>JAGIAR010000004.1 GCA_017744735.1 Novosphingobium sp. | reverse complement strand
CTGCTGGCCGGCACCCGCTATCGCGGCGACTTTGAAGAGCGCCTGAAGGCGGTCGTCACCGAACTGGAGAAGATGCCGCATGCGGTCCTCTTCATCGACGAGATCCACACCGTCATCGGTGCCGGCGCGACCAGCGGCGGCGCGATGGACGCCTCGAACCTCTTGAAGCCGGCCCTGTCGGGCGGGACGATCCGCTGCATCGGTTCGACCACCTACAAGGAATTCCGCAATCATTTCGAGAAGGACCGCGCGCTGCTGCGGCGCTTCCAGAAGATCGACGTGAACGAGCCCACGGTCGAGGATACGATCAAGATCCTGCGCGGGCTGCGTTCGGCGTTCGAGGAGCATCACAAGGTCAAGTACACGCCCGACGCGATCAAGACCGCGGTCGAGCTGTCGGCGCGCTACATCAACGACCGCAAGCTGCCCGACAAGGCGATCGACGTGATCGACGAGGTGGGTGCGATGCAGATGCTGGTGCCGCCGAGCCGCCGCAAGAAGAAGATCACCTCGCGCGAGATCGAAGCGGTGATCGCGACCATGGCGCGCATCCCGCCCAAGACCGTCAGCTCCGACGACAAGAAGGCGCTCGAGACGCTCGAGAAGGATCTCAAGCGCGTGGTGTTCGGCCAGGACAAGGCGATCGAAGTGCTCTCGACCGCGATGAAGCTGAGTCGCGCGGGCCTGCGCGATCCGGACAAGCCGATCGGCAGCTTCCTGTTCTCGGGCCCGACCGGCGTCGGCAAGACCGAGGTCGCGCGCCAGCTGGCCGAGATCATGGGCATTCCGCTGCAGCGCTTCGACATGTCCGAATACATGGAACGCCACAGCGTATCGCGGCTGATCGGCGCGCCTCCGGGCTATGTCGGCTACGATCAGGGCGGCCTGCTCACTGATGCGGTCGACCAGCAGCCGCATTGCGTGCTGCTGCTGGACGAGATCGAGAAGGCGCATCCCGACCTGTTCAATATCCTGCTGCAGGTGATGGATAACGGGCGCCTGACCGACCATCACGGCAAGACGGTCGATTTCCGCAACGTGGTGCTGATCATGACGACCAACGCCGGAGCCTCCGACATGGCCCGGCAGGGAATCGGCTTCGGCGACGTCTCCAAGGAAGACGCTGGCGACGATGCGGTGAAGAAGATGTTCAGCCCCGAGTTCCGCAACCGCCTGGATGCGACGGTCCCCTTCACCTATCTCGGCACCGAGACGATCAGCCGGGTGGTGGACAAGTTCATCCTCCAGCTTGAGCTCCAGCTGGCCGACCAGAACGTCCACATCCAGTTCGATTCGGATGCGCGGACTTGGCTGGGCAAGCGCGGCTACGACAAGCTCTACGGCGCCCGGCCGATGTCCCGCCTGATCCAGGACAAGGTCAAGCAGCCGCTCGCCGAAGAGCTGCTGTTCGGCAAGCTGGCGCATGGCGGCGAGGTCCATGTGAGCGTGAAAGAAGACAAGCTCTCCTTCGAGCTCACTCCGGCGCCGCCGAAGGAAGAGAAGCGCAAGAAGCCGGCAGCGAAGAAGCCCGCTCCGGAACGCAAGAAGCCCGCCGCCAAGGCCGACGAGGCCGAGTGAGGCGACACAATAGGGCGGGAGCGGCGCGGCGGGTCTGGAACCCGACGCCGCTCCCGCCCATTTTGCGTGCATGATCGCCGATTTCGGATGGATCCGGCCCGAGCCGCACGGGATCCATATTCTCCCCGCAGATAGCTGGATCGATCCGTCCCGCCCGGTCGATCGCGCTCTGGTCACCCATGGCCATGCCGACCATGCGCGCGGCGGGCACGGCACCACGGTCGCGACGCCCGAGACGCTGGCGATCATGAAACTGCGCTATTTCACGGATGAAGGCGCTACCCCGGCGTCCTATGGCGAGACGATCGCGCTCAAGGGCGGCGTCAGCGCAACCTTCATTCCCGCAGGCCACGTGCTCGGTTCCGCCCAGATTCTGCTCGAGCGGGCCGGCGAACGGGTGATCGTGACTGGCGACTACAAGCGCCGGCCCGATCCGACCTGCCCCCCGTTCGAAGTCACTCCCTGCGACATCTTCGTCACGGAAGCGACCTTCGGCCTGCCGGTATTCGTCCATCCGCCGATCGAGGAGGAAATGGCGAAGCTGCTCCAGCGGCTGGCCGACAATCCCGAACGCTGCGTCCTGGTCGGCGCCTATGCGCTGGGCAAAGCCCAGCGGGTGATCGCCGAACTGCGCCGCGCAGGGCATGTGGCGCCGATCTGGCTGCATGGAGCGATGGAGCGGATGTGCCGGCTCTACGAGGAATTCGGCATCGGCCTCGGCGAGTTGCGCCTCGTCTCCGATGCCAGGAAGGAGGACTTGCGCGGCGGGATCGTGATCTGCCCGCCCAGCGCGCTCAACGACCGCTGGAGCCGCCGGCTGCCCGACCCGATCACGGCCATGGCCAGCGGCTGGATGCGCGTCCGCCAGCGCGCGCGGCAGCGCAACGTCGAACTGCCGCTGGTGATCTCGGACCATGCCGACTGGCACGAGCTGACGCGCACGATCGAGGAGGTGAACCCGGCCGAAAGCTGGATCACCCACGGGCGCGAAGAGGCGCTGCTGCGCTGGTGCGAGCTGAACCAGCGCAGGGCCCGGGCGCTGGCGCTGGTTGGCTACGAGGACGAGGACGACTGATAATGGCGCATTTCCGGCCGCAAAACCAGTTCCCACTTTTGCTGGAAATGCGCTGAGCGGTGGAAGAATTCGCCGCCCTGGTCGACGCGCTCGTCTACACCACCAGCCGCAACGCCAAGCTGGCGCTGATCGCCGATTATCTGCGCCGCACGCCCGATCCGGACCGCGGCTGGGCGCTGGCGGCGCTCACCGAAGCGCTCGACTTTCCGGCGGTCAAGGCGGGCACGATCCGGGCGTTGATGCACGAGCGGATCGATCCGGTGCTGTGGACGCTGAGCCGGGATTTCGTAGGCGATACGGCCGAAACCGCCAGCCTGCTGTGGCCCGATCCGCCGCGCGAGGCGGAACCGCCGCCTTCGCTGGGCGAGACCATTGCGCTGCTCCGGCGCATGACCCGCGTCTCGGTGATGACCGACCTTCCGCGCCTGTTCGACCGGCTCGATTCCACCGGCCGCTACGCGCTGATCAAGCTCGCGACCGGGGCGATGCGGATCGGCATCTCGGCCCGGCTCGCCAAGGTCGCTTTCGCGCAGGCCTTCGCGGTTCCGGTCGAGGACGTCGAGGAATACTGGCACGGGATCGACGCGCCCTATCAGCCGCTGTTCGATTGGGCCGCGCACGGCAGGCCGCCGCCCGACACCGAGAACCTGCCGCTGTTCCGCCCCTTCATGCTTGCCCATCCGCTGGAGGACGGCGAGGAACTCGATCTCGACGACTACGTCGCCGAGTGGAAATGGGACGGTATCCGGGTGCAACTCGTCCACGCCGGCGGCGAAACCAGGGTATTCTCCCGTTCGGGCGACGACATCTCGGCGACCTTTCCCGAGATCGCCGCCGCACTCGACATTCCCGCGGTGCTCGACGGCGAATTGCTGGTCCGGGGCAGTCACCAGGGCGGCGAAGCCGGCGGCGCGGCGAGCTTCAATGCGCTTCAGCAAAGGCTTGGCCGCAAGACGGTCTCGAAAAAGATGCTGGCCGATTATCCGGCCTTCGTCCGGCTTTACGATGCGCTGATCGTCGAGGGCGAGGATCTGCGCGCGCTGCCGTGGGCGGAACGGCGGGCACGGCTCGAAGTCTTCGCCAACCGTCTGCCGCAAGAGCGCTTCGACCTTTCGGCAGTGGTCGAGGCCGCCGATTTCGCCGCGCTCGGCACGATCCGCGACAGCGCCCGCGACGAGGCGATCGAAGGGCTGATGCTCAAGCGCCGCGACAGCCCGTACGTCGCGGGGCGCAAGACCGGGCTGTGGTACAAATGGAAGCGCGATCCGCTGCTGATCGATTGCGTGCTGATGTATGCCCAGCGCGGCAGCGGCAAACGCAGCTCGTTCTATTCGGACTACACTTTCGGCTGCTGGGACGGCGACCCCGACCAAGGCGCGGAGCTGCTGCCGGTGGGCAAGGCCTATTTCGGCTTCACCGACGAGGAACTCAAATTCCTCGACCGCTACGTCCGCACCCACACGGTAAACCGCTTCGGCCCGGTGCGCGAAACCGACCGCAGCTTGGTGTTCGAGGTTGCCTTCGATTCGGTCCATGCGAGCAAGCGCCACAAATCCGGCGTCGCGATGCGCTTCCCCCGGATCAGCCGGATCCGCATCGACAAGCCCGCGCACGAAGCCGACCGGCTCGACACGCTCAAGGCGCTGATCCGCGACTGAAGCTTGATCGGGGTCAAGGCGCCTCCCGGTATCACCTGCGATCCCGCCGGCTGAGAGATTGCCGGCAGGAGGATCAGCGATGGCGGCAGCCCTGAAAGACCGTCTTACTCCGTTCGAGCGGCTCGGCGGGGCCGTGGTGCTCGAACGGATTGTCGAGCGCTTCTACGATCTGATGGAGCGTGATCGGGCCTACGCCGAATTGCGGGCGATGCACGCAGCCGACCTTGCGCCGATGCGGCGCTCGCTTGCCGGCTTCCTCACTGCCTGGTCCGGCGGCCCGCGCAACTGGTTCGTCGAGAACCCGGGCAAGTGCATGATGAGCGTGCATGGCGGGCTGCCGATCGACGCGCAGACGGCGGGCCAGTGGAGTGCGGCAATGCAGCGCGCAATTGCCGACGTGGCGCCCGGCGATCGCGAGACGGCCGAGCTCTTCGCCGGACGGCTCGACCAGATCGCCCGGGCAATGGCACGAATCGGGTAGCGCACGGGCAGTGCCGGTTGGTAGGAGGGGCCGATGCAGCGTCTCGCCCCGCCCCACCGCCGGCTCGCGATCGGCCTCGCCGGCCTGGCCGGTTTCGTCGACGGGGTCGGCTTTCTTGCGGCCGGCGGCTATTTCGTCTCCTTCATGTCGGGCAACACGACACGCCTTGCGGTCGATCTGGCGACTGCGCCGCGAACGGCGCTGCTCCCGGCCGCCCTGCTCCTCGGCTTTGCCGCCGGCGTGTTCTGCGGCGCAGTGGTCGCCCTTCGCAGCGGCGCGTGGCAGGCCCGGAACGTGCTGGTGCTGGTTACCGCGTTGCTGGCGGTGGGAGCGGCAGCGCAATTCGCCGGACGGACGCCGGTGGTGCTCGGCAGCCTGGTGCTGGCCATGGGGGCGCTCAACAATTGTTTCCAGCGCGAAGGCGAAAGCTCGTTCGGGCTGACCTACATGACCGGCGCGCTCGTGCGGTTCGGCCAAGGCCTCGCCTATCGGTTGTGCGGGCGGGAGGCGCCGGGCTTTGCCGCCCTCCTGCTGCTGTGGGCTGCCCTGGGTGGCGGAGCGATCCTGGGCGCCTCGGCCTATGCGAAGTTCGCCAGTGCGAGCGTGACGCTGGCGGCAACGCTGGCCCTGGCAGCGCTCGTCGCCGCGGTGCTCGCCGGACCGGACCCGCGCGATCAGGCCTGAGCCAGCCCGAAGAGTTTTTCCCGCGAGGTCGCGCCGCGCAGCAGGGTCAGCCGTGAAGCACCGACCGCGAGCGCCCGTGCGAGCAGGTTCCGCACGGCCTCGTTGGCCTCCCCATCCTTGGGCTTGGCGCGCACCTTCGCAACCAGCCTGCCCTCTGCGATCTCCAGCACCTCGACCCGCGCTCCGGGCGTGACCTTCACCGCCAGCCGCCCCTTGTCGTCGAGCAGCGCGCGGATCGCGTCCGCCGGCGGCAGAGCCGGGCTAGCCTTGGACATCTTTCAGCGCCGCTGCATGGTCGCGCGCATTCTCGACATAGTGCGCAACGCCCTTTCGCATCTCCGCGATCGCCAGGTCCGGCAGGTCGCGGACATAGGCCGCCGGGCGCCCGACCCACAGCTGGCGCGGCTCGATCGCCTTGCCCGAAGTGAGCATCGCGCCCGCACCGAGCATCGCGTCCGAACCGATCCGGCAGCCATCCATCACGATCGCGCCGAGGCCGACGAAGGCGCGGTCCTCGAGCACGCAGCCATGGACCATCGCCATATGCCCGATCAGCACGTCCTCGCCGATCAGCGTGGCGAAGCCTTCCGGATGGCGCGGACTGGGGCTTTCGCAATGAATCACCGTTCCGTCCTGCACATTGCTGCGCGCACCGATCACGATCCGGTTCACGTCGGCGCGGATCACGCAATTGTACCAGATGCTCGCGTCGGGCCCGATCTCGACATCGCCGATGATCCTGCAACCGGGCGCGACGAAGGCGCTCTCATGGATACGCGGCGCCTTGCCATGGATCGGCAGGATCGTCGGATCGGTCATGCGCACCACTCCTCGCGTGTTATGCCCCAGACCATCGTGGGGTTGTCATCCGGCGGATAATCGGGATCGGGATAGTCCAGCTCCGCCAGCCGCCGCATCCCGAGCTTCTCCATCACCCGCCAGGACGGAATATTGCGCTCCGACGTCTGGCCGTAGACGACCGGCGCAGCGAAGCGCTCGAACGCCGCCGCCAGCGCAACGCGCGCCGCCTCCGGAGCATAACCCCGCCCCCAGAATTCCGGGCGGATGCCCCAGCCGACCTGCAGCTGGCCCTGCAGGGCTTCCGGCGCCTCGGGCGGATCGATCGTGCTCAGCCCGCAGCGCCCGACCAGCGTGCCGCCCTCGCGGAGCGCGAGGAGATAGAAGCAGGGGCGGCCCTCGCCATGCGCCTCGCGCATCCGGATGAAACTTTCGGCGACCTTGTCCGCGCCCTGCGGCCCGCCGAGGAAGCGCAGCACCTCGGGCGTGTTCATGCATTCGAGCCAGAGTTCGAGATCGCCCGGCACCTCGGTCCGCAGCACCAGCCGTTCGGTGGTGGCGACGACACTCCCCGCGCCGGTCACCGCCCCGCATCCCATGCCGCGGCGTCGATCGAATAGACGATCGTGTCGCGCATCGGAGCTTCGGGGCGCGTATCGACGAAATCGAGATCCTCGCGGCGGCGCATCCCCAGCCGTTCCATCAGTCCCCAGCTCGGCGCGTTTCCGATCGCGGTCAGCGCGACGATCTCCTCGGCGCCGAATTGCCCGAAGCCGGCATCGAGCGAGGCCGCCGCCGCCTCCTTCGCATAGCCGCAGCCCCAGGCATCCTCGCGCAGCCGCCAGCCCACCTCGAACTGGCCGAGCACACTGCAATCCGGCGCGTCGACCCGCTTGAGCCCGCAGAACCCCAGGATCGCCCGATCCTGCTTGCGCTCGACCGCCCAGAAACAGTGCCCGCTGCGTTCACGGCACGCCTCGACCCGGGCGCGCTGCGCCGCCACCGCCTCGTCGGACATCACCCCGCCGAGCCAGCGCATCACCGCCGGGGTGTTGGTATGGCGGAAGAACGCCTCCCAATCGGCATCGCGGCTCCAGTCGCGCAGCACCAGCCGATCGGTCTCGACCCGGAAGTCAGCCATTCAGCAAGCGTGCCGCAAGCGGCGCATGATAGGTGAGTACGCCCGAGCATCCCGCACGTTTGAATGCGAGCAATGTCTCAAGCACGAGGTCTTCGCGCTTGCCTGCGCCGGCCGCCGCCGCTGCCTCGATCATCGCATATTCCCCGCTGACCTGATAGGCGAACACGGGGACCTCGAACCGGTCCTTCACCCGGCGCACGATATCGAGATAGGGGAGGCCGGGCTTGACCATCACGCTGTCCGCTCCCTCGGCCAGATCCAGCGCGACTTCGCGCAACGCTTCCTCGCCGTTCGCGGGATCCATCTGGTAGCTCTTCTTGTCGCCCTTGAGCAGCCCGCCCGAACCGACCGCGTCGCGGAACGGGCCGTAGAAGGCCGAGGCGTATTTGGCGGCATAGCTCATGATCTGGACATTGTGGTGGCCGGCGCTTTCGAGCGCGTCGCGGATCGCGCCGATCCGGCCGTCCATCATGTCGCTCGGCGCGATGATGTCGGCCCCGGCCGCAGCCTGGTTGAGCGACTGGCGCACCAGCATCTCGACGGTCGCATCGTTCAAGACGTAGCCGCCCGCGTCGAGCAGCCCGTCCTGCCCATGCGCGGTATAGGGATCGAGCGCGACGTCGGTCAGCACGCCGATCGCGTCGCCGCAGGCATCGCGGATCGCGCGGATCGCGCGGCACATCAGATTGTCGGGATTGAGCGCCTCGGCCCCGTCGTCGCTGCGGCGGTCTTTCGGCGTGTTCGGAAACAGCGCCAGGCACGGGATGCCGAGCCCGACCGCCTCCTTCGCCCGGTCCGCGATCCGTTCGACCGACCAGCGCGACACGCCGGGAAGCGACCCGATCGGCTCCTCGACCCCGGCGCCCTCGCTCACGAACAAGGGCCAGATCAGGTCTGCCGAGGTCAGCAGCGTCTCGCGATGGAGCGCGCGGCTCCAGGAAGTCGCGCGCGGGCGGCGCAGGCGGGTGGCGGGAAAGGAAGCGCTCGTCATCGCGCGCTCCCTGCCGGAAAACGCCCGATTTCGCAATTGCGCGGAAGACCGGCTCCTGTTCGACCCGCCCTATTTTACTTGCGCCGGATGATCGGCCCGCTCGATCTCGCGCTTGGGAGCGGCGGATTCGGCGGCAGTGGGCACCAGGCTGGCCAAGGCCGCGCCGGGGGAGACCTTCATCAGCGTGGCGAGCTGCGCGCGGAACGCGGCAAGTTCCTTGCCCGACAGCGCCGCGCGCGTGACGAACTGGACCGAGGCCGGGTTCACCGTGTGCCCGTTGCGGTACATCTCGTAATGCAGGTGCGGTCCGGTCGAGAGCCCGGTCGAACCGACATAGCCGATCACCTGCCCCCGCCTTACGCGCTGGCCCGGGCTTACCGCGATCCGGCTCATATGCGCATAGCCGGTGCCGAGTCCGCCGCCATGATCAAGCTTGACGTAATTGCCGTGCCCGCCGTGGCGGCCCGCAAAAACCACCGTGCCGTCGGTCACCGCATAGATCGGCTGGCCGTAGCTGGCCATGAAGTCGATCCCCGCGTGCATGCGGGTATAGCCGAGGATCGGATGGCGGCGCATGCCGTAGTTCGAGCTGATTCCGCGGCTGGCGACCGGAGCGATCAGCCCGCTCTTCTGCTCGCCGATGCCGTTGGCTTCGAAGAAGGTGCCGTCCTTGCCCCAGCGCATCAGCTGGGTCTTGGGCTTTCCGCCCCGGATCACCCCCGCGTAGAGCAGGTCGCCGACCTGGACCTCGCCGGTGGCGGCGCGCTTGTAGGCAACGATGAAATCGTATTCGTCGTTCGGCCCGACCGTACTTTCGAGATCGTACTGGTTGCCCAGCGCGCGCAGGTAATCCTGCACCGCCTTGGCCGGCGCGCCCGCGGCACGGGCCGAGCGATAGAGGCTGCCGCCCACCGTCCCGCGGATGCGCAGCGGGGTCGTGTCGACCCGGATCGGCCGAGGCGTGAGCGCGAGACTGTCGCCCTTGCGGGCCAGCGCGAGCTCGAGATCGAACCGTGCGCGGAACGACAGCGAGTCGAGCGGGCGCGGCGCATCGGGCGAGGCGCGGCGACCCAGCACGATGTCGACCTTGGTGCCCGATTCGACATCGGACAGCGGCATCGATCCGGAGATCAGCGAAAGGGCGCGGCCCGCGTCGGCCGAACCGACCCCGGCGCGTTCCAGCATGCGCGCGAAACTGTCGCCCTGGGCAAGCGTCGCGACCAGTTCGATCTTCGGGCGTTCGGGCGCAGCCCTAAGCGGATGAACCGCCAGCGTTGGCGCCATGTGCCGGCCGCTGTCGGCCCCAAGGGCCAGCGGCATGATCATCTGGCTGCGGAATTCGTCGCGCTCGGCATCGTCGATATGCATCGGCGCGGCGGCTTCGACCGGCGCGAAAGCCGGCCAGAACAGCAGCGCCACGGCAGCAAGCGCGAACATCGTGCCCGCACCGCGGAACCAGCGCGCGCTGCCGATGTCTTCGGCAAGGTCGGGCGCGAGATCGAGCCGGGAAAGCTTGAGCGACATGCGCTCGCGCCACTGGCCGTACCGCTCGGCGAGCGAACGGAAGCGCGCGAGAACGATCTTTTGCGGCTCTTCGAGGATATGCGCATGCGAAAGCTGGACCACGGCTGCGCCGGGTCCGCTGCTGCCGGCCGTTACGCCGCGCTCCGCCTGCTCACGCGGTTGGTACAACCCCGTCCTCCAGTCGGCCGCGCCCTTAACCATCGATCCGGGGGAATGGCGCGACCCGGTTCCACATCGTCTGTGACTCAAATCCTTGGCCGCTTAAAGTTAACATCGGCCTAATTTCGACAGGGCGATTCGCCCGCACGGTTAGCTGTTGAGGCGCCCGACCGCACGGTTGCGCACCGGCCGGCGCGCTGCCACATTCGCCGGCGTGACGTCCCGTGCTTCCGACAGCCGCGTGAAGGCCGTGCTCGGCCCGACCAATACCGGCAAGACCCATCTCGCGATCGAGCGGCTCTGCGCCCATTCGTCGGGCGCGATCGGCTTCCCCCTGCGGCTGCTCGCGCGCGAGGTCTACGACAAGGTCAGGGCGATCAAGGGCGACAGCTCGGTCGCGCTGATCACCGGCGAGGAGCGGATCGAGCCGCGCCATGCACGCTGGCTGCTCTGCACCGCGGAAGCCATGCCGCGAGACGGCGGCGGGCTGGCCTTCGTCGCGCTGGACGAGGCACAGCTATCGGCCGATCCCGAGCGTGGGCATGTGTTCACCGACCGGTTGCTGCATGCGCGGGGACGCGAGGAGACGATGCTGCTCGGCTCTGCGACACTGGAGCCGATGGTCAAGGCCCTTGTGCCCGAGGCGGAGATCGTCAACCGGCCGCGCTTCTCCACCCTGCGCCATGCCGGATCGGCCAAGCTGTCGCGCATCCCGCCGCGCAGCGCGGTGGTGGCCTTCTCTTCCGAGCAGGTCTACGCGGTCGCCGAGATGCTGCGGCGGTTCCGCGGCGGCGCGGCGGTGGTGATGGGAGCGCTCAGCCCCGAGACCCGCAACCGCCAGGTCGAATTGTTCCAGTCGGGCGAGGTCGATTACATCGTCGCGACCGACGCGATCGGCATGGGCCTCAACCTCGACGTGACCCATGTCGCCTTCGCTGGGCTGAGCAAGTTCGATGGCCACCGCCAGCGCCGGCTGACCCCGGCCGAGATGGCGCAGATCGCCGGGCGGGCCGGGCGGCACCAGAAGGACGGAACCTTCGGCACCTTGTCCGGCGGGCGTTCTGAAGCCGGGAGCCGAGGGACGATCGAGTTTACGCCGGAGGAAATCTACGCGATTGAGGAGCACCGTTTCGCGCCGCTCACCCGGCTGTTCTGGCGCGAGGCGCAGCCGCGCTACGACGACATCGACACGCTGATCGGCGATCTCGAGGCGAAGCCGGATGCGCCGCAGCTCGCCCCCGCGCCCGAAGCGATCGACCTCAAGGTGCTCAAGCGGCTGGCCGACGAACCGGGAATCGCCGACACGCTGACTTCCCCCGCCCTGGTGCGGCGGTTGTGGGATGCGTGCTCGCTGCCGGATTTCCGGCAGCAGGGGGCCGAAACCCATTCGCGCTTCGTATTGCGGCTGTGGCAGGAATTGCAGCGCGGCTATCTGGGTGCCGATTACGCCGCCGCCAAGATCGCCGAGCTCGACAATCTCAACGGCGACATCGACACGCTGCAGGGCCGGATCGCCGCAGTGCGCAGCTGGGCCTATATCGCGCAGCGGCCCGACTGGCTGCTCGCGAAAGAGGAAATGGCCGGCCGGGCACGGGCGGTCGAGGGGCGCTTGTCGGACGCGCTCCACCAGCGGCTCACCGAGCGTTTCGTGAATCGGCGAACCTCGGTATTGATGAAGACCATGGGAAAAGACGCTGCATTGCTGAAAGTGGAACTGACCGAAGACGGCAGAGTGCTGGTCGAGGGCGAGACGATCGGCCAGCTCGACGGCTTCCGCTTCGTGGTCGACGCGCAAGCCGGACATGCCGACCGCAAGTTGCTGCTTGCGGCTGCGGAAAAGCATTTGCCGCAATTGCTGGCGCAGAAGGCGCAACGGCTGGCGGCGAGCGAACTGGGCGAACTGACGCTGGCCGACGGGCAGATCGAGCGCGACGGCCGGGCGATCGCGCTGCTCCACCCGAGCAAGGATGCGACCCGGCCGCGGCTCGAACTGGCGAAGGAGCTCGGCGCGCTCACCCCGCCGGAACGGGCCCGGCTGGCAGAGACGCTCGCCCTGTGGCTCGAAGCCGAGTTGGCTCCGCTGGCGCCACTGCGCAAGCTCGAGGAAGCCAGCCGCGATCCCGAGGCCGGCAGCGAGGTGCGTGCGCTGCTGCTGCAACTGATCGCCGGCGCCGGAACGATCAAGCGCGCAAATGCCGGTCTTGCGCATGTGCCCAAGGAGAAGCGGCATTACCTGCGCCGTGTCGGCGTCACCATCGGTTCGCTCGATATCTTCGTACCGGCGCTGCTCAAGCCGGCGCCGAGGCGTTTGCTGAAGGCGATCGGCGCGGACCGGCGGCCGGTCCAACAGACGATGGCCGCGGTGATCGCAATCGATTCGCCGGGCGGGCGCGGCCTTCCCGCCGGCTATCGCCCTGCCGGCAATCAGGCGATCCGGCTCGACCTGGCGGAGAGATTGTTCCGCGCCGCGCATGACGGCCGCGGCGCCGCGCATGGCCGGCGCTTCCGGATCGATCCGGCGCTCGGCACCTCGATGGGGCTGGCGGAGCAGAGTTTCGCGCCCTTGCTGCGCGAGGCGGGCTTCCGCCCGGTCGGCGCGCGGGTGCTGCCCGAGGGCGCCTTCGGTCCGCCCGCGCCGCTGCTGTGGGAATGGCGCCCACCCCGGCCTGATGGGCCGCGCCCGGAGCGACAGGACCATGCAAGGCCCATGCGCCACAAGGGCAAGGGACCGCGCGGCGGCCCCGACCGGGGCAAGCGTCCGCCACCCCGGCCCGCTCCGGAGCCGAGCCGCCCGGCCGAAGGCAACGTTTTCGCCGCGCTCGCCGACCTGATCCGCTAGGCCCGCGTGCGGATCGACCGGCTGTTGTGGTTCCTGCGCTTCGCGAAGAGCCGCGGGCTGGTGCAGAAATGGGTCGGCGAAGGCCATATCCGGCGCAACGGGCAGCGGGTGGTGGACAACGATCAGGGCGTCGGCGTGGGCGATATCTTGACCCTCCCGCTCAAAACCCGTGTGCTGGTGATAGAAATCCTTGCTTTGCCGGCGCGGCGAGGTCCGGCAGACGAGGCCCGCGCGTGCTACCGCGAACTTGACGCCTCGGGATCGTCGCCGTAGCGGGCGGAAAAGCCACTGGAGCAAAAGGGACTTACCCCATGACCTATGTCGTCACCGATGCCTGCATCCGCTGCAAGTTCACGGATTGCGTCGAGGTATGTCCGGTCGATTGCTTCTACGAAGGCGAGAACATGCTGGTGATCAATCCCAGCGAGTGCATCGACTGCGGCGTGTGCGAGCCCGAATGCCCGGCCGAGGCGATCCTGCCGGATACAGAGGGCGGGCTCGAGAAATGGCTCGAACTCAACGCGCAATATTCCGCGGAGTGGCCGAACATCACCGCGCGCAAGGAAGCGCCGGCCGATGCCGACGACCACAAGGGCGAAGAAGGCAAGTTCGAGAAATATTTCTCGGCCGAACCGGGCTCCGGCGACTGATTAAAGACTAAGTCAACGTCGGAAAACCGCGGGATTCCGCGGCTGCAGTCGCGCGAATCACGCGGGGCTGGAATTTTTGTGGCGAATCTGCTACATATCTGCCCGATGGTCGCGATTATCCACAGCTGGCCACTGAACCACGAAAGGCAGGCCTCGCCGAACCACCGGTAAAATCCGCTTCAGGGTCGCGGCTTGGGCTTGCGGCTCCCTGCGTTCTTTACCGCTTTGGCGTGTCCGGCATTTTGAAAGGACGATACATGGTAGCCAAGGCTCCCGCCTTTTCCGTCGGCGATTATGTTGTTTATCCCAAGCACGGCGTCGGCCGTGTGATCGAGCTGCAGAACGAAGAAATCGCCGGCATGCAGCTCGAGCTTTACGTGCTCCGTTTCGAGAAAGAACGCATGACCCTGCGGGTCCCGGTCAACAAGGTCGAAGCGATCGGCATGCGCAAGCTGTCGAGCGACAAGACGCTGCGCGAAGCGCTCGACACGCTGAAGGGCAAGCCCAAGGTCAAGCGCACCATGTGGTCGCGCCGCGCGCAGGAATACGAAGCGAAGATCAACTCGGGCGACCTGGTGTCGATCGCCGAAGTGACCCGCGACCTGTTCCGCGCCGACGACCAGCCCGAGCAGTCCTATTCCGAACGCCAGATCTTCGAAGCGGCCTCCAGCCGCCTCGCCCGCGAGCTCGCGGCGATGGAGAAGACCGACGAACCGGCCGCGCTGAAGAAGATCCTCGCGATCCTCAACGAGCATGCGCCGAAATATTACGAGACCGCCGAGACCGCCTGAGGCATTTCCGCGCAATCGAGCGAAGGGGCCGTTCCGCAAGGAGCGGCCCTTTTCGTATCCGGGCCCTTGTCGCCTTGAGAATCGGTCCCAAATAGTGTATTGCCGTATTAATACACGAAGGAGGTGCGCACGATGCGCTTCGACCAATTCATCAAGAGCGTGGCCCCGGTGATCGCGATGGCGGTGGCGAGCGGTGCCGCCGGGTGCGAGGGCGGGAATTTCAGCTTCGGCGGCAAGGATGGCGTGCCGCTGGACGAGCTCGACCTGTTTGGCGATTCGCCCGACACGATCATGCTCGCAGGGCCAGACATCGTGCGCATTTCCGAAGGCGCCGGCTTCACCATCGCGGTCGAGGGCGAACCCGAAGCCAGGGACCGGATGCGCTTCCTGTTCGAGGATGGCACTCTGTCGGTCATGCGCTGCGACCACAGCTCGGTGAACAGTCCAAGCGACCAGGCAACGATCAGCATCATCATGCCGTCGCCGCGGAAACTGGTAATTGCCGGAGCGGGCGAGATTCACAGCGACACGCTCGCCGACGGGGCGGAGATCGTTATCGCGGGGGCTGGCAGCGTTTTTACGCCCGACGTCGAGACCGCATCGCTCGACGTCAAACTTGCCGGGTCGGGACGGTATCGCGCAAGCGGCAAGGTCGAGCGCCTCGACCTGACGATTGCAGGTTCCGGCCGGGTAAAGATGGGCAAGCTCAAGGCCGCGCGCGCCAAGGTCAAGCTCGCGGGAGCCGGGAGCGCAGTGTTTGCTTCGGACGGCAAGGTCGATGCGAGCATCCTTGGCTCGGGCAGCGTTGTAGTGCGAGGCGGCGCGACTTGCACGGTGAAGGGTTTCGGCTCGGGCACGCTGACCTGCGAGCGCGGATGAGGGAACCCGTCGATCCCAGCCCACGGGTTGACGACGGGCGAGGCTCGCGCGATTTCTTGAGCATTCTTTGACGATATGAGGAGATGCCTGTGCCGGCCGGATTCAGGAAGCGTGAGATCGCTTTCGCCCTGGGCATGGGCGCGCTCGCGGCCAGCGGCGCCGCCGTCACGCTGGCCGCGATGCACGACGGCGGCGGTGCCAATCAGCACGCCGCCGCGGGCGAGACCCGCAGCTACGAGCTCGCGCCCTTCCGGCAGATCGCGGTCTCGGGTTCGCAGGACGTCGAGGTTAGCTATGGCGATACGATCTCGGTGCGGGCGGACGGGTCGCGCGAAGCGCTCGACCGGCTGGAGGTTACGGTAACGGACGGCAAGCTCTCGATCCGTCCCAAGACCGGGCTGTTCGGCGCCGATTGGGACATTTTCGACCATGTGACCGTGCATGTGACGCTGCCGCGGCTCGACCGGTTCGATCTCGAAGGATCCAGCGACGTGCGGATCGACCGGATCGAGGGCGCGCGCTTCGACGGCTCGGTCGTCGGCTCGGGTACGCTCGAGATCGCGGCGCTGAAGGTGGACCGCGCGACGTTCGACATTGCCGGTTCGGGCGATCTGACCGCCGCGGGTTCGGCCGGGACTGTCGAGGCCACCGTATCCGGCTCAGGCGACATCCATGCGGCGGCGCTCGATAGCGGCGTTGCCACCGTCTCGGTCAGCGGGTCGGGCAGCATCGCGCTTTCGGCCCGGAAATCGGCCGAGGTCTCGCTGACCGGCAGCGGCGATATCGATATCTCCGGCCCCGCGCCTTGCGCAGTCACCCGCACCGGCAGCGGCAACGTGAGCTGTGCGAGCGACGGGAACGCCGGAACCGGCGATGACTGACGCTGCGGGTTCACTGTCCGGAAACCTGCCCCGCCGATAATCGCGCCCGAAAGGAACGGGTGATGCGGTATCGCAAAAGCTGCCTGGCGCTGGCTGCGCTGCCCTTGCTCGGCGGATGCATCGTCAAGACCGCGGTCGACGTGGCGACCGTGCCGGTCAAGGTCGTCGGCAAGGGAGTCGACATGGCCACGACCAGCCAGTCCGAAGCCGACGAAAAGCGCGACCAAGAGCGGGCCAAGCTGGACCGAGAGTACCGCAAGCGCGACCGGCAATGCCGCGAAGGCAACCGTAGCGCCTGCGAAAAACGCGACGCAATCGCGCGCCGGATCGAGTCGCTCGATTCTGCCGGCGGGCGCTAGGCTGCGGCCCGCATGAGGCGATCGCGGATCGCCTCGCCGATGCCGTTCGCCGGAATCGGCGCGACCGCAATTCGCGGCTGTGGAGACGCGGCGGCGCGATGGAGGCAGGCGTAGAGATGCGCGGCCGCTTCGTTCAGATCGCCGGCCTGTGACAACGTAGCCTCGCCCGGCACCGGGCCGAAACCGATCATATACTCGTCGGGCTCGGGCGCGGAGACGTCGAGGCGCAACGGCTTGCCGGGGGCATAGTGGCTGGCGAGTTGCCCGGGCGCCTCGATTTTCGCCGATGTGACGTCATGAGGCTCGCCGAGAATCGCGGAAATACGGGCTTTCTCGATCGGGCCTGGGCGAAGCAATTGCCAGCTCCCGTCGTTACGCAGTGCAACGATGGTCGATTCGAGCCCCTGCGCGCAGACCCCGCCATCGAGCACCAGGCCGACCCGCCCCGCGAGCGAGCCGACCACATGCGCCGGCTCGGTCGGGCTTACCCCGCCGCTGCGGTTGGCGGAAGGAGCCGCCAGCGGGAGGTCGGTTTCGGCGAGCAGCGCGCGCATCGCCGGGTGGGCAGGCATGCGCAGGGCGATCGTGGGCAGCCCCGCGGTCACCGCCGGCGCGATCGGCGCGCCCTCGCGCAAGGGCAGCACCAGCGTCAGCGGCCCGGGCCAGAAGCGTGCAGCGAGTTCGCGCGCGCGCGCGTCGAACAGCGCCAGCCGGCCGGCTGCGGGCAGGTCGGCAACGTGGACGATCAGCGGGTTGAAATCGGGCCGCCCCTTGGCGCGGTAGATCGCCGCGACCGCCGCGGCCGAATCGGCCCGGGCGGCGAGGCCGTAGACGGTCTCGGTCGGAACCGCGACCAGTCCGCCGGCGCGCAGCAGATCGGCCGCGCGGGCGATTCCCGCCGCGTCGGCGGGCAGCACTTCCGTAGCGTCCTTGCCGGTCATGGCCGGGCGCTATAGTCCAGAGGGCCGGATGCCAAGGAAAAGCGTGTGACCTACCGACCCGCTACCCCCGATCAACTGCTCGCCATCTCGGTCAACGCCGGGATCGCCGAGATCGCCAGTCACCCGCGCTTCGCCGCGGCCGAGCCCGACATGGTCGAAGCGATCGCCGAAGGGATCGGGGCGCTCGCGGCCGGCGAATGGGCCCCGCTCAACCGGATCGGCGACACGCAGGGCGCGCGCCTGGAAAACGGCGTGGTCCGGCTGCCGGAAGGGTTCGCCGAGGCCTATGCGGCCTATGTCGAGCAGGGCTGGAACGCGATTTCCGGTCCGCTCGAGGCCGGCGGGCAAGGGCTGCCCTATACGCTGGCCGTCAATGTGCTGGAAAATCTCGGCACCGCCAACATGGCCTTCTCGCTGCTCCCGATGCTCACCGTCGCGGCGATCGAGGCACTCGAGAAATACGGTACCGAGGCGCAGAAGGCGCTCTACCTCCCCAGGCTGGTCAGCGGCGCCTGGCCCGGCACGATGAATCTCACCGAACCGCAGGCCGGCAGCGACGTCGGCGCGCTGCGCACCACCGCGACCCCGGCGGGGGACGGCACCTACCGGATCGCCGGGCAGAAGATCTTCATCACCTGGGGCGAGCACGAGCTGGCCGAGAACATCGTCCACCTGGTGCTTGCGCGCCTGCCCGATGCGCCGGCGGGAAGCCGCGGAATTTCGCTGTTCCTCGTCAGCAAGTACCGAGTCAATCCCGACGGCACGCTCGGCCCGAAGAACGATTTGCGCGCGGTCAGCCTCGAGCACAAGCTCGGGATCCACGCCTCGCCGACCTGCGTGATGGCCTATGGCGACAACGGCGAATGCGTCGGCGAGCTGGTCGGGCGCGAGAACCAAGGCCTGGCGACCATGTTCACTATGATGAACTCGGCGCGCATCAACGTCGGCGGCCAGGGCCTGCAGCTCGCCGAGCGCGCCACGCAGCAAGCGCTCGCCTATGCGCGCGAGCGCGTCCAGTCGGCGCGCGCAGGATCGCCGGACAAGACCCCGGTTGCGATCGTCGAGCATCCCGACGTGCGGCGGATGCTGCTGCGGATGAAGGCGCTGACCGAAGGCGCGCGGGCGCTGCTCTATTACACCACCGGGCAGGTCGATCGCGCCACGCTCGGCGACACTGCGGCGCAGAGCCGGGCCGATCTGTTGGTGCCGCTGATCAAGGCCTGGGGCACCGACATCGGCATGGAGGTCACCAGCCTCAATATCCAGGTGCACGGGGGCATGGGCTTCATCGAGGAAACCGGTGCCGCCCAGCTCTATCGCGACGCCAGGATCCCGCCGATCTACGAAGGCACCAACGGGATCCAGGCGGCCGACCTGGTGACCCGCAAGCTCGGGCTGGAAGGCGGCGCGGCGTTCGTCGCGCTGATGCGCGACATCGCGGCCGACGCCGGCGACTCGCCGGCACTGGCGGAACTCGCGCGTTCCTGCGGGCAGATCGGCGAGTGGATGCTCCACGACGCAAGCCTCGACGACCGGCTTGCCGGGAGCGTGCCGTTCTGCACGATGTGCGCGGTCGCAACCGCCGGATGGCAGCTGCGGCGCCAATTGCGGGCGGTCGAAGGCGGCGAAGCGCCGGGAATTGCCGCAGCCAAGCGGGTAACCGTTAAGCTCTTCCTCGAACGGATCGTGCCCGAGGCGCTCGGCCTCGCCGCTTCGGCCAAAGCGGGCGCCGAATTGCTCTACAGCCTTGACGCGGAGCAACTCGCGGGCTGATGGCCCGCCGGATGAGCGACAAGAAACACATCCTCGCCCGCATCGCCGATGCGCTCGAACGCCTGGCCCCCGCGCCCACTCCCGCGACCGACTGGCTGTCATCGCCTGCCTATGTCCTCGCCAGCGGCGCGGTGCGGCCGGTCGCCCGGATCGAGGCGCCCCGGCTCGACCTGCTCAAGGGGATCGATGCACAGCGCGAACGGATCGCCGAGAACGTCGCCCGCCTGGCGCAGGGCCACGCCGCGCACGATGTGCTGCTGTGGGGTTCGCGCGGGATGGGCAAATCGACCGTGCTGCGCGCGGCGGTGCTGGCGGCGCAGCAGGCGCACCCAGGCCGGATCGCGCTGATCCAGGTCGGCACCGATGCGCTCGAAGGGCTCGAGGCGCTGTTCGCCGAGCTCGGCAGGCTGGACCGCAATTTCCTGATCTTCATCGACGACCTCGGCTTCGGCGAGAGCGACGATGTCGGCCCGCGGCACCTGCGCAGCTGGCTGGAGGGCGGGGTCGAGGCACGTCCGGCCAACGTGCGCCTGGCGGTCACCTCGAACCGCCGTGCGATCGTCGCCCGCCAGGCGAGCGAGCAGGACGACCCGCTCAATCCGCGCGACGTGGTCGACGACCGGCTGGCGCTCGCAGACCGCTTCGGCCTGTCGCTTGGCTTCCACAATTGCAGCCAGGACGATTATCTCGCGATCATCGCCGGCTATGCGCAGGAGCACGGCCTGCAGTGGGACGAGGCCGACGCGCTCGAATGGTCGCGCCGCCGCGGCGCGCGCTCGGGCCGCACCGCGTGGCAATTCGTGACCGAGCTCGCCGGCCGGGCCGGCAAGACTCTCTGAAGGCTCAGCCGGAAATCGCCGGCACGCCCGGCTGTGGCGGCAACAGGCCCTTGTAGGAAGTCGGACCGGCTTCCTGCTTAGGCTTGACCGGCGCGGGGTTGGCCGGGGCGCCCGGCGCGATCACGCGCCAGATCACTCCGCCGGTATCGTCGCTCACCAGCAGCGCGCCGGTCTTGTCCCAGGCAAGCCAACTCGGGCGACCCTTGGTGGTGCCGTCGGAGTTCAGGAATCCGGTCAGCACCGGCACGGGCTTGCCGGTCGGGTTGCCGAGCTTGTCGAATTTCACGAACACGACATCATAGCCCGAGGGCGGCTTGCGGTTCCACGAGCCGTGCCGGGCGACGAAGGCGCCCTGCCCGAAGCCGGCGCCCAGGCGATTGCCGGCCCCGCTGAAGGTCAGGCCCAGCGCCGCGACGTGCGGGCCCATCGCATAGACCGGCTTGCGCGAATATTCGCTGAGGTAATTCGGCATCGGCGCGGTCACCCGGTCGTCGATATTCTTGCCCCAGTAGAGCCACGGCCAGCCGTATTGCGCGCCCAGCGGCACGTTGGTGAGATAATCGGGCACCAGGTCGGAACCGAGCTGGTCGCGCTCGTTGACCGTGGTCCACAATTCCCCGGTCCAGGGGTTCCAGGCGAGGCCGTTGGGATTGCGCAGGCCGGCGGCAAAGGGCACCCATGACCCGGTCTTGAGGTTGTATTCGTCGATCTGGGCGCGGCCCTGCTCGAGCTCCATGCCGCCATCGCCGATGTTCGAGGCCGAGCCGACCGAGACATAGAGCAGCGATCCGTCGTCGCTGAGCAGCAGGTTGCGGCTCCAGTGATTGCCGCCGCCCGGCAGATCCATCAGCTTCTTCGGGGTTCCGGTGATCGCGGGCGCGCCCAGCGCATAGTCGAACTGCAGCACCGCATCGTGATTGGCGACATAGAGCTTGCCGTCGCGCCAGGCGAGGCCGGCCGGCGAAGCGAGATCGCTGCGCAGCACGGTCTTGGTTTCGGCGACACCGTCGCCGTCCTTGTCCTGCAGCAGCACCAGCTTGTTGGGGGACGGGGCCGCTGCACCGGCCTCCGCGAAGAGGAAGCCGGCGATGAAATTCGTCACGGCGCCCTGGATCCCGCCGCCGCCGGTCACGATCCGCGCCGGGGCGTTCGATTCGGCGACGATGATGTCGCCATTGGGGAGCGCGAGCATATTGCGCGGATGATCCAGGCCCTGCGCGAAGCGCGTGACCGCCAGTCCCTGTGCGGCGGCCGGCTTCTCGTCCGCCTTCCAGCCGACCGGCTTGGCGATCTTCACCGTCGGGATGGTCTGCGGGCGCGGGTCGCCGATCGTCGGATCGGTGCCGGTCACCTGATCGAAGGAGAGCTTGGCCGGGTCGCCCCGCAGAACCCACCAGCCCGCGATCGCGAGCAGGATGAGGATGACGAGCAGGGTGATGAGGATCTTCTTGATGATGCGCATGGGCCGCTGAATAAGACCTTCCGGCCCTTGCGGCAACGGGTGATAGTATTACATGGCGCGGATGTACGATTTCGCCCCGAACGCCGCGCAGACCAAGCCCGAGCTCTACGCCGAACTTGCCGCGGCCACCGATGCGGTGACCGCGGACGAGCCCGATGCGGTCGCGAACATGGCCAATGTCGCCGCGCTGATCTGGCAATTCGTGCCCGATCTCAACTGGGCGGGCTTCTACCGCATGGTCGACGGCGGACTCGTGCTGGGGCCGTTCATCGGCAAGCCGGCCTGCATCCGGATCGCCCTGGGCCAGGGCGTATGCGGTGCGGCCGCGGCGCGCGGAGAGACCCAGCTGGTGGCCGATGTGCACGCCTTCCCCGGCCATATCGCTTGCGACGCGGCAAGCGCATCCGAGCTGGTGGTGCCGATCCTGCGCGACGGGGCGGTCGTCGCGGTGATCGATCTCGACAGCCCCATCCCGGCGCGCTTCGACCCGGCCGACGCGGCGGGGATCGAAACCCTCGCGCAGGCGATCGCGCAGCGCATCTGAGCGCCCCGAAACGGGACAGGGCCTTTCCCGATCTTTGGCTTTCGCGCACCCAAGATGCTAAATTTCCCGTTAACGCTGCGCGCCCGTTCGATTCCCGAGCGAGGCCGCCGGCGATGATGGGGAATTTTGCCGATGCCGATCCGCCATACGCTTCTTCTCGCGGTCGCCGCCGCAATGGCTGCCGGCCCGGCGCTCGCGCAGGGCGGGCCGCCGCCGGACGCACCGGAGAGCCTCGGGCCCGCCTATGACGATGCGACCGCGGCCGCGGCCCGTTACGACGCGCCGGCGGACGGCTACGTCTACGAAGCGGATGCCGGCGCTGACTATGCGCAGGGCGATGACGCACCGCCTCCGCCGCACGCCTATCGGGGCGATTACGGCGATCCCCGGGCGATGATGGCACCGGGCGCCCTTCCGCCGCAGCCGATGGGGCCGCCGCCAGCCGGCCCGCGCCTCGGCTACACGCCCGAGCAGCGCGCCGGCTGGCTGCACGAGTGCCGCGCGCGCTACGGCCGCGACAATGACGGCGGACTGGGCGGAGCGGTGATCGGCGGCGTGGTCGGCGGGGTCATCGGCAATCGCGCCGCGGGCAGGCATCATCGCACCGAAGGAACGGTGATCGGCGCGGGCGTCGGCGCCGTCGCGGGCGCCGCGATCGACCGGGCGGAAGATCGCGGCCGCGCCAAGGACGAATGCGAGGACTATCTCGACCGCTACGAGGCCTATTATGCCGGCAGCGGCGGATACGGCTATGGGGCCGGCTATGCCTACGGCCAGAACGTGATCTACGTCCCGATGATCGTCGGCTGGGATTGCAAGCCGAAGCGGCGGGTGGTCGAGGAATATGTCGAACCCGCCCCCGCTCCGGCACGGCGGGTAATCTACGCCAAGCCCGCGCCGACCAAGGTGATCCGGACGACCAAGCCGATCAAGGCGGCCCCGCCGGTGAAGCAGATCAAATCGACCAAGTAGAAGTCGCGCAGCGCGACTTCCGCGGCCCGCGCATGGATCGGGCGGATCAGATCCCGCCGCCGGTCAGCCGCTGGCAGATCAAATCGAGTTGGTCGAGCGTCGAATAGCGGATCGTCACCGCTCCGGACCGCGGATCCTTGTCGGCGGCGATCTTGACCGGCAGGCCGAGGAATTCCTCGAGGTGATTCTGCACCGCCGCGATGTCGGCGTCTGCGGTCACGTCGGGTGCGCGCGAAACGGCCGGGCGCTCTGCCCTGGCAGGCGTCTTGCGGGCAAGCTTCTCGACTTCGCGCACCGACAGCTTCTTCGCCACCGCCAGTTCGGCCAGGGCGGCGGCATCGTCGTGCCCGACCAGTGCGCGGGCATGGCCCATGGAGAGCGCCCCGGTCTCGAGATAGGCGATCACGCTCTCCGGCAAGGTCGTCAGGCGCTGGAGATTCGCGACATGGCTGCGCGACTTCTCGACCAGCCGGGCGATTTCGGCCTGGGTCAGCCCTTCCATCTCGGCCAGCCGGTTATAGGCCCGCGCTTCCTCGATCGGATTGAGATCCTCGCGCTGGATATTCTCGATCAGCGCCAGCGCCATCACGTCGCGTTCCGACAGATCGCGAATTATTGCTGGAATTTCATGGAGTTGTGCTTTTTGGGCCGCCCGCCAGCGACGCTCGCCGGCAACCAGCTGATAGCCCTCGCCCCATGGCCGGACGATCACCGGCTGGATCACCCCGCGCGCGGCGATCGAGGCCGCGAGCTCGTTCAACGCATCCTCGTCGAAATGGCGGCGCGGCTGGTCCGGATGCGCCGCGATCGCGGCAACCGCGATGCTCGCAAGTCCGTCGCGCAGCGGCGCGGCGCGCGGCAGCGTGGCGGTTGAGCCCTCGTTCTGGTTCGCGGCGGGGGAATCGAGCGGAGCGCGCTGCGCCACCAGCGGCTCTTCCCGGCGCGCTTCGCCGAGCAGCGCTCCGAGCCCGCGGCCGAGCCGGCGCTTCTGGTCCGGGCGGGCTGCCGAAGCGAGGGGGGCGGAGTCCTGCTCGTCGCTCATGCGGCTTTCCTACGCTCGGGCAGCCGGCCGATCAATTCGCGGGCGAGCGCCATATAGGCGCGGCTGCCGACGCAGGCATGATCGTAAATCAACGCAGGCAGCCCGTGGCTCGGCGCCTCGGACAGGCGGACGTTGCGCGGGATCACCGTTTCGAACACCAGATTGCCCAGGCAGCCGCGTACGTCCTCGGCAACCTGGTCGGTCAGGCGGTTGCGGCGGTCGAACATGGTCAGCGCGACGCCGACGATCCCGAGCTCGGGATTGAACACCTGCTGGACCTTCTCGACCGTCTGCAACAGCTGGCTCAGACCCTCGAGTGCGAAGAACTCGCATTGCAGCGGCACCAGCAGCGTGTCGGCCGCGGTCAGCGCGTTGAGGGTGAGCAGCCCGAGAGAGGGCGGGCAGTCGATGAAGCAGATGTCGTGGCCGGTATAGCCGGCGAGCGCGGCGCGCATCCGCCCGGCGCGGTCCTCGAAATCGACCAGCTCGATTTCCGCACCGCTCAGATCGACGGTCGCCGGGATCACGTCGAGCCCGGGGATGTTGCTGTGCACGATCGCTTCGCCGACCGAAGCCTCGCCTAACAGCACCTCGTAGCTCGACACCGTGCGCCGCGAGCCCTCGATACCGGTGCCGGTCGAGGCGTTGCCCTGCGGATCGAGGTCGATCAACAGAGTCTTCCAGCCGGTAGCGGCCATTGCGGTCGCCATGTTGATCGCGGTGGTGGTCTTGCCGACGCCGCCCTTCTGGTTCGCGATAGCGATGCGAATCACGTTAGCCTGCCTCTCGTTTGCCCATGGGACCCGCTCGCGAGCCGTCCGACGACGATTCCTGCCTCGGGATCGGTCAGCGATTGTTCCACGTGGAACAGCCGGCGCTTCGATTCGGGCAACGAAGCCAATTCCTGCGCTGCCGAGCGGCCCTTGGGCAACAGCCAAAGAGTCCGGCCGGTGGAAAAACGCGTGGACAGGTCGAGGAGTTTGGGCAGCGGCGCAAAGGCCCGTGCCGAAATGACACCGGCCTCGACGGTTTCGACCGCTTCGAGCCGCGCCGCAATCACCGAGCAGCGCTCCAGGCCCAAATCGATTCGCGCCCGTTCGAGCCACTCGCAGCGCCGCTTGCGCGATTCGATCAGGCGCACGTCCCATTCCGGCCGCATCGCGGCGATCACGAGACCCGGAAAGCCCGCGCCGGTCCCGAGATCGATCCACGCGCCGGGATCGCCCGTTTCACGTGGAACAAACTTCAACAGCTGCGCGGAATCGGCGAGATGCCGGCGCCACACCTGCGGCAGGGTTGCGGCCGCGATCAGGTTCTGCCGCAGATTTTCCTCGGCGAGCAGAGCGATCAGCCGCTCGAGCCGCTCGAGCGCCGCCGCATCGCCGAGTTCCGCGACCAACGCCCTCGCCTGCTGCTCGTCGGCGATCATGCCGCCTGGGCCGCCCGGCGCGCATGGACCAGCAGCGCTGCGAGTGCCGCCGGAGTGATCCCGGGAATGCGCCCCGCGGCGGAGAGCGTCGCCGGCTTCGCAGCCTCGAGGCGCTCGACCATCTCGCGCGACAGGCCGGGCACTTCGGCAAAGGCGAACCGGGGCCCCAGCCCGACTGCCTCGCTCGCCCGCAAGTCGCGGATTTCGGCATCCTGCCGTGCGAGATAGGGGGCATAGGCCGCGTCCTCGGCCATCTCCGCGGCAAGCTCGCTCGCCGGATCGAGCCCGGCGGGCAACCAGGCCGCGAGGTCCCGCAATTCGACGCCGCCGAAACGCAGCCATTCGCGCAGCGCATGGCGCCCGTGTTCGCGCACCGGGAGTCCCGAGCCGGCGAGGTCTGCGGCGGGCACCTGGCGCTCCAGCGCGGCGGTCCAGTCCCCGCGGTCCGCCTCGCGGCGCTCGAACCGTTCGCGGCGCTCCTCGCCCACGCATCCGGCCGCGATCGCCAGCGGGGTGAGGCGCGAAGCGGCATTGTTCGCCCGCAGCCGCAAGCGGTACTCGGCGCGCGCGGTCAGCATGCGATAGGGCTCGCTGACCCCGTGCAGCGTGAGATCGTCCACCATCACCGCCATGTAGGAATTCGCCCGGTCCAGTGCCGGTGTTTCACGTGAAACAACGCACGCGGCGGCGTGCAAACCGGCGATGAGCCCTTGCGCGGCCGCCTCCTCGTAACCGGTCGTGCCGTTGATCTGTCCCGCGCAATGGAGGCCGGGGATCGCGCGCAGCTCGAGCGTGGGATGCAGCGCACGCGGATCGATATGGTCGTATTCGACCGCATAGCCGGGAACCGCCATCTCGACCCTTTCCAGCCCCTCCATCGTACGCAGCATCGCCAGCTGAACCTCGGCGGGAAGCGAGGTACTGATCCCGTTCGGATAGATCAGCGGCGTGTCGAGGCCCTCAGGCTCGAGGAACACCTGGTGCCCGTCGCGATCGGCGAAGCGATGGATCTTGTCCTCGATCGACGGACAATAGCGCGGCCCGCGCGCATCGATCGCACCGGTGAACAGCGGCGACCGATGCAGGTTTTCGCGGATGACGTCATGGCTGCGCGGGTTCGTCCGCGTGATCGCGCAAAACAGCTGCGGATTCGCGCGGTCCGGAGTGAGTGGCGACATGGTCCAGCCGTCCGCATCGCTGGGCTGCTCCTCGAGCCGCGACCAGGCGATCGTCCGCCCGTCCAGCCGCGGCGGGGTTCCGGTCTTCAGCCGCGCCATCGGCAGCACGGCCTCGCGCAGCTGCGCCGCGAGGCGTTGTGCAGAGGCCTCGCCGATGCGCCCGCCGACGATCCGCTCTTCTCCCCGGAACAGCGTGCCGCCCAGGAAGGTCCCCGTGCACAGGATTACCGCCCGCGCCTCGATCCGGGTGCCGTCGGCCAGCACCAGGCCGCGCACTGCGCCGCCCGCGAGGATCAGCTCGGCCGCCTCGCCCTCGATCGACGTGAGATTGTCCTGCTCGGCAATCATCCGCTGGATCGCCGCCTTGAACAATCTCCGGTCGGCCTGGATCCGCGGTCCCCAGACCGCGCTGCCCTTCGAACGATTGAGCATCCGGTAATGGATCGCGGCGGCATCGGCCGCGCGGCCGATCAGCCCGTCGAAGGCATCGACCTCGCGCACGAGATGGCCTTTGCCCAGCCCCCCGATCGCGGGATTGCAGCTCATCGCGCCGATCGCCGAAAGATCGAAACTCACCAGCGCGGTGCGCGCGCCCATCCGGGCGGCGACGGCCGCCGCCTCGCAGCCGGCATGGCCGCCGCCCACAACCAAGATGTCGAAGCTGTGCATGAGCGGCCCGATACAGAAACTGCTGATTCCGGTCAAAGCCTAGCGATGTTCCACGTGAAACATCATTTGCCGATGCAGAAGCGCCCGAACAGCGCATCGAGCACATCCTCGGTCGCCGCGCGGCCGGTAAGCCTGTCGAACGCGACCCGCGCGAGCCGCAACTGCTCGGCCAGCAGCAAGGGATCGGCCTGCCCGATGGCTCCCTCCAGCGCCGCGGCGGCATCCCGCACCAAAGCGCGCTGCCGCGCGTTGAGCGCAGTCGTACCGGGCCGCGCAAGAGTCCGCATCGCGGTTGCGACCAGATCCTCCTTCAACCCGGCCATTCCCTCGCCGGTCAGAGCGGACACGGCGGCGCGCGGCGCAGCCTTGCCGATAGCGGCCCCCCGATCGACCTGCGCCGCGATCTCCCAGGCGCCCGCCGGGCCCTCGCCCTCGGGCCCGAGCCACAGCACGCAATCCGCCCGCCCGAACTCGGCAAGCGCACGCTCGATCCCGATCGCCTCGATCTCTCCAGCCCCTTCGTCTCTCAGCCCCGCCGTGTCGATGAAACTGAACGGGATTCCTCCGATCGCGACCGGGCGCACGAGCACATCGCGGGTGGTTCCGGGGCTGGCGGCCGTGATCGCGGCTTCGCTCTCAACCAGAGCATTGAAAAGAGTGGATTTTCCGGCATTCGGCGGGCCCGCCAGCACGACCCGGAAACCTTCGCGCAAGGCTTCCGCATGCGGCGCATCGAGAGCGGTGCCGAGATCGTCGCGCAAGGCCGCGACATCGCCTGCGAATCCCGGGGGCAGCGCTGCGACATCGTCCTCGTCCGCGAAATCGAGCACGGCCTCGAGCGCCGCCGACAGGATCAGCAGCCGGTCGCGCCAGCCGTCGACCCGGCGCGAAAGCGCACCGCCGGCAAGATCGAGCGCAGCGCGGCGCTGCAATTCGGTTTCCGCCGCGAGCAGGTCGGCAAGGCCTTCGGCTTCGGCAAGGTCGATCCGGCCATTGGCAAAGGCCCGCCGGGTGAACTCGCCCGGCTCCGCGCGGCGCAGGCCCGCCAAGGCCCCGAGCGCGCGCTCCACCCCGGCAACCACCGCCCGCCCGCCGTGCAGATGCAGTTCGGCCAGATCCTCGCCGGTCGCGGTATCCGGACCCGGGAACCACAGCGCCAGGGCATCATCGAGCGGCGTCCCCGCGCGATCGCGCAAGCGTCTCAGCGAGGCATGCCGCGGCAGGGGCAGGCCCCCGGCCAGCGTGGCGAGCGCCGGCCCGGCCAGCGGACCGCTGATCCGCACCACCGCGATCGCGGCGGGCGGCAAACCGCTCGAAAGGGCGAAGATCGTATCCATCGCCGCGGCGATTAGCGCATCCGCGGCGAAAAAGCAGTCGGCCGAAAATCAGTCGTCGGCGGGCTTCTTCGAACCCCCGCCGCTCTTGGCGCCTTCGGTGAAGGCGGTGCCGCTGTCGATGAAGTTCTGGAACAGCTTGAGCCCGAACTGGCCCATCGGGGCGAGATTCTTCGCATATTCCTGCAATTGATCGACGTTGGTGACCCCGCCCATCGCCTTGGCAACCGCGTCGATATAGACCTTGTTGGCCTTCTCGACATCCGGCAGGCCCATGAAACGGCGCGCTTCCTCGGGGGTGCAATCGATCTCTACCTGAACCTTCATCCGTTCCTCCGGGCGTGTCGTCCCGAAAATCAGGTGGTGAACCGACGCCGCGGTTGCAAGGCTGTCACAGGCCAGTGGCAAAGTCCACCTAAGCCACGTAGCCTGCAGGCAGGCGCCAAACCGAGAGGAACCCAGCCATGCCGACCAACCTCACCATCCCCACCCTCGACGGCAGCGGTGCGATTCCCGCCTATCGGGCTGCGCCCGCAGGCGATCCCCGCGCAGCGATCATCGTCATCCCGGAAATCTTCGGGGTGAACGCCGGCATTGCCGCCAAGGCCGACGATTGGGCCGCGCAAGGCTATCTCGCCTTCGCGCCCGATCTGTTCTGGCGCTTCGCCCCCGGCGTCGAACTCGATCCCGACATCGAGGCGGAACTGCACCAGGCCTTCGTCAACATGGGCCAGTTCTCGGCCGATGACGGGGTCAAGGATATCGAGGCGCTGATCAAATTCATCCGTAACACCGAAGGCGTCGCAAAAGTCGGCGCGGTCGGCTTCTGCCTTGGTGGCCGGCTCGCCTACATGATCGCGACTCGCACCGACGCCGATGCCAGCGTCGGCTATTACGGGGTGATGATCGACCAGATGCTCGGCGAAGCCCATGCGATCGCCCGCCCGCTGATGCTCCACATCCCGACCGCCGACCATTTCGTCGGACCCGACGCCCAGGCGGCGATCCACGCGGAATTCGACCCCCATCCCCGGGTGACGCTGCACGACTATCCCGGCCTCGACCACGGCTTCGCCGCCACGTCCGGCACCCGGCGGAACGAGGAAGGCGCGCAGCTGGCGGATTCGCGGACGCAGGCGTTCTTCGCGGAGCACCTCGGCTGAAAACGAAAAGGGCGGGATCGCTCCCGCCCTTCGCCATCAGAGAAATCCGCGCGCAACCTACTGGTTCATCGTCGCGAAGAAGTCCTCGTTGGTCTTCGAATCCTTCATCTTGTCGAGCAGGAATTCCATCGCATCGACCGTGCCCATCTGCATCAGGATGCGGCGCAGGACCCACATCTTGCTGAGCTGGTCCTTGGCGACGAGCAGCTCCTCCTTGCGGGTGCCGCTCTTGCCCACATCGAGCGCGGGGAAGATGCGCTTGTCGGCAACCTTGCGGTCGAGCACGATTTCCGAGTTGCCGGTGCCCTTGAACTCTTCGAAGATCACCTCGTCCATCCGGCTGCCGGTATCGATCAGTGCGGTGGCGATGATCGAGAGCGAACCGCCCTCCTCGATATTGCGCGCGGCACCGAAGAAGCGCTTCGGACGCTGCAGGGCATTGGCGTCGACACCGCCGGTGAGGACCTTGCCCGAGCTCGGCACCACGGTGTTGTAGGCCCGGCCAAGACGGGTGATCGAATCGAGCAGGATCACCACGTCCTTCTTGTGCTCGACCAGGCGCTTGGCCTTTTCGATAACCATTTCAGCGACTTGCACGTGACGCGTAGCGGGTTCGTCGAAGGTCGAGGAAATCACCTCGCCCTTCACCGAGCGCTGCATGTCGGTGACTTCCTCGGGCCGTTCGTCGACCAGCAGCACCAGCAGGAACACTTCCGGGTGGTTGTCGGTGATCGCCTTGGCGATGTTCTGCAGCAGCACCGTCTTGCCCGTGCGCGGCGGCGCGACGATCAGCGCGCGCTGGCCCTTGCCCTGCGGGCTGATCAGGTCGATCACCCGGGCCGACTTGTCCTTCACCGTCGGATCGCTGGTGTCGAGATTGAGCCGCTCTTCGGGATAGAGCGGGGTGAGATTGTCGAAATTGGTGCGGTGGCGGACCGCGTCGGGATCGTCGAAATTGACGCTCACCAGCTTGGTCAGCGCGAAATAGCGCTCGCCGTCCTTCGGCGCGCGGATCTCGCCCTCGACCGTGTCGCCGGTGCGCAGGCCCCATTTGCGGACCTGGTTGGGCGAAACGTAGATGTCGTCCGGTCCGGCCAGGTAGTTCGCCTCGGGGCTGCGGAGGAAGCCGAAGCCGTCCTGCAGCACCTCGATCGTACCGATGCCGAGGATTTCCTCGCCGTCTTCGGCCACTTCCTTCAGGATCGCGAACATCAGGTCCTGGCGGCGCATGGTCGATGCGCCCTCGACCTCGAATTCCTCGGCCATCTCGACCAGTTGGGCCGGCGTCCGCTGTTTCAGTTCTTTCAAATGCATGATTCTCGTCCACTCGAATGTGGGTTGGGGATGCCGGCGGGTCTGATGGGCTTGGAGAAAGCGGACCCTGGCGCCTCGATCGGGCGGCCTCAGCCGGATGCAGCGGAGATAGGCGCGAGCACCCCGCGCGTCAATTCGCAAACGCCGCGCGCAGCCGTCGCCCCGTCGCAAAGCGGGCGGAAATCAAAAGGGCTTGATCACCACCAGGATCACGATCAGCACCGCCGCGATCCCGGGCACCTCGTTCAGCAGCCGCAGCTTGCGGCCGTCGAGCCGGCGTTCTCCACGCGCAAGCGCCTTGGCGTAGGAAATCAGCCAGCCGTGATAGCCGGACAGCGCCACCACCAGCGCGAACTTGGCCATGAACCAGCCTTCGCGATAGGCCTGGATGTGCCATGCCATGATCAGCCCGAGCACCCACACGACCACGATCGACGGCTTGAGGATGATCCGCACCAGCCGCTGCTCGCGCTCGATCCATTTCCCGTTTTCGGGCGAGGAAGGATCGCATTCCTGATGGTAGACGAAGAAGCGCGGGAGCATGAACAGCCCCGCCATCCAGAAGATCACGAAAACGATGTGCCCGGCCTTGAGCCAGAAATAGATCATGAAGAGCACTTCCTGCATGGCGCGCATCTAGGCACATTTGCGAAGGAAATCACCTCCCCCATTGTCGCAGCACCTTAAGCAGGCGCTCGACATGCGCGATCGGAGTGAATTGCCCGATCCCATGGCCGAGATTGAACACATGCGGCCGGCCGGCGAAGGCCTCGAGCACGCGCAGCGCCTGGCGTTCGAGCTCTTCGCCTCCCGCCAGCAGCAGCAACGGATCGAGATTGCCCTGCAGCGGAAGCCCTGCGGGCAAGGCTTGCGCGGCCCACAGCGGGTCGATCGTCTCGTCCACCCCGACCGCATCGACCCCGGTCTCGCGCGCATAGGCGGCAAGCTTCTCGCCCGCGCCCTTGGGAAAGCCGATCACCGGCACCCCCGGATGGCGGCGGTGAATCTCGGCCGCGATCGCGGCGTTCGGCGCGATCACCCAGCGTTCGAACTGCGCGGGCGAAAGGCTCCCGGCCCAGCTGTCGAACAGTTGCACCGCTTCCGCGCCCGCTTCGATCTGCCCGGAGAGATAGTCGACCGTCACCGCCACGATCGCATCGACGATCGCCTGGAACGCCGCGGGATCGCGATAGGCATATTCGCGCGTGACATGCTGGTCGCGGCTGCCCTCGCCGGCGACCATGTAGGTCGCGACGGTCCAGGGACTGCCTGCGAAACCGAGCAGCGTGGTTTCCGGCCCGAGTTGCGCCCGCACCTTTGCGACGGTCTCGTAGATCGGGGCGAGCAGCGAGGGATTCGCAACCAGTCCGTCCAGCGCGGCCTCGGCCAGCCGCGGCGACAGGCTGGGGCCTTCGCCGGCGAGGAATTCCAGCCTCTGTCCCATCGCGTAGGGCACGATGAGAATATCGGAGAACAGGATCGCCCCGTCGAAGCCGAACCGCCGGATCGGCTGCAGGGTGATCTCCGCCGCCGCATCGGAATCATAGACGAGTTCGAGGAACCCGCCCTTCTCCTGCCGCAGCGCGCGATACTCGGGCAGATAGCGCCCCGCCTGGCGCATCAGCCAGACCGGACGGGGAAACAGCGTCGCGCCGCGCAGGGTTTCGAGCAGGGGGCCGGGCATCTGGGAAAGGTCCAATCCAAATAAAATATAGATTTATAAAGGGATTATGGACTCTGTTGGTCCTGTGGATATTGGGGATTGGGCGCCCTTGCCCGATTTCTCCCTCGATGAACAGCACCAGGCTGAGTTCGAATCGCGACGCTGCGAGGTCAAGATAACTCTTTCCCCGCTATCCCCAGCCTGTCGAAAAGCCTTTCCCCCTGTCCATATCTGGCCGCGGGAAGGACTCGCGATGGGGGTGGAATCCCCTGCCGAACTTGTCCGGCGAATGCTCCCGTGGTTTATGCCGGGGATTGTCCACAACCCGCGGAAAGGTCCGCTGCGCGCGCCATGAGCCGGCTCCACCTCCACCTCCTGTCGGATTCCACCGGCGAAACGCTCGAGATGATCGCCAAGGCGGCGCTCGCGCAATTCGAGGGATCCGAAATCATCCGCCACTTCTGGCCGATGGTGCGCTCGCAGCAGCATCTCGACCGGATCCTGACCGAACTGGCCGCCAATCCGGGCCTGGTGCTGTTCACCCTGGTCAATCCGGAAACCCGCAAGCGGCTGGAGGAGCACTGCCGGGCGCTCGGCCTGCCGATGGTTGCGGCGCTGGATGCGGTGACCGAGGCGCTGGAAAGCCATCTCGGCCAGGAAGCGGTCGGGCGGCCGGGCCGCCAGCACATGATGGACGCCGCCTATTTCGCCCGCGTCGATGCGATCCACTACACCATCGCGCACGACGACGGCGTGCTGTGGGAAGAATGGGAAGAGGCGGACATCGTCCTCGCCGGAGTCTCGCGGACCTCGAAGACGCCGACCAGCATTTATCTCGCCAACCGCGGATACAAGGTCGCGAATATTCCCCTGGTGGTGGAAAGCCCGCCCCCGCCGTCGCTGTTCGGCCTGCGCCATCCGCTGGTCGTGGGCCTGACGACCGCCCCAAAGCGGCTGGTCGAGATTCGCCGCAACCGCCTGCTCTCGCTCAACGAAGGTACCGAGACCTCCTATGTCGACGAGGAGCGCGTGGAAAAGGAGGTCGCCTTCGCCCGGCGGATGTTCGGCGACAACGGCTGGCCGGTGATCGACGTGACCCGCCGCTCGATCGAAGAGACCGCCGCCGCGATCATGCGGCTCTACAACGAGCGCGAGACGGGCTCGGCCAGCGAGGGCGGGCTGCCGTGATTACCCTCGCCTCGCAGAGCGGGTCGCGCAAGGCAATGCTCGCCGCGGCGGGCGTCGCGTTCGAAGCCGTGCCGGCCGATCTCGACGAACGCGCGCTCGAGAACAGTCTTGGTGCCGCGGCGCCCGCCGCGGTGGCGCGCGCGCTTGCCGAAGCGAAGGCGCTCGCGGTGTCGCAGCGGGCCACCGGCCTGGTGCTGGGAAGCGATTCGCTGGTGGTGGTCGAGGGGCGGCGTTTCGACAAGCCCGCCACGCGCGAGGATGCCGCGGAGCACCTGCGGTTCTTCTCCGGCAAGCCGATGCAACTGGTCAGCGCCGCGGCACTGGCGCGCGGCACCGAAGTGGTCTGGAGCCACACCGACGAAGCTCTGCTGCATGTGCGCGAACTGTCCGACGCCTTTATCGCCGCCTATCTCGATGCGGAATGGCCGGCGGTGGCCGGCTGCGTCGGCGTGTTCCGGATCGAAGGCCTCGGGGTGCAATTGTTCGACAGAATCGAGGGCGATCAGTTCACCGTGCTCGGCATGCCCCTGCTGGCGGTGCTCGCGGCCTTGCGCGCCGAAGCGGAGCTGACCGCATGACCGTGCCTTATGCAGAGGTCATCGGCGATCCGATCGCGCAATCCAAGTCGCCCGCGATCCATGGCTACTGGATCGCGAAGCTCGGCCTCGCTGCAGACTACCGCGCGGCGCATGTCACGGCCGAGCAGCTCAAGGACTATCTTGCGTCGCGCGCGGCCGATCCGCACTGGCGCGGCTGCAACGTCACCATGCCGCATAAGCAGAGGGTAATCGAATCGCTCGACCGGCTCGATCCGCTCGCGGAACGGATCGGCGCGGTGAACACGGTGGTGCGCTCCGCCGACGGCGCGCTCGCCGGCTACAACACCGATGCCGGCGGGTTTCTCGAACCGCTCCGCCCGCTGCTCGCACGCGACCATCTGTTCCGCATGGCCCGCGTGCTCGGGACCGGCGGTGCCGCCCGCGCGATTATCGCCGCTTTGGCAGAGCAGCACGTGGTGATCGTGCTGGCCGGGCGCGATCCGGCGAAGGCCCGGGCACTGCTCGACGAACTCGATCCCGATGGCGAGCATCATGTCGCGCCGCTCGATCACTTCGCCGAACCGACCGACTTCGCCTTCGACGACCGCGCCGGCTGCTTCGACCTGGTGGTCAACGCAAGTCCGCTCGGCATGGCCGGGCAGCCGCCGCTGGCATTCGATTTCAGCCATGTCCCGCCCGGCAGCGTGATCTACGACATCGTCACCCACCCGTTGGAAACCCGGCTGCTGCAGGCGGCGCGCGCGCAGGGCTTTCGCACGGTCGACGGGCTCGCGATGCTGATCGGCCAGGCGGCCGAGGCATTCGAGAAATTCTTCGGCGTCGCCCCGCCGCGAGACGAGGGCGACGCGGAGCTGCGCAAGCTGCTTGGCGGATGAGCCGGCCGAAGATTCTCGGCCTGACCGGCTCGATCGGGATGGGCAAGTCGACGGTAGCGGAGATGTTTGCCGAACTCGGCGTGCCGGTGTTCGATGCCGATGCCTGCGTCCATCGCCTGCAAGGCCCTCACGGCGCCTTGCTCGGCCCGATCGAGGCGGAATTTCCCGGCACCACCGGCCCTGCGGGTGTCGACCGGGCGGCGCTGGGCGCAAAAGTGTTCGGCGATGACGGTGCAATGAAGCGGCTCGAGGCGATCGTCCATCCGGCGGTAGCTGCCGAGCGCGAAGCCTTCCTGATCGAGCATATCGGCTCGCCTCTGGTGGTGTTCGACATTCCCCTGCTGTTCGAGACGCACCGCGAAGCCGGGCTGGACGCGATCGCGGTGGTCTCGGCCGGGTTCGAGACCCAGCGTGCCCGGGTGCTTGCCCGGCGCGGGATGACCCCGGAACGGTTTGCCGAGATTCTCGCGCGGCAGCTTCCCGACGCCGAAAAGCGCGCCCGGGCGGATTTCGTGATCGATACCGGACATTCGATTGCCGAAACGCGCAAGGAAGTGGCTCGACTGGTCGCCGAACTGACACAATAGGCATTCCACCCCTTGCCAGCGCCCTCGCTCGGGCCGATATTGAACCCGATGAGAGAAATCGTCTTCGATACCGAAACCACCGGTCTCGATCCCAAGAAAGGGGATCGGCTGGTGGAGGTGGGCTGCATCGAGATGATCAACCGGGTTTCGACCGGCCGTACCTTTCACGCCTATTTCAATCCCGATCGCACCATGCCCGCCGAAGCCGAGGCGGTGCACGGATTGAGCGACAGCTTCCTCGCCGACAAGCCGCGGTTCCACGAACGCGTGGCGGACCTGATCGAGTTCATCGCCGATTCGCCGCTGGTCGCGCACAATGCGACTTTCGATTTCGGCTTCCTCAATGCCGAGCTTGCGGTGTGCGGTTACGATCCGGTCGGCCACGAGCGCATGGTCGATACGCTGCAGATCGCCCGCCGCCGTCATCCGGGCGCCAAGCTGTCGCTGGATGCGCTGTGCGGCCGCTACGGGATCGACCGCAGCCACCGGACCCTCCACGGCGCGCTGCTCGACGCCGAATTGCTTGCCCAGGTCTATGTCGAACTCACCGGCGGTCGGCAGATCGGGCTCGAGCTTGCGGCGCAGAGCGTCGCGGAAGTGATCGTCGAATTGAGGTCAAGCCCGGCAAGGGAGCGCGAATTCCGCGCACCTCGCCCCCATGATGCGAGCCCCGAGGAACTCGCGCGGCACAGTGCATTTCTGACAACGATCCAGTCCCCGCTCTGGGACGCGTGAGCCTGACGCTCGAGCGCCGCCGGGGCGGGTCGCAGCAGGAGTAAGCGTTACGATGGATATTCGCGTTTCAGGTCATCAGATGAACACCGGCGCCGCCTTGCAGGACCACGCCGCGGATCGGTTGAACCAGGCCATCGGCAAGTATTTCAACCGGGCCCTCTCGTCCCACGTGACCTTCGGCAAGGCGCCGACCCATGCCTTTGCCTGCGATATCGTCCTCCACGTCACCCACGGGTTGATCCTCAAGTCGCATGGCGAAGCGCACGATGCGCATCTTGCCTTCGATCAGGCGGCGGACAAGATCGATACCCAGCTGCGCCGCTACAAGCGCCGGCTGAAAGACCGGCACGAGCAGGCGGCGCATGCCGCGCGCGAGGAAGAAGCGGCCTACACCGTGTTCGCTCCCGCCCCGGAAGAAGCCGAAACCGACGTCGAGAGCGACGCCCCGCTGGTGATCGCTGAGACCAAGGTCGACATCCCTTTGGCGACCGTTTCGGATGCGGTGATGATGCTCGACCTGCGGCACACCAACGCCTTGCTGTTCAAAAACGCTGGAACTGGGCACCATAATATGGTCTACCGCCGCCACGATGGCTCGATCGGCTGGGTGGAGCCGTCCTGAAGCGGGTTCGCAGTTGGCGGTGCCGGTCTATACGGCACCGCGTAACTCTCTGATCTGGGATAGGAACCTTTCGCCTGCTCTGGCGCTGATGCGCTGCATCACTTGTCCAACGGAGCCATGCAAGATCGAGTCTGAAGTAGAGCGATGACGTCACTGTTTACCCTTTTGCCCGATTCGGTGGGTGTGATCCGGGCGGAAACCAAGCATGCGATCCTGGTTCAGCTGGCCCAGCGTTTCGCGGCGGTTTACGAGCTCGATGCCCAGGATGTGCTCGAGCGGCTTGAAGAGCGCGAAGCCCTTGGCAGCACCGGCTTCGGCCGCGGCGTCGCTATCCCGCACGCCCGCGTGCCGGGCCTCAAGCGGCCGGTCGCGGCACTCCTTCGCCTGAAGGAGCCGGTCGATTTCGCAGCCGCCGACGCAATGCCGGTGGATCTGGTGTTCGGCCTGCTCTCGCCCGAGAATGCCGGCGTCACCCATCTTCACGCGCTGGCGGCGATTTCGCGCCTGGTGCGCGACGAGCGCACCCATGAGGCGCTGATGGAAGCGCGCGACGCCCAGACGCTTTACGCGCTGCTGGCCAATGCCACCGACCGCGACGCTGCCTGACACCCCTTTCGGAGACGGCCCTGCCCAGCACGGCGAAGCCGGCGCGGCGGTGCACTATCGCGCGCTCGAAAACCTGTATGCCGCGGCACCGATCAACCGATTGTTCGCTTCGCGTCTCGCAATCCCGGGTCGCGGCCGTGCGCGGATCGAGTTCGAGGTGGACGAGCGGGTCTATCACGCGGCCGGCGCAGCCCATGGCACGATCTACTTCAAGATGCTCGACGATGCGGCGTTCTATGCCGCGAACAGCCTCGTGTCGGACCGTTTCCTGCTGACCACCGGCTTCAACCTCCATTTCACCGCGCCGGTCCGGGCGGGAAAGGTCGTCGCGGAAGGCCGCTGGGTCAGCGGCAAGCGGCGCGTGTTCGTTGCGGAAGCCAATCTGATCGACGCCACCGGCGAGGAAATCGGCCGCGGGACCGGCACCTTCATGCGTTCGCGGATCGCCCTGTCGGGGCTGCCCGGCTACGCCGTTCCCGAATCGTAACCGGCTGTCGCGACGTGGACGATCGACTCCCCGCCCACCTCGAGATTTCGGCATTGATCCGGGCCGTGGACGGCGCGGGCGGCTTTGCGACGGTGCTCGCAAGAGGCGAACGCGATGCCGGTACGATCCTGCTGGTTTGTTGCGAAAACGGGAAGCAATACAGAACATACGAACGCATGCCGCAACTCGACGGCAGTCGCAGGTGGACTCTGACCAAGGTTCAAGACGCTGAAAAACCGGACGAGTTTCAAGAATATCTCGACCGGCGGAAGCGCCAGGACGGCGACCTGTGGATCGTCGAACTGGATATCGCCGATGCGGAACGATTCATCGATTAAAGTTAGCGATTGGTTGACTACGCCGCCCCGAACTCTAAATGCGCGCGCACTTCAAGCGGAGGCGGCGACGCCGGCAAATCGGCCGGTCGAGCTAGCACGCAGACGGGGAACGGCCGGCAGGCCTTTTTCGAATTGACCGATCAGTAACCGGGCCATCGCTTCGCGGCGGCGGCCCCTTGCCTGCGTCGGGGCACGTTCACCGCCTAAACGATCGATTTCATGAGTCGCAAATTCCAGCAGGCTGCGGCAGTCGCCGTGGCAATGATGGTCTTACCGATTGCCGGCGCCGCCACCAGCGGCGCGGTTGCCCAAGACAAGACCTTGGGGGGAAATACTACCGGGACGGCAAGCCAGCCCCCCGAAGGGACCGCCGAAACAGGCGCGGTCCGGTTCGTTTCGAACGAAGTCGTGCAGCCGTTGCCAAGCGCGACGCCGACTGTGGCCGAGAGTCACGGCTCGCTGTCCGATCTCGTCGATTCGATCGAAACCGGCGGCGAAATGTCGAAGGACATGCGCTGCCTGGCCAGCGCGATCTATTTCGAAGCCCGCGGTGAGCCGCTTGCCGGCCAGCTTGCAGTCGGCAGCGTGATCGTCAACCGGGCCGAATCGGGCAAGTTCCCGGGCAGCTATTGCGGGGTGGTTTACCAGCCGTCGCAATTCTCCTTCATCCACGGTGGCCACATGCCGGCGATCAACACCGGGTCGATCGCGTGGCACAATGCCGTCGCGACCGCGCGGATCGCGCATGAAGGCCTGTGGGACAGCCCGGCCAAGGACGCGCTCTATTTCCACGCTTCCTATGTGAAGCCGGGCTGGGGTCGCACCCAGGTCGCGCGTGTGGATCGTCACATCTTCTATCGGTGAGGCTTCGCCCATCGGGTTTGCACGAAAGCCCCTCCCTTGTCGGAGGGGCTTTTTTGTTCGTGCCGCCCCTGCGGCGTCGTTAACGGGTCAGTCGCGCAGTTCGACCCACACCGGCGCATGATCGCTGGCCTTCTCGCGCCCGCGATAGGCCTTGTCGACGCCCGCAGCGACGAGCCGGTCGGCGCATTCGGGCGACAACAGCAGGTGGTCGATCCGGAAGCCCTGATCGCGCTGCCATGCGCCGGCTTGGAAATCCCAATAGGTCCACACCCCGCCCCGCGGGTTGAGCGTGTCGATCGCGTCGGTCCAGCCATCGTTGAGGATGCGGAAATAGGCGTCGCGCGTTTCGGGCTGGGTCAGTGCGTCGCTCGCCATGGCCCGGACCGAGAAGGTGTCCTTGTCCTCCGGGATCACGTTGAAATCGCCGAGCACCACCGCCGGCACTTCGGCCGCGCGCAATTCTGCCATCCGCGCGCGCAACCGCCGCATCCAGGCAAGCTTGTAGTCGAATTTCGGGCCCGGCTGCGGATTGCCGTTGGGGAGGTAGAGGTTGCACACGCGCACCCCGCCCACTTCGGCCTCGATGTAGCGCGATTGCTCGTCTTCCGGATCCCCGCCGAGGCCGCGCTGGATTTCGAACGGTTCCGATCCGTCGGCCAGGATCGCCACGCCGTTGAAGCCCTTCTGCCCGTGCCAGATCGCCCGGTAGCCGATCTTCTCGAACTCGTGCGCAGGGAAGTCCGCGTCCTGGCACTTGATCTCCTGCAGGCAGGCCACGGTCGGCCGGCGCTCCTCGAGCCACTCGAGCAGACGCGGCATCCGGGCGCGCACGCCGTTGATGTTGAAGCTCGCGATCCTCACGCGGAATTCAGATTCCGAAGCTCGAGCCGCAGCCGCAGCCCGACGCCGCTTGCGGGTTTTCGACCTTGAAGGCTGCGCCGCCGAGCGATTCGACGAAATCCACCGTGCTTCCGGCGATCAGTTCGAGGCTTACCGGATCGACCAGCAGCTTGACCCCGTCGGTCTCGCTCACCGAATCGTCGGCCTCCTCGGCCTCGGCAAGGTCGAACTTGTACTGGAAGCCGGAACAGCCGCCCCCCTCGACCGAGAGGCGCAGCAAAGCCGGCTTGGACTGCCGCTGGGCGATCCAAGCGACGCGTTGCGCCGCGGCGGGGGTCAGGATGAGCGCTTGCATGGGTTCGGATGTAGGATCGCGGAGGCCGCGGCTCAAGCCATCGATGCGTCAGGCGGTGCGGATATATTCGCGCATCTGCTCCGCCTCCGCCTCGACCAGCTCGAGCCGGTGCTTCACCAGGTCGCCGATCGAGACGAAGCCCTCCACCTCAGCGTGGCGCACCACCGGCAGGTGGCGGATCCGCCGGCGGGTCATCAGCGCCAGTGCATCGAGCACACTCGTCTCGGGTTCGACCGTGATCGGGGGGGCCGTCATCACCTCGCCGACCCGGCGGGCCAGGACCGCCGCGCCCTCCCGCGCGATGCAGTAGAGCAGGTCGCGCTCGGAAAAGATCCCTGCGATCCGCCCGTCTTCGAACACCGGCATTGCGCCGATCCGGTGTTTTGCAAGCAGGCGGGCGGCCTCCTCGACCGTCGCGCCGGTCTGGCAACTGACCACCCCCTCGATCTTGCCCTGGATGATTCGTCCGATCGTCATAGCGCTCTCCCATTTTTTGCTCTGCTCGCGGGCCCGGGCGAGGACCCCGGGAAGGCGGCGACCGTGCGAGTATGTCACATGGACGCGATTCTCCCAAAATCCCGCCCGTGCGGGCTGCGATCCCGTTTGCCAAGCGCCGCAGCCGGGCGCATGGCCTGCGCGATGCGCGCACCCTCCCCGCTCGAAGATCCCGAAACCGCGGCGCATGCCTGGGGCCGCTATCGCAGAATCCTGCGCGCGACCGGCGCGGCGGCGCTGGTGGTGGTCGCGGCCGCGCTTGCGGTGCTCTATGCGCAGGACGGCCCGGTCTCGATCCATCTCTACATCGCCGCGGCGCTCGGCATCGGCGGGACGGTGATGCTAGGTGGGGCGTTGATGGGGCTGGTGTTTCTGTCGAACGGAACCGGGCACGACGCCGCAGTGGCCCATCCGCCGGACGAAGACGGCAAGGCAGGACGGCCCTAGCGGATCGGACGCAGCCTATATTCCTCCACCGGCTGCCCGCCGATCAGATGCTCCTGGATGATCCGCTCGAGCACCTCCTCGGTGCAGGAATGGTACCATACGCGGTCCGGCCACACGACCGCGACCGGCCCGGCCTCGCAGATCTGCAGGCAATCGGCCTTGGTCCGCTGGACGTGTCCCTTCGGCCCGGCCAGCCCCAGCTCGCGCAACCGGCGCTTGAGATAGTCCCACGCGGCACTGCCGGTCGCGCGGTCGCAGCACTTGCCCTTCTCGGACAGGGCGCAGAGGAAGATGTGCCGCTCGATCCCGTCGCCGCCGATCAGATCGAGCGCCTTGCCGGCCCGCTCGACCTCACTCAGAGCCATCGGCGGGGCACCACGGCGAGCCGGTCAGCCCTTCTTGCCGGCGATGCGCGCGATTTCCGCGGCGACCAGCTTTTCGACCATGCCGGGAAGGTTCTTGTCGAGCCACTCGGCCAGCATCGGCCGCAGCATCTCGCGTGCGAGCCCTTCGAGCGAGGTTTCGCCCGAGCGAACGATCTGCGGCGGCGCACCTGGCTCGGCCAGCATCGCCAGTGCGGCAAGCGATTCGCGCATCGAGGCCCGGGTGCCTTCGGGGATCAGGGCCTCGTCCTCGTCGTCCGCGGGTTCCTCGACCAGCTCGGCGTCGGTCCCCAGTTCCAGCACGTCTTCCGTCGGGCGCGTGGCCGCAAGCCCGCCGTTTTCGCGGCGCCGGCGCTCGATCTCGGTGTTTTCGCGATGGTCGCGGGCGATCACTTTCTTGATCGACGCAAGGATTTCCTCGACCGACGGTTCGCTTTCGTGCCGCATGACGTCACAGCCCCTCAATACCCGTGAATCGGACTCCCCGGTCCGTCACTGCCGGGGAATCTCGCTGCCTTGCGTGGGCGTGTCAACCGTTCGCGTCGATTGGGCGACCGGATCGGGGTCGCTGGCCCAATCCCAGATCTTGCCGCGCACCCGCTTGTAGTTGACGTCGGGGTCGTAAAGCAGGGTTTCGTCGCCCAGACCGAGGTCGCGCGCTTCGGCATGGCCCATTGCCGCCAGCAGGGTGAAGCCGGCGACGTAGGCGTTGCGCCGCGCCGTCACCAGCTGGACCTGGGCGTTGAGCAATTCCTGCTGCGCGTTGAGGATGTCGAGGATCGTGCGGTTGCCCACGGTGTTCTCCGCCCGTGTGCCCTCAAGGCTCAGTTCCGTCGCCGAAACCGCCTTCTGGCTCGATTCGATCACCGAATTCGCCGCTTCGAGGCTCGACCAGGCCGAACGCACCTGTGCGATCACGCTGCGTTCGGTGCCGATCTCGTCTTCGAGCGCGGCCGCGGAGCGGGCCTGCGCCTGGCGTTCCTGCGCCGCCGGGCGTCCGCCCTGGAACAGCGGAATCGTCGCGCGCACGCCGGCGGTCGCCGAACTGTAGCTGTTGGGCAGCGTCAGCGGGCCGGGGGTCGTCGAGCCGAGCGAGTTGTTGTAGTTGCCGTTGGAGAACAGCTCGATCGTCGGCAGCCGGCCGGCGCCTGCAACATCGATGTCGTAATCGGCCGCCTTCGAACGCTCGCGCGCCGCGAGCAGGTCGGGATTGTCGTCGAGCGCGGTCGAGACCGCATCTTCGGGACTCTTGGGCAGGCCCGGCAGCGGCGGCGGCGCCTGAAGGTCGGTCGGCGCCTTGCCGACCTGCTGGATATACCGTTCGCGCGCACTGGCGAGGTTCGCCTGTGCGGTGCGCAGGTCGCTCTGCGCGACGGCGAGGCGGGATTCGGACTGCGCGACGTCGGTTCGCGTGAGATTGCCGATCTGGAACTGGTCGCTGGTCGATTGCAGGTTCACGTCGAGCACATGGACGTTGTTGGTCGCAAGGCTCACGAGCGATTCGTTGAGGATCACGTCCATGTAGGCGGCGACCACATTGCTGAAGACCGAGCTTTCGGTGCCGCGCAAATCCGCCTGGCCTGCGCCCACCCGGGTCTCCGCCGCCTTGACCGAGTTCCTGACCGACCCGCCCGAATAGATCGGCACGCTCAGCGACAGGGTGGCGCCGATCGACCGGTCGGCAGTGGAATCGGTCAGATCCGCCACCGAATCCTTGAGCTGCTCGGTGTAAGTGCCGTTGGCCGAGAGCGACGGCAGGCCGCTGGCGCGGTTGATCGGCACGTTCTCGTCGGTCGCGCGCTGGTTGGCGCGCGCAGACAGCAGCGTGGGACTGGTGTTGTAGGCGCTGACCAGCGCATCCTTCAGCGTGTCGGCCAACGCGGGGGCGGGTGCCACCATCAAGGCAGCGCCAGCCAACAGCGCCAGCCTGTTCCCCCCCCCAGGCATGATCAGAAGCTCCAGGCCTTCGGCGCGTCGAATTCTGGAAGCACGGGAATGCCGATCTCGGCCAGCGGCACCAGCGATACCTCGCCCGCGATCTTGCGGCCGGTCGCCAGCCGGGTCAGGCCGCGCACGACCAGGCCGGTGACGATCCGTCCGCCTTCGGCGAGCGCCTTGGCCAGGCCTTCCGGAAGCTGTTCGACCGCACCGTCGATCACCAGCAGGGTGTAATCGCCCTTCTTCGCGACGCTTGCCGCGTCGGCGGCCGAGATAACCTTGAGCGAGCCGACCAGCGGGCGCAGCAGCTCCGCGAGATAGAGGCTGCCGCCCTCGACCAGCAGAACCTTGTCCTCTGCAGTGGGCGCCGCCTCTTCGAGCATCCGGCCCTGCACCAGCGGTGCGGCCAGGAAGCGCCCGTTACCGAGCGGCACCGCGCGGTCCATATAGGCTGCGGCGCGCGCTTCCTCGGGCACGAATTCCTCGCGCGGAACCGCACCCATGCGTTCCCGCACGAACTCGCTGTTCACGCCACTGACTCGTAGCTGGCTATCCACCATGGCCTTTCGGGCCGCTGCAAACCCAGTCATCGCCGGCCGCTCTTTCACGAGTGTCATTCGGAATCCCTCATGCGGGCTGTATTACACACATAATACGCCCACGCAATCCGCTCCGCTTTAAGCACAATGGCGCCGCCAGCCAAGCGCTTTGACGGTAACAAAAGGTCGCGATAAGGGGCCTGCCGATCGACGGCAAGAAGGTGGTGCTCGATGAGCGGCGTTGAAACGGCAGACCTGGTGACGATTCGCGAGGAGGACCTGATCGAGAGCGTCGCCGACGCGCTCCAGTTCATCTCCTACTATCACCCGATGGACTACATCCGTGCGCTCGGCGACGCCTATGCTGCCGAGCAGGGCCCCGCGGCCAAGGATGCGATCGCGCAGATTCTCACCAACAGCCGGATGTGCGCCGAAGGGCACCGCCCGCTGTGCCAGGACACCGGGATCGTCAACGTCTTCGTCAAATGGGGCCAGGAATGCGTGCTCGGCTCGCGCCGGTCGCTGCAGGACGTGGTCGATGACGGGGTGCGCCGCGCCTACACCAATCCCGAGAACAAGTTGCGCGCCTCGGTGCTGGCCGATCCCGCCTTCACCCGCCGCAACACGCGCGACAACACGCCTTGCGTGCTCAGCGTCGAGCTGGTCCCGGGGCGGACGGTCTCGATCGACGTCGCGGCGAAGGGCGGCGGGAGCGAGAACAAGTCCAAGTTCAAGATGATGAATCCGAGCGACAATATCGTCGACTGGGTGCTCGAGATGCTGCCGCAGATGGGCGCGGGCTGGTGCCCGCCGGGCATGCTCGGGATCGGGATCGGGGGCACGGCCGAGCATTGCGTGAAGCTGGCCAAGGAGAGCCTGATGGAGCCGATCGACATGGCCCAGCTGAAGGCGCGCGGCCCGCAGACGGATATCGAGCGGCTGCGGATCGAGATCTTCGACAAGGTCAATGCACTGGGCATCGGCGCGCAGGGGCTGGGCGGGCTGGCGACGATCCTCGACGTCAAGATCCTCGACTGGCCGTGCCACGCCGCGGGCAAGCCGGTGGCGATGATTCCCAACTGCGCCGCCACCCGCCACGCCCATTTCACCCTCAACGGCTCGGGCCCGAGCTACCTCGAGACGCCCAAGCTCGACGAATGGCCGCAGGTCCACTGGGCGCCCGACAAGGCGGCCAAGCGGGTCGATCTCGACACGCTGACCGCGGCCGAGGTGCAGGGCTGGAAGCAGGGCGACCGGCTGCTGCTCAACGGCAGGATGCTCACCGGGCGCGATGCAGCGCACAAGCGCATCCAGGATATGCTCGCGAGGGGCGAAACCCTGCCGGTCGATTTCGCCGGCCGGGTGATCTATTACGTCGGCCCGGTCGATCCGGTACGCGACGAGGTCGTCGGCCCCGCCGGCCCCACCACCGCCACGCGGATGGACAAGTTCTCCGACATGATGCTCGATCTCGGCCTGCTCGCCAGCGTCGGCAAGTCCGAGCGCGGCCCGGCCGCGACCCAGTCGATCGCAAACCACAAATCGGCCTATCTGATGGCGGTCGGCGGGGCGGCCTATCTGGTCAGCCGCGCGATCAAGGAAGCGAAAGTGCTCGCTTTCGAAGATCTCGGAATGGAAGCCATTTACGAGTTCACGGTCGAGGACATGCCGGTCACCGTTGCGGTCGATGCCGAGGGCAACAATGTCCACCAGCTTGCGCCGCTGGCATGGCGCGAGAAGATCGCCCAGGAAAAACTGCTCGCCTGAAGTCGTTGGTCGGCCGGCATCGGCGGTTCGCCGGTCGATCAACCCGCGAATGGCGTCGACCGCGGCGCTGGCCTTTTAGGGGCGCTTCCGGCAAGCCCGCCCGATGCAGGAAGTCGAACTCGAGCTTGCGCGGCCGCGCGTTCCGGTAAGCACCGTGCTCGCGTCGATCGCGGGCCTGTGGGCGTGCTATTTCGCTCTCACGACGGTGCGGGCCGAAATTCTCAATCTCGGCTTCGAATTCGAGCTGCTGTGGCGCCGGGTGGTAGTCGCGCTGATCGGGGTCGCGGTGACCTTCGCGATGTGGCTGATCCTGCGGCTGTTCGACCTGAAGCCGCTGTGGCTCAAGGTGGCGGCGGCGCTGGTGATCGCCGCGCCGGTCTCGGTCGTGCTCGCCCAGGCGAACCGGCTGGTCTTCGCGGACGTCGAGGCGAAGGTGGTCGAACGGCTTGGCGAACAGCAGGGGGTCAAGGTGCGGCGCGACGAAAGCGGCAATCTGCTGGTCGACGTGCCCGCGCCGCAGCCGAGCACAACCGTGCCCGCCTCGGCGGGAGTTTCCGCCGGGCCGGGACAGGTGCAATTGCCCGATACCGGCCAGACCACCGCGCCCGACCCGAACGAGAGCCAGCTCCAGCAGATCACCGAGGTCGCGCTGGGGCGCTACTTTCTGATGCTGGCCTGGTGCGCGCTCTATCTTGCCTTGGTCGCGGGCGAACAGGCGCGGACCGCGGAACGGCGCGAGGGCGCGTTTCGCCGCGCCGCCAAAGCGGCCGAGCTGCGCTCGTTGCGCTACCAGGTCAATCCGCACTTCCTGTTCAACACGCTCAACTCGCTCTCGGCGCTGGTGCTGACCGGCCGGACCCAGCAGGCCGAGACGATGATCCAGACGATCTCGACCTTCTACCGCCGCAGCCTGGCCGACGACCCGACCTCGGACGTGCCGCTGAGCGAGGAATTCGCGCTGCAGCGGCTCTATCTCGACATCGAGGCGGTGCGCTTTCCCGAACGGCTGGTCGCGGTCTACGAATTGCCGGAGGAGCTTGCGGAGGCGAAGGTGCCGGGAATGATCCTCCAGCCTCTGGTCGAGAATTCGGTCAAGCACGCGGTCGCATTCTCGCCGGGCAGGATCACGATCACTCTCGCCGCGCGCGAGGAATACGGGCGGCTGGTGATCGCGGTGTCCGATGACGGCGCAGGGAAGCGTAGCCCGGGTGCCGCGGCCCCCGAGAGCCACGGTATCGGCATCCAGAACGTGCGCGAGCGGCTGGAGGCGCGCTTCGGCGAGCACGCCAGCATGGTTTCCGGGCCGACCGGTTCGGGCTATTCAACCCTCATCCGGATTCCGCTGATCGACCATGGCTGACGATGCTTCCACACCCCTGCGCACGCTGATCGTCGACGACGAGCCGCTCGCGGTCGAACGAATGCAGGTCATCTGCGCCGAGCTCGATCACCTCGCAGTGGTCGGGACCGCAAGCGACGGCGGCGCCGCGCTGCGGCTGGTCGATGCGCTCTCGCCCGATCTGCTGCTGCTCGATATGACCATGCCCGAAATGGACGGGCTCCAGGTCGCACGGGCGCTCGGCGGCCGCGAAAGCCGGCCGGCGGTGATCTTCGTTACCGCGCATGACGATTTCGCGGTCGAGGCCTTCGATCTCGAAGCGGTCGATTATGTCTTGAAGCCGGTTACGCCCGAGCGGCTGCAGCGCGCGATCGGTCGCGCGGTCGCCCGCCGCGGCACCATGGGCGCGGCCGCCGGCGAATGGCTGGCAGAATTCTGGGTGCCGCACCGCTCTGAACTGATCCGCATCGAAGCGGCGCAGGTCGAACGGATCGATGCCGAGCGCGATTATGTCAGGCTGCATGTCGGCGAAGCCAGCTATCTGCTGCTGCAGACGATCGCCGGGCTTGAGGCGCGGCTGGATCCTGCCGAGTTCATCCGCATCCACCGTTCGTGCATCCTGCGGCGCGACGGGATCCGCGGGCTGCGCCATGAGGGCCTCGGCGTATGGTCGGTCGAGACCGGTGCCGGCGAGGCGCTGCGGATCGGGCGCACCTACCTTGCCAAAGTGAAGGCCATGGCCGGCCGCTGATCGGGCGAAGTGCTGGGTAGAGAGAGCGCCCGAAAGGGGTGCGCCGGCCATGGCAGTTTGTCCGGCGGAACGGGGGACTGATCCGTCCCGCCGGACGTCGGTTGCCGGTCAGCTGCCGACCACCTGTTTGTCGCGTTCGGTGAGCATCGCGATCTGCTTCTGAAGCTTCCGGTGCGCCTCGGCGACGCAATCGCGGGCTTCCTTGTCGGGGATGCGGGTGCCGACGGTCAGTTCGTTGAAGCCGCAGACCTTGCGCGCGGCGCTCTCGATCCGGCTGTCGAGTGCCTTCTGGCCCTCGGCGGTCGAAAGGTCGAGATCCTTGTATTTGACCGAAATCGATCCGGCGAAAGCCGGGGCGGAGAGCGCCGCCGCGCCAAGCACGGCGATGGCGATAAGTGCTTTCATGTCCTCGTTCCTCCTGCGCGCAGCTTCCGACGGGGGTGACGGAAGCGCCGCTCGAGAAGGGAAATAGGCCGTCGGCCCGGTCGGCACATGCGGCTATCGACCGCCACGCACCGCGTCTCGACGAGCGAGTCCGGCACTGGACGAACCGCTCGCGCGGGCGGACGAACACCATTTGGCATCCGACGAAAACCGCGCCACAAGTTGCGACAATGGCAATTCTGATCACTTTCCTGCTTGGGATCGGGAACTTCGCGCTGCACAAGGCGGTGCTCGACAGCCGGCACCCGGCGCTGGACATGCTGCCGCGCCTGCTGGTCGGCCGCGGCGGGCACGGGAGCATGGTCGCGGAATTCGCGATCCTGCTGGCGGTCCTGCTGCTGGCGGCAGGCGGGCATCCCGGTTGGTGCTGGGCCTACCTGGCTTACAGTGTCGCCAATGCGGTGGCCGCCTGGCTGATCCTGGCGCGGCGCAATTGATCGGGAACCGGAACTTATCTCTGGACTTGGTGCGACAATGACGGAGATCGATGCGCTCTGGCTGGTGGTCAACAAGGCCAGCGGCAGCAATAGCGAAACCTCGCTCGACGAACTGCGCGCCGCCTGCGCGGCCGCCGGGCTGCGCGTGGCGGGGACCACGTGCTTTCCGGAAGACGACCTGCCGACTCGCGACCGGCTCGACGCCGCCGGAGCCGGGATGGTGGCGGTCTATACCGGCGACGGGACGGTCAACGCGCTGGTTACCTCGCTCTATGGCTGGGACGGGGCGGTGCTGATCCTTCCCGGCGGCACGATGAACCTGCTCTACCGGCGCCTTCACGGAGAGCGCGATCTCGCCGAAGTGCTGGCCGCGGTCGCGGCCGGCAAGGCGACCCGCTGCCGCCCCGATATCGTGCGGAGCGCGCAAGGCGATGGCCTGTCCGGCGTGATGGCCGGCCCCGGTACGCAGTGGAACGATGTGCGCGAGGCGATCCGCAAGGTCGATCTTCCGGCAATGGCCACCGGGACCGCCCAAGCGATCGAGCAATCGGTCGCAGCGCCGATGATCGCCTGTGCCGGGCTGGGGCGCGCCGAAGGCTATCCGCTGGTGATGCTGACGCCCGAGCAGGGCGGCTTCGTGGTCGATGCCTATTATGCCGAAACGCTCGAGCAATATCTGGCGCACGGGCTTGCGCTGCTGAAGCGCGACTTTCGCGAAGGGCCGCACGATACGCTGGGCAAGGTCACCGAGCTGACGATCGAGAACGTCGCCGACGATCCGGTCGGCCTGCTGATCGACGGCGAGCCTGCCGCCGGTGGCCGGGACGTGCGTTTCGCGCTGGTCCCCTGCGAAGTCGATCTGCTAGCGACCGAAGCGCCATGACCGTGCCGATCCGTCTGTTCCACCTGAGCGACATCCATTTCGGGCTCGAGGATCGCGACGCCCTCGCCTGGGCCAAGGCCGAGATCGCCCGCCAGCAGCCGGATGCGGTCGCGATCACCGGCGATCTGACCATGCGGGCAAGACACCGCGAGTTCGCGGCCGCCTGCGAATGGATCAAGGGCCTCGATATCCCGGTGACGGTCGAGATCGGCAATCACGACATGCCCTATTTCAATCTCGCCGAGCGTTTTCTCGATCCCTATCGCCGGTTCAAGGCGATCGAGCATCTGGTCGAGACCGAGATCGACCTGCCCGGCCTGGCGATCGTCCCGCTCAAGACGGCGGTGCGTGCGCAACCGCGCCTGAACTGGTCGAAGGGCTATGTTACCGGGTCGGCGCTGGCGAAATGCCTCGCGGCGATCGATGCCTTGCCGCGAGGCGTCCGGGCGCTGATCGCGGTCCATCATCCGTTGGTCGAGGTCGGGACCCACGGCACCGCCCTCACCCGCCATGGCGAGAATGCGCTGTGCGAACTGGCGCAGCGGCCGGTGCTTGCGGTGCTGAGCGGCCATGTCCACGATCCGTTCGACCTGGTCCATGTGACGGCGCGCGGCCCGGTGCGGATGATCGGCGCCGGGACCTTGTCGAAGCGTCTCCGTTCGACCCCGCCGAGCTTCAACGAGGTCACCTGGGACGGCACCGAACTGACGGTCAAGGTGCGCAATCTTGAGCATGTTCCCACGCCCGACATGCAGATCGAGGCGATTCCGCCCGACGCGCTGCCGCCGCGCAAGCCGGGCGAGCCGGTCGCGCCGGTCGCGATGGTGCCTGAAGAGGATCCGCCAGTCTACTGAAGGGCGGTCTACCGAGGGGCAAGCAGGCGGCCGAACGGGCGCGCCAGTACCACCACGATCGCGCAGGGGACGATTGCCAGCGCCGCGTGGAAGGCGAAGAAGCGCACGTGGCTGATCACTTCCCACCAGCCGCCGAAGGTTCCGATCAGCACGTTCGCAAAGAACAGCGAGAAGAACAGCACGCCCATCATCGTCGCATTCACCGCCGCCGGCGCGGCGCGGGAGAACAGGGCAAGCATGGTCGGCCAGTAATAGAGGAAGCCGAGCGCGTTGAGGCCGTAGAGCAGTACGGGCCAGAGCATCGAGACCTTGGCGGTGGGGTCGGCGTCGATCCATCCCGCCGGGATCAGCAGCGCCAGATTTGCGATCGCGGTGGCGAGGAAGCCGATCGCGATCTTGCCCAGGTCCCCGGGCTCGCGACCGCGCTGCGCCTGGTTGCGCCACAGCCTCACCAGCGGCGGCACCAGCACGATGCAGAAGAAGCCGTCGAGCGCGTTGAAGGCGGAGGCCGGAACGGTCCAGTCGAACAGGCTGCGCGAAACCGATTCCTCGATCATCAGCAGACCGGCGTTGGTCTCCTGATAATAGGCGATGCTCGGAAAGATCGCGAGCACGCTGAGGAAGATCAGTGCGGCGACGATCCGATAGTCGCGGGCCGAAAGCGGCGGGTGTTTTTCGCCTTCGCGGCGCTTGCGATCGGGCGGCAGGTAGCGCTGCCCTGCGATATAGGTCCCCAGCGCCGCCAGCATCAGCACACCTGCGACCCCGAAGCCTGCATGCCACCCGCACACCTGCGCGACCACCGCGCACACCAGCGGCCCGATCAACGCGCCGAAATTGATCGCCGCGGAAAAGATCGCGAAGGCGCGGGTCCGCCGGCTTTCGTCGTCCTTGGGGTAGAGATGCCCGACCTGCGCCGAGATATTGCCCTTGAGGCACCCAGATCCGGTGACGAGCAGCGCGGCCGCGATCAGGAAGCTTGCGTCGAAGGCCATCAAGATGTGGCCGGCGCTCATCAGCAGCGCGCCCAGCATCACCGTCCGCCGCTGCCCGAGCAGCCGGTCTGCGAGCAGCCCGCCGAACATCGGCGTGAAATAGACCAGCCCGCCGTAGAGGCCGTAGGTCTGGCTTGCGAATGCCTGGTTCGAAAGCGGCCCGGTCACCGCCTCGATCGCCGAGCGGAACGCGCCGAGCCCCAGCACGCCGCCCATCACCTCGGGCGTCAGCAGCCGCTGGATCATGTAGAGCAGCAGCAGGGCCGACATGCCGTAGAACGAGAACCGCTCCCATGCCTCGGTGAAGGCAAGATAGGCCAGGCCCCTTGGGTGGCCGAAGAACGAGCGGTCTTCGCCGGGCGCAAAATCCCCGGCCGGAATCGTGGGTGAAGAATTCATCGGGTCCCCTTCGCCGGGATCATGCAGAAGCGGCCGACCGGGCACAAACGAAAAGGGCGGCCCCGCAGGACCGCCCTCTCGCGTTCGGTATGTCCGAAGAAGCCGTTAGCGCTTCGAGAACTGGAAGCTGCGGCGGGCCTTGGCGCGGCCATACTTCTTGCGCTCGACCACGCGGCTGTCGCGGGTCAGGAAGCCGGCGGCCTTGACCGTGCCGCGCAGCGCGGGCTCGAACTTGCTCAGCGCCTGCGCGATGCCGTGCTTCACGGCACCGGCCTGGCCCGAGAGCCCGCCGCCCTTGACGGTCGCGATCACGTCGTACTGGCCTTCGCGGTCCGAGATCTGGAACGGCTGGTTGATCACCAGGCGCAGGGTCGGACGGGCGAAATAGATTTCCTGCGCGCGGCCGTTGACGATGATCGCGCCGGTGCCGGGCTTCAGCCACACGCGGGCGACGGCGTCCTTGCGGCGGCCGGTCGCATAGGCGCGGCCGAGCGAATCGACTTCCTTCTCGCGCAGCGGGGCGTTGCTCACCACCGGGGTGAAGGCGGGCGCATCCTCGGCGGGAGCGGCGTCGGCGGCGGGGGCGCCATCGGTGATGGTCTTCAGGTCAGCCAGATCGGTGACGGTGTTGGTGTCGGTGTCGGCCATTAGACGGTAGCCTTGTTCTTGCGGTTCATCGAAGCGACGTCGAGCGGCTGGGGCTGGGTGCCCGCATGCGGATGCTCGGCGCCAGCATAAAGGTGCAGTGCGCGCATCTGCGCACGGCCGAGCGGGCCGCGCGGAATCATGCGCTCGACGGCCTTTTCCAGCACGCGCTCGGGGAAGCGGCCGTTCAGCACCTTGGCCGGGCTCGTTTCCTTGATCCCGCCGGGGTGGCCGGTGTGCTTGTAATAGCGCTTGTCCTGCAGCTTGTTGCCGGTGAACTTCACCTTGTCGGCGTTGATCACGACTACGTGGTCGCCGCAATCGACATGCGGGGTGAAGCTCGGCTTGTGCTTGCCGCGCAGGTGGTTGGCAATGACCACCGCGAGGCGGCCGACCACCAGGCCTTCGGCATCGATCAGATGCCACTTCTTTTCCACCTCGGCCGGCTTGATCGACCGGGTGACCTTGCTGAGCGCCTTCATCGGCTGAATATCCTTATCGTCAGTCTGTCGGCAGGGCCGCTTGCGGACCCGCGAAGTGCGCGCCTTTGTCCGCGAACGGCTCCAAAGTCAAGAGAACCGCGGCTTCGCGGAGAGGTAAAATAATACCTCCGCTCAGGAGCGGGCCAGGGACCAGGCCTCGACCATGCTTTGCGCGGAGCCTTCGACGGTGGTGACCACTTCGCGCCGCGCCTCGCACATCAGGCCGGTATCGGGCGAGAGCATGCCCTCGAAACGGACCTCGATCGTGCCCGAGCCGCCGCCTGGAAGCTCGATCGCCCGGCTCGCCCGCTCCGGCAGCGCCGGGGGAACGAACAGGTTCGGCGGCAGGCTGGAGCCGATCTCGCCCGCGGCCCGCTGCAGCCAGAGGCCGAACTGGTGCGCGTCCGCGATCGTCGCCTCGCTCGAACCGCTGTCGCGGAGCATCGCCAGGGCGATGTCTATCGCGTCGGCCAGTCCGGGCACCGGGGCCGGCAGCGGCCCGCTGCCCGCGATCACCCGGCCGCCTTCGTCCAGCATGAAGGGGAACAGGCCGGCAAGCTCGGTCTTGCGCCAGACCTCGGCCAGCGGCGCGAGTTCGGGCGGACCGTCGATCGCGCTCGAAACCTGCCGTCCCTGGACGCGCCACGCGCGTCCGACGGGCTCGAAGCGGATTTCGTAATCGCGCCGGGTGTCGATCCGCGCCTCGCCCGGCAGCGGGCGCCGGACGCGATAGGTCAGCGCCATCGGTCCGGCCGGCGGGGCGAATGGCGCGCTTCCGGCGGCATTCGCAAGACCACTGGGAAGCAGCAGGCCCGTTAGCGCCGCAGCGCCGATGCGCCCGATCGCGGCGCGCCGGGTCGTGCCGCAGCTCACTGCGCGGCCCGGTCCAGGTCGGCCAGCCAGGCAGCGGTTGCCGCGCCGCAGGCATCCGCGGCCCAGCCGACGATCGCCGGGGCCGCGTAGGAATGGAGTGCCTCGATCCGCGCGATCGCTTCCGGGAGCAGCACCGGGGTGGTCTTGAACAGCGCGCCGCATTCGCGTGCCTCGCCGCGTTCGCCGTTCCAGCGGTAGAGCGATCGCATCGCCGGCAACAGATTGGCGCAGACGATCAGACCTTCGTCGAGCAGCCGTCCGGCCAGCGCGGCTGCCTCGTCCTCGTCCGGAAACGGACACCAGACGAGCGCCGCGCTCACCTGCGCCGGCCGATCGAATGTCCGCACCAGGCGGTCGCCGCGACCAGCAATGCACCGACGAGCTGATGGAGCGCCGCAAGCCAGATCGGCACGCCCGCCATCACCACCGCGATCCCCAGCAGGATCTGCAGCCCGAACGCGCTGTGCAGTGCGATCGAGGCCGGCCGGTCGCCGCTCGCGCGGACCCGGCGGGCGAGCAGCACCAGCCCCGCCACCGCGACCCAGGCCCACCAGCGGTGGATGAAATGGACGATCGCCGGATCGCCGAACAGCGCATGGCCGAGACTTTCGCCCGCGCTCGACGGGCCGGGGAAGAAGGCGCCGTTCATCAGCGGCCACTGATCGGTCACCAGCCCCGCCCGCAGCCCCGCCATCAGCGCGCCGTAGAGCAGCTGGATCGCCAACGCCGCACCGCTTGCCGCCGCCAGGGGAGTCAGCCGTGCAGGCCGCGCTTGCGGATTGGCCCTGAGGTCGATGAGGTCGAGCGCTGTCCATACGAGGCAGGCCAGGGTGAACAGCGCGGTGAGCAGATGGGTCGCGAGCCAGCCGGGCGCGACCTCGACCATGCCCGGCTGCAGCCCGGACTTGACCATCAGCCAGCCGAAAACGCCCTGCATCCCGCCGAGTGCGAGCAAGGCGACCAGCCGCCAACGGTAGCCGGTCGGGATCGCCCGCCGCAGCCAGAACCACGCCAGCGGCACGAAGAACGCCATCCCGATCAGCCGGCCGAGCAGGCGGTGCGAATATTCCCAGAAGAAGATGCCCTTGAACTCGCCCAGCGTCATGCCGGCGTGGATTGCCGCATATTGGTCGATCTGGCGGTAATGCGCGAACTCGGTCTGCCACTGCGCTTCGCTCAGCGGGGGAATCGTGCCTGCGATCGGTTCCCAGCGCGTGATCGACAGGCCCGATTCGGTCAGCCGGGTGATCCCGCCGACGACCACCATCAGGATCACCAGCGCCGCGACCGCCAGCAGCCAGCGCGCAATCGCCATCGGGCGGGTGGTGTCGGGGACGCGATCGGCTGTGTCGTTCATGAGCCGCCCTCTGCGACGAAGGCGCAAAAAGCGCAAGGTTCGCTTGCGCAATGAGATAACGTTACATACATGGGGCGCCGATGACCCAGCCCCACTCCGAGATTCGCCAACCCAAGACCCGTTCGAAGCTGCTCGACCGCGCCGGCCTGTTCCTGTCGTGCCTGTGCGCGGTGCATTGCGTGTCGGGGCTGGTGCTGGTTGCCTTCCTCGGAATCGGGGGCGGGATCCTGCTCGATCCGGCGATCCACCGGGTCGGCCTCGCCCTCGCGGCCTTCATCGCGGCGGTCGCGATCGGTCTCGGCGCAATCCGCCACCGCCGCGCCGCACCCTTCGTGGTCGCGATGATGGGCCTCAGCTTCATGGGCGGCGCCCTTGCCGTTCCGCACGGGACCGAGGAGGCGGTGCTGACGATTATCGGCGTGGGTCTGGTCGCGATCGGCCACGTTCTCAACTTGCGCGGCGCGCACTAGGGTCTATTGCGCGCGGCATGACTGCTGCGCTTTCCCTTACCGTGAATGGCGAGCTCCGGCGCACCGCCGCCGCGACCGTCGCCGATCTCGTCACCGAACTCAAGCTCGCGCCGGAGAAGGTCGCGGTTGAGCGGAATGGTGCGATCGTTCCGCGCTCGACGCTGCGCGAAGCGGCGCTGGCCGATGGAGATGTGCTCGAGATCGTCCACTTTGTCGGCGGTGGCGATCACGGGGATGACGATAGCTGGACCGTTGCCGGCCACACCTTCCGCTCGCGGCTGATCGTCGGCACCGGCAAGTACAAGGATTTCGCGCAGAACGCGGCGGCGCTCGAGGCTTCGGGCGCGGAGATCGTCACGGTCGCGGTGCGACGGGTGAACGTGTCGGATCCCAAGGCGCCGATGCTGACGGACTTCATCGATCCCAAGAAGGTCACCTACCTGCCCAACACCGCCGGCTGCTTCACGGCGGATGAAGCGGTCCGCACCCTGCGGCTGGCGCGAGAGGCGGGCGGCTGGGAGCTGGTCAAGCTCGAGGTTCTGGGCGAGGCGCGCACACTCTATCCCGACATGCGCGAGACGCTGAAGGCAACCGAGGTGCTCGCGGCCGAAGGTTTCAAGCCGATGGTCTATTGCACCGACGATCCGATCGCGGCGAAGCAGCTCGAAGAAGCCGGCGCGGTCGCGGTGATGCCGCTTGGCGCGCCGATCGGCTCGGGGCTGGGAATCCAGAACCGGGTCACGATCCGGCTGATCGTGGAAGGTGCGAGCGTTCCTGTGCTGGTCGATGCCGGGGTCGGCACCGCCAGCGACGCCGCGGTGGCGATGGAGCTCGGTTGCACCGGGGTGCTGATGAACACCGCGATTGCCGAGGCGAAGGATCCGATCCGCATGGCCAGGGCGATGAGACTGGCGGTCGAGGCCGGGCGCGACGCCTACCTTTCCGGACGGATGGGGCTGAGGAAATATGCCGATCCGTCGAGCCCGCTGGCCGGGCTGATCTGAGCGCGGCGATTTTCCGGCAAAGTTTACCGGATACTAACCATCCACGGTCCATTCCCTGCTCCGGGGTCCAGACGACACAGGGGCGCACAGGGGCATGGCACTGCAGGACGCAACTTCGCTGACGATCGCGGAACTGCGCGAATTCGCCAGTTTCGCCGCTTGCGAGCAACGCTACATCAAGCGCAGCCTCGACGTCGGGCTCGGCCGGCAAGACGCGTTCAAGCTGTGGGCGCGCGATGCCGGCGAACGCGCATCGATTCGCAGCCAGTATGTCGCCTATCAGGAGCTGAAGGCGCTGCGCGGCGCGACTCACGACGAGAACTCGCTCGACGGAATCGACAGTTTCATGGGCACGCTGCTGCGCGTTGCCGCCTTCGACCTGGCACAGGAACGGCTGGGCGGCTTTTCCGCCTTCCGCTTCCTTTACGAGCGCCTGCTCGGCGCCGATATCCGCCCCTTCCTTCCGGCGGCCTTCTGCGGTGCGGCGGCGCTGCCGCAGATCCGGCCCGAGCGGCGCAAGCTGCTGCTGCAGTCGTTGAGCGAAGCGGCGGCGACCGCTCCCGGCTGGTCGTCGCGCCCGCCGTGCTTCTATCCCGAATATGTCGAAGCCGAAGCCGCCTGAGCAGGCCCCCTTGGAGAAGTGCCCAACCAAATGAGCGCAGAGAATTTCGACCAGCTTTCCCCCCACGATCTGGCCCGCGCCGAGATCGAGGCGTGGCGCGCCGAGTGCCTCGACCTGTTCGCGCAGGGTGAAGTGCTGATCGGCGCGCTGCTCGAACTTGCGCGCGACGCAGGTCTGCGGGTCAATCTCTATCCGGTTGCCGCCCAGCGCACGGTCGAGGCGGTGCGGATGGTCGACCTGCTGATCGGCGACGATACCGAGGCCAAGGATGCGAGCGCCGTGCTGGCGAGCTGGCAGGGCCTCGAATCGCGCAGCGAGATCCTCGCCCACGGCGTGTGCACCGAGACCGTCGACCGCGATGGCCGCTGGTTCGGCCTGTTCGACATGATCTCGTATCGCGGCAACCGCGCCGCGCGGGGCCGCTGGGCGGTGAGCCGGGCGGAGGCCGAGGCGTTCCTGCAGGAGCTCGATCACTCCTACATCATCCTCAAGAGCCAGCTCGGCGCGATCCGGCTGGAACTGGGGCAAAGGGCGGCCTGAGCCAGCTCCTCGGCAAACTAGTCCTTGTACAGCGCGTCGAGACGCTCGCCGTAGCGCGCCTTGATCATGTGCCGGCGGATCTTGAGGCTCGGCGTCATCTCGCCGTTCTCGATCGTGAAGGCCTCGTCGGCGAAGGCGAACTGGCGGACCTTCTCGGTCACCGAAAGATCCTTGTTCACCCGGTCCACCGCCGCGCGGACAGCGCTGCGGAAGGCGGGCATTTCCTGCAAACGGACAAGGTCGAACTTCTCGTCGTTGGCGCGCGCCCATTCGACCGCCCATTCGGGATCGGGCACGATCAGTCCGACGATATAAGGCCGCTTGTCGCCCGCAACCATCGCCTGCGCGATCTCGCTTTGCAGGGTCAGCATGCCCTCGATCTTCTGCGGGGCGACATTGTCGCCCTTGTCGTTGACGATCATGTCCTTCTTGCGGTCGGTGATCACGATCCGGCCCTTGCCGTCGAGATGGCCGATGTCGCCGGTGTGCAGCCAGCCGTCGATGAGGGTGCGCTCGGTTTCCGCCGGATTGCGCCAGTAGCCCTGCATCACCAGTTCGCCGCGCACGAGGATTTCTCCGTCGCCGGCGATCTTCACCTCGACCCCCCGCATCGGCGGCCCGACCGTGTCCATCTTGAGCCCCGCCTTGGGCCGGTTGCAGCTGATTACCGGCGCGGCCTCGGTCTGGCCGTAGCCTTGCAGCATGGTCAGCCCCATTGCCTCGAAGAAGGTGCCGACGTCGGGATTGAGCGGCGCGCCGCCCGAGACCAGCGCCTTGATCCGCCCGCCGAAGCGCGCGCGAATCTTGGGCTTGAGCGTACGCTCGAGCAGCAGTTTCATCGGCAGGTCGCGCAGCCGTTTGCGCCCGGCAAAGCCTTGCTCGCCGATCTGCAGCGCGCGGTCCATCAGATAGTTTGCGAACTTGCCCTGCTTTTCGACCTGCTTGATGATCCGCGCGCGCAGCACTTCGAACAGCCGCGGCACCACCACCATGATCGTCGGGCGGACTTCCTCGATATTGCTCGCGAGCTTGTCCAGCCCCTCGGCGTAATAGATCTGCGAACCGAGCGCGATCGGCAGGAACTGCCCGCCGGTATGTTCGTAAGCGTGGCTGAGCGGAAGGAACGAGAGGAACACCTCGTCGTCCCACCCGAAATCCTCGACCAGCAGATAGGCCGAACCCTCGATGTTGCACAGGATCGCGCCGTGGTGGAGCATCACCCCGCGCGGTGCGCCGCCGGTGCCGCTGGTGTAGATGATGCAGGCGAGCGTGTCGCGGCCGATCCCCTTCAGCCGCTCCTCCACCGCCCGGCGGGCTTCGGCGGCGTTGCCTTCGAGCATGCTCTCCCAGCTGTGATAGTCGAAACTGCCCGATTGCTGGACATTGAGGCCGTCGATCCCGATCACGTGCTCGATCAGCCCCGAGCTCATCGCCGCCGGAATCAGCGGCTTCGCAAGCTTGTCGGTCGAGACGATCACCGCGCGCCCGCCGGAGTTGTCGAGGATATGCTGGTGGTCGCGCTCGGTGTTGGTGATGTAGGCGGGCACGGTCACGCAGCCGGCCGCCATGATCGCCAGATCGGCGATGCACCAGCCGGGCCGGTTTTCGGACACCAGCACCACCCGGTCCCCGTCCTTGAGGCCCAGCTTGCGCAGGTTCTCTGCAAACAGGCAGACCTTGCGCGCGACTTCGTTCCAGCTCTGCGAATGCCACTGGCCGCCGCGCTTGGCCCACAGGAACGGCTTTTCGCCGAGCTCGTCCGCCCGGCTGAGGAACAGCTCCACCAGATTGTTGGCCGATGCGAAATCGGTGAGCTTCATCGTTCCCCTCTCGCCCGGTCTTGCGGCCGGTCTCCGCCCAAGCGTGTAAGCGACCTTGTCCGGAGCGGCAAGGTCGCCTTACTGCTTGACCCAGCCGCCCTCGCTGCGTGGATCGGCGGCGCCGACCCAGCCCCCGGCGGTGCGCTCGATCGCATTGGCCTTCAGCGGCATCGGCCGCTCGGCGATATTCGCGTGGCCGAGCGCCTGGAGCGCCGGTACCATCGCCTTGAGCGGTGAGCCGGGCTCGATCATGATCGCATCGCCGGGCGAGAACAGCATCGGCAGCGCAATCGCGTCCTCGGCGCTCAGGCGCCAGTCGATCCAGCCGATCAGCGCTTTCGCCACCTGCACCGGGATGGTCGCGCCGCCGGCCGCACCGATCGCAAGCACCAGCTGCCCATTCTTGTCGTAGACCAGCGTCGGCGACATCGAGCTGCGCGGGCGCTTGCCCGGCTCGACGCGGTTGGCGACCGGCACGCCGGCAACGTCAGGGGTGAAGCTGAAATCGGTCAGCTCGTTGTTGAGATAATAGCCGCCGACCATCAGCCCCGAACCGAACGATCCCTCGACGGTGGAGGTATAGCTTGCCGCGTCGCCCCACTGGTCGATCGCAACGAAATGGGTGGTGCCGTGCTCCTCGGGCTCGTCGCCGTCGGCATAGGAAAGCGACGCGTCGCTCGGCGGCTTGCCCGCGGTCGCGGTGGCCATCGTATGGTCCGGCGAGATCAGCGTGCCGCGCTGCTTCAGATAGGCGTCGTCGACCAGACCCTTGACCGGCACCTGCACGAAATCCGTGTCGCCGAGATAGAGCTCGCGGTCGGCATAGGCGAGCCGCTGCGATTCGGCGAAAAGGTGCCAGGCCACCGGCGAATCCTTGCCCAGCCGGGCGAGGTCGAAGCGTTCGAGCTGCTTGAGGATCGCGAGCACGGTGGTCGCGCCCGACGAGGGCGGGCCCATCCCGCAGATCCGGTAGCCGCGATAGGTGCCGCAGACCGGAGCCCGCTCCTTCGCCACGTAATGCTCGATGTCGCCGGTCACCATCCCCCGCGCGCCGGGCGTGTCCGCGGCCACGTCGGTAGCGATCGCCAGCGCATTGGCGCCGGTGTAGAAGGCGTCGGGCCCCTTTTCCGCGATCTCTCTCAGCGTCGCGGCGAGGGCGGGGTTCTTCACGATCGTCCCGACCGGCTTGGGATTCCCCGCGGCGTCGAAGAACAGCGCACGCCCCTCCGGAACCCTGGCGGCCCGGTCTTTCGCATCGCCGAGGAAGTCGTGCATCCTTTCGGTGATCGCGTAGCCGTTCTCCGCCAGCGCTATCGCAGGGCCGAACAGGGTCTTCCACGGCAGCTTGCCGCTGCGGTCGTGCGCCTTTTCCGCGAGGCGCAGATTGCCCGGCACGCCGACGCTGAGGCCCGAGCGCACCGCATCCATGAACTGCCGCGGATGGCCGGACGCGTCGAGAAACCACTCGGGGCTCGCCGCCATCGGCGCCGTCTCGCGCCCGTCGAAGGTCATCACCCCGCCGTCCCGGTCGCCGGTGACGAGGAAGCCGCCGCCGCCGATGCCGGAACTCTGCGGCTCGATCACGCCCAGCGCCAGCATCGTCGCGATCGCAGCGTCGGTCGCGCTGCCGCCCCGGCGCAGCATCTCGGCCCCTGCTTCGGCCGCGCGCGGATCGGCCGCGCTGACGGCGCCCGCGGCTTCGGACTTGGGGGTGGAAGCGAACGCGCCGTTGCCGTCGGTTGCGCAGGCGGCGAGTGCGAAGGCGGCAAATCCGAGGGTAAGGCGCTGGGGAAGGTGACGCAGAACGCGTAGTGAAACCATGTGACTTTCCGGGGCTTTCGGTTTGTTCTTAGCGACTTGCGGAAGAATCCCGCACCGGCAGTGTGACCTTCGAAAGGGCCTGTCCCGGACGAGTCCGCCGACTTTCGCCGACCATGGCAGAAGCGAAGCGTGTAGGACAGGTAGAAAGGACGCAGCGAAAGCCGATTCAGAGTGTGCCGACCGCCTCGGCGATCGAGCCCAATCCGTCGCGCCGCATCAACTTCGGTAGGCCGCGCAGGATGCTCTTTGCGATCCCCGGTCCTTCGTAGACCATCGCCGAATAGAGCTGCACCAGGCTCGCTCCGGCCCGAATCCGCTGCCACGCGTCCTCGGCCGTCGCGATCCCGCCGACCCCGACCAGCGGGATCGCCCCGCCGGTCGCCTTGCGGAAATCGCGCAGGCGTTGCTGCGCGAGATCGCGCAGCGGCGCGCCCGAGAGCCCGCCGGTTTCGCCTGCGTCGCGCGAGGCGAGCGCCAGGGAGCCTTGCGGACGCGAGATGGTGGTGTTCGAGACAATCAGCGCGCCCAGCCGGGCCTCGATCGCAATCCGTGCGATCGCATCGATATCGGCCGGCTCGAGATCGGGCGCGACCTTGAGGAAGATCGGCGGCGGTTTGCCCTTGGTCGCCTCGCTTGCCCCGTCTTCCACCGCCCGCAGCAGTTCGCGCAGCGCGCCCTCGTCCTGCAGCGCGCGCAATCCGGGGGTGTTCGGGCTCGAGACATTGACCGCGAGATAGGTCGCCAGCGGCGCCATCGCGCGCGCCATCACCGCATAATCGGCGATCCGGTCCGGCGAATCCTTGTTCGCGCCGAGGTTGATGCCGACTACCCCCCCGCGCGCCTTGCGCGCGGCCAGCCGCGCCGCGGCCTCCGCCGCGCCGTGGTTGTTGAAGCCCATGCGGTTGATCACCGCGCGGTCCTGCGTCAGCCGGAACAGCCGCGGCCTGGGATTGCCCGCCTGCGGCAGCGGCGTGATCGAGCCGACCTCGGCGAAACCGAAGCCCAGGCCCAGCAGTGCATCTGGCACTTCGCCGTCCTTGTCGAACCCGGCCGCCATGCCCAGCGGATTGGGGAAAGCGATCCCGGCCACCGTGGTCGCCAGCGGACCGTCCGGCGCGGGCGGCGCTCCGGCCGGCAACAGCTTGAGCGCGCGCAGCGCAAACCCGTGCGCGGTCTCGGGATCGAGTGCGAACAGGGCAGGTCGGATCAGGCCGAAGAAGCTCATCCCGCTGCGCTAGGCGAAGCCGCCCGCGCTGTCACGAGCCGGGCGTTGCGAATGGGTTTCGATAATCTTTGGCCCTGTCACCCAAATGCCACTGCCGATGTCGCTTTCTTACAATTCCTCTCCCGCTTTCGTGCTAGAGCAGTCCTGCGACCCGAAGGGCTCGAAGCAGCAATGTTTTCGAGTTCTCGACTTAAGGGCGGCCTTCCATCCGGAACGGCCGCCCTTTTTTCCGTCCGAATCCGGCGATTCGCGCATTCGATGTTGCAATGCGATGACCGATCCCTAGATGAAACCGGAACGAATCACTCCGATTTGAGAATGGGTCGCAATATGCGTCTATCGAGCATGGCCGATTATGCCGTCGTCACGATGAGCGCCGCCGCGCGCCATTGCGGCGGCGCGCGCGTGTCTGCCGCGCAGCTCGCGGAAGAGACTCGCCTGCCGGTGCCGACGGTGCAGAAGCTGGTCAGCATGCTGTCGAGTGCCGGGCTGCTCCGGTCGGTGCGCGGCGCGCACGGTGGGCTCCAGCTTGCCCGCCCGGCCGCGGCGATCTCGCTCGCCGATATCGTCGAGGCGGTCGAAGGGCCGATCGCGCTGACCGCCTGCGTCGAGACCGGCAAGCAGGATTGCGCACTCGAAGCCTGCTGCTCGGCCCGCCCGCACTGGGGCGCGGTCAATGCCGCGATGCGCGGTGCGCTGGCGGAAGTGCCGCTGACCCGCTTCGTCACCCCTGCCCCCGCCCCGGCGTTTGAGGAACCGGCATGACCGAGGAAACCACCCTGCGCGACCAGGAAGCGCGCGACGCCGCGAAGAAGCTCGAAACCTACGAATGGGGTTTCTCGAGCGACATCGAACAGACCTTCGCGCCCAAGGGGCTGAGCGAGGATACGGTCCGTTTCATCTCGGCGAAGAAGAACGAGCCCGAATGGATGCTCGAATGGCGGCTCAAGGCGTTCCGCCTGTGGCTGACCATGACCCCGCCCGACTGGGCCAAGCTCAATATCCCGCCGATCGACTACCAGGATGCCTATTACTACGCCGAGCCGACCAAGAAGCCGTCGCTCGGCAGCCTCGACGAGGTCGATCCGGAAATCCTCAAGGTTTACGAGAAGCTCGGGATCCCGATCGAGGAGCAGAAGGTGCTCGCCGGGGTCGAGGGCGCGCGCAAGGTCGCGGTCGACGCGGTGTTCGACAGCGTCAGCGTCGCGACCACCTTCCGCGACGAGCTCAAGAAGGCCGGGGTGATCTTCCTCTCGATCAGCGAGGCGATCCGCGAATATCCCGAGCTGGTGAAGCAGTGGCTGGGCAAGGTCGTGCCGGCCCACGACAATTATTTCGCGACGCTCAATTGCGCGGTCTTCTCGGACGGGACCTTCGTCTACGTGCCCGAAGGCGTGCGCTGCCCGATGGAGCTCAGCACCTATTTCCGGATCAATGCCGAGAACACCGGCCAGTTCGAACGCACGCTGATCGTCGCGGACAAGGGGGCCTACGTCTCCTATCTCGAAGGCTGCACCGCGCCCCAGCGCGACGAGAACCAGCTCCACGCCGCGGTGGTCGAACTGGTCGCGCTCGACGACGCCGAGATCAAGTATTCGACCGTGCAGAACTGGTATCCGGGCGATGCCGAGGGCAAGGGCGGGATCTACAATTTCGTCACCAAGCGCGCTTTGTGCCAGGGCAAGCGCAGCAAGGTCAGCTGGACGCAGGTCGAGACCGGCAGCGCGATCACGTGGAAGTATCCCTCCTGCGTGCTCAACGGAGAGGATTCGGTCGGCGAGTTCTATTCGGTCGCGGTGACCAACAATTTCCAGCAGGCCGATACCGGCACCAAGATGATCCACAACGGCAAGGGCAGCCGCTCGACGATCGTCTCCAAGGGCATCAGCGCCGGCAAGAGCAACAACACCTATCGCGGGCTGGTCCGCGTGGGCGCGAATGCCGACAATGTGCGCAATTTCACCCAGTGCGACAGCCTGCTGCTGGGCGACAGATGCGGCGCGCACACCGTGCCCTATATCGAGGTCAAGAATCCCTCGGCGCAGGTCGAGCACGAGGCGACCACCAGCAAGATCAGCGACGACCAGCTGTTCTACGCGATGCAGCGCGGGCTGGGTCAGGAAGAGGCGGTCGCGCTGATCGTCAACGGCTTCGCCCGCGAAGTGCTGCAGCAACTGCCGATGGAATTTGCCGTGGAGGCGCAGAAATTGCTGGGTATTTCGCTGGAAGGGTCGGTCGGATGAGCGAGCGCAGGAAACTCTCGATCGCCGCTCCGTCGGAGGACAGGCCCGCCAACCGCACGCGGGGCTGGAACGTCTCGCCCAACCGGGCTGCGGCGCTCAAGGACCGCGCGCGCGCCCAGCGCCGCGATCCGACCCCGGCGCAGGCGGCGCTGTGGGACCAGCTCAAGGACAAGCAGCTCGGCTTCGCCTTCAACCGCGAGGTGGTGATGGGCTCGACCATCGCCGATTTCGCCTGCAAGCCGCGCTGGCTGGTGATCGAGATCGGCGGCACCGAAGGCCCCGAGGCGACCATCGCCGAATTGAGCGACCGCAAGCTCACCGAAGTCGGCGTGCGCGTGCTGCGCTTCGCCGACGAACAGGTGCTCGCCGACATCGAACCGGTCCTCGCGGCGATCCGCGAGGAACTGGCCAAGCCGTTCGAACGGCCGCTGATCAGGAATTGACATGCTGAAGATCGAAAACCTCCACGCCGAAGTCGGCGGCACGCCAATCCTCAACGGGCTGACGCTCAGCGTCGGCGCGGGGGAGGTGCATGCGATCATGGGGCCGAACGGCGCGGGCAAGTCGACGCTGGCCTATGTGCTCGGCGGCCGGCCCGGTTACGAGGTTACGCAGGGTTCGGTCAGCTTCAATGGCGTCGATCTGCTCGATCTCGAACCGCACGAGCGCGCGGCGGCGGGGATGTTCCTCGGCTTCCAGTATCCGGTCGAGATTCCGGGCGTCAGCTTCGCCCAGTTCCTGCGCGAGGCGCTCAACGCCCAGCGCAAGACCCGCGGGGAAGAGGCGCTGTCGGGCGGCGAGTTCCTCAAGCTCGCGAAGGACAAGGCCGGGCTGCTACGGCTCGACATGGACATGCTCAAGCGCCCGGTGAACGTCGGCTTCTCGGGCGGCGAGAAGAAGCGCGCCGAGATGGTCCAGATGGGCATCCTCGATCCCGCCTTCGCGGTGCTCGACGAGACGGACTCGGGCCTCGACATCGATGCGTTGCGGATCGTCGGCGAGGGCATCAATACGATCATGCGCGCCCCCGACAAGGCGGTGCTGCTGATCACCCACTACCAGCGGCTGCTCGATGTCGTGAAGCCCGATGTGGTCCATGTGCTAGCCAAGGGCCGGATCGTGAAGAGCGGCGGGCCGGAGCTTGCGCTCGAGCTCGAAGAGCAGGGCTACGAGGCAGTCGCATGAGCGCATTGCTCGCGATCCTGCTGGCCGGATCCGCCCCTGCGGTCGAGGGCGGCGATATCGTTGTGATCGCGCAGCGCTTCGCCGGGATTAGCGCCAGCGTCACTCGTGACGCGGCGGGCAAGTATGGCTGCGCGCTGAGCGATACCAGCGGCAGCGCGAAGCTCGATAGCCGGCTGTGCAAGGCCGCGACCCAATGCGTCCGCAAGGGGGCGGCCGCCAGCGACGAAGTGAAGGCCTGCATCGAGGCCGCGAAGCCGAAGCTGCTCGCCGATTTCCGGCGCACCTACCAGGCACAGCCATGACCGACGTCGCCACCCTCCCCACCGCGCATGACGAGGATTGGCGCTACGCCGATCCGGCGGCGCTCGAGGTACTGACGCCGACGCAACTCGACGTGTGGCACGAAGCAGAGCTGGCGCCGGGCGAGACGCGCTCGAAGGTGCTGGTGCTCGACGACGCCCACCCCGGCATCCACCGCGTGCGGATGACGCTCGGCGAAGGCGCGCGGGCCGAAATCTTCGCGATTGCCTCGGCCAGCGCCTACACCCGGCTCGAAATCGAGGTGCGGCTCGGCAAGGGGGCGCATTTCGAATTCGGCGGCGTGACCATCGGCGGCGGGGACGCGACCCGCGAGTTCGTCACCCGCGTCGCCCATGCCGAGCCCGATGCGACGAGCAACCAGACCGTCCGCGCGGTGCATTGGGGCACCGCGACCGGCAATTTCCTCGGCCGGCTGGAGGTCGCGCGCGATGCGCAGAAGACCGACGCGGCGCAGAACTTCAAGGCGATCCTGCTCGAAAAGGGCGCTGCGGCCAATGCCAAGCCCGAGCTGGAGATCTTCGCCGACGACGTGAAGTGCGCCCACGGCGCGGCGATCGGCGCGCTCGACCAGGCGGCTGCCTTCTACATGGCCGCGCGCGGGATTCCGCCCGAAGCGGCGCGCAAGCTGCTGATCCGCGCCTTCGTCGCCGATGCCTTCCATGCGCTGGACGATGCCGAGGCGCGCGATGCGATGCTCGAACAGGCGCTGTCGGTGCTGGGTGAGGAACTCGCATGAGCGCCACCGAGACCCTCAGCCGCAAGGCGGACTTCCCCGGTCTCGTCGCTGTCGACGGGCGCGAGTGGCATTACCTCGATACCGCCGCCACCGCGCAGAAGCCGCAGGCGGTGATCGACGCGGTCGCCAAGGCGCTGGGGCCGGATTACGCGACCGTCCATCGCGGGGTCTATGCCCGTTCGGCCGACATGACCCTGGCCTATGAGGCCGCGCGGCGGAAGGTCGCGGGTTTCATCGGCGGGCACGAGAACGAAGTGGTCTTCACCCGCGGCGCGACCGAGGGGATCAACCTCGTTGCGGCAAGCTGGGGCGCTGCGAATCTGAAGGCCGGCGACCGCATCCTGCTTTCGGTGCTCGAGCATCATTCGAACATCGTGCCGTGGCAGCTGATCGCCGAACGCACCGGCGCGCAGATCGACGTCGCCCCGCTCACCGCCGACGGCAAGATCGACCTCGACGCGGCCGAAGCGATGCTGACCGACCGCCACAGGCTGGTCGCCTTCGCGCATGTCTCGAACGTGCTCGGCTCGCCGCTCGATGCAAGGCGCGCGAGCGACATCGCGCACAGGGTCGGCGCGAAGATCCTGATCGACGGCTGCCAGGCGGTGCCGCGGCTCAAGGTCGACGTCGCCGCGATCGGCTGCGACTTCTACGCCTTCAGCGCGCACAAGCTCTACGGCCCGACCGGGATCGGCGCGCTGTGGGCGAAGGCCGAGATTCTCGAAGCGATGCCGCCCTACCAGGGTGGCGGCTCGATGATCGACAAGGTCACCTTCGCCAAGACCACCTACGCGCCCGCCCCGCAGCGGTTCGAGGCCGGCACCCCGGCGATCACGGAGGCGATCGGCTTCGGCGCGGCGGTTGACTATCTTTCCGCCATCGGGCTCGACGTCGCCGAGCGGCACGAGAATGCCCTGGTGCGCGATCTGCGCGAGGCCTTGCGCGGCATGAACGATGTGACCGTGTTCGGCCCCGAGGATGCCGCCGGAATCGTCAGCTTCGCGATCTACGGAATCCACCCGCACGATCTGGGCACGATCCTCGACGAGGCGCCAAATGGTGGTGCAAGCGTCGCGATCCGCGCGGGCCATCACTGTGCGCAGCCGCTGATGGAGCATCTCGGCGTTCCCGCCACCGCGCGGGCGAGCTTCGGCATCTATTCGGACGAAAGCGATGTCGCGGCGCTGCTCGCCGGCATCGAACGGACCAAGAGGATTTTCGGCTAATGAATTCTCAAACCAGTGAGAACCACCCCAAGGGCTTCGAAGTAGAGCAGGTCGAAGGCGTCGAGGCGCCGCCGCGGGCCCGCGTCGATCTCGACGAGCCGCCGCAGGAAACCGCGGGCGAGAAGCTCGAGCGCAAGCGCGACTATCTCGAGGGCTTCCTCGCCCAGCAGCCCGAGGTCGCCCACGCGGGCGAGCCGGGTGGTGCACTTTACGAAGCGGTCGTGGAGTCGTTGAAGGATATCTACGATCCCGAAATCCCCGTGAATATCTACGACCTCGGTCTTATCTACGGGGTGGATGTGACCGCCGATGGCGATGCGGTGGTGACGATGACGCTCACCACCCCGCATTGCCCGGTCGCCGAATCGATGCCCGGCGAAGTCGAGATGCGGGTGAGTGCGGTGCCGGGCATCCGCGACGCCGAGGTCAATCTGGTGTGGGATCCGCCGTGGGACCCGGCAAAGATGAGCGACGAGGCGCGCCTCGAACTGGGAATGCTGTGATGAGCGAAACCAAACTCCCCCCCCGGCCTGCCGCCGTCACGCTGACGCCGGCAGCCGAAGCCCGCGTCGCTTCGTTGATGGCCAAGGCACCCGCGGGCGCGATCGGCGTAAAGCTCTCGACCCCGCGCCGCGGCTGCTCGGGCCTGGCCTATTCGGTCGATTACGTGAACGAGGCCGTGCCGTTCGACGAGAGGATCGAAACGCCCGGCGGCACCTTCTTCATCGACGGTGCCTCGGTGCTCTATCTCGTCGGCTCGACGATGGACTGGCAGGAAGACGATTTCACCGCTGGTTTCGTGTTCGAGAATCCCAATGCCAAGGGCGCTTGCGGCTGCGGCGAAAGCTTTACGGTATAGGTCCCGCGTGGCCCGATAGGGCAATCGCGATCGGCAGTTCGAGGGCTAACCCTTCCGCAGCGCGGCCACGCATTGGCCGCGATCGACGTCCTTGCCGTCGCTTGCCCGGCGCGCATCAACATGGGTTGCGACCGGCTCGCCGCCTGCCCCCGGCGGGTAGAGATAGATGTCGAGCACACATTGCGTGCCGGCGAACTGCAGCTTGCGGACGTCGCCCTCGGTCAGATCGATCCGGGGGGTTCCGAACTCCTGCAGCAACGCCCCGGCCCGCGCTCCGATCACGCCGCCAAGTCCCGGGAGGTGCATCACCTCGGGTTGCGGCACCGCCGCCGCTGCCTTGGCAGTGACCGGCGGCTTGCGCGGAGCCGCCACCGGCTTCGGCGGCGCGGAAACCACGCGCGGCGCCTCGCCGCCGCAACCGGCCAGCGCCAGCGGAGCGCACAGCAGCATGATCTTCCAAGCCTGTCCCATCGATGCTTGCGATTGCGCGCGGCGCGCGGCAAGTCAACGCCGCCTGCGACCCCCGGCGGCATTGGACGATAGAAACAGCAAAGGAATCCCATGCCCGATACCCGTTACGACGTGATTGCGATCGGCAATGCGATCGTCGATGTGATGGCGCCTGCCGAGGATGCGTTGATCGAGCAGCTCGGGATGGTGCGGGGCGGGATGGCGCTGGTGGATACCGAGCGCGCAAACGTGCTCTATGCGGCGATGGGCTCGGGGGTCGAGATCTCGGGCGGCTCGGCCGCCAACACGCTCGCGGGGCTTTCGGCGCTGGGGGCGAAATGCGCCTTCATCGGGCAGGTCGCGGACGACCAGCTCGGCGCGATCTTCGCGCATGACATCCGCGCGGGCGGGATCGACTACACCACGCCGCCCCGCCCGGGCCAGCCGCCGACCGGACGCTGTCTGATCTTCGTCTCGCCCGACGGGCAGCGGACGATGAACACCTTTCTCGGCGCCTCGCATTTCCTGCCGCTGTCCGCCCTGGACGTGGAGGCGGTGCGCGACGCCCGGGTGCTCTATCTCGAAGGCTATATGTGGGATCCGCCCGAACCGCGCGAAGTGATGCGCCGGGCGATCGAGGTCGCGCGCACCGCGGGCCGCACCGTGGCCTTCACCACCTCCGAGGTTTTCATGATCGATCTCCACGGCGCCGATTTCCGGGCGCTGATCGATGACGGAGCGATCGACATCCTGTTCTGCAACCACCACGAACTCGCCGCGCTGACCGGCACGGAGGATTTCGAGCAGGGCGTGGCCGCGCTGGCCCCGAAGCTGGAAATCCTCGTCGCCACCCGCAGCGCCGATGGCGCGGTCGCGGTCTCGCGCGGCGAGCGGGCCGAAGTCCCGGCGGTGCCCGGCGTAACCGTGGTCGACACCACCGGAGCGGGCGATTTGTTCGCCGCGGGGTTCCTGTCGGGCCATGTGAAAGGCGAAAGTCTCACCCGCTGTCTCCAGCTCGGCGCGGTCGCGGCGGCGGAAGTGATCTCGCACTACGGCGCGCGGCCTGAGGCGGACCTTCAGGCGCTGATGGCGGAACAGCTGGGCTAACCGGCGCCGATCTCCCGTGCAGGCAATCCGTTGCGTTTCGCAGCGGTGCGAACGTCAGCCCAGCTGCTCCCGCGCCGCTTCGCGCGCGACTTCGCGATAGCCGATGTCGCGGCGGTAGAAGCCGGTCGGGAAGTCGACCGCCAGCACCGCGCGATAGGCGGCCGCCTGCGCTTCGGAGACGCTGCCCCCCAGCGCGGTCACGTTGAGCACCCGCCCGCCGTTGGCGATCAGCTTCCCCTCTGCATCCAGCGCGGTGCCGGCGTGGAACACCTTTGCCCCGTCGGCTTCGGCCTTGTCGAGGTTGCCGATCTTGCCGCCCTTCTGCGGGTCGCCCGGATAGCCCTCGGCTGCCATCACCACGGTCAGCGCGGTGCGGTCGGAGAGCTTCGCCGGCTCCATCGCGCCCAGCCGGTTCTCGGCGCAGGCGAGCAGCAGCTCGCCGAGATCGGCTTCGAGCCGCAGCATCAGCACCTGACATTCGGGATCGCCGAAACGGCAGTTGTATTCGATCAGCTTGGGCCCCTCGGGGGTCAGCATCAGCCCGGCGTAGAGCACGCCCGAATAGGGCATGCCCTCGTCGGCCATCGCCCTGACCGTGGGGGCGACGATCCGCTCGATCGCTTCCCGCCGCAGCGTCGGGCCGAGTACCCGCGCCGGGCTGTAGGCGCCCATCCCGCCGGTGTTCGGGCCGGTGTCGCCATCGCCGACCCGCTTGTGGTCCTGGGCCGAACCGATCGGCATGATCGAGGCACCGTCGGTGAGGACGAAGAAGCTTGCTTCCTCGCCGGTGAGGAATTCCTCGATCACCACTTCCGCCCCGGCATCCCCGAAGGCGCCGCCGAACATGTCGGACAAGGCCTCCTCGGCGTCGGTGCGGGTCTCGGCGATCACCACGCCCTTGCCCGAGGCGAGCCCGTCGGCCTTGAGCACGTAAGGCGCCCGGAAATCGTCGAGCGCCTTGAGGGCGTGATCGAGCGTAGTGGTGCGGACATAGCCTGCGGTCGGGATATTCGCCCGCTCGCACAGATCCTTGGTAAAGCCCTTGCTGCCTTCGAGTTGCGCAGCTGCCTTGCTCGGGCCGAACACCGAGAAGCCCTCGCCGCGCAACGAATCCGCCAATCCGTCGACCAGTGGCGCCTCGGGGCCGATCACCACCAGGCCGATGTCGTGCGCGTCGCAGAAGGATACGACCGACGCATGGTCGGCCACGTCGAGCGCGACCAGCTCGGCGTATTGCGCGATGCCGGGATTGCCGGGCGCGGCGTAGAGTTTTCCGCCCTGTTCGGTAAGGAGGCGGGATTGCGCGAGCTTCCAGCTCAGCGCATGTTCGCGTCCACCCGATCCCAGCAAGAGGATATGCATGCCCGGCCCTTCTTATGATGATGACGATGCGGCAGGGGGCCTCGTAGCGCGGGGTTCCCCCGGCGACAACGCCGAGCCGCTCTCCATCACCGAGATTTCGGCCCTGCTCAAGCGCACGGTCGAGGATCGCTTCGGCTTCGTGCGGCTGCGCGGCGAATTGTCGGGCGTGAAGCTTGCGGCCTCGGGGCATCTCTATTGCCGGCTCAAGGACGAAGGCGCGCAGATCGACGGGGTGATGTGGCGCGGCGGGGTGCAGCGGCTCGCCTTCCGGCCCGAGGACGGGATCGAGGTCGTCGCCTCGGGCAAGCTCACCACCTACGCCGGGCGCTCGTCCTACCAGATCGTGATCGAGAGCATGGAGATCGCCGGCGAAGGTGCGCTGCTTGCGCTGCTCGAGAAGACCAAGGCGCGGCTCGAGGCGGAAGGCCTGTTCCGGGCCGAGCGCAAGCGGCGGCTGCCGTTCCTGCCGCGTACCATCGGCGTGGTCACCTCGCCCACCGGGGCGGTGATCCGCGACATCCTCCACCGGCTGGAAGACCGCTGCCCGTGCCATGTGCTGGTCTGGCCGGTGCTGGTGCAGGGCAACGGCTCGGCGGAGCAGGTCGCCAATGCAGTGCGCGGGTTCTCGCAGATGGCGCCGGACGGGCCGATCCCGCGCCCGGACGTGGTGATCGTCGCGCGCGGGGGCGGGTCGATCGAGGATCTGTGGAGCTTCAACGAGGAGATCGTGGTCCGTGCGATCGCCGAATGCGCGATTCCCACGATCTCGGCGGTCGGGCACGAGACCGACACGACGCTGGCCGATTACGCCGCCGATCGCCGCGCGCCGACCCCGACCGCGGCGGCGGAGATGGCGGTTCCGGTGCGCGCCGACCTGAACGCGACGCTGGCCGAATTCTCGGCCCGCAAGAAGCGGGCGATCCTGCGCCCGGTGCAGCTCGGGCGCGAGCGACTCGAGGCGCGGGTTGCGCGCCTGCCCAAACCCGAAGTGCTGGCGGCGCAGGCGGCGCAACGGCTCGACGATCTCGGCGAGCGGCTGCGGCGCGGCCTGGCGGATCGCGCCGGCCGCTCCGGCACCGCACTCCAGCTCGCCTCGGTCAGGCTGACGCCGGCCCTGCTGACCCGGGAGCTCGCATTGAAGCGCCAGCAGCTCGACACGCTGGAACGCGTCCTCCCGCAGCTCGACCCCAAGGCGCCGTTAAGACGCGGTTATGTGCTGGTGAGCGACGCTTCGGGCCATGTCGTCAAACGCGCCGCCGACGCGCGCAAGCAGGCGCTCCTCACCCTCGAATTCGAGGACGGCAAGGTCGAGGTCGTTCCGGGCAATACCGGCGGGCCTGCGCCCAAACGCGCTTCCAGAGCGGGCGGCGCCCCCCCGAGCGGGCAGGCGGAATTGTTTTAGAGGCTCAGGATCGCTAGGTAACAGCCCATGTTGATGCATTCCAACGACCGCGCCGCCACGCTGCTCTACGGCCCCAGCGCCTTCCGGGTGATCAAGCCGGGCAAGTTCGTCGTCTGCGCCGTCACCGGCGAGGCGATCCCGCTCGAGGAACTGCGCTACTGGAGCGTCGAGCGGCAGGAAGCCTATGCCAGCCCCGAAATCGCGACCCGGCGCCTGCTGGACCGGAAGTGAGGCGGCCGCTCTGGACCTCGCTGGCGCTGGCAGCGCTGGCCGCAGCCTGTAGCGCAAAGCCCCTGCCCATCACCGCGCCGCCCCCTCCGCCGCCGGTTTCGCGCGCCGCGCCCGCGCCGGCGCCCCTCGCAGCGCCCGCCCCGCTCGGTTCGGGTGCGATCAGCTATGGCGGGGAGCCGACCCAGGGTGGCTGGATCCGCGGCACCCTGCCGGCGGGGACGACCAACGCGACGCTCGACGGCGAGCCCGTTCCGTTCGATCGGGACCTGGCGTTCTTCGCGGCCTTCGACCGCGACGCCGGCCCTGTCGCCAAGCTGGTTGCGCTGCGTTCGGACGGGTCGACGGTCGAGCGCGACATCGCGGTCTCGCCGCGCGACTGGGAAATCGAGCGGGTGAATATCGCGCGCCTGCCTGGCGGGCCGACCGCGGACTTCATGAAGATCCGCCAGCCCGAGCTCGACCGTATCGCAGCCGCACGCGCGCTGCAGACCGATGCCCAGGGCTGGCGCCAGCACTTCATCTGGCCGGTGAAGGCGCGCATCTCGGGCCGCTTCGGCTCGCAGCGGATCTACCGCGGCGGCGAGGCGGGTGCCTATCACTCGGGAATGGATCTGGCCGGCGGGGCGGGGACCACCTTCGTCGCTCCGGCGGACGGGGTGGTGATCCTGGCGGCGGAGACGCCGTTCAGCCTCGAAGGCAATCTGCTGATGATCGACCACGGCAACGGGCTCAACAGCGCGTTCCTGCATTGCTCGGAAATCCTGGTAAAACAGGGCGATCACGTGAAACAGGGCCAGCCGATCGGGAAGATCGGCATGACCGGCCGAGCCACCGGCCCGCATCTCCACTGGAGCCTGAAGTGGCAGTCTGCGCGGCTCGATCCGCTGCTCTTCACCGGCCCGATGCAATAAAGCGCGATGCGCCGCCTGCTGCTCCTCGCGCTGGTCGCCGCCGGCCTGTCACCCGGCCTGCTGTGGCGCGACGATCCGCCCCTGCCCAACGCCAGCCAGAGCATGACGTTTACCGCGCTGCCGTTCCCGGTGGGAACCCGGGTCGGCGGCCCGGGCGGCCCGCTGCTAAACGGCGCGTGGCAGATGCGCAGCGCCAACACCGATTTCGATTCGTGGTCCGCACTGGTCCCGCTCGATCGCTACAATCTGCTTTCGATCAGCGATCGCGGCCATTTCCTGCGCTTTCCCGTGCCCGGCACACCGAAGGGCGCCGGTGGGCCGGTCGCGATCGGCCGGGTGCTGCCGGGCAGCGACCAGTTCAAGACGATGCAGGACATGGAATCGGCCACCCGCGATCCGGCGAGCGGGCGGGTCTGGATCGGCCTCGAATTCCGGCAATCGATTATGCGCTTCGAGCCCGGCCTGCGCGATCACCGCGAGATCCGGCCGCCGGAGATGCGCGACTGGCCTGCCAACGGGGGCCCCGAATCGCTTGCCCGGCTACCCGACGGGCGGTTCCTGGTGCTGGCCGAAGACCCGCCCCGGCACGGTGCGCCACGCCCCGGCCTCGTGTTTCCGGGCGATCCGGTAACCGGTGTTAGGCCACAGCAATTCCTGTTCTCGCCGCCGCCGGGCTACTCCCCGTCGGACATGGCGCTGCTCCCGGACGGGCGGGTGCTGATCCTGCTGCGCGGCCTGCGCTTCTTCCCGCCCGCCTTCGCTATTCGGCTGGTGCTGGCCGATCCCGCCGACATAAGGCCGGGCCGGGAATGGAAATGGCGCGACGTCGGGCCGCTCGCGGCGCCGATTCCGATCGACAATTACGAAGGTCTGGCGGTGACCGGCGGCGAGCACGGCGCGCCGCTGACGCTATGGATGGTGTCGGACGACAACCAGTCGCGGTGGCTGCAACGCAGCCTGCTGCTGCGGTTCGAGTGGGTGCCGCCCGCGCCCGACTAACGCAGCGCCTGCCCCCATATGAAAAAGCGCGCAGGTCGCCCCGCGCGCTGTCCCGTTACAGCCGGTGAAAGGCTTAGGCCGCGAGCACCTTCTTGAGCTCGCGCTTCACCTTGAGCGCCTGGGCCGACAGCTTGTCGTCCGAGGTCTTGAGCAGCCAGTTGTCGAGCCCGCCATTGTGCTCGACCGAGCGCAGCCCGTGGGTCGAGACGCGGAACTTGAACCCGCGGTCGAGCTTTTCGCTCAGCAGCGTGACGTTCTGCAGATTCGGCAGGAAGACCCGCTTGGTCTTGTTGTTGGCGTGGCTCACATTGTGGCCAACCTGGCGGCCCTTGCCGGTCAGTTCGCAGATGCGCGACATGAGTTCTCTCTCGTACAAAAAGCGGTCGGGATGTCCCGGAAAGCGGCGCGCATAGCGGTGCCCGTGCGAATCGTCAAGTTGCGAGCGGCCTCTCGCCGGGCTAGCGCAGCCGGATGACCCGATGGCCGCTTCCCGATCCGATGGCCCGCGCATTGGCGCTGGCGCGCGAGGCGGCGGCGGCAGGCGAAGTGCCCGTCGGCGCGGTGGTGGTCAAGGACGGGGCGGTGATCGCGGAAGGCCACAATGCCCCGCGCACCCTGAAAGACCCGACCGCCCATGCCGAACTGCTCGCGATTCGCCGGGCGAGCGAGGCTTTGGGATCGGAACGGCTCGAAGGCTGCGAATTATGGGTCACGCTGGAGCCCTGCGCGATGTGCGCCGGGGCGATCGCCCATGCGCGGATTGCGCGGCTCTATTACGCAGCTTCGGATCCGAAGGGCGGCGCGGTCGAACACGGCGCACGCGTGTTCGAACAGAAGCAGACGCTGCACCGGCCCGAGGTCTATTCCGGCATGGGCGAGGCCGAGGCGGCCGGCCTGCTGCGCGATTTCTTCGCCGCGCGGCGCTAAAGCCCGCGCCAGATCCGCGCCGAAAACGAATCCTTCGCCCCAAATTGCCCTCTCGAGCACCGGGTCGGACGGAAATCGGTGCCGTAACAGAGATGGACCTCTTCCAGCCAGCCGCGCTGGCCAAGCTTGATGCCGACCATCTCGGGTTTGAATGCGGGGAAGGCTGCGGCAAAGGATTCGCGAATCATACCTGCAGTCAGCGGTGTACGCCGCGACAGGCGGTCGAGGTCGGGCAGGGTCAGCGATTCGTAGAGGATCCGCGCGGCCTTGAAGTAGCTTGCCGGCGTCTTCGCCATGCAGGCGCCGTGCTTGGCCCATTCATGCGCGATCAGGCTGGGGGAGGGCGTCAGGCACAGGGTCTGGCGGACCAGCTCGGGCGACGGGCGGCGCGCGCTCGGGCACCATTGCGGCCAGTTCGCGCCCTTCCCCTCGGGCCACAGCCCATGAAGGACGAGCCCGAACCGTCCGTTCCGGCCGGAGCACTGGAAGCCGTCCGCTCCGGTCTTTGCGAAACGGCAATGTTCGGGCGACCAGCTCAGCGCGAGTGTGTAGCCGGTGATCGCGACCTTGCGGACGGGGCCGTCGGGCTTCGGCCATGTCACGCTGACGGGACCTTCCGGCGGCTGGCATTGATAGGCCTGCGCTTGCAGGGCGCCCGGCAGTATTAGACAGATCGACGCGATCGCGGGGCGCAGATTAGTCGAAGACCAGCGCATTGTTCTTCGGTGTCCTTCCCTTCGTCGCGAACCAGTAGCGCGCATCTTGCCTGAAAAGTTGCCAGATCGCGGCAAGATAAAGCACGCTGGCGACCAGCCAGAAAATGGCGTTTGGCTTAACCTGAGCAAGGGCGAACCACGCATCGCCAATCTGCGTGAGCCGCGGCAGGCAGAGGAGAATGATAAGCCACTTTGCCATGTTGCTGGCGCGCGTCCAAAGCCACCATCCAAGAAGCAGTGCAATCGCAAGTCGGGATACGGCGACAGCCAAGCCGTGACCATCGTCCACCTCCATTGCCGTCGCGACCTGGAGCCCCTTCCCGAGAGCATCGACGTTGCGCAGATTGTGAATGAAGGAAACAGCCGCCTGCGCCACGTACAAAAACGCAAAAAGCTTGATTGAAGAAGGCCGCGCCGCCTGCTTCATAATGGTGTGAAATCCAGCCCGATATCCGCCGCCGGGGCGCTCTGGGTCAGGCGGCCGACCGAGACGTAGTCGACCCCGCTCGCGGCGATCGCGCCGATGGTCTGGAGGGTGACGCCGCCCGAGGCTTCGGTTTCGGCGCGCCCGGCAACCAGGTCCACGGCCTCGCGCAGCATCGCCGGGTCCATATTGTCGAGCAACAGGTGATCGGCGCCGGCCGCCAGCGCGGGCTCGATCTGGTCGAGGCGATCGACTTCGCAGATGATCCGGGCGATCCCGGCGGCGCGCGCGGCGCCGACCGCCTGCCCAACTGAACCGGCGACGGCGATGTGGTTGTCCTTGATCATCGCCGCGTCCCACAGGCCCATGCGGTGGTTGGTCGCCCCGCCCATGCGGGTGGCGTATTTCTCGAGATGGCGCAGGCCGGGGATGGTCTTGCGCGTGTCGAGCAGCTTCGCCTTCGCGCCGCCCCCGAAATCCTCGATCGCGCGGACATAGGCGCGAGTCATCGTCGCGATTCCCGAAAGGTGCTGGACGGTGTTGAGCGCGCTGCGTTCGGCGGTCAGCATCGCGCGGGCATTGCCGGCGAGGCGCATCAGGTCCGATCCGGCGGCGATCTCCTCGCCCTCAGCGCGCAGAATCTCGATCTCCATTGCCGGGTCGATCGCGCGGAAGAAGGCCTCGGCGATCGGAAGCCCGGCCACTACGATCGCGTCGCGGCTGTCCATCACGCCGGAAAAGCGCGCATCGGCGGGGATCACGCTTTCCGCGGTGACGTCGTGCCCGCCGCCGGGAAGGCCGACCCCGAGGTCCTCGTCGAGGGTCGCCCGGACGAAGGCGGCGAGGTCGAAGCCTTCGAGTTCGAACGTCATTCCGGCCAATCCCATCTGCCGCCTTCCCGGCCCCGCGCAGGCGAGGGCCTCAGGCGATGGCGCGCAACCGCCCGAGATCCCCGCCTTCGCGGGGACTCAGGGATTGGTCAAGCGTGCTGCTCGGGTGCGATCAGTGCACGAAGCGCGCCACCACGTCGCGATAGGACCGGCTGACCTTCACCTGCGCGCTGCTTTCGAGCACGAGGAAGCATTCGCCGTTGGTGTGCGGCTTCACCTGCCGGACTTTGTCGAGATTGACGATGGTCGAGCGGTGCACGCGCTGGAAGGTGCGCGGATCGAGCCGGCGTTCGAGATCCTTCATCGTTTCGCGCAGGATCAGCGAATTGTCGCCGGTGTAGATGCACATATAGTCGCCGGCGGCTTCGATATGCTCGATCGAATCGACGTCGACCCGGAAGATCTGGCCGCGGTCCTTGACGTTGATCAGCTTCTCGTAGCGCCCGCCCGCGCCCTGGTCGTCCTCGGTGAAGCTTTCGGCCGCGTCGGGCGCGACTTCCTGCAGCACGACCTTGAGCTTCTCGGCCTCTTCGGCGGAGCGCTTCTCGGCCAGGCGTACGCGCACGCGTTCGAGCGTGTCGGCGAGCTTGTCCACGTCGACCGGCTTCATCAGGTAATTGACCGCATTGGCCTCGAAGGCGCGGATCGCGTGTTCCTGGTAAGCGGTGACGAACACGAACAGCGGCGGTTCGATCTCCATCACTCCGCTGACGACCGAAAAGCCGTCGAAGCCGGGCATCTGGATGTCGAGAAACACCAGGTCGGGCTTCTCGGTCTTGATCTTGCGGATCGCCTCGCGCCCGTTGGCGCAGGTATCGATCACCTCGACGTCGGGGAATTCCTCCAGCCGCAGCTGCAGCCCCTGGATCGCGAGTTTCTCGTCATCGACGATGATTGTTCGAATGGTCATGCACGGAGTCCCAATTCTCGTTGGGCAGGCCCTTCGGCAGGATAAGTCGATGGGGCCGCTGATGTGACAACGGCCGCCGGGGCATGTGGTTTCGGCAGGGTGTTTTTCTCCTCTTCCTCGGCCACGAACGGGATTTCGATCACCACCGTGAAGCCGCCTTGCGCGGGCGTACGGGTTTCGAAAACGTGATCTTCTCCGTAAGCCTGCGCGAGCCGATCGCGGATGTTCGCGAGGCCGACGCCGGTCGAGGAAACGATTCCCGCACCACCCGTATATGCCCTGCCGAAGTTCGGTCGCGCTCCCCCGTTTTGCAATCCCGGGCCGCTGTCGGCAACGGTGATCCGAAGCCTTTGCCCGACGAGCCGCGCCGAAATGCTGATTTGCGCGCCTTCTTCCTGCGGCGAGACCGCGTATTTGATCGCGTTCTCGACGAGCGGCTGGAGCAGCAGCGACGGCAGCAGCGCCTTGCCGACGCTGGGCTCGATCCGGAACTCGGTGCGCAGCCGTTCCTCGAAGCGCATCCGCTCGATGTCCAGATAGAGCTTCAACGTCTCGATCTCCTCTTCCAGCGTCACCCTGCCGCCGGGCTCGTTGACCAGCGTGTGCCGCAGGAAGGCCGAGAGCCGGGTGAGCATCGCATTGGCCGGCTCGGTCTGCTTGAGCAGCACCAGGGTGGAGATCGAATTGAGCGTGTTGAACAGGAAATGCGGGTTGAGCTGATAACGCAGCATCGCCAGCTGCGCGCCGGTCGCCTGCGCCTGAAGCCGTTCGAGCCGGTCGGCCTGTTCCTCGATCTGGAGGAAGAAATTGATCGCGTAATAGAGCGCCGACCAGGTGCCGAGCAGGGTCATGTCGAGATAGAACACGCCGAGCACCAATTGCGCGAAGCTGGCGTTGCTCTCCGGCCGGTAGAGCCAGATCACCCAGGCGTCGATGAAGGCGTAGAGCCCCACCGCGAGGGCCAGCGACAGCACGGTGAAGATCCAGGTGATGAACGGCTTGCGGTTGATCAGCTGGCGATAGATCACCGCCAGCACCAGGCTAATCGAAAAGCCGGTGATCGAGGTGATCAGCACCCGCACAAGGTCTTCCCAGCCCTGGTTGGCGAGGGTCGAGACCCCGCGCAGCAGTGCCGCGCCGCCCCAGCCCGCGATCTGCAGGTTCCAGAAGGCCTTGTTCTTGTCCGCGAAGAACGGGGTTGGTTGGAAAGGTAACAGGACCGCCATGATCGCCCGATTCTAGCTCAATTCATCGCAAAACGTCAGAATGTTTTGCGCCGTTCCCGCTTGGGGGTAATCTGGCGGGCGAGAGGTGCATATGGCGCAGACCATGGATCCCCCCTCCCGCGCCGGTTTCCGGGCGATGGAGGAAGGCACGCAGGGCGACTGGCAGATCATCGCCGGCGAGTTCATCCCGTTCGCCCGGGGCACCGCCGCGCGGGTGCTCGACCACCTTGCGCTACTGAAGGGCGACTACGGAGGCTTCCCGATAGACCGCCTGGAGCATTCGCTGCAGACCGCCACCCGCGCGTGGCGCGACGGGCGCGACGAACCCTATGTGGTGATGGCGCTGCTGCACGACATCGGCGACACGCTGGGCGCGTACAACCATCCGGATATCGCGGCGGCGATCGTCCGGCCCTTCGTGTCGGAAGAGCTGCACTGGATTTGCCAGCAGCACGGGATCTTCCAGGGCTATTACTATTTCCATCACCTCGGGATGGACCGCGATCTGCGCGAGAATTTCCGGGGTCATCCGCATTTTGAAGCCTGCGCGCAATTCTGCGAGAAATACGACCAAGCGGCGTTCGATCCCGCCTACGAAGCCGCCCCGCTCGAATTCTTCGCGCCGATGGTCGAACGGGTCATGGCCCGCCCGGTCAACACGCTGTACCGGGTCGCCGCGGGCGAATAGCGCTATTGCTTCGCCTTGCGCGCCCGTGCGACCGAATCCGCAAGGGTCGCGGCGTTCTGCGCACCCGAATAGGCATCCTCGCCGATCACCCACGCCGGGGTGCCGCCGAATCCGATCGCGTCGGCCAGGCGGATGTTGTTGCGGATCTCTGAATCGTATTTGCCCGCCGCGATCGCCGCCTTTGCTTTCTCCAGATCCAGGCCGGCGGCGCGCGCCGCCTCGGCGATCGTCTCGGGCGAGAGATGATCGTGGCCGAACATCGCCTTGTGGAAGGCGGCATATTTCCCCTGGTCGGCGGCAGCGAGCGCCATGCGCGCGGCGTCTTCGCTCTGCGGGCTCAGCACGGCCTCTTCGCGCATCACCACCTTGAGATCCTTGTTCGCGGCGATGAGCGCCTCGACCTCGGGCACGCTCATCCGGCAATAGGGGCAGGCATAGTCGCTGAACTCGACCAGCGTCACCGTGCCGCTCGGATTGCCCAGCACCGCCCCGGGGTAGGGATTCTCCAGCGTGCCGCGCAGCGGGGCCAGCCGTGCAGCCAGCTCGCGCTGCTGCATCCGCTGCATCGCTTCGGGCAGAATCTCGGGATGGTCGAGAATATAGTCGTGAACGATCTTCTGCGTCGCCTCGCGCCCGGCGCCGGTCGCCTGCCAGGCCCAGCCGCCCGCAAAGCCGAGCAGGGCGGCGCCGATCGCGATCGCGAGAGTGGAGGAAATGCCGCCGAAGCGGGGAGAACCGGTCATCGCGCCGGAGCTACCTGCGCTTCTTGTTGCGTTCAAGCTCGGCCTTGGCCGCCAGCGCGATATCCCCGGCGCGGATCCAGTCGGGCGAGCCGGTCGGCAGGCCGCTTTCGGCTGCTTCGGCGCTGCGCAGCGCCTGAACCATGTCGCCGCTCAGCGCCTGCTGCTCGGCGCTGGCGAGCTTCGCGCGCGGCAGGTCGCCCTGCGCGGCATAGACCACGCCGAGCGAATACCAGGCGAAGGGATTCTCGCGGTCGCGGCCGACAGCGGCGCGCAGAACCTTGGCCGCTTCGTCGTAATTCTCGGGCTTCTCGGTCGCGATCAGCGCGTGGCCGAAGGTGGTCGCGATCAAAGGCGCGTTGTTGGTCATTTCGGTCGCGCGGCGGAGCGGCGGAATCGCGTCCTGCGGCCGACCCGATTCGAGCAGGATCTGCCCTTCGAGCTCGAGGAAATAGGGATCGTCGGGATCGGTCGCGACCAGCGCCTCGGTCTCGGCGAGCGCTTTCTCGACCTGCGCATCCTTGTGATAGGCATAGGCGCGCGCATAGCGGGCCGGCACGCCGGTCATATAGGTCGGATAGGCGCGCAGCGTTTCTGCGGGGGTCGCGAGATAGCCGTAGAGCTTCGCCTTGGCGCGCACGAAGCGCTCCTGCAGCACCGGATCGTCGGGCGTGCTCCATGCCGGATCGGCCTGATAGTCGTGCTCGAGCGTGTTGATGCGGTCGCTGGTCATCGGGTGGCTGCGCGCGAAGGCCGCGTCGTCGCTCTGGTCGTAGCCGTAGCGGTATTCCTGGTTCAGCAGCTTGCGGAAGAAGCTGAGCGAGCCGCGCCCGGAAATATGCGCCTTCGACAGGAACTGCACCCCGGCGGCGTCGGCGGTCGCTTCCTGCGCGCGGCTGAAGGCAAGGTATTTGCCCAGCGCCGCCTGCTGGCCCGCCGCGAGGATTCCCATGCCGGCCTCGCCTGCGCCGGCGGCCATCGCGGCTACCCCCAACAGCAGCGAGACGATCGTGATCCCGGTCGGCGCCTCGAGCCCTTCGGAGCTCAGCGGCACGTGGCCGCCGACGATATGCCCGAGCTCGTGCGCGAGCACGCCCTGGACCTCGTTGGCGGTGTCGGCTGCCTCGATCAGCCCGCTGTGGACGTAGATCCGCTGCCCGCCCGCGACGAAGGCGTTGAGGGTGTTGTCCTGCAACAGCACCACCTGCACGCTGCCCTTGGGCATGCCTGCGGCGATGGTCAGCGGGTCCATCATGTCCTGCAGCAGCTTCTCGGTCTCGGCGTCGCGCAGGATCGACTGGGCAGCGACCGGCTGGGCTGCGAGCTGGAGCACCGCGAACAGCGCGGCGAACCGGGCGAGGAAGCGGAGCGACCTTGGCATGAGCGGGCCTTGCTAACGGTTGCACGCCTGAACCGGCGCTGAAGCGTTCCCGGCCTCGGACCTTTTGCGGCCGAACGCAAGCGCGCAAACCGCGGCCCGCGCCACCGGCGGATCAGGCGACGAGCTTTTTCGCCGCCTTCTCGATCAGGCCGGCGTCGCCCGCCACTTCGCCGAGCATCGCCACTTCGCCGGTCGGGAAGCGCCGGATCATCACCAGGCCGAACTCGTGCCCCTCCGGCTCGATCGCCTCGAAGCCGAGCGGCGCGATCGTGCGCAGCTTGCGCGCGATCGCCTCGCGCGGGGTTTCCGCGGGCTTTCCGGTGGGCTTGCCGCTCTCCTCGCGGCGCAGGCGGCGCTCTGCCGCGACCACGCCCTTGAGCCCGCCTTCGGCGCCCATGAGATAGGCGGCGAGCTCTCCCCGCGGCAGTTCGATGCGCTGCGCATGGGCGAGCGCGGCGGCATATTCGGTCAGCCGCGTCTTGTCGTAATCGGCGCCGAACACCAGCTTCACCAGCGGCGTCATCGGCGCGCGCAGCTGCATCGCGATGCCTGCGCCGTCGAGCAATTCGGCCAGTTCGTCCGGCTCGCCCGCAGCGGCGAGCGAGAAATCATAGGCGCGCGAGATCGCCTCGTAGAGCGCGGCGCGCGAACGATCTTCGCTCGAGCGTGCGACCTGCGCCGAATCGCGCGCGGAGGCGAGCCAGTCGGCGAGGCCCATCTCGCTTTCGTCGAGCGGGGCGAACTCGGCCGCGTAATCCCGCCCGGCGTCTTCCCCATATCCGTATTCGTCCTCATCGTCGCTCGCCTGGGCGGTGTCGGAGGACAGGCCGAAACCGATGCCAGACAGGCTTGCATAGCCGCCGCCGAAGCGCGGCGTCGGCATGGCCGAGACCCCCGGAGAAGGAAGCACCGCGGGGAAGCTGGCAATGCCGCCCAGGCCCGTGCCCTCATTCGCGGCATCGTTTGCGGCCGGGCCGTCGGCCCAGTCGGTGATCGGCTCGATCTCGCGCAGCGGCACGGCCTCGCCCTCGTCGTCCAGCGCCTGGTCGATTTCGAGCATCAACTCGTCGGTGGTGTGCTGGTCGGCCAGTTCCTTCCAGTTGATCACGCCGTAGATGAAGTCGATCGTGTCGTCGTCGCTCGAAAAGGGCAGCAGGATCCCGCGATAGAGGATCGTCTGGCCGCGCTGGTTCACGAATTCGGCCTCGAAGCCGATCGGCGCCTGGTTGGCGAGGATCTGCATGTAATGGTCGGTGATGCGCGACAGCAGCGAGCGGCTCGGCACATCCGACAGCTGGGTGATGTCGCCTTCCGCGCCGCATTCCTGAGCAAGCTGGTCGCCGAGGAACGACACGCCCGGGTTCTCGATTCCCGCGGTGAAATCCAGCAGCACGCTATAGGGCCCGAAATCGGCGAGATCCTCGGGGTCGAGATCCTCGATGCCGGGGAAGTTCTTGTCCCCGAGCAGGCTCGCCCAATAATTATAGGCGCGCACCTGCATCCGCCGCTCGTCCTGCCCGATCGCGTCGGGCGGCGTGTCGCGGATGCTCTCGTCTTCCGCCGGATCGTAGCCGTCGTCCGTCCCGATGAGATCGTCGCGGTCGGCGAAATTACCCCTCAACGTGTCCATTGCGGAATGTCCCCAGTTGGTCCTGATCGGGGTGTTTTGGCGCGACATGGTAAACTTACCGTTAAGTCGCGCCGGATTTCCGTGGGGTGACGTCACGCCGCCGAAGTGGACACGCCTTCGCCGATTTTGGGCATCGGGGCGAGCGCCCGCATGACGCCAAGCGTGACCAGCAGCCACGCCGCCGCAGCGAGCAGGGCCGCCGGCGTGCCGGCCCAATCGGACAGCGCGCCCCAGGCGGCGGCCCCCAGCGCCATCCCGCCGAACATCATCGCCTGATAGATCGACAGGACGCGGCCGAGCAGTTCGTCGGGGCTGCGCATCTGGATCGCCACGTTGAGGCTGGTGAGTGCCGAGACATGGCCGCAGCCGGCAAGGAACGAAGCCGTCATCGCCAGTTCCAGATTCGGCGCGAGTGCCAGCAAGGCGGTGGCGAAGGCCGCGATCAGGCTGGCCACGGTCACGATCGCCTCGGGCCCGAAGCGGCGCCGCAGTCCGGAAACCCACAGTGCCGCGATCACCGCGCCGACCCCGAAGGCGCCGAACATCAGCCCGAAGCCGATCTCGCCGCGGCCGAGCTGGTCCCTGGCGACCAGCGGCAGCAATGCCTGGACCGCGATGATCCCCAGGCCGAAGGCGAAGGAACGCAGCAGCACCCGACGCACCGCGCTGCTGCCGGCGGCGAAGCGCAGGCCGCCAGCAATCGCCGGCACGACCGGGTGCCGCGGGCGGATGGTCGGCTCGGGGCGCCAGTGGAGCAGAATCCAGATCAGCCCGAGGTAGCTGAGCGCATTGACGGTGAAGGCGGTCGACGGACCCGCGAGCGAGAGCAGCACGCCGCCGAGCGCCGGGCCGAGGCTGCGGGCGACGTTGTAGGAGACCGCATTGAGCGAGATCGCCTGCGGCAGGTCCTCGCGTGGGACCATCAGGCGCACCGAAGCCTGCCAGGCCGGTCCGTTGATCGCATAGCCCGCGCCGACAGCCAGGGTGAAGAACAACAGCGACGCCGGGCTCAGCGCCTCCATCCATGCCATCACTGCCAGCGTGGACGAGAACAGCAGCATCGCGCAGGCGGACACCAGCATCACGATCCGGCGATCGCGAGTGTCGGCGATAACCCCGGCCAGCAAGGCCAGCGTCAGGACCGGGATCGTTGCGGAGGCCTGCACCAGCGCGACCAGCAAGTGCGACCGGGTCAGCTCGGTCATCAGCCACGCGGCGGCGGTCGCTTCGATCAGGCTGCCGATGGACGAGGCGAGATTGGCGATCCACACCGCGCGAAATACCGGCCAGCGGAACGGGGCCAGCGGCGATCCGGGCGCGATCCTCACAGCCAGTACCGCATCTTGATCGTCTGGCTGACCGGCTCGGTGCCGACCGTGAAAGACGCCGCCTTGAAGCTCGGCGGGCCCATTACCACCGGCGCGTCACGCGAGAAGCCGTAGCCCTCCCTGGGCATCAGCAGCAGCGCGCGGTCGAGCTTGCCGTTGTTGTTCTCGTCGTGCGCGATCGCGATCGCGTAGGTGCCTGGGGCAAGGTCTTCGAAGGTCAGCGTGACCGGGCCGGCCGCGTTCACGACCTGCTTGTGCGACGTCGCGGCGACCTTGCAGTTGGGCCAGTCGCGTTCGTTGCCGGTCAGGCAGGCGCGCACGACGCCCTTCGCATCGCGCAGCTCCGTCACGATCACCGTCACGCTGGCCCCGCTCCGCGCACCGGTGAGCGCGCCAAGTGCCGCTGCGGCGAGGGCGAGCTTTGCGCTCAGGGCTGCGACAGACCGCGATCGGTGCCGCACAGATGATCCCAGAACCGGAAGTAGAGGCCGTAATTGCATCGATACTGCTCGTGATGGCGCTGGTGGTGGCTGGCGGTGATCAGCCAGTGCCCCATGCGCGAGTGGACGAGGGCCCTGGGAAACATCTCCCAGCCCATGTGGTTGGTCACCCCCATCACGGTCATGACGGTGAGCACCAGCCCCAGCATGGCGACATGGATCGGGATGAGGAACACCAGCGCGGGAATCACCACTGCGCCGGTAACGGCCTCGATCGGATGGAAGCTCATGGCCGCCCAGGCGGTCGGCGGGCGGCTGGCGTGGTGGACGGCGTGGGCCAGGCGGAACCAGCCGGGCCGATGGAGCAGCCGGTGGGTCCAGTAGAACCACGTATCGTGCGCAAGCAGGTAAAGCAGCGGGGCGAGCGGCAGGTACCACAGCGGGTAGTCGCTCCAGCCGGTGTAGATCAGCGTCCAGCCGCGCTGCTGCCAGCCCCAGGCGACGATTCCCGCGGGAATGCCGTAGAGCGCGGCCGAGGCGAGCGACCAGGCGATTTCCGTGCGGATCTGCGGGCCGAGCCCGGCATACTGGCCGGGCCGGACCCTAGCCGTCGCCAACGCGAACCCGCCGCTGGCAAGGACATAGCGGATCGCGACGATCGCGGTCATCGCCAGCGCCGAAAGCGCGATTGCCCAAGCTGCGTCCATCGCCGCTCCCTAGCCGGGAACGGCGATGGAGGGAATCAGCCTTTGCGGTTGATCGTGGCCCGGCCGCTGTTCGGAGCGGTCACCCCCCGAGCGGCGGCGTCGCTCTTCCACGGCTGCTTGGAACGGCGCTTGCGCCCGCCCTGATTGCCGCGGTTCTCGTGGTTGCGGTTCTCGCCCGGGCGGCTCTCGCCCCGGTGCTCATTGCGCTGCTCGGGCCGGCGCTCACCCCGGTTGTCCGGACGGCGTTCGCCGTTGCGCTGGTCGGGCCGGCGATCGCCGCGCTGATCGTTGCGGAATTCGCGGCGTTCGCCCTGCGGGCGCTCCTTCCGGCTCTCGCCGCCGCCCTGACGTTCGTGACGCTCGGCGCGCTCGCCCAACGGGTTGAATACCGGACCGCGCGGTTCGCTTTCGCGGCGCGGGCCCCGGTCGCCGCGGTTTTCGGTGCGGCGGCCTTCACCGCTGCGCTCATTGCGCTCGCCGCGCGGCTTGCCGAAGCGGCCGCGCTGGTCGCGTTCGTCGCGCCGGGCGTCGCGGGCCGCCTCGGCCGGCTTGCGCGAGGGCAGCGGCAGGCGGGCGGCTTCCTTCTGGAAACCTTCGGGCAGCGGTTGCGGATCGAGCTTCACCCCGGTGAGCTTCTCGATGTCGCGCAGATAGGCCTTCTCGTCGCCCGCGACGAAGCTCAGCGCGATGCCGTCGGCCCCGGCGCGCGCAGTGCGGCCGATCCGGTGGACATATTGCTCGGGCACGTTGGGCAGCTCGAAATTGAACACATGGCTCACGCCGGACACGTCGATCCCGCGCGCGGCGATGTCGGTCGCGACCAGCACCGGCGTGTGGCCGGTGCGGAAGCCGCCGAGCGCGGCGGTGCGCTGCGCCTGGCTCTTGTTGCCGTGGATTGCCGCGGCGGTGATCCCGGCGGTGACCAGATGGCGGACCACGCGGTCGGCACCGTGCTTGGTCCGGGTGAACACCAGTGCTCGATCGATGCTCTTGTCGGCCAGGCCGGCGCGCAGCTTCAGCGTGAGCAGCGCCTGCTTCTCCTTCTGGTCGATGAAGGTGACATACTGCTCGACCCGCTCGGCGGTGGTCGATTGCGGCGCAACCTCGACCTTCACCGGGTTCTTGATGAAGCGCTTGCCGAGGTCGGCGATCGTCTGCGGCATGGTAGCCGAGAAGAACAGGCTCTGGCGGTGCTCGGGCAGCATCGCCGCGATGCGGGTCAGCGGCCGGATGAAACCGAGGTCCATCATCTGGTCGGCTTCGTCGAGCACGAAGATCTCGACATGGCGCAGCGTCAGCGCGCGCTGGTCGATCAGGTCGAGCAGGCGGCCGGGCGTGGCGACGAGGATGTCGACCCCCCCGGTCAGAGCGCGCGCCTGCTTGCCCACCGGCACGCCGCCGAAGATGCACTGGACCGAAAGGTTCAGATACTTGGCATAGCCGCGCATGTTCTCCGCGATCTGGGCTGCAAGTTCGCGCGTCGGCGACAGCACCAGCATGCGGCAAGCCGCATTCTGGCGCGCCTTTGGCTCGGCGGCGAGGCGGTGCAGCGAGGGCAGCGAGAAGGCCGCGGTCTTGCCGGTACCGGTCTGGGCGATGCCCAGCAAGTCGCGCCCCTCAAGCAGCGCGGGGATCGCTTCGCGCTGGATCGGGGTGGGATCGGAATAGCCCTTCGTTTCCAATGCACGAAGGATGGGCTCGGCGAGGCCGAGGTCGGAAAAATAGGACATGAGAAACTTTCAAATATGCAGCGGCGCGGAGCCGTGAGGCCGCGCGACACAGGGTTCGTCTAAGATGCGACCCTGCGTGAAAAAGGCTGCTTCAGCGATTTACGCCAACCGATGGTTCGGGCGGATCTGCGGGGAATGCCCGCTGTCCTCACGCTGCCGGAACTGCGGCCGGGGGTTGCCCCGGGCGCCGGTTGCAGGGCGCGATCTAGTTTGCGTTGCAACAAAAAGCAAGAAAATTGCGCCACCGGCGGGGCTGCGGTGCGTCGCTTTCCCGATTTACAAGCCTGCGCGGGGCCGCTAGCTGCCGCGGCGATGACCAACGCCGCGATCAAATCGATTATCACCCCGAAGCCGGCCCGCATCTGCGGGGCGGTTCGGGTTGCGCTGTCGGTCACACGCTAGCCAACCGGAACGCCCCGCGGATGCGCGGGGCCCCGAACGGCAGCACCCCGCGCCTCCGCCGAGACAGGAGACGCATTTCATGAGTTCGATCCAGACCCTTCCCGCCAATCCCAACGTCGGCATCGTCGGCGCGACCGGCCTGGTCGGCGGAATGATGCTCGCGCTGCTGGAAGAACGGAACTTCCCGGCGGCCTCGCTCCGCCTGTTCGCCTCGGCCCGCTCGGCAGGCAACACGATCGCCTTCCGCGGCACCGAGGTGACGGTGGAAGACGCCTCGACCGCCGATTTTGCCGGGCTCGACGTGGTGTTCTTCTCGGCCGGCGGCGCGACCTCGAAGGCGCTCGCGCCCAAGGTCGCCGCGGCCGGCGCGGTGGTGATCGACAACAGCTCGGCCTGGCGTTCGGATCCCGAGGTCCCGCTGGTGGTGGCCGAGGTGAACCCGGAAGCGCTGGCAAACCTGCCCAAGGGGATCGTCGCCAATCCCAACTGCACCACCATGGCCGCGATGCCGGTGCTCAAGGTGCTGCACGACGAGGCGGGCCTCAAACGGCTGGTCGCCAGCACCTATCAGGCGGTTTCGGGCGGCGGCATGGAAGGGGTCGAGATCCTGCGCGACCAGATCGTCGCCGGCGCGCCCGATTGCGCGCTGCTCGCGAACGACGGGCAGGCGGTCGCGCTCGGCGCCGCGCGCAAATGGGCGGTGCCGATCGGCTTCAACGTGGTGCCGTTGAATTATGTGCTGGGCGAGGACGACTACACCGAGGAAGAGCTCAAGCTGCGCGACGAGAGCCGCAAGATCCTGAACCTGCCCGACCTCGCCGTTTCCGGCACCTGCGTCCGCGTGCCGGTGTTCACCGGCCATGCACTGTCGCTCAATGCCGACTTCGACCGGCCGATCGAGCCCGCCCGCGCGCACGAACTGCTCGGAAGCGCTCCGGGCGTGGTGGTGACCGAAGTGCCCAACCCGCTCGATGCAACCGGCAAGGATCCGGTGTTCGTCGGCCGCGTGCGCCGCGATCCGACCGTGCCGCACGGCCTCGCGCTGTTCGTTGCCGGCGACAATCTGCGCAAGGGTGCCGCGCTCAACGCGGTGCAGATCGCCGAGGCGATGCTCGGCTGAGCAACCCGAGGGCCTTGGGCCGGTTCAGTCGCTGTACCGGCCCAGGCTGTCGCATTGCGGATCGAGCAGTCCCAGCTGGCGCCGCAGCGCCGCCCGTGCCAGCCGCTCGACCTCGACTTTCCGCCGGGCGGCGGCAAGCGGCTTCAGTGGAGCCGGGCGCAGGATCTCCGCGTCGTACCCGTCGGCCACGATCACCCCGCAGTGGCCGGGCATGAACGCGTCGGTCTCGAAGCAGGCCCGGTCGATTTCGGGCGGAACGCCCCAGAAGAACCGGTCGCAGAAATCGAGATAGTCGGGCCATTTGGCATCGCCCATCAGGTCGGCGCGGGCGACCTTGATCTCCACGATCACGATCTGGCCCTTGGCGTCGATCCCCATCAGATCGGCCCGGCGGCCGTTGCGCAGCGGCATCTCGCCGAGGCACCAGATGTCGTTGCGCGCGAACAGCCGGCAGATGCCGCGCGCAACCGCCTGCGCGTGCCGTTCGGCCGCTTCCTGTTCGGGAGTGAGTATCCTGCGAGATTCGCCCATGTCCCACTGCGTGGAACATTAGCAGAACGCGGTCAAGTCTCGCGCGAGGGGGCAAGCGCCAGCAGGGCGGCGCGGGCGGCGTGGAATTCGCGCCACAGCGCCAGTGCGGGCGCGCCGGTGTCGGCGCCGCGGGCGTTGACGGCGAGCAGCGCGGCTATGCCGGGCTCCATGATCGCGGCGAGGTCTTCGATTCCCTTCTCTGCCATCTCGCGGCGCCATTCCGCGGCAGCGCGGATCGCGGCCGGAAAATTGCGAATCTCGGGCGAGGGGCGCTCGGGCTCCAGCCCGGCCAGGGCGGCGACCACCGCCGCGGCCTCCTGCAGCGCGGCCCATTTAAGGCCGCTCGCGCTCGCACCTGCCCCGAACGGCAGATCGAGGGCGGAGGCGGGCATCGCACCGGCAATGCCCGCCGCATCCGGAAAATTGCCCGGGAATCTGCTCGGGAAATTGGGTGGCAGCGCGTTCATGCGCCCGGCCTAGCAGGCGAGTCTTTGCGATTCGGTTAGCGCGCCTTAACCAGCGTCACCTCCAAGCCGCCTGCCTGCGCGTTACTTGCCCGCGGGCTCCTTTGCATCGTCGGGATCGCCGTCCGGGCCGAAGGGATCGTCTTCCACCGGCGTGTCGTTGGGATCCAGCCCGAGGTCGATGTTCGCGCCTGCGCCGGTGTCGCCGGTGATCAGATGGTTGTTCTCCCCGCAGACATATTCGCGGATCGGATAGGAATTATCGAGCTTGTAGACCACCCGCGTCACGAACGGCGCGGTCAGCGTTTCGGGATCGGTGAAGGTCATTTCGTCGATCAGCTGGCCCGGCTTCTCGAGCCAGATCTTTTCCTCGACCTTCGCCTTGTCGCTGTGGCCGACGCCGGGAACGAGCTGGGTCTCGGTGTTGAGGCCCACCGTCTCGATCACCAGCGTGTCGCCGTCCCAGTGGCCGACCGAATTGCCGTTGAAGAACGGATCCGGATCGTCGGGGTTCTTGCGCCCGTCGGTGTAGATCCGGCGGACCTGCGAATAGGCTTCGGTGAAGATCGTCACCCGGCCCGGCGAATAGAGCACTTCGATCGGATAAGGCTGCTGCATCACGCCGGGCAGGCCGGGCGGCAGGCAGTGCGCCTGGGCATATTGGTCGGGGCCCTTGTCCTTGGTCTCGGCCAGATACTTGTCATAGGCGGCCTGCGCCTGCGGGGTGAGCTGCGGCTTGGCGGCCGCGCGCCCGCCGAACAGCTGGCTCCAGTCGGGATACCAGATGCCGACCCAGTCCGGCAGCTTGAGCACTTCGGCGTATTCTGTTGCCCGCGGCGTTTGCTGCGCATCGGCCGGCGCGGCGACCGCGATCGCGGCGAAAAGCGCCGGTGCCGTCAGCAGGCTGGAAAACCGGGTCAAACCCTTCATTTGCACTCTCCGGGAAAGTCTTTTCTGTTTTGATCCGGCGCATGGCGCCGCCACGCGAGATGTGGCGGAAATACGGTTCAAGTCAAGCAATGGGTTGATTCCGTCCGGCTAGCTTGTCACACAGGAAAAAAGCCCTGTCGGCGTCCAGTACGGCGGGAGCATGGAGAGCACCGAATGCCTGGGAAGATCACACGCCGTAATGCCCTGTTCGCCGCGGCGGGTGCCGCCGTTCTGGTGGGCGCACCCTTGGCCGCGCACCATTCGACCGCGATGTTCGAATGGGGCAAGGAACTGCCGATGAAGCATGCGACGGTCGACAAGTGGGAGTGGACCAATCCGCACACCTTCCTCTACGTCACCGTGAAGGAACGCGATGGCCAGCTGCACAAATGGGCGCTGGAAGGCATGAGCCCGAACCATCTGACCCGCTACGGCTGGTCGAAGAATTCGGTCAAGCCGGGCGACCAGGTCGACCTCACCTACTACCCGCTGCGCGACAAGCGCCGTGGCGGTTTCAATGTCACCATCACCAAGGCCGACGGCAAGAAGCTGTGGCAGTTCGGCGAGGGCGGCTCGCAGACCGCGAAAGCGCAGGCCGAGGGCGCGAAGAAGTAATCCTTGGCGTAGCGCCGCAGGGTTGCTAGGCGGCGCAGCCGAAGCACCCGTAGCTCAGCTGGATAGAGTACTGCCCTCCGAAGGCAGGGGTCACAGGTTCGAATCCTGTCGGGTGCGCCAAAACACCAAGGGCGCCTCTTCGGAGGCGCCTTTTGCGTTGTGGTCTGTCGCTCCGGATCGGACCGGCCCCGCGACGCGGGGCGCCGCGTCCCGTCAGTCCCGCAACACTGCCTGGCCGGTCCTGGGATCGGCCAGGGTGACATTCTCGAGCGCCTGCACGCGCCAAGTGCCTTCCCGTTGCATCAGCACTGCCTGGATCAGCGTGTCGACCATGTGTGCTCCAGCCGGATGGCTGCCGCCCACCGTCAGCCGGCTCCAGAAATGCATCACCGCTGCGTGGTCGCCCAGCGGCACGAGGTCGAGCGGCTCGTTCATCAGGCTCGAATCGCGATAGACCGTCTCGTGGATCGGCCGGTGCATCGCGACGATTGCGTCGATCCCGTGCACGTAGTGGCCGAAGCGGTTCACGAAGCTGGCGTCGTGGTGAAACAGCGCCGCGAAGGCGTCCATGTCGTGCGCGTTCCAGGCCTCGGCGAAAGCCTGGGGCAGATCTTCGGGGCGGCTGAGCTTCACGTACAATGCCATGCCCTCGACCACACATCCGCAAACAGGGGGCGCCGCGTTCAGATGCTCCGTTCGTCGATATCCAGCTCGCGCACCTGGCGGCGCTGTCGCGCGCGATCGACCAAACCGCGCAGCGTCTCGCGGATTTCCCGGGCGCGGGGAATGTCGCGCAGCACGAAATCGCTTTCGCGCGAGCTGACGTCGCTCGAACGCAGCGTGATCGTGCCGATTCCGGTGAGCTGGTTGATGATCGAGAAATCGACTCGTGAATCCTTGATCCGGTAGAGCTCGATCTCGTCGACCCGCTTGAGCACGATGCCGGTACGCATGATCAGCCGCTGGTTGGTCAGTTCGTATTTCTTCGCAACATTGCCGATCCAGCGCCAGCCGATCGCCGCGCAGGCAGCGACCAGCAGGGCCAGCGAGGCATAGCGCACGCCGCTGCTGTCGGTCAGCGCGAAGGCGAGGATCGGGCTGAGGATCAGCAGGATCGCGAGCCAGCCCAGCCCCGAGCCGAACAGCCAGCCCGCGGTGCTGCCGTGGAATTGCTCGACCGGCTTTTCCGCCGGAAGCGACCCGTCGGCATCGTCGGCATTCAGCAGCTTCGTCTTCTGCGCCGCATACTCCTCGGCGGTCAGATTGCCGGCGCGATAGAGACCGGCCAGCCGGTCGAGGGTCGCGATCCGCGTGGCGTCGTCCATCTGCTTCAGTTCCAGCCCTGCGCGAGGAAACGCGTTGCGCAGCCGGCAAGGAAGGCGGCGCCGCGCGGCAATACCGCCTCGTCGACGATCATCTTGCTCGAATGCAGGCCGCAGCACTGGCTCCAGTCCTCCCCTTCCCTGGCCACGCCGAGGAAGAACATCGCACCGGGAATCTTCTGCAGGACATAGGAGAAGTCCTCCGCGCCCATGATCGGGTGGGCCATCCGTAGGAACGGCTGGTTCGGTTCCCCAGATTCATTGGCACCGAGGCCGTTGGCGACTGCCTCGCCGAGCGAAACCGCGCGCGGATCGTTGATCGTCGGCGGGAAGCCGGGCGTGAACACCGGCTCCGCCTCCATGCCGTGCGCCTGGGCGATGCCCTTGGCGAGGCGGGCGATCTCTTCCTGGATGCGCGCGCGATTCTCCGGCGACAGCGTGCGGACCGTGCCGCGCAGCCGCACCGTGTCCGGAATGATATTGTGCGCGCTGCCCGCATCGAGCTGGGTCACGGTGACCACCACCGCCTCGGCCGCATTGAAGCGGCGGGTCACGATGGTCTGGATCGCCGTTACGATTTCGCAGGCGACCGGCACCGGATCGCGCGTGTCGTGCGGCATCGAGGCGTGGCCCCCGCGCCCGCGCACGGTAATCTCGAGCGCATCGGCCGCGGCCAGGAGCGCTCCGTCGCGGCTGCCGAAGACGCCGTGGGCGGCGTTGGGCATGATGTGCATCGCAAAGGCGGCCTCGGGCAGGGGATAGTCGCCGTCCCCGCCGAGCAGGCCGTCTTCGAGCATGAAGCGCGCGCCGTGGAAGCCTTCCTCTCCCGGCTGGAACATGAAGCGGATCTCGCCGGCCAGTTCGCCTTGCCGGGCGGCGAGAATCCGCGCTGCGCCGGCGAGCATCGCCGTGTGCGTATCGTGACCGCAAGCGTGCATCCGCCCGGGCACGGTCGAGGCGAACTCGAGGCCGGTCTCTTCCGCCATCGGCAGGGCGTCCATATCGCCTCGCAACAGCACCGCCGGGCCGGGCCTGCCACCCTTCAGGATCGCGACCGCACCGGTGGTCGATGGACCCTCGCGCCATTCGAGCGGCAGGTCGGCCAGTTCGACCCGGACCTTGTCGCGGGTCTTCGGCGTGTCGAGCCCGAGTTCGGGTTCGGCGTGGATCGCCCGTCGCAAGGTGACGATGCGATCGGCGATCGCGCGGGCGTCTTCGAGCAGGGATTCGGTCAACATGGTTGCGTTAGATAGCGCGGCAGGACGCGCCCCGCCAGCGCCGGAAAATGCCGGGCCGAACGGCTCGGTTCGGCGCTGGTGCGACTCGCGTCGCCGCCTTGACCCAACATCGTGTGTGGAAAACGGGTAGGCGCGCGCTTGTCCCCCCAAGGTCTGGTGGTAGGGCAGGTTTCGCACAAATGAGCGCGCCGCTTATCTCCCCTTCGATCCTTTCGGCCGATTTCGCCCGGCTCGGCGAAGAGGTGCGCGCGATCGACGCGGCCGGCGCGGACTGGATCCATATCGACGTGATGGACGGGCATTACGTGCCCAATCTCACCATCGGGCCGGACGTAGTGAAGGCGCTGCGCCCGCACAGCGCCAAGCCTTTCGACGTCCACCTGATGGTTTCGCCGGTCGACAACTGGCTCGAGGCCTTCGCCGAAGCCGGGGCCGACATCATCACCGTTCACCCCGAAGCGGGGCCGCACGTCCACCGCACGGTGCAGGCCATCCGCGCCTTGGGCAAGAAGCCCGGCATTTCGCTCAATCCGGGCACCCCGGCCAAGATGCTCGATTACCTGCTCGAGGATATCGACCTGGTGCTGGTGATGAGCGTTAATCCCGGCTTCGGCGGGCAGAGCTTCATCGCCAGCCAGCTCAAGAAGATCGAGGCGATCCGCAAGCGGATCGACCAGATGGGCCTCGCGGTGCAGATCGAGGTCGACGGCGGGGTCAATGTCGAGACCGCGCGGCTGTGTGTCGATGCCGGGGCCGATGTGCTGGTCGCGGGATCGGCAAGCTTCAAGGGCGGCGCCGATCATTATGCGGCGAACATTGCGGCGTTGAAAAGCGCCGGAACGGAAGGGGCGGGCTGATGGACGGTGTGGGCACTCATCCGCGCCTGGCGCTCGACGGAGATATCGCGCAGGGGCCGGCGGATGCGGCGCTTGCCATGCCGCTTGCTGCGCGCGCCGAGCCGCTCGCCGCGCCGCCGGCCCTGCAGGAGCCGCAGACCGAGCTGATCGAGCCGGGCAAGGCGCTGGTCTTGACCGATTTCCAGCCGCCGGCGATCTCGGCCGGGGAGCGGTTGATACGCCTCGCCTACCGCATGGGGGTCTCCGGTCCGACCCTGACCGCGCCGTTCCGCAAGCCGGCCGGGCCGCGGCTGCTTGCCACGGTCGAGAGCCCGCTCACGGGCGACCGGGTTGCGGGCGTGGCGCTGCGGGCGGGGCATTTCCTGATCCACGGGGTCAAGGCGCCGATCGCGCAGATGGACTTCGGCCCGAACGCGCGGCTGACCCCGCCGTTCGAACGGACCGTCCACGGTTTCGAATGGCTGCGCGATCTTGCCGCCAGTGCGCCGCGCGAACAATGCGGGCCGACCGCCGAGCGGGTGCTGGCGCTGTGGCTGGATGCCAATCCCAAGCCGGGCAAGGGAGCGGCGTGGAACGTCGGCCATGCCGGGCACCGACTGTTCAACTGGCTAGTCCATGCGCCGCTGATCCTGTCGGGTTCCGACCGGGCGCTAAGGGCCCGGGCGCTAGCGGCTGCGAGCGAAACCGCCCGCTGGCTCGACCGCAATGTGTCCAAGGCCGAGGACGGGATCGCCGAGACCGCCGGGTGGTGCGCGATCGTCGCCGCAGGGCTGCTGCTCCCCGACGGCAAGCCGCGCCGCCTCTATGGCGAAGCCGGCCTGATCAAGGCGCTGGGCGAACTGGTCGGCGACGACGGCGGCGTGCTGTCGCGCAGCCCGCTCGCGCAGATGGAGGCGATCGGGCTGCTGGTGGACCTGTGCGCCGCCTATCGCGCGACGCGGATGGATCCGCCCGATGCCTTGCTCGGGATGCTCAACCTGCTGGTTCCACCGCTGCTTGCGCTCACGCACGGCGACGGCTCGCTCGGAAGCTGGCAGGGCGCGGGCGCGGTCGGCGCCGATGCGCTCTCGGCGCTGGTCGAGGCGAGCGGGGTGCGCACCCGCCCGCTGCGCCACGCGCGGCAATGGGGCTACCAGCGCATCGCGGCCGGCAAGGCGGTGCTGCAGCTCGACGCCGCGCCGCCGCCGCTGGCGCGGCATACGCGCAGCGGCTGCGCTTCGACCCTCGCGTTCGAATTTTCCGACCGCGGCCAGCGGATCGTGGTCAATTGCGGCGGCGCTGCCTTCGCCGGCGGCCAGGTGCCGGTGCGGATCGAGGGCGGCCTGCGCGCCAGCGCCGCGCATTCGACGCTGGTGCTCGATGACGTCAACTCCACCGCGGTGCTGATCAACGGCAAGCTCGGCACCGGCGTGAACGAGGTCGAGCTCGACCGGCGGACACTGCTTCTCGAGACCGCCCGGGGCGAGAAGGGCGCCAGCGCCACCCGGCTCGAGGCCAGCCATGACGGCTATAGCCAGCGCTACGGCCTGATCCATCGCCGCATCCTGATCCTGCGCGACGACGGCAGCGAGTTGCGCGGCGAGGATCTGCTGGTGCCGACCGGGCGCAAGGGCAAGCGCGGCAAGGTGCCCTTCGCGATCCGCTTCCACATCGGACCCGGGGTCGAGCTCGGGCTGGCCGAGACCGGCCTGGGGGCCGGGCTGGCGCTTGCCGACGGCAGCTATTGGCAATTCGTCGCCGCAGGGGCAGAGGACTGCCAGCTGCTGGTCGAGGAAAGCCTGTGGGTCGATGGCGTCGGCAGGCCGCACCCGATCCAGCAACTGGTGCTGCAAGGAATGGTTTCGCGCGGCGGGGGGAATTTCTCCTGGCTGCTCAAGCGGATGGGATGAATTCGGTGAGCGATGTAAAGATCGGACGGGCGCTGCTTTCAGTGTCCGACAAGAGCGGCTTGGCGGAGCTCGGCGCCGCCCTGGCGGCGCGCGGCGTGGAACTGGTCTCGACCGGCGGCACGGCCAAGGCCCTGCGCGAGGCGGGACTGGCGGTGAAGGACGTGTCCGAGCTGACCGGTTTCCCCGAGATGATGGACGGGCGGGTAAAGACGCTTCACCCGACCGTCCATGGCGGCATCCTGGCGGTGCGCGACGATCCGGCGCATGCGGCTTCGATGGCGGAGCACGGGATCGGCGCGATCGATCTGCTGGTGGTCAACCTCTATCCGTTCGAGGCGACCGTGGCGCGCGGCGCGAAGCGCGACGAGGTGGTCGAGAACATCGATATCGGCGGGCCTTCGATGGTCCGCTCGGCGGCGAAGAACCACGCCTATGTTACGATCCTGACCGATCCGGCCGACTATGCCGAGCTGCTTGGCGAACTCGAGGCCAAGGGTGGCGCGACCACCTACGATTTCCGCCGCAAGATGGCAGCGAAGGCCTTCGCCGCGACCGCCGCCTACGACGCGGCGATTTCCTCGTGGTTCGCCTTCGCCGATCAGGGGCAGGTCTTCCCCGACCGGCTCGCGCTCGCGCTGCGCAAGGGCGAGGACCTGCGCTACGGCGAGAACCCGCACCAGGCAGCCGCGATCTATCTGCCGCAGCGGGTGGGCGCGCAGGGCATTCCGCAGGCCCGTCAGCTCCAGGGCAAGGAGCTGAGCTACAACAATTACAATGACGCCGATGCCGCGCTGGAACTGATCTCCGAGTTCCGCGACGGCGCCCCGGCGGTGGCGATCATCAAGCACGCCAATCCCTGCGGCGTGGCGCAGGGCGGCACGCTGCTCGATGCCTACGGTGCCGCCTTCGATTGCGACCGGGTCTCGGCCTTCGGCGGGATCGTGGCCTGCAACCGTCCGCTCGACGCGGCGACGGCCGAGGCGATCACCTCGATCTTCACCGAGGTGGTGATCGCCCCGGGGGCCGACGCGGCGGCGCAGGCGATCTTCGCCGCGAAGAAGAACCTGCGCCTGCTGCTGGTCGACGAACTCCCCGAGCCGCGCCGGCCGGGACTTTCGCTCAAGACCATCACGGGCGGATTGCTGGTGCAATCGCGCGACAATGGCGAGATCGGCGAGGCCGACCTCACAGTGGTGACGAAGCGCGCGCCGACCGCGGAGGAGTTGCGCGACTGCCTGTTCGCGTGGAAGGTCGCCAAGCACGTCAAGTCGAACGCGATCGTCTATGCGAAGGACGGTGTCACCGCCGGGATCGGCGCGGGACAGATGAACCGCCGGGACTCGTCGCGCATCGCGGCTGTCCGCGCGCGGGAGGCAGCGGAACAGGCCGGCTGGCCCGAGGCACGCACCGTCGGATCGGCGGTCGCCTCCGATGCCTTCTTCCCTTTCCCCGACGGCCTTCTTGCGGCCGCCGAAGCCGGGGCCACCGCGGTGATCCAGCCCGGCGGCGCAATGGGCGACGACGCGGTGATCGCCACCGCGGACGAGGCGGGCCTGGCGATGGTGTTTACCGGGATGCGGCACTTCCGGCATTGAGTTCCCGGATTCTTGTGCGGCGCAGCACGCTTCGTCGACAAATCGGGGCAACTCATGGCTTTCCGGCTTGAACCGCGGCCTGCCGCGATGACATCCGGCGTCGGCCGAGGGAGCCGGCGCTCGCCAGCGGGCGCTGTCGCTCGGCCCGAGTTCCGGTCACCATTTTCTGCGAGTACCCGATGGGCCTGTTCACTGCCGACCTCTACCGTTCCTTCGCTATCGGCTTCGGCCTCGGAGCGCTCGCGCTTGCGATCAGCTTCGGCTCGCAATTGCTGACTGCGATCTAAGTACCTATATTGGGGGCATGACCCCCAAGACTCACCGCATTCTCGCCCTTGCCGCAGCGGCTTCGCTGGCGGCTGCGTGCCAACCCGCTTTCGCAGAGGGCGCCGTGCTGGCGCCTTCGGCCAAGGTCACCTCGTCCGAAAAGGGCAGGCAGACCGCGGTGTTTTCCGGCGGCTGCTTCTGGGGCATCGAGGCGGTATTCAGCCACGTCAAGGGCGTGACCAGCGCGGTGTCGGGCTACCAGGGCGGCAGCAAGGCAAACGCCGCCTACAACATCGTCAGCGAAGGCAACACCGGCCACGCCGAGTCGGTCAAGGTGACCTACGATCCCAACGTGATCCGCTACGATCAGCTGCTGCGGATTTTCTTCTCGGTCGGCGCAGATCCGACGACGCTCAACTACCAGGGCCCGGACCACGGCACCCAGTATCGCAGCGCCCTGGTTCCGCTGAACCCCGAGCAGCGCAAGGTCGCCGCGGCCTATCTCGACCAGCTCGGCAAATCCGGCGTCTGGAAGGGGCCGATCGTCACCCGGATCGAGCCCAACAAGGGCTTCTACCCGGCCGAGTCCTATCACCAGGACTTCATGCTTCACAATCCGCAGCAGCCTTACATCGTGCGCTGGGATGCGCCCAAGGTTGCGGCGCTGAAGAAGATGTTCCCCGGCCTCTATCGCGACGCTTTCAGGGCCGGCTGATGCCCGGGCATCACCATCACGAACATTCGGGCGAGAAGCTGGTCGATGCCGCGCGCTCGGCGCTGACCGAAGCCGGCGAGCAATGGACGGAGATGCGCGCCGACGTTTTCGAAGCGCTGGCGCAGCACGACCGACCGGCCTCGGCCTACGATATCGCCGAAGACCTGACCAAGCTCCGCGGCAAGCGGGTCGCGGCCAACAGCGTCTACCGGATCCTCGACCTGTTCGTGAAAACCAACCTCGCGAACCGGATCGAGAGCTCCAACGCCTATATCGCCAACACCCATCCCGGCTGCCTGCACGACTGCATCTTCCTGATCTGCGACAAATGCGGCCAGACCACCCATTTCGACGACGACCGCCTCACCGGCTCGCTGCGCGATGCCGGCGCGAAGAGCGGCTTCACCGAAGTCCGCCCGGTGGTCGAATTGCGTGGATTGTGCGACGCCTGCGCCTAAAACGCGCGGGACTTCAACGGGCAAGCAGTGTAACGCGGAACGATGACAGGCAAACCTGCCACTCCCCTGCTCGATACGGTCGATACCCCTGCAGATTTGCGCCGGCTCAAGCCGACCGAGCTGCGCCAGCTCAGCGACGAACTGCGGCAGGAGATGATTTCGGCCGTCGGTTCCACCGGCGGGCACCTCGGCTCGGGGCTGGGCGTGGTCGAATTGACGGTCGCGATCCACTACGTGTTCAACACGCCGGACGACCGGCTGATCTGGGATGTCGGCCATCAGGCCTATCCGCACAAGATCATCACCGGCCGACGCGACCGGATCCGCACCTTGCGTCAGGGCGGCGGCCTGTCGGGCTTCACCAAGCGCGACGAGAGCGAATACGATCCCTTCGGTGCCGCGCACAGCTCCACCTCGATCTCGGCCGGGCTCGGTTTCGCGATCGCGAACAAGCTGGCCGGCACGCCCGGCAAGGCGATCGCGGTGATCGGCGACGGCGCGATGAGCGCGGGCATGGCCTATGAGGCGATGAACAACGCCGAAGCCGCGGGCAACCGGCTGGTCGTGATCCTCAACGACAACGACATGTCGATTGCCCCGCCGGTCGGCGGTCTGTCGGGCTACCTTGCGCGGCTGGTGTCCTCGGCGCAGTTCCTCGGCCTGCGCGAACTGGCGCGGAAGTTCGCCCGCCGCCTCCCCGCGCCGCTCCACCGCGCGGCGAAGAAGACCGACGAATTCGCCCGCGGCATGGCGATGGGCGGGACCTTGTTCGAAGAGCTCGGCTTCTATTACGTCGGCCCGATCGACGGGCACGATCTCGACCAGCTCGTCCCGGTTCTGACCAATGTGCGCGACGCCGCCGAAGGTCCGTGCCTGGTCCATGTGGTGACCCAGAAGGGCAAGGGCTATGCCCCGGCCGAGGCTGCGGCGGACAAGTATCACGGCGTCCAGAAGTTCGACGTGATCACCGGCGAGCAGACCAAGAGCGCCGGCGGCCCGCCGAGCTATACCAACGTTTTCGCCAAGGCGCTGATGGCCGAAGCCGCACGCGACGAGACGATTTGCGCGATCACCGCCGCGATGCCTTCGGGCACCGGGCTGGACAAGTTCGCCGCCGCCTATCCGGATCGCAGCTTCGACGTCGGCATCGCCGAACAGCACGCGGTGACCTTCGCCGCCGGCCTTGCCGCGCAGGGCATGCGGCCGTTCTGCGCGATCTATTCGACCTTCCTCCAGCGCGCCTACGACCAGGTCGTGCATGACGTCGCGATCCAGAACCTGCCGGTGCGCTTCGCGATCGACCGCGCCGGGCTGGTGGGTGCCGACGGCGCGACCCATGCGGGCAGCTTCGACGTCACCTATCTTGCGACGCTGCCGAACTTCGTGGTGATGGCCGCGGCGGACGAGGCCGAGCTGGTCCACATGACCCACACCGCCGCGTGTTACGACGACGGACCGATCGCCTTCCGCTATCCGCGCGGCAACGGCACCGGCGTGCCGCTGCCCGAGACGCCTGAGCGGCTCGCGATCGGCAAGGGCCGGATCGTGCGAGGCCATGACAAGGGGGGCAGCAAGATCGCGCTGCTCTCGCTCGGCACCCGGCTCGCCGAAAGCCTCAAGGCGGCCGACCAGCTCGAGGCCAAGGGCCTTTCGACCACCGTCGCCGACCTGCGCTTCGCCAAGCCGCTCGACAGCGAATTGATCCGCCGCCTGATCGCGACCCATGAAGTCGTGGTGACGATCGAGGAAGGCGCGATCGGCGGTCTCGGCGCGCATGTGCTGACCCTGGCGAGCGACGAGGGGCTGACCGATGGCGGGCTGAAGATCCGCACGCTGCGCCTGCCGGACGTGTTCCAGGATCAGGATTCGCCGGACAAGCAGTACGATCAGGCGGGGCTCAATGCCGCGGGGATCGTCGACACCGTGCTCAAGGCCTTGCGCCACAACAGCGCCGGGGTGGAAGAGGCGCGGGCTTGAGTTCTGCGCCGACGCCGGAGCAGCTTGCTTCGCTCTGGGCTTTCGCGCGCGGCGATACCGCACCGATCGAGTTCGAGGCTTGGTTGCTCACACAAGCGGGGCTTGAGGAACCGCTCGGGAATGCGCTGCATTGGGACCTGACCTCATCTCGCTACGATCAGCGGGAAGAGGTTTGGCGTCTTCGCGGGGCGCTGGCGGAGAAATTGCAGCAGCTCTCCACTTGCGCCTGTCCTTCTATCCGCAATCTCGACGCTATCGATATGGGCGGCGAACCCGATGCCGATGGCCACTTCCGTTCGGACCGGGTCTTTGCTTCGTTGGAGCAGGCTGTTGCCTTCGGACCCGATAAATACTGGCTCTCCATTTCCAGATGCGGAACCTGCCAAACAGTGTGGCTGATCGCGCAGGAAGAGCGGGTTTTCGACGTGTTCTTCGTTCAGCGCATCGGTGAGGCAGAATTGGCCAAGGCGCGGGCGGGCCACTGGCCGGAGCGTTTCTTGACCTATGAAGACGTGCTGATCGTCGGCAACATATTGCGCCGCCCGTGCCGTTTTTTGGATCCTATGGCTGGAAGCTTGCAGTGGACCGTGAAAGATTTGCTGGTGGAACGCCCGACAATCTCCGTCGGCGAAATCGGCAAGTTACTCGGCCTTACCGGCGAGCATGCTCGAGACCTGGTTCGCAAGGCGCGTGCTTGACGGGCACCAGTGCGCCCTCGATCCGGCACCGAAAACATTTTCCTACAGCGGGTGAATCTGAAAGGGCGGTATCGGCTCTTTCAAATCGTCGTTCCACGCATGAAAAGTGTTTGCGGCACTGTAACCCTCGCGTCCGCGCGCGCGGCTCTACTCAAGCCGTTGTAAAACTTTGCTGAAATGCCGCGGTGGGGTGCGCAAGTCACGGTTACAGGGTGTAACTAGTGTAACCCTACCAGTCGTAAGCCTTGGGCAGATCCCCGGGTGCCGGCGTCGCATAGCGTTCGCGCAACTTGCTCTGGTGGCTGTCGAGCGGCTGCTCGATCCCGTCGATGAACACCCGCTGCGGGGCCGAGCTGATTTCCAGCGGGTCGCCGTCCCAGATCACCACATCGCCCGCCGCGCCCGGCTTGAGCACGCCGAAGCGTCCGCCCATGCCGCTGATCTCGGCCGGGACCGAGGTGATCGCGGCGAGCGCCTGGCCCCACGAGAGCCCGGTCGCGCCCGGCAGTTTCGTCAGCGCCACCAGATTGCCCGCCTGCTGCGGCGCGTGGCGCGGCTGGTTCATGTCGGAGAAATTGCCGATCGCGACCTTGACCCCGGCCTCGGTCATCCGGCCGACGTTCGACTGGGTCGCGGCAAGCTGCTCGAACTGCTCGGGCAGGTCGTTCAGCGCGTCGGCGATCACCGGGATCTTCGCCGCGGCGAGCTGCTTCGCGACCATCCAGCCTTCGCTCGCGCCGTCGATCACCAGGTCGAGCTTCGGATAGTCGGCCTTGAGCCGGATCGCGGCGAGGATGTCGGCCGCGCGCTCGACATGGACATAGAGCGGCTGGGTGCCGTTGATCACCGGCAGCAGCGCGGCCGCATCGGGGCGGTTGAGCAGCGCATCGTCGGTGCGCCCGCGCCCGGCGAGATCGGCCGCCTCGGCCAGCGCGTTGCGGAACTCGACCCACGCCGCGGTCCGGCTGCCGCCCGCAAGCGCGCCGCCGTTCTCGCCCAGCTCGACATATTGGAACGCGCGCGGCTTCACCACCGGATCGTCGTTGCTGTCGAGATCGATCACCGCGCCCTGTCCGGCGAAGATCGCATTGCCCGCGCGCGGCGCGACCGTGGCGCGGGTGACCCCGCCCGCGCGGCTGACCTTGATCGTCTGCGCGAGCGGGTTGATCACCGGCGCGATGTCGAGCGCGGCGCTGAACTTCGAGCGGCCGGCGGTGATGTCGCGGCTGTTGTCGACCCCGTCGACGTCATACAGGCCGAGGTCGGTCACCGTGGCGAACAGCCCGGGGGTAACCCATTTGCCGCTGCCGTCGATCACCGGGATTCCGGCCGGGGCGGGCACCCCGGCGCCGGCGGCGGCGATCTTCCCGCCGCGCACCACCACCGTCGCATGCTCGATCGGCCCGCTGCCGTCGCCGAGCGCGACGGTCGCGTTGGTGATCGCGAAATCCTCTTCGGCCAGTGCCGGGGCGGAGATGGCCAGCAGCGCGGCCGCGCCGAGCAGGAGATGCCTCATTTCACATCTCCCTCGCCGGGCTGGCCGAGCTCGAAATCGCTCACCGGCCGCCGCTTCGGATTGTCGGCGTCGAACATCAGCGCGCCGTCGATCCAGACCTTCTCGGGCCGCGCATAGACCGACAGCGGATTGCCGTTCCACAGCACGACATCGGCCATCTTGCCGTGGGCGAGGCTGCCGGTGACCTTGTCGATCCCCATCGCCTTCGCCGCATTGAGGGTGAACCAGCCGATCACCTGGCGGTCGGGAATGTCGATCCCCATGCGTTTCCCGGCCGCCTGCGCGCGCGCCGCGTCCTGGTTGAGCCGCTGGATGCCGTTCTCGTCGTCGGAATGGATGATCACGCAGACCCCCGCCTTGGCCAGCAGCGCCGCGTTCTCGGGGATCGCGTCATAGGCCTCCATCTTGAAGCCGTACCAGTCGGACCACACCGCGGCGCAGATGTTGTTGGCGCGCAGCAAATCGGCGATCTTGTAGGCCTCCACCGCGTGGTGGAACGCGGTCACGTGGTAGCCCATCTCCTTGGCCATATCGATCACGATCGCCATCTCGTCGGCGCGGTAGCAATGGTTCTGGACCAGGATCTTGCCGTCGAGCACCCCGGCGAGCGTCTCCTTGCCGAGATCGCGCTGCTTGCGGTCGCCCGCGGCATAGGCCTTGGCGTCGAGCCAGGTCTGGCGGTCGACCGCGATATTGCCCATGCGGGTCATCGGCGACTGGCCCTTGCTGCCATAGACGCGCTTGGGGTTCTCGCCGCAGGCCATCTTCAGCGCATAGGGCGCGCCGGGGAACTTCATGCCCTGCACGGTGCGCGCGGGCACGTTCTTGAGCGTGACCGAGCGCCCGCCCATCAGATTGCCGGAGCCGGGCAGGATTTCGAGGCTGGTGACCCCGCCGTTGGCCAGCGCGCGGGTGAACCCGGGATCCTGCGGCCACACGCTGTGTTCGGCCCATACCTGCGGCGTGGTCGGGCTGGTCATCTCGTTGCCGTCCGCATTCGCCTCGACCGCGGGCGAGGGATAGTCGCCGAGGTGCGAATGGATGTCGATCACCCCGGGGGTCACGAACTTGCCGGTGCCGTCGATCCGCTGGAAATCGTCGGGGATCGGCAGCGACGCATCGCCGATCGCGACCACCGCGCCGTTGGCGAACAGCACCGTGCCGTTGTCGATCTGCCCGCCCGCCCCGTCATAGACGGTCGCGCCGACCAGCGCGGTCGGCACTCCGGGATAGGGCTTGTAGGTCGAGGGGTAGGGATCGTCGATCGATCCCCGTTCCTGGGCGGGCGCGGCAGCGGGGGCCGGAGCCGCGCTCGCGCTCTTCACCTCGCCCGCACCGCAGCCCGAAAGGACCATGGCTCCGGCGATGATCGCCAGGATCGTCTTGCGCATCGTGCCCCCCTTGCGAAATTCAGGACTTGGTTGCCGGATGGATGCCGGCCGCTTCGGCCTCGCCGATCTCCTGCTCGCCCGCCAGATCGTCGGTCAGGTCCTGCAGCGTGTCGAGATGCATCAGTTTCTTCACGAAGGGCGCGAGCGCGAGCACGACCACCCCGATGCCGATCGCGACCCAGCCGATCTTCGAATAGATCGCCAGCGTCGCGCCCTGGGTCATCTCGCCGCTTTCGCCGCCGGTCATCTCGCCGATCTTGCCCGCGACGAAATTGCCGAAGCCCGAGGCGAAGAACCACGCGCCCATGATCAGCGACGCGAGATGCCGCGGCGAAAGCCGGTTCATCGCCGAAAGCCCGACCGGGGACAGGCACAGCTCGCCGGTGGTCTGGAACAGGTAGAGCAGGAACAGGAAGATCACCGGCGTCATCAGCACCATCTGGCCGCCGACCGTGGCCGGGGTGCCGAAAGTGTTGGTGCCCCACACGAAGACGAGGAACGACAGCCCCGCCTGCAGCAGGCCGAGCCCGAACTTGGCCGGGGCCGAAGGCTCGAGCTTGCGCCGTCCGAGCGCGATCCACAGGCCCGCGAAGACCGGGCCGAACAGCACGATGTAGATCGGATTGATCGACTGGAACAGCGAGGTCGGCACCCCGCCGCGGTCGACCATCCGGTCGGTATAGAGGTTCAGGCTGCCGCCGGCCTGTTCGAACAGGCCCCAGAACACCGGCTGCAGCACGTTGAGGAACACGATCGCGAAGATCCGGTCGCGGGCGTCGCGCTCGAGCCGGAACGCCTCGATCAACACGTAGACCAGCAGCGCCGCGCCCGCGATGCCGAACAGCGTGCCGACCGCGTTCTGGTACTGGATCAGCAGCCAGATCACCGCGATCGAGCCGACGCCGACCGCATAGAGCATGTATTCGCGCGACTTCGCGAGGACCGCGGGCGGCTCGCCCTTGCCCTTCAACGCCGGCTTGCCGACCATGAAGATGATCAGCCCGCAGACCATGCCGATGCCGGCAAGGCCGAAGCCGTAGGCCCAGCCGATCGTCTCGCCGAGATAGCCGACCAGGATCGTGCCGAGCGCGGCGCCGGTGTTCACGCCCATGTAGAAGATCGTGTAGGCGCCGTCGCGGCGCACGTCGGTCAGGCGATAGAGCTGCCCGACGATCACCGAGATGTTCGCCTTGAGGAAGCCCGAGCCGACGATGATGAAGGCCAGCGCGAGCCAGAACACGTTGATCGTCGGGTCGCCCTGCCCGCCGTGGCCCTCGACCGCCATCAGCCCGTGGCCGATCGCGAGCAGCGCGCCGCCGAACAGCACCGCCTTGCGCTGGCCGAGATAGCGGTCCGCCAGCCAGCCGCCGAGCACCGGGGTGATGTAGACCAGGCTGCCGTAGGCGCCGTAGATCAGGTTCGACTTGCCGTCGTCGAACAGCCAGTGCTTGGTCAGATAGAGCACCAGCAGCGCGCGCATGCCGTAATAGGAGAAGCGCTCCCACATCTCGGCATAGAACAGCACGAACAGCCCGCGCGGATGGCCAACCACTTCCTCGCTCTTGCGGGTGGAAATGATCCCGCCGACGGCCAGCACGGCGAACAGGAATACGGCTGCGATCGCCGCGATCCAGTCGCCCTCGTTCCAGCTGGCCATGTCTTTCATGCGAACCCTTCCCAAGACTGTCCGCAGGATGCGGCGGAAACCGGCGACCCTAATGCGGTTTGCCGCCATGTGAAGCGGTTTGTTGCAACTGTGACCACTCTTCCGGGCCTGTCCGGCGAAGCCTGTCTCGCTTGACCTGCTCCGCTGTATTATGGCACTGATGCACCCAGAAGATATTTCCCGAGCCGAGGACCTAGCAATGCCGCAAGCCAGCCGGCCCGTTTATCTCAAGCTGCGCGACCTGATCGCGGCGGCGATCATCGAAGGGCGCTACCGCGAAGGTGAAATGCTCCCGTCGGTGCGGACCTTCGCGGCCGAGCAGGGCGCCAATCCGCTGACCGTGGCCAAGGCCTATTCCCAGTTCCAGGCGGATGGACTGGTGGAGGTCCAGCGCGGGGTCGGCATGTTCGTGGTTTCGGGCGCCGCCGAGCGGCTGCGCAGGGCGGAGCGCGAATCGTTTATCGCACAGGAATGGCCGGAGCTGCGCGCGCGGATCGAGCGGCTCGGGATCGTGGCCGAGGATCTCTTCGGCAAGGCCCGGATTTCCGCGGAATAGCGCGCCCAAGCCCCGCTCAGAAGGCCGCTCAGCAAGCCGATTGCGCTTGGGCGCCACCTCTGGCACTCTCTTCCGCGAGGGACTGTTCTTGTGTGCCGGCGGCTCCGGGAGACAACATAGGTTTATCGCGCGCGGTCGGCTGGGGGAAGGTGATGATCAGATCCGAATTGCTGCAGGCGCTTTCGAAAGACAATCCGGAACTGCGGACCGACGAGGTCGAGCAAGTGGTCGATATCTTCTTCGACGAGATCGCCGCCCGGCTGGCGGAAGGCGGGCGGGTAGAGCTGCGCGGCTTCGGCGCTTTCTCCACCCGCCAGCGCGATGCCCGCACCGGACGCAATCCGCGCAGCGGGGATTCGGTCAGCGTCCCGGCCAAGCGCGTCCCCTATTTCAAGCCCGGCAAGGAAATCCGCGAGCGGCTGAACAAGTAGGCCGCGCATTCTGCGTCCCGGTTACGCACCGCCGAGGGGCGGGGCCACCTTGCCCTTCCGCGCGTTGTGCCTTCGATGAGGGACTTCTTCTCGATCCTGTCCCAGCTCGGCTGGGGCCTTACGATCGGCGCCTTGACCGCAGCGGTCGCCGCATTGAGCCGGCTCGCGGGTCTGGTCCTGTGCGCGCTCGCCGGGGGCGGCTGCACTTGGTGGTGGTGGCGCCGTCGCCGCGCACGCTCGCTCGACGAACCCGAGGGCTGAGCGCCAAGAAAAGGGCGCGGATCCGAAGACCCGCGCCCCAAGGCTTCCGCTTGTGCGGCTATCTCAGAAGTTGCGTTGCACCGCGATCGAGAAGGTCCGCGGCAGGCCGGGCACGCCGGTGACCACGCCGAGCGAACTCGACACGTCGCTGACCGAGGTGAAGTAGTACTTGTCGAAGATGTTCTTCACTTCCAACGTCACCTTCCAGTCGGTGTCCTTGTCTTCCCACGAGATGTGGCCATCCGCGAGGAAGCGCCCGTCTACCTTCGACCAGATCGTGTTTTCGGCCGTGGTGTAGAGCTTGCCCTGGTACTGCCCGTCGAGACGGATGCTGAAGGTGCCCGCGGCGGTTTCGTAATTGTACTGGCCGCCGATCGAATAGTTCAGCTTCGGCGTGTACGGCGTGATCGCATCGAGCGGGATCGAGCTGTTGACCAGATAATCGACGCCACCCGAAGTGTAGGTGTCGCTGGTATACTGGAAGTGCAGGTAACTGATGCTGCCGTCGAACGAGAGGCCGTCGGTCGGGTAGATCTGCGCTTCGAGCTCGAGGCCCTTCACGGTCGCTGCGCCGATGTTGTCCGGTCGCAGGCACGGGGTCGGTAGGGACGATTCCGGGCAGACCAGCTTGGACAGCACGATATCGTTGTACTTGTTGAGGAACGCGGCACCGTTCAGGCGCACTCGGCGGTCGAGCAGGTCCGCCTTGAAGCCCATTTCATAAGTGGTGAGCGTTTCCGGATTGAACGGCAGCTTCTGGTCCGCTGCGAAAGGCCGCGGGTTCACGCCGCCGCCCTTGAAACCGGTCGAGGCCGATGCATAGACCATCAGGGCATCCGAGATGCGGTAGTTGCCGACTACGCGCCAGTCCCACCGGTTGCCGCGGAAGCTGCCGGTGATGTCGTAGAGCCCGGCGAGCAGACAGTTCGGCTCGGAATAAGGACCCTCGCCGCCGAGTTCCGGCGGGCCGAAGCAATGTAGACCATTCGGAATGCTGCCATCCGGATTGCGACGGAAGTAAGTGTAATCCTTCGCATCCTTCGTATAGCGCAGGCCGCCGGTGATGCTCAACGCATCGGTCGGGTGGAGTGTGACCGTGCCGAACACCGCTTTGGTGGTGCTGGGCGTGGTATCCGGACCATGAAGGAAGTCGATGACCGGGTCGACGTAGTTCAGGTCGACGCGGGCGGTATAGGTGCCCTTCTGCTTGAGATAGTAGCCGCCGACGGTGCCTTCGATGAAGCCGCCCGCCGCCTTGAAGTTCAAGCGGACTTCCGAGCTGAACGCGTGGTGGTTCAGCTGGTTGTCGAGCTGCGCCACCGGGATCGGCGTGCCGTCCTGGTCCTGGCCGAATTTCGACCAGTATTTGCGGTACGAACCGATGTAGGTGAAATTCACGCTGTCCGAGATATCATAGGCGAGATTGCCGGAGACGCCCCAACCCTGGAATTGGGTGATCGGTTGAGCGTAGTAGGGCTTGAACGGCGCCTGGCTTGTCGGATCCATCGCGTCGAGGAAGCTGGAATAGCTCACGAAACGCGGGTCGTGACCGAGCAAGTTGCCGCCGGTGTCGCAGCTGTAGGGACCTGTCGGAACGAAGGCGCAGCTCATGTTCACCGCGTTGCCGTCCTTCCCGCGCAGCCACGGATTGGTGTAGTCATGTGTGACGGGGTCGTAGGACGCAGAATTGCCGACCGAGAACGGATCGAAGGTCGTGCCCGCGGGGGCGATCGCACCGGCCGCGATCAAGACCACCGGAATAGCTTCGGACCGTTCGCGGGTATAATCGCCCGAGACGTTGATCTCCAGCGAATCGACAGGAGTCCAACGCAATGCCGCGCGGCCCGCGATAATGCTCTGGCCCCCCATCTCGGTGTAGTCTGAGTTGTTGGCGCCTCGCGTGTCGTTCTCCGGCACGTTCGAGTTGGGGTGGGTCTGACCATAATCGAGCATCGCGACATATCCGTCGTTGCCACGGCCCATGCCCGATACGCGCATCGCGAGATTGTCGGTGATCTTGAAGTCCATCATGCCGCGCACCGACAGTTCGTTGTACGAACCGTATTCGACCCGCAGCATGCCCGAACCATCGCCCTTCGGCTTCTGGGTGAACAGCTTGATCGCACCGCCGATCGCGTTCTTGCCCGCCAGCGTGCCCTGCGGACCACGCAGGATTTCCACGCGATCGAGGTCGATCAGTTCGAGCAGCGAACTCGACAGGGTCGGAATGTAGACGTCGTCGATGTAGACGCCGACGCCCGGATCGAGTGCGTAGTTGAAGTCCGTCTGGCCGACGCCGCGGATGAACGCGATCAGGCCGGTACCGCCATTCTGCGGCTGGGGGCGGAGCGACACGTTCGGCGCCTGTGCGGCAACCTGAGTGATATCGGTCTGGCCGCGCGCCTCGAGCATCGCCGCATTGACCGCGGTGATCGCGATCGGCGTGTCCTGCAGATTGGTTGCACGGAATTCCGCGGTAACGATGATCTCGTTCGCCGCATCCTTCGCGGCGTTCGGATCTGCCGCCTTGTCGTCCTGCGCGTAAGCCGGTGTCGCCATCGCGGCCGCGATGGCCAACGACGACACGACGCCCATAGTCTTGAGCTTCATGAAACATCCTCCCATTTCGGAACCGTTCGGCCCCGATCTTCTCACCAAAGTATCCACCGCATCGCCGCCTTCGATGAAGCGACCCGCGAGAGATTACGTAGGGGATTATTGTCAAAAGGACGCCGCAAGGACGCCCAACCTTCCCCTTCGCTCGGCAAATTAGCGCCAATCGAAGGTCACGCAAAGGGCGCCGAGCGCAACAACCATACGAATAGCGAACACTATGTCACAATGAAGCAACACTGACAGGGGGCTGAAACTTAATACAATTGACTATGTCCGGCAGTGACATTTCGCTTGCAGACAAGACGCCGCGGCGTGCACTTCCTAAAACGATATCCAAAAGGAACACGCCACGGGAGAGGCGCGCCATGACAAAATCCTTACATATGTTGGTCTTATGGCTGGGATGACGCCCGCGGCCGCGCCGCCGGCCGGCGAAGCGCGCGTTCCGCACTCGCTTCGCTACGAGATCACCGTTTTGCTTTTGCTCGGCCTGAGCTTCGGCTTCGCCTATTTCGATCGCATGGCGATGACGTTCCTCGCGCCCTTCGTGATCGAGGATCTTTCGCTCAATAACACGCAGATAGGGGCGCTGGGGGCCGGGCTTTCGCTCACCTGGGCGCTCGGCGCCTATTTCGTCGGGCGCTGGTCGGACTCGATCGGGCGGCGCAAGCCGTTCCTGCTCGCGGCGCTGGTGATCTTCTCGTTCTGCTCGGTGCTGTCGGGCCTTGCGCACAGTTTCGGCGCGCTGTTCGCCGCCCGTCTGGTGATGGGCGCGGCCGAAGGGCCGTTCCTGCCGGTGTGCCTGGCGATCATGGCCGCGGCTTCGGCCGACAGCCGCCGCGGGCTCAACGCGGGGGTGATGCAGAACGCCTTCGGCTCGCTGATCGGCACCGCGCTCGCGCCGATCGTGCTGGTGTGGCTGGCACAGGCCTATGGCTGGCGGACCGCATTTTACCTCGCGGGCGTCCCGGGCCTGGTGCTCGCCTTCCTGATCTGGCGCTGCATTGCCGAGCCGCCTCGGGCTGCCGGCGCGCGGGTCAAGGTCGAAGGCCTGTCGCCCTGGTCGATGCTCGCGCACCGCAACGTGCTGCTGTGCTCGATCGTCAGCTGCTTCGCGGTCGGGTCCTCGGTGATCGGATCGATCTTCATGCCGCTCTATCTCGACGGCCCGCTGGCGATCGATCCGGCGACGTGGAAGTGGATGATGGCGGTGGTCGGCCTGTGCCCAGGGGTCGGGGCGATCCTGATCACCGCGCTTTCGGACCGGATCGGACGCAAGCCGCCGATGATCGTCGGCGGGTTGATGATGGCGCTCGGGCCGCTGGCGCTGCTTTATCTTCACGCATCGCCGACCGTGCTGACGATGATGATGTTCGTCGGCTGGATGGGCATGGGCATCTTTCCGCTGTTCATGGGCGTGGTCCCGGCCGAAACCCTCGGCGCCGCGCGCGCAGGCACTGCGATGGGACTGGTGGTCGGAATCGGCGAGATCACCGGCGGGGTGGTCGGTCCGGTCGTGGCCGGTCAGCTCGCGGATCATTTCAGCCTGGCGACCGCGCTGTGGCTGCAGATCGTGCTGGCGCTGGGCGGCGGGCTGACCGCGCTGCTGTTGGCCGAAACCAACCAGCGCGCGCTGGCGCATCGCGGCTCCATCGCCTAACGGATCGCGGATGAGCAACTGGGCATACAGCACCGCGGGTTTCGACCGCGAGGTCTACCGCATCGACGGGGTCGAAAGCGTGGTTTACGCGATCGGGCCGGAAGACGCCCCCGCGGTGGTCTATTTCCACGGCGGCGGCACGTTCCACGGCTTCGAATGGATGCGCGAGTTCGCGGACGATTTCCGGATGATCTCGCCGATCCATCCCGGCTTCGGCGAAAGCGGCGATGGCGACATCGCGTCGATGGACGATTACGTCACCCATTACGAAATGCTGTTCGCCGCGCTCGGGCTGGAGAATTTCCACCTCATCGGCGCCTCGATGGGCGGGCACATGGCGGCGCGCTATGCCGGCGAGCATGCGGACGAGATCGAAAGCCTGATCCTGGTTTCGCCCGCCGGCCTTAAGTCCGACAAGGTGGCGATCCCCGACTGGTCGAAGATCGCTCCCGCCGACATGCGCGCGATGTTCGTCGAAAGCCTCGACTGGCTCGAGCCGTTCTGGCCGGCGGAACCCGATGCGCAATGGCTCGCGCTGCGCCAGCGCGAAGGCGCGATGGCGATGCAGATTCGCGAGGATCTCGACGCGGTCGATGCAAAGACCCGCGCGGCGCTTGCCGGGTTCGACCGGCCCACGCTGCTGCTGTGGGGCTCGGCCGACCAGGTCGTCCCGCAGGAATTCATTCCGGTGTGGCAGGACGTGCTGCCCAAGGCCGGGGTCGCGCTGATCCCGGGCGGCGCGCATCTGCTGCTCGACGAGAATGCCGCTTCGCGCAAGGCCGCGAAGGATTTCCTGCTCGCGAACTAGCGCCCCGGTTCCATCCGCCGCGCGAAGCTGAAGGTCAGCGCGGAAAGCACGGCGGGCACCGCCATCAGCGCACAGACCGTGCCGACCGCCAGCCCGTCGCCGAGCAGCCGGCCGCCCACGATCGGCCCGAACACCGCGCCGACCCGCCCGGCGGTGGTGCCGAAACCGAGGCCGGTCGCCCGCAGTTGCGGGGGAAAGGCATAGGCGATCGTCAGCCAGTTGGCGGTGGCGGAGGCGAACAGCATCGCACCCATCGCCGGCGCGATCAGCCACAGCATCTGCCGGTCGCCCGCGAACTGCCCGAACAGCGCGATCAGCGCGGCCAGCGCCAGCATCGTCGCCCACATCATCCGCTTGACGCCCCAGCTTCCGCACAGCCAGCCGCCTGCCAGCGCCCCGGCGATGCCGCCGTAGGACACCCAGCTCGAATAGAGCGGCCCGGCCTTGTCGTCGCCGGCAAGCTGCGAGACCAGCGGCGGGCCCCAGTTGATGATGAAGTACCAGGCGAACATGTTGAGCGCGTGGGCGAGGAACAGCTTGAGCAGTTCCCTGACGTGCAGCGGCTGCACGATCTCGGACAGCACCGCGCTACGGGCACCCTCGGGCTTGGGCGGCAATGCCGCGATTGCGGGAATCGCCATCCGCCGCAGCGCCCGGTTGGTGCGCGCGAGCGCCTGTCGCGGCTGGCGCGACAAAAGGAAGTCGAGCGACTCCGCCAGCCAGCCGAAGGCGAGCGGGAACAGCAGCAGCGAAAGCGCCGATCCGGCCCAGAAGATTCCGCGCCAGCCCCAGCTGTCGAGTACCAGCACCGCGACATAGGCACCGACGATGGTCCCGACCGGATAGGCCCCGGCGACGCAGCTCGAGGCGAATTCGCGGCGCCTGAAAGGCGCATATTCGAGTGCCAGCATCCCCGCGGTGCTGGTCATTCCGCCGATCCCGATCCCGGTCACGATCCGCCCCGCAGCCATCGGGTAGAACCCCGCCGAAGCGGCCGACAGCGCCATGCCCGCGCTCATGAACAGCAGGCACGCCAGGATCGCGGGGCGCCGCCCCCACTGGTCTGCGACCGGCGAAACCCCGAGCGCTCCCAGCGCCATCCCGACGAGGTTCATCGACAGCAGCGTGCCGAGCGCCGCATCGCCGAGGCCCCATTCGCGCTTCAGCGCCGCACCCGCCTGCGCCAGCGCAAGGATGTCGTAGCCGTCGATCATGTTGATCAGCACGCACAGGCCGATCACCGCATATTGCGGCCCGGTCATGCGGCGCGTGCCGAGAATCGTGCGCGGATCGCCACCGGGTTTGGGCGCTTCGCTCGCCACCAAGACATCCCCTTCTCGTGCCGCTATGATGCGGCTTGGAGCGCAGGCTATGCCGGGCGGGACAAACCGCCAAGAGCCCAAGCGAAGGAGAGGTGGCCGTGAGCGAAGCCGAGACCGTGGTCTGCGACGTCGAGACCACGATGAAATACGTCGTGCGCGGCGAGAAGGCGACCTTTCACGCGGGCGACCGGGCGAAGAGCTACTGGCCGGTCGAGGAACACCGCGTGACGATCCACGATATGCGCCCGGTGGCGGAAGAGCTGTCGTTCGATCGCAACGGCTTCGTGCTGCTGGACCGGCCGAGCGGGGTGAAGGATTTTGCCGCCGAAGGCGCGATCGAGGCCTACAGCCGCGAGACCGAGCAAATGGTCCGGCGGCTGACCGGCGCGGCAAAGACCGTCAGCTTCGGCCCGGTGATCCGCACCAATGCCGGCGGTACCCACGGCCACAACCAGCCGGCCTTCGGCGCGCATGTCGATTACGGCGACCGCACGGTGCGCGACTTCACCTACGACCTGTTGCCCGAGGAAGAGGCGAACCGGCGGCTCAAGGGCCGCTACATGCTGATCAACGTGTGGCGCCCGCTGACGATGGTGGAAAGCGCGCCGCTGGCGCTGTGCGACGCGAGCACGGTCAGCGCGACGGACATGTTCGACAGCGAGGTGATCGGCGGGCTGGGCAGCTTCGGCACGCGCTCGCTGTGGGGCTTCAACCTTGCCTGGGCCCCGGGCCAGCGCTGGTACTGGGTGCCGCATATGCAGCCGTGGGAAGCGCTTGCGTTCAAGCTCTACGACAGCGATCCGGATGCCGTGCAGTTCACCGCCCACAGCGCGTTCGACGATCCGAACACGCCCCCGGACGCCGCGCCGAGGCAGAGCATCGAGCTGCGGACGATTTCGTATCTGGACTGACCTTCCTCTTCCGTTGACGGGAGAGGGATACGCGGGCTTGGTCGTTTACGACCAAGCCGAAGTTGGGTGAGGGTTGGCCTTTTCCCAAAAGAGAAGGCAACCCTCATCCAGGTTGCGCTAGCTCCTTCGGAGCAAGCTGCACCATCCTTCTCCCGTCAACGGGAGAAGAAATTAAGCCTCCACCGGCGACACCGTCTCGAGGCTTTTCACGAACATCAGTCCTTCGCGGCAGGCGTCGCGGTCGCGGGCCATCGCGCGCAGGGGTTCGAGCGCGCGCTCGAGTTTTGCGCCGCCACCCCAGGCGTGGAACACGAGCTGCTTGTTCGCGGTGGCGCGGGGTGAAGTGCGCTCGAGGTAGATCCGCCGCCGGTCGTCCGCGTAAATATCGAGCAGGTTCGGGTCCGCGCCGTCGAGCACGATCGCGGCAAGGGTCGGCCACAGCGCATAGGCGTCGAACAGCCCTGTGGTGAGGCCGTAGCCGCCCGTCGGATTGGTGACATGCGCAGCGTCGCCCGCGAGCACGACCCGCCCGACCCGGAAGCGCCCGGCGCAGCGCTGGTGCATCCTGTAGGGCGCCGCGCGGTCGAGTTTCCACCCATGGCCCTGCGCCATGAAATGCTGATAGGCATCGGGCAGCCGGTCCATGAAGGTCCGCTCGGGCAATTCCGGCCCTTCCATATAGGTGCAGCGCCACAGCCCGTCTTCGGTCAGCTTGACGATGATTGCGCCCCACTGGTCGTCGATCACCATGGTCGACAGCGCGCAGCCGGCCGCTTCGAATTCGTGGAAGACGTTGGTCGCGATGAAGCGCTCGGGCCAGGTCATTCCGTCGAAGCTCAGGCCCACGGCCTTGCGCACCATGCTGCCCGCGCCATCGGCGCCGATCACATATTTGCACGCGAGGAACTCGGTCCCCTCGGGTCCTTCGAGCGACACGCGTACGCTTTCGGCATCCTGCGCCAGCGTCACCAGCGAAGTGCCGAAGCGAATATCGGCATTGGCCATCGCCAGCAGCCGGTCGCGCGCGATGCCCGCCAATTGGTGCTGGCCGAGATGGATATTGTAGGGAAACGCCGTGTACCCTTCGAGCGCGGAGAGGTCGTAGGCGATCTCCTCCCCGGTCTTTTTTACCAGCCACATGTAATCGCGCTTCACAAAGCCGATCCGCTCGGCCTCTTCACGAATCCCCAGCCGGTCGAGCCCGTCGAGCACCGACCAGTGATAGACCGCGGCGCGCGGGCTGTCGGGGATCGTGTCTTCCGCCTCGACCACGCAGACCTTCACCCCGGCTTGCGCCAGCCCCAGCGCGGCGATGAACCCCGTCGGCCCTCCGCCGATCGCCATCACGTCGTAATCGTAGTTCACCGGCAATCCTCTCACCGGTCCACCTGCCAGACGGCTTCGCGCCCTGCCAAGGCATTTTCGCCCTTGCGCAAGCGGGGCAGTCTGGCCCAGCCTAGGGCAGATAAGAAGTGGAGAGGAACACATGGCAACGGCCGAGCTTGACCGGACGATCGAGGCGCGCGGCGGCACCTATCGCCTGCGCGGACACTACCGCGAAGATTTCGCACCCGTAGCGGAGGCTTTTGCCGAGAACTTCCGGGTCGAGGAAGAACTCGGCGCGGCGACTTCGGTGGTAATCGACGGCGAGACCGTCGTCGACCTGTGGGGCGGCTGGGCCCGGGAGGACCGCTCGCAGGAATGGGACGCTCAATCGACCGTCTGCATGATGAGCACCGCCAAGGGCATCACCGGCATCGCGTTCAACATGGCGGTCGATCGCGGGCTGATCGATATCGACAAGCCGGTCGCGCACTACTGGCCCGAATTCGCGCAGGCGGGGAAGGAAGACATCCTCGTGCGCTGGTGCCTCGATCACCTCGCGGGCATCCCGGTGCTCACCACCGACACGATGTATCCGGGCGGGTTCTTCGACTACCCGGCCTATATCAAGGCGCTCGAAGTGCAGGAGCCGCTGTGGCAGCCCGGCGTGCGCGCGGCCTACCACGTGCACAACCAGGGCTTCCTCTTGGGCGAGATCCTGCGGCGCGTGACCGGCCAGACGGTCGGGCCGTTCCTGCGCGAGCATGTCAGCGGGCCGCTCGGCGCCGAATATTACATCGGCGGAATGGACGCCGAAGAACAGAGCCACGTCGCCGAGGTGCTGCCCAACACCAAGGCGCGCCTGTTCGCGGCGAAGGACCAGGCCGTGCCCGACAAGCCGACCACGCCCGAGGGCTGGCAGGACGGCGCGGTGCTGCGCAGCTTCGCCTTCCTCCAGAACCCCAGCGAGCCGTGGCACACCACGATGAATTCGCCGATCTGGCGTACCTGCGAGATCGCCAGCGGCTCGGGCCACGGCAATCCGCGCGGGGTCGCGCGGATCTACGGTGCGACGGTGGGCGAGGTCGACGGCGTCTCGCTGCTGTCGAAAGCCGCGCTCGAGGCCATGATCGCCGAGCAGCACAACCAGATCGAGCTGCTGCAGGACCGGCCCTATCACCAGGCGCTCGGCGTGCTGCTGAACACGCCCGAAGCAGTCTATATGGGCCCCAATCCGCGCAGCTTCGGGCACCACGGGCTCGGCGGGTCGATCGGCTTCGGGGATCCCGACGCCAGGCTCGGCTTCTCCTATTGCTGCAACCAGATGCACAGCGTGGGCGACAACGGCCCGCGCGCCCGCCGACTGATCGATGCGGTCTATTCGGTGGCCGGCTGAGAAAGGAATACCAATGGACAAGGACCTCTACGACAAGGGCATGGCGATCCGCCGCAGCGTTCTGGGCGATGCCTATGTCGATCGCGCGCTCGCCAAGAGCGGGCCGTTCAACGATCCGCTGCAGGAGCTGGTCACCACCTATTGCTGGGGCTGGTGCTGGGGCCGCGAGGAGCTGCCGAAGCGCGATCGCAGCCTGATCAACCTCGCGATGATCGCGGTGCTCAACCGCCACAACGAATTGAAGGTCCACGTGCGCGGCGCGCTCAACAACGGGCTCTCGAAAGAGGAAATCCGCGAAGTGCTGCTGCAGGTCGGGATCTACGGCGGCATCCCCGCGACGGTCGACAGCTTCCGCATCGCCAACGAGGCCTTCGCCGAGATCGAGGCGGAGGGGCAGGAGGAAATGGGCTGATGGACGATCTCGCCCGCCTGCTGGCCGAGCGCGAAATCGGCCGCTTGCCGCTGCTGTTCGCGAAATATGCCGACAATGGCGACCACGCGGCGATTGCCGCGCTGTTCACCGAGGATTGCGAATACGCCCGGCCGTTCCAGCCGGACCATCCGTTCTACGGGCGCGACCGGGTCCAGGCGACCTTCCGCGATCGGCCTCCGATCCTCGTCCGCCACCTCGTCACCAATGTGCTGGTCGAAGTGATCTCGGAAACCGAGGCGCGCGGGACGAACTATTTGGCCATGCTGTCGAACCACGCCTCGACCCAACCGCCGCAGGAAGCCGGCGCGCTCTATGTCGGCGGGTTCGAGGATGAGTATGTGAAGACCGCCGATGGCTGGAAGTTCGCGAAGCGCGCAGGCCGGGTGGTGCTCCATCAGGGTGGCGCGATGCCGAATATTCCGCCGCCGAGCGATGAAGCGAGAGGACTGAAGGTATGAGCTACAAGGCCGCCAATGCCGACGAGCAGCTGGTGCTCGATTTCTTCGAGGTGCTGTCTTCGGGCGATCTCGAAAAGCTCCGCAGCTTCTATCACGAGAAGTCGACCTGGGAGCCCAAGGTCAAGGACATTGCCGGCGCCGGCAAGCACGTGGGCATGGACATCATCGACAAGTTCCTCGCCCCGGTGCGCGGGATGTTCGAGCCGGGCGATCCCAAGGTCCACGTGCAGAACATGTTCTCGCGCGACGGGTGGGTTTGCGTCGAATCGAACTCCACCGGCAAGACGATGGACGGCAAGGTCTATGACAACGACTATTGCTGGGTGTTCGAAGTGTCGAACGGCAAGGTCGACGCGATGCGCGAGTACATGGACTCGCATTACACCGCCAAGCTCTTCGGAATGGAATAGGCGGTGAAGTTCGGTGGCCGCCCGATCCTGATCTCCGGCGCCGGGCGCGGTCTTGGCGAGGGGATTGCAAAGCACCTCGCCAGCGAAGGCGCGATCGTCGGCGTGGCCGATATCCATGTCGATACGGCGCATGCGGTGGTCGATGCGATCCGCGCGGCGGGCGGCCAGGCGCATGCCTATGGCGGCGATCTCGGCAAGCGCGACGCATTTTTCGCCGTGGCCGAGGCGTTCCGCTACGATGCCGGGCCGCTCAGGGCGGTGGTCAACAATGCCTCGGTGCTGGTCTACGAGCCGATCGAGGACGTGACCGAGGAAACACTCGAACGGATGCTCTCGGCCGGACTCAAGTCGGTGTTCTGGGGGGTGCAGGCGTTCCTGCAGCATCGCGACGAGGCGGCGCCGGGCAACATCCTCAACTATTCTTCGCCCGTGGCCTATCGCGGCCGGCCCAATACCGGGGCCTATACCACCATCAAGGCAGGCATAGCGGGCCTTACCAAGGTGCTCGCGGGCGAACTCGGGCCGCGCGGCATCCGGGTCAACGCGATCGCGCCGGGCAGCGTGCCGACGCCTGCGACCGAAGGGTTCGTGACGCCGGAGCAATACGAGCAGCGTGCGAAGAACATTCCGCTGCGCCGCAACGGCACGCCCGAGGATGTCGCGCGGGCGGTGAGCTTCATCCTCTCGGACGAGGCGGATTTCGTGAACGGGGCGATGCTCGCGATCGACGGCGGCATCATTGCGGCGGGATAGGGTCATGGCAGGAATCTGGAAAGAACGGCTCGATACGCTGCGCGAGGTGATCCTCGCCGATATCGCGCGGCAGGATTATTTCGGCGTCGTGCTCACCGTCGGGCGCGGCGGGGAGAAGGTGTTCGAAGAGGCCCTCGGGGCCGAGGACGCGGAAGGCGCGAAACCGCTGCGGCTCGACAACGTCTTCTCGATCTTCTCGGTCACCAAGGCCTTCACCAATGTGCTGATCTTGAAGGCGATCGAGGAAGGCCGCTTTGCGCTCACCACCAAGGTGCGCGACGTGCTGCCCGAATTCACCGGCGCCCCGCGCGAGGATGCGACCTTCTACCACCTGCTGACCCACACCGCCGGCATGCCGGGCGTGTGGACGCCCAAGCCCGGCATGTATCTCGACCGGCTGCAGGAACTGTTCGAAGCCTCGATCGAACATGTCGCGGGCGAAGTCCCGCCGGGCAGCCGCTGCGACTATTCGCCGCTGGTGAACCATGTGCTGATGGGCACCGCGCTGGTCCGCACTGATCCGAAGGGGCGCAATTACCAGACGCTGCTGCACGAGGATCTGTTCGCCCCGCTGAAGATGGACGACACCTCGATGGGCCTGCGCCCCGATCTCGATGCGCGCCACGTCCGTCCGGACATGCGCGGCACGGTGCCGATCCAGCATTTGAGCCGCAATTTGCCGGGCGATCACGCGCTGTTCGAGGATCCCGCAGTCGAAGCCCCGCATGTCGGCTGCGCCTCGACCTCGCACGATCTCTACCGCTTTGCCGAAATGCTTCGCCGCGAAGGCGAGCTCGACGGGGTGCGGATCCTGTCGCCCGCGACGATCCGCCTCGCGCGCAAGGTCCATACCGGCGACATGCCGAACGAGCTCTACAAGCGCGTGGCGGAGAACGCGGGCTGGATCGTTCCGCCGGCCAACCAGGGCATCGGCTTCCAGGTGCGCGGAACCGGCGTGTTCCATCACCTGTTCGGCCAGCTCGCGAGCGCGGAAACCTTCGGCAATTACGGCGCGGGCAGCACGATGTTCTGGATCGATCCGGCAGCCGACGTCAGCTTCGCCCTGTGCAGCGCCGGGGTGATGACGCAGGCGCGCAATATCGAGCGCTGCCAGAAACTGTCCGACCTCGCGCTGTCGGCAATGGTTTGAGAGGATCCTGATGGCCGACGCCGATATCATCGTCATAGGCTCGGGCCACAACGGCCTGGTCGCCGCGGCCTATCTCGCGGTCGCGGGCAAGAGCGTGCTCGTGCTCGAGCGCAACGAATGGTTCGGCGGCGGGGTCGTCACGCGCGAGCTGACCTTGCCGGGCTTCCGCCACGACCAGCATTCGATGAGCCACATCTTCATCCAGGGCAATCCGCTGCTGCTCAACGACGAGCTCGGCCTGCACCGCAAATACGGGCTGCAATACGTCCGGCCCGATGTGCCGATGATGAGCGTGTGGGAAGACGGCAGCACCCTGCCGCTTCACCGCGATCCGGCGAAATCGGCCGAGGCGATCCGCCGGTTCAGCGCGAAGGACGCCGAGACCTTCCTCGCAATGTCGCGCCAGGCGGCCGAGTGGCTGCCGATGATCCAGGCCTCGCTCTATTCCCCGCCGATGCCGGTCGGCGCGTCCAGTGCGATGATGGACCAGAGCACCGAGGGCCGCGAGATCATGCGGACCATGGCGATCAGCACTTTCGACCTGATGGAAGAGCTGTTCGAACACGACAAGGTCAAGGCCCACTTCGGCCGCGTCGCGGGCGAGAACCTGGTCTCGCCCGACGAGAAGGCGACCGGGATCGGTGCCTATGTGTTCCTCGGCTTCCTCGAGAAATTCGGCTTCGGCGTGCCGGTCGGCGGCTCGGGCAGCCTGACCAGCGCGCTGATCGCCTGCATCGAAGATCACGGCGGCAAGGTGGTGCACAAGGCGCAGGTGCGCGAGATCGTCACCGACGGCACGCGGGCGACCGGCGTGGTGCTCGACGACGGCACGCGCTATTCGGCGGGCGAGGGGATCATCGGTGCGATCCACCCGCATATCCTCCCCGACATGGTCGCGTCGCTGCCGCCGGTCGTCGCCGCCCATGCGAAGCGCACCCACATCACCCCGGCCGCCTGCTTCACCGTGCATGCCGCGCTGAGCGAGCCGATGAAGTTCAAGGCCAAGACTGCTGAGGGCAACGATCTTTCCGCCGTGATGTACGAGCTGATGCCGGCCAATTACGAAGACATGCGCCGCGCGTTCGACGAATTGCGCTACGGCAATTTCTCGCCCACCCCGCTGGTCGGGGTCGGCCAGCTGACCCAGCACGACCCGAGCCGCGCGCCTGACGGGAAGGCGATCTTCCATGCATGGGACTACGTGCCCTACGAGCGCAAGGACGGGCGCAGCTGGGACGAGAGCAAAGGCGAGTTCGCCGAAACAATGATCGCGCGGATGGGTGATTTCATCGAGAATGTGCCCGAGATCGTGCTCGACTACCACTGCGACAGCCCGGTCGACATGGAGCGCACGTCGCCGAGCTTCTTCCGCGGCGACCTCCACGGGATCGCCACCACCACCTACCAGTCGGGCGCGCACCGGCCGACGCCCGAGCTCGGCCAGTATCGCGTGCCGGGGGTCGAGGGGCTCTACCTCGTCGGCCCGTTCCAGCATCCGGGCGGCGGCGTGTTCGGCGCCGGGCGTGCGACCGCGATGGTGATGGCGGAAGACCTCGGGATCGATTTCGACGGGATCAGGGTCGAATGAAAATCTACTCGGCCGACAAGAGCGAGCTGATGCAGGTCTCCGCGATTGAGCGGAAGGGCAACGACTTGGTGCTCAAGGGCAAGGTTTTCGGGACCATGCCGATGAGCGCGACGCTGACCCCGGAGCAGGCGCGCGCCGCGTTCAGGCTGCTCAGCGTCCAGCTGGTGCTGTTCCTGATCACCATGCCGTTCCGGTCCTCCAAGGGAGCCAAGAAATGACGAAACGCCAATCCCAACGACATGGGGGCAAGACGATGCTGGTCACTGGTGCCGCGGGGGCGATCGGCTATGCGACCTGCGAAATTCTCGCCCGCGAAGGCGCGCAGGTAATGCTGGTCGATATCGACGGGGCCAAGCTGGAAGAGCGGGTCAGGACGCTCAGCGATGCCGGCTACACCGTCTATGGCGAGCACGCCGACTGCGCCGACGAGAAGCAGGTCGAAGCCTATGCCGGGGCCGCGCTCAAGGCGATGGGCCGGGTCGACGGCTTCTTCAACAACGCCGGGATCGAGGGGCATCTCGCCCCGACCCACGAATACGACATCGCCGATTTCGACCAAGTGCTGCACGTCAATTTGCGCGGCATGTTCCTCGGCCTGCGTTTCGTGCTGCCCGACATGGTCCGGCGCGGCGCGGGCGCGGTGGTCAACACCGCGTCGATCGGCTCGGAGCGCGGCCTTGCCGGGGCCTGCGCCTACAACGCCGCCAAGCACGGCGCGGTCGGCCTGACCCGCACCGCAGCTTCCGAAGTCGCGCAGAAGGGCGTCCGGGTGAACTGCGTGATGCCCGGCGTGATCGAGACCCCGCTGCTGGTCGGGATGCTCGAACAGATGTTCGACAGCGTCGAAGCCGGGATGAAGAAGCTCGGCGAAGTCGCCACGCTCAACCGCGTCGGCCAGCCGCGCGAGGTCGGCGAGGTGGTCAGCTTCCTGCTCTCGGACGAGGCGAGCTACGTCAACGGCGCCAAGTGGGAAATCGACGGCGGCGCGCTGGCGACGATCCGCAACGATATCTGAACCTCGCCGACGCTGGCATTCTGCGCGACAATCGCCATATCCGGTCTGCACGAAAGGACCGGACATGGCAGGCGGATGGACCCGCGACGGCGCGGTGCAGGACCAGATCGACGATACGGTGAAGGATGCTGTGCTCCGCGCGCGGGCCGGAATGCCGGCAGGCGAAAGTGCGCTGCACTGCGACGAATGCGGCGAGCCGATTCCCGAGGCGCGCCGCAAGGCGCTGCCTGGCGTGCGGACCTGCGTCGCGTGCCAGTCGGGCCGCGATGCCGCGCGTCGGGCGGTCGGGATCAACCGGCGCGGCAGCAAGGACAGCCAGCTCAAGTGACCCCGCAGGCCGTCGCGTAAAAAATCCGTAGGCCATCCTTCCGCCGGCTGCGTGCTAACGTGCGAGGGATGGCGCTCAGTTCAACCATCCGCACCCGCTCGGGCAACGCCTACGACCTGCGCTCGCTCGCGCTCGACCTGGCGATCTTCGCGATCGCCACCGCCGGGACCTGGGCCGCGCAGGAGTGGGACCGGCCGCGCACTGCGGTGCTGGTCTATGTGCTCGGGGTGATGATCGTCGGCGGCCGGTCGGGGCTCGCGCGCGGGATTGCAGCCGGCGTGGTGGCCTCGCTGATTTACAATTTCTTCCTCAGCGAGCCGCGCTTCGAACTGGTGGTGACCTCGTTGGACGAGGCGATTCCGCTGATCGCGTTCAATATCAGCGCGGTGCTGTCGGGAGCGATGGCGGGGCGCCTGAAAGACAGTGTCAGCCTCGCCCGCATCGCGGAGGCACGCAATGCGCACCTGCTGCGCCTTTCGGACGGACTGCAGCGCGCGATCTCGGTCGGCGACGTGCTGGGCATCTCGCGCGCCAGCCTGCCGTTCGACCAGGTGCTCGGCCTCGACATCTTCCTGCTCCGCAGCGAACTGCTGTTTCCGGCGGACGGCGCCGGTCCGCCGATCGGCGCGGCGCAACTGCTCGCAGACGAGGCCCGCCGAGGCGCCTCCACCGTCTGTGCGCTCAACGGCTCGGCGGGCCAGCTCGGTTTCGTGCGCTTCCTGCTCGAAGAAACCGCTTCGCCCGGACGTCGCCCGGACCTGCAGGGCATCGCCAACATCCTCGGCCTCGCGGTCGACCGCTGCCTGCTGCTCGATCGGCTGTCCGAAACCGAGGCGCAGCGCAAGTCGGAGGATCTCAAGGCGGCGATCCTCTCGTCGGTCTCGCACGATCTGCGCACCCCGCTGACCGCGATCGAAGCGGCGGCGACCAGCTTGCGGTCGTTCGACCAGCGGCTCTCGCCCAAAGACCGCGCCGACATGCTTGCGACCATCAGCGAGCAGTGCGGCAAGCTGAACCGCTATACCGCCAATCTGCTCGATATGGGGCGGATCCAGGCAGGCATCCCCGCCTACCAGTTCGTGGAGGTCGACGTGGTCGAGATCCTCGGCGTGGTGCTCGCCTCGCTGCGCGAGGCCTATCCGGCGCAGGAGATCGCCAAGCAGATCACCGTCGACAGCGCAGTGGTGCAGGCCAACCCGGCGATGCTCGAACAGGTGATCTTCAACCTTGCCGAGAATGCGATCCTCCACGGCGCAAGCGAGCGTCCGGTGTTTCTGGTGCTGACCCGCGTGGGCGAAGCGGTCGTGCTGGAGGTGGTCGATTTCGGCCCCGGCATTCCGCGCGACGAGCAGCGGCTGGTGTTCGACAAGTTCTATCGCTCCCACGCGACCAGCCACCGCGACGGGAACGGGCTGGGCCTGCATATCGCCAACGGCTTCGTCGAGGCCTTCGGTGGCCGGATCGCGATCGTCAGCCCGCATTTCGGGCAGCGCGGGACCAGGCTGGTGGTCGAACTGCCGCTCGCTCACCCGTCCGAGGTGCCGCAGGAACGGATCGGGACCTGGGAATGAAGATCCTGCTGGTCGACGACGAGCCGGCGATCGCCACCGCGCTTGCGCCGGTGCTGCTGTCGCAGGGCCATGCCATCACCAACGCCGACTCCGCAGCCGGCGCCCTGCAGGCGGCCGAGCAGGGCGATTTCGAGCTGGTCCTGCTCGATCTCGGCCTGCCCGATGCCGACGGAATCGAGATCATCGGCAAGCTCAAGCAATTGACCGAGGCGACCATCATCATCCTGTCCGCCCGGCACCTCGAGGCGGAAAAGGTCCGCGCGCTCGACGAAGGGGCCGACGATTACGTCAACAAGCCGTTCGGGATCGAAGAACTGCTCGCGCGGATTCGAGCGGCTGCCCGGCGGCGGGAGAACGCGGCGACTCCGCAAAAATTCGTGTCGGATCAGCTCAGCGTCGACTTCACCCGGCACGAAGTGCGGCTGATGGGTGAGGAGATCAAGCTTTCGCCCAAGGAGTTCGCTCTGCTCGAGGTGCTGTGCCGCCATGCGGGCCAGGTCGTCACCCATCGCAAGCTGCTGATCGCCGGCTGGAGCGATCCCCACGCCGACGGCCAGTATCTGCGCAGCTACGTCGCCCTGCTGCGGCAAAAACTCGAGGAAGATGCTTCCGAGCCGCAGCTGATCCTGACCGAGCCCGGGGTGGGCTATCGCCTCGCCGTGCTGCCGCTCTGACGAAAGGTAGGGATAGCCGGCCACTCTGGGCGTTGGTGGCGGCCGACTATCCCAAGGCTGCAAGGAATGCCATACAGAGGGGCCCTCTTGCGGGGCGTGACGCAATGCTAGCGTGGTTTCGCGCGGGGCGTTCCCACGGCTTTTTGACAGTCCCGCCCCGAGCTGGCCGCCTCGGCGCGGCCCGCGTCCCTCCATGTAAAAAAGCCATGCTAACGCGAGGGACGGCGGCCGGTTAGGCTCGGGCGACTTGGACGAATTAAAGGGTTGAACGGCATGAACGGCATCAAGACCGGATTGACACTCGCTGGCGTCGCGGCTGCACTGGCGCTGGGCGCCTGCTCGAAGAAGCAAGGCGTTGCCGACGCGCTACCGCCGCAACCGGCGACCGTTGCCGACAATGGCGGTGGCTCTGGCTCGGGTCTGGGCAACACGATCGTCCCCGGCAGCAACGCCGATTTCCTCGCGCAGATGAACGGCCGCAACGTGATCTATTTCGATACCGACAAGTTCGACGTCGATGCGACCGACGCCGCCGCACTGCGCAGCCAGGCCGAATGGCTGGGGCGCTATCCGGACAAGCGCGCCACGATCGAAGGCCATTGCGACGAACGCGGCACGCGCGAATACAACATCGCGCTGGGCGAGCGCCGGGCAAACGCGGCCAAGACCTATCTCGTCAGCGTTGGCATCGATGCTTCGCGCCTGACCACGGTCAGCTACGGCAAGGAACGCCCGGTCGCGCTCGGCTCCAACGAGGCGGCTTGGGCGCAGAACCGCCGCGCCGCGACGATTACCATCGACTGAGGCTTCAATCCGCGGCTTCGACGATCACGAAGCATTCGGGCATGTGTCCGTCGAGGTCGCGGATCACCGTGCCGAAATAGGTCGGGTGAATCTCCTCGTGGACCTTGGCGGCAAGCACGCTTTCCGCGCCGTTCGCCAGCGCGGCGTCGTAGAATGCCACGACTTCCTCGGGCGCGGTCGCCTTGAAAGCGAAGTGCGCATTGGCGGTAGTCCGCTCGAGGAACGGCATATGGTCGGGCGACTGGATGAAGAAGCTCGCCTCCTCGCCGGGCATGCCGTAGGCCACCAGCAGCGGTAGCTCGTCGACCAGCCGCTCCGCTCCGAGAGTTGCCAGGACCCGGTCGTAGAAGGCTGCGGCGCGCGGCACGTCGGCGGTGACGAGCGAATTATGGTAGAGCAGAGGCATCTCAGTTCCGGCTGCCCGCGCGGTAATTGCGCGGGCTGGTTTCGAAGCGCTTGCGGAAGGCGCGGCAGAAGCTCGACAGATCGTTGAAGCCGACATCGTAAGCGACGTCGGTGACCGTGACCTCGCCGCCTTCGCGGGTCAGGCGGCGGGCGGCCAGTTCGAGCCGGCGGTTCTGGATGAAGGCGCGCGGGGTGGTGCCGAGTTCCGCGAACAGCATCTGCACGTAGCGCGGCGAGACGCCCATCCGGCGGGCGAGCCGGTGCACGTCGAGCTCGGGATCGGTCAGCTCGGCCTCGACCGCCTCGAACAGGGCGCGGCGGCGTTCGTCGCGGCGGTTGGGTTCCAGCGCCGGGCGCGCCGGGGCATAGGCCATGTCGAGCAGCGGCCAGATCGCATCGCTCATTCCGTCGATCCATTCGCCGGCATCATCGTGCTCGAGCTCTTCCCACGCGCGGCGCAGGAAGCTGGAGAACAGCGCTCCGGCACCGCTGCGTCCGCTCATCGCGATGCCGACCCGACCACGCAGATGCGGCATGCGCTCTTCCACCGTGGCCAGCGGCACGCGCACCACGATCGCCTGGGTATGCTCCTCGAAGGTCTGCCAATGCGGCTTGGTCGGGTCGAACAGCAGGAAATCGCCCTCTTCGACCAGCGCCGTGCGGCCGCCGGTATGGGTGGTGGTGCGGCCCCGGTGCTGGAGCTGGATGTTGAGCACTCCCGCCTGCTCGTGGTCCGGGCCGCTGTAGATCCGGGCCGGGCTGGACGAAGGGGACAGCAGCTCGCAGTCGCGCAGCATGCGGCGATAGAGATGGGCTTCGAACGGCGTATCGCCGAGCGCTTCGACCCGGATCGGGGCGAACATCTGCGCAATGCCGTTCCAATAGGGCAGACGATCGTTCGGCGCGACCGCGGCCGTGCTGAGTTCTTCCAGAAGCGCCATGCGCCCTAACCTCCCTGGCCGCGAGGTTCGCGGCCGGCCTCGTACCGGGCCTTGAGCGAAGTCTATGCGAGAGTCGCGGCGCTTGGCAAGCTAGCCAAGGTTAGCGGGGATCAGGCGCCGCGTTCGGGGTCCAGCCCGGCATTCTTCTCCGCCACCTTGGCCATGGCGGTAAAATCGGCGTCGGGTCCATAATCGGCCAGCGCCGTCTCGAGGTAGCCGCGCACGATTTCGCCGAGCGGCAGCGGCACACCCATCGCGTCCGCCTCGTCGAGCAGCAGCCTCGTATCCTTGAGGCTCAGTGCGGCGGCAAAGCCGAAATCGAAGGTCCGCGGCAACACCGCCCGCGGCCATTTGTCGCGGGTCGCGGAGTTGATCCCGGTGCCGCTGTTGAGCACCTCGATCATCCTGGCCGGATCCAGCCCGGCCTTGATTCCCATTGCCATGCCTTCGGAGGTGACCGCGATCGCGACTGCGCCGAGCAGATTGTTGACCAGTTTCATCGTCTGGCCCGCACCCGGGGTCTCGCCCATGTAGAACGCCCGGCCCATCCGCGCGATGAGCGGCTCGATCGCGTCGTAGGCGGTCTGCGGGCCCGAGGCCATGATCGCCAGCGTCCCGTCCCTGGCGCCCTTGATCCCGCCCGACACCGGCGCGTCGATGCTGGCGATGCCCTTCGCCTCGAGCGCCTGATTGAGCTCGATCGCCAGCTTGGGGCCCGAGGTCGAGAGGTCGCAGACGGTCTTGATCCGGCTGCCCTCGGCGATCCCGCCTGCGCCGAGCACTGCCTCGCGCACGATCGGCGGGGTCGGCAGGCTGACGAACACGACGTCGCAGAGATCGCCCAGCTCGTGCGGAGATTCCGCGGCGACGGCACCCTGATCGACCAGCCCCTGCACCGCCTCCGGCGCCACATCGTAAACCACCAGCTTGTGGACGTGGCCGATCAGCCGCGCGGACATGTTGGCGCCCATGCGCCCGAGGCCGATGAAGCCGATGGTGGTCATAGATACTCCAGAACGGGTTTGTGCGGCGGCAGATCGACCCGGGCGATGCCGTTTTCCGAGGGGAAGGCGGCCAGCACCAGCGGGTCGTGGCCGGGGATGAGATGGTCGAGCGAACCGCCGGCCAGAGCCAGCGCCCGATCCTGCGCCGCGCGGTATTGCGGCTCGTCGAGATAGATCGGGAACGGCAGTTTCCGGTCGATGTTGGCGTAGAGGTGCGCGGCGTCGCTGGCGAGAACCACGGTCCCGCGTTCGGTCTCGCAGCACACCACCATCAGCCCGGCCGTGTGGCCGGGGCACAGCCGCAGCGCAATGCCGGGGGCGAACTCCTCGTCGCCAGCGTGGAACACCACCCGGTCGGTGTAGAGCTTGCGCACCAGCTGCGCGACCGGCTCGCCGTCGAACGGCGCGCGAATGCCGTGGTCGCACATTGCGCGGCTGGTCGCGTGGGCCAGCTCCGCGTCCTGCACATGGAAATGGGCATTGGGGAAAGAGCTCAGCGATCCGGCGTGGTCGTAATGCAGGTGAGTCAGGATCACGTCTTCGACCAGCAGGTGATCGATCCCGGCGTCGCGCAGCCCCTGCACCACCGGGCGGATCATCGCGCGCCCGCGCGCCATCGCCGCATCCTCGCCGAAGCCGGTGTCGACGATCACCGGCGCAAGGCCTTCGCGGTGAATCGCCCAGACGAAATAGTCGAGCGGCATCGGCTGGTCGTGGTCGTCGACGGGAGCGTTGAAATTCTCCGCTGCGGGTCGCTCGTGGCGCGCGTAGCGGATCGCGTCGATGCGGGTGACAAGGGCTGGCATGGGTTTTCCTCTACCCGTCATTTCGGGCGGAGCGAAGCGGGGATGCGTGGGACCGGCTCAATGAACCGTCTCGCCTTTGGCGCACATCGCGACGAATCTCGCGATCCGGGCGGCACGGGTTTCCGGCTTCTTCGCGTCGTGCACGCGATAGAGGATCGCATAGCGATTGCTCCCGGTGAGCGTGTCGAAAAAGGCGCGCGCGCCCGGCTCGGCGTCCAGTGCGGCGCGCAGGTCGTCGGGTTCCATCGCGCGCGAGGCGGACGCGTAAGCGGCCTCCCAGCGCCCGTCGGCCTGTGCGGCTTCGATCGCGGCCAGGCCGGCCGCCGCAACCCGTCCTTCGGCCAGCAGGTGCTCGGCGCGCCGGCGATTCTTTAGCGACCATTTCGAGCGCGGCGTGCGCGGCGTAAACCGGATGAGCCACCATTCGTCGTCGAACGGATTGAGCTGCCCGTCTATCCAGCCGTGGCACAAGGCGCCGTCGATCGCCTCCTGCTTCGAGAGCGAGGGTGCGCGGCTGCCCTGCTTGGCGAGCTTCAGCCAGAGGCCCGCCGTGTTCCGCGGTTGCGCGGCAAGCCACGCCGCCCATGTGGCAGGATCGGCGAAACTCAGGATCGGCAATCCGCCGCGCTCGGTTTCCATGATCGGCTCTCGCAACCGGGCCTACGCGGCCGACCCTTCAGGCAAAGGCCAGCCGCACCGGCTGGCGGATCGGGCCATGGCCGACGGTGGTCATCCACGGCTCGTAGTCGCCGGCAATTTGGAACCCTTCGACCTGGCTTACCAGCGTGCCGAGCAGCGCGGTCGCCTCCATCTGCGCCAGCACCCGGCCGACGCAGCCGTGGACGCCGTAGCCCCAGCCGAGCGAATGCTTGGTGTCGCGTTCGATCCGGTAGGCTTCGGGCTCGTCCCAGAAGCGCGGATCGCGGTTGGCGGCGGCGAACATCAGCCCGCAGCGGCTGCCGGCCGGAACGAGGTAGCCGTCGATCTCGACGTCTTTCGTCGCGATGCGCCCGGCCATGCGGCTCGGGGAATCCCAGCGAAGCGATTCGTCAAAGGCGTTGCGCAGCAGCTTGGGATTGGCGCGCAGCTTCTCGTATTCCTCAGGGAACAGCGCCCAGGCGCGGATCGCGTTGGCCATGGTGAGATAGGTCGTGTCCGCCCCTGCGCTGAGCACGGTCTGTAGCAGCAATTTGGCCTCGGCCATGGTCACCTGCCCGCGATCGGCGGCGCGGAAGAATTCGGCGCCGATCCCTTCGGGGTCGATCGCGTCGCGCTCGCAGGTCGTCTCGAGCCACTGGATCACGCCCGAGAAATCGGCGTCCATCGCCTCGTCGAACAATTCGCCCGGCGGGCCCATCGTCGCCCACACCATCTGGCTGAAGCCGTGCATGTGATGGCGCCCTTCCTGCGGCAGGCCGAGGATGTCGGGCAGCACGCGGAAGATATAGGCCTGGGTGATCTCGCCGACCGCGTCGATCGAGACTTCGCCGCGTCCGCGCAATTCGCTGACGAATTCCTCGGCCGCATTGGCGAAGATCGTCCGCACCCGGTCGAGCGCGCGGGGCGAGAGCGCATCGGCGACGACCTTGCGCACTTGCGTATGGCGTGGCGGATCGTCGGTCAGCAGGATTTCGGGCCGGGGCGAATTGGGATCGTGCCACGGGCGCGAGGCAGAGGAGAAGGTCTGCCAGTCGAGCAGGCCCTTGGTGACATGCTCGTGCCGGGCGATCATCACCGTCCCGTCGTGCAGGCGGACCGCGGGAGCGGTCTCGCGCAAGGCATCGTCCACCGCGCGCGCATCGCGCACCGCGGCGGGGGTGAAGATGTCGAGCGGATAGTCGGGAAGATCTTTCGCCATCGCCTAGAGTCCCAGCCCGTCGAAGCGCCGGTCGCCCTCGCCGTGGAGGCGGATGTGCCCGGCGGTCGGCTCGGCGAAATGCGCGCCGATCACCAGCACGCCGCTGTCGGTGTATTTCTCGATGAAGCGAAGCCGGCTCGCGCGCCCGGCGTCCTTGTCCATGTCGAAGGTCGCGTCGCGCTCGGGCATCGCGCATTGCATCGGGTGGTGCATCAGATCGCCGGTGATCACCGCCTCCTCGCCCTTCGACGAGATGCGGACGTGGACGTGGCCCGGCGTGTGGCCGTGGCTCGGCTCGCAATAGAGCTCGTCGCAGATCACGTGATCGGCCTCGATCAGATCGGCGAGGCCGAGCGCGACGATCGGATCGATGCACTCGATCATGTGGCCGGGATGGTGGATGCCGTCGTTGCGGATGTCCTTCCACGCCTCGAACTCGGTCTTGCCGAACAGATAGCGGGCGTTGGGGAAGGTCGGCCTGTACTCACCGGTCTCCGCGTCTCTGTAGGTGTTCCAGCCGACATGGTCGAAATGGAGATGGGTGCACATCACGATGTCGACGTCGTGGCGGCTGATGCCGAGGCTTTCGAGATCCTCGAGGAAGCCTTCGGGAAGATTGGTGAACACGTCGAACTGCCGGTCGCGCCCGGCGCCGATGCAGCTGTCGACCACCACCACCTTGGTCGGGGTCTGGACCACGAAGCCCTGGAAGTTCATCCGCTGCCGCCCGTCGGGCGTCGCGTAATGCGGATGGAGCCACTCCAGCGCGATCACCTCGTCGGCGGTCGCATCGGTCATGGTCATGTTGATGTCGTCCTGGAAGTCCCAGACCTCGACGATCCGGCTGACGGTGCAGTCGCCGACCTTCCAGCTCTTGACGTGTTCCTTCGCCATCCTTGCTCTCCCTCAGGCGGCTTTCTTTTTCGGTTTCTTCGCCGGTTTCGTCTGGCCCTTGTAGCGCGCGACCGATTCCGGCGGCAGCTCGGCCGCGGGGAGCGGTGGCTTGCCGAGGATGAAATCGGCCGCCCGCTCCGCGATCATCACGCAGGGCGCATTGGTGTTGCCGCCGATCACCTTGGGCATCACGCTGGCATCGGCGATGCGCAGCCCGGCGATGCCGTTGAAGCGCAGCTGCGGATCGACCACCGCCGCCTTGTCGCTGCCCATGCGGCAGGTGCCGACCGGATGATGGACGGTGTAGCCGGTGCGGCGGATGTAATCGTCGATCTCGTCGTCGCTCTGCACCTCCGGGCCGGGCGCGACCTCGATCCCGCCATAGGGGGCGAAGGCTTCGCTGGCGAAGACCTTGCGCGCGATCCTGATCGCACGGATCAGCGAATCGATCTCGCCCGGCTCGCTCAGCAGCTTCGGATCGATCGCCGGCGGCGCGGCAGGGTCGGCGCTCGCCAGCCGCAGCGTCCCGCGCGCCTTGGGATAGAGCGCGACCGGGCTGATCGCGAAACCGTGGCCGAGCGGGAAGGGAATCTTGAGATTGGTCAGCCGCCTGGCCGGCTGGAACACGAACTGCACGTCGGGCTTTGCGAGCGACGGATCGGTGCGCAGGAAGGCGACGCTTTCGAACACGTTGCCGGCGAGCGGTCCCTTGCGGGTCAGCAGATACTGGAACAGGTGGAAGATATCGCGCGGCAGCACCTTCCAAGACAGGCCGTAGGAGGTGGTGTTGTTCGTCTCCATGTGAATGGGGGACGCGACATGGTCCTGGTAGTTCTCGCCGACGCCGGGGACGTCCTTGACCACCTCGATCCCCATCTCCTGCAGATGCGCGGCCGGGCCGATGCCGGAGAGCAGCAGGATCTGCGGCGTCTGCACCGCGCCCGCGGAGAGGATCACTTCGCGCCGCGCCTTCACCACCCGCCCGTCGAGCAGTTCGACGCCCACCGCGCGCCCGTCTTCCACCAGCACCCGGCGCACCGCCGCGTCGGTCTGGACATGGACCTTGCCCGCCTTTGCCGCCGGCTGGAGCATGTTGATCGAGGTGCTCTCGCGCCGCCCGTCGCGCATCAGCCCCTGGCGGCGGCCGTAGCCTTCGGAGTTCGGCCCGTTGAAGTCCGGGCAAAAAGGGAATTGCAGGCTCGCGAGCCCATCCATGAACGCATAGTTCAGCGGGTTCGGGCCTTCGACCATCTTGGCATTGATCGGCCCGCCCTTCCCGTGGAACACGCTTGCGGGGTAATCCTCGTTGTTCTCGGTGCGGGTGAAATAGGGCAGCACTTCGGCATAGGACCAGCCCGTGGCGCCGAGGTCCGACCAGTCGTCGTAATCGGTCGGGTGGCCGCGGAAATAGACCATCCCGTTGATGCTGCCCGATCCGCCCAGCACCTTGCCGCGCGGCACCGGAATCTGCCGCCCGGCCATGCCCGGCTGGGGCACGGTCGCGAAGTTCCAGTTGAGATGTTCGGTATGGATCGCCGCGGCGACGAAGCTCGGCACGTGGATGAAGGGGTGGGTGTCCTGGCCGCCCGCTTCGAGCAGGCAGGTGGTCCCCGCACCGCTTTCGCCCAGCCGCGCCGCGAGCGCCGCGCCCGACGTCCCGCCGCCCACGACGACGTAATCGAACTCTGCCGCACTCATTCCAGCATCTCTCCCATTATGTCTCGCTGCCTAGACTGCGCGCGGCACCATGCGCTTGGCAAGCTGCGAAAACGGGTTGCGGGAGAGCGAAGGGCGGGCGCTTATTCCGGCGCTTCAAGCCAGAACAGCTGTTCGACCGGGCATTCGAACGCGCGCGCGAGCTTCAGCGCGAGCAGCGCGGACGGCACGAACACGCGGTTCTCGATCGTGTTCACGGTCTTGCGGCTGACACCGACGCGCGCGGCCAGCTCGGCCTGGGTCCAGCCGCGCGCCTCGCGCAACTCGCGCATCCGGTTGGCGAGGGTTTCGCTCATTCCTTCAGCGCGCGCGCTTCGAGCTGCCCGAAGCGGATCAGCGCGAAACCGACGCCGACGGTGATCAGTATATGCAGCGTGTCCCGCCCGCCCAGCTCCTCGTAGAACGAACTGACGAACAGCGTCGCAGCCGCGGTCAGCATCGCCCAGAAGCCCGCGACCAGCGCAGTGCGGCGGTTGGCTTCGGTGCTTTCGTCGTTGAGCATCCCGCGCACCGCCGGCCCGCGCAGCAGCCCGCCGCCGAACAGCACGAAGGCCACCAGCACCAGCGCCCACACCGCCCAGCCCGCGATCCCGACATAGTCGACCGCACGCAGCGGCGCCTGCCCGTGCAGATGCGCCAGCTGGGTCGCGACGAACAGCACCCCCATTGCGGTCGCGACCCGCGCGCGGCGGCGGGTGATCCGCTCGACCGTGTCCATTGTCTCGTCCATCCGAATCGCTCCGATGTAACCTATGGGTGACTTATGTCACCTGTGGGTTACACGAGTCAAGCCGGGCGATTTGCTATTCCCGGCAGTCCAGGCCTTCGGTATGTCTTCGAAGTGTCCCCAGTGAATCCAGCCGGCAGCTTGCTCGGGTGACCGCGAAATGAGGCCCCATCGCGGTGGGTCGGGCCATCCGTTCCAAATGTTGTCGATCAAGAACAATTCCTCGCCATCGGCAAACGCGAAGAAGGCTCCGTCAATGGCGGAAAGTTGGTCCCGGGTTTTTCCAAAGATTCCCTCGCTGGGAAAATCTGACCAATTGATAGGTGTCCAAGAGATGGAGCGGAGCGCTCGTTCGTGAAAACCGCGCTCCTGATCGTCCGCCGCTTCGCCTTGTAGCTCCCATGGAACAGGCTCCCATTCAGGAAGTATCTCGTCGCGACGATAAATGCTCATGTGCGCAAATCGCTCGGCGGCCCATCATACTCGATCCCCTCGGCAGCCTTGCCGCTCAGGATGAAGCCGATCGGCCGCTCTGCCTCCTCGGTCAGATGCCCGATCAGCCCGGCGGTGCGGCACAGCAGGCCGATGCCCTTGAGCGCGGCAAGCGGGAAGCCGACGTCGAGCATGATCGCCGGGATCGGGCCGTTGACGTTGACCGGCAGCGCGCGGCCGATGGTTTCCGGGAGCGCCGCCTGGAGCGCGCGCATCATCGCAACGTGATCGCCCGAGACGCCGCGTTCGTCGGCGAGCTGGAGCAGCAGGTTCGCGCGCGGGTCGCCTTCGGAGTGCTGCGGATGGCCGAAGCCGGGGATCGCCTTGGTGGTCTGGCGCAGGTCTAGGATCTTGCGTTTCGCGACTTCCTCCACCGGATCGCGGCTCGCCTTCCACTCGGAGACGCAGTCGGCGTAGAATTTGCCTGCGACCTCGGCGCTGCCCAGCACTACGCTGCCGCAGCCGAGCAGCCCGGCAGCGACCGCGCCCTGCAATGCCTCGGGCGCGGCGGCATAGGTCATCCTTGCAGCGACCACGCTGGGCACCAGCCCGTGCTCGGCCAGGGCGCAGAGCACCGCATTGGCGAAGAACTTCTGGTCCTCGTTCGGCTCGACCCCGGTGACGAGGAACCAGAAATAGCTGGTGAAGTCGGTCTTGCCGATGATCTCGTCCACCAGATCCTTGCCGCGCACGGTGATGCTGTGCGCATCCGAGGTCGCGATAGCGGTGTAGGGCTGGTCCTGCTTGCCGATGCGCATGGGTCTCTCCTTGCTGCCGCTATCCGCTGCCGCCTATAGCTCCGTCAAGATTGGGAGAGGATAGGTATGGCAAAGCCGCTCGATGGCATCCGCGTGCTCGATATGGGCACTTTCATCACCGGGCCGCAGGCGGGCTCGCTGCTCGCCGATCTCGGCGCCGAGGTGATCAAGGTCGAGATGCCCGAGGTCGGCGATCCGTTCCGGGCGTTCAAGGGCGGACTCTATTCGCCGCATTACCAGACCTACAACCGCAACAAGAAGTCGGTCGAGCTCAACACCAAATTGCCCGAGGATCTCGCCGCGCTCGACGAGCTGGTGAAGACCGCCGATGTTTTCATCCAGAACTTCCGCCCCGGCGTGGCCGAACGGCTCGGGGTCGATGCCGAGAGGCTGCAGGCGATCAATCCGCGGCTGGTCTATGCGCTGATCACCGGCTTCGGCTCGGACGGGCCGCACAAGGACCGCCCGGCGTTCGACACGGTCGCGCAGGCTTCCTCGGGCTTCCTGCGGCTGCTGGTGAACCCCGAGCATCCGCGCGTGGTCGGCCCGGCGCTGGCCGATGCGCTGACCGGGTTCTACGCCGCGCACGGCGTGGTCGCGGCGCTCTACGAGCGCGAGAAGACCGGCAAGGGCCGGGTGGTCGAGACCTCGATGTTCGAGGCGATGTGCCACTTCAACCTCGACGATTTCACCCACCTGCTGTCGGTCGACGAGGTGATGCAGCCCTATTCGCGCCCGCACGTCTCGCAGAGCTATGTTTTCGAATGCGCGGACGGCAAATGGGTCGCGCTGCACATGTCGTCGCCGCCCAAGTTCTGGGAGAACCTCGCCGAGGCGGTCGGCCAGAAGGATATGCTCCAGCGCCCCGAATTCGAAAGCCGCAACGCGCGGATCGCGAATTACGAAAGAGTGATCGAATTCCTCGCGCCGATCTTCAAGACCCAACCCCGCCACTATTGGGCCGAACGGCTCGCCGGGCTCGAAGTGCCGCATTCGCCGGTGTTCAATTCGCAGGAAGTGGTCGACGGCGAACTGGCGAAGCACCACGAAATCGTGCTCGAAACCGAAGGGCCGCACGGCACTTTCCGCACGATTCGCTCGCCGCTGCGCTTCGACGGCGAGAAAGCGAAGAGCGTGGTTGCGCCCCCGGTGCTCGGCCAGCACAACGAAGAAATTCTCGGGCGCAAGGGATGAATTGGCAAGGCGATTGCCTGCCCCGCCCTATTTGATAAGCTTGCGAAGTAAGCCGGGTTAAAAGACTCGGCTGTGGAGGAGAGACACGATGAGCAAACTGCCGAGCCGGCTGCATCACACGGCCTATGTGACCAAGGACCTCGAAGCGACCCGCGCCTTTTACGAAGACGTGCTCGGCATCCCGCTCGTCGCCACCTGGTGCGAAACCGATTTCCTGTGGGGCAAGGACCGCACCTATTGTCACTGCTTCTTCGGCATCGGCGATGGCGGCGCGCTCGCTTTCTTCCAGTTCGCCGATCCCGAGGACCAGGCCCTGTTCGGTCCGGAGATGCCCGCCAGCCCGTTCATCCATCTCGCGCTGAACGTCGACAAGGAAACCCAGGCCGAGCTTGAGGCCCGAATCGAAAAGGCCGGCCTCGAACATCCGAACACCTATGTGCTCGAGCACGGCTACTGCCGCTCGGTCTACGTCGTCGATCCCAACGGCATGACGGTCGAATTCACCTGCGACGACAAGCGCGCCGAGGCGGGCGAGGAACAGCGCCGGCACGATGCCCACGCCGAACTCAGGCGCTGGCTTGCAGGCGACCACACCACCAACAACCAGTTCCGTCACGCCGAAGAAGCGGCCTGAGGTGGCCCTTCCCCTGTTGCCGACCTCGCTGGTCGGCTCTTACGCCCAGCCCGACTGGCTGATCGACCGCGAGAAGCTTGCGGGACGGTTTCCGCCGCGCACCCGCGTGAAGGAGCTGTGGCGCGTGCCCGAGGAATATCTCGAGCAGGCGTGGGACGACGCCACGGTCTACGCGATCGCCGAGCAGGAGCGCGCCGGGCTCGACATCATCACCGATGGCGAGATGCGGCGCGAGAGCTATTCGAACCGCTTCGCCACCGCGCTCGACGGGGTCGACATGGACAACCACGGCACCGCGCTGGACCGCAGCGGTGAGCCGGTCCCGGTGCCGCGCGTGATCGGGCCGATCAGCCGCCGCCATGCGGTGCAGGTGTGCGACGTCGAGTTCCTGCGCGAGCATGTCAGCCCCGGCAAGGCGACCAAGATCACCGTGCCCGGTCCGTTCACGATGAGCTGCCAGGCGCAGGACGATTTTTACGGCGATCCCGAGGCGCTCGCGCTCGCCTATGCCGGCGCGGTGAACGAGGAGATCAAGGATCTCTTCGCCGCCGGAGCCGACGTGGTCCAGCTAGACGAACCCTATATGCAGGCGCGCCCGGACAAGGCGCGCCAATACGGGCTCAAGGCGCTTCAAAGGGCTCTGGAAGGGGTTCAAGGCACCACAGCGCTGCACATCTGCTTCGGCTATGCGCACCTGATCCACGAGCGGCCGGAAGGGTACAATTTCCTCCCCGAGCTCGGGTCGAGCGGGGTCGAGCAGATTTCGATCGAGACCGCCCAGTCGAACCTCGACACCGCGGTGCTCGAGACCCTGCCGGGCAAGACGATCATTCTCGGCGTGCTCGACCTGTCGACCCATGCGGTCGAGGAGCCGGAAGTGGTCGCCGCGCGGATCCGCAAGGCGCTGCCCTTCGCCGATCCGCGCAAGATCATCGTCGCGCCGGATTGCGGGCTCAAATATCTTCCCCGCGAAGTGGCCTACGGCAAGATGCGCGCGATGGTCGAAGGCGCGGCTATCGTGCGTGAGGAACTTGCGTGAGCTTCAAGACCACGCACACCGGAAGCCTGCCGCGCCCGGAGAAACTGCTCGATCTGGTCTTTGCCCGCGAAGGCGGCGAGCCGGTGAGCGAGGCCGAGCTTGACGCGGCGGTGGACGAGGCGACCGCCTATGTCCTCGCGCGCCAGGTCGAGGCGGGGGTGAGCATCGTCGGCGACGGCGAGATGTCCAAGCCGAGCTATGCGACCTACATCAAGCATCGCCTGACCGGTTTCGACGGCGAGGCCGGGAGCTACGCGTTCCAGGATCTCGAGGAATTCCCCGGCGCAAAAGCCAGGGTGTTCGGCGACACGGGGCGGGCGCGCCGTTCCGCTCCCGCCTGCACTTCCGAAATCGCGGTCAAGGACATGGAGGCGCCGCGGATCGATGCCGCACGGCTCAACCGGCTGGCAGGCGGGCACGAGACCTTCATGTCCGCCGCGTCGCCCGGCGTGACCGCGCTGTTCTTTCCGAACCAATACTACAGGGACGACGAGGAATACGTCTTCGCGCTGGCGGAGGCCTTGCGCCACGAATACGAGACGATCGCCGATTCCGGGATCGTGCTCCAGCTCGACTGCCCCGATATGGCGATGGGCCGGCACGTCCAGTTCACCCATCTCTCGACGGAAGAGTTCCGCAAGAAGCTGGCGATGAACGTCGCGGCGCTCAACCATGCGGTGCGCAACATTCCGGCGGACCGGCTGCGGATGCACCTGTGCTGGGGCAACTACCCCGGTCCACACCATTGCGACGTGCCGCTCGGCGACATCGCCGACATCGTGTGGCAGGCAAAGCCGCAGACGGTGTTGATCGAAGGCGCGAACCCGCGCCACGCACACGAGTTCGCGTGGTTCGAACAGAACGCACTGCCAGACGACAAAATCCTCTGCCCCGGGATGATCGAGCCGCAATCGACCTATATCGAGCACCCCGAACTGATCGCACAGCGGATTGGCCGCTACGCCGACCTGATCGGGCGCGAGCGGGTGGTCGCGGGGGTCGATTGCGGCTTCTCGGTCCACGCGGGCAGCGGCAATCTCGACCCGGAGATCGTCTGGGCCAAGCTCGCCGCGCTGGCGCAGGGCGCCGAAATCGCGAGCGCGCGCTACTGGTAAGCGAGCTTTCGCGCCGCTAGAGCCTGACCGAGTGCGGGCGTGGCGGAATGGTAGACGCCGGGGACTTAAAATCCCCTGGGCTTTGCCCGTGTGGGTTCGAGTCCCACCGCCCGCACCATTAACCCTTTCTCCTCGGCCGATGGGTTAAAAGGCGGCCATGCGGCTCGCAACCATAACCAATTGGGCTTACGGCACGACCGTCCTGCTCACCCTCGCTTCGGGCGCGGCAATGCTGATCGCCTCGAATGCCCAGCAGCGCGAACGCGGTGCGGTCGAACAGCGCTTCGCGCTCGACGCCGCGACCGAGCATGTCGGCGACGACATTTTCGAGCTGAGCGATCACGCGCGGCAATATGTCAACACTGGCGATCCGACTTACCGGACTCTCTACCGGAGCAACCTCGCCCAGCTCGGCGAAGTCGAGGCGCGGCTGCGCCACCTCGGCGATGCCGGTGCCCGGCCGCGTGAACTCGTGACGCTGCGTGACGCGATGCACTGGGCCGATGCCCTCCAAGACGAGCAGCAGGCCGCGATCGCGGCGCACGACGCGGGCGCCGATCCGCGCGCGCGGGAGATTCTGTTCGGCGCGGAATACGAGCGCGAGCAGGACCGGATCGAGCAGCAGGTGCTGCGTTTCCAGGATCAGCTCGACGAACGCACCCAGGGCGAAGTGCGCATTGCGGCCGAATATTCGTCGCTATGGAAGTCGGTCTCGGAGATCGTGCTTGCGATGACCGGGCTGCTGTTCCTCTGCGTGCTCTATTTCGTGTTCAAGCAGCGCGTGCTGCGCCCGGTCGTCAAGCTCAGCGATGTGGTCAATCGGCTGGCTGCACAGGACTATGCGGCCGAGCCGCCCGAGGTCGGCCAGATCGACGAGATCGGCGACATGGCACAGGCGATCCGGATTTTCCGTGAAAACGGTCTCGAGCGGCAGCGGCTCGAAGGCGAGCGCGATGCCGACCGGGCGATCCGCGATCTCCTGTCGCGGATGACCCAGCGGATGCAGGGCTGCGATACGCTGGGCGATCTGCAGGAGGTGGTGCAGCGCTTCGTGCCCGAGATCGCGCCGTTGCGCGCAGGCAGGCTCTACCTGCTCGACAAGCCGCGCAATGCGGTGGTCGCGGTGTGCGACTGGCTGGCGCCCGCCGGCTCGCTCCCCGAGTTCGCGCCATCGGCCTGCTGGGCCCTGCGCCGCGGAATGCCGCACCGTCCGGCCGGCGGCTCGAGCGGGAGCGAAATCGACATTCCCTGCGCTCACATCGCAGCGGCCGGCGAAGGGCCGCCGGTCGACACGCTGTGCCTGCCGCTCACCGCCCAGCGCGAAATGCTTGGCCTGCTCTATTTCGAACCGGTGGCGGGCACGGCCGGAAGGGCGGGAACGCCGGAGGTCTATCTCGAGATGCTGGCCGAGACCGTCGGCCTCGCGATCGCGAATCTCCGCCTGCGCGATGCCCTGCGTGAAATGGCGATGGCCGATCCGCTGACCGGCCTCGCGAACCGCCGGCAGCTCGACCAGGTGTTCGAGAGTCTGCGCCATTCGGCCGACCGCAGGGGCGATCCGGTGAGCTGCCTGATGGTCGACGTCGATCACTTCAAGCGCTTCAACGACGTGTTCGGCCACGACGCAGGGGACGCGGTGCTGCGTGAGGTGGGCGCCCTGCTGCGGGGCGCGACCCGCGAGCCGGACTTCGCCTTCCGCCATGGCGGCGAGGAATTCCTGCTGCTGCTTCCCGGGCTCGACGCGGAGCAGGCGCAGGCGCGCGGGGAGGAGATCCGCGGCAGGATTGCCGCCTTGCGCCTGACTTTCGCGGGGGAGGATCTCGGTCCGATCACCGCGTCGATCGGCATCGCCAGCGCACCGCTGCATTGCGCGTTCGACCGCCTGATCCCCACCGCCGACGCGGCTTTGCTTCACGCTAAGGCGCGCGGGCGCAACCGGGTCGAGGTGGCGCGCCTGCGCGACGGCAAAACGCCAGCCGATCAAGCAGTTGCATGACCGCGCCATTTACCAAGGCCCTTCACCAAAGACTTTGTTCATAATTGCGGGTCAGGGATTGTTAGCAATTTCATCCTAGGTTCGGCTCTACGAGAAGCGGGGCTCCAGGTGCGGAAACTGCCGCCCGCGGGCCGCCCGCTTAGGGGCAAACGGGAAGCGGGACGGCGGTCTTGCCAGAGACGAGCTGGAAAATGGACGACTTCGGACATCAGGTCGAAGAAGTTCCGGGCGGGACGCCCGGGGGTGGCGGCGCAGAAGCGCGGACCGCCCCGCGGTTTACCCTGCTCATTCGCACTGCCAAGCTGATCTGCGCCGCCGGCGAGTATCTGTGCATCATCCGCGACGCCTCGGCGACCGGGATCAGCATCCGCACCTTTCATCCGCTGCCGCAGGGCCGGTTCGTCCTCGAACTCCCGAATGGCGACCAGCATGCGATCGAACGCGTCTGGGAGAAGGAAGGCTCGGCGGGCTTCCGCTTCCCGGTGCCGGTCGACATCGACCGTCTGCTTAACAACAAGAGCCGCTTTCCGAAGCGGCCGGTGCGGCTCAAGCTCCAGCTTCCCGCGCTGATCTCGTGCCACGGCCGCACCGCGGGGGTGGTGGTGCAGAACATCTCGCAACAGGGCGCGCAGGTCGAAAGCCCGCTCTACCTCTCGATCGACCAGAAACTGAGGCTGGAGGCCGACAATCTGCCGGTGATCCAAGCGCGGGTGCGCTGGCGCAAGGGGTCGGATTACGGGCTGGTGTTCGACGACACGTTCCAGTTCGGCGAGCTCGCCAAGCTGGCCGCGCAGCTTCAGGGCCATTGCACGATCGAGCCGGGCGCGTGGCTGCCGCCGGTCGATGGGACAAATCCGTTCGGCAATTAACTCCTTCCTAACCATTTTCCTTCACTCCCGGCGAAGACCACTCACCGGGGGCATTAATGACGGAATTCACGCAGCTGTCGCCGAAGGGCGAAATCGAAGTCGACGTCGCGATCATCGGTGCCGGGCCTGCTGGCCTGACCGCGGGATATCTGCTCACCAAGGCCGGCAAGAGCGTTGCGATCATCGAAAAGGATGCGACCTATGTCGGCGGGATCAGCCGCACGGTCGAGCACGAGGGCTATCGCTTCGACATCGGCGGCCACCGCTTCTTCTCGAAGAGCGCCGCAGTCGTCGACCTGTGGAACGAGATTCTGCCCGACGACTTCATCCAGCGCCCGCGGATGAGCCGCATCTATTACGAAGGCAAGTTCTACTCCTACCCGCTGCGCGCCTTCGAGGCGCTGCGCAATCTCGGCATCTGGCGTTCGACCACCTGCATGACCAGCTATCTCTGGTCGAAGCTGTTCCCGATCAAGGAGGTGAAGAGCTTCGAGGACTGGACCGCCAACCAGTTCGGCTGGAAGCTCTATTCGATCTTCTTCAAGACCTACACCGAGAAGGTCTGGGGCATGCCCTGCGACGAGATGAGCGCCGACTGGGCCGCCCAGCGGATCAAGGGCCTCTCGCTGTGGGGCGCGGTGACCGACGGGCTCAAGCGCTCGCTCGGCCTCAACAAGCGCCCGAACGATGGGCAGCAGGTCAAGACCCTGCTCGAGACCTTCCGCTATCCGCGGCTCGGGCCGGGCATGATGTGGGACGCGGCGCGCGACAAGATCGAGGCGACGGGCTCGCAGGTCTACATGGCCCATGCGCTCAAGCAGCTCGCGTCGGACGGACAGGGAGGCTGGCGCCTCACCGCGACGGCGCCGGACGGCGAGCTGGTGGTGAAGGCGAAGCATGCGATCAGCTCGGCGCCGATGCGCGAGCTGGCTGCCCGCCTCCACCCGCTGCCCGACACGACGCTGAACGCGTCGCAGCTCAAATACCGCGACTTCCTCACCGTCGCGCTGATGATCCGGTCGGAAGACCTGTTCCCCGACAACTGGATCTACATCCACGACAGCAAGGTGAAGGTCGGCCGGGTGCAGAACTTCCGCTCGTGGTCGCCCGAGATGGTGCCGGACGAGAGCGTTGCCTGCGTCGGGCTCGAATATTTCTGCTTCGAGGGCGACGGCCTGTGGTCGTCGAGCGACGCGGATCTGGTCGAACTGGCCAAGCGCGAAATGGAGATTCTCGGCCTGGTCGATCCGGCCAAGGTCATCGGCGGCGCGGTGGTGCGCCAGGAGAAGGCCTACCCGGTTTACGACGAGACCTACGCGGCCAATGTCGCGGCCATGCGCCACGAGCTGGAGGAGAAATTCCCCACCCTGCACCTCGTCGGCCGCAACGGCATGCACCGCTACAACAACCAGGATCACGCGATGATGACCGCGATGCTCACGGTCGAGAACATCCTCGCCGGGCAGCGAATCTACGACACCTGGTGCGTCAACGAAGACGCCGAATATCACGAGGCGGGCGACGAGGGCGCCGAGAAGGCGCTGCCGGCCCGCGAGACGATTACCGAAGACCAGGCGGCCGCGCTCAATTCGGTGCGCGCGGTGCCCGAACGGATCAGGCAGGACCAGGCGGCCTGACCGGGCGCGGCTCGGGCACAGTGCGGATCATGCGGTTGGAGACGGGACAGTGATGGCAATGCTCACCAGGCTGCGCGACGTGCGAGTCGTGCGCTATCTGCTCGCAAGTGTCGGCGCGCTGGCGGTCGACATGGGCAGCTTTCTCGCCCTGCTTTCGGTCGGGATGATCGCCGCCGGCGCGTCCGCGGTCAGCTACAGTCTCGGCATCCTTGCGCATTGGCTGCTTTCGAGCCGCACCGTATTCCACGACACCGTGGCGCCGAGCGGGATCGAAAGGACCAAGCAGAAGGCGCTGTTCGTCGGCTCCGCTCTGCTCGGCCTCGCGGTCACCACCGCGATCGTCGGCAGCGGCGATTTTGCGGGCCTCGACCCGCGCCTCGCCAAGCTGGTCGCGATCGCCGCCAGCTTCGTGCTGACCTGGATGCTGCGCAGCAAGCTCGTTTTCCGCGCGCGCGCGGCCTGACGGATCGCACCCCATGACCGGCATCGACGCCAAAGCACGCACCCCCTGGGGGCGCATCCTGCTGGTGTGGCTGACCATCTCGGCGCTGATGCTGGTGATCAACTGGCACAACATCGCGATGAGCCGGTTCCTCGACCCGGACGATACGCTGCGGCTGGTCCAGGTCCGCGACCTGGTCGGCGGGCAAGGCTGGTTCGATCTCCACCAGTACCGGATCAATCCGGGCGATGCGCCGGTGATGCACTGGTCGCGGCTGGTGGATGTGCCGATCGCGCTGGTGATCCTGCTGGTCCGCCCGCTGCTGGGCCAGCCGCTGGCCGAACACGTCGCGGTGGTCGTCGTTCCGCTGCTTACCCTGCTCGCGCTGATGGCGGTGGTCGGACGGATGGCCTATCGCCTGTTCGATCGCGAGATCGCCGGCTTCGCCTGCCTTTCGCTCGGCTTCTCTCCGCTCCTGCTCGCGCAGTTCCAGCCGCTCAGGGTCGATCACCACGCCTGGCAGATCGTCAGCGTGATGTTCGCGCTCGCGGCGCTGATGCATCGCGATCCGCGCAAGGGCGGTGTCCTGGCTGGCTGCGGGATCGCCTTCGGCCTGTCGGTGTCGCTCGAGGTGCTGCCGTTTTCCGCCCTGATCGGCGCGGTGTTGCTGCTGCGCTGGCTGCGCGATCCGGCGCAACGCTGGTGGCTGCCGGCCTATCTCGCCACCCTTGCCGCGGGCCTCGCAGTGCTGTTCGCGGCGACCCGCGGCTTCGGCGATCTCGGTCCGAAATGCGACGTGGTCTCGCCGGCTTACATGCTGTTCTTTGCGGTCGCTGCGCTCGGCGCGCTCGGCGCGGCGAGCCGGCCGAAGCTGCCGCCGGTTGCAGTCGTCGGCCTGCTCGGCCTTGCCGGTGCGGTGGGCCTTGGGTTGTTCGCGTGGCAGGCGCCCAAGTGCCTAGCCGGCCCGTTCGGCAATCTCGACCCGCTGGTGCGCGAATACTGGTACGCAAACGTGCTCGAAGGGCGGCCTTTCTGGATGCAGCCGAAAGCGCTCGCGATAGCCCCGCTGTTGCAGGGCATCGTGGCGCTGTTCGCCACTCTCCATCTGTGGCGAAAGTCCGCGGGTGATCGCCGGAGCTGGTGGCTCGATTATCTGCTGCTGTTCGGCGGGTCGCTGCTTGCCGGCCTGTTTGTGTGGCGCTCGATGGCCTTCGTCGGCGCGATGTCCGCGCTTCCCATCGCCTGGCTGCTCGGCCGCCTGCTGGTGCGCTTCCGCGCGACCGAGAAGGCCTCGGCCAAGATCGCGCTTGGCTTCGCCGCGATCTTCGCGCTGCTTCCGGCCACCCCGGTGGTCTTTGCCCGGATGGTGGTGCCGGAGAACACGCTCGACACCAACGGACAGATTCGCGAATCGACCTGCGATCTGGACCAGTCCGCCTACGCGCTGAACGCGCTCCCCAGGGCGACCGTTTTCGCGCCGGTCGACATCGGGCCCTCGCTGCTCGACCGTACGCCGGACAGTGTGGTCGCGACCGGGCACCACCGCGGGCAGGCGGGGATGCGCGACGTGATCCAGGCGTTCATCGGCCCCGAAGCGCAGGCCCATGCGATCGTCCGGCGCCACAATGCGCGCTATGTGGTGCTGTGCACCGATCTCGGCGAGCCCAAGCTTTATGCCGCAAAGGCCCCGCAGGGCTTCATGGCGCAGATGCTCGCCGGGAAGGTACCGGGCTGGCTCAGGGACGTGCCGCTGAAGGGCGTGCCCTCCACCTTCCGCGTGTGGCAGGTGGTCGGCTGAGCGCAGCTCAGGCCGGTCGGAAAACCATCGCCACGCCGTTCATGCAATAGCGCAGCCCGGTCGGCTTGGGCCCGTCGCGGAACACGTGGCCCAAGTGCCCGCCGCAATCGGCGCAATGCACCTCGATCCGCTCATAACCGAGCTTGTGGTCGCTCGAGGTGCCGATCGCCCCCTTGAGCGGCTGCCAGAAGCTCGGCCAGCCGGTGTGGCTGTCGAACTTGGTGCTGCTCGAAAAGAGCTGGTTGTTGCAGCCTTTGCACAGGAAGGTGCCCTTGCGGTGCTCGTCGTTGAGGGGTGAGGTGAAGGGCCGTTCGGTGTCTTCGTGCCGCAGGACCTGCCACGCCGCATCGCCCAGCTTCTTGCGCCAGTCGGCATCGCTCATGGTTACGCGGTAGGGGGCGGCGGCGAGGGGCGAGAGGCCGCTGGCGGAGAGGGCGACGCCCGCCCCGAGCCAGCCGAGCAACGCCCTGCGGGAGGTGCTGTGGGTCATAATGACCCGATATAACACCGGCTTGCGCGGATTGCGAGGTCAGGCCGCCGCGGGCCTGCCCCTGACGATCGCCAGCAGCGAACGCCGCTGCCGCCGGTGCTGCGGCCCGGACTGCATCACCCGGCGGCGGAACAGGCCCGAGCCGAGCTTGATGAACACCGCGACGCAGAAGCCCTGCCATGCGAGCGCGGCGATATGCGGCCAGACCGACTCCTCGATCGCTGCCCGGCCGAGCATCGCGAAAGGCGAGCTGAGCGGGAACACGATCGCCGCCAGCTCGAGCGGCTTGCCGGTCTGGGTCAGGGCATAGCTGCAGAACAGGAACACCAGCACCTGGAACATGGTCACCGGCATCGACAGGGTCTGCACCTCGCGCACGGTCTTCGCCATCGATCCGATCGCGAGGAAGATCGAGCCGAGCAGCAGGTAGCCCATCGAGAAATAGGCGACCCCGAACAGCAGGAACAGGGGCCAGCCCACCCCCGGCGTCGGCAAATTGCTCACATCGACGCCACCGAGCGCCATCGAGCTGCTCACGCCCGCGAAGCTTACCAGCCCGCCGATCGCGAGCGCCCAGATCAGCACCCCGACCAGCGAGACCGCCAGCATCGCGAAGAGCTTGCCGAGGAACACCGCCTCCATCGGGATCGCGGCGGCCAGCACCTCGATGATCTTGTTGGCCTTCTCCTCGACCAGCGTCGAGAGGACCATGCCGGCAAGGAACACGATCACGATGAACAGCAGCGTCTGGCCGCTTTGCGCAGTGGTCATCCGCCCGCGGGTCTGGTTCGCGCCGCTGGTCGCGACCACGCTGCGCCTGACCGGGGGAAAGGAGGTCGGCTGCTTCTCGAGCGCCATCGCCGAAACCAGCGCGACCGATCCGTTCCACCATTCGAGCCGCTCCTTCGTGGCGGTGAGCTCGGGTGCGGAAGGAGTGCCGGTCACGACCGCGGCGATGTTGCCGCTGCGCGCGGCGAGCACCGCATGTGCGTCGAAGCTTTCGCCCGGGGCCAGCCGTTTGAGCTCCACCATCGGCGGCAAGCCTCCGCCCAGCCGGGGCGCCAGCCGGTCGTAGGCGGCCAGCATCCGATCGACGTCGGCCGCCTGCATCGCGATCCCGATCTCGGGCTGCGCGGTCTGCTCGGCGACCTGCCGCCCGACGCCGCCCGCCAGCCCGGCGAACAGGATCGGCAGGAGCGGGCCGAGCAGGAAGAAGATGAAATAGCGGCTCAGCAGGATCGCGGTGAAGTCGCGGCGCGCGACGACGAAGGCCGCCTGCAGGGTCGACAGGCGCCCGGCCGGGTCTCTCGGCATGCTCATCGTGCGGTCTCCTCCTCGCCGTCGAGCGCTCGCGCGGCGGCTTCGCCCGCAATCGCGACAAAGGCGTCGTGCAGCCCGGCCCGTTCGATCGACAGCGACAGGATCCCGGCCTCGCCCTCGATCAGCGCGCGCAGCAGCGGCTCGATCCCGCTCTCGGGAAGCGAGAACAGCCAATAGTCGCCTTCGCGCCGGGCATCGGCGGGCAGCGCGGCCCGCCACGGCCCGTCGGTCGAATGGGTTTCGAGCCGGACCTGCGCCGGGATCCGGTCGCGCGCGACATCGACCCGCCCGGCGAAGGGCACCTTGCCTCCGGCGATGATCGCGATCTGCTCGCACAGCCGCTCGGCGTGGGCGATCACATGGGTCGAGAAGATCACCGTGGTGCCTTCCGCGGCGAGGCCGCGGATCATCTTCTCGAGCTTGCCCTGGTTGAGCGCGTCGAGCCCCGAGAAGGGCTCGTCGAACACCACCAGCTTCGGCTTGTGCACCAGCGTGCCGAGCAATTGCACGGTTTGCGCCATGCCCTTCGAAAGCTGGCGGATCTGGCGTTCGGCGGCGAAGCCGAGCCCGTGGTTCTCGAGCAGTTCGCGTCCGCGTTCGCGCCCTTCCTTCAGCGGCACGCCGCGCAGCGCGCCCATGAAGGCGATCGCCTCATAGGCCTTCATCGAGGGATAGAGCCCGCGTTCCTCTGGCAGATAGCCGATCAGCCGGGCGACGTCGTGCGGACGCTCGTGGCCGAGGATCCGGCGCGTGCCCTCGTCGGGGTCGATGATGCCCAGCAGCATGCGCAGCGTGGTGGTCTTGCCGGCGCCATTGGGGCCGAGAATGCCGTAGATCGAGCCCTCGGGCACCGCGATATCGACCCCGTCGACCGCCAGCGTGCCGTCGAAGCGCTTGACCAGCCCATGCGCCTCGATCGCCAGCGGACGAGAGGCTTGAACCCCGACATTGTCCGACAGCGGACTCTCGCCTAGCTCGATCTTCATGGTCGCGGGATTAACCCTCGCCTATGAACGGGAGCAACAGCGAACTTGGTTAATTCGGCGCTACTCGAAGGATTGAAGCACCGGCTTTCGGACCATGCGCGCGGGCTCGGCTTCGCCGCTGTCGGCTTCGCGCCGGCCGCGGACGATCCGGCGCGCGCGGCGCGGCTCGACGAATGGCTGGCTGCCGGCTTCCACGGTTCCATGGCATGGATGGAAGAGCGCGCCGAAGTTCGCCGCGGCCCGCAGAGCATGTGGCCCGAAGCGCGCAGCGTGATCGCGCTCGGCATGTCCTACGCGCCCGAGGTCGATCCGCTGGCGCTGGAAGGCGATCCGGAGAAGGCGCGGATCTCGGTCTATGCGCAGGGCCGCGACTATCACGACGTGCTCAAGAAGGCGCTCAAGCAACTCGCCCGCTGGCTCACTGCGGAGGCCGCGAAGCTCGGGCTGGAGATGCGGCTCAAGGTGTTCGTCGATACCGCCCCGGTGATGGAAAAGCCGCTGGGCGAGGCCGCCGGGCTGGGCTGGCAGGGCAAGCACACCAATCTCGTCAGCCGCGAGCACGGCAGCTGGCTGTTTCTCGGGGCGATCTATTGCACCCTCGATTTCGCGCCCGACGATCCGCACGACGGGCACTGCGGCACGTGCGTCGCCTGTCACGCCGCCTGCCCGACCGACGCCTTTCCGGCACCCTACCGGCTCGATGCGCGGCGGTGCATTTCCTACCTCACGATCGAGCACAAGGGACCGATCCCCGAGGAATTCCGCGCGGCGATCGGCAACCGGATCTACGGCTGCGACGATTGCCTTGCGGTGTGCCCATGGAACAAGTTTGCCGATACGGCTGCGCGAAACCAGGCCTTCGTCCCGCGCGACGAACTGGTCGCGCCGGAACTGGCCGAGCTGCTCGCGCTCGACGATGCGGCCTTCAGGGCGAAATTCTCCGGGAGCCCGATCAAGCGGATCGGCCGCGACCGCTTCGTCCGCAACTGCCTGATCGCCGCCGGCAACAGCGGCAACGGCGCGCTGGCGGTTCCGGTGCGGAAGCTGACCACCGATCCCGACCCCGTGGTCGCCGAAGCGGCGCAGTGGGCGCTCAGGCGGCTGGCAGCAATTCCTTGAGCGGGGTTGCCGTGTCGGCCAGCGCAGCCGGTGCGACCTGCGCTCTCGCTTCGACCAGCTTGCGGCCCTGGACATAGTCCTTGACCGCGTTGACGCAGTCGAGCGCGATCACCCGGCCTTCCCTGAGGTAGATCACGCTGAAGCTGCGGCTTGCGGGATCGCCGCGGGTCACGGTCGCATCGTGGTTGAGGCTGAGGCCTGCGGTCTGCAGCTTGAGATCGTACTGGTTCGACCAGAACCACGGCAGCGCGTGATAGGGCACAGGCTCGCCCATGATCGCCTGCGCGACACAGGCCGCCATGTCGTGGGAGTTCTGCACGCTTTCGAGACGGATCACATTGCCGCCGGCGAAATCGTTGGCATGCGCCGCGCAATCGCCGATCGCGTAGACGTCGGGCAGCATCGTCCGGCACTGCTCGTCGACGTCGACCCCGTTCGCGCCGCTCGCTCCGGCCGCGATCAGCGGGCCGACCGAGGGAACGATGCCGATCCCGGCGACGACCATGTCGGCCGGCAGGACCTCGCCCGAGGCCAGCCGCACCCCGGTGACCTTGTTCCCGTCGCCCTCGATCGCCTCGACCATCGCCCCGGTCCTCAGATCGACCCCGTGCGCGCGATGCTCTGCCTCGTAGAACCGCGACAGATCCTCGCCGGCGACCCGCGCAAGCACGCGCGGCAGGGCTTCGAGCAGGGTCACCGCGCAACCGAACTTGGTCAGCACGGCTGCCGCTTCGAGCCCGATGTAGCCCCCGCCGATCACGACCACCCGCCTGGCCCCGGCATCGAGCTCGGCCATCATCCGGTCGGCGTCGGCCAGATCGCGGACATAGTGGATTCCGGCAAGCTCGGCCCCGGGGCACGAGAGGCGCCGCGGATCGCCGCCGGCGGCCCAGATCAGCGCGCCGTAGCCGATCCGCTCGCCATCGCCCAAGGCCACCGCATGGCCTTGGGCATCGACTTCGGTCACCGTCGCGCCGAGCTTCATGTCGATGCCGCGCTCCGCCCAGAAATGGGGCGGACGGATCAGGATCCGCTCGAGCGGTTTCTCGCGCGAGAGATATTCCTTGGACAGCGGCGGACGCTCATAGGGCACTTGCGGGTCGCGCCCGATCATCAGGATCGAGCCCTCGAAGCCGTGCTGGCGCAAGGTGATCGCGGCTTGCGCGCCGCCGTGGCCGGTGCCGACAATGATCACGTCGAAATGCGCCATGCGTAACTCCAGATAGAACCGGGTTTGCGCTTTAGCGCAGAACGCTCACCGCGCCAGCAGGTTGCGCGCCTGGCTCGCGATCTGGGCCAGCATGGCCGGCGCGGGGGGCACGGCCGTGTGCGCGCGGGCGACGCTGGCGCGGAATTCCGCGATCGCCGCCTGCTGGGCCTCCGCCCAGGCTTTCACCGCCCGCAGCGGATCGCCTTTGACCTTGCCCTTGCCGGTCATCGTCCGGCGCAGGAAATCGAGCCGCATGTGCTGGAAGTCGCGCGCGAGGCCGTTTACCAGCAGGCGCTCCCACGGGTCGGACGGGTTCATCGCGGCCGCGGTCTGCTGCGCCCAGTCGAGCCCCAGGCGTGCGCCGAGATCGATGAAGGCCTGCGCCAGCGGGGTTACCTTCGTGCCGCTGTCCCGGGCCAGCTGGGCGAGCCCGATCACGCCGTCGAGATCGTGCAGATGGGTGACCTGGGCGGCCTCGGCCTGAGGCGCGCCGGCGGCGGCGAATTCCTCGCGGCTCTGTTCCGAGCGGCCGCGCGCCTCGGCGGCCAGCAACCTGCTCGCTGCGGCCGAAAGCTCGCGCACCCCGCCGGACAGTTCGGCGACCAGCGCCGAAGGCTGGACCGCACCCTTTCCGGCCCGCAGGATGTCTGCCATGTGGTCGGTCACCGCGGCTGCGGCGCGTTCGAACAGGCGGATCCGGGCCGGCTCGGGCATTTTCGCGGTTTCGATCTTTTCCCAGACGGCATCCAGCCCGAACAGGCTTTCGGCCGCGGCGAAGGCCGCCGCGACCTGGTCGAGCGATGCGCCTTCTTCCTCCGCCAGCTCGAACGGATGGCTCAGGCCGATGCGGTTTATCAGCCGGTTGGCAAGCTCGGTCGCGATTATTTCGCGCCGCAGCCGGTGGGCAAGAATCTGCTGCTTGAACTCGCCCTGCATGGTCTTGGGAAAGGCGCCGATCAGGGTCGGCACCAGCAAAGGGTCGTCGGGCAGGGTGCTGTGCTCGATCGCGTCCTGCAGCGCGAGCTTGCTGCTCGACAGCAGGACCGCCAGCTCGGGCCGGGTCAGCCCCCCCGAGTTCTTGGACCCGTCGGCCGCGCGGCGGGCGAGCGTTTCGTTCTCGGCCAGCCCCTCGGTCTTGCGATCGAGCTGCCCGCGCTCTTCCAGCTTGTCGATCAGGCGGATGTAGGAGGGCGTTGCCGCCGCTCCGCCGGCTTCCGCGATCGACAGGCCAAGCGCTTGCAGCCGGTTGTCCTCGAGCACCAATGCCGCGACCTCGTCGGTCATCGAGACGAGAATCCTGTCGCGCCGCTCCTCGCTGAGGCGCCCCGCGCGCTTGGCGGCGGCAAAGGCGATCTTGATGTTCACTTCATTGTCGGAGCAATCGACCCCGGCGGAATTGTCGATGAAGTCGGTGTCGATCCGGCCGCCGTTCAGCGCGAACTCGATCCGTCCGGCCTGGGTGCAGCCGAGGTTGGCGCCTTCGCCGATCACCGTCGCGCGCACGTCCTCCCCGTCGATCCGCAGGCTGTCGTTCGCCGGATCGCCGACCGCGACGTTGTTTTCGGCAGCGCTCTTCACATAGGTTCCGATCCCGCCGAACCACAGCAGGTCGACCGGAGCCTTGAGTACGGTGGAGATCAGCGTGTCGGGATCCATCTCGGTCGCGTCGGTGCCCAGCGCTGCGCGCGCCTGGGGTGACAGCGGAATGGTCTTGAGGGTGCGCGGGAACACCCCGCCACCCTTCGAAATCAGCGTCTTGTCGTAATCGTCCCAGCTTGAGCGCGGCAGCTTGAACATGCGCTTGCGCTCCTTCCAGCTCGCTGCCGGATCGGGATTGGGATCGATGAAGATGTGGCGGTGGTCGAAGGCCGCCACCAGCTTGATCGTCTTCGACAGCAGCATGCCGTTGCCGAACACGTCGCCCGACATGTCGCCGCAGCCGGCCACGCGGATTTCGTCCTTCTGGACGTCGATGCCGAGCTCGAGGAAATGGCGCTGAACCGACAACCACGCACCGCGGGCGGTGATCCCCATCGCCTTGTGGTCGTAGCCGTGCGAGCCGCCGCTGGCGAAGGCGTCGTCCAGCCAGAAGTCGTTGGCTTCGGCAATCGCGTTCGCCGTGTCGGAATAGCTCGCGGTGCCCTTGTCCGCGGCGACAACGAAATAGGGGTCGTCGCCGTCGCGAACCACCACGCCCTTCGGATGCACGACCTTCTGGCCCACGATGTTGTCGGTGACCGAAAGCAACGCGCGGATGAAGACCTCGTAGCTCGCCTTGCCCTCGGCCGCCCAGCCGTCGCGATCCTTGCGCGGATCGGGGAGCTGCTTGGGATAGAAGCCGCCCTTGGCTCCGGTCGGCACGATCACCGCGTTCTTGACCCGCTGGGCCTTCATCAGCCCGAGAATCTCCGTGCGGAAATCGTCGCGCCGGTCGGACCAGCGGATGCCGCCGCGCGCGATCGGCCCCGCGCGCAAGTGGATGCCCTCGACCCGCCGCGCATAGACCCAGATCTCGCGCCACGGCACCGGCCGCGGCAGGCCCGGCACCTGATGCGAATCGAGCTTGAAGGCGAGCGCTTCGGAAGCGGCCGGGGTAAAGGCGTTGGTCCGCAGCACCGCACGGAACGCGGACTGGTAGAGCCGCAGCAGCCGGTCGTCGTTGATCGCATCGACCTTGGCCAGGCCGTCGCGAATGCGTTCCTCGGCCTCCGCGGCCGCCTTGGCACGGTCGCCCTGCCGGGCCGGGTCGTGGCGCAGGTCGAACAGTGCGATCAGCGCGCGAGTGACGTCGGGTGCGCGATCGAGCGCATCGACCACGGTGTAGATGGTGTAGCTGATCCCGGCCTGGCGCAGATAGCGATAGAAGGCGCGCAGCAGGTTCGCGTCGCGTGCCGACAGCGCGGCACCGACTGTCAGCCGGTTGAACACGTCGTTCTCGGCCGTCCCGTTGAGCACCGCGGCAAGCGCCTCCTCGATCGCGCCGGCGCGTTCCATCACCCGCGCCGCCGCCTCGCCGGCGGGCAGCGCAAGGGTGAAGTCGTGGATCGTCGCCTGCCCGGCCTCGCCGAGCGGAACAGGCCGCTCCTGCAGCACGCGGAAGCCGAAGTTCTCGAGCGCGGGCACCGCGTCGGACAGGGCCAGCGACCCGTCGAGCTGGTAGATCTTCAGCCGCAACTGCTCGGGTGCGTCGCTGTCGCAGCGGTAAATCCGCGCGTCGCGCCCGCCGGCCGGGCGGGGATCGGCGGTATAGAGCGCCCGCAGCCGGAGCACGTCGTGCGCCGCCTCGGTCGGGCTGTAGTCCAACTGGTTCGCGGCCGGCACGGCCTCGGCGAAGCGGTTCGCCATCGCGGCCGCCCGCGCCGGGTCTTCGGTCTTGGCCAGCTCGGCCTCGACCGCTTCGGACCAGCCGCGCAGCATCGCCTGCAGCCGTGCGTCGAGCGCCTGCTCGTTCGGGACCTTGGCCCCCTCGCGCAGGTCGATCACGAAGCGCAGCGCGGCAAGATTCCCGCCTTCGATCGCGAGGCTCCAGTCGAGTACCGTGCCGTCGGTCGCCTCTTCCAGCATCGCAAGCACGCGCGGGCGCACATTGGCGCTGATCAGGTCGCGCGGGAACCATACGAAGGCAAACAGGTGGCGGCCAAGCGGAGCCCGCACCAGCGCGATGCGCGGGCGGGGGCGGTCGCTCAGCGCCATCATCGCGGTCACCACCCGCGCGAGCGCGTCGTCGGGAAAGGCGATCGCAATGTCGTGCGGTAGCGCGGCGAAGGCGTGCTCGAGGGTCTTGCCGTCGTGGTCCTTCGGATCGAGCCCGAGCCGGTCGGAGAGATTGGCCATGCGCCGCCGCAGCAGCGGCACGGTTTCGGGCGGGGCGGCCAGCGCCGCGCTGGTCCAGATCCCGGCATGCACCGAAAGCGCGGTGACCTTGCCGTCCTCGATCATCGGCACGATGAACAGGTCGAGCGGAACATGGCGGTGGACCAGCGAAAGCCGGTTCGCCTTGACGATCAGCGGTGCGTGGCCGACCCCCTCCTTGTCGAACCATTCGAAGGCCCGCGCATAGCTCGCATCGGCGAGGATCGCCTTGGCCCCCTTGCGGCAAATGCCGAGCGGCCGGGAATTGGTTCCATCGCGTGTGCGGGTGATGTGGCCGAGCTGGGTCAGCTTGCCGCTGGCCAGCCAGAGCAGCAGCGCTTCGCCTTCCGGATCGGTGACGCCGGCAGCGTCGCGCGCGATCAGCGCTTGCATCTTCGGCCAGTCGGCCACGGCGGCGCGCACGTCGGCCAGCGTGGTCTGCAACGCGTCGGTCAGCTCGCGCCGCTGGCGGGCGTCGATCCGCGAGGTCTCGATATAGATCATCGATTCCTGCGGCGCGTCGCGATCGCCGGGAAAGCCGGTGAGGAGCGCCTGCTTGTCGCGTGCGACGCCGAGCACCGGGTGCACCAGCTGGTCGATCGCAAGGCCCTGCGCGGCGATCGCCGCAGCGACCGAATCGACCAGGAACGGCATGTCGTCGTTGACGATCGCCAGCGCGGTGTAGCGATGGCCGTTGGCGGCGGTGCGGATCGCGATGCTGACCGTGCCCGGCTTGCGCCGCTGGGCGGTCTCGAGCACGAAGGCGGCGGCTTCCTGCAGCCGCTCGGCGCCGAGCTGGGTGTCGCCGGGCAGCAGCGAGGCCTGCATCGCCCGGCCCAGCGCCTCGGCAAGCGCGCCCTTGCCGGCGGCGGTGGTTGCGGGCTTTGCCTTGGGGGTCTTGATGGTGGCCTTGGATCTGGGCCGCGCGGTCGCCATGGACCTACTCCTCTCGCGCACGAAACAATCTTACGTCTACAAGCAGCAATCTAACTCACCCTACGCCTTCGCCCGGCGGGGTTCAACCCGTGCCTAGCCCCGCATGGCGTCCATCGTCAGGCGCAGCGAATGGCAACGCGCCGCGGGATCGTAGATCGCGCCGGACAGGATAAGCTCGTCCGCGCCGGTGCGTTCCGCGAAGCGCAGGATTTTCTCGCGCACGGTTGCCGGCCCACCGACCGCGCGGGCGGGCGACAGCCGCTGGATGATGGCCTGCGAGGACAGCGGCAGGCTGTCGAGATAGCCGGGCACCGGTGGCGGCAACTTGCCCGGTTCACCGGTACGCAGGCGGACGAAGGACTGGTCCTGAGACGAAGCGAGAAGTTCGCCCTCGGCATCGCTCTCGCCCGCGATCACGCTCATCGCGGCCATGCAATGGGGCTGCTCGAGCGCCGCGGAGGGCTGGAATTCGCGGCGGTAGATCGCCAGCGCCTCGTCGAGGTGATCGGGCGCGAAATGGCTGGCGAAGGCATAGGGCAGGCCGAGCCGCGCGGCGAGCTGGGCACCGAACAGGCTCGACCCGAGCATCCAGAACTGGATGTTTGCGCCGAGACCGGGCGTCGCCTTGATCGGCAGCGGCGGCTCGCCGGTGATCAGCGCTTGCAGCTCGATCACGTCCTGCGGGAAATATTGCGCGACCTGATGAAGATCCTTGCGCAGCGCTTGTCCGAGGATCGGTGCCGCACCGGGCGCGCGGCCCAGCCCTAGATCGACCCGCCCCGGAAACAGTGCGTCGAGCGTCCCGAACTGCTCGGCAATGGTGAAGGGCGTGTGGTTGGGCAGCATGATCCCGCCCGATCCGATCCGGATGGTTTCTGTCGCATGGCCGACATGCGCCAGGACCACCGCCGCGGCACCGCCGGCGACGCCTTCGGTCGCATGGTGTTCGGCCACCCAGAAGCGCTTGTAGCCGGCCTCCTCCGCCGCCTTGGCATAGCCCGCGGTTGCCTGCATCGCCTCGGCGACGCCGCTGCCTTCGCGCACCGGAACGAGATCGAGCACCGACAGCGGGATCATCGGGTGGAGTCCTTCGTTGCTGCGTCCGCCTCCGTGTCAGCCGGCGTATCTGTCGGCGCCGGGCCAAGCTGGGCGAGATAGGTCTTGGCGGTGCCAGCCTCCGGGGTTCCGGGAGAAAGCAGGACCACCGACTGGAAGCTTTTGCGCGCCGCGTCGTCCTTGCCCGAAAGCGCGGCGATCACCCCGGCCTCGAGACCGATCTGCGGATCGGTCGGCGCGAGCCCGGCGGCGGTGGATATGTAGGATTGCGCGGTCGTTAGATCGCCGTCGCGCCGCGCGAGGGTCGCCGAAAGCAGCCAGGCGTCGGAATCCCGGGGCGCGTCGCGCCGGGCCTTTTCGAGCGCGGCGCCGCCTTCGCCGCCGCGCCCGAGCGCCACCAGCGCCCGCGCCCGGTCGATCTCGATCTCCCCGCCGAGCTGCACCTCCTTGGCGTTCGCCGCATCGAAGGCGGCCATGTCGAGATCGGCCAGAGCGTTTTCATAGCGGGCATCGGCCAGCGCCGAATTGCCCGCCATCGCCGCGAGCCTGGCCCGCCCGGTGGGGTTGTCGGCCGGTGTATCGGTGCGCGCGGCGAGGAACGCGTCCTCGGCCGCCTGCCATTTCGCCTGGCGGCTGTAGGCCATGCCCAGGCATTGGCCCGCCGATGCGCGCTCGGAGCCGCTGGCCTCCAGGATCCAGCCGTTCGCGGTAAGCGCAGCACCCGAAGGATCGCTGTTGGCCTGATCGAGGCAGGTGACGAGCCGGTCCTGCTCGGCCGGGGCCGGCCGGATCCCGATCGTGCGCGGTGCTTCTGCCTGCCGCTGGATCGTCTGCGGCCGGGTGGTCGGGAAGCGGAAGCCCGAGGCATCGACCGCGTCGGAGGAGGACTGGGCGAGCAGCGAAAGGAGCAGGGCGGCGATCATGTCAGGGAGCGTTTCCATCCAGCGCCGCGACGGTGCGCAGCATGAGGGCGATATCGCCGTCGCGCGACAGGCGATGGTCGCCGTCCTTGATCAGCACCACCTGCACATCGTCTGAACGCAGGGCTTCGGCCAGGCGAAGCGAGATCGCGTGCGGGACGTCGGTGTCGCGCTGGCCGTGGAGCAGGCGCACCGGGCAGTCGAGCGCGATGTCGCCGCCGAGCAGCAGCTGCGCCTGCCCGTCGCGCCAGAAGCCGGGATGGGTCGGCATCGGATCGTAACCGTAGGCACTGTCCTCGAACACGGTCTCGCCCGCGGCCAGGGCCGCTTTCTGCAACCGGTCATAGCCCCATTCGGTGAAGTCCGGAGCGGGTGCGATCCCGACCAGGCCGGCAACCCGGTCGGCCAGGTCGAGGGCGCAGAGCAGCATCAGCCAGCCGCCCATCGAGGATCCCGCCAGCACCAGCGGCCCATGGGTTTCGGCCGCGACCAGCGCCAGCACTTCCTCGCGCCAGCGCGACAGCGTCCCTTCGGCGAAGGTCCCGTCGCTCTCTCCGCAGCCGGAATAGTCGATCAGCAGGCAGGCGCGCCCGTTCGCCTTCGCCCAGTCGAACAGTGCGGTCGCCTTGCCGCCCGCCATGTCCGACATGTAGCCGGGCAGGAACACCAGCGTCGGGCCGGTGCCCCCGATCTTGCGGAAGGCGATCCGGCGGCCGTCGGGAAGGCAGTGGAAGCGGGTCTCGCTCATCGCGGGCTATGTGGAACTGCAGCCCGCAAACGGCAAGGGCGCAGTCGCTAGTGACTTTGCGAGGCCGGCCGCCTATATCGCGCGCCATGCAGCGTGTGACTACCACCACGACCACTACCACCTCGGGCTTCCCGGGGCGGACGGTCGCGGGCTGACACCGCACCGCCGCCGCCCGGGTTCGGGCGGCACGGCGTCGACCTCCCGAACTGTCCCTGCCAGCAGACGCCAGAGGCTTCCGGCGCGCGGGCAATTCTGCCATGGCGCCCCAAACCCGATGAGACGTTCGGATGAGAGAGTTTCGATGAGCGCGATGTTGAAGATCAGCCTGCCCGACGGTTCGGTGCGCGAGATGCCGCAGGGCTCGACCCCGGCCGATGTCGCCGCGGCGATCGGGCCCGGCCTGGCCAAGGCGGCGATCGCCGCGCGGGTCGATGGCGAACTGCGCGATATCAACCGCCCCTTCGACGGCGATGCGCAGCTTGCGCTGGTTACCGTCCGCGACGAGGCCGACGCGCTCGAACTCGCACGGCACGATTTCGCGCACGTGCTGGCCGAAGCGGTCCAGGCGCTGTTCCCCGGCACGCAGATCACCTTCGGGCCGGCGACAGACGACGGATTCTATTACGATTTCGCTCCGACGAAGGAGCACGGTCCCTTCACCGACGAGGACTTGCCCGCGATCGAGGCCGAGATGCGCCGCATCATCGCCGCGGACAAACCGCTGGTGCGCGAGGTCTGGAGCCGCGACCAGCTGATCAGCCGGTGGCAGGGCGAAGGCGAGACCTTCAAGGCCGAATGGGCCGCCGAGCTGCCCGAGGGCGAAGAGCTGACGGTCTACTGGTCGGGCCTGCCGCATCATCCGGCAGCCTGGCTCGACATGTGCCGCGGGCCGCATCTGGCCTCGACCGGGAAGCTCGATCCCAACGCGTTCAAGCTCACGCGTGTTTCGGGCGCCTACTGGCGCGGCGACCAGAACAACGCGATGCTCAGCCGCATCTACGGCACCGGCTGGCTCAACAAGAAGCAGCTCGATGCGCATCTCGAACGCCTTGAGCAGGCGCTGCTGCGCGATCACCGCAAGCTGGGGCAGGAAATGGACCTGTTCCATCTCCAGCAGGAAGCGCACGGCTCGGTGTTCTGGCATCCGAAGGGCTATCTGATCTGGCGCGAGCTCGAGGCATACATGCGCCGCGCGATCGACGATGCCGGCTACCGCGAGGTCAAGACCCCGCAGGTGATGGACGCGCGCCAGTGGGAGCAGAGCGGCCACTGGGGCAAGTATCGCGAGAACATGTTCGTGATCCCCGACGAGGTGCCGAACATCGAGGACGACGGCCCGCTGGTTTCGGCCGGGGCCGACTGGATGGCGCTCAAGCCGATGAACTGCCCGGCCCACGTGCTGATCTTCAAGCAGGGCATCAAGTCGTACCGCGACCTGCCGCTGAGGATCTACGAGAACGGCTGCTGCCATCGCAACGAGCCGCATGGCGCGCTCCACGGGCTGATGCGCGTGCGCCAGTTCACTCAGGACGACGCACATATCTTCTGCCGCGAGGACCAGATCGTCGACGAGGTGCGCAAGTTCTGTGCGCTGGCGGACCGGATCTACGCCGAATTCGGCTTCACCTATTCGATCAAGCTTGCGCTGCGGCCCGACCAGCGCTTCGGCACCGACGCGATGTGGGACCAGGCCGAGGCCGAGCTACGCGATGCGGTCGCTGCGGCGGGGCTCAACACGCCCGAATACGGCTGGGAAGAACTGCCCGGCGAAGGCGCCTTCTATGCGCCCAAGCTCGAATGGCATCTCACCGACGCGATCGGGCGGACATGGCAGGTCGGCACGATCCAGTCCGACCGCGTGCTGCCCGAACGGCTCGACGCGACCTATATTGGCGAGGATGGCGAGCGGCACCGCCCGGTGATGCTCCACCGTGCGATCTTTGGCAGCTACGAACGCTTCATCGGGATCCTGATCGAGCATTTCGCCGGCAAGATGCCGTTATGGCTCGCCCCGGTGCAGGCGGTGGTCGCGACGATCGTCTCGGACGCGGACGACTATGCCCGCGAGGTCGAGGCGAAGCTCAAGGCTGCCGGGATTCGGGTCGAAACCGATCTCAGGAACGAGAAGATCAACTACAAGGTCCGCGAGCACAGCCACGCCAAGGTCCCGCACCTGCTGGTGGTCGGCAAGCGCGAGGCCGAGGAAGGCACGGTGGCGCTGCGCACGCTCGGTGAGCAGCAACAGCAGTTCCTCTCGCTCGACGAGGCCATCGCCAAGCTCAAGGCGGGAGCGACCGCGCCGGACCTGCGCTGAGCTTTCCATCCCCGCGCTTTTGCGATATAGTCATCGAGTTGGTCATTTCGGCCGAGGAGAGCGTGGATGGACAGCTATAGCCTGGCCGACGCAAAGGCGCGGCTTTCGGAACTGATCGACAGGGTCGAAGCGGGCGAGACGGTGGAAATCACCCGCCGCGGCAAGCCAGCGGCACGGCTCGTGCCGCTGGAGAAGCAGCTCAAGCCAATCGACTGGGAGGCGCTGGAGCGATTGCGTGCCCAGCTGCCCGAGCAAAAGCAGGGTGCGGGAGAATTCATCCGGTGGATGCGAGACACGGATCGCTATTGATGCACTACGTGGATACTTCCGCGATCGTTGCGATGCTTGCCTATGAGCAGGCGGGTTCGCAGATCAGAACGGCTTTGCAGGGCAAGGAAGCCGAGGGCCTGATGATCAGTTCCTGGGTTGTCACCGAAGTTTCCAGCGCCCTTTCGCTCAAGATCAGAACCGGGGAGCTCACCGTCCAAACGCGCGCGGCTGCTCTCGCCCAATGGCAGGCTATACGCGAGAGCAGCTTTGCCGAGCTTCCAGTGGACGCGGAAGCATTCTACGCGGCGGCGCGCTATGCCATCCGCCACGAATTATCGCTTCGCGCCGGCGATGCGCTGCACCTCGCGATCTGCGCCGCCAACGGCTGCACGCTCGTGACGCTCGACGAACGGATGGCCAAGGCGGCGCTTGAGCTCGGCGTGCCGGTAACCGAAATCTAGGGCGCCGCTTTAACCAGCGGCAGTTCCTTGCCCGCCGGATCCGGTTGCCGGGCCGGGACCGGGAAGACGATGAAGTCGTCGGTCACCGCCTTCACCGTCACGTCGCCCATCGCGTCGACCGTCTGCTGCAGCTTGAACGCCGCCTCGGGCGGCAGTTCGAGCGCATGCTCGTCGGCATGAACCGGCGCGGCCTGGACGTAGTCCTTGCCCGGAGTGGTGGTCATCTCGATATGCGCGCCGAGGATGTGCGAGACCGGATGCGCGCGCACGAAATCCGCCAGCCGGTCCATGCTTTCGCGGAACACGCCGGACCAGTTGGCGGGCACGTAGAGCCGGCCGGGATAGAGCGTGTCGCCCGACAGCAGGAGCTCGGTCTTCGGATCGTAGACCACGATATGCGCCGGCTGGTGCCCGGGGGTCGGGATGATCGAGAGCGGCCGTCCGCCGAGGTCGAAGGTGACGATCTGGCGCGGCCAGTCGGCAATGCCGAAGAACGTCGCGACCTCGGCCGGCGCGAGCCCGACGACCTGGGTGTCGGGCCGGTTTGCGAACTCCGCGTCGCCCGCGTGATGGTCGCCGTGGCCGTGGCTGTGCGCGACCACCAGCGGGATCGAGGCGCGCCCATGCGCGGCGCACCAGTCGGCGATGAGCTTGTCGATCGTCGGCCGAATCTGGAGGCCGCCGGCACCGGTGTCGAGCAGCAGCGCCTTGTCCTTGCCGAACAGCAGATAGAGGAACGGGGCTTCGAAATTGGTCTTGACCGACTGGCGGATCACGAAGGTATCGGGATCGTATTGCTGAACCTGCATGATCGGCTCGGTCGGGCTTTCGCCATTGATCCACGGCTTGAACAGAGGGGCAGCCGATGCGGCTGCGGGCGCGGCGGCGGATAGCGCCAGCGCGAGCGACGAGAGAAGAACGAGGCGGCCCGATGTCATGGCGATTCCTTTCGCAACTGCGAAACGGTTATTACGATTCTTTTTATCCGTAACAACAGACAATCCGCACGTGCGCACGGGCATGCTCCCGGCCAGCGTTGTCTCGACATGGATGCGCAAGGTGCTTAAGCGGAGCCCAGGGCGGAAACCGCCGGCCGGGGAGGGATCATGTTCAAACGTTTCGCGCTGCTTGCCGTACTGGCGCTTGCCGCCTGCCATCACCCGGCCGAGACCGAAGCGAAGAACGGCAGGATCGACCAAGCGCGGCTGCTCGCGGCCGAGAACGATCCCGACAACTGGCTCGCCTACGGACGCACCTATGCCGAACAGCGCTTCAGCCCGCTGACCGACGTCAACGACACCAATGTCGGGCAGCTAGGCCTTGCCTTCTCGGTCCCGCTCGACACCAACCGCGGGCAGGAAGCGACCCCGATCGTGGTCGACGGGGTGATGTATTTCTCCACTGCCTGGTCGAAGGTGATGGCGGTCAAGGCCGACACCGGCGAGGTCTTGTGGAAATACGATCCGAAGAACATCGGCGCGAAAGGCGCGCATGCCTGCTGCGACGTGGTCAACCGCGGTGTCGCGGTGTGGGAGGGCAAGGTCTACGTCGGCACGATCGACGGGCGCCTGATCGCGCTCGACGCCGATACCGGCAAGCCGCTGTGGTCCACCGTCACGGTCGATCAGAAGGAGCCCTACACCATCACCATGGCCCCGCGGGTCGTCCACGGGAAGGTGATCATCGGCAACTCGGGCGCCGAGCTGGGCGTGCGCGGCTATGTCTCCGCCTATGATGCCGAGACGGGCAAGCTCGTCTGGCGCTTCTACACCGTTCCGGGCAACCCGGCCGACGGCCCCGACCATGCTGCGTCCGACGAGGTCTTCGCGAAGTTTGCCGGCAAGACCTGGTTCGGCAAGTGGTGGGAAATGGGCGGCGGCGGCACCGTGTGGGATTCGGTGGTCTACGATGCCGATTTCAACCAGCTGCTGATCGGCGTCGGCAACGGCGCCCCGTGGAACCAGCGCGCGCGGTCCGACGGCAAGGGTGACAACCTGTTCCTCGCCTCGATCCTCTCGCTCGATCCCGACACCGGCAAGTACAAGTGGCACTATCAGGTGAACCCGGGCGAAAGCTGGGACTTCACCGCCACGCAGCAGATCACCCTGGCCGATCTCACGATCGACGGAAAGCCGCGCAAGGTGCTGATGCAGGCGCCCAAGAACGGGTTCTTCTACGTGATCGACCGCAGCAACGGGAAGCTGATCAGCGCGCAGCCCTATGTCCCGCAGGACTGGGCCGACCGGATCGATGTGGCGACCGGCCGCCCGGTCGAGAAGCCCGGCATCCGCTATGCGGACAAGCCCTATTTCCTCTATCCTTCGGGCCTCGGCGCGCATGCCTGGATGCCGATGAGCTATTCGCCCAAGACCGGCCTGGTCTACATTCCGGCGATGCATGCGCCGATCACCATGGTCGACGACGAGCACTATGAACGCCACATCGGCCGCTGGAACACCGGCACGCATATGGGCGCTCCGCCGCCGCCGGAGCATGCCAAGGAAGCGGCCTTCAAGGGCTGGCTGATCGCGTGGGATCCCGTGAAGCAGAAGGCGGTCTGGAAGATCGAGCGCCAGTCGGCGTGGAACGGCGGCACTCTGGCGACCGGGGGCAACCTTGTGTTCCAGGGCGACGATCACGCGCTGTTTCACGCCTACGACGCCCGCGACGGCAAGGAATTGTGGAGCTTCAACGCCGGCCGGGGCGTAATGGCCGGCCCGATCACCTATCGCGTGAACGGCATACAATATGTCGCGGTGCTGGCCGGCTACGGCGGTTCGATGGGCATGGCACGGCCGGCGCCCTGGATGCCCACCCCGCCCCCCAATGGCGTGCTGCTGGTCTTCAAGGTGGGCGGCGCTGCCACCCTCCCGCCGGTGCCGGCCACCGCACCGCTGCCGTTCGCCAGGAGCAGCGACAGCTTCAGCGAGGCGCAGCTCGCCGAAGGCCAGAAGTGGTACGGCACCTATTGCTCGATCTGTCACAGCGGGCCGGTCAATCCGAACCTGCCGCGTTCGCAAATGGCGACCGATGCGAAGGCGTGGAACGCGATCGTCATCGGGGGCAAGCTGTCGGATTACGGCATGATCAGCTTCAAACCCTGGCTCACGCCCGAACAAGCCGAATCGATTCGTGCCTACGTGCTCGAGCTGGCGAAGGAGGGCGCGGCAAAGGAAGCAGCAGCCCCGGCTGCCAAAAGCTAGGAAAGCCTAAAAAGGCAGCGCCTGCCCAGCAGCGATCAGCGCGGCCGCGCAGCCGCAGACGACGATCGCGCGGGCCAGTTCCAGCGGATCGCGTGCGGCGTGTTGGGCGTATGCAAGGGCGAGTGCCATGGCGCCCTTGTCGCGCCGCAGGTGTTGCTGAACAGTTAAGATCGGGCCGTCGTTCCCGGCGAAACCGCGTTTCGTCCCGTTTCAGGCCGCAGACGGCATCTGCTGGCTCGCGCAATGGAAGCCCCCGCCGCCCGCCAGAACCGCATCTGCCGGAACGCCGACCGTGTCGCGATCGGGGAAGCAGGCGGCGACCGCGGCGATACCTTCGGCATCCATCGGGCTGCCGTAGGTCGGCACCACCACCAGCTTCGAAGTGATCGCGAAGTTCATGTAGCTTGCGGGCTCGGCATCCTCGTCGCCGACCAGTCCGGGTGACGGGATGTCGCGCAACTCGACCCCGAAGGCCAAGGCCCGCCCGCGCGCATCGGCATAGGTCGCGGCGTTGGGGTCGTCGGCGCGGTTCGCCACCGGCAGCGCGAGCGTGTTCGGCCCGACGAAGCGCGCGAGATTGTCGACGTGGCCGTCGGTGTGATCGTTGAGCAGCCCGTCGCCGAGCCACAGCACCCGGTCGAAACCGAGATCGCGCGCCAACCGCGCTTCGATATCCCGGCGCGACAGCTGGGGGTTGCGGTTGGCATTCAGCAGGCATTGCTCGGTCGTCACCACCAGCCCGGTCCCGTCGCCGTCGATCGCCCCGCCCTCGAGCACCCAATCGAGCGTCTCGAGCGGCAGGCCGGCATCGCGCGCCAGCTCCGCGCCGATGCTTTGGTCGCCGGCCATGATGAACTTGCCGCCCCAGCCGTTGAAATCGAATCGCCGCGCGATCCGTTCGCCCGTGCCGTCGGCGACGATCAGCGGTCCGGTGTCGCGCAGCCAGACGTCGCCGTAGCTGCGTCGCTCGAGCTTGACCCTCGCGCTCGCCAACTGACGGGCGCGCGCCTCATTGGCTTCGTCGCGCACGATCAGGCGGACTGCCTGCCCGCTTTCCGCTACCGCGCTGGCGAAGGCTGCGATCTGCTCCTGCGCCCGCTCGATCGTGTGCGGCCATTCGGTGCGGTCGTGCGGAAATCCGATCCACAGCCAGTCCTGCGGGGCCCATTCGGGCGGCATCCTGTAGGTCATTGTTACTCAGCAGCCTCCGGCCGGCTTGCAGCTCGCATCGCGGATGCGGCGGAACTCGTCGCCCTTGGCCCATTCGGGCCAGGATGTGCTCTCGGCCAGCATCCGGCCGAGCCGGTATTCCAGCTCGAGGTCGGGTTCGACCGCATTCCAGTCCCACTTCGGGTCGAACTCGTCGTCGGGCTGGTGGTAGCGGTTTTGCGTATAGTCTTCCTGCCATGCCGCGCCGGCCGCCTTGCCGCCGATCACGAAATCCTCGCCGCTCTTGAGATAGAGCATCGGAACGCCGCGCTTGGCCAGGCTGAAGTGGTCGGAACGGTAGTAGAGGCCCGCCTGGGGAGTCGGGTCCGCGCTCGCGTAGCGGCCGCTCACCGCCAGTGCCCGGGCGAGAAAGGCATCGAGCTCGCTCTTGCCCTCGCCGATCACGGTCACATCGCGCGCCGGGCCAGCAACCTGCGGCGCATCGATGTTCAACCCGCCGACCGTGTGATCGAGCGGGAAGACCGGATTGGCCGCGTAATATTCCGAGCCGAGCAAGCCCTTCTCTTCCGCCGTCAGAGCGATGAACACCATGCTGCGGGCCGCCGGCCCCGCCTTGACCTGCGCCTCCGCCAGCGCGGTGATCGCGCCGACCCCGGCGGCATTGTCGATCGCGCCGTTACAGATGTCGTCGCCCCTTGCATTCGCCTTGCAGCGCCCGAGGTGATCCCAATGCGCCGAATGGATCACATATTCATCCGGCCGTGTGTTGCCGGCGAGGATGCCGATCACATTGTGCGAGGTGTAGCGGCGCGCCGCATTGTCGAAGGCGGTCGAGGCAGTCAGGCCCAGCGGCACTGCCCTGAAGCCCTTCTGCATAGCCATGCCTTCGAGCGTGGTGAGGTCCTTGCCCGAAGCCGCGATCACCGCCTTGGCCGCCTCGTGCTCGATCCAGCCCTGGATGGGCCGCGCGGAAGCGCCATCGGTGCGCTCGGCATGGGACTGTGGGCCGGTCCAGCTGCTCTCGACCACATTCCAGCCGTAGGACGCCGGAAAGGTGTCGTGAATGATCAGCGCTGCAGCTGCGCCCTGTCGCGCCGCCTCCTCGAACTTGTAGGTCCAGCGTCCGTAATAAGTCATCGCCGGGCCGCCGAAGAGCCCGCCGAGCTGGTCGCCGATCCAGTCGGGATCGTTGACCAGGATCACCGCGGTCTTGCCGCGCATGTCGATCCCTGCGTAGTCGTTCCAGCCCTTCTCCGGCGCGTAAATGCCATAGCCGACGAACACCAGTTCGCTGTCCTTGAGCGCGACATGCGGTTCTTCCGCGAAGGACACGCCGACCCACTGGCTGCCGTAGGCGAGCGAGAGGGCCGTCCCCGGTCCGGCAATCGCGAGGGGGCCGAAATTGCTCCCGGTGGTTTCGACCAGCGGAACGTCCTGCAGCCAGTCGCCGTGGTTGCCCGGCTGCAGCCCGATCGCGGTCCATTTCCGGGTCAGGTAGGCGAGCGTCTTGTCCTCCCCCGCCGAGCCGGGCAGCCGTCCCTCATAGGCATTGGACGACAGCTCGCGGGTCACCTCTCTCATCGTGGCGGTCGACACGGCGACGGCGGCGACCTCCGGGATATCGAGCGGGGTGGACGCGACTTCCCGCCCGGTCGTGCATCCGGCCAGCAGCCCAAGCATCGCATAGAGCAGGAAACGCAAGTGTCGCGGCCTTTCCGCAGGGAATGTGCAATTGCCTTGGCAGAGCACCGGGTGAGAGACAAGCGGATGCAAACCCGCTCCCGGACCGGGCGCGGCGCTTGCCCTCGGACCGCTTGGGAGGCAGGGAGGGTCCATGAGCGATGCGTGGACCAATGCGATCGCCAGGGCGCGGGCGCATGCGCCGTTCCTGGCGCTTGCCCTCGACCGGCAGCCGGCGCTGGAGGAATTGCTGGCCGCGGGCAGCGGCGAAGAGGCACTGGCGTGGGCGAAGGCGGCCGGGGCGGACGCAGCCAATGTGGCGTCGGCACTGCGCCGCGAGCGGCTCGGGCTCGCCGCCGCGCTCGCGATCGGAGACCTCGCGGGGGCCTTTTCGCTCGATCGGGTGATGGGCGAGCTCTCCGGTTTCGCCGATCGCGCGCTCGACGCGGCCATCGGCGACGCGATCCGCCAGCGCACCGGGGAAGAGCCGGCCGGCTTCTCGGCGCTCGCGCTCGGCAAGCATGGCGCGGGCGAGCTGAACTACAGCTCGGACATCGATCCGATCCTGCTCTACGACCCCGAAGCCCTGCCGCGCCGGGCGCGCGACGAGCCCGGAGAGGCGGCCCAGCGCTTCGCCCGCACGATCGTGGAAACGCTCTCGAAGCACGACCATGAAGGCTATGTCTTCCGGGTCGATCTGCGCCTGCGCCCGGCGTCGGAAGTCTCGCCGCTCGCGATCAGCTTCGATGCCGCGCTGTCCCATTACGAGAGTTCGGCGCTGGCGTGGGAGCGGGCGGCCTTCATCCGGGCACGTGCCTGCTCCGGCGATGTCGGTGCGGGTGAGGATTTCCTGCGCGCGATCCGGCCTTTCGTGTGGCGCAAGAACCTCGATTTCGGCGCGATCGACGAGATCCGCCGGCTGACCGCGCGCATCCGCTCCCACCACGGCAGCCGTGGGGCGCCGGAGCCGGGCTTCGATCTGAAGCGCGGCAGGGGCGGGATCCGCGAGGTCGAATTCTTCGCCCAGACCCACCAGCTCATTCACGGCGGACGCAAGCCTTCGCTGCGCCTGCGCGGCACGCGCGCCGCGCTCGACGCGCTGGCGGGGGAAGGAATCATCGCGGCGGAGGATGCGCGGGTGCTCGGCGAAAGCTACGACCGTTTGCGCGTGATCGAGCACCGCCTGCAAATGGTCGGCGATCACCAGACCCACCGCCTGCCGCCGGATATCGAGGCGCTCGAGAATGTCGCGCGGCTCGACGGATCGGATACGGCTGCGCTGCTGGACGAGCTCCGCACGATCACCGATGCGGTCGCGAGCCGCTACGATGCATTGCTGGACGAGCCGGACACCGCGGCCCCAGCCCTTGTGCCGCAGGGCGGACCACTGCGGGCAAGGCTCGAAGGGCTGGGCTTTTCCGATCCTGCGCGGCTGGCCGAGCGGATCGAGGGCTGGAGCGACGGGCGGGTGCGCGCGCTGCGCAGCGAGGCGGCCCGCGCGGCCTTCGAGGCGGTATTCCCTGCATTGCTGGAAGCGCTTGCCAAGGCTCCCGAGCCCGATCGGGCCGTAGCCCGTTGGGAGACGCTTCTGGTTAATCTGCCAAGTGCGGTTAACCTGTTTCGCCTGCTCGAAGCGCGTCCCGGGCTGCTGGACCAGCTGATCGACATCCTTACGCTGGCCCCGCCGCTCGCCGATGCGCTGGCCCGCCGCGCGGACCTGCTCGATGCGCTGATCGATACCACTGCGCTAGACTTGCCAGGGCCGGTGGCCGCGCTTGCTGCGCGGATGCGGACCGACGGCAGCTACGAGGATCTGCTCGACCGCGTGCGGCGGGTGGTGGGCGAAACGCGCTTCGCGCTCGGCGTTCAGCTGATCGAGGCGGCGCACGATCCGCTGGCGATCGCCGAAGGCCTGTGCCGCACAGCCGAGGCCGCGATTGCGGTGTGCCTCCGGGGCGCCGAAGAGGAATTCGCGCGGGTCCACGGGCGGATCGCAGGGCAGGATCTGCTGGTGCTCGGGCTCGGACGGCTGGGCGGCGGCGCGCTGACCCACGCCTCCGACCTCGATCTGATCTACCTGTTCAGCGATGGGGCGGCCGAAAGCGAGGGCGAGCAGTCCGATGGCGAGCGGCCGCTCGGCGCCACCCTCTATTTCAACCGCCTTGCCCAACGGGTCAGCGCCGCGCTGAGCGTTCCGACGGCCGAAGGACCGCTCTACGAGGTCGATACGCGTTTGCGCCCGCAGGGCGCGCAGGGGCCGCTCGCGGTGAGCCTCGCGAGTTTCGAGCGCTACCAGAAGCAGGATGCCTGGACCTGGGAGCACATGGCACTCGAGCGCGCCCGGGTGCTCGCCGGGCCCCCGGCAGCGCGGGCGCGGTTGGAGGCGATCCTCGGCGAAGTGCTGCACGCCCCGCCCGATCCGGCCAAGCTGAAAGCCGACGTGCTCACGATGCGGGCCGAGATGGCCGCGCATAAGCCGCCGAGGGGATTGCTCGACGTGAAGCTGCAGCGCGGCGGGCTGGTCGATCTCGAATTCCTTATCCACTACCTTCAGCTGCGCGAGCGGATATCGGTCACGCCCGAGATGGTGGCCGCGCTTACCGGGCTGGTCGATGCGGGTTTGCTACCGGATGACCTGAAGCACGCGCAGCGCTTGCTTATCCGGGTGCTGGTTTCCTCGCGCCTGCTGGCGCCCGACACCGACGAGCCGCCCGAGGCCGCGCGCAACGCGCTTGCCCGGGCCTGCGCCGCGCCCGACTATCCGTCGCTGCTTGCCATGCTCGACGAGGCGCGGCAGGTGGTCGGCGGAGCATGGAAGCAGGTCTTCGGGGAAGAGATTTTGGAGAACAGGACATGAGCGGCAAGGTCGGCGACAGCTTTCCGGACATCGCACTCGAAACCCCCGACGGCGGCAGCGTGAAGCCGTCGGATTTCCGCGGCAGCAAGCTGGTGGTGTTCTTCTATCCCAAGGACGATACGCCCGGCTGCACCGTCGAGAACCAGGATTTCTCGGCGCTCGCGGGCGAGTTCGCGAAGGCTGGCGTCGCGCTGCTCGGGATCAGCAAGGATCCGCCGAAGAAGCATGCCAAGTTCATCGCGAAGCACGGGCTTACCGCGCCGCTCGCGTCGGATTCGGAGGTCGGCGGGTTGTCCGATGCGCTCGGCATCTGGACCGAGAAAAGCATGTACGGCCGCAGCTACATGGGAATGGTCCGCACGACCTATCTGGTAGGGGCGGACGGGAAGATCGCCCGCGTGTGGGACAAGGTGAAGGTCAAGGGGCACGCCGCCGAGGTGCTGGAGGCAGCCCGGACATTATGAACGCTGCCGTCTGATGCGATCGGTCGCCTCTGCGATCCGTGCGGCGCTGCTTGCGGCGGAGCCGCAGGCGAAGGCCTTCGCGGCGCGCAAGGTTGCGCGCGACTGGCGGCTGGGGCGCTTGGCGTTCGCCTTCGACGAAGCGATGCCGGATCGCCCCGCCCGCCCGGCCCGACCGGAGCTGCTGCCGCCCGGCCGCATGCCCAAGCGCGGCCGCGGGGGATCGGACCGCGCGCGGATCGCGCTGTGGCACGCGCTGGCCCATATCGAATTCGTCGCGATCGATCTCGCGCTCGACATGGCCGGGCGCTTCGGTGCGAGGATGGGGGAGGAATTCGTCTCGGATTTTCTCGCGGTCGCGGCGGATGAGGCGATGCATTTCGCCCTGCTCGCGCGCAAGCTGGCGGGACTCGGCAGTTTCTACGGGGCCCTGCCGGCGCATGACGGGCTGTGGGAAGCGGCCGACGGTACCAGGCATGACGTTGCCGCGCGGCTCGCGGTGGTGCCGATGGTGCTGGAGGCACGCGGGCTCGACATCACCCCGGCTACCCGCGACCGGATCCGCGCGGCGGGCGACGAACACGGTGCGCGAATCCTCCAACGCATCCTTGACGACGAGATCCGTCATGTCGCCGTGGGCACAAGGCATTTCGTCGCGCTCTGCACCGAATCCGGAGAAATGGCGGAAAACCGTTGGAAAAAGCTGGTCGCACAGCACTTGAGGGGGACGCTGAAGGCACCCTTCAACGACTCGGCGCGTTCCGCAGCCGGTTTGTCGCTCGGCTTCTACGGCGCGCTTGCCACCGGAAAAGACCCGGCTACACCTTAAAAGCAACACGGGGGTTCGGGGTTTTGTTCCCGACTTTTGGAAAAAATTGCGTCGCGGGTTTCGGCCGGCGTCGCCGGGGGATCGCTAGCGGTGAAAGCCGCCCAACGATTAGGACGGGACAACTGGTCGCAATGAGTTTCTCGCTTGTACTTCGCACGCTTCCGGCCGGCCTTTTGGCCGCCGCCACATTGATCGCCGCGAGCCCCGCATCGGCCCAGACCGAAGCCACCGCCGCCCAGATCAGCGCTACCGTTCACAAGCTTTCCGATGCTCCGGATGCCCCGCTGGGCAAGGGCGACGAGGAGTTCACCCAGCTGTTCTCGAGCTGGAAGTCGCTCGACAACGGCACCGGCATCGCGATGCCGGCCGCGCGCCCGACCGTATCGGTCCCGTCGCGCTCGCCGCTTGCCAACCTGACCATGACCAGCGGCTTCGGCATGCGCAACCATCCGATCCTCGGCGGCCGCCGCAACCACAAGGGCATCGACCTCGCCGCGCCGACCGGCACGCCGGTCTACGCCCCGGCCGATGGCCTCGTCGCCCGCGCCGACTGGTTCTCGAGCTACGGCAACTATATCCAGATCGAACACGGCGGCGAGCTGCAGACCCGTTACGGCCACCTGTCCGGCTTCGCGGTCCACGCAGGCGAGCGGGTGCACAAGGGCGACCTGATCGGCTACGTCGGCACCACCGGCCGCTCGACCGGGCCGCACCTGCATTATGAAGTGCGCGTTGCGGGCGAAGCGGTCGATCCGACCCCCTATCTCTCGGGCGAAGTCTCCCTCGCCAGCCTCGGCATCGCCGGCGCTGCGGTGGGCGGACCCGAGGAGAAGGACGCGAAGTAAGCGCGAAATACGCCTGCCCCGGTTTGGGGTCGGCTCCCGGAAGGCGGCAGGGCAAGGCCTTCGCCGCCTTTTTTCTGCCCGCCGTTGGGCCAGAAGCGGGCGGCTTGCCATGCCTGAATAATTGTTCATGTTGCCCCGATGACCGTTTTCGCCGTCGACGAGCAGCTTCCCGCCGATCCGCGCGAAGAGCGTCTGCGTTCGGTGCTGGTGGTAGGCGGCGGCTCGGCCGGGTGGATGGCCGCGGCCTATCTTGCGACGGCGCTGTCGCGCGATATCGCGATCACTCTGGTCGAAAGCGAAGCGATCGGCATCGTCGGGGTCGGCGAAGCGACGATCCCGCCGCTCAAGCAATTCAATCGCTTCCTCAAGATCGACGAGCGCGAGTTCATCCAGGCGACTCAGGGCAGCCTGAAGCTGGGGATCGACTTCCACAACTGGGGCCGGGTCGGCGACCTCTACATGCACCAGTTCGGCACCGCCGGGCGCGAGATCGATACGGTGCTCAAGCTGCACCACTGGTGGCTCTCCGGGCGGCTTGCCGGGGAGGCGGACTATCCGGCCTTCGAGGATCTGTTTCCCGCCAAGGCGATCGGCCGGGCGAACCGCTTCGCGCCGCCGGAGTCCGGCCAGCAGACTCCGCTCGGCCGCTACACCTACGCCTATCATTTCGACGCGCTGCTCTATGGGCAATTCCTGCGCCGGCTTGCCGAACAGCGCGGGGTTACCCGGGTCGAGGGCCGGATCGAAGGGGTCGAGCGCGATGGGGCGAGCGGCGACGTTGCGGCAGTGGTGCTCGCTGACGGACGGCGGCTGGAGGCAGACCTGTTCGTCGACTGCTCGGGCTTTCGCAGCGTGCTGCTCGGTGGCGAACTTGCCGAACCCTTCGATGATTGGAGCCGCTGGCTCCCCAACGACCGCGCCTGGGCAACCACCAGCGAGCGCGAGAACGATCGGATCGTCCCCTATACCCGCGCGATCGCGCTGGAGGTCGGCTGGCAGTGGCGCATACCGCTGCAACACCGGATCGGCAGCGGGCATGTGTTTTCGAGCGCGTTCAGCAGCGAAGAGGCGGGGCTAGACCGTCTGAAGGCCACGCTCGATACGCCGATCATCCGCGATCCGCACCTGCTGAAGTTCAAGGCCGGGCGCCGCAGTCGCAGCTGGGTCGCCAATGTGGTCGGCCTCGGGCTTGCCTCGGGCTTCCTCGAGCCCCTCGAATCGACCAGCATCCATCTGGTCCAGGCGTCGATCGAACGGCTGGTCACCTACTTCCCCACGCGCCACATGGACCCGGTGCTGCGCGACTGCTTCAACCGGGAGGTCCAGCAGGACTGGGAGCGGGTGCGCGACTTCATCATCGCCCACTACCATCTGACCGAACGGACCGATTCCGACTTCTGGAATCATGTCCGGACGATGCCGGTGCCCGACAGTCTCGGCGAGCGCCTCGAGCTATGGCGCGAACGCGGCATCCTTGCACTGGAAGGCAACCATCTGTTCCAGCTCGGCAGCTGGAGTTCGGTTCTGATCGGCCAGCGCTTCCTGCCAAGGGGCGTGCATGCGCTCGCGGACCGGGCGGACCCGGCCTATGCCGCGCGACAGATCCGCGAAGTGGCTCGCGAGGTGGAGGAGGCCGCGAGTCGCCTGCCGCCGCATGACGAATTCCTTGCCAAACATTGCCCTGCGCCAGCCGAAACCGGCCGGCGTTAGCCTGGCTGGGCCAGCAGGCGCTCGGCGATCGCCCGCACTTCGGCGCCCATGTCGGCGCGTTCCAGCGCCAGCGCCAGCGTAGCCTCGACGAAGCCGGTCTTGCTCCCGCAGTCGAACCGGCGGCCGGCAAAGGTCACCGCGTGGAACGGCTGGCTGCCGATCATCCGCGCCATCGCGTCGGTGAGCTGAATCTCGCCGCCAGCGCCCTTGCCTTGGTTCTCCAACGTGCGCATCACCTCCGGTTGCAGGATGTAGCGGCCCGAGATGATCTTGTTCGAGGGCGCCTCGCTCACCGGCGGCTTCTCGACCAGTCCCTTGACCTCGGTCAGCGCACCGTTCGCCGCGCCGGGATCGATCACCCCGTAGGACGAAACCTCCTCCATCGGCACTTCCAGCACGCTGATCAGATTGCCGCCGACCTCGTTGTAGGCGTCGACCATCTGCTTCATGCAGCCCGGTTCGCCGATCATGAGCTCGTCGGGCAGGAAGATCGCGAAGGGATCGTCGCCGACGATCGCGCGCGCACACCAGATCGCGTGGCCGAGGCCCATCGGAACCTGCTGGCGCACGGTGATGATGTCGCCCGGCGTGGCGCGTGACGAATCGAGTACCCCCATGTCCTTGCCGCGCTCACCCATGGTGGCTTCGAGCTCGAAGGCGATGTCGAAATGTTCGACGATCGCGGTCTTGCCGCGCCCGGTGACGAAGATCATCTGCTCGATCCCCGCCTCGCGCGCCTCGTCCACCGCATATTGGATCAGCGGCCGGTCGATGATGGGCAGCATCTCCTTCGGGATCGCCTTGGTGGCGGGAAGGAACCGCGTACCCAGTCCGGCGACGGGGAATACGGCTTTCTTGATCGGTTTGCGTGTGGTCATGTGAGGCTCGTTATGGAGTGCCCGGCCGTAGCGTCAACAACCAAGGTTGGCCCCTATGCTTGCTCCCGGTGACATTCCCGTTAAACGGCGCAGATGGACAAGATTATCATCGAAGGCGGCCGCCGCCTGTCGGGCTCGATCCCGGTCTCGGGGGCCAAGAATGCCGCGCTGACCCTGCTGCCCTGCGCATTGCTGACCGACGAGCCGCTGACCCTGCGCAATTTGCCGCGCCTCGCCGATATCGACGGTTTCCAGCATCTGATGAACCAGTTCGGCGTCTCGACCACCATCGCCGGATCCCGGCCCGAGGATTTCGGCCGGGTGATGACGCTGGAAGCGCCGCGCATCACCAGCAGCGTCGCGCCCTATGAGCTCGTGCGCAAGATGCGCGCCTCGATCCTCGTGCTCGGCCCGATGCTGGCGCGGATGGGCGAGGCGACCGTCTCGCTGCCCGGCGGCTGCGCGATCGGCAACCGCCCTATCGATCTGCACCTGAAAGCGCTGGAGGCGCTCGGCGCGGAAATCGAGATGGCGGCGGGCTATGTCCGCGCCCATGCTCCCGACGGCGGCCTGCCCGGCGGGCGCTACAGCTTCCCGGTCGTCTCGGTCGGCGCGACCGAGAACGCGCTGATGGCGGCAGTGCTGGCGACTGGCAGAAGCTCGCTCCACAATGCCGCGCGCGAGCCCGAGATCGTCGATCTGTGCAACATGCTGGTCGCGATGGGCGCGCAGATCGAGGGGATCGGCACTTCCGACCTGACGATCCACGGCGTCCCCCGGCTGCACGGCGCCACCTATCGGGTGATGTCCGACCGGATCGAGGCGGGATCCTACGCCTGCGCCGCGGCGATCACCGGCGGCGAGGTCACGCTGGAAGGCGCCAAGTTCGAAGAGATGGAAGCGACCGTGCAGGCGCTGCGCGACGCAGGTGTCTCGGTCGAAGCGGTGGCCAAGGGCATCCACGTCGCGGCCGAGGGTCCGCTGAAGGCGATAACGCTATCGACCGCGCCCTATCCCGGTTTCGCGACCGACATGCAGGCGCAATTGATGGCGCTGCTGTGCCTCGCCGAAGGCTCGAGCGTGCTGACCGAGACGATCTTCGAGAACCGCTACATGCATGTGCCCGAACTCAACCGCATGGGCGCGCATATCGAAACCAAGGGCCGCACCGCCGTGGTCCATGGGGTCAAGCACCTCACCGGCGCGGAGGTGATGGCGACCGATCTGCGGGCCTCGATGAGCCTCGTCATTGCGGGCCTTGCGGCGCAGGGCGAGACCCAGGTGCACCGCCTCTACCATCTCGATCGCGGCTATGAGCGGCTGGAGGAAAAACTGGCCTTGGTCGGTGCACGGGTCGAGCGCGTCGGCGGCGATTGACCGGATACTTTTTCCGCCCCCGCGCGTTGGGAAACGCAACCAGTGTGGAGGCAGATATGAGTCTCTTGAAATATGCAGCGCTCGGCGCCGTCGGTGCGGTCGCCTACAAGATCTGGCAAAAGGCCGTGGCGGGTCAGTCCCATCCGGCGCCCGCCGCTTTCGCCCCAGCGCAGGGCGCCCCGAACGATCCCGCGCCGGTGCGCGATGCCGGCCCCGCGGCGATGCGGGACACGCCGCGCGCCTGGGACGTCGAGGACCAGCAGAGCGACGAAAGCTTCCCGGCCAGCGACCCGCCTGGGAACTACTGAGCGCGCTTGCGCCGCGAAAGGATCGCTTCCCTGCCTCCTGCGCGCTGCTATGGTGCGGGCAGGAGGCAGTTCTACATGGGCTTCTTGAAACGCCTGTTCGGCAAGAGTGACCGTCCGGCTCCCGCCGCTTTCGCCAAGGGCCAGAGCGGCAAGGTTCGCGAGTCGGGCCCCGATGCGATGCGTGACCCCCCCGCAGGCTGGTCGAAGACCGACGAGGAAGACGACGAAAGCTTTCCCGCCAGCGATCCGCCGGGGAATTATTAGGCCTGCGCCTTGCTCCGCCGGACCTTGCCGATGCGTGAAGAATCGGCGTTGCATAGAGCCATGCATCTCCCGCTCGAGCGCGCCGTTTCTGTCATCGACCGGATCCAGGTGAATTCTTAGCGTCCGCATCCTTTGCATCAGGGCGAAAGGTGGTTCGGGATGGGCGCGCCATCCTTGGCCGACCAAGGGCCATGGCCCGGCACACTCGTCCGCTCGGCTACGGCGACCGTCCGGTCCTGATGCCACGCCAACACCCGGTGCCTAGCACGGGGCTTGTCGAAGCAAGTCCTCCTCCTCCGCCGCAAGCGCGGTATCGCCGACCACCCGCACTCCGGGACGGCGAAGCGCGAAATAGGGTTCGGCCAGATCGAGCCAGTGCTGGAGATGTCCGGCCACCAGCGACGGCAGAAGCGGGGTACCATCGGTTTCAAGGGTGAGCTCGCTCACTTCGTGCTTCCGAAACCAGCCACAGCCTGATCGCCCCCGCCAGCCCCGGCGGGTTGTCCGCCGCGATCCGTTCGGCGTCGATTTTCGCCACCAGCGCGTTCAGCGGCAGGCCTTCGCGTATGGCCGCATCGCGCAGCATGTCCCAGAACAGCGGCTCGAGGCTGATCGAGGTCTTGTGGCCGGCAATTTCGACCGAGCGCTTGACCGGCGGGTGATAGGGCGTGTTCACGCCGGATGGTTGGGTCCGAGCATCATTTCGGGGCGCACGATCCGGTCGTAATCGGCGCCCGTCACCGCGCCGCTCTCCACCGCCGCCGCCCGCAGGGTGACGCCGCGCTTGTGCGCGTCCTTGGCGATCGCGGCGGCCTTGTCGTAGCCGATGGTCGGGGCGAGTGCGGTGACCAGCATCAGCGAATTGGCGACGCCGCGCGCGATGTTGTCCTCGCGGGGCTTCAGACCCCGCAGCAGATGCTCGGTGAAGCTTTCGGCCGCATCGCCGAGCAGGCGCGCGGACTGGAGGAAGTTCTGCGCCATCACCGGGCGGTAGACGTTGAGCTCGAACTGCCCCTGGCTGTCGGCGAAGGTCAGCGCGGCATGGTTGCCGAACACCTGCACGCAGACCTGGGTCAGCGCCTCGCACTGGGTCGGGTTGACCTTCCCGGGCATGATCGAGGAGCCGGGTTCGTTCTCAGGCAGCGCCAGTTCGCCCAGCCCTGAGCGCGGGCCCGAGCCGAGCAAGCGGATGTCGCTGGCGATCTTGTAAAGGCTTGCGGCGAGCGTGTTGAGCGCGCCGTGCGCGAACAGCAGCGCGTCCTGCGCCGCGAGCGCCTCGAACTTGTTCGGCGCACTGGCGAAGGGCAGGCCGGTCAGTCCGGCGATCTCGGCCGCGATCGCTTCGCCGAAGCCCCTGGGTGCGTTGAGCCCGGTGCCGACTGCCGTGCCGCCCTGAGCGAGCTGGTAGAGGCCCGGCAGCGCCAGCTCGATCCGCTCGATCCCGGCGGCGACCTGCCGCGCGTAGCCGGAGAATTCCTGGCCGAGCGTGAGCGGAGTGGCGTCCTGGGTATGGGTGCGGCCGATCTTGACGATATGGTCCCAGTCCTCGGCCTTGGCGGCGAGTTCGTCGGCCATCGCCGCAAGTTTCGGAAGCAGATGCCGGGTCAGCTCGGTTGCCGCGGCGATATTGATCGCGCTCGGGAAGGTGTCGTTGGACGACTGGCCCATGTTGACGTGATCGTTCGGGTGGACCGGCTTCTTGGCGCCCAGCTCCCCGCCGAGCGCGAGGTTGGCGCTGTTCGCGATGACTTCGTTGGCGTTCATGTTGCTCTGGGTGCCCGATCCGGTCTGCCACACGACCAGTGGGAAATTGTCGTCGAGCGCGCCTGCAGCGACCTTCGCGGCAGCATCCGCGATCGCATTGGCCAGTGCGGGGTCGAGGAGGCCGAAGCGGGCGTTCACCTTGGCGGCGGCCTGCTTGATGATGCCGAGCGCATGGATCACAGGGAGCGGGATGCGCTCGCCGCCGATGCGGAAGTTCTCGAGGCTGCGCTGGGTCTGCGCCCCCCACAGGCGATCGGCGGGAACGGCGATTTCACCGAACGTGTCGGTTTCGATGCGGGTATCGGGCATAAGCCACCCATACACGCGGGCTACGGCAACGGCAAAGCCATCGCCGTAGCCCTTTGCCCGTCAGTACATGTGCTGACCGCCATTGAGGCTCATCGTCGAGCCAGTGACGAAACCGGCTTCGTCGGCGGTCAGGAACGCGACACCGCGCGCGATCTCCTGTGCGTTGCCCAAGCGACCGGTAGGGATGCGTGAGACGATCTTCTCCAGCACCGGCTCGGGAACTGCGGCGACCATGTCGGTGTCGATGTACCCCGGCGCGATCGCGTTCACGGTCACGCCGAACTTGGCGCCTTCCTGCGCGAGCGCCTTGGTGAAGCCGTGGATCCCGCTCTTGGCGGCGGCGTAGTTGACCTGGCCGTACTGCCCGGCCTGCCCGTTGATCGAGCCGATGTTGACGATCCGCCCCCAGCCGCGCTCGCGCATGCCGGGGAAGGTCGCCTTGGCCATGTTGAAGCAGCCGCCGAGGTTGATCCGCATCACCTCGTTCCAGTCCTCGAAGCTCATCTTGTGCAGCGTCGCATCGCGGGTGATGCCGGCGTTGTTCACGACGATGTCGATCGGGCCGATTTCGCTCTCGATCCGCATGCAGCTAGAAAGCGTAGCTTCGTGGTCCCCGACGTCCCATTTATATGCAGGAATGCCGGTTTCCTCGGTGAAGGCGCGCGCCTTTTCCTCGTTTCCGGCATAATTGGCCACGACGGTGCGGCCCTGTTCCTTCAATGCGAGGCTGATCGCCTTGCCAATGCCGCGGGTGCCGCCCGTGACGATTGCGACGCGTGCCATGTATGCTCCTGTAGATGTGCCCTGGGCTCTCCTCTGCCCGCACCGTTACGGGTAAGTGCCGTTTCAGGCAAAGAAAAACCCCGCGCTTGCGGGGTTCTCCGGTACGGCAATTTCAGCCCTCCGTCAGAAGCGGAACTGGGTTCCGACATAGACGGCCTGGCTGTCCTGCTTGCCGTTGGTCAGCGGCTCGAGCCGATCGCGGTCCTGCGAATAGCGCACGCCCGCGGTAAGGTCGAAGTTGCGCGTAATCGAATAGGCGCCGCCGACGTCGACCGTCTGGTCGCCGAGCGACTCGCGGGTGCGAGCCGAGCTGCCGGTCTTCTGCACTTCTTCCAGCGCGATTCGGGCGTTGAACCTGCTCGGCTTGTCCTTCGCGACCGGCGCGGGCTGGAAAGCCGACAGATCGGGGATCGCCGCGTCGCTGAGCGACTTGGACAGTTCGAGACTGTGCGGGGCGGCAAAGCCTTCGTACCCGCGCTGGACGCCGAGGCTGTAGCGCATCGGCGTAAGCCGCAAGGCCGCGAGTCCGGAGCTCGATCCGTCGAGCGAGGCCAGCGCCTGGCGGCTGGAGAGCGAGCGGGCGGCGTCCGCATCGAGCCTGACCGCAACGGTTATCGCGCGTCCGGCGCTGCCAACCGCACCGGCCGGAGTGAAGCGCATTTCCTTGCCAGCCGTGCCGGCATGTTCCGAAAGGAGCTTGGCAAGCTTGGGATCGATCGAGGCGGGGGTGAACCGGCCGAGGCCTTCGCCGAACGATGCGCTTTCGGACAAGGCCGGCCTAGAACCCGTCATTCCGAGGGCGAGAACCGCCGAGGGAGCAGCCACCAGCACCGCCGCGCCGGCGCACAGAAGCGCTGCGGCTGTGCCGCCCCGCCGTGCCGATTTGCGCTGCTTTACCATGTCCCTATTGCCCAACCTGTAAGCGATTCCCGACGAACTTTTCTCATTTAACGGCCGACAGCCTGAACGTTTCCTTACAGGTCAACGGAATCGGCCTGTTAACCCTTGAACTCGACGATAGTTTTTCCACAAGCCGATGGCCAGTTCGGATTGGCCCATAGCGGTGCTGTTTTACAGAAGTGTTGCAATGCGTCCACAGCAGCACCCGCGGCCCGAGCGCCAGGGCGGGATGCAAGGCCGCCGGTTAAGCGGGCATTCACGCCGATCCTGCGCATGGCGCTGCCCGGCGATGGGCCGACAGGCGACTTGCCGCGCGCGGTGCGGCGGCTATAGAGGCTCACACTCGCCGGGCACTGGCGGCGGCACTGGGGGACCGGCGCCGGAGCGGGTCCGGGAACAGATGGGAACGGCATAACGTGATGACTGGCAGCAGCGACAACGGCACCTCCTTTATGCGCCGCGTAGTGCGCGTTTCGTTGATGGCGGCGGCGCTGGCCGGGCTGGCTGGCTGCGGCGGCCGCCGCGACGCGCGGCCCCAAGCCGATCTCGCCTCCGCGCAGGTGACCTCGATCGGGGTCAATTCCTACCTCTGGCGCGCGACGCTCGAGACCCTGTCGTTCATGCCGCTGACCCAGGCCGACAGCGCCGGCGGCGTGGTCGTGACCGATTGGTATTCGAACCCGAGCAATCCGAACGAGCGGATGAAGCTTTCGGTCGCGATCCTCGACCAGGATTTGCGTGCCGACGCGGTGCGCGTGGGCGCCAGCCGCCAGGTGCTGCAGAACGGCGTTTGGGTCGATGCGCCGGTCGAGGCGGCCACGGTGCAGAAGCTCGAGGACATCATCCTCACCAAGGCGCGCGATCTCCGGCGTTCGGCCGTCGGCTGATCCCGCCTTTCGCGACAGTCCGGTCGGTTGCACCGCGCTGACGCTTCACGCCCGGCGTCGCGGTGCGAAGCGCTTCAATCCCGGACGATCAGGCTCTAGGGGGCATCCATGAGCGATACACGATTCGATCCGTCGACCGCCGACGGGCGCTGGCAACGCGCGTGGGACGAGGCGCAGGCCTTCCGCGCGGACGACACTTCGACCAAGCCGCGCAGCTACGTGCTGGAAATGTTCCCCTATCCCTCGGGGCGGATCCATATCGGCCACGTGCGCAACTACACGATGGGCGACGTGCTGGCGCGCTACAAGGCGATGACCGGACACGAAGTGCTCCACCCGATGGGCTGGGACGCGTTCGGCATGCCGGCCGAAAATGCCGCGATCGAGCAGAAAGTCCACCCGGGCGCCTGGACCTATCAGAACATCGCGAACATGAAGGCGCAGCTCCAGCGGCTCGGCTTCGCGCTCGACTGGAGCCGCGAGCTGGCGACCTGCGATCCCGCCTATTACGGGCATGAACAGGCGCTGTTCCTCGATCTTTACCGGGCGGGCCTCGTCTATCGCAAGGAATCCGCAGTCAACTGGGACCCGGTCGACCAGACCGTGCTGGCCAATGAGCAGGTGATCGACGGGCGCGGCTGGCGCTCGGGTGCTTTGGTCGAGAAGCGCAAGCTCAGCCAGTGGTTCCTGAGCATCACCCGCTTCGCCGACGAGCTGCTCGAAGGCCTCGCGTCGCTCGAGCATTGGCCCGAGAAGGTCCGGCTGATGCAGGAGAACTGGATCGGCAAGAGCCAGGGCCTGCGTGCGACCTTCCGGTTTGTCGACAGCAGCGACGGGATTGAAGTCTACACCACGCGTCCCGACACGCTGTTCGGCGCAAGCTTCGTCGCGATCGCGGCGGACCACCCCTTGGCTGCGCGGCTTGCCGAAACCTCGCCCGAACTCGCCGCGTTCATCGAGGAATGCCGCCAGGGCGGTACTACCGCCGAGGAGCTGGAAACGGCCGAAAAGAAGGGTTTCTTCACCGGGCTTTCGGTCGAGCATCCGCTCAAGCATGCGTGGCACCTGCCGGTCTACGTCGCGAATTTCGTGCTGATGGACTATGGCACGGGCGCGGTGTTCGGGTGCCCGGCGCACGACCAGCGCGATCTCGATTTCGCGCGCAAATACGAATTGCCGGTAACCCGGGTCGTCGCCCAGCCGAAAGAGGGGGGCGGCGAGCATACCGGGATCAATTTCGAGGGCGACGAGGCCTATACCGGGCCGGGCCGGATCGTGAATTCCGAATGGCTCGACGGGATGAGCGTCGCCGAGGCCAAGGCCGCGGTGATCGCCAAGGCGAAGCACGACGGATGGGGCGAGGGCGAGACCCAATACCGCCTGCGCGACTGGGGCGTCAGCCGCCAGCGCTACTGGGGCACCCCGATTCCGTTCATCCATTGCGGGTCCTGCGGGATCGTGCCGGTGCCCAAGGACCAGCTGCCGGTGGTGCTGCCCGAGGATGTCGACATGGCGATCCCCGGCAACCCGCTGGTGCGCCATCCTACCTGGAAACATGTCGACTGCCCGAAGTGCGGCGGCCCGGCCGAGCGCGAGACCGATACGCTCGATACGTTCGTCGACAGCTCGTGGTATTTCCTGCGCTTCGCCAGCCAGCCGCAGGACAAGCCCTTCGACCACGACCAGGTCGCGCGCTGGCTGCCCGTCGGCCAGTATATCGGCGGAATCGAGCACGCGATCCTGCATCTGCTCTACGCCCGCTTCTGGACCCGCGCCCTGCAACACATCGGGCTGGTCGACGTGGCCGAGCCGTTCGCCTCGCTGTTCACGCAAGGGATGGTGACGCACGAAACCTATGCGCGCGACGAAGACGATCGCCCGGTTTACTATTCCCCGAGCGAAGTGACCCGCGGCGCCGACAGTGCGGTGCTCAAGGCGGACGGCAAGCCGGTCGAGATCGGTCGCGTGGTCAAGATGTCCAAGTCGAAGAAGAACGTCGTAGACCCGGACGAGATCGTCGCCAAATACGGCGCGGACGCGGTGCGCTGGTTCATGCTTTCCGACAGTCCGCCCGAGCGCGACCTGCCGTGGTCCGTCGCCGGGATCGAGGGTTGCTGGAAGTTCGTCCAGCGCCTGTGGCGGCTGTTCGGTGAATACGATGCCGCTGCGACCGGCGAGGACAAGGCGCTCGAGCGCAAGACCCACCAGGCGATCGCCGCGATCGCCGAGGAGGTCGAGGCGCTGTCGTTCAACAAGGCGGTCGCCCGGATTTACGAACTGACCAGCGCCGCCGAAAAGGCCGCGCCCTCGGCCAGCCGCTCGGCCGCGATCCGCACAATCCTGCTGCTGGTCTCCCCGATGATGCCGCACCTTGCCGAGGAAGGCTGGGCCGCGATCGGCGAGAGTGGCCTGATCGCCAAGGCTGCCTGGCCTGCGGTCGATCCGGCGCTGCTGGTGGAGGACGAGGTGACCATCGCCGTGCAGGTGATGGGCAAGCTGCGCGACACGCTGACCGTCGCCAAGGGCCTGCCGCGCGAGGAACTGGAGGCGCTTGCTCTCGGTTCGGAGAAAGTGCAGCGTGCGCTGGACGGGGCGGAAGTGAGGAAAGTGATCGTGGTGCCCGATCGGCTGGTCAATCTCGTCGCATGAGGCGTTTCGGCGCCCTGCTCGTCCTCGCGCTCGCTCTACCGGCGCTTTCCGGTTGCGGGCTCAAGCCGCTCTACGCCGAAGGCAGCAGCGGCACGGTCGCGCGCGGCCTCGCCGATGTCGATGTGCCGCCGATCGAAGGACAGGCTGGCTGGCTGGTGCGCAATGCGCTGCGCGACCAGATGGGCGCGAGCGAGGGTGCGAGCGGCAAGCGCTACCGCCTCGATGTCCGCCTCGACGATCAGCTCGAAGGCCTTGGCCTGCTGACCGACGATACGATCGGGCGCGAGCGGCGCACCCTGCGTGCACGCTACCAGCTCGTCGATACGCAGACCGGCGCGATCCTGCTCGACGCGACCGATGGCTCGGACGCGGGCATCGACGTGGTCAGCTCCGAATATGCGACCATCGCGGCCGAGCAGACGGCGCTGGAAAACCTCGCGAAGGATGTCGCCGACCGGATCGTGACCCGGCTCGCACTCACCCTTCGCAAGCAGTCGTGAAGGCGACCCAGCGGGATTTCGCCGCCACTGCGCCGCGCGCGGCGCGGGAATGCCGGATCTTCTTCTTTTGCGGTCAGGACGAGGCCGGCGCCGCCGCGGCGGCGGACCGGATCGCGGCGCTGCTCGACGGCCCGGGCGAACGGGTCGAGCTTTCGGGCGCCGAGTTGCGCAAGGATCCGGTGCTGCTCGGCGACGAGGCGCGCTCGACCTCGCTGTTCGGGGACAAGCGGCACATCGTCGTGCGCGCCAGCGGCGACGAGGCCTACGATGCGCTGGAAAACCTCGCCCGGGTGATCGACGCCGGGGAGGGCGAGGCCTGCCCGGTCCTGGTGCTCGCCACTTCCGCGACCGACAAGTCGCGCACCGCCAAGCTGCTCGAGAAGCGCGGGGATGCGCTGGTCGCGATGTTCTACCCGCCGGATCTCGCGGCGGTTACCCAGTCGGTGCGCGACATGGCGAATATCGCAGGGCTGCGCCTCGCCGGCGATCTTGCCGAGCGGATCGCGCGCGGCACCGGCCTGGATGTGCGTCTCGCGCAGTCCGAGGTGACCAAGCTGGCGCTCTATCTCGACGCATCGCCGCAGGCCCCGCGCGAGGCCGATGCCGAGGCGCTCGACGCGGTCGGGGCGCGGACCGAGGAGGACGGGTTCATGCCGCTGGTCAACGCCGTGCTGTCCGGCGAGACTGGGCGGTTGTCGGGGGAGCTTCACCGGATGCGCGAGACCTCGATGAACCCGGTCGGTCTGCTGCTCGCCCTAGAGCGGCGCGCGGCCCAGCTCGCCGGACTGTCGGCCAGGCTTGGCCCGCGCGGTGACGTCAACAAGCTGCTCGAGGCCGAAAAGCGCGCCCGGCGGATATTCTGGCGCGACGAGCGCGATCTGTCGGTGCAATTGCGCCGATGGCGGGGCCAGAAGCTCGACCGGCTGGGTTCGCGGCTGGTCGAACTGCACCGCGCCCTGCTGTCCAACAACCAGTCGGCAGAGATCCTGCTCGCTCAGGGCCTCGCAGAAATTGCACGCTTCGCCGCAGGCAGGCGATAGGCCCACTTTGCCGGCGGCCTTTCGATAGTCGCCGAAAACAACGACTTTTTCTCATTAACCGCCCGTTAGTCATAGGAATCCGGGGGAATTTTTTGTGCTGCGGATGCGAAAAGCGCGTTGAATCCGCGAATCTTTGTGAGATACAAGATAGCACGGATGAATATGCGGGCACGCTGCCGCATATCGCGGGGAATACAGGCAATGGCGCAATCGTTCAGGTCTGGCCGCGCCGTCTCGGCGGCCTTCGACAGCAGCGCGCCGTGCTTGGCCGGTCTCCGCCGCGATCCTCGGAATTGCCACAAAACTCCCGCAGATCCGCCGAAATCGTGGGCAATCGGACGCGAATGGTCGCAACCGGTTGCGCGAAGGAGTCCGGGGGGCGGCGCAAAAGCGCCGGCGCTGCCGGGCGAAATGTGCGCGCGGGGACAGAGGCTCCCGCATTCAAGTTTGAAGGGGAAGATGTGAGCAAAGTCCGATTGAACCGGATTGCCGGCTTGCTTCCTCTGGCTGCGCTTGCGGCCTGCCAGCCACAGTTGCATCCGCACCTGCCGGCGGGGGGAGACGCCTATACGGCGCTGCAGCCCTCGACAGCGGCTGCGCAGATCGCGCCCTACGCGTTGCATCCCGGCGACATTGTCAACGTAACCGTGTTCCAGGAGCCCGACCTGTCGCTGCAGGATGCGGCAATCGATGCTGCCGGCAATCTCTACCTGCCCCTCATCGGCGCGGTTCATGCGGGCGGACGCAGCCCGGAAGAGTTGTCCGATGATATTCAGCGGGCCTACGGCAACGGCTATCTGCGAGACCCCAGCGTTGCGGTGGTGATCCGGCAGGCGCTGTCGAACACCATTTCGATCGAAGGCCAGGTCGCACAGCCGGGGGTCTACCCGATCCAGCCGGGCAACACGCTGCTCACGGCGATGGCGCTGGCCCGCAGCCCGACACTGATCGCCAAGCTCGACCAGGTGCTGGTGTTCCGCACCGTCAACGGCGAGCGGATGGGTGCCCGCTTCGACCTCACCGAGATTCGCGAGGGGAGCGCGCCCGATCCGCAGCTTCTGCCGGGCGATGTCGTGGTGGTCGGCTTCTCGGCCGTGCGCGGCGCCTATCGCGACATTCTCGAGGCCGCCCCGCTGTTCAACATCTTCACAAGGTTCTGACGACCAGTGGCAAGCTACGCGCCCGATCCCCGTTCCAGCGCTCCCTCCCATGAGGCGGAACAGCAGCCCTACGGTCTGCCGGTGGGCGTCTACGGTCCCGGCGCGTTTGCCGAGTTGACGCGCTATGTGCTGGCGCTGATCCGGCGCAATCGCTGGCTGATCCTGGCGATCGTCGCGCTCGCGCTGGTTGCTGCGCTGGTCACGACCATGCTGGATACGCCGCGCTACACGGCGACTACCAGCGTCCAGATCAACGATCAGAGCGAGCAGGTTCTGGGCGACGAACTCGACGACCAGTCGACCGAGATGGCCAAGTCGACCGACACCGAGCGCTTCCTCAACACCCAGCTCGACATCATCCGCAGCCGCGGGCTGACCGAGCGCGTCGCGCGCCGGCTCTCGCTGATCGGCAACAACCAGTTCTACTCCGCGATGGAAGTGCCTCCGCCCGGTGCCGGGATGAACGAGGCTGTCCGGCGCGAACAGGTGATCGGCCTGCTGCAGAAGAATATGAAGGTGAACCTGCCGCGCAACTCGCGGATCGCGACGATTTCCTTCTCCAGCGCCGATCCCGAATGGGCGGCGAAGATTGCCAACGCCTATGGGGAGGAATTCATCCAGGCGAACCTGCAGCGCCGGTTCGACAGCTCCGCCTATGCGCGCAACTTCATTTCGGAACAGCTCGAGGAAGCGCGCGTCCGGCTCGAAAGCTCGGAACGCGAGCTCAACGCCTATGCGCGTACTGCAGGGCTGATCCGTACCCGCGAAGATGCGACCGACAAATCCACCGGCAACGATGCCGCCGCGAACAGCGTCACTACTTCCAGCCTGATGCAGATCAACCAGGCGGCGAATGCCGCCAAGGCCGAACGCATCGCCGCCGAAGCCCGCTGGCGCGCGATCAGCTCGTCGCCGCTGCTGGCCTCTCCGCCGGTGCTGGCCAACCCGACCGTTCAGGAACTGATGACGCGCAAGGCCGAGCTCGAAGCCGAACTCAAGAAAAACCGTCAGCGCTATCTCGACGACCATCCGAGTGTGAAGCAGGGGCAGGCCCAGCTTGCGGCGGTGAGCCAGCAGCTCAGCCAGGTCGCCGCGACGGTGCGCGATTCGGTCAAGGCCGATTATGTAGCCGCCCAGGCTTCGGAACAGCGGCTTACGGCGCAGGTCTCAGAACTGCAGGGCGCGACCCTGGCCGAGCAGGATCGTGCGGTGCGCTACAACACGCTCGCGCGCGAGGCCGACACCAACCGCTCGCTCTACGACGGGCTGCTGCAGCGCTTCCGCGAGCTCAACGCCGCTGCGGGGGTGGCGAACAGCAATCTCGCGATCATCGACCGCGCGGACCGGCCGCTTTCCCCCTCCTCGCCCAATCTGATGCTCAACCTCGGGATCGCGCTGCTGGCCGGCCTGCTGGTGGCGGCGCTGGTGGTTTTCATCCGCGACCAGCTCGACGATCTGGTGCGCATCCCGGAGGACGTCGAGGAAAAGATTCAGCTCCCGCTGCTCGGGATCATCCCGAATGCCGGCTTGCAGGATCCCGCTGCCGCACTCGGCGATCCGAAGTCGGCGATCTCGGAAGCCTATGGCTCGCTTCGCGGCGCCCTGCTTTATTCGTCGCGCTCCGGCCTGCCGAAGATCCTGCTCGTCACCAGCGCGCAGCCGACCGAGGGCAAGAGCACCAGCGCGTTCGCGGTCGCCTCGGGCTTCGCGCGGATGGGCCGCAAGGTGCTGCTGATCGATGCCGACATGCGCCGTCCTTCGGTCCACCACCGGATCGGCAACGACAACCGCCGCGGCCTTTCGAGTCTGCTGGTGTCGGACGAGCCGGCGCGCACGGCCTTGGTCACCGCCGCGCTCCCCAATCTCGACCTGCTGCCGTCCGGCCCGATCCCGCCGAGCCCGACGGAGCTGCTGACCTCACCGCGCATGGCTGCACTGCTGGATGAATTCGCCGGCCAGTACGATGTGGTGCTGGTCGACAGCCCGCCGGTGCTGGGCCTCGCCGATGCGCCGGCCCTCGCAGCCCTGGCGGACGGCGTGATGTTCGTGGTCGAATCCGAACGCGGCCGGCGCGGCGCGCTGAAGACGGCGCTCAAGCGTCTGCGGGCGGTCCATGCGGTACTGCTTGGTGCGGTGCTGACCAAGTTCGATCCGGACAAGTCGGGCAACCGCTACTCGGAATATTACGGCTATAACTACTACCGCTACGAGACCGGTGAGGGCTCGTCGGCGTGAGTGGTGCGGGCGCGGCGGGGACCTTTCCGCGCGTCGGGCTGAGCATCGCGGCCAGTATCCTGCTGGGAAGCTATGCGCTGGCTGCCTGGGGCAGCGGTTTCGACCGCATGAGCAATGTTTCCCCGGCGCTCGAGCGGCTGGTGCCTGCCCCATTCCGGGCCCAGGCGGACCGCAGCGCGGCCACGATCGCGCTGCTTCGCGGCGATATGGCTGCGGCGTCGTCGGACGCGACCGCGGCCGTGCTGGAAGATCCCCTCGACCCCCTGTCGAACTCGCTGCTCGGCTCGGCGCTTGCATCGCGCAACGATCCACGGGGAGAAGAGGCCTTTCGCATAGCGGCCGCACGTGGCTGGCGAGACCGGCTTACCCAGCTTTACTGGTACGGGATCGCGCTGGAGAGCGGCGATGCGGAGCGGGCGGCGCTGCGGGCCGACGCGCTCCTGCGGACGGATCCCTATTCCACCACCGGCAGTGCGCTGCTCGAGCCGCTGGAGGCGAGCCCGGCGGGGCGCGCCGCGCTCGCGCACAGGCTGGCGAGCAATCCCGGCTGGGCCCGTCCTTATCTGGCGGGTGAGACCGACGCGGGCGAACTCCGGCTGAAAAGCGGGATCGCGCTGCTGGCTGCGCGGCAGGGAAATGCGATGGATTGCGACACCCCGCGCCCACTGGTGGGATCGCTGCTTGCGCAAGGGATGCGAAGCGAAGCGGAGAGCCTCTGGCGCGCCGCCTGCGGCGACAAGGACCTGGCGGGGATTCCGCCGGGCGGCCTGGTCGACGGCGGCTTCGAGCGCTTCGCGGCGGCAGATCCCGGCTCCGCGCCGTTCGGCTGGCGCGGTCAGGCGAGCGGCGACGTCACGGTGGAACCGGTCGCACGGGGCGACGGCAAGGCGCTGATCCTGCGCAATACCGCTTCGGTCAGTCGCCTGGTCCTGTCGCAGCCGCTCGCGCTCGCGCCCGGCGGTTATCGCGTTCGGGCCAACATCCGGCCGGGTTCCGGCTCCGCAGAAGGCGGCGTAGCCTTCTCACTGGATTGCGGCGCAAGACCGAGGCGCCCCGCGACGACGGCGGGCGACCCTGCCGGTTCGGGCCAGGCGCTGACTGCTGGTTCCTGCGCCGGGCAGGTGCTCGGCCTGTGGCTGCGCCCCGGCAGCGACATTACGCTCGACGATGTGACGATCGTGAAGGCGGGCACCGGGAAGACCGGCTAGTTCTTGGTTCCACCGGGAGCCGGGGTTCCGCCGGCCGAATTGTCGGCGGCGTTCTTCGGCACGGTGAAGGTGCCGCTGACCCGGCCCGACTTGCCCGAAGCACTGGTCGGTCCGCGGCCATCGACATTGGCGAGGCCGCTGTTGAGATCGACCACCAGCCTGCCGCCGTTGACCGTGTCGGTACCGCGCTTGAGCGAGACGTTGCCGGACATCACGATCACACGCTTGTTGAAATCGTAAACCGCGGCCGCTCCGCGGGCGACCTGGTCGCCGCGCGTGACAACCACATTGCCGGTCGCATCGAGCCGCTGGATCTGCAGGCTGCCATTGTTGGTGTAGGTCACGACCGAACGGTCCGAGCGCAGGGTAAGGTCACCCTGGCTGAACACCACGTCGCCCGACAGCACCACCCGGTTCGCCTTGTCCTGCAGCTCGATCGACGCGGCATCGAAGTTGACCGGGGCATTGCTATCGAACGCGCCCAGCCCCTGCGCTGCGGCGAGCTGCTGCCAACCGGCAAGCGCGGCGGTGCATAGCGCAAGGCCGGCCAGGCCGGCACGAAGCGGCGCGGAAAAACGGATCATCTTCGCCATCAGGGGTTCCCTAGCTTGCCGGGCACCATGCGGAGCCGCGCACGACCGTCAAGCTTTATCGTCCGGTTCTCGAGATCGGCTTCCATCCGGTCGGCACTGAAGGTGCCGGCGGGTACCGCGCCTTCCACTGCGCCGTCGCCGGTCAGCGCTTTCTTCCGCAAATCGACCGACACGCCGCTGGCCGTCATGCGATAACCGTCCGAACCGGTGAACTGCACCACGCCGTCGATCGCGATCTTCTGCGACTGGAAGTCGTAACGGCCCGAATTCGCGCGCAGCAGCGCCGGACCCTGTTGCAGGAGCATCCGGGCCTGGAGCTGGCTCATGTTTACAACCGGCTCGGCCGCGCTTTGCTGAATCGCCTCGCCGGCCATGATCGAGAACGGCCGGCCATTGTCGTCCTCGCCCCGATACATTGCATTCTGCGCGCGCAGGCGATCTTCCGAAATCGCGACCTTGTTGCGGTCGAGCAGGAAGCTGACCTCGCCACGGGGTGCCAGCGGAGTAAGAATCATCAGTGCGGCGACCACTCCGATCGCCGCCGGCAGCAGCGTGGAAAGGCGACGGATCAGCCGGTCGTGCGCGCCGCCGGGTGCGGCGAAATGCTGGCGCCGGTCGCGGAGGATTTCGGCGGAGGCGGTCGTCATGGAATCCTGCCTAGCACAAGACAGCCTTACTCGTGGCTGAAAATGTCCTTGTCCGCCCAGCCGGCGATGTCGAGCCGGGCCCGTGCAGGAAGGAACTCGAAACAGGCCTGGGCGATCCCGGTCCGACCCTCGCGCTCCAGCCGTTCGATCAGGATTTCGCGCAGCCGGTGGAGATAGCGCACATCCGAAGCGGCATATTCGCGTTGCGCATCGTTGAGCTCCGGCGCGCCCCAGTCCGAGGTCTGCTGCTGCTTCGAGATGTCGGTCGCGAGCAGTTCCTGCACGAGGTACTTCAGCCCATGGCGATCGGTGAAGGTGCGGGTGAGCTTGCTGGCGATCTTGGTGCAGAACACCGGCCCGGCAGTGACGCCGAGGTAATATTCGATCGCGGCGAGATCGAACCGCCCGAAATGATAGATCTTGATCCGGGCCGGATCGGCCAGCACCGCCTTCAGATTGGGCGCATCGTAGGCGCTGCCCTTGGCGAAGCGCACCAGATGTTCGTCGCCCAGCCCGTCGGACAGCTGCACCACGCACAGTCGGTCGCGCGGGGTGATCAGACCCATCGTTTCGGTATCGACCGCGATCGGTCCGGGGGCGAACACATCGCCCGGCAAGTCTTCTTCGTGGAAATGAACAGCCATGGCCAAAGCCTTAGGCCGATTGGGGAAAGAGGAAAAGGGGCGCTGGAGAGTCCGCGTTCGAGCCTGTAGCAAGGCCGGATGGCGGATACGGTCCCTCCTTCCTGGCAGCCCGCGCTCGAGGCCGCGCTGCAATCGCCCGAAGCCCGCCGGCTTGGCGGTTGGCTGCGCGCGGAAGAGGATGCCGGCAAGACGATCTACCCGCCCCGCGGCGCGCGCTTGCGCGCGCTGGAGCTGACCCCGCTCGACCAGGTCAAGGTCGTGATCCTGGGGCAAGATCCGTACCACGGGCCGGGGCAGGCGCAAGGGCTGGCCTTCTCGGTTCCCGAAGGGGCGCGGGTGCCGCCCTCGCTGGTGAACATCTACAAGGAGCTCGCGAGCGATCTCGGCGTGCAGGCCCCGCCGCACGGCAATCTGGAGCATTGGGCGCGGCAGGGGGTGCTGTTGCTGAACAATGCGCTGACGGTCGAGGCGGCGCAGGCCGGCTCGCACCAGAACCGCGGCTGGGAAGCAATCACCGATGCGGCGGTGCGGGCGGTCGCCCAGCGCGACGAACCCGCGGTGTTCATCCTCTGGGGCAGCCACGCGAAGAAGAAGGCGATGCGGGTGCCCGAGCTTGCCGACAATACCCGCCATCTGGTGCTCGCAGCGCCGCACCCCAGCCCGCTTTCGGCGCATGGGGGGTTCTTCGGCTCAAAACCGTTCAGCAAGGCCAACCGGTTCCTTGCTGCCCATGGGCGCCAACCGATCGACTGGTAGGGCGCGGATCATTTGTCGGCGATCAATGACCGGGGCCGCGCCGTGGATTAGCTTTCCTTTCATAACGAAGGGGAGTGACCGATGACCATCCGCGTATCGCCGATCCTGCCGGGCTTCGGTGCCGAGGTGTCCGGCATCGATATTGCGCGTCCGCTCGACGAGGCGACCCGTCGCCGGATCGCGGCGATCCAGGACCGATGGGGTGTCACTGTCTGGCGCGATACCGGGCTCGACGATGCCGGCCACGTCGCCTTCAGCCGCCTGTTCGGCCGCGTCGAGCTGGCTCCGCGGCACACCGGCAAGCCGAGCCGGATGAGCGAGCCCGAGCTGTTCGATGCTTCTAACCTCGATCTCGAGGGGAATATTGCGACCAACGAAAGCATCCGGCTCGGTGCCAAGGGCAACCGCCTGTGGCACTCCGATTCCTCCTTCATGCGGGTACGTTCAGCCCAGGCATTGCTGCTGTGCCATGAAGCGCCGCCCCACGGCGGGCCAACCTGGTTTGCCGATACGCGAGGGGCGTATGACGATCTGCCGCAGAGCATGAAGGACCGGCTGGAAGGACTGCGGGCGACACATTCCTATTTCTGGTCCCGCCGCCGCGCGGGCTATCCCTACACCGAGGACGAGATCGACGCGAAACCGCAAGCCGCGCACCCGCTGGTGCACGTCCACGCCGGATCGGGCCGAAAGGCGCTGTTCGTCGGCGCGCATACGCGGGACATCGTGGGAATGGATCGCGCCGACGGCCGCGCGCTGATCGACGAGCTGATCGCTTGGTGCACCCGCCCGGAATACACTTTCGCGGTGCACTACAAGCCCGGCGACATGACGATCTGGGACAATCTCTGTTCGCTCCACCGCGGCGGCGAGTACGACGATTCGCTTTTTCGGCGCGACATGCGGCGGACCACCGTGCGCGATCCGCAGGCGCCGCCCGCCGAACCCGATCATTTCACCCGCATGTTCGCCGATGCCGGCGACACGCCGTTCTCGCCGACCGAGACCACCCGCGAGCGCGTGATGGCAGCTTCCTGACGTCGTGCCTCGCCGATCTCGCGCTTGCCGTCCCGCCCTCCTTGCCGTAACCAAGCGTAATAGTTAGCAAGCTAGGGATGTTGGATGGCGATCGAGGTGAAACCGATCCTGGAGCGGTTCGGCGCCGAAGTCTCGGGTGTGGATATTTCCCGGCCCCTCGATGCTGCAACGGCGCAGGAGATCGTCGCGATCCAGAATCGCTGGGGTGTCACCGTGTGGCGAGACACCGGCCTCGACGATGCCAGCCACGTCGCCTTCACCCGCATTTTCGGCGACGTGATCCATGCTCCGCCGCTCAAGGATGGGCCGCGGTTTTCGCAGCCCGAATTGTTCGACGCTTCGAACATCGACCGCCAGGGCAATATCGTCGATGACGAGAAGCGCCGGATTACCAACCGCGGGAATCGGCTGTGGCATATCGACAGCTCGTTCATGGAGGTGCGCGCGGCACAGAGCCTGCTGTTGTGCCACGAAGCGCCGCCCCACAGCGCGCCCACCTGGTTCGCCGACGCGCGCAGCGCCTATGACGATCTGCCCGCGCCCATGAAGGACCGGATCGAGGGCCTTGAGGCACGCCACTGCTATTTCTGGTCGCGCCGCAAGGCGGGCTATCCCTACACCGAGGAAGAGATCGACGCCTTCCAGCATGCGACCCATCCGCTGGTGCACGTCCATCGCGGCTCGGGCCGCAAGATGCTCTACATCGGCGCCCACGCGCGGGACATCGTCGGGATGGACCGCGACGAAGGGCGCGAGCTGCTCGACGAACTCACCGCCTGGGTCACCCAACCGCAATACACCTTTTCGACCGACTACCGGGCCGGCGACATGACGATCTGGGACAATCTGGCATGCCTGCACCGAGCCGGTGATTTCGACGAAACCCTCTATCGCCGCGACATGCGCCGCACGACCATTCGCGATCCACAGTCCCCCGGAGAACCGGGCGACGTGGTCCAGGACATGTTTCGCCCGGCGCGCGAGGTTGCGGCCGGCTAGGCCTCGACCAGCCCCTGCGCGATCATCCAGTCGAGCGCCGAGGTCTCCGGCCCGCTTTCGTTGATCGTGGTCCGGCGCATGTCGCGGCGATAGCTGTCGACCAGCAGCGGGGTGGCCGCGTGCATAGTGCAGCGGTTGTCCCAGATGACCAGGTCCCACCGCCGCCATTGGTGGCGATAGATGTACTTCTCCTGCGTCGCGTGGGCATAGAGCTGCTCGATCAGGTCGCGCGCCGCGTCATCCGCCATTCCGACGATGCCGGTGCAGTGCCCGCCGACGAACAGCGCCTTGCGGCCATAGGGCATGGTGCGGACGAGCGGGTGTTCGGCCGGTGGAAAGGGGATGATCCGGCGCATCTGCGGCGTGATCTCGCCCTTCAGCCCGGCGCGGCGGCGGCCTTCCCAGAAATCGTGGACACCGATCAGATGTTCGATCCGCGTCTTCATCGTATCGGGCAGGTCGTCGTAGGCGGCGCGGGCGTCTACAAACCAGGTGTCGCCGCCCGCTGCGTGCGGTGGGGTTTCGACCCCGTGGAGCAGCGACCACTTGGTCGGCATCACATGGAACGAGCTGTCGGTGTGGAACCGCTCGGCACCCTGGGCGAGTTTCCCTGCTTCCGAGCCGTAGGGGATGATCTCGCCATTATGGTCGAGGTTGCCGGCGTAGAAGATCAGCGGATCGAACTGGCGCGTGCCCTTGGGCCGATCAGGCGCACCCTTCGCTCGGCTCGGCACTTCGAGCGGGCCGAAGGCGCGGCTGAAGAGCTTCTGCTGCTCATCGCTGATCTCGGCATCGCGGATCGCAAGCACGCCGTAGCGCGCCATCGCGTCCTCGACCGTCGCGACGAGTTCGGTGCCCGGCGCGCGGGCGAGGTCTGCGCCGAGGAGTTCGGCGGCGAAGATCGGGTGCAGGGGTTTGACTTCCATATGTCCTCTCCCGCCCCCGGGCCCTGTTCCTTTACCGTGGCAGTTCGCTCACGCCCATCAGCGCTTCGTCGACCGCGCGGGCGCACTGGCGGCCCTCGCGGATCGCCCACACCACCAGGCTCTGGCCGCGGCGCATGTCGCCGCAGGCCCAGACCTGCTCGTCACTGGTGCGATAGTCGTGCGTGTTGGCCTCGACATTGCCGCGCTCGGTCAGCTTGACGCCGGCCTGGTCGAGCAGCCCGGCTTTCTTCGGGCCGAGGAAGCCCATCGCGAGCAGGATCAGATCGGCCTTTAGCACGAATTCGCTGTCGTCGATTTCCTTGAGCTGGCCGTCGGTCCAGTCGGCGCGGACGCATTTGAGGCCGGTGACGACGCCGTTCTCGCCCACCACTTCCTTGGTCAGCACCGCCCAGTCGCGCTCGACCCCTTCCTCGTGGCTCGAGGAGGTGCGCAATTTCATCGGCCAGTCGGGCCAGGTCAGCAGCTTGTTTTCCTTCTCGGGCGGCTGCGGCATGATCTCGATCTGGGTCACGCTGGCCGCGCCCTGGCGGTTTGAGGTGCCGACGCAGTCGCTCCCCGTGTCGCCGCCGCCGATTACGATCACGTGCTTGCCGGTCGCGGTGAGCGAGCCGCGCGGCGCGGCGCGGATCTCGTCATCGCCCGCGACGCGCTTGTTCTGCTGGGTGAGGAATTCCATCGCCAGCCGCACGCCGTTCATCTCGAAGCCCGGGATGTTGAGCATGCGCGGATCCTCGGCCCCGCCCGAGAGCACGATCGCGTCGAAATTCTCCTTCAGGCTCTTGAACGAGATATCGACACCGACCTCGGTCGAGGTCTTGAAGGTCACGCCTTCCGCCTGCATCTGCACCAGCCGGCGGCTGACCAGGCTCTTCTCCATCTTGAAGTCGGGGATGCCGTAGCGGAGCAAGCCGCCCATCCGGTCGGACTTCTCGAACAGGGTCACCGAGTGGCCGGCGCGGGCGAGCTGCTGGGCGCAGGCCATGCCCGCCGGGCCCGAGCCGATCACGGCCACGGTCCTGCCGGTGCGATGGCTCGGAACCTGGGGCTCGATCCAGCCTTCCTTCCACCCGCGATCGACGATCGCGCATTCGATCGACTTGATCGTCACCGGCTGGTCGATGATGTTCAGCGTGCAGCTCGCCTCGCACGGGGCGGGGCACACGCGGCCGGTGAACTCGGGGAAGTTGTTGGTCGAGTGGAGGACTTCGAGCGCGTTCTTCCAGTCGCCTTCGTAGACCAGGTGGTTCCAGTCCGGGATGATGTTGTTCACCGGACAGCCGTTGTGACAGTACGGGATTCCGCAGTTCATGCAGCGCGATGCCTGCTCGCGCAGCGCCGGCTCCGCGTGCGGGATCACGAATTCCTTGTAGTGCTTCACGCGTTCCGCGGGATCGTCATAGGTGCGATCCTTGCGGTCGACTTCGAGAAAGCCGGTTTCCTTGCCCATTGTCTTCTAGATCCTACTCGGCCGCGACGGAGGCGGCTTCTTCGCGCTCGGCTTCGAGCAGCCGGAGCGCCTTGGCGTAATCGCGCGGCATCACCTTGACGAACTTACCGCGGGCCTCGTCCCACTCGTCGAGCAGCGCCGCGGCGCGTGCCGATCCGGTGTGGAGCTTGTGGCGCTCGATCAGGATCTTCAGCCGCTCGGCATCGTGGCGCAGCATGTCGCCCATGCCGTAGTCCTCGACCGAAACCGGGCGCTGCTGCGGACGGCCCGCGCCGTCATCCTCGTCCGTATCCGCAATCGGCAGCAGATCGACCTGCGCCATATTGCAGCGTTCGGCAAAGCTGCCGTCCTCGTCGTAGACATAGGCGATGCCGCCCGACATGCCCGCGGCGAAGTTGCGCCCGGTCTTGCCGAGCACCACCACCACGCCGCCGGTCATGTATTCGCAGCCGTGATCGCCGGTCCCTTCGACCACCGCGATCGCGCCCGAGTTGCGGACCGCGAAGCGCTCGCCGCCGACGCCGTTGAAGTACGCCTCGCCCGCGATCGCCCCGTAAAGCACGGTGTTGCCGACGATGATGTTCTCCGTCGGCTCGCGGTCGACAGTGGAGGGCTGGCGCACGATCACGCGGCCGCCCGACAGGCCCTTGCCGACATAGTCGTTGGCGTCGCCCACGAGGTCGAGCGTCACGCCATGTGCAAGCCAGGCGCCGAAGCTCTGACCGGCGACGCCACTGAGGTTGATCCGGATGGTTTCGGGCTTGAGCCCGGCATGGCCGTACTTCTCGGCGATCCGGCCCGAGAGCATAGCGCCCGCGGTGCGGTTCACGTTGCGGATCTCGCGGTCGATCACCACCGCCGAGCCGTTTTCCAGCGCCGGGGCGCAGGCCGCGATCAGATCGTTGTCGAGTGCCTTGTCGAGCCCGTGGTCCTGGTTCTGCGTGTGGTACAGCGCGGCGCCCTGGCCCAGCGGCACCTGGTAGAGCAGGCGCGACAGGTCGACGCCCTGAGCCTTCCAGTGGTTGATCGCCTTCTTCATGTCGAGCCGGTCGACCCGGCCGATCATTTCCTCGACCGTGCGGAAGCCCATCTCGGCCATGATCTCGCGCAGTTCCTCGGCGACGAAGAAGAAGTAGTTGATCACGTGTTCGGGCTGGCCGACGAAGCGCGCGCGCAGCACCGGATCCTGGGTCGCGACGCCGACCGGGCAGGTGTTGAGGTGGCACTTGCGCATCATGATGCAGCCAGCCGCGATCAGCGGCGCGGTGGCGAAGCCGAACTCGTCCGCGCCGAGCAGCGCGCCGATCGCAACGTCGCGCCCGGTACGCAGCCCGCCGTCGACCTGCACCGCGATGCGGCTGCGCAGGTCGTTGAGCAGCAGGGTCTGCTGGGTTTCGGCAAGGCCGATTTCCCAAGGGCTGCCGGCATGGGTCAGGCTCGTCAGCGGCGAGGCGCCGGTCCCGCCTTCATAGCCCGAGATCGTGACATGATCGGCGCGCGCCTTCGAAACGCCCGCGGCAACCGTGCCGACTCCGACTTCGGACACCAGCTTCACCGAAATGCGCGATTTCGGCTGGACGTTCTTCAAATCGTGGATCAGCTGCGCGAGATCCTCGATCGAGTAGATGTCGTGATGCGGCGGGGGCGAGATCAGCCCGACGCCCGGGGTCGCATGGCGGGTCGCGCCGATGGTCTTGTCGACCTTGTGACCGGGCAGCTGGCCCCCTTCGCCGGGCTTCGCGCCCTGCGCCATCTTGATCTGGATGTCGTCCGAATTGACGAGATATTCGGTGGTCACGCCGAACCGGCCCGACGCGACCTGCTTGATCGCCGAGCGCATCGAGCGTCCGTCGGGCAGCGGCTGGAAGCGGCGTGCATCCTCGCCGCCTTCGCCGGTGTTCGACTTGCCGCCGATCTGGTTCATCGCGAGCGCGAGCGTGGTATGCGCTTCCCAGCTGATCGAGCCGTAGCTCATTGCGCCGGTCGCGAAGCGCTTGACGATCTCCCTGGCCGGTTCGACCTCGGAGAGGTCGACCGGTGTGTCGGACTTCTTCAGTTCGAGCAGTCCGCGGATCGTCAGCAGCCGCTCGGACTGATCGTTGATCGCCTTCGCGAACTCCTGGTAATTGGTGTGGTTGTTCGACCGCACCGCATGCTGGAGCTGCGACACGCTGTGCGCGGTCCAGGCATGTTCCTCGCCGCGCAGGCGCAGCTGGTACATCCCGCCGACGTCGAGCATGTTGTGGTAGATCGGATCGTCGCCATAGGCGGTGGCATGGCGGCGCACCGCTTCCTCGGCCACTTCATCGACGCCGATGCCCTCGATGGTGGTCGCGGTGCCGGTGAAGTAGGCATCGATGAAGGCCTTGTTGAGCCCGACCGCGTCGAAGATCTGCGCCCCGCAATAGGACTGGTAGGTCGAGATGCCCATCTTGGACATCACCTTGAGGATGCCCTTGCCGATCGCCTTGACGTAGTTCTTGCGGACTTGCTTCGCGTCGATCTGCGGGTGCTTCTCGGCGCGGATCTGCTCCATCGTCTCGAACGCGAGATAGGGGTTGATCGCCTCGGCGCCGTAGCCCGCAAGCACGCAGAAGTGGTGGACTTCGCGCGCTTCGCCGGTCTCGACCACCAGGCCGGTCTGCATGCGCAGGCCCTGGCGGACGAGGTGGTGGTGCACCGCCGCCGTCGCCAGCGCGGCCGGGATCGGGATCCGCTCGGCGCTCTGCGCGCGGTCGCTCAGGATCAGGATGTTCTTGTCCTGCAGCACCGCTTCGGTTGCGGCCCAGCACATTTCCTTGATCGCTTGCACGATGCCTTCGGCGCCGGTGGCGGCATCCCAAGTGATGTCGACCGTCGCGGTGCGGAACGCACCGTCGAGCCCCGCCTCGACCGAGCGGATCTTGGCAAGCTCCTCGTCGGTCAGGATCGGCTGAGAGACCTCGAGCCGCTTGTGCGTACCCGCCTCGCGGCCGAGCAGGTTCGGGCGCGGCCCGATCATCGACAGCAGGCTCATAACCAGCTCTTCGCGGATCGGGTCGATCGGCGGGTTGGTGACCTGGGCGAAGTTCTGCTTGAAATAGTCGTAGAGCAGGCGCGAACGATCTGACAGCACCGCGATTGGCGTGTCGGTGCCCATCGATCCGATCGGATCGTCGCCGTTCACCGCCATCGGCTCGAGGAACTTGCTCAGGTCCTCCTGGGTGTAGCCGAACGCCTGCTGGCGCTGCAGCAAGGTGCCCGATTCGGGCATGGGGTCACCCAGCTCGTGATCGATCGCGTCGAGATCCTCGAGCTTGTATTGCGCCTGGTCGAGCCACTTGTCGTAGGGGTGCGCGTTGGCGAGTTCCGCCTTGAGTTCCTCGTCCTCGACGATCCGGCCCTGCTCGAAATCGATCAGCAGCATGCGGCCCGGCTGGAGCCGCCATTTGCGTACGATGTCTTCCTCGGCGAAGGGCAGCACGCCGCTTTCCGACGCCATGCAGACGAGATCGTCCTTGGTTACCAGCCAGCGCGCCGGGCGCAGGCCGTTGCGGTCGAGCGTCGCGCCGATCTGGCGCCCGTCGGTGAAGGCGACCGCGGCCGGACCGTCCCACGGCTCCATCAGCGCGGCGTGGTATTCGTAGAAGGCGCGCCGGGCGGGTTCCATGGTCGGGTTGCCCGCCCAGGCTTCCGGCATCAGCATCATCATCGCATGGGCGAGGCTGTAGCCGCCCGCCACCAGCAGCTCGAGCGCATTGTCGAGGCACGCCGTGTCCGACTGGCCGTGCGGGATGATCGGCCACAGCTTGTCGAGGTCCGAGCCGAGCAGGTCCGATTCCATCGTGCGGCGGCGCGCGTTCATCCAGTTCACATTCCCGCGCACCGTGTTGATCTCGCCGTTGTGGGCGATCAGGCGATACGGGTGCGCGAGCTTCCAGCTCGGGAAGGTGTTGGTGCTGAAGCGCTGGTGCACCAGGCCAAGCGCGCTGACGCAGTCCGGATCGGCCAGGTCGCGGTAGAAGCTGCCGACCTGGTTGGCCAGCAGCAGGCCCTTGTAGACCACCGTGCGGCTGGAGAAGCTCGGCATGTAGAGATCGGCGATCTCGGGCATGCCATGCTTTTGGGCCAGCGCTTCCAGCGGGTTCTGGGTCTGCTTGCGGATCGTGATCAGCTTGCGCTCGAACGCGTCCTGGTCGGGCGTCGCAGCGCCGCGACCGACGATGCACTGCCGGATCATCGGCATGCTCTCGATCACCGCCTTGCCAAGGCCGGTCAGATCGGTCGGCACGTCGCGCCAGCCGATCAGCACTTGCCCTTCCTTGGCGATGAACTTCTCGAACTGGCCGACGATGAAGTCGCGCGCCTCGGTACGCTGGGGCAGGAAGCACATCGCCACGGCATAATCGCCGGGCGCGGGCAGGGTCTTGCCTTCGCCTTCCGCCCATTTGCGCAGCAGCGGATCGGGGATCTGCATCAGCAGCCCGGCGCCGTCGCCCAGCAGCGGATCGGCGCCGACCGCGCCGCGGTGATCGATGTTGGCGAGGATTTCCAGCGCCTGTTTCACGATGGCGTGCGATTTGACGCCTTTGATATGGGCAACGAAGCCCACACCGCATGCGTCATGCTCGTTTGCCGGATCGTAAAAACCTTGTGGCGGCGGATAACCCATCGAATTTCAGTCCTGTCAAAACCCCATGGAGGCGCTGCCGAGGCAGCGCTTCCATAATGAAGCGCGACTCACCCTGCCGCTTAAGGCAGCAAAAATGTCGCGAATGCCCCCCTTGGCGACACGGAAGCGATTTTGCAACTACGATGGGCAGGGCAAGGGGCCGGCAAGGCCAAGCACGCCGCTACCTGTGCGACAGATTTGCAACGCGCCGGTCAGGCGGTGCCGCTCATCCGCTGCAGAGCCGCGAGTGCGGAGCGCAACGCGCGGTCGGTTTCCTCGGGATCGGCGCGTGCCGGCTCGGATATGCCGGCCGGCGCGTCGAACGGGCGGGCGTCGGCCTCGGCCGGTATGGCGGCGCCCGCGGGGGCGGAGGCGTGGAACGGCCCCCGCATCGCGAGAAGCGAGCTGTAGTTTTCCTCCGCATCGCCGATGTCGTCGAGTTCGTCCTCGCCGTCGGCGGGGTCCTCCATTTGAGGGCGAGCACGTTGGCCGAGCGGCAATGCCAGCGACGGCAGCGTCAAGCCGTCCTCGTCTTCCTCGTTTTCCTCGTCGAACTCGGTCGGCAGCGGACGGAGCGCCTCGGGCAGCGCCGCCGGCGCAGGCGCGGCGGAGCCGAAGCCCGCCCCGCCGAAGATGGCGCTGCCGGGAGCAACGGCGGAATTCTCGGATGCGAATTGGGCGCCAATCTCGATTTCGAAGTCGGCCTTGAGCCGGGCGATCAGCTCTGGCGTCGCGACGGGGCGGATCAGCCTAGTACGCAGCGAAGCCGCAAGTCTTTCGGCGAGCTGGACCATACCGAGGTCGTCAAGATCGACTTCCGGATCGGTAGGGAGCATCGGCGTGCGGAGCGCGGCGGAGCGGGCAGGCTGCTGCTGCGAGCCGGCCCGAACCTGAGCGGGCGGGTCGGCTTCCGCTTCACCTGCCGGCAATGCCTCGGAAAAGGCGCGCGGGGACGCCGGCGGTTCGAACTCGACCGGCTCGTCGTCTTCGTCGCCCAACGGCCGCGAGAAGAGCGGGTTGCGCAGGCCATCGAGCCCGCGGTCCGCGGCTGCGAATTCGGCGGCCGATGCGACTTCCCCGGCCTCGCTCCCCGCGACGACGGGGGTGCCATCTTCAAGTGCGGGATCGATCCGCCCCGGGGTCATTTCGGGAGACGGCCCGGCGGCCTGCTCAGGCGCGAAGAACTCGCGCGTGTGCTCGTCCTCGCTCAGCGCCAGCGATCGGCGGCGGCGGGGAATGGGGAGTGATCGGGCGTTGTCGCGATCGTCGACGATCGGGTCGAGCTGGGCATCGCCGAGCTCTTCTTTGACCGACAGCGGACGCCGCTTGCCGTCGCCGGGTTCCGCCGAATCGCGGCGGGGTACGATCCGCGAGCCGGCCAGCGCCGAGTTTGCGGCATAGGCCTGCGTGCTTGCCAACCGCCGTGCGAGGACGAAGCCCAACGCCGCGCCGAGCAGCGCGAAGGCCGGAGACAGGAACAGGTGGAACGTGGCCCCCAGCGGAGGCGCGGCCACGGGGATCAGCGCTGCGAGATGGGTCAGCGCGATCGCATGCTCGAACAGCGAATCGGGCAGCACCGCGCTGCCGAGCCCGAATAGCGCGGCAAACCATAGCGCCACCACCGCCGGAAACAGCGGATGCGCGCTGATCGGAGCTTTCGCCTGCTTGCTCGGCACTCTATAGAACCCCTGTATGCCCTGAATTCAGGCAGCTGCGGCTACCCGGTCCACCGGCTCGAAACCTAAAAGGGTTTGGTAAACAACTTTATAACGCTGCACGTTGCGGGCCCAGTCGTGGTTCTCGCGGACATGCTTGCGCCCAGCGTCGCGCAGCGCCTCCCACGTCTCGCGTTCGGCCAGAAGCCCCGCGAGCGCGGCGGCGCAGCCGGCCGGATCGTCGGCCGGGAACAGCATGCCGGTCTTGCCGTCGGCGACGAGCTCGCGGTGGCCGCCGACGTCCGACGCGGCGACCAGCCGGCCCTGCGCCATCGCCTCCAGCGGCTTGAGCGGGGTTACCAGTTCGGTCAGCCGGCTCGCCTTCCGCGGATAGGCCATCACATCGCACAGCGAATAATAGCGCTCGACCTCGGCGTGCGGAACGCGCCCGGCGAAAACGATCGCGTCGCGAACAGGCGAGGCTTCGGCCTGGGCCTTGAGTGCCGTCTCGACCGGGCCGCCGCCGACCAGCAGCAGCTTCGCTTGCGGTTGCCTGTCGATCAGCGCGGGCATTGCCGCGACCAGATCGTCGAGCCCCTCGTAATCGTAGAAGCTGCCGATGAAGCCGATTACCGGTCCTGATCCGATCCGGAGTTCGTTCGCCAGCGCCTCGTCGCGCGGTGGCGGGTCGCCGAACAGGCCGAGGTCGACCCCGTTGGGGGAAAGGGCGATCTTGTCCGCAGGGAACCCGCGCGCCACTAGGTCGCGCTTCAGCCCCTGGCAGATCGCGACCACGGCGTCGGCGCCCGCGACCACCCGGTTCTCGAGGTTGCGGGTCAGCCGGTAGCGCAGCGATCCCTCGCGGGTGCTGCCGTTGCCGACCGCCGCGTCCTCCCAGAAGGCGCGGATCTCGTAGACGAAGGGAATGCGCAGCTTGTGCGCGCTGCGCTTGGCGGCGAGGCCGCACAGCGCGGGCGAGTGGGCGTGGATCACGTCGGGGCGCCACTCGGCGGCGACCTTTTCGATCGCTGCGGCAAGCGCCGCGATCTCGCGCCATTCGCGCAGCCCCGCCGGGCCCCGGGCGGTTCCGGGGGTGCGGTGGAACACGATCCCGTCGACCGTTTCGGGATCGGGGCCGGGCTCGAGATGGCGCTGCCCGGTGATCCCGCGCACCTCGTAGCCTTCGGCCTGCTGCGCCTTGAGGATCGCGCGCGTGCGGAAGGTGTAGCCGCTGTGAAGCGGCAGGGAGTGATCGAGGACGTGCAGGATCCGGGTCATCGCGGCGAGTCTCTAGGCAGGGTTAGCTTAACGGCGCGTCAACCCCGCGGCGCTAGGGCGGCGGGATGATCGACTATTTCGCGATCGGCCTGACTCATGGCCTGCTGGCGCTTGCCGCCTTGCGGCTGCTGTCGCGCGCCGATCTCGACAGCGACGATGCCGGTCCAACGGCCGGGCGGAAAGGAATAGGCAAGCCGTGGCTGCGCAATCGGGCGCCCGCGGATGCGGAGGCAAGCGCCGAACAAGGATTTGGGGATGCTTGACGCCTTCCTGTTCCTGTTCGTGATGGGATTGCTCGTGCTCGGGCTGCGGCGGCCGTTCATCTGGGTGCTCGCCTATCTCTACATCGATATCGTTGCGCCGCAGAAGATCGGCTGGACGCTGATGAGAATCCTGCCGGTCTCGCTGATCGCCTTCATCGCGGCCTTCGCCGGCTGGGCGCTCGCCGACAGCAAACAGGGCAGCCGCTTCACCTTTCGTCAGGGGCTGATGCTGGTGCTGCTAGCCTATTGCGCGATGACCACGCTCAAGGCCGATTTCCCGCAGGAAGCGCTCGAGAAATGGGACTGGGTGTGGAAGGCGCTGGTGTTCGCGATCTTTCTGCCGCTGACTCTGCGCACGCGGTTGAGGATCGAGGCAGCGGCGCTGGCGATGACGCTGTCGGCCGCGGCGATCATCATCTCGGGCGGGATCAAGACCGCGGCGGGCGGCGGCGGATATGGCGTGCTGTACTTCTTCGTCAACGACAACACGGGACTGTACGAAAGCTCGACCATCTCCTGCATCGCGATTGCGATCATACCGCTGATCGTGTGGCTGGCGCGCTTCGGCACGGTGTTTCCGCCCGACTGGCGCGTGCGGCTGTTCGCCGCAGCGCTGATCTTCGCTTGCCTGCTTATCCCGGTAGGGACCGAGGCGCGCACCGGGCTGATCTGCATCGGCCTGCTCGGTGTGCTGCTGCTGCGCACGGTCAAGCGCCGCGGGCTCTATATCGCGCTCGGGGCGTTCGCGCTGTTCGCGGCGATCCCGTTCCTGCCGTCGAGCTTCACCGCCCGCATGGGTACGATCGAGACGCACGATTCCGACGAATCCGCGTCGACCCGGGTCGCGGTGTGGCAATGGACCCTGCACTATGTGAAGGATCATCCGTTCGGCGGCGGGTTCAACGCCTATCTCCAGAACAGCTTCACCTACAACAAGCCGGTCACCGTCGACATGGGCGGCGGTATCACCGAAACCCAGATCCAGAACGTGACCGACAAGGCCCGCGCCTATCACTCGGCCTATTTCGAGATGCTCGGCGAACAGGGCTATGCGGGCTTCGCGCTGTGGCTGCTGCTGCACGTGACCGGCCTGTGGCAGATGGAGAAACTGCGCCGCCGCTACATCAAGCGGGCCAAGACCGACAAGCGAGCGGGCGTGTCGCGGCCCGAGGATGCCTGGAAGGGCCCGCTGGCGGACGCGCTGCAGCAGGCGCAACTGATCTATCTCGTCGGCGCGCTGTTCGTCGGGATCGCGTTCCAGCCCTTCGTGCTGATGCTGATCGGGCTTCAGTGCGGGCTGTGGACCTATCTCAACCGGATCGATTCGCCGGCCAGGGCCAAGGCCCGCCGGCGTATCCGGCCCGGCGCCGAACCCCAACATGGCAATGCCGTAACGGCAAAGGCAGGCGCGTTGCGCTAGGTTCTTGAATCGGCCATTTATCGCGCCAGATTGCGATAAATGGAGAGGCGCATGACCCCGCAGGAAATGCAGGCGAAAGTCGGCGAGACCATCGGCACATCCGAATGGCTGCTGGTCGACCAGGCGATGATCGACAAGTTCGCCGACGCGACCGGCGATCACCAGTTCATCCACGTGAACCCGGCGATGGCGGCGATGACCCCGTTTGGCGGCACGATCGCGCATGGCTTCCTCACCCTGTCACTGATCCCGGTACTGATCGACAAGAGCGACATCCAGCGCCCCGAAGGGATCAAGATGGCGCTCAACTACGGGGGCAACCGCGTGCGCTTCCTTCAGCCGGTGCGTTCGGGCAAGCGGGTGCGCGGCCATTTCAAGCTGATCGGCATGGCCGAGAAGCGCCCCGGCCAGTGGGAGCAGACGGTGGAGATCACGCTGGAGATCGAGGGCGAGGCCAAGCCCGGCTACGTCGCCGAATGGATCAACCTGCTGTTCTTCTGAGCGGCATTCGAGAGGAGCGCACAATGCGCGATGCAGTGATCGTTTCGACCGCCCGCACCGGTATCGGCCGGGCCTACAAGGGCGGGTTCAATGCGACCCCGGGGGCCACGCTCGGCGCCTATTCGCTGAAGCCCGCGCTCGAACGCGCCGGCGTTGACGGAGCCGAGGTCGAGGATCTGGTGTGGGGCTGCGCCTTGCCGCAGGGCACGCAGAACCCCAATATCGCGCGGCTCGTTGCGCTGCGTTCGGGCCTGCCGGTGACGGTGCCGGGGATGACGGTCGATCGCCAATGCGGCTCGGGCCTGATGGGTATCGCGACCGCGGCCAAGCAGGTCATCGTCGACGGGATGGACGTGGTCGCCGCGGGCGGCCAGGAATCGATCAGCCTCGTCCAGACCAAGGATTTCAGGATAGAGTTCGACCGCGAACTGATCGCGATGCACGCCGCGACCTATATGCCGATGCTGCAGACCGCCGAAGTGGTTGCGAGCCGCTACGGGATCGGGCGCGAGCGCCAGGACGAATACGCGCTGCAATCGCAGCAGCGGGTCGCCGCGGCGCAGGCGGCGGGCAAGTTCGACGACGAAATCGTCCCGGTCACCACCCAGATGTCGGTGCTGAACAAGGAAACCGGCGAGACCAGCCGGCACGAAGTGACCGTCAGCAAGGACGAGGGCAACCGCCCCGAGACGACGCTCGAGGCGCTCGCTGCGCTCAACCCGGTGGTGCCGGGCGGGGTGGTGACCGCGGGGAACGCCAGCCAGCTCTCGGACGGCTCCTCGGCCTGCATCCTGATGGAGGCGAAGCGCGCCGAGCAGCGCGGGCTCCAGCCGCTGGGCCGCTACGTCGCGATGGCGGTGGCCGGCACCGAGCCGGACGAGATGGGTATTGGCCCGGTCTTCGCGATTCCGAAGCTGCTCGAGCGCACCGGGATCAGGATGGACGACATCGGCCTGTGGGAGCTGAACGAGGCCTTCGCGGTGCAGGTGCTCTATTGCCGCGACAAGCTCGGCATTCCGAACGATCTGCTCAACGTCAACGGCGGCTCGATCGCGATCGGCCACCCTTACGGGATGACCGGCTCCCGCTGCACCGGCCATGCGCTGATCGAAGGCAAGCGCCGCGGGGCGAAATACGTCGTGGTGACGATGTGCATCGGCGGCGGCCAGGGCGCGGCGGCACTGTTCGAGGTTTTCTAGGCGCTTCGGCCCACCCCGTTGCGACTAACTCCGCCTTCGGCTGCGTAAGTCTCATTCCCCTCCCGCTTGCGGGAGGGGGTAGGGGGTGGGTTTACGCCACCACCTTCAGCTTGGCGGTCCCGACGCCCGGGTTGGCGCGCATCCACGCCTCGACCACCGGGGCGATCCGGTTGCGCCACTTGCTGCCGTTGAAGATCCCGTAGTGCCCGGCGTCCTTGGCAAGGTGGTATTGCTTCTTCACTTCCGGCAGTCCGGTTGCGAGCTTAAGCGCGGCCTTGGTCTGGCCGATGCCCGAGATGTCGTCCCGCTCGCCCTCGATCGCCAGCAACGCCGTGTCCTTGATCCCCTTGAGATCGATCACCTTGCCGCGGTGTTCGAAGGTGCCGTTCGGGAGTGAGTGCTCCTTGAACACATGCTCCACCGTCTGGATGTAGAATTCGGCGGTCAGGTCGCAGACCGAGAGGTATTCGTCGTAGAACGCCTTGTGCGCGGCCGCGCCGTCGTCGTCGCCTTCGATCATCTGCTGGAAGTACTGATAGTGGCTCATCAGATGGCTGCCGAGGTTCATCGCGATGAACCCGGAAAGCTGCAGGAAACCCGGATAGACCTGCCGCCCGGCGCCCGGATAGGCGAGCGGAACGGTGGCGATCACATTGTTGCGGAACCAGCTCAGCGGGCGCTCGGTCGCGACATCGTTGACGCTGGTCGGTGCCTCGCGCGTGTCGATCGGGCCGCCCATCATCGTCAGGCTCGCCGGGCGGCAGGGATTGTCCTCCGCGCCCATGATTGCGGTCGCGGCATAGGCCGGGACCGAGGGCTGGCACACCGCCACCACATGGGTGTTGGGGCCGAGGTGCTCGAGGAACTCGATTACGTAATCGATATAGTCGTCGAGATCGAACCGGCCCTTGTCGAGCGGGACCATCTTCGCGTCGGCCCAGTCGGTGACGTAGACGTCCTGGTTCTCGACCATCCGCGCCACCGTGCCGCGCAGCAGCGTTGCGTAATGGCCGCTCATGGGCGCAACGATCAGCAGCCGCGGTGCATCTTCGGGCAGGCCTTCGCGGCGGAAATGCTTCAGTTCGCAGAACGGCTTGAACAGCACGGTCGCCTCGACGACCGGATATTCGACCCCGTCGACCAGCGCCTCGGTGATGTCCCACCCCGGCTTGCCGCGCGGAGCGTAGGCATGGGCGAAGACCTCCAGCGCCGAGGCCATGATGGGCGAAAAGCCGAGGTAGCCCCAGGGGTTGGCGGGATTGTTCAGATATTCGGCCCAGACCGAGGCGATGGAACTCGCGCCCGAAAGCATCGCGCGCTGAACTTCATAGGCGTTGTAGAGCAAGTTTCCGGTTCCTGTGCCGCGAGTCCCCACGGCCAATGTGGCGCTTTCAGTGGCATTGTGCAATGCAGCAAAGCGCATTCGGGCGTGCGATAGGCGCAATCGCGCGGTTTCGCGCTTCAATCGCCGGGTTCTTTGGGCTAGAGGCGCGCGCGATGGCTCGCGCTCCTCTAGCTCCGCCGCCCGACGGCAAGCCCGCCAAGACCCTCGGCCCGCTCAAGATGATCTGGGCCGAGGCGCTCAAATATCCGCGCCAGGTGATCTTCGCGCTGATCGCGCTGCTGGTCAGCTCGGCGGCGACGCTTGCGATCCCCTATCGCTTCAAGCAGATCATCGACAAGGCGTTCGGCGCCAGGACCGACGTCACGGTGATCAACCACTCGTTCCTCTATCTGATGATGATCGTGGTGGTGCTCGGCCTTGCCAGCGCGATGCGGTTCTATTTCGTCAGCTGGCTGGGCGAGCGGGTCGTGGCCGATTTGAGGCTGCGGGTGCAGAACAATCTCCTGCGGCTTTCACCGGGCTTCTTCGAGGAAAACTCGCCGAAGGAAATCTCCTCGCGCATGACCAGCGATACCGCGATCATCGAGCAGGTAGTCGGCACCACCGTCTCGGTCGCGCTGCGCAACCTTATCACCGGCCTCGGCGGGATCGTGCTGCTGTTCGTGCTGGCGCCGGTGCAATCGGCCTGGCTGGTCGGCGGCGCGTTCATCATCGCGATCGTGATGCGCACCTCGGGCCGCCGGATCCGGAACATCGCCCGCAGCAGCCAGGACCGGGTAGCCGAAGTCGGCGCAAGGGTCGCCGAAGTGCTCGGCGCGATGAAGATCGTGCAGGGTTTCAACCAGGAGCAGCGCGAGAGCGCCCGCTTCGGCGAAGCCGTGGAAGCGACCTTCGCTACCGCCAAGCGCCGCATCCTCCTACGTGCCGGGGTCACCGCGCTGTTCATCACACTGGTGTTCGGGGCGATCACCGCGCTGATGTGGGACGGCGCGCTCAGCGTCGCCTCGGGCAAGATCTCGGGCGGTACGATCGCGGCGATCGTGGTGGTCGGGGTGATGGTTTCGGGGGCTTTCGCGGCGCTGTCCGAAGTCTACGCGGACCTGTTGCGCGGCGCCGGGGCCGCCAGCCGGCTGCATGAGTTGCTCAACGAAAAGCCCAGCATCGCGGCGCCCGCGCGCCCGACCGAGCTGCCGGTTCCGCCGCGCGGAAGCCTCGCATTCCAGAACGTCACCTTTCGCTATCCGACCCGGCTCGACGTCGCCGCGGTGGAGGATTTCTCGCTGCTGGTCGAACCGGGCGAGACGGTCGCGATCGTCGGCCCGTCGGGTGCCGGCAAGTCGACCCTGTTTCAGCTTGCCGAGCGGTTCTACGATCCGCAGGCCGGCACCATCCGGCTCGACGGCGTCCCGCTGACCAGCGCCGACCCGGCCGAGATCCGCCGCCGGATGGCCTTCGTGCCGCAGGACGGGACGCTGTTCGCGGCCAATGCGCGCGACAATCTGCGCTACGGCAATTGGCAGGCGAGCGACGAGCAGATTTGGGAGGCGGCCGAGCATGCCAATGCGGCCGAGTTCCTGAAGAAGCTGCCCGAAGGGCTCGATACCTTCCTCGGCGAAGGCGGCGCGCGGCTGTCGGGCGGGCAGCGCCAGCGGGTCGCGATCGCGCGCGCGCTGCTGCGCGACGCGCCGATCCTGCTGCTCGACGAGGCGACCAGCGCGCTCGATGCCGAGAGCGAGCGGCTGGTGCAGGACGCGCTCGACCGGTTGATGGCCGAGCGGACCACGCTGGTCATCGCCCACCGTCTCGCGACGGTGCGCGCGGCCGACCGGATCGTGGTGATGGACGGCGGCAAGATCGTCGAGCAGGGCACCCATGCCGAACTGACGAAGATGGGCGGGCTCTACGCCCGGCTCGCCTCGCTGCAGTTCGACGACAAGGCTTTCGCGGCATCGAAGTGACACTTTCGCGGGATGCGCGGCTTTTCGACAAAGTATCAATTGCAACCGACAAACGACAATGCAAACCTAGGGCATCGCGCTAGAGCGTGATCGGTTTTCCTCTCGCGGGCCCCCCTGCACGCCCGTTCCAAACGAAGGTCCTTTTCCGCATGATCCGATCCATCCTTTTCGCCGGGGCTTCGGCGGCCGTGCTCGCTATTTCCGTTCCCGCCTTCGCCGAGGATGCGGCCCAGTCCGCCCCGGCGCCCAGCGGCGCCCCGAAGATGGATTTCGGCACCTGGGGCTTCGATCCGGCGTCGATCGATCCGACCGTGAAGCCCGGCGACGACTTCTTCGCCTATGCCAATGGCAAGTGGGTCGCCGCCAACCCGATCCCGCCCGAATATACCCGCTACGGCTCGTTCAACTATCTCGACGAGAAGTCGAAGAGCGACGTCCAGGCGCTGATCGACGATCTGGTGAAGACCAAGCACGCGGCCGGCTCGGGCGAGCAGCGGATCGTCGATGCGTATAATTCGTATCTCGACACCAAGGCGATCGACGCCAAGGGCCTTGCGCCCGCCCAGCCCTATCTCGCCAAGATCTACGGTGCGCCGGATCTGAACGCGCTGGTCGCGGTGTTCGCCGAGCCGGGCATTCCCGCGATCATGGGCGCCGGCGTGACCGTGGATGACAAGGATCCCAATGCCTACATTCCGTCGATGGGCTTCGACGGCATGGGCCTGCCCGATCGCGACATGTATCTGGTGGACAGCGACAAGAATCGCGAGATCCAGGCCAAGTACAAGGACTTCCTCGCCTTCATGCTCGGCAAGGCCGGTTATGCAGATCCCGCGGCTGCCGCCGCCTCGGTCTACGATTTCGAGCACAAGGTTGCAGAGGTCGAATGGCCGCGCACCGCCCTGCGCAGCCCCGACCTGGTCTATCACAAGCTGACCCGCGGCGATCTCGAAGCCGTCGCCCCGCAGTTCCCGCTGCAGGCGCTGCTCGATGCGCAGGGCCTGGGCAAGGTCGAGTATTTCCTGGCGCCGCAGGTTCCGCCGAGCGCCGACGACATCGCCAAGAGCGGGCTTGAGGCCAGCGAAGTCGCCAAGATGGGCGGCGGCCTGCCGGCGATGATGAAGCTGCTGACCGAAACCCCGCTGCCGACGCTCAAGGCGTTCATGGCGGTGCGGTTCCTGTCGGGCCATGCCGACGTGCTGCCGAGCGAGATCGACGATGCGAATTTCGCCTTCTACGGCAAGGTCCTGAACGGCGCGCAGGAACAGCGCCCGCGCTGGAAGCGCGCGATCGACACGGTTCAGGGCGAGATCGGCGAAGTGGTCGGCAAGGCCTATGCCGAGCGCTACTTCCCCGCGTCGAGCAAGGCGGCGATGCAGCAGCTGGTCGGCAATCTCGAAACCGCGCTGGGCCAGAGCATTCAGGAAAACACCTGGATGAGCGCCGAGACCAAGGGCCAGGCCGAAGCCAAGCTCAAGAGCTTCTTCCCGAAGATCGGCTATCCCGACAAGTTCGAGGTCTACCAGGGGCTGGACATCAGCGCGACCGATCCGCTCGCCAACGAGGTCGCGGCCGCGAAGTGGCAGTGGCACAAGGATCTCTCGCGCCTCGGCGGGCCGGTGGACCGGATGGAATGGTTCATGCTGCCGCAGACGGTAAACGCCTATTACAACCCCTCGTTCAACGAGATCGTGTTCCCCGGCGCGATCCTGCAGCAGCCGTTCTTCGGCCCCAACGCGGACATGGCGATCAACTACGGCGCGATCGGCGGCGTGATCGGCCACGAGATGGGCCATGGTTTCGACGACCAGGGCTCGAAATACGATTCGACCGGCACCTTCCGCGACTGGTGGACCGATGCCGACCGCAAGGCCTTCGATGCCAAGGCCGACGCGCTGGTCGCGCAGTACAACAAGTTCTGCCCGCTCGACGACGGCAAGACCTGCATCCAGGGACGTCTGACCCTGGGCGAGAACATCGGCGACCTCTCGGGCCTCAGCCTGGCCTACCGCGCCTACAAGATCGCGCTCGGCGGCAAGGAGGACAAGGTGATCGACGGGCTGACCGGCGATCAGCGCTTCTTCCTCGCCTGGGCACAGGTGTGGCGTGAGACGATCCGGCCGGAGCGCCTGCGCCAGCAGATGCTCACCGATCCGCACTCGCCGGCCGAGTATCGCGTCAACGGCCAGGTCCGCAATTCGGATGCGTGGTACAAGGCGTTCAACGTGCAGCCGGGCGACAAGCTGTATCTGCCGCCGGAGCAGCGCGTCCACATCTGGTGATAATGCGATGGTGCGGGCGGGGCGTGCTTGACGTGCTCCGCCCGCCTGCCATCACGCGGTGATGGACCCCATCATCACCGCCCTGCTGCTGGGCATCGTCGAAGGCCTGACCGAGTTCATCCCGGTCTCCTCCACCGGTCACCTGATCCTTGCGACCGAGCTGTTCGGCTACAAGCCCGCGCAGTGGGAAGTGTTCAACATCGTGATCCAGCTGCCGGCGATCCTGGCGGTGGTGGTGCTCTACTGGCGCACCTTCATGGAGGTACTGGCTGGCGCGCTGAACGGCGATAGGGAATCGCGGCGCTTCATCGCCAACGTGCTGATCGGATTCCTGCCCGCGGCGGTATTGGGGGTGCTGCTGAAGAGCCATATCGACACGCTGCTCGAGACCCCGATCGTGGTTGCCTGGGCGCTGGTCGTGGGCGGGATCGCGATCCTCGCGATCGAGCGGATCGCCAGACAGGGTTCGTACGAGCACGTCGGGCACATGCCTTTCGGCAAGGCGCTGGCGATCGGTTTCATGCAGTGCATCGCGATGATCCCGGGGGTCTCGCGCTCGGGCGCGACGATCATGGGCGCGCTCGCAATGGGGGTGAACCGCAAGACCGCCGCCGAATTCAGCTTCTTCCTCGCGGTGCCGACGATGTTCGGTGCCACCGCGAAGCAATTGTGGGATCACCGGCACGAGCTGGCGGCGGGTGGCGGTCCGGTGGGCCTGCCCGAATTCGCGGTCGGCTCGGTGGTGTCCTTCGTGGTCGCGCTGGTCGTGATCAAGGCCTTTGTCGCCTACATCAGCCGCCACGGCTTCGCGCCTTTCGCGATCTACCGCATCCTGCTCGGCGGGGTCGCGCTGTGGTGGCTGTGGGCCTGATGCTGCGCGCGCAGGCGCGATAACGGGCTGACAGGGCGGGCGTTTCGGGGCAGTCTCGCGCGATGGGACATCTCGACGGCGACGACTACAAGGATCTGCTCAAGCCGATGGAGATCGAGCTGGTCGCGATGGCCCGCTGGGTCGCGGACACCGGCGCCCGGGTGGTGGTGATCTTCGAAGGCCGCGACGCGGCCGGCAAGGGCGGGGCGATCAAGGCGCTGTCCGACCCGCTCAATCCACGCCAGTGCCGCACCGTAGCGCTCGGCAAGCCGACCGAGCGCGAGACGGGCGAATGGTATTTCCAGCGCTATGTCTGCCATCTTCCCAGCGCGGGCGAAATCGCGCTGTTCGACCGCAGCTGGTACAATCGTGCCGGGGTCGAGAAGGTGATGGGCTTTGCCACCGAGCGGCAGGTGCAGACCTTTCTCAAGCAGGTGCCGGTGTTCGAGCAGCAGCTCGTCGACGACGGGATCCTGCTGTTCAAATACTGGCTGACCTGCGACCAGAAGGAACAGGAAGAACGGCTCGCCGAACGGTTCGAAGACCCGCTCAAGCGCTGGAAGCTCTCACCGATGGATCTCGCCGCGCGGCACAAATACGATGCCTACAGCGCGGCGCGCGAAGCGATGCTCGAAGCGAGCCACACCGCCCATGCGCCTTGGACCCTGGTCGATTTCAACGACCAGAAACGCGGCCGGCTGACGCTGCTGCGCAACTTCCTCGACCGGCTGCCCGAAGACCGGCAGGAACCCGCGATGCCCACGTTTGAGCCGCTCGGCCGCAAGCCCGAGAAGGAAACTTTCGGGGTGCTCAAGCCGCTGCCGCCCTTCGAAGGCTAGCCCCGGCGGCCCGCGCCCGGCGGTCCTAACAGCCCGCGTCCGCTCGCATGATTGCGCGCCCGTCGGCGGCGAACACCCCCAGTTCGATGGCGTCGGCGGGGCCGCGCAGCCCGAAGACCAGTTCCTCGTCCGCCACCGCGGGACTCAGCCCGCGGAAAGAGAAGCGCTGCAGCGCATTGTCGCCGAAGGCCCTGGCCGCGAGTTGCAGCAGCAGGGTCGCCATCAGCGGGCCATGGACCACCGGGCCGCGATAATTCTCGACCCCGCGGACGTAGTCGGTATCGTAATGGATCCGGTGGGTGTTGAAGGTGAGCGCCGAATAGCGGAACAATAGCGGCAAATCGGGCACGAGGCGTTCCACCAGGTCCCACGCGGCGCCGTCGAACCGCGCGTCGCCCGGCGGGGGTGGCGCGGGCGGAGTGCCCGGCGGGGGGGCGTCGCGATAGACCAGCGTCTGCCGTTCGATAACCGCCGGCTGCCCGTCGGCTGCGGTTTCGTGGTGCAGGGTCACGAAGGTCAGCCTGCCGCTGCCGCCGATCTTTTCCTCGATCGCCTCGATCCGGCTGGTTCGCGCTACTTCGGCCCCGATCGCAAGCGGGCGAAGGAAGCTCAGTGCGCTTCCCGCCCACATCCGCCGCGGGGCCGCGATTGGCGGCAGGAACGCGTCGGGCGCTCCGTCGCGCAAGGGATGGCCGTCGGGTCCGATGCGCGCGCCTGGAACCTCCGGCACGCCCAGGCACCAGTGGATACCCTGTGGCATCGCGCCCTCATCGCGTTGCGGCAGGTCGAGCGTGGCGAGCCAACGGTGCGCCAGCGGAACGCCCAGCGCGTCGCGCACGCGCTCTTCGCGCCCGATCCAGTCGCGCGGATCGCCCATCGAAGGCCTAATCGCCGGCGGCCGAGGACGGGGCGGCGCTTGCCGGATCCTCATCCAGCGCGCCGGACGGGGGCTTGCGCGCATCGATCATCGCTGCGGCTTCGTCGAGCGCCTTGGCCTCGGCCACGGTCACTCCGCCCGGCCCTGGATCGGTGTCTTTCTTGCCGCAGGCCGCCAGCGCCAGCACGAGCGGCAATGCCAGCAGGGCGCCGTGGCGCATCGCGCTTACTGCGCGGGCGCTTCGGATTCGGCGGCGGCCGCTTCGACGTCGGCGGCGGCGGCCGCGGCGGCGTTGCCGGCATCCTCGGCGGCGGACTGGGTCGCATCCTCGGTCGCGCTCGGATCGGCGACCGGCGTCGCGGTGCCGGCGGCGGCCATGGCTTCGTCCGCGGGCACTTCCACATCGTCGGCGGTCGCATCGCTCGAGGCGCTGTCGGAACTGCCGCAGCCGGACAGGGCCAGCGCGCCGAAGGTGGCGAGGGCAATATAGGCGAGCTTCTTCATGGGCTTCCTCTTCAGGTTCGGATTGCGGGAGGAGCATTCCCCGATTGCGGCGGAACCTAACCGCGGGCTTCGCCGATGGGAACCCGCCTTGGGCCGATTTCCCCGCACTTCGATTCCGTTTGACCGCATCTTCGGCAATAAATATGATATCATCATTATATCAAAGGGGAGATTCGCGATGTCGGATGTCACGCATGCCATGACCGTGAGCCGCGAACGGGCGGCGGTCAATTTCAGCGGCTATGTCGCGCTGCTGGCGGCGTTGGTGTTGCTCGTGCTGGCGGGTGCCGGCGTCCTCGGTGCGATCGGCGCCGCGGAGGGCGGGCGGATGCCGCTGCCTTGGATCGCGGCGGCGGTGCTGCTGTTGCTCGCCAGCCTGGTGATGCTGGGGGGCCTGTTCAATCTCCAGCCCAACCAGGGTGCCGCGATCACCTTGTTCGGCGCCTACCGCGGAACCGACCGCAGCACCGGGCTGCGCTGGATCTGGCCTTGGATGGGCCGCACCAAGATCTCGCTGCGCGCGAACAACCTCATTTCGGAGCGGATCAAGGTCAACGATCTGCGCGGCAATCCGATCGAGATGGCGGCGCAGGTGGTATGGCGGGTGGTCGATACTGCGCAGGCGGTGTTCGACGTCGATGACTACAAAGCCTTCGTCAACGTCCAGATCGAAGCCGCGGTGCGCGCGATCGGATCGCGCTATCCCTATGACGACATCGAGCACCAGGAGACCACCCTGCGCGGCAGCCACGACGAGGTGAATGCCGAACTGCGGACCGAGATCAACCAGCGGCTCGCCGTCGCCGGCATCACGGTCGACGAATGCGGGATCACCCACCTGGCCTATGCGCCCGAGATCGCCGGCGCGATGCTGCGGCGCCAGCAGGCCGAGGCGGTGATCGCCGCGCGCAAGAAGCTGGTGGAAGGGGCGGTGACGATGGTCGAAATGGCGCTCAACCAGCTCAGCGAGAAGAACGTGGTGGAACTCGACGACGAGCGCCGGGCGGCGATGGTCTCGAACTTGATGGTGGTGCTGTGCGGGGAGCGCGACACCCAGCCGGTCGTCAACACGGGCACGCTCTATCAGTAACGCGACCCGATGCCCGCCAAGAAAGCCTTTCCCCTGCGGCTCGATCCGGCGCTCCATGCGGCGATCGAGCGCCTGGCCGCGCAGGATCTCCGCTCGGTGAACGCCGAGGTAGAGATGCTGCTGCGCGAGGCGCTGGCCAGGCGCGGGGTAAAGGTGGCGGTGAGCGAAGCGCCGAAACGCGGGCGTCCGCCCCAGAAAAACCGAGCGGAGAAGGAATGATGTTCCACGGGCTGTTCGAAGAGGGCGACTGGTCTGTGCCCAAGCGCTACGGCTACGGCGCCGGACTGCCGATCGCATGGCGGGGCTGGGCCGTCCTCGGCATGTATCTGGCGATCGTGTTCGCCACTACGCTGGCGCCGCTTGCCGGTGTCGCTGTGCTGATCATTGCGATGACAGTGCTCGTGCTCGCGACTTGCTGGCTGGTCGTCATTGCCCAACGGCACGCGCGGGGCGGGTGGCGCTGGCGGTGGGGCGAGGACTGACGTTCGCGCGGGGCTGACGAGGTTAGCCGCTCCTTAACCCTGTCCTGCTATTCCCGCGCGCATGAACACGCGCACCCGCATCCTGCTCGCCGCTCCGTGGCTTGCCTGTACCGCCGCCGCGATCGTCACTTCGGACACGCCGCTCGCGGCCGCCGGCGGGGACGCGCCCTACACGGTGGTTGAAAGCGGGCGCAGCTACGCCAGCCTGCAGCAGGCGGTCGACGCGATCGGCGGGGGCAAGGGCTCGATCGCGATCTCCGCAGGGCTCCATTCCGACTGCGCGGTGCAGACCGCCGGCGACGTGACCTATCTCGCCGCCCAGCCGGGCAAGGCGGTGTTCGACGGGGTGACCTGCGAAGGCAAGGCGGCGCTGGTGCTGCGCGGCAAGTCGGCCAGCGTCTCCGGCCTCGTGTTCCAGAACATGCAGGTGCCCGATTTCAACGGGGCCGGCATCCGCCTGGAGCACGGCAATCTTACCGTCGCGCAGAGCTGGTTCCGCGACAGCCAGCAGGGCATCCTCACCGCCGAGGATCCCAATGGGCGGATCGTGATCGACAAGTCCACTTTCACCCGGCTCGGAACCTGCGAAGGCGGCGGCGGCTGCGCCCATTCGATCTACGTCGGCGACTACGGCCAGTTGCGCGTGACCCGCAGCCGGTTCGAGCAGGGCCGCGGCGGGCACTACCTCAAGGCGCGCGCGACGCGGGTCGATGTCGCTTCGTCGAGCTTCGACGATACCGGCGGCCACGGCACCAACTACATGATCGACCTGCCCGCGGGCTCGACCGGCCAGATCAGCAACAACTGGTTCGTCCAGGGCACCGACAAGGAAAACCACTCGGCGCTGATCGCGGTCGGTGCGGAGGAGCGCCGGCACACGTCGGACGGGCTGAGGATCGTGGGCAACGACGCCCGGCTGGCGCCCAAGGCCGGTTCCACGGTGTTCGTCGCCGACTGGACCGGAGACAAGCTCGCGATCGGCGAGAACCAGCTCGGCCCTGGCATCAAGCCCTTCGAAAAGCGCTGAGCTCGGTCTATCCGCCGAATGACGGGTGATAGCGGACGGTACCCGAAGGCGCCGGTCCGTCGAACTTCAGGCACTGGAAATAGTCCGCCGGCGGGCCCGGGTAGGCGAGCCTTGCGTCATGCGTGAAGCCGAAGCGCTGGTAATAGCCGGGATCGCCCAGCACGACGCAGCCCGAAGCGCCGTTGTCGTGCAGGCGCTGCAAGCCTGCCTCGACCAGCGCCGCGCCAATCCCCTCGCGCTGCCGCCCCGGAGTGACCGCGACCGGGCCGAGCCCGAACCAGCCTTCGGTGCCGTCGGCGATCGTCACCGGTGAGAAGGCGACATGGCCGAGGATGTCCCAGCCCTCTTCGGCGACCAGCGATACGGTCAGCGCACCGGCCCGGCGCAATCGTTCGACAATCTGCGGCTCGCTGCCGTCGCTGTGGCGCGCGCCCTTGAAGGCCAGCGCTACCAGCGCCGCGATGGCGACCGTGTCGTCCGCGCGCTCGGCCCGGATGACATAGTCGTTCATGCGAGGAAGTGCCCTGCCGCGTCGCGTTTGGTCGCGAGGTAGCGGTGGTTGTGCGGATTGGCCGGGAGCTGGTGCGGTACCCGCTCCGTCACCGCGATTCCGGCGCCCTCGAGCGCCGCGACCTTTTCCGGATTGTTGGTCATCAGGCGGATCGTGTTCGCGCCGAGCAGGGTGAGCATCCGGGCGGCGATGGCGAAGTCGCGCGCCTCCTCGGGGAAGCCCAGCCGGCGGTTCGCCTCGAGCGTGTCGAAGCCCTGGTCCTGCAGGCGATAGGCGCGCAATTTGTTGATCAGCCCGATCCCGCGCCCTTCCTGCCTGAGATAGAGCAGTATCCCCCAGCCGCCCGCCTGCGCTTCGGCGCTCAGCGCGGCGAGCGCGGCGTCGAGCTGCGGGCCGCAGTCGCACTTGAGGCTGCCCAGCACATCGCCGGTCAGGCATTCGGAATGGAGTCGCACCAGGGGCGGTCGGTCGCCCGGATCGCCGAGCACCAGCGCGACATGCTCGCGCAGATCGTCGGCGCTGCGGAAGGCGACGATCTCCGCGTCCTCATTAACCGAAACCGGCAGGCGCGCGCGGGTCGAGACCGCCAGCCGAGCGTTGTCCTCCAGCGCAGCGACATCGCCGGGTTCCAGCGCAACGGCTTCGTCTGCGTGCGCCGGGTCGACCAGGAACGCCGGGAGGATGCCGGCGATCCGGGCCAGTTCGAGCGCGGCTCCGGCAGCTTCCCGCCACGCCAGCGGCTCGGCTGCGAAGGGGCCCTTGAGCGGTGCCGACAGGTCGAGCGAGGGATCGGCAATTATCCGCGCAGAGCCGAGGTCGAACGGCTCGGCGGCGCGGATCAGCACCGGCGCATGCGGTTCGGCCGCTTCGCGCTGGTTGGCAAGCTTCAGGGTTGCCGCACGGGCGGCCGAGATCAGCATCAGGCGCGAGGTCGCACCGGGCGCCACGCCGGTCTCGGCCGGAAGCAGCAGCGGCGCGCCCGCAATCGCCAGCGGCCAGCCGTGGCGCAGCGCGTCAACGCCCTGCGCCGCGCGCCTGCTCGGCGAGGGGGGCGAGGACGAATTGCCGGTCAGAGCGAAAACTCCGTCACCAGCGGCACATGGTCGCTCGGCTGGGTCCAGTCGCGCGCGGCCTCGAGTACGCTGTGGCCCACGGCCTGTTTCGCCAGTTCGGGCGACGCCCACATGTGGTCCAGCCGCCTGCCGCGGTCGGCGACATGGCGGTCCTTGTTGCGGTAGCTCCACCAGGTGTAATAGCGCTCGGGCGCCACGATGTGCTCGCGTCCGATGTCGACCCAGCCGTGCGCATCCTTGAAGCGCTGCAGCGTTTCGACCTCGATCGGCGTGTGGCTGACGACCTTGAGCAGCTGCTTGTGGTTCCACACGTCCGATTCGAGCGGCGCGATGTTGAAGTCGCCGACGATCAGCGTCGGGCGATCGACCTTCTCGGCCCAGCGGGTCATCCGTTCGAGAAAGTCGAGCTTCTGGCCGAACTTGACGTTGATCGTGCGGTCGGGCTCGTCTCCGCCCGCCGGGACGTAGACGTTCTCGAGAATCATCCCCTTGCCCGGCCCGAGCAGCTCGACGCCCACGTGGCGCGCCTCGCCGTTGTCCTGCCAATCGTGGCGCGAGAACTCCTTCAGCGGGATGCGGCTGACCGTCGCAACCCCGTGATAGCCCTTCATCCCATGGACCGCGCGGTGGGTGTAGCCCAGCGCATCGAAGGCCTTGTGCGGGAAGGCTTCCTCGATCGTCTTGATCTCCTGCAGGCACAGCACGTCGGGCGCTTCCTCGGTGAGAAAGCGTTCGACGATCGGCATGCGCAGCCGCACCGAATTGATGTTCCACGAGGCGATCTTGACCATGGAGGGGGGAGATAGGGGGGTTGTCCCGCGCCAGCAAGGGAAGGGGAGCAGAATCAAAAAACCCCTGTCCCGGGGGCAATGGGACAGGGGTTCCGTTTGAGCGTTCGTCACGCTGTACAAGACGGGTTGTTCAGCGGAGGAAAGGGCAACAGGGGGGAAACCCACCTCGCTCCGTCTTGCGAGACTGTTCTACCGCCCCCCGGATTTCTGCTCAATGAACGGCGGGCAGCAGCTTGTCGCACCTGCCGGGCAAACTGCTGCCGAGGCGTTCGGGGTCAGGGACGAGCCGTTGTGCGGGGGTCGCGATACCTGAACGTCGAGTCGGGAATCGCGACTCCGTATTGCTGGCCCGAGAGGCGCACGGTGGTGCGCTGATTCTGCGCATCGAGCGCCACCCAGCTGGCCAGCTCGTAACCGCCGGGGGCCGCACCGCTCTTGACCATGATCAGGGTGATCACTCCGAATTCGGGCTTCTTCGGATCGCGCACCTCGATGCTGATCACATCGGGATTGGTCGTCGGGATAAGCCTTCCGTATTTGCCGACATCGCGATTGGGATCGAGCAACGCGCCGAGCGGCGAATTCTTGATCGGCCAGCGCGAAACCTGCTTCACCTCGTAATCGATCAGCGTCAGCGAGCTGCCGTTGCCGACGATCAGCAGATTGGCGCCCTTTTCGTATTCGAAACGGATCTTGCCGGGCCGCTTCAGGCTGAGCACGCCGGTTACCCGCTGGCCGTTCTGGTCGGTCTGGGTGAAGTTCGCGCGCAGGGTCGAGATCGCACGCAGCGCTGCGACCGCCTGGTCGAAGCGCGGGTCGTTGGCCGCTGCGGCCGGCGCCGCGGGCGCGAGCAGTCCGACCGGCAGGGCAACGGACAGAGCGCCGGCCAGCACCGGGCGAAAAATCGATTTCGGGGTTATTTTCATCATGCCTCGCTCTCTATAGCGAAGCGTTGAACTCGCCGTTAACCGGAAACGATCCCGGCATTAACCGGGACCCGATCAAGCTCACTTGATCTTGGCTTCCTTGAACTCGACGTGCTTGCGCGCGACGGGATCGTACTTCTTGAAGCTCATCTTCTCGGTGATGTTGCGCGGGTTCTTCTTGGTCACGTAGAAGAAGCCGGTGTCGGCGGTGGAGACCAGCTTGATCTTGACGGTTGCGGGCTTCGCCATGGCGTTTTCCTAATCTTTCGAATCGGCCGTGGCGGCCTTAAACAACAAAGCGGCGCAACACGCCGCCCTCACAGGGCGCGGCCAATGCGTCAGAGGGGGCGAAAAGTCAAGCGTCCTACCACTCGATCTTGCCGCGACTGGCCTTGGTCGCGCCGTGTTTCTTCTTGGATTGCAGCCGCGCTTCCTTGCCCACGCGGTTGAGCCGGGTCTTCGCGCGCTTCTTCGGTTCGCGCTGCGCCTGTTCGAGCAGCTCGGTCAGCCGCTGGCGCGCATCGACCCGATTCGCTTCCTGGGTGCGATGGTTGCGCGCCGTAAGGACGATCTCGCCTCTGGCGCTCATCCGGCTGCCGGCGAGCGCCTTCAGGCGATGGAACACCGGCGGGGTAAGCCGGAGCGCAAAGACGTCGAGCCGCAATTGCACCGCGGTCGCGACCTTGTTGACGTTCTGGCCACCGGGTCCCGAGGAGGCGATGAAGCTTTCCTCGGCCAGCGCGAGGGCGCGGGCGACGAGATCGTCGTCAGGCATCGGGATCGGCGAAGCCGAAGGCGGCGAAATCGGCGGGAAACGGGGCGAAGGCTTCGATCGGCGGCTTGCCCTCGCGCTGGACGGTCAGCTGCGAGGCGTGAAGCATCGTGCGCTGGGTGCGAGGATCTCGCCTGCCGTAGACCGGATCGCCCGCCAGTGCGAAGCCGAGCCCGGCGACCGCGTGCACCCGGATCTGGTGGGTGCGGCCGGTCACCGGCAGGAACCGGACCAGACTGACCCCGCCCTGCACCGCGATCCGCTGCCAATGGGTGATCGAAGGCTTGCCCTTCCTCGCCGGGATCATCCGCCAGCCCTCGGCCGCGCTGCTGATCTTGCTCAGCGCCAGTTCGATCGTACCCTCTTCCGCCGCCACCTCGCCGGCAACGAGGCCGAGATAGGTCTTGCCGACCAGCCGTTCCTCGAACGCGCGCGCGAAGCGTTTCAGGGCCTTGGGGTTGCGCGCAAGCAGCAGGCAGCCCGAAGTGTCCGTGTCCAGCCGGTGAACCGGCACCGGCGGGCGCTGGAAGCCGAGCTTGAGCTCCTCGGCCCGGTCCTCGAGCGACGGGCCGCCCGCGCGCGGGCGCTCGATCGGCAGGCCGCCGGGCTTGTCGATCACCAGCGCCTCGCCGTCCTCGTACAGGATCGGGATCATGCCAGCGCCGCCGCGATCCGCCGCATCGCTTCTTCCAGCACGGTGTCGTCGGCAGCGAAGCTGATGCGGAAGCCGTCCTTGCCGCCAAAGGCCGAGGCGGCGACCACCGCGACCCCGTGGTCGAGCAAATGCATCGCGAGGCCTTCGTCGTCGCCGAAGCGCTCCATGTGCGGCGTAGCGTCGATGAAGCAGTAGAAGGCGCCGTCGGGCACCGGCGTCGACAGGCCGGGGACCCCGTTGATCGCGCCGACCACCATGTCGCGCCGGGCGCGGAAGCGTTCGCGCCACCGGTCGAGAAACTCCTGGGGACCTTCGAAAGCCTCGACCGCGGCCGCCTGGCTCACCGCCGCCGGATTGCCCGAGCTGTGCGATTGCAGCCGGCCCATCGCGCCGATCAGCCACGCCGGCCCGGTCGCGACGCCGATGCGGAAGCCGGTCATCGCGTGGCTTTTGGAGACGCCCGAGACGGTGCAGATGCGGTCGGCCAGATCGGGGCAGAGGTTCGCCAGCGTGGCGTGCGGCTGGCCGGTGTAGTTCAGCGGCGCGTAGATATCGTCGGACAATACCAGGATGCGCGGATGGCGGCGCAGTACTTCGCCGATCCCGCGCAGCAACTCGGCCGGATAATAGGCACCGGTCGGGTTGCCCGGGCTGTTGAGCATCAGCCACTGGGTCCGGGGCGTGATCAGCGCCTCGAAATCGCCCGGCGTGAACCGGAAATTGTCCTTCGCACGGGTGATCAGCGGAACCACGCTACCTCCGGCGAAGCGAATGATCTCGGGATAGCTGACCCACCACGGCGCCGGGACGATCACCTCGTCGCCCTCGCTGACGGTGGCGAGCAGCGCATGGAAGATCGCCTGCTTGCCGCCGGCGCTGACGATCACGCTCTGGGGATCGGTCTTGATGCCGAGGTCGCGCTCGAAATGCAGCGCGGCAGCCTGCTTCAGCCGCAGCGTACCGGTCACGGGCGTGTACTTGGTTGCGCCGGCATCGAGGGCATTCTTCGCCGCCTCGATCACATTGGCGGGAGTCGCGAAATCGGGCTCGCCGACCGAAAGCGAAATGATGTCGCGGCCCTGCTCGCGCAATTCGGTCGCCCGGTCGGTCATCGCGGTCGTCCGCGATGGTGCGATCCGCTGGAGCGCTCGAGAGATATGCTGGGTCATGCCCGGAGCAGCCTTGCCGGCATCAGCCCGCGGAGCGAATTGCCGAGCAGGAAGCCCTCGGCAAGGTCGGCGACGCGCAATTCGGCCTCCCTGGCCTTGCCCTCGGCTATCAGCGAGGCACGCAGCACGCCGGGCAGCAGCCCGAGTCTCAGCGGCGGGGTCAGCAGCAGACCGTCGCGCTCGACGAACAGGCTGGTGAAACTGCCTTCGGTGATCAGCCCGTCGTCGCGAAGCAGCAGCGCTTCGCCCGCGCCCTTCTCCTTCGCCAGTTCCAGCGCCATTTCGTAAAAGGCCCGGTCGGTCGATTTATGCCGCAGGCGCCAGTCGCCCGATACCACCGGCAGCGGCACCAGCGCGCAGGCGACCGGACCCGCAGTAGCTGCGGGCAAGGCCGAAGTTTCGAGCGTGGTCGCTCCGCCGCGCGACAGCAGCAGGCGCAACTTCGCCGGGTGGTCGAGTTCGAAACACAGCGCCTGGATCTGGTTGCGCGCGGCATGGCGGTCGAAGGCAAAGCCCAGTTCCGCCGCGCTCGCCTTCATTCGCTCGAGATGGAGATCGAGCAGCGGAATGCCCTTCTCGGGATCGAAGCCCATCGTCTCGATCAGGTCGAAGCCCGCGGCGGCCTGGCGCACGAAGCCGGCCTTGATCAGGCATTCGCGCCATTCCGACAGGGCGGTCGAATCGGCGACGATGGCGCCGCCGACGCCCAGCACCGCCGTCCCGCGCTGGTTCTCCACCTCGGTAACCCGCAAGGTGCGGATGGCGACGTTGAAGGCCGCATCGCCCTTGCCGTCGATCCAGCCGATCGCGCCGCAGTAGGGCCCGCGCGCGTCGCGTTCGACCCGATCGATCAATTCCATCGCGCGGATCTTGGGCGCGCCGGTGATCGAGCCGCAGGGGAACAGCGCGTGGATCATGTCCATCGCGCCCTTTCCGGGCTCCAATCGCGCACGCACGGTCGAGACCATCGTGTGCACGGTCGGATAGGTCTCGATCGCGAAGGGCTGCTCCACCTTGACCGTACCGGCCACCGCGACCCGGCTGAGATCGTTGCGCAGAAGATCGACGATCATCAGGTTTTCGGCGCGGTCCTTGACCGAGGCGCCGAGTTCCTCGGCGAGCCGCGCGTCTTCCGCCGCATCGCGGCCACGAGGACGCGTGCCCTTCATCGGCTTGGTCTTGGCGGCATCGCCCTTCAGCGAAAAGAACAACTCGGGGCTGAAGCTCAGCAGCCAGTGCGATCCGTCGAAGATCGCGCCGCCATAGCCGGCCTTCGCCGCCGGACGGATCGCCGCATAGAGCGCCAGCGGATCGCCGCGGGTGCTCCCGGTGAGGCGCATGGTCAGATTGGCCTGGTAGATGTCGCCCGCGCGGATCGCCTCCTGCAGCGTATCGAAGGCCTCGGTATAGGCGCCGGTCGAGAGTTCGGGATGCATCGGCCCGATCGACGGCGACGGGCCATCGTCCTTGCTCGCTTCCAGCCAGGCCGGCACTTCGGCCGCCGGGATCGTCTGCGCCGCGTCGAACAAGGCCAGCCATACCAGCGGCCCGGCCGCACCGCTGCGCTCTGCGGCGAGCGGCATCAGCTTCGGTTCGAGCGCCAGCCCCGCTTCGTAGGCGAGGTATCCCGCCAGCGTGCCGCCGCTCGCTTGACGGGCGGCATCGGCGGCCGCGAGCACGCTCGCGACCTCCTCCGGGCGCCGGGCGATGAAGATTTCACGCGGATTCTCGAACAGTTGCGCGTCGCTCGCGCCCTCTTCGCGCGCATCGTCGAACAGGACAAAGGGTTGCCGGGTGGCCATTGGCCCGGCTTTAGTAAGTTTCGCGGTGAAGTCGAGCGCCTGACCGCCTCCTGTCAGCGCCGGTCCAGCCACGCGGCGGCTTGCCGGGCCATGCGTGGGTTGCTGGCGAGCTTCTGGCGCAGGCTGGCGATCTTGGCGCGGATCGGACGCTTCTCCGCTTCCGGGGCGGCTTCGAGCAAGGCTTCGAGCTTGCGGACCATCGCCGGATCGCGCGACGCGCTGCCGAGGCCGGCGATAAAGGCGGTCTTCCCGCCGCTCGAATCGAGCAGGCTTTCCACCGTCGCCCGGTGCGCCAGCGCGAAATCGAATGCGAGGTCGGCGTTTTCCTCCGAAACCGCGCCGATCATCTGCGCACTGGTCGTGCCGGCCTTGCCGGTCAGCGCGAAATCGAGCGTGCGCTGTGCCAGGGCCTTGTCGACCGCCCTGCCGAGCAGCCCGTAATAGGCCTGGCGCTCGACCGCGGTCGGGGCATTGGCGGCCATCGCGGCCAAGGCATCCCATTCCGCCGTCGAGGCATTGCGGGCGACGATTTCGAGCCAGGTGGTCTTGAGCGGCCCGTCGAGCGAGTGCGGATCGGCTGCCAGACCGGCGAACCGGCGCCGTGCCTCGTCGAGCACGCCCGGCTCGCCCATCTTGCCGAGCGTGGCCAGCAGGTGCGCGCGCAGGTTGGTGTCGACGAGCGATTCGCCTGGCTTTGGATCGAAGCCGAGCAGGCTGAGCCGCGGCAGCCACAGCTCGCGGGCAAGGCCCGCAACGCGCGCCCGGTCGGCGGGTGTGGCCAGCTCATAGACATCGTCCCAGCGATCGACTGCGCCGGTCGCGACCACCGGATTGGCATCCCCCGGCACCGCTGCCAGAAGGTCGAGCGCAGGCTTCGCATCCTGATAGCCGGCCTGCGCCAGCGCGTAATTGTCGCGCACGAGCCCGAGCTGGTCGATCGGCGCGAGCGTGGGCAGCGCCTGCACCAGCTGGCCGATCATCGCGGGAGTATAGAGCGTGCGGAAATAGCCGAGCTGGCCGCCGTTCACCACCACCGCGCCGCAACCCGGCAGGGTGAGCGCGGCGCTGCCGTCGAGCACCTGGCGCAGCGGCGGCGCGCCGGCCGTCTCGATCGTCAGCGGCACGTGCCAGCGCAGCGGCTTGGCGGCCGCCTCATCCATGCGGTCGCGGCTGAATTCGCTCTGGGTCAGGCTCAGTGCGGTGCGGCCGTTGTCGCAGCGCGTTTCGGCGCGGACCAGCGGCACGCCCGGCTGGAGCGTGAAATCGTGCGCGATCCCGGTGATGCCCGAAGCACCGGCCTGCTCGACCGCCGACCACAGATCGTCGCTGCTGGTGTTCGAATAGCGGTGCGCCTTGATGTAGCTGCGAATCCCGTCGCGCCATACGTCCTCGCCGGCATAGGCTTCGAGCATCGCGATCACCGCCTCTCCCTTGGAATAAGAGATGCTGTCGAAGGCGTCGTTGGCTTCGGCGGCGGTGTGGATCGGCAGCACGACCGGATGGGTGGCGGCATAGGAATCGAGCCCCATCGCCGCCTCGCGCCCGTCGACCCGCGACAGCAGCGCATACCAGTCGGGATTGAAATGGTCGGTGGCCTTGGTCTCCATCCAGCTCGCGAAGCCTTCGTTGAGCCAGAGATCGTTCCACCACTTCATCGTCACGATGTCGCCGAACCACTGGTGCGCGACCTCGTGCGCCTGCGCCGTGTAGAGGTAGTTCTGCGCGCGCGGGCTGGTGATCTTCGGATCGAGCAGCAGGTCCTTCTCGAAGGTCAGGATCGCGCCCCAGTTCTCCATCGCGCCGAAGAACTGCGATTCGCCGGGCGCGGCGATGTTGTCGAGCTTGGGCAGCGGATAGGGCACGCCGAAATAGTCGGTGTAGTACTGGATGATCTGCGGCAGCGCATCGAGTGCATAGCGGGCCTGCTCGCCGCTGCCGATCGGGCTGACAATGCCGAGCTCGACCCCGCCGGGCCCCTGCTTCGACAGCCGCTCGAAGCCGCCGGAACCGAAGAACAGCAGATAGGACGACATCTTGGGCGTGGTACGGAAGGTCACCTTCTTGAGCCCGCCCGGCAGGGACTGTTCCGATGCGATCGGCATGTTGCCGACCGCGAGTTGGTCCGCCGGGACAGTGGCGGACAGGTCGAAGGTCGCCTTGTAGCTCGGCTCATCGAACAGCGGCGCGAAGCGGCGCGCGTCGGGTGCCTCGAACTGGGTGAACAGGCCGCGCACGGTCTTGCCGCTGCGCTTGTCGGGATAATCCAGCGCGAAGAGGCCGTTCGCCTGGGTGTTGATCTTGCCGCTATAGGCGAACGTGATCCGATAGGTTCCGGGGGCGATCGGTGCGCCGGTGCCGAGCACGACCGTCTGCTTCTCGGGATCGAGCCTGACCGACAGGGCGCGGCCCGGACCGGCCCCGTTCGCGCCGAGCAGCCGCGCCGAGGCGATGTCGAGCTCGAGCGCCTGAAGCGTCAGCGTGTCCGTCGGCCGATAGACCTCCAGGTCGACCGACGATGTGCCGGTGAAAGTCAGCTTCGCCGCGTCGGGGGCGATGTCGATCGTGTAGTGCAGCGGGCGCGCGATGCGCGGCAGGTCGCTGACCACGTCGGCGGCGAGCGGTTCGCCGATGAATTTCGGCGCGGGCGCGGAGGCAGTGCCGGTTGGCATGCTCGTACACCCGGCGAGCAGGAGAGACGTGGCGAAGGCGAGGGGGGCTGCGCGCAAGGAAAAACGCTCCGGGAAGTTGGTTGCCGAAGAAACCGTCCCTAACAGCGCCGCGGCGCGAAGCAAACGCCCTCAGTCGAGCGGAATGCGCAGTTCGGCGACCAGGCCGGCGATGCTGCCGTCGGGGCGCAGGCGGTTTGCGATCACCAGGCTGCCGCCATGCTGCTCGGCGATCGCGCGTGCCAGGGTCAGCCCGAGACCCGCCCCGCCGGTCTCGCGGTTGCGCGAGCCTTCGCCGCGGCGGAACGGCTGGAGCATCGCGTCGATCTCGTCGTCGGGAATGCCGGGCCCGTCGTCCTCGACCCGGAACGCAGCCGCGCCGTTCAGGCTGTGCAGCGACACCCGCGCCCTGCCCCCGGCATAGCGGAGCGCGTTGGCGACGAGGTTGCGCAACGCGCGGCGCAGCCAGGTCGCGCGCACCTTGAGCACGATACGGCTGGTCTCGCCCAGCAGCACGTCGTCCCCCATGTCCTCGAATTCCTCGACCACCGTCGCGGTGAGCGCGGAAAGCTCGGTGCTTTCCGGCGTGTCCGACGGGCGGCCGACCCGCGCGAGCGAGAGGATGTCGTCGAGCGTGCGGGTGATGTCCTCGATCGTCGCGGCCATCTTTTCGCGCTCGCGGTCGTCCTCGACCGATTCGATCCGTACCCTCAGCGCCGCGAGCGGGGTCTTGAGATCGTGTCCGATCGCGCCGAGCATGACGTCCTTCTCGTCGAGCAACGCGGCGATGCGCGCCTGCATCTCGTTGTGCGCGGTAATCAGCCGGCGGGTGTCCTCGGGGCCGCTCGGCTCGAGCTGGGTGCCGGTTTCGCGGGTGCGGGTGAAGCGCTCCATTCGCATGGTCAGGGCCCGCAGCGGGCGGGTAATTCGCCGCAGCAGCAGCGCGAGCCCCCCGACCAGCACGACGTAGAGCAGCAGCGTCTGGCCGATGATCCCGCCCAGCGTCTGCGGGTCCGGACCGCCCAAGGGCACCCGGGCAACCGTCCACTGGCTTTCGCCCTTGCGCAGCATTCCGGCGACGATCACCTCATTGCGCGGAGCCCAGGCACCGGTCCGGTCCTTGGGCTCGCGCTGGGTCATCACATAGGAATCATTGGCGATCTTGCGGTGGGTCACCACCAGCTTGACCGGCTCGATCCCCTGATCGGCGAGGATCGAACGCACCAGTTCCTTGCGCTTCGCGTCTTCTTTCTCGCCGGGCATCAGCGGATAAACGGCGGTCCGCTCGATCCGGTAGCGCTGCCAGTGCTGCCGGGGTCGGTCCTTCGATCCGCGGCCCTCGCGATCGCGATAGTCGAGGCGTGGCTCGGCGACGAGCTGGAACACCAGTCCGTTGGCGGCGCCCATCTCGCGGCGCTGCTCTTGCGCGAGCACCAGCAGCACCGCCGAGATCGTCTGTGCCACCAGCAGCGCGACTGCGACGGCCAGCAGCATCTGCCCCAGCAGGCTTTTCGGCCATAGGCGGAAGGTCACGCGCGCTCGCCGGAATCGCTGACGCGGCGCACGTCGGCCGCGAGCACGTAGCCGCCACCGCGCACCGTCTGGATCAGGCGCGGCTCGCGCATCGCGCTTTCGATCTTGCGCCGCAGGCGGCTGACCTGGTTGTCGACCGCGCGATCGAACAGATGCGCCTCGCGGCCTTGGACCATGTCGAGCAGCCGGTCGCGATCCATGACCTGGCGCGGATGATCCAGGAAGGCGATCAGCAGGCGGAACTCGGCGGAAGAGATCGCGATCACCGCGCCTTCGGGATCGGTCAGGCGGCGCTTGACCGGATCGAGCCGCCAGCCTTCGAATTCGTAATGCGCGTCTTCCTGGGGAGCCACGGTGCCCCTCGCGGCGCGACGCAGAACGCTCTTGATCCGGGCGACCAGCTCGCGCGGCTCGAACGGCTTCACCACGTAATCGTCGGCGCCGATCTCGAGCCCGACGATCCGGTCGGTCGCCTCGCCCTTGGCGGTCAGCAGGATCACCGGGAGATCCTTGGCCTCGGACAGGTGGCGGCAGAGCGACAGGCCGTCTTCGCCCGGCATCATGATGTCGAGCAGCACGAGGTCCGGGGTGAACTTGAGCAGCAGGCTGCGCGCTTCCGCGGCGCTGGCGGCAGGCGATACCGCGAAGCCCTGACGGGTCAGGTAATCGGCCAAAGGCTCGCGCAGGCTCGGCTCGTCGTCGACCAGCAGGATACGGGTGGGCGCCGCCGGATCATTGCTCATAACGGCGCCCCTCGCTGTTCTTACTGGTTCTGCTGGTCGACGTCGCTCGCGGCGTCATGCCGGGCGCGCCACTGGCCGCGCAGTTCACCGCGGGCCGCCTTCATCGCGGCCTTGCGTTCGTCCGCGCTCACCGTGCCGTCGTGATTCGTGTCGGCTGCGTCGAAGCGGGCGAGGCTGAAGGCTTCGAACTCGGCCTTGGAGATCGTGCCGTCGTGATTGACGTCCGCCTCGCGGACCAGCTTGCCGGGGCCGCCGAAACCGCCGTGGCGGCCGGCAAGGCCCATCGGGCCGCGCTTGCCCATATGCCGGCCTTCGAAACCTGCCGGGGGCGGACCGTCCGGAGCAGCGGGCCGATCGCCGGGCTTGCCGGCAAACGCTCCGACCGGGCCGCGCGGGCCCGGCGCTGCCGCGGCAAACTCCTGCGGGCTGAGCGAGCCGTTGTGATCGGTGTCGAGCCTGGCGAAGCGCTCGGCCTGACGGGCCTGGCGGTCCCTGGCATCGATCACACCGTCGCCGTTGGCGTCGAGCCGCGCGAACAGGGCATCGGCGCGGCTTTGCGCTTCGGCGCGGGTGACCGGACCCATATGGCGCGGGCCGCCGTGGCGAGGCGCGCCGCTCGCGGCGGGCGTGGGTGCGGCGTAAGCGGCTGCGCCGAGCGCCGCCGCGGAGAGGGTGGCAAAGACAAGGGGGGCGAATTTGCGCATCGTCGAAAACTCCATAGTCGAGAAACCCGACAAGTGGGAGCTGCGGGATCGGGAAGGAGGGGGAGGGGAATGATCCCGCAGCTCTCGAACCCGGTTCTAACGGCATCCTGTCGCGCGATTATGCCGTTATGGCGGAGAATTGTCGCAAATTGTCGCTCGATCGAACCGGCGTTCATTTGCGCGCAACCCGCAAGCCGGGTTGGCCTAGCGCGGGCGCCCCTGCGTGCCCACTCCGGCGGTCACGAACAGCCCGGCCGCCTCGCCGGCAATATCCGCCGTGTGCCATACTCCGGGCGGATTGATCGCATATTCGCCCGCCGCGAGCCTGGTGCGCTTGTGGCTGCCGTCTTCCAGTTCCTGTATCAGCTCCATCGCGCCTTCGAGGCAGACCACCACTTCCGCGCCGGCCGGATGCATCTCCCAGCCCGCCCAGTCCTCGGTGAAGCGGAACAGCGAGACCAGCCGTCCTTCGGTGCCGTCGTCGGCATGGCGCGCGCCGTAATCCATGTACCATTGCATCGCCCGCTCGTCGCGCGGGAACTCGGGCTGGGACACCGCGGTGCCGCCGCGTCCGAGGTGGATCGGATGCTGTTCGAGGCTCAGGCCAGTCATCGCGCCCTCCGTCATTTCATCAGGAAACAGACCAGTTTGTTGCCTTCCGGATCGCGGAAATAGGCGCCGTAGAAATTCTCGCCGCGTGGCCCCGGTGGGCCTTCGTCGCTGCCGCCGTGCGCCAAGGCGTAATCGTAGACCTTGTCGACCTGTTCCTCGCTCTCCGCGTGGAAGCCGAACATCGAGCCGTTGCCGGCCGTCGCCGGCTGCTCGTTCAGCGGCTTGATCAGGCCGAGCATCGCCCCTTTGCCGGGGCTGCCCCACATGATTACCCGGTCGTTCTCCATAACCCGCCCGTGGCCGAGGATTTTCGCGACCTCGTCATAGAAGGCGCCCGCCTTCGCAAGGTTGTTGGTACCGATCGTGCAATAGCCCAGCATGGCCCGCTCTCCCCTTTCTCGTGTCTTGCGTGGCAGCCTATAGCGGCGCGCATTGCGCGTCGAGCCAGGCGAGCGCCTCTCCCTCGAGCTGGGGCGAAAGCACTTCCCAGACCCGCGCCATGTAGAAATCCCACCAGGCCCGCTCGGTATCGGTGACCATCTGCAAATCGATCAGCCGGCGGTCTACCGGGGCGAGGGTGAGCGTCTCGAAGCCGAGCCATTCGCCTTCCATACCGTGGATATGGCGCTCCTCGACCACCACCAGGGTCTCGATCCGGATGCCGTATTCGCCGGTCTTGTAATAGCCGGGCTCGTTCGAGAGGATCATGCCGGCAAGCAGTTCCTGCTCGGTCCCGGCCTGCGCCCCGCGCGCCTTGGCGATCCGCTGTGGCCCCTCGTGGACCGAGAGATAGCTGCCCACCCCGTGGCCGGTGCCATGCGCATAGTCGAGCCCTGCGCGCCACAGGAACTGGCGCGCGATCGTGTCGAGCTGGCTGCCGGTGGTGCCCTTGGGGAAGGTCTGCGTCGCGAGCGCGAGATTGCCGCGCAGCACGCGGCTGAAGCGGTCTTTCACCTCCTGCGGCGGCTCGTCCGGACCGATCCACACGGTGCGGGTGATGTCGGTGGTCCCGTCGGGATATTGCCCGCCCGAATCGACCAGATAGACACTGTTGGGCGCCAGCACGCGGTTGGTCGCCTCGCTCACCCGGTAGTGGACGATTGCGCCGTTGGGCCCGGCACCCGAGATTGTGTCGAAGCTGAGATCGCGCAGGTCGCCCGAATCGCGGCGGAACTGGTGGAGCTTCTCCGCCGCCGAAATCTCGGTGACGGTGCCCTTGGGCCCTTCGATCGACAGCCAATGGAGGAACTTCGCGATTGCCGCCCCATCGCGCGCCTGCGCCGCGCGGTGGCCGTCGAGTTCGACCGCATTCTTGATCGCCTTGGGCAGGATGCACGGATCCTGTGCCTCGACGATCACGGCGCCGCCGGCGTGGAGCGCGGCGAAGATTCCGGCAACGCAGGTGCCCGGATCCGCCGCGACCTTCTGGCCGTTGAGGGAGCCGAGCGTGGGCACGAATTCGGCGGCGTCGCGCACCTTCACCGCATTGCCGAGATGGGCGAGGACTTCGGGTGTCATCTTGGCCGGATCGATGAACAGCTCGGCGGTGCCGTCGGCATGCGCGATCACATAGGACAGCGTCACCGGGGTGCGCTCGACGTCGGTCCCCCGGATGTTGAGCAGCCAGGCGACCGAATCGAGCGCCGCGATCACCGCCGCATCGCAGCCCTTGTCCTTCAGCCATTCGCCGACCGCGGCGCGCTTTTCCGCGCTCGACTTGCCCGAGAAACGATCGGCATGGACTTCCGCCGGCGCGAGCGAGGGCTCGGGCTGGTCCTGCCACACCGAATCGACCGGATTGCCCTCGACCGCGGTCAGGGTCGCGCCCCGCGGGGCCAGCGCCTTCTCGACCGCGTCGGCCCAGCCTTTCGAATGGAGCCAGGCATCGTAGCCGATGGTTGCGCCTTCGGGCGCGTGCTCGCCCAGCCATTTGGCCGGGCTGGTTTCGGGCACGCCGAGATAGTCCCAATACTTGCCGTCGACCTGGTCGCGCACCTGCAGCGTGTAACGCCCGTCGACGAAGATCGCGGCGCGATCCTTGAGAACCACCGCGGTGCCGGCCGAACCCCCGAAGCCGGTCAGCCATTCGAGCCGCTGGGCATAGGCGCCGACATATTCGGACATGTGCTCGTCCGAGATCGGGATCACGAAGCCGTCCAGCCCCCGGCGATCCAGTTCCTGCCTCAGCGCGGGGAGGCGCGCTTCGTGGGTGAGCATCAGCATTGCTTGCAGTCCTTTCCGCACCAACATAGGCCTCTGCCATGTCCGATGCCACACCTGTTGCGCCGCCTGTCGCGCCCAAGAAGCCGCACACCTCCACCCACCACGGGATTTCCGTCACCGACGATTACGCCTGGCTGCGCGATCCGGGCTATCCCGAGGTGACCGACGCCGAGGTGCTCGATCACCTCAAGGCCGAGAACGCGTGGTTCGAAGCGCGCATGGAACGGCACAGGCCGCTGATCGACGATCTGTTCACCGAGATGCGCGCGCGGATCAAAGAGGCCGACAAGTCGGTGCCGCAGAAGGACGGCGACTATCTCTACTGGATCGAGTTCGAGGAAGGCGCCGAATACAAGAAGTGGTGGCGCCGGCCGGTCGCCGCCAAGGACGATGAAAACGCCGACGAACTGATCCTCGACGAGACGGTGCTGGCCGAAGGGCTCGACTATTTCCGCCTCGGGGCGCTTTCGGTCAGCCAGAACGGCAAGCTGCTCGCCTATGCGGTCGACGATAACGGGTCGGAGCGCTTTACCGCGCGGATCAAGGATCTCGGCACCGGCGAACTGTTGCCCGATACCATCCCCGGAACGCTGTCCTCGCTTGTCTGGGTGGCGGGCGACACCGGGCTGCTCTACTCGCTCGCCAACGAGCAATGGCGGACCGACAACGTCCGGTTGCACTGGCTAGGCCAGGCCGTGGACACGGATGTCGAACTCTATCACGAGGACGACGAGGGCTTCCGGGTGGGGAGCAGCCTGTCGGCGAACGAGAAATGGGTGATCGTCTCTGCGGGCGATCACGAGACCAGCGAAGTCTACCTGATCCCGGCGGCCGATCCGCTGGCGAAGCCGCTGCTGGTCAGGCCGCGCAAGGCGGGGGTGGAATACGATGTCGACGAGCGCGACGGCGTGCTGTTCGTCCTGACCAACGACACCCACGAGAACTTCCGCCTCGCGACCGCGCCGCTCGAAAACCCGGGCGAATGGACCACGCTGATCGAAGGGTCTGACGCGTTCTATCTCACCGGCTTCGACCTGTTCCGCGATTTCTATACGGTCGAAGGGCGCCTGGGCGGGCTCGATCAGGTCGAGATCCGCTATTACGACGACCCCGCGCGGATCGAACCGATCACCTTCCCCGAAGCGAGCTACGTCGCGGGCCTGGCCGACAATCCCGAATGGGCGATGGACAAGCTGCGCCTCTCCTACGAGAGCATGGTCAGCCCGCGCTCGGTCTACGATTACGACGTGAAGGACCGTAGTCTGGACCTGCTCAAGGTGCAGGAAATCCCCTCGGGCTACGACGCTTCGCTCTACACCACCGAACGGCTCGAAATTCCGGCCCGCGACGGCACCGCGATCCCGGTCAGCGTGGTCTACCGCAAGGACCGCGAGAAACCCGGCCCGCTGCATCTCTACGGCTACGGCGCCTATGGCATCGCGATCGAGCCGGGCTTCTCGACCACCCGGCTGAGCCTGGTGGATCGCGGGTTCGCCTACGCAATTGCTCATATCCGCGGCGGGGACGATCTTGGCCGTGCCTGGTACAAGGCCGGCAAGCTCGAACGGCGGGCCAACACCTTCACCGATTTCGTCGATGTCGCGAAGGGGCTGATCGAACGCGGCTATACCGAGGCCGGGCGGATCAGCACTTCGGGCGGTTCTGCAGGCGGCGAGCTGATGGGGGCGATCGTCAATTCCGATCCGGGCCTGTGGGGCGCGGTGGTCGCCGACGTGCCCTTCGTCGATGTGCTCAACACCATGCTCGACGCCTCGCTTCCGCTGACGCCCGGCGAATGGCCCGAATGGGGCAACCCGATCGAGGACAAGGCCGCCTTCGAACTGATCGCCAGCTATTCGCCCTACGACCGGGTGAGCGCGCAGGCCTATCCGCCGATGCTGGTGACCGCCGGGCTCAACGATCCGCGGGTGACCTATTGGGAGCCGGCCAAATGGGTGGCCAAGCTACGCGAGCTCAAGACCGACGACCACGAACTGCTGCTCAAGACCAACATGGGTGCCGGGCACGGCGGCAAGTCCGGCCGGTTCGAAAGCCTGAAGGAGACCGCGGAAGAGTTCGCCTTCATCCTCTGGCAGCTCGGCCTCGCCGGGCCTGAAGCAGCGAAGCGATAGGCCGCACAGATGAGCAGCAGTTTCGAGATGCGCTTCACGGCAGGGCCGGAGCACATCGACTTCAACGGCCACGTCAACAACATGGTCTGGCTGCAGTGGGTGCAGGACATCGCGACCGCCCATTGGGAAGCGGTCGCGCCCAAGGACCAGCAGGACAAATATGCCTGGTGGGTCAGCCGGCACGAGATCGATTATCGCGGCAATATCGGCGAAGGGGACGCGGTCGCCGCGCGCACCTTCATCCCCGATCCGCCGCAGGGCGCGCGCTTCCTGCGCTGTGTCGATTTCACCAATGCGGAAGGGAAAGCGATCGTGCAGGTGCGCTCGATGTGGGTGATGATCGATCGGGCAAGCGGGCGCCCGCTGCGGATCACGCCGGCGATCTCGGATCCGTTCCTGAAGGCCTGAACGGGGCCGTCTGCCGCCGGTCGCTCCGGCGCCGTTCTCCGGCGCGCCGCTCGTCCAAGGGGGCGGCGAACAGCGTCAGCTTCTCGGCGAACATGCGGTTGCGCCCGGCCTGCTTGGCTTCGTAGAGCAATTTGTCCGCGCGTGCGTAGATCTCCTGAAAGCCGCTCGCGGCCATCGCCTCGGGTGGGCCCTCGATCAATCCCATGCTCGCGGTGACGATCCGGTCGAGCCCCGGAACGCGGCCGGCGATGTGGCGCGAGAGCGATTGGCGGCGCTGTTCGGCGCGGTTGCGGGCCTCGGCGCCGCGCAGCAGCAGCAGGAACTCCTCGCCGCCGAAGCGCATCACCAGCGTGTCGTCGTCCGGTGCCAAGCCGGTTGCCACCGCGCGGAGCACGTCGTCACCCACCGCGTGGCCGTGCAGGTCGTTGATCGACTTGAAATGGTCGAGATCGATCAGCGCGAAGGCGCCGAAGCCGGCGTTGCACAATTCGCCGAAGCGCGGCTCGATCGCCCGGCGGTTGAGCAGGCCGGTGAGCGGATCGTGCTCGGCCAGATCGCCGAGGATGCGCGCCTGGCTGCGGGCGATATCGCGCTGGTCGCGCAGCGAAATCATGCGGTCGGCCACGCCGAGCGCCGAGATCACCACTTCGGCGATCAGCGCGATATACAGCAATTCGTCGATCAGCGGCGGCGCGCCGTAGAGGCCGAGACCGCGCACGATCCGCTCGGCGCCGCACAGGATTACGGGCGCCCAGGCAACGATCATGAATTTGACCGACCGGCTGCGCCGGCGATGGGCCTGAACCAGTGCCGCCGTGTGCACCAGCAGCGCCGGGAGGAAGCCGAGGAAATAGAACTGGTGCGAAGTGTAGTCGAGGAACGGCGGATGAACCGTGACCGTGCCGCATACCGCGAGCGCGAGCAGGCTGGTCGCGACCACAGCCCTGCGCATCCGCCGGCTGAGCGCGCCGGGCTCGAGGAACTCGACCACGAAAAAGCCCGCAGCTGCGACTGCCAGCGCCGGCGCCAGCCCGTTGAGCGCGGCGATGGTCTCGATCCGCAGATCGAAAAACACCGAGATCATTCCGCTGAAGCTGAGGACATAGACCATCATCGCCAGCACCAGCGCGCCGTGCCACAGCACGAAGCGCTGGCGCAGCACCGAATATATCGCGCAGTCGAAGATCACCGGGGCGAACAGCAGGCCGATCAATATGCCCATCGCGCCCAGCATAGCTGCCGGCCACGCGCCGCCGTCGGGATCGTCGGACAGGCTCGCGTCGGAAAGGACCGCCGCATTCCACGCCCGCTCGAAGCGGACCACCACTGCCGAAGTATCGTCGGGCAGCGGCGGAAGATCGACCGAGAAGACCGAACGGCCGGCGCGGGGAGTAACGTCGGCGGGGCCGTATTCGAACGCTTCGGCGCTGCCGTGCTGCCGCACCACCAGCACCGTCATCCGGTCGAACTTGGTGATCCGGGTAACGAAGGTAACCGGGGTCATGTGCCCCCGCCAATCCCTGGCATCGAAGCGCAGCCAGCCGACCGGGAGTTCGGCCTTCCAGTGGGTCGAGCGGCAAATCCATTCCGCGGGGCGGGCGGCCAGTTCGGCGTAGGTCACCGAATCGCTGCTGAACGCATGGCACGCGGGGGCGATCCCCGCAGCGTTGGCGGGCGCGGCTGCGCACAGGCCCATAAGCAGGGCGAACCATGCCAAGAGGCGATCGAAGCGACCCATACCATCCCAATAGAGTCAGCCGAAAGGTGGCGGCCCCCTAGCCGCTGGGCCCGCTTCCGCCAATCACTCAATAGTTAAGACGCGACGAACCGTTATCGCGCGTTATTTGGCGAACAGGTTCAGATCGATCGAATCGCCCACTGCCTTCAGCCCCGCGTCGTTGCCGTGCAGGTGGTCGCCCATGTGATAGCCCTCGCGCATCTGGCGCGGGTCCTTGGGGTCGGCGAAGGCGGTGTCGATTCGCACGATCCCGTCGAACGCCCCGCCGTGAAGGATCCAGTCGTTGATCTTCTGGCGCGCCGCCTCACCCTCTTCTGTCCAGTAGCTCGCGCCCTTGTAGGGGCCGATGGGAGAGCCGATGACCTTGATCCCCTTCTCGTGTGCCCGCTCGATCAGCTGCAGGTAGCCGGCGATCATCTGCTCGACCGTGATCTGCGGCTGGTCGAGCCCCGGCAGCTGCGGCCCGCCGCGCTGGCCGAAGCGGTTGCCGATGTCGTTCACCCCTTCGAACACGATCATGTATTTGACGTTGGGCAGGCTCAGCACGTCCTCGTCGAAGCGCGCCAGCGCAGCTTCGCCCATGCCGGGGCTGAGGATGCGGTTGCCGCTGATCGCGGTGTTGGCGACCGCCCACTGGCGCTTCGCGGCGTGCAGCCGGTCGGCCAGGACATCGGGCCACCGGCGGTTCTTGCCGGGTGTGGATCCCACGCCGTCGGTGATCGAATCGCCGAAGGCCACGATCGTGCCGAGCGCATCGGGCGAATCGACGTCGATGCCCGAGAGGAAGGCGCGGAACTGCTTGTGTTCGACCGGTTCGAACGGCTTGCCGACGAAATTGCCCTTGGGCGAGACTGAAAGATCGTCCTGCCCGGTCAGGTGGCAGGTGCAGGGGCCGGTCGGCTTGGGCAGGTAGATCTCAACCTTCACCCGCGCCAGGTCGGGCAGCTTCAACGCCACCGTGTCGCTGACGAAGGGCGCGCCGCGCGGGATCACCGCGCTCGCCAGCCGGCCGAAGGTCAGCGCGCGGGACGTGCCGGCCACTTCCTTGCCGTCCGGGTCGATCTGCACGATCCGCGCCGCCCCGATCTCAAGCGGTGCCGGGCCGTAGCGGTTCGAGAAACGCACCCGCAGCCGCGTGCCGCCCTCGGTTATGCGCAGGGTCTGGCTGAGCGTGACGTCGTCGTAGCTTGCGGCCGCGAAGGGTCCTTCGGTGCCGAGCGGCGCGTGGGGCGAGGCGGTCCAGCTCGCGACCCATTTTGCCTCGGCCGGCACCGCGAACGCCATGGCCATAGCTGCGACGGCCGCCGAATTGATAACGATCCTGCGCATTCTCACCCCCGGTTCTAGTTTTCGTACACCCAATATTCCGGCCCCCAGCGATCCTCAAGATCGGCCAGGCACTCGACATGGATTTCGCGCACCCGTGCCGGAGTCATGTATTCTGCCGGATCGATCTCCTCGATCTTGAGCGTCGACTTGTCTTCGTAGAGATGCTCGCCTTTCAGCAGCGCATTCTTGTCGTAGGGCCAGATGAACGCCTGCAGCGAATGGACGAGATAGAGCCCCTCAGCCTTCAGATCCTTGTGGCCGACTTTCGTGAGTTCCGCCCCGGTCGACATCTGGTGGAACCACATCTCGTCCGCGATGCCCCAGTCGGCGACCGCGACGAGGTCGCCCGAATTCCACAGCACGATCTCGCCGATCGACGAATAGAAGTCGAACACGCCCTGGCGGCCCTTCACCTGGAACGGGGTTTCGCCCCAGGTGATGTGATAGACCGGATCGTCGGCCATCATGTCGGGCGCGGTGATCTCCCTGAACATCGCCGCGCCTTCGAGATGCACGTGACGGCAGTAGTTGCGCAGGATCGCGCGGTGCAGCGGATCGGTGGTGCGCTCGTACAGCTCGAGCGTCGGGTCCATGCAGGTGTAGACTTCGGTTTCGTATTTGCTCGCCATTGCACCCTGCCCGTTTTCGTTGGTCGTTTGCGCAGCGGATGCCACGGGCGCGCGGCGGAAGATAGTCGTATTGCCGGGGATGGCCGACGTCGGGGGCCCGCCACGCCGTTCGCACTCGCAGCATTTTGCTTGGCGGGCTGCAGAATTCCTGTCAGTTCGCCAAGCCTGACCCGCAATGAGGATGTCCGATGCATCGCAAACACCTTGCCGGCGCGGCGACCGCGCTGCTGCTCGCCGCCATGCCTTTCGGTCGCGCCCACGCAGACGCGACCGATGCCCAGCTCGACCGGATCGTCGATGAGGGCTTGCGCCATAGCCAGGCGATGGCGAACGCGTCGGAACTGGTCGACGGGATCGGGCCCCGGCTGACCAATTCGGAGAATTTCGACCGGGCGACGCAATGGGCGCTGGGCAAGTTCAAGGGATACGGCCTCGCCGACGCGCATCTCGAGCCCTACGATTTCGGACTCGGCTGGAACCTCGATTCGTGGGATGCGCGGGTGATCCAGCCGCGGGCGATCGTGATGCGCTCGATTCCGGTTGCCTGGTCGCCGGCCACCGGGGGCACGATCACGGCCCCGGTGATCCTCGCCCCGATCAGCAAGAAGGAACAGTTCGACAAGTGGCGCGGCAAGCTGGCCGGCAAGATCGTGATGATCAGCCTGCCGGGCGAGGCAAGCCAGACCGACAAGCCGCAGTTCCGCCGCTACGAGGACAAGGACTTTGCGGCGATGGACCAATACAAGCTGCCCGCCGACGAGACGATGCCTTACGCGGAAGGCAACAAGGGGGATCTCTTCCCGCTCGAACTGTCGCGCTTCCTCAAGCAGGAAGGGGCGGTCGCAATGGTTCGCAAGGCCTATCGCGACAACGGGCTCGTGTACGGCGAAGGCTATCTCTACCAGCCCGGCAATGCGCTGGCGCTGCCGTTCGTGGAGCTTGCTTCGGAAGATTATCGCCGGCTCGCCCGGCTTGAGGTTGCGGGCAAGCCGCCGGTGATCGCGCTGTCGGTCGCCGCGCGCTTCAACGACCGGGATCTCACCGCCGACAATGTGATCGCCGACATCCCGGGCAGCGATCCGAAGGGCGGCTATGTGATGGCCGGCGCCCATTTCGACAGCTGGATCGCCGCCGATGGTGCGACCGACGACGGCGTGCCGAGCGTGCTGATGATCGAAGCGGCGCGGATCATCCAGAGCCTGGGGGTGAAGCCCAAGCGCACGATCCGCTTCGCGCTGTGGAGCGGCGAGGAAGAGGCCTTCACCGGCTCGACCGCCTATATCGAGCAGCACCTGGCCCACCGCCCGACCGCGCCGAATCTGAGCCCGCTCGACTATTTCGCGCAGTGGACCGGCGCCTTCCCGATCGAGAAGAAGCCCGGCTACGACGAACTCAAGGCCTATTTCAATCTCGACAACGGCGCAGGCAAGATCCGCGGCATCTACGCGGAGAACAACGGCGGTGCGGCCGAGCTGCTCGGGAAGTGGCTCAAGCCTTTCGCCTCGATGGGGGCGGGCAATGTGGTGATGGGCCGCACCGGCGGGACCGACCACGAATATATGCAGTCGATCGGCCTGCCTGCGTTCGAATTCATCCAGGATCCGCTCGATTACAGCAGCCGGGTCCATCATTCGAACCTCGACACGCTCGACCACGCGCCGCCGGACGACGTGCGCCAGGCGGCAACGGTGCTCGCCGCGATGCTGTGGCAGGCGGCGAACAGCGACGAAGTGCTGCCCCGCCCGCCGCTGCCGACCGCACCGAGCAAGTCCGATCCGTTCAAGGTCGAGGATCCGGACAAGGAGTAAGTCGAGCTCCGGGGAGCGTGACTGCCGGCGAACCGTTTCTGGCCTTCGGATTGACAATCGCACCCGCTTGAAAGCCGCCGCGCAGGTTGGCCATTTAAAAAGCAGTAGCGAGGACGCAGAGAGAGATGGCTGAATTGGTCGTCGAGATTTGGACGGAAGCCATCCGCCATCTTTGAAGATCGCGTCTACACGGATCCAGAGGCCGAGGAACAGCGCCCATAGCTGGCGGTTCGGGATCTCAGCCTTTCTCCATAGCGCAACCTGAGTCGCCATCCCGCTTTCCGCCCGATGGCGGGCACTCAGTCACCTGCCATGGCAAAGCTTCAAAGCGGGTTGCCGTCGCGATCCCGATAGATGTCGCGCCGGCCGACATGGTTGGCCGGGCCGACCAGCCCGTCTTCCTCCATCCGCTCGATCCACTTGGCGGCGGTGTTGTAGCCGACGCCCATCTGGCGCTGGAGCCAGCTGCCCGAGGCCTTCTGGTTCTCGATCACGATCTGGCAGGCCTGGCGGTACTTGCGCTCTTCGGGATTGTCCGAGGCGGTGAATTCGTCCTCGAAGCCGAAGCCGCCGTCCTCGCTCTCCTCGGTCACCGCGTCGATGTAGTCGGGCTTGCCCTGGCCGCGCCAGTGCTCGGCCACCGCCTCGACCTCCTCGTCGCTGACGAACGGCCCGTGGACGCGGGTAAGCGCGCCGCTCGACGGCTTGTAGAGCATGTCGCCCTTGCCCAGCAGCTGCTCGGCGCCCTGTTCGCCCAGGATCGTGCGGCTGTCGATCCGGCTGGTGACGTTGAAGCTGATCCGGGTGGGCAGGTTGGCCTTGATCACGCCGGTGATGACGTCGACCGAAGGGCGCTGCGTCGCCATGATCAAGTGGATGCCCGCCGCGCGGCTCTTCTGGCTGAGGCGCTGGATCAGTACCTCGATCTCCTTGCCGACGGTGACCATCAAATCCGCCAGCTCGTCGACGATCAGGACGATCTGCGGCAGCACTTCGTAATCGAGCTGCTCTTCCTCGAACAGCTCCTCCCCCGTGTCGGGATCGAAGCCGATCTGCACTCGGCGCCCGAGCGGCTTGCCCTTGGCGATCGCCGCGGTGACGCGTTCGTTGAAGCCGGTGATGTTGCGTGCGCCGATCGCGCTCATCATGCGATAGCGCCGCTCCATTTCCTCGACCGCCCACTTCAGCGCGCGGATCGACTTGTGCGGCTCGGTCACCACCGGGGCGAGGAGGTGCGGGATGTCGTCGTAGCTCTTGAGCTCGAGCACCTTCGGATCGATCAGGATCATTCGGCATTCGCGCGGGGTGAAACGGTAGAGCAGCGACAGCAGGATGCAGTTGAGCCCGACCGACTTGCCCGAGCCGGTGGTGCCCGCGACCAGCAAGTGCGGCATCGCGGCGAGGTCGGCGACGATCGGTTCGCCGGCGATGTCCTTGCCGAGGATGATCGGCAGCATGCCCTTGTGTCCGGCGAAAGCCTCCGAGGCGGCGAGTTCCTTCAGCGCCACGGTCTGGCGGTCGGCATTGGGCAGTTCGATGCCCATCACCGTGCGCCCGGGGATCGCCGAGACGCGCGCGCTGATCGCGCTCATGTTGCGGGCGATGTCCTCGGCCAGGCCGATCACCCGGCTGGCCTTGACGCCGGGGGCCGGCTCCAGCTCGTACATCGTGACCACCGGCCCGGTGCGGACCGCGGTGATCTCGCCCTTGACGTTGAAATCGTCGAGCACGTTCTCGAGCAGGCGGGCGTTGCTCTGCAACGCGGCCTTGTCGAGCTTGGGAGCGCTCGCCGGGGGCGGCTCGGCCAGCAGATCGAGGCTCGGCAGCTCGTATTCCTCGTCGAACAAATCCTTCTGCCGCTTGGCGCTGCCGATCTTCGCCGGCTTCGGCGGAGCGGAGGGGTCGGCGATCTCGGGAGCGCGGCGGGGCGGGCCTTCGGCGGCGGGCAGCGGACGCGGTTCCGGGGCGGGCTTCTCGCGCTTGGGCACGAAGGGCAGGATGTCGGGCAGCAGCTCGGCCTTGCGCAGCGACGGGGCGCGCAGCCGCGGCAGGGTGAGAAGGCTCGCCCAGTCGATCGCGAATACCCGCCCGACCATCGCCGCTCCGCCAATCAGAAAGACCAGGCCCACGGCCAGGATCGCCCAGCCCCCGGCCGGCTCGCCCAGCCGCGCGGCGAGCGCTTCCAGCGCGCTCTTGCCGATCAGCCCGGTGACCCCGCCGGGCGAGGCCGGCAGGCTGCCGCCCGGCCCGGTGAAGATCAGCGACAGCACGATCGACAGCAGCGCCATCGCCAGCAGCAGCAGCGCCACCGTGCGCCACCAGCGGGTGCCGTGCGGCGTCTCCTCGTCCTCGGCGTCGCGCCACAATTTGCGTGCGAAGGCATAGAACAGCGGCAGCAGCAGCACGGAGGTGCCGCCGAACAGGAACAGCGCGCGCTCCGCCACCCAGGCGCCGGTCCCGCCCATCCAGTTGAGCGCGGGGCCCTGCGCCGCGGTCGAGGGCGAAGGGTCGGTCTGGTGGTAGGAAACCAGCGCGAGCGCGAGGAAGGCCATCGCCGCATAGAGCAGCACCGCGCCCGAGATCTGCAGCGCACGCCGTGCCGACCGGCGAAACGCCGCGCGCCAGTCTGCCGGCGGCGCTTTCTCGACTGCGCGACTTGCCATGCTCGATCCTCTTGGTGTGCGGCGCCCTTGGCGCGCGGCGCAGAATCGCAGAGTCGGGACTCCGGGTCAAGAATCCGCCCGACGAAGACTCAACTCAACCCGTCGATCGCCGCCCAGAACGGCGAGCCGAGCCGCTCCGCGCGATGCGGGTCCATCCCGCCGAGCGCGATAACGGGCACGCGCGACCGCGCCGCGATCAGCCGGAAGCGCAGCGGGCCGAGCGCGGCGGCCCCGGGATGCGAGCGGGTCGCGAAGGCAGGGGAGAGCAGCACCGCATCGGCTTCCAGCCGGTTCGCTTCGCCGACCTCGCGCAGATTGTGCGCGGTCGCGAGGCGCAGCATGGCGCGGCGCGGGTAGAGCGCGCGCGGCGCACCGTAGATCCCGTCCGCGCCCCATTCGGCGGCGGTGAGCGCGCTGTCGGCCAGGATCGTGACCATGCCGTGCGCGCGGGCGATCTGCCTGAGCTCGAGGAACCGCGCCAGCCGCTCGGCGTCGGGCAGGTGATAGTGGCGGTAGATCAGCCCCGATCCGCGCGGCAGCCGGCGAAGCGCCGCGTCCAGCCCGGCATCGTTGCGCTCGTCGGTGACGAGCCACAGATTCGGGAAGGGCTGGCGCAAGGGCATCGGCGCGCTATAGCGCGCGGCCATGGATAGTGCAGCCGCCCTCCTCGCTGATGTGAACGAACGGATCGCCCGCGCCGCAAGGATCGCCGGGCGCAGGCCGCGGGACGTGTCGCTGATCGCGATCTCCAAGACCCACCCGGCGGAGCGGATCGTGCCGCTGATCGAAGCGGGCCAGCGGGTGTTCGGCGAGAATCGGGTGCAAGAAGCGCAGGACAAATGGCCCGCGCTGAAGGAGCGTTTTCCCGATATCGAACTGCACCTCGTCGGCCAGCTCCAGTCGAACAAGGCCGAGGATGCGGTCGCGCTGTTCGACTGCATCCATTCGCTCGACCGCTCGTCGCTGGTCGGCGCCCTCGCGAAGGCGATGGACAAGGCCCAGCGGCGGGTGCCGTTGTTCGTTCAGGTCAATATCGGCGCCGAGGAGCAGAAGGGCGGAGTCGCGATTGCCGAGCTGTCCGCGCTGCTCGCCGAAGCCTGCGCGGCGGAATTGCCGGTCGAGGGCCTGATGTGCGTCCCGCCGTTCGAGATCGAACCCGCACCCTTCTTCGCCTTCCTCGCCAAGCTGGCCGACGATCACGGGCTGGCAAAGCTCAGCATGGGCATGAGCGGCGATTTCGAAACCGCGATCATGCAGGGCGCAACCCATGTGCGGGTGGGGAGTGCGCTGTTCGGGGAGCGGGCAGGGTGAAGGCTGCGGGCAAGCTGGCCGTTGCCTTGCTTGCCCTTTTCGCAGCCGATCAGTTGTGCGCAGAAGAGCCGGCATTACACGCCAACTGCACGTACGATCGCGCCGCGATGTTGGCGATGGACTACGCCGAGTTCGACCAGGATCCCGCAAGCGGCTGGCGTGCCCTGCCGGCCGAAGGGTGCGATCTCGAGATTGCGGACCTTATCGGCGACTGGCGCACTCAGCATGAGTCGACCGACCCCATCCTCTACTGGCACGAGGGTCAGGTGCGGGCGGTTGCAGGCCAGATTGCACGGGCCATCGAGCTGTTCGAACGGTCGCATGAGGCGATCGATCCGTTTGGCTGGAACCTCTACGTGGATGGCAGCGTGGCCTTCCTGCGGCGGGACAGAGCTGCGTTACAGGCGGCTCGCGACGAACTCGCGGCACTTCCGCGACCCGAAGACTGGCCACCGCTGGGAATGGATGGCAAGCCGGCAGACGTTGGCTGGCCGATGAATCTGGATTTCCTCGACGGCTTCCTGCGATGCTGGGACGAGCCCTATAAGATCGCCTACGATTGCCCTCGCCCCGGCGCGGATTAGGCCACCTTCTCCGCCACCACCGGCGTTTCTTCGCTCGCGGCCGCCAGAAGGTGCTCCTCGATCGCCTTCAGCCGATCCGCCGAGGTCACCTTGTCGCCCAGCAGATCGGTGACATAGAACGTATCCGCCGCGCGCTCGCCGTAATTGGTGATGTGGGCCGAGTTCACCATCAGCCGGCTTTCGAACAAGGACCGCGCGAGACGGTTTAGCAGCGCGGGCCGGTCGCGGGCGTTGACCTCGATCACGGTGAAGCGGTTCGAGGCCTTGTTGTCGACGAACACCCTCGGGCGCACGTCGAAGCTGGTCGCGCGGGCATGGGCGAGCGGGCGCTTGGCGAGCTGGGGGACCAGTTCGATGCGGTTGTAGAGTGCATCCTCGATGCTCTGCTCGAGCCGGTCGAGCTGGCTTTCCTCGCGGAACGGGCGGCCGAGCGGATCCTGCACCAGGAAATTGTCGACCGCCTTGCCCACCCGGGTGGTGTGGATGCGCGCGTCGATGATGTTGCCGCCGGCAAGATGGATCGCGCCGGCGATGCGGTAGAACAGCCCGGGATGGTCGTCGGCGATCACGGTGACCAGGGTCGCCCCCCGCGCGGCGTAATATTCGCAGTGGATCGAGAGCCGCGTCTCCAGCCCCTTGGCCTCGGCATATTGTGCGAGGTTCAGCGCGATGATGTCCTCCGGCTCGGCGATCCAGTAGGAATCGTCGAAGCGGTCGTCGAGCTCGTCCATCACCCGTGCCTGGTCGCCGAGCAGGTCCGCCACGTCCCGCCGTTTCGCCTCGACCCGCTGCTGGCGGCCGTTCGCCATGTGGCCGAGACGCAGGCTCTCCTCGGCGGCGGCATAGAGCTGGGTCAGCAGCTGGCGCTTCCAGCTGTTCCAGATACCCGGGCCCACCGCGCGAATATCGACGATCGTCAGCAGGGTCAGCAGGCGCAATCGCTCGACGCTCTGGATCTCGGCCACGAAATCGCCGATCGCCTTGGGGTCCGAAAGGTCGCGCTTGAAGGCGGTCGCGCTCATCAGCAGGTGCCAGCGCACCAGCCAGGCGACCAACTCGGTCTCGTTCTCGTCCATCCCGAAGCGCGGGCACAGCTTCATCGCGACCTCGGCGCCCAGCACCGAGTGATCGCCGCCGCGGCCCTTCGCGATGTCGTGCAGCAAGACCGAGACGTAGAGCGCGTTGCGCGACTGGATCTGCTGGATGATCTCGCTCGCCAGCGGGTGATCGGCCTTGAGGTCGCCGCGTTCGATCTGCGCCATCAGCCCGATCGCGCGGATGGTGTGCTCGTCGACCGTGTAGTGGTGATACATGTCGAACTGCATCTGCGCGTTGACCCGGCCGAAATCGGGCACGAAGCGGCCGAACACGCCCGCCTCGTTCATCCAGCGCAGCACCGTCTCGGGATCGCGCCGCCCGGCCAGCACCTTCAGGAACAGTGCGTTGGCGCGCGGATCGTGGCGCACATTCTCGCGGATCAGCGCCGCGTCGCGGGCGATGATCCGCATCGTTTCGGGGTGGATTTCGAGCCCGTCTTCCTCGGCGATCTGGAAGATCTCGATCAGCCGCACGGGGTCGTCGCGGAACCAGTCGTCGCCCGGCGCGCCGATCCGCCCGCCGAACAGCGGATAGCCGCGGTGCAGGCGCGGGCGCGCGCGGAAGCCGGCGAGGAGGCCGCGCGGCGCCTTCTTCTGGAACTGCTCGTCGAGCTGGGCGAGGAAGATGCCCGACAGGCTGCCGACCCGCTTCGCCTGGAGGAAGTAGTACTGCATGAAGCGCTCGACCGCGCTCTTGCCCGGGCGGTCGGCGAACTGCATCCGCCGCGCGACCTCGCGCTGCAGGTCGAAGGTCAGCCGGTCCTCGGCCCGGCCGGTGATGGTGTGCAGGTGGCAGCGGGTTGCCAGCAGGAAGTTCTCGGCCCGGCGGAAGGCGCGGTATTCGCTGCGGGTGAACAGGCCTACCTCGACCAGCTCGGCGGCGACCTTGACCTTGTAGATGTACTTGCCGATCCAGTAGAGCGTCTGCAGGTCGCGCAGCCCGCCTTTGCCTTCCTTGACGTTGGGTTCGACCACGTAGCGGCTGTCGCCCAGGCGCTTGTGCCGCTCGTTGCGCTCGGCCAGCTTCTCGGTCACGAACTGGCGCTCGGTTCCGGCGACGACATCGGCGAAGAACCGCCTGCTCGCCTCCTCGTAGAGCGCCTGGTCGCCCCACAGATAGCGCCCTTCGAGCATCGCGGTGCGGATCGTCAGGTCGCCCTTCGCCATCCGCACCATCTCGTCGACCGAGCGGCTCGAATGGCCGACCTTGAGGCCGAGATCCCACAGCAGGTAGAGCATCGCCTCGATCACCTGCTCGCACCACGCGGTCTGCTTGCCGGGGGTGATGAAGGCGATGTCGATGTCCGAATGCGGCGCCATCTCCGCGCGGCCGTAGCCGCCCACCGCCATGATCGTGAGCCGCTCGCCCTTGGTGCGGTTGTTCGCCGGATAGAGATGCTCGATCGCGTGATCGTGCATCACGCGGATGATCTGGTCGATCAGGAAGGCGTGGCCGGCGGTGATCTCGTGCCCGGCCGAAGGATGCTCGGCGAGGCGCTTCGCCAGCTCCTGGCGGCCCTTCTCCAGCGCGTCGCGGAGCAGTTCCACCACTTGCGGGCGCGAGCGCTGGACGCCGTTCTCCGCCACCTGCGTCGCGATCGCTTCGGCGAGCGCGCGCCGGTCGATCACCTCACGCTGGTTCGGAATCTTTATTCCACTCATTTTCCTGCAAATAGGGCCGTATATTTTTCGCGCAACGCGCGCTTGTCGACCTTGCCCGTCCCGAGGCGGGGCAGTCGGTCCTCCGCGCGCCACATCGCCGCCGGAATCTTGAACGGCGCGAGGCGCTCGCCGAGGAATTCGCGCAGATCGTCCTCGTGCAGCGCGTGGCCCTCCTTGGGCAGCCACACCGCGGCCGGGATTTCGCCGTAGCGCTCGTCGGGCAGGCCGAAGACCGAGCACTCGGCCACGTCGGGATGGGCATAGATCGCCTGCTCGACCTCGATGCAGGAAATGTTCTCGCCGCCGCGGATGATGATGTCCTTCTTGCGGTCGACGATGAACAGATAGCCGTCCTCGTCGAGATAGCCGAGATCGCCGGTCAGGAACCAGCCGTCCGGGCGCACGGCCTCGGCGGTCGCCTCGGGGTTGTTCCAATAGCCCAGGAAATTGGCGATCGAGCGGATCGCGACCTCGCCCAGTTCGCCCGGCGCCAGCGCGGTACCGTCCGTGCCGAACACCGCCAGTTCGACCAGCGGTTTGCTTGCCGGGCCGGTGCTGCCGGGCTTGGCGAGGTAGTTTTCGTTGAAATTGCCGCAGCCGACCGCGTTGGTCTCGGTCAGGCCGTAGCCGAGCAGAGGGAAGCCGGCAGGCAGTTCCTCGCGCAGCAGGCGGACGTGGTCGGCGGGGCGCGGTGCGCCGCCCGCGGCGAAATTGGTGCAGCTCGAAAGGTCGAATTCGTGGCGCCGCGGGTGGGTTGCAACCTCGTGGCTCATCAGGGGCACGCCGAGGAAATAGGTTATCTTCTCCGCCTCGATCAGCCGCATCGCCTCCAGCGCATCCCACTTGGGCATCATCACCAGCCGCCGGCCGAGCGCGAAGCTCTGGAGGAACAGCGGCACTTCGCCGGTGACGTGGAACAGCGGCACGATCACCAGCGCCGCGGGCGGATGCTCGGGCGCCTGGCCGTGCTCGGTCATGTGGCCAAGCACCATCAGCGTCTGCGCGGCGAAGTTCATCGTCGCCTGCACCACCCCGCGGTGATCCGACACCGCGCCCTTCGAGCGGCCGGTGGAGCCGGAGGTGAACAGGATCGTCGCGAAATCGTCCGGTCCGAGCGCGGGCAGGGCCGTCGCCGCCCCGCCGCCGTTCTCCAGCAGCACCGCGAGCCCGTCGAGCGGGGCCGTATCGTGCGAGAATACCAGCACCGTCGCGCCGTGCTCGTGACCCTCGATCCGCGCCGCGCGCTGGGGATCGGCCAGCACGACGCGGCATCCGGCCAGCGCGATCGCCTCGGCAAGCTCCTCGCCGGTCGAGAAGCCGTTCAGCAGGGTGACGCAGCCGCCGGCCAGCACCGATGCCATATAGGCGATGCACCAGTTGGCCGAATTGCGCGCGGCGAGGGCGACCCGGTCGCCCTTCGCGATCCCGTGGCCCTCGACCAGTCCGCCGGCGAGCGTGCGTGCCGCGGCGAAGCATTCCGCGAAACCCAGGCGGATGTCGCCGTCGGCGAGGAACACGGCATCGCCGTGCCGCTCGCAATAGAAGGCGAAATAGGCGGCCAGCGAGGGCGGCGCGTTGCGGTAGAGCGGCAGCGCGGCACCGAAACGCTCGATCGTGGCGAGCTCGAGCGGTCCGCCCGGCGCGAGCGCGGCGTCGAGGTGCCGCCTGAGGCTGAGGTCCATCTCGCTCGGCATCGCGTTTTGATCGTCTCCCGCCTTTCGCCCCGCCGCCGCCTGTGCCACAAGCGCGGCGTTTTCAGGCACCCACCCTAGGGGGAACGCATAGTGCTGTCACTATTGGCCGCCACGGCTTCGGGCCATGTCCCGATCTACTGGCAGGACCTCGGCCTCAGGCCGGGAATCGACCTCGGATTCTTCACCCTGCGCTTCTATTCGCTGGCCTATATCGCCGGGATCGCGCTCGGCTATTGGCACCTCACCCGGATGGTGAAGGCGCCGGGCGCGCCGATGGGCCTGCGCCACGCGGAAGATCTGTTCTTCTATTGCACGCTGGGCATCATCCTCGGCGGGCGGCTCGGCTATGCGCTGTTCTACACCGGCGGGGAAACCGGGATCCCGAGCCTGTTCACCCATTTCACTCCCACCGAGCGGGTGAGCTGGGACCTGCTGCGCCTGTGGGACGGCGGGATGAGCTTCCACGGCGGCGTGCTCGGCGTGCTGACTGCGATCGTCTGGGTCAGCTGGCGGGGCAAGCTCCCGTTCCTGCGGGTGTGCGACTATATCGCGGTCAACGTGCCGTTCGGGATGATGTTCGGCCGGCTCGCCAATTTCGTGAACGGCGAATTGTGGGGCCGCGCGGCCGACGTGCCCTGGGCGATGGTGTTCCCGCGCGATCCGCTCGGCATCCCGCGCCATCCCTCGCAGCTCTACGAAGCCGGGCTGGAGGGCGCGCTGATGATCGCGATCCTGCTGCTGGCCTTCTGGAAAACCGATGCGCGCTTCCGGCCCGGGCTGCTGGTCGGCCTGTTCACCGCGGGCATCGCGGCGGCGCGCTTCACGGTCGAATTCTTCCGCGAGCCCGACAGCCAGCTGCTCGCGTTCACCCAGGCGACCGGGCTGTCGATGGGCCAGTGGCTGTCGCTGCCGCTGGTGGTGATCGGGCTGGGGCTGGTCGCCAGGGCGCTGATGAAGCCGCCGCTCGCTTCGGGTAGATGACCGCAACCGAAACCGGCGGACTTGCGGCACGGTTTCGCCGCCTGATCGCCGCGACCGGGCCGATCACCCTCGCCCATTACATGGCCGAGGCGAATGCCCGGTATTACTCGAGCCGGGATCCCTTGGGTGCGGGCGGCGATTTCGTCACCGCGCCCGAGATCAGCCAGATGTTCGGCGAGCTGATCGGCCTGTGGCTGGCCGACATGTGGGACCGGGCCGGACGACCGGCGCCGGTGCACTACGTCGAACTGGGGCCGGGACGCGGGACGCTGGCGCGCGATGCGCTGCGCGCGATGCGGCGCTACGGGCTGGATCCTTCGGTCCATCTGGTCGAAGGATCGGCCGCGCTCGGGCGGGTCCAGGCCGCGGCTGTGCCCGATGCGCAGCGCCATGCCGACCTCACCACGTTGCCGGCGGACGGTCCGCTGCTGCTGGTCGCCAACGAGTTTCTCGATGCACTGCCGGTCCGGCAATTGCTGAAGACCGCGCACGGCTGGCGCGAACTGCTGGTCGCGACTGAGGGCGAGCGTTTCGTCTGCACCCCCGGCGACCGGCCGATGGACGCGGCGCTGCCCGAAGCGCTGCGCGATGCGCCGGAAGATACGCTGATCGAGACCGGCCCGGCGGCCGCCGCGATCGTGGAAGATGTCGCCGCCCTGCTCGCGGTGCAGGGCGGCGCGGCGCTGTTCGTCGATTACGGCCACGATGCTCCGCGCACCGGCTCGACGCTGCAGGCGGTGCGGGCGCACCGCAAGGTCGACGTCTTCGCCGATCCGGGCGAGGCCGATCTCACCGCCCATGTCGATTTCGCCACGCTCGCCCCGCTGGCCCAGGCGCGGGGCGCGCGCTGGCTCGGCACGGTGCCGCAGGGCGCCTGGCTGCGCGCGCTCGGGATCGAAATGCGCGCCGAAGCGCTTTCGCAAGCAGCGCCGGAGCAACGCGAGGCAGTGATGGCGGCGAAGCACCGGCTGATCGGAGAGGAGCAGATGGGCGCGCTGTTCAAGGTCATGGGCCTCGCCGCGCCGGAGTGGCCGGACGGAGCAGGTTTTTGAGCGATACGCTGTTGACGATACTGCAATATTACGGGGCCGCCGCCGCGACCGTCGCGGCCCTGATCGTGTCGCTCGATCTCGGGCGGCGCTGGACCGGCTGGGGCTTCGTGCTGTTCGTCACCTCGTCGGTCGCGCTGGTCCTGTGGGGCTTCTTCCAGCCCGAGAGCGAAGGGATCGGGGTGCAGAACGTGGTGCTGCTCGTGATCAATGCGATCGGCGTCTATCGCTATCTGATCGTCAAGAAGCCGCCCCACGCAGCCGCCTGATACAATTCAAATTGACAATGTCCGTGACAAGCGCGGCGCGGATCGCTTAACCTTCCGGCAAAACCGGAGAGGATCGTTCCCCATGTTCAAGAAACTGGCCGCGCTCACGGCCGCCACCTTGCTGTTCGCCGCGCCCGCGCTGTCGCAGGGCTTCCCTTCGGGCAACATCACCGCCCCGCCGCCGCCGGTCCCCGCCGGGATCAAGGTGGAGAAGGTGGTGGTCCACAGCAAGGCGATCGAGGGCAATCTCGAAGGCGACAGCGCCGACCGCGCGGCGATGGTGGTGCTGCCGCCGAGCTACGGCAAGGACCCCAAGAAGCACTATCCGGTGGTCTATTATCTCCACGGCTTCGCGATCGACGGGGAGAATTTCTACAATTTCATGCACGTGCCCGAGGCGGTCGCGCATAACGCCGCCGCGGGCCGCGAGTTCATCGTGGTGGTGCCCGACACGCTGACCAAGCTCGGGGGTTCGATGTACGGAACTTCGGTGACGACCGGAGACTTCCGCAGCTTCGTCGCCGACGATCTGGTCTATTATATCGACGCCCATTACCGCACGATCCCGACCCGCGCCGGGCGCGGCCTCGCCGGCCATTCGATGGGCGGCTACGGCACCTGGACCATCGGCATGACCCACCCCGAAAACTTCAACGCGATCTACGCACAGAGCGCCTGCTGCGTCAGCCCGCGGCGCGAGACGGTCGAATCCGCCGCCAAGCTCGCCGCGATCCCGATCGAGCAGGGGGTGAAGGCCGATTTTGGCACGCGCGCCGCGCTGTCCTCGATGGTCGCCTGGTCGCCCAATCCGCAGAACCCGCCCTATTTCGCCGATTTCCCGATCAAGGACGGCCAGCTGGACGAACTGGTGCTCGCCAAGTGGGCGAACAATTCGCCGCTGGCGATGGTCGCGAGCCACGTCCCCGCGCTCAAGAGCTTCGTCGCGATTGGCGCCGACGTCGGGACCAAGGACGGGCTGATCGCCGACGATACCGCGATCCACGAGGAACTCGAACGGTTCGGCATCCGGCACGACTGGGCGACCTACGAAGGCACCCATGTCGATCACATCGCGCAGCGGTTCGACGAAGTGGTGCTGCCGTTCATGGCGCAGCACCTCGCGAAAGCGAAGTGATCCCCGATCCTCCCCGGGCCTGTCTCGGGGAGAGGCGCCGCATTCCCTCGACGAAGCCGGCGCCGGGGATGCGCCCTCAGCGTTTCGCCTTCCGCCCCGCGCGAGCGGCGGTGATCGCCTCGCGCGCGGTGTTGCCTTCGTGGCAGGCGTACTCGTAGATCGCGTAGCTTTCGTCCCGCGTCCATTCGAGCGCGACCGTCCAGGGCGCGGTGAAGGTGGCGGGGTCGCTGTAGGTCACGCGGTAGTCGATCGTGTCCGGCCCGGTCATGGTCAGCCGCTCGACCGTGCGCGCAGCGGGCCCGACCGGCAGTGTCGCATGGTCGCGGCCGGGGAACGGCCCCGCGGCGCGGTGCGCGAGATCGCGGGTCACGCTGTCGCCATCGACGATATTGGTGGTCTCGATGACCAGCGTGTCGCCCTCCCAATGGCCGCGGCTGTCTCCGTGCCAGGCGCGCACGGGTTCCGGCCAGCGCGGAGTGTCGCCGAGCGGGATCACGCGGCTGCCGAAGGTCTCGAGCTGCAGCACGACATAGCCGGGCGCCTGGAACAGGCGGATGCCGTTGTTGTAGGGCTGCGGCAGCATCACCGCCGGGAAGCCGCGGGTGATGCAGCGCTCGAACGGGTCGAGATCGTCGATCCAGTCGGTCGCACCGCCGGTCTGCCAGGTCGAGCGGCCCTTGGCGTAGAGCGCCTCGGCCCCGGGGGTAAGCGGCGGCAGGCGGCCGTCGGGCGGGTCGACCAGCAGGGCGCTGCGCCGCCCGAGCGCCGAATGCCGCAGCCAGTCGGCCAGCCCGTTCGTGCCGCCGCCGCCGAGCTCGACCGAGAACTCGGCGTCCGACTTCTCCGCATCCGCGAGCCGTTGGGCGTATTCCGCATCGGTCAGCCAGCCGCCCGGTCCCGTGCCGTCCTCGCGCTGCAGCGGGATGCCCGCGTCCCAGATCGCCTGCAGCGGCCAGGTGCCGCGCAGGTCGGGATCGCCCCAAGGGGTGCGCGGGGCGCGGAAGCCCGGCTGGAGCGCCGGCGCGGCGGCGGGATCGCCGCGCGGCGTTTCGGCGCCGGCCGGGCAGGCCAGCGCCAGCACGACGGCCATGCCCAGGAGCGCGGCGCGGATCACAGCACCCGCCAGACCCACAATTTGATGCTCAGCGGATAGCGCGCCCCGGCGCAGAGGAAGATCGAGCGGTTGAGCCAATCGTAAGGCCCGTCGGGAGCGATGAATTCGGGGACGGTGCGGAAGTAGTATTCGGCCGGATCGACCTCCTCGCCCGCCGCCAGCCGCGCCATCGTTTCCGGCGGACCATGGCGCAGGCCGCGGTTGCGCAGCTGGATCACCGCGCCGTCGTCGGCCTCGATCGCATAGGTCGCATCGACCACCGTTACGCCATCGTGCCGGGTCAGCTGCCAGTCCGCCGCATCGCCGAGAAGGCGGCCGGAGATCTTCGGCCCCCTCACCGTTCCGCCGGCAACGATCGGGATGATCCGCCGCGACCCGTCATGCGTCGCGCCGATCTGGCGCGGGGGTTCCAGCTGTGCGGTCGCCTCGTAGACGAATTCGAGCTCCGGCCTGATCATTTCCATCCTTTCCGCAAAATAATTTCCTACATCGTCCGGTTTTGCTCAAACCGGACTTATGATCCAGCCGGCCTTCCATCCGCGAGCCACTGCGCGAATCACCGGGCCGGGAGGCGCCGCCGCCGGACAAGGTGACACTTCCCTCTGGACACTGTCACATGCGTCACACCCCCTGTCACCTTGTGCGCGGAAACCCGCATTTTTTGGATTGCCCGGCGGCGCAGGCTCCCTAGGGTCCGCCGCAGCGAATCGCGCCGGATATGCGGCAGCGGGATCGAGAGGAGACTACTGAAATGGCCGACGACATCCACGCGGACTATGTCATCGTCGGGGCCGGAAGCGCCGGTTGCGTGCTGGCCAATCGCCTGACCGAAAGCGGCGAATACAAGGTGGTGCTGCTGGAAGCCGGCGGCGACGACCGGCCGCTGCGCGAGCCCCGGCAGTTCATGTCCAACATGATGATCCATATCCCGATCGGCTTCGGCAAGACGCTCAACGATCCCAAGGTCAACTGGCTCTACGAGACCGAGATCGACGAAGGCACCGGCGGGCGCCCGCACAAATGGCCCAAGGGCAAGGTGCTGGGCGGATCGTCCTCGATCAACGGCCTGCTCTACGTCCGCGGCCAGTCGGCCGATTACGACGGCTGGGCCCAGATGGGCGCGCGGGGCTGGAGCTGGGACGAGGTGCTGCCTTATTTCAAGAAGAGCGAGAACCAGGAGCGCGGCGCGGGCGAATACCACGGCGAGGGCGGGGCGCTGCACGTGTCGGACTTCCCCGACGAGCATCCGGTCTCGAAGGCGCTGATCGAAGCCTGCGTCGAGGCGGGCGTGCGCCCGAAGGACGATCTCAACGACGGCGACCAGGAAGGGGCGAGCTTCTTCCAGATGACCGCGAAGAAGGGCCTGCGCGTTTCCGCTGCGGTCGCTTTCCTTCACCCGGCGATGGGCCGGTCGAATTTGCGGGTCGAAACCCGCGCGATGACCACAAGGATCCTGTTCGAGGGCAAGCGCGCGGTCGGCGTCGAGTTCACCCAGGGCGGGGTGACCCGCAGGGTTTTCGCCAAGCGCGAGGTGATCGTTTCGGCCGGTTCGGTGGAAAGCCCCAAGCTGCTCGAAATCTCGGGCATCGGCCAGGGCGCGCTGCTGCAGGAACTCGGCATTCCGGTGCTGCACGAATCCAGGATGGTCGGCGAGAACATGCAGGACCATGTGATGATCGGCTGCCAGGCGCGGCTGAAGGAGGACTGGCACTCGATCAACCACCTTTCGACCGGGCTCAACCTGGTCAAGGAAGTGATCAAGTACGGGATCAGGCGCAAGGGCCTGCTCTCGATGGCGGTGGCCCATGGCTGCGCCTTCGTCCGCACCCGGCCCGAGCTGGAAACGCCCGACATGCAGATCCACGTGATGGCCGCCTCGATGGACCTCGAAGTGCTCGCGGTGTCGCAGGGGCTGCAGCTCGAGAAGGAGCCGGGCCTCGCGTCGAACCCGTGCCAGCTGCGCCCGGAATCGCGCGGCTCGATCCACGCGAAATCGCCCGACGGCAATGTGACGCCCAGGATCGTGCCCAACTATTTCTCCGATCCGATCGACCAGGAAATGGCGGTGACCCAGCTCAAGGTGATCCGCAAGATCTGGCAGCAGCCGGCGCTCGAGCCCTATATGGCCTCGAAGACCGATCCGTTCGGCGAGACCGACGAGCAGATGTTCGAATATGCCAAGGTCGCCTCGGCCACCGTCTACCATCCGGTCGGCACCGTCAGCATGGGCCCGGACGAGCGCTTCCCGCTCGACCCGCGGCTGCGCGTGCGCGGGGTCGAGGGGCTGCGCGTGATCGACGCCTCGGTGTTCCCGAAGATCACCTCGGGCAACACCAACGCGCCGACCATCATGGTCGCCGAGAAGGGCTCCGCGATGATCCTCGAGGATGCGAAGGAAGCGGTGGCGGCTTAGGTTTCGGCCGGCACTTCGTAGGCCACGAAAGAGATCACGTTCCCGGCCGGGTCGCGAACGTGGAAGTCGAGCCCGCCCCACGCCTGCCGTTGCAGCGGCTGGGCGAACTCGACGCCCCGGCCTCGGAACTCAGCGAACAGCGCTTTCACGTTGGACACCTCCACCGTTGCAAGGATCAGTCCCTCCTCCCGCTCCGCGAAAGCAGCGAAATAGGGTTCGTGTACGTGACGGAGATGGAGACATGCTCCGCCGCGCGACACGGACCCGTAGAACGCAGGATGGCCGTGCAGGAAATCGATGCCGAAGCCGAGCCGGGAGGCATAGAATTCCGCCGCTTCGGCAACACTCCGCACGAACAGGATCGGTACGGCGGGCCGCAAGGCCGGGAGGCCCTCCTCATTGGTGCGCTCCTGCGGCATGCCGTCGAGCGAGGCACGCAGCGTTGCCCAGTTCGCGAACCCGGCTTCGGCCGCCACGATTTCCTGCGCCAGGGTCAGCGGCATCGGCATGGCCAGCACTTCGGCGTCGGTCAGCGCACGGAACCGGGCGAGCTGGCGGACCTTGCCGCCGACGGAATAATTGCTCTCGCGGTGCCAGCGGACGATCTGCTTCGCGCGCTTACGATAAGTCTCGATTTTGGGCATGGCTGTGGCTCCTGCTGAGTGATCAGCGGGCGGGCTTTGCCCTGCCGGCCAGTGGCCGTTGCACCCCGTAAAGCGCTCCCTTCTTATCGCCTGACCCGCCCCGCTTCAAGGCGCGGGCGCATGAGCGATCGCCTTGAAATAGGCGATCGTCTCGGCCTCCAGCCCCGGCGGCGGTTTGGGCGGATAGTAGCTCAGCTTGACGATCACCGTGTCGGTCTTCGGGCTGACATAGATGTACTGGCCGGCAAGGCCCACCGCGGCATAGGCGCCGGGTTCGTCGTCGACCTGCCAGATCTGGTAGCCGTAGCCCGGGAATCCCTGGCCCTTGGGCATGCCGGTCGGCAGCATCTTGGTCGCCTCGGCCATCCATTTGTTGACGATCACATCGTCGCCGCGCTTGCCGTTCCGCAGCATCAGCAGGCCGAGCCGGCCGTAGTCGCGCAGGGTCGCGTTGAAGCCCATGCCGTTGAGCGCGCGGCCGGTGCCGGGCGGGCCGTCGGCGAGCCAGAAGGCATCGCCCTCCGCGCCGAGCGGCTCCCACAGATGGGTGCGGGTGAAGGTCTCCAGCCGGTCGCCGGTCGCCTTCTCGAGCACCCAGCCGAGCACCATCGCGTCGAGCGTCGAATAGTTGAAGGTGCTGCCCGGCGCGGTCTTGCGCTTCGTCTCCAGCGCGCCCGAGGCGAAGCGCATCCTGTTCAACACGATCGCCTGTTCGTGCAGCTTGGCCGCGAAGCTCGGATGGCTGCCGAAATCGTAGCGCTCGTCGTAGTCGACGCCCGAGCGCATCTGCAGGATCTGGCGCACCGTGACCCCTTCGTAACCGGTGCCGCGAAGCTCGGGCACATAGCGGTCTGCCGGATCGTCGAGCGAGCGGATGTCGTGCTCGGCCACCGCGATCCCGACCAGCAGCGAGGTGATCGTCTTGGCCATCGACATCGACAGGAAGTGCGTGTGTTCGTCCGACCGGTTGCGGTAGTCCTCGAACACGATCCTGCCGCCCTTGATCACCAGCATCGCATTGGTGAAGCTGCGCTCGGCGAACTGCGGATAGTCGTAGCTCTGTCCACCGACGATATCCCTGGGCATGGCGAAGCCCTCGGCGTGCGGCAGTTCCCACACATCGCCCGCGCGGGTCACGGCACGCGATTCGAACACCTTGTCCGTGTCGCGGAAAGTGAAGCTCTCGACCTCGGGATTGAGCAGCTGGTGCCGCATCGCGATCACCGCCGGGGTCAGCGGATAGCTCGTGTCCTGCTTGGCCTCGGCCGCGACCGAAGCGGCGGGCGCGGGCTTTTCGTCCGCCTTCGAACAGGCGCCGAGCGTGAGCGCCAAGGCGGCCAGCGCCGCACTGGAGAGAAACCTGCGAACCACCGCTTTACCCTTCGTCGTCATCCCGGCTCCGGAACCCGCTTTGAAACAAGCGCGGCTCCGGAACAAGCGTGGGATGCGCAGCGGCTATGCGGCCAGCCCGATCTCGTTGCTCGGCGCGAAATTGCCGTGGAGGCCGAAGCGCAGCTGGATCGGCACATGGACGGTCGCGACCGGGCCCTTCTCGATGTCGAGCGCGTCGAAGATCAGCAGGTCGCTGCGGTGATCGTCCAGCCGGTTGCAGACCATCACGATCCAGCCGTCGCCTTCCGGCGCATCCTTGCTGCGCGGAATGAAGCAGGGTTCCTGCAGGCTCGACACCGGGCCGCACCACCAGTGCTGCTCGCTGCCGGTTTCGAGGTCCTTGAGGAACAGGCAGTTCATCAGCAGCCCGCCGGCGCTGCCGCCCTTGAGTTCGACCGGGCGGCGCATGTCCATTTCGAGGAACCAGCCGTAGCGATTCTTCTTGCCCGTCATCCGGTCGTCGATCCGCGGGAATTCGGCCGCGGTATCGGTCAGCTTGGTAACCGCGTCGAATTCTTCGCCATTGCTCGCCATGTCGACCGTCCAGTCGGTCAGGAAGCTCATCGCCTCCATCCCGTTGAACGGCGCGCCGTGGACGTCGGGGAAGAAGGGGAACATGTTGTTCTTCGCCTCGCAGGTGAGGAAGTGGACCTTGGTCCCTTCCTGCCAGGCGTTGAGCACATGGCTGGCGAAGCAATTGTCGCGCTTGAACCAGCGGATGTCTTCCTGCTTCAGATCGTCGCGGCGCGGGATGATCCCGAGATAGACCGGCATGGTCGTGTCGAAGCCGAAATGCGGCTTGCCCTGCTCGAGCCGCTCCCAGCTGCCGATCGAGGGGACGATATGGAGCACGAGGTAATCCTCGGTGATCCCGAAGTCGTGCATCATGCAGTAATAGGGGACCTTGAACCAGATCTCGCGCACCAGTTCGCCCTCGGGGCTGACCTCGTAATAGGCGACGTCGTCGGTGCAGAGGCCCGAGGCGGCGTAGCCGATCGCGACCATGTTGCCGGTGACGGGGTCGATCTTGGGGTGGGCGGTGAAGGTCTGGCCTCGCATCTTTCCGCCCCAGGTCTGGAAGGCGTCGGTCTCCATCGTCGCCGGGTCCATCAGCAGCGCGGGGGAATCCTCCTTCATCGCCCACAATTTGCCGCCGTAGATCCAGGCGTTGGTGTTGGCGGTCGAGCGGATCCGGCCTTGCACTTCCTCGGCATCGGTCAGCGGGTTGCGATAGGCGCCGAACAATGCGTGGCCGGCCTCGTTCTCCAGCTTCCACTTGTCGGTCTTGGCCCAGCGCTGGCGGAAGTCGCACTGGCCGTCGTGGATATGGAAGCGGGTGATCATGCCGTCGCCGTTGAACGAGATGTCGTCGCCGAGCCGGGGCGGGAACTGCGGATCGGGCTGGACGCGATAGAAGGCGCCGTCGATGCCCCTGGGAATCTCGCCCTCGTGGCTCAGGTCCGCAATATCGGCCTCGATCCGCGAGGGCGTGTTGAAGCCGGTGAAATTCGGGGTGTCGGGGAAGTGCGACATATGGACCTAATCCTCTCCATGATCCTTGCGCGCAATTGTATGCTCCACTAACAATTGCGCAAGAAGGAAGGGGATAGGGTCCGGTGGGCGCAGCATCATTGATCGAACGCAATGATTACGCCTTTGGGCAGCTTAACGACATTGTGGGGTTCCATATCCGGCTCGCGCACGGCGCGGTCTATCGCCACTTCACCGAGACTTTCGCCGATCTCGATCTGACCCAGAAGCAGGTTTCCGTGCTGTGGCTGGTGGACGACCAGCCCGGGGTCTCGCAGATCGAGCTCGGCCAGCGGCTGCGGATGGATCGTGCGACCACGATGACGATCGTCAACCGCCTGCAGAACCGGGATTTGCTGCGCCGCGAGCGGTCCGAGACCGACGGGCGCAAGCAGGCGCTCTATCTCACGGACCAGGGCAGCGAAGCGCTGGTTGGGGCAAAGCACGCGATCGGCGAGCACGAGAGCTGGCTGAAAAGCCGGTTCACATCCGAAGAAATCGACAAACTGGTGGAAATGCTGGCCCGAATCCACGATTGAGGCGGCAACCACGGAGAGGGAAGCAAAAGACATGGCTGGAAGCGCAGGCGGCAACAATCCGATCGCGGTGATCGACGACAACCCGATGGGGGTCCGGCAGTGGATCGTCATCGTGCTGATGATCCTGCTCAACGCCCTCGACGGATTCGACGTGCTGTCGAGCGCCTTCGCCTCGCCGGGCATCACCAAGGAATGGGGCATCGAACGAGCCGCGCTGGGCATCGTGCTTTCGGCCGAGCTGGTCGGGATGGGCTTCGGTTCGCTGCTTCTGGGCGGCGTAGCCGACAAGCTCGGGCGCAAGCCGACCATGCTGATGTGCCTGGTAGTGATGGCGATCGGCATGTATCTCGCCCATGCGGCAGGCGGGGTGACCGCACTGACGACCTGGCGCTTCATCACCGGCCTCGGGATCGGCGGCATGCTGGCGGCGACCAATGCGGTGACCGCCGAGGCATCGAGCAAGGCGGGGCGCAGCCTCGCGATGTCGCTTTACGTGATCGGCTATCCGCTCGGCGGCGTGATCGGCGGCTTCGCCGCCCAGGGCTGGCTGCTGGTGCAATACGATTGGCGCGCGGTGTTCCTGTTCGGCTCGATCGTCACCGCGGTGATGATCCCGCTGGTGATGCTGCTGGTCCCAGAGACCCCGGCCTTCTTCGCCGCGGCCCGACCCAAGGACGCGCTGGCGAAGATCAACCGGTCGCTTCGCGCTTTCTCGCTGCCCGAACTGTCCGACCTGCCGCCGGCGCCCGACGCCGCCGCCAAGCCCAAGGTCACCGACATCCTGTCGAACCCGCGCCTGCGCCCGGTCACGCTGATGCTCGCCTTCGGCTACATGTTCCACACGCTGACCTTCTATTATATCCTCAAGTTCGCGGTGCAGATCGTCGCCGACACCGGCTATACCCAGCCGGAGGCCGCGAGCACGCTGACCTATGCCAATATCGGCGGCGCGGTCGGCGGAGCCCTGTTCGGCTTCTTCCTCAAGCGGTTCGACATCAAGGGGCCGACGGTAATCGCCGCGTTCCTCGGCGTGCTTGCGGTGGGCTGGTTCGGCATGGGCCATGGCGATCTCGGTGCCTGGCGGCTCGCCGGCTTCTTCACCATGTTCTTCCTCAACGCGGCGATTGTCGGCTACTACGCGGCCTTCGCGCGCGGCTTCCCGGCCTATGCGCGCGCCACCGGGACCGGCTTCGTGCTCGGCATCGGCCGTGCCGGTGCGGCGGGCTCGCCGATCATCGCCGGGTTTCTGTTCAAGACCCTTGGCAACGACCATCTCCTGACCGTGTCGCTGATCATGTGCGCCGGCGCCATTCTGGGCGCGCTGCTGGTGTGGCTGGTGCCGCTGCGCGATGCCGACGCGGACATGGCGTAAGCGCATGGCGGTTATTGCCTAACACGATTGTATACTTATAGGGGGCAGCGAGTCCCCCGCAGACAGGAAGAGAACCAATGAAGACCCGTGCCGCCGTAGCCTTCGAAGCGAAGAAGCCGCTGGAAATCGTCGAGCTCGACCTCGAAGGCCCCAAGGCGGGTGAAGTGCTGGTCGAGATCATGGCGACCGGCATCTGCCACACCGACGCCTATACGCTCGACGGGTTCGACAGCGAGGGGATCTTCCCCTCGGTGCTCGGCCATGAAGGCGCGGGCATCGTGCGCGAAGTGGGCGCGGGCGTGACCTCGGTGGTGCCGGGCGATCACGTGATCCCGCTCTACACGCCGGAATGCCGCCAGTGTAAGTCGTGCCTCAGCGGCAAGACCAACCTGTGCACCGCGATCCGCGCGACCCAGGGCAAGGGCCTGATGCCCGACGGCACCACCCGCTTCAGCTACAAGGGCCAGCCGATCTTCCACTACATGGGCTGCTCGACCTTCTCGAACTTCACCGTGCTGCCGGAGATCGCGGTCGCCAAGATCCGCGAGGACGCGCCGTTCCAGTCGAGCTGCTACATCGGCTGCGGCGTCACCACCGGGGTCGGCGCGGTGATCAACACCGCCAAGGTCCAGGTCGGCGACAATGTCGTGGTGTTCGGGCTCGGCGGGATCGGGCTCAACGTGATCCAGGGCGCGCGGCTCGCCGGCGCGAACAAGATCATCGGCGTGGACATCAACCCGGACCGCGAGGAATGGGGCCGCAAGTTCGGCATGACCGACTTCCTCAACACCAAGGGCATGAGCCGCGAGGACGTGGTCGCCAAGATCGTGCTGATGACCGACGGCGGCGCGGACTATACGTTCGACGCGACCGGCAACACCGAGGTGATGCGCACCGCTCTGGAAGCCTGCCACCGCGGCTGGGGCACCAGCATCATCATCGGCGTGGCCGAGGCGGGCAAGGAGATCGCGACCCGTCCGTTCCAGCTGGTCACCGGGCGCAACTGGCGCGGCACGGCATTCGGCGGCGCCAAGGGCCGCACCGACGTGCCCAAGATCGTCGACATGTACATGACCGGCAAGATCGAGATCGACCCGATGATCACCCACGTGATGGGCCTCGAGGAGATCAACAAGGGCTTCGACCTGATGCATGCGGGCGAGTCGATCCGCAGCGTGGTGGTCTACTGACGATCCTCGGGGTCTCCACCGGCCCGCGCCTCCTGCAGGACGGAACTGCGGAGCGGGCGTCGGGCAGGCGGTAGTTCACATTTCACAAGGCCGAAGTTTTCGGCTACATGATGATTCACGCCTTAAATGGCGCCATCCCAAGGAGAGGTTTCCCGTGTTCACCCATGTTTTTCTCGGCTCGAACGACGTCGAAAAGTCGCGCAAGTTCTACGACGCCACCATGGCGGTGCTGGGCTACAAGAACGTCGCCCCGGTCGAAGCCGGGCGCCTGATCTACGTCGGCCCCGCCGGCACCTTCATCGTCGCTCCGCCGTATAACGGCGAGGCCGCGACCGTCTCGAACGGTCACACGCTGGGCTTCTCGGCCGCGACCGACGAAGCCGTGGCCGAATGGCACGCGGCCGGCCTCGCCGCCGGCGGCACTTGCGAAGGCAAGCCCGGCCCGCGCGAAGCGGCGCCGAACAATTCGCACGGCGCCTATCTGCGCGATCCGGACGGCAACAAGGTCTGCGCGTTCCACATGCAGCACTGAGTGCGGACGGCCTGAAAGAGACTGCGATGGAAACCGTTTCCACCAACCGGTCGCATGGCGGCACGCAGGGCGTCTACTCCCACGCCTCTTCCGCCACCGGCACGCCGATGACCTTTTCGGTCTTCGTGCCGGACCATGCCCCGGACGCGAAGCTCCCGGTGCTGTGGTATCTTTCGGGCCTCACCTGCACCCATGCCAACGTCACCGAAAAGGGCGAATTCCGCGCTGCCTGCGCGGAGCACGGGATCGTCTTCGTCGCGCCGGACACCTCGCCGCGCGGCGAGGACGTGCCCGACGACGAGGGCTACGACTTCGGCAAGGGTGCCGGCTTCTATGTCGATGCGACGCAGGAGCCCTGGACGAAGAACTTCCGCATGCGCGATTACATCGAGCAGGAACTGCCGCGGCTGATCGCCGCGCAGTTCCCGGTCGACATGGCGCGCCAGGGGATCACCGGCCATTCGATGGGCGGCCACGGCGCGCTGACCATCAGCCTGCGCAACCCCGGCCGGTTCCGTTCGACCAGCGCCTTCTCGCCGATCGTCAGTCCGCTGCACTGCCCCTGGGGCGAAAAGGCGCTGACCGGCTATCTCGGCGAGGACCGGGCGAACTGGCGCGAATACGACGCGGTGGCGCTGATCGAAGACGGCGCGCGCCTGCCCGACCTGCTGGTCGACCAGGGCACCGCCGACAACTTCCTCGAAGAACAGCTAAAGACTCCGTTGCTTGACCGGGCCTGCCGCGAGGCGGATATGCCCGCGACGATCCGGATGCAGGAGGGTTACGACCACTCCTACTACTTCATCTCGACCTTCATGGCCGAGCACGTCGGATGGCACGCCCAGAGACTGAAAGCCTGAGAGCCCAATGAGCCGCGAACAGAAACTTTCCGAAATCATCGCCGACCACGCTGGTCGCGAAGGTCCGCTGATCCCGATCCTGCACGACGTGCAGGAGGAATTCGGCTGCGTCGACGAAGAGGCCGAGCAGGCGATCGCCGCCGCGCTCAACCTCACCCGCGCCGAAGTGCACGGAGTGGTCAGCTTCTATCACGACTTCAAGCCCAAGGCCGACCCGCGCCCGGTGGTGCAGATCTGCCGTGCCGAAAGCTGCAAGTCGCGCGGGGTCGAGGCGCTGATCGGCGATGCCGAGCAGGCCGCCGGCGCCCGCGTCAAGCTCCACACCGTCTATTGCCTGGGCCTCTGCAGCAGCGGCCCGAACGCCCGCGTGGGCGACAAGCTCCATGCCCGGCTCGACAGCGCCGCGCTCGTCAAACTGATTGAAAACGCATGACTATCGTCCGTATCTCCGATGACGCCCTCGCCCGCGCCTGCGGCGCCGACGAGTTGGCCGCGGCCTTCGCCAAGCAGGGCCACGAGGTCCAGCGCGTCTCCAGCTGGGGGATGCACTGGCTCGAACCGCTGGTCGAGATCGACGGCAAGGGGTTCGGCCCTGTCACCGTCGCCGATATCGACGCGATCCTCGACGGATCGAGCGACAAGGCCATCGGCACCATCGCCGAGCATCCGTTCATTGCCTCGCAGCAGCGCCTGACCTTCGCGCGCGCCGGCAAGACCCGCCCGCTGAACCTCGAGGATTACGAGGCCACCGGCGGCTGGGCCGGGCTCAAGCGCGCGCGCCGGATCGGCTCCGACGCGATCATCGAGGAAGTGCTCGCTTCCGGCCTGCGCGGCCGCGGCGGCGCGGGCTTCCCGGCCGGGATCAAGTGGAAGACCGTCGCGGGTGCGGCCGCCGACCAGAAATACATCGTCTGCAACGCCGACGAGGGCGACAGCGCGACCTTTGCCGACCGCATGGTGATGGAAGGCGATCCGTTCCAGCTGATCGAAGGCATGGCGATCGCCGGCGAAGCGGTCGGCGCGTCGAAGGGCTATGTCTACATCCGCAGCGAATATCCCGATGCGATCGCCAAGATGCAGGCGGCCGCGCGGATTTCGGCGCAGATCGTCGCGCCCTTCGTGGTCGAGATCCGGGTCGGCGCGGGCGCCTATGTCTGCGGCGAGGAAACCTCGCTGCTCAACAGCCTCGAAGGCAAGCGCGGCGAAGTGCGCGCCAAGCCGCCCCTGCCGGCGCTGAAGGGCCTGTTCGGCAAGCCGACCGTGGTCAACAACGTGCTGACCCTGACCGCGATCCCGCACATCCTGACCGAAGGCGGCGCGGCCGCCTATGCCGCGCTCGGCATGGGCCGGTCGAAGGGCACCATGCCGATCCAGCTCGCCGGCAACATCCGCCACGGCGGGCTTTACGAGACCGCCTTCGGCATCACCCTGGGCGAGCTGGTGAACGACATCGGCGGCGGCACCGCGAGCGGCCGCCCGGTCAAGGCGGTGCAGGTCGGCGGCCCGCTGGGCGCCTATCTCCATCCCGACCAGTTCGACATCCCGTTCGACTACGAAGCCTATGCCGCGATCGACGCGCTGATCGGCCACGCCGGCCTGACCGTGTTCGACGACACCGCGGACCTGCGTTCGATGGCGCGTTTCGCGATGGAATTCTGCGCCGTCGAAAGCTGCGGCAAGTGCACCCCCTGCCGGATCGGGTCGACCCGCGGGGTCGAGCTGATCGACCGCATCTCCGCCGGCGGGCGCGTGCTCGCGGGGGTCGAGACCGCCCCGCAGATGCACAACATGCCCAAGCAGGGCCGCACGCAGGACGAGGAGATCCAGCTCCTCGAAGACCTGTGCGACACGATGAAGTTCGGCTCGCTCTGCGCGCTCGGCGGCTTCACCCCCTATCCGGTGATGAGCGCGCTCAAGCACTGGCCGGAGGATTTCCGCAAGTGATCCTCGGTGTCGTCCTTGCAGGCGGCAGATCGAGCCGGTTCGGCAGCGACAAGGCGCTGGCCGAGCTGGGCGGCAAGCCCTTGCTCGCCCACGCGGTCGAGCGACTCGGCGCATGGTGCGACGATGTCGTGGTCGCGGGGCGCGAAACCGCGGCCGCGCGCGGGATCGCCGACTGGCCGCGGCCCGACATGGGCCCGCTCGGCGGGATCGCCGCCGGGCTGCGCCACGCGGAGGCCGAAGGCTTCGAGAGCGCGCTGACCTGCTCGGTCGATTCCTTCGATCTGCCCGCCGATCTGCCCGAATTGCTGGGCGAACCGCCGTGCTATCTGGCCGATCAGCCGGTGATCGGCCACTGGCCGGCCGGCGCCGCCCGCGCCCTCGAAACCATCCTTACGACGGACGGGAAGCACTCCTTGCGGCAATTCGTTGACGCGATCGGTGCTAGGCCCGTGAAAACCGACGCAAAAGCTGCTAATATCAACACACCCGCGGACCTCGCCGCAGTGGAGAAGAACTATGGGTTATGAGCGCCAGGCCGACTTCGGGACCCCCGCAGTCAAGTCCGACGAGCTGGTCACGCTGACGATCGACGGCCGCGAGGTCACCGTGCCCGCGGGCACGACCGTGATGCGCGCGGCGGCCGAAGCCGGCGGTTCGATCCCCAAGCTCTGCGCGACCGACAGCCTCAACCAGTTCGGCTCGTGCCGCCTGTGCCTGGTCGAGATCGAGGGCGCGCGCGGCACCCCGGCGAGCTGCACCACCCCGGTCGGCCCGGGCATGAAGGTCAAGACCCAGACCCCGCGGCTCGACAAGCTGCGCAAGGGCGTGATGGAACTCTACATCTCCGACCACCCGCTCGACTGCCTGACCTGTTCCGCCAACAACGATTGCGAACTGCAGGACCAGGCGGCCAACGTCGGCCTGCGCGACGTGCGCTACGGCTACGAGGGCGCGAACCACATGCAGCAGGATGTGGACACCTCGAACCCCTATTTCGATTTCACCCCCGACAAGTGCATCGTCTGCTCGCGCTGCGTGCGCGCCTGCGACGAGACCCAGGGCACGCTCGCCCTCGCCGTCGACGGGCGCGGCTTCGCCTCGATGATCAGCGCCGGCCAGAAAGGCGACGATTTCCTCTCCAGCGAATGCGTCAGCTGCGGCGCCTGCGTCTCGGCCTGCCCGACCAGCGCGCTGATGGAAAAGACCGTCAAGGAAATCGGCAAGCCCGAGCGCTCGGTGGTCACCACCTGCGCCTATTGCGGCGTCGGCTGCACCTTCCGCGCCGAGATGCGCGGCGAGCAGCTGGTGCGCATGGTGCCGTGGAAGGACGGCAAGGCCAACCGCGGCCACAGCTGCGTGAAGGGCCGCTTCGCCTGGGGCTATGCAAACCACCAGGACCGCATCCTCAACCCGATGATCCGCGAGAGCATCGACGATCCCTGGCAGGAAGTGAGCTGGGAAGAGGTGATGCGCTACACCGCGGATCGCCTGAACAGGATCAAGGCCGAAAGCGGCGCCCGCGCGCTGGGCGGGATCACCTCCAGCCGCTGCACCAACGAGGAAGCCTATCTGGTCCAGAAGCTGGTGCGCGGCGTGTTCGGCTCGAACAACGTCGATACCTGCGCCCGCGTGTGCCACTCGCCGACCGGGTTCGGCCTCTCGACCACCTTCGGCACCAGCGCCGGCACGCAGGATTTCGATTCGGTGATGGATTCGGACGTGATCCTGATCATCGGCGCGAACCCGACCGACGGGCACCCGGTGTTCGCCAGCCGCATGAAGCGCCGCATCCGCCAGGGTGCGAAGCTGATCGTGATCGATCCGCGCCGGATCGACATGGTCCATTCGCCGCATATCGAGGCGGATTTCCACCTGCCGCTGCAGCCCGGCACCAATGTCGCGATCATGACCGCGCTGGCGCATGTGATCGTGACCGAAGGCCTCGCCAACGAGGCGTTCATCCGCGAACGCTGCGACTGGGACGAATACCAGGACTGGGCGCGTTTCGTTTCGGATGAACGCAACAGCCCCGAGTTCCTCGAAGCGGTGACCCGCGTCCCCGCCGCCGACGTGCGCGGCGCGGCGCGCCTGTTCGCCACCGGCGGCAACGGCGCGATCTATTACGGCCTCGGCGTGACCGAGCACAGCCAGGGCTCGTCCACCGTGATGGCGATCGCCAACCTCGCGATGGCGACCGGCAATGTCGGCCGCCGCGGCGTGGGCGTGAACCCGCTGCGCGGCCAGAACAACGTGCAAGGGTCCTGCGACATGGGCAGCTTCCCGCACGAGCTTTCGGGCTATCGCCACATCTCGGACGGCGCGACCCGCAAGCTGTTCGAGGACGATTGGGGCGTCAGCCTCGATCCGGAGCCCGGCCTGCGCATCCCGAACATGCTCGATGCGGCGGTCGACGGCACTTTCCGCGCGATCTACATCCAGGGCGAGGACATCCTCCAGTCCGACCCGGACACCAAGCACGTCGCCGCCGGCCTTGCCGCGATGGACTGCGTGATCGTCCACGACCTGTTCCTCAACGAGACCGCGAACTACGCGCATATCTTCCTGCCGGGCTCGACCTTCCTCGAGAAGGACGGGACCTTCACCAATGCCGAGCGCCGCATCCAGCCGGTGCGCAAGGTGATGGACCCGGCCAACGGCTACGGCGACTGGGAAGTCACCCAGCTGCTCGCGCAGGCGATGGGACTCGAATGGGACTACACCCACCCGAGCGAGATCCTCGCCGAGATCTCGCGCCTGACGCCGACCTTCGCCGGCGTGTCGTGGGACCGGCTCGAGCGCGAAGGCTCGCTCCAGTGGCCGGTCAACGAGAAGGCGCCCGACGGTTCGCCGATCATGCACGTGGGCGGCTTCGTGCGCGGCAAGGGCAAGTTCGTGGTCACCGAATACATCCCGACCGACGAGCGGACCGGCCCGCGCTATCCGCTGCTGCTCACCACCGGCCGCATCCTCAGCCAGTACAATGTCGGCGCGCAGACCCGCCGCACCGGCAACGTCGCCTGGCACCCGGAAGATGTGCTCGAAATGCACCCGACCGATGCCGAGAACCGCGGCCTCAAGAGCGGCGACTGGGCCCGCCTCGCGAGCCGCGCGGGCGAAACCACGCTGCACGTGCTGGTGACCGACCGGGTCGCGCCGGGGGTCGTCTACACGACCTTCCACCACCCGACCACGCAGGCCAACGTGATCACCACCGACAATTCGGACTGGGCGACCAACTGCCCCGAATACAAGGTCACCGCGGTGCAGGTGATGCCGTCGAACGGCCCGTCGCAGTGGCAGGAAGACTATAACGAGCAGGCCGAGCGTTCGCGCCGCATCGCCACCGCGGAAGCCGCAGAATGAACGACCACGGACTCGCCAAGCTGCGCCGCATGGCCGACCAGATCGGCACGAACTTCGCGGCGATCGGGCACGACAAGGCAGTGTTCTCCACCGCGGATCACATCTGGAAGTTCTGGGATCCGCGGATGAAGGCGGCGATCTTCGCCGACGACCGCAGCCTGCTCAACCCGATCGCGCGCGAGGCGATCGAGATCCTCGCGCAGGGCATCCGCCCGACCCCGCCGCCGGCCGACAGCCAGTTCAACAAGGTCAACGAGGTCGGCCATTCCGACGCCGGCTGAAGTGCTTGAGCTCCGGCGCGACGGTGCGCGCCGGGCAATCGAGCGAAGCTGGGTTCCCGAGGTCCCGGTCGCGCTCGAATTCAACGGGCTCGCCTATGCGGTGATGATGGCGACGCCGGCCGATCTCGAGGATTTCGCGCTCGGCTTCGCGCTGAGCGAAGGCCTCGCGAAACAGCCCGCCGACCTCACCGACCTCGACGTGGCCGAGGTCGAGAAAGGCTGGATCGTGCGCGCGAGCCTGACCGGCCTCGGGATCGAGCAGCTCACCGAACGGGTCCGCGCACGGGTGGCCGAAAGCTCGTGCGGCCTGTGCGGGATCGAGAATCTCGACGCGGTCGCCAAGCCGCTCCCCCCTGTGCCCTCCCACGCCCCGCTGGCCGAAGCCGCGATCTTCCGCGCGCTCGGCGAGCTGCGCGGCCACCAGCCCCTCGGCCGCGCGACCGGCGCCGCCCATGCCGCCGCTTTCGCCTCGGCGGAGGGGGAAATCCTGCACGCCCGCGAGGACGTCGGCCGCCACAACGCGCTCGACAAGCTGATCGGCGCGCTGGCGAAGGCAGGCCAGGATCCGGCCGAAGGCTTCGTCCTCTCGTCGGCCCGCTGCTCCTACGAGATCGTCGAAAAGACCGTCCGCGCCGGCGCCACCCGCCTCGTCACCATCTCGCTCCCGACCTCGATGGCGGTCGACCGCGCGAAGGCAGCGGGCCTGAGCCTCTACTGTCTGGCGCGCGACGACAGCGTGCTGCGGGTGAACGGGTAGCGAATGTCCGCAATCGGGTAGGAAGCGGACGCGGGATTACCCGGTCTCAGGGTCGCCGACAAATGCATGGAGGCACATCTTGCCTGCGAGCAGCAGCGTATCGGGCGTGACCTCCGCCAATTCGCCGCGCCGCTGCCGTTCCTCGGCCTCTTCGCGGGTTGGCGCGGCAAGGTCGTCGATCGGCGCCGCTTGCGGCGCGCCGAAGCCGATCAGCAGGCCGGCGTAATAGAGCCGCGTCAGGCGCCGCACGTCTTCCAGCCGCTGCGCCTCGTCGGCCGATGCAGGGCGACCTTGCCACGCCGTCAGCAACGCCCGAGTCAGTTCCGGCGTCGCCGCGAGATTGTCGGCCAGGATCGCCACATCGACCATCGGGTCGTTGCGATAGGCGGTTTCCCAGTCGATCAGCCACAGCCGCGAGCCATCGAACAGCACGTTGCGTGCGTTGGGGTCGTTGTGGCTGGAGACGTGCATCTCCGTGTCCCACGACAGCCCCTCGACCAGCCGTTCGTACACCGCACGGTGCCGCGCCAGCAGCCCTGCGGCGAACCTCGTTTCAAGCAGGCTCAGCAACCGCCCCACGATTTCCCGCCAGTCGGCGAGCATCGGGAACGGCTCGGTCGCCTGCAGCCTCCGGGTGAGTTCGGCCAGGGCGCGCGCCCGCGCGATCGCACCGCCCGGGAACCGGTCGAGCGGCACCGCCTCGATCATGTCCATCACCGCCACGCCGGCCTCCGCATCGACGTAGTGGAGCGGCGGGGCGACGCCGGCCTCGGCGGCCGCGGCCATACAGGCATACTGGTGCGGATTGCGCATCGGGCTGCGCCACGCCTCGACGCGCAGCAAATGCTGCCGCCCGCCGCTGGCAAGACGCAACGCGACGGCGCCCGAAGCACCACCGGTAACCGGGCCGACGAAGTCCACCGGCGCCTGGCCATAGGTCGCGGCGAGCGCGTCGCGGACCGCGCCGTGCAACGCCTCGGGCACGAGGCTCTCCCACGGCGCGCTCACGCGCCGTGCTCCGCGCGCTGCAGATGCGAATCCAGCCAGTCGATGGCGAGCTCCGCCGCGCGGGCCGCCGCCGGCCCCTCCTCGAACCGCGGACCGATTCCGCGCACGACCTCGAGCCGGTGCGCCACGTCGCGGGGAAAGATCTGCAGCATGGTCCGGGTGAAACCGTGCGCCACGGGATCCTCGCCGCCGACCACGAACAGGCTCGGCGCACGCACGCGCGCCAAGGCCGAACCGGCAAGGTCGGGCCGCGCGGCCACACTCACCGTCGCGCGCACCGCCTCGCGCCGAAGCGCCGCCAGCTGCGCCCCGGCCGCACCGCCCGTTCCGGCGCAAAACAGCGCGAGCGGCAGGGGCGACAGCGCCGGGTCGGCGACGATCCGGTCGAGGATCAGTCCCGCACGTTCGCCGAGGAGCCGCACATCGAAGCACAGCTCCTCGTCCAGTGCATCCTGCAGCGCCTCTTCGGGCGTGAGCAGGTCGGCCAGCACCGTCGCATGGCCGGCGCGCCGCAGGCGGTCGGCGATCTGGCGGATGCCGCGATGCTGCGATCCCACGTTGCCGGCGAGGACGAACAGCACGACCGATTTCGCGTTCGAGCCATCACTCACATCGACGCGGAGTTTGCCCGCGTCGCAAGCGACGGTGACCGGCCAGCCGGCGGCTTCCCGCGCGCCCACCTCGGCGGCGAACGCGGGCCAGCTGGCGAAGCCATGCTCGCGCGCGAGCACCAGTTGCGCGTCGGCGAGCTTCGCTGCTCCGGTCGACGCGCCGCGCGGATGAAACCGCTTCAGGCGGTCGAGCGCGACGGGATCGCCGGCGCCGAGCGCCTTGCGCAAATCCTTCGCCTGGCGGCGATACTGGTCGAGATCGGGATTATCGGGGAGGTGCCTGTCGGCCATGCGAAATTCCTTCCGTAATAGCCCGCCGTCCGCATGGCAGTCTGGGAAGAAATTCGGCTGTACGAAGTAAGCTTACAGCTTGCAGGTGGGCACGGCCCTTTCCGCGGACGGGATGCGCCCTGAGCGCGAGCCCAAATATCCGTCTGCCGGGGATGGTGTCAATTGCAGTCCGCAACGGGGCGGTTTGCCGCTGGTTTGCAAATGGGTGGGAAGCGGCCCCTAGTCGGTCCTTACAAGAAAATGTCTTTTTGTTGCGCCTCAAACGTGTCGAGCAACGCGTCGTGACCTAGCGTCGCCCGCAGATCATGTTCGTCCCTATCAAGTGGCACGACAAAAAAGAAAGATGTTTCGCGATCCGAGATCGTCTCAACATCTCCGATCTCAGCAATGTCGATTAGCGTTCCCGTTCTTAGGAGAAGCACCGCGTAAGGTATCTCGAAATCGTTGTTGGGATTCGGCATGATCACTGCTTCACCCAAGCGCAACACGCCGTTGGTTTCGCGCTCATAATCCTCTAAATTGGCAAGTATCAATGCTGCCAATTTAACATCTGCCTTTGTAATCGCGATGAATACGCTGCTTGAGTAGCTCGGCAGATTGAAAGCGATATAGCTGTCGCCGACGTCACACTCACTTACTGCGATGACATACTGACCCTTGAAATCTCCTGCCAACGAGAAGCGGAGGATATCCATGTCGCGCTCAATGCCGGTCCGCTCGAAAATCAGCTTCAGCACGTTGGCTTGGTAGTGATTGAGTTCCATGGAACGCGTCTGACGGCTTACCGGAATGACCGCAATGGGGTCGCTAGCCGACTTTCCGCTTTCCTACATGCCTTCCACTCGCCAGGATATGGGCGGCTCTTTCCCATTGTCGGTCTTCGCGTGAAACCGTCCTGCACGCGTGTCACCCTGCCATTCCGGGCAGGATGGCGCTGATTTTTCGAAGGAAACCGCCAAAACCGCAGGGTGACACCCTGTCACTTGTGTAACCCTGGCGGCTCAGCGGCTGAGCTGGAACACCGCGTGCTCGGCGCGCCAGTTGGCGCCGGCCTTGCCGAAGCGGCGGCCGCGGCCGAAGAACCAGCTTGCTTCCACCTTCACGCCCTTCTGCGCGATCAGCGCCTCGAAATCGGCGATCGCGAGATGGTGGATGTTCTCGGTCTCGTACCAGCTCACCGGCAGGTGGCGGGTCACCGGCATCCGCCCGTTGACCAGCAGCGACAGCCGCATCCGCCAATAGGCGAAATTGGGAAAGCTGACGAAGGCCTGCCGCCCGACGCGAAGGAGCTGGTCCAGCATCAGGTCGGGCCGCTCGGCGGTCTGCAACGTCTGCGACAGGATCGCATAGTCGAACGCATCGTCGGGATATTGGGCGAGGTCGCGGTTGGCGTCGCCCTGGATCACCGAGAGGCCCTTGCTGACGCACAGCTCCACGTCCTCGGGGCTCAGTTCGATCCCGCGGGCGTCGATCCCGCGCTTGTCGCGCAAGGCCGCCATCAGCGTACCGTCGCCGCAGCCGACGTCGAGCACCTTCGCGCCCGCCGGGATATGCTCGGCGATCACCGCGAGATCGGGACGCAAGGTGGTCATTCGAGGAAGCCCTTGATCACCCGGTCGAGCGCCGGGACGTCGAGCAGGAAGCTGTCGTGGCCGTAGGGCGCCGAGAGTTCGACGAAGCTGACCGGCGCGGCGACCGCGTTGAGCGCGTGGACGACGTTGCGCGATTCCGAGGTCGGGTAGAGCCAGTCGGTATCGAAGCTGACCAGGCAGAAGCGCGCCGGCGTGCCCCGGAACGCATCGGCCAGCTTGCCGCCGTGCTCTTCGGCAAGGTCGAAATAGTCCATCGCGCGGGTGATGTAGAGATAGGAGTTCGCATCGAACCGGTCGACGAAGCTCAGTCCCTGGTAGCGCAGATAGCTCTCGACCTGGAAATCGGCGTCGAAGCCGAAGCTCTTCGCTTCGCGGTCCTGCAACCGGCGGCCGAACTTCTCGGTCAGCCCGGCTTCGGAGAGATAGGTGATATGCGCGGCCATGCGCGCCACCGCCAGCCCCGCGTCGGGCGCCTTGCCGGTGCCGTAATATTCGCCGCTCTGCCAGTTCGGATCGGCCATGATCGCCTGGCGTCCGACTTCGTGGAACGCGATGTTCTGGGCAGAATGGCGCGCGGTGGTGGCGATCGCCAGCACGCGCTCGGCGCGTTCGGGGAAATTGGCGGCGAGGCTGAGCGCGAGCATCCCGCCCATCGATCCGCCCACCACCGCGTAGAGCCTGCCGATCCCGAGCGCGTCGAGCAGCGCGACCTGCGCGCGGACCATGTCGCGGATCGTGATCACCGGGAAACCCATCCCCAGCGGCTTGCCCTGCGCGTCGGCGCTGGCGGGCCCGGTCGAGCCGAGGCAGCCGCCGATCACATTGGCGCAAACCACATGGAAGCGATCGGTGTCGATCGGCTTGCCCGGCCCGACCATGCGCGACCACCAGCCGGGCTTGCCGGTGCGCGGATGCTGGCTGGCGACGTACTGGTCGCCGGTCAGCGCATGGAAGATCAGGATCGCGTTCGAGCCGTCTGCGTTGAGCGTGCCATAGGTCTCATAGGCGATCTCGACGCGGTCGAGCGCCTGCCCGCTGTCGAGCGGCAGCGGCGCGTCGAGCACCAGCCGGGTGCTGTGAGGGGCGAGATCGGTTGCCATTGCGAGCGGGGAAGTGGGGGACGCGAAGCGGGGTGTCAATCGGTGGTGAACTCATCTATGCGCGCGCGATCATGACGGGCCAACCAACACCGAAGCCGTGGATCGCGGCGATCCATGCCTATGTGCCGGGAAAATCGCGCGCCGCCGACGGCCGCGAGTTGATCAAGCTCTCCGCCAACGAGAACCCGCTCGGCACCAGCGCGGCGGCGCTCGAGGCGCGCACGCAGGCGCCGCTGCCCGATCGCTATCCCGATCCGGAGTCCGTCGCGCTGCGCGAAACGCTGGGCCGGCTGCACGGCATTCCGGCCGAGCGAATCGTCTGCGGCACCGGCTCGGACGAGCTGCTGAACCTCGCGGCCCAAGCCTATGCCTCGGTCGGCGACGAGGTGATCTACGTCCGCTACGGCTTCTCGGTCTACGACATCGCGGCGCGGCGCTGCGGCGCAACCCCGGTGGTGGCACCTGATCGCGCATTCGGGACCGACGTCGATGCGCTGCTCGCGCTGGTGACCGAGCGGACCCGGGTGGTGTTCGTCGCCAATCCGAACAACCCGACCGGCAGCTTCCTGCCGCGCGGCGAGATCGCGCGGCTGCACGCCGGGTTGCCGTCCGACGTGCTGTTCGTGCTCGACCAGGCCTATGGCGAATATCTCGCGCCGGAGGACGACGACGGCGGGCTGGCGCTGGCGGCATCGGCCAGGAACGTGCTGGTCACCCGGACTTTCTCCAAGATCTACGGGCTTGCCGGCGACCGGATCGGCTGGGCCACCGGCGACCCGGAACTCGTCTCGATGCTCAACCGCATCCGCGGCCCGTTCAACCTTTCGGGGATTGCGCAGAAGGCGGCGATCGCCGCGCTGGAAGACCAGGACTTCGTCGTCCGGTCGCGCGAGCACAACCGCGGCGAACGCACCCGCTTCGTCGCCGCGATCGAGGCCCTCGGAAATCACGGCTTGCGCGCAGTGCCGAGCGAGGCCAACTTCGTGCTCGTGTTGTTCGAAGGGGCCCTGAGCGCCGAAGCGGCACACGAGGGACTGGCGGCGCGCGGCTATGCGACGCGCTGGCTACCGGGGCAGGGGCTGGCGCAGGGGCTGCGCATCACGATCGGGACGGCGGAACAGATGACCGAAGTGGCGGCGCTGCTGCGCGAACTGGCGGAGAGCGCGCGGTGAACGCCGCCGCGACGAATTTCGAGCGGGTCGCGATCATCGGGCTCGGCCTGATCGGCGGCTCGATCGGTCTCGCGGTGCGCGATCATCTGCCGGGCGTCACCACCACCGGCTACGATGCCGATCCGGCGGTGCGCAAGCGCGCGCAGGAACGCGGGCTGGCCGACACGATCTACGAAAGTGCCAGTGAAGCGGTCCACCGCGCGGACCTGGTGATCCTGTGCGTGCCGGTCGGCGCGATGGGCGAGGTCGCCCGCGAGATCGCACCCGCGCTCGCCAAGGGCGTGCTGATCAGCGATGTCGGCTCGTCGAAGCAGACCGTGGCGGACGCGCTGCGCGCAGCGCTGCCCGGGCGCGAAGTGATCCCCGCCCATCCGGTCGCAGGCACCGAGAACAGCGGGCCGGATGCCGGCTTCGCGCAATTGTTCCAGCAGCGCTGGTGCATCGTCACACCGCCCGAAGGCGCCGATCCGGTACAGGTTTCGCGGCTGGTGTCGTTCTGGGAAGCGCTCGGCGCGATGGTCGATACGATGGACCCGCAGCACCACGATCTGGTGCTCGCGGTGACCAGCCATATTCCGCACCTGATCGCCTATACGATCGTCGGCACCGCGTCGGATCTCGAGGATGTGACCCGCAGCGAAGTGATCAAGTATTCGGCCGGCGGCTTCCGCGATTTCACCCGCATCGCCGCATCCGACCCGACCATGTGGCGCGACGTGTTCCTGAACAACCGCGACGCGGTGCTGGTGATGCTCAAGCGCCTGCTCGACGATATCGGCGGGATGCAGAAGGCGATCGAGGAATCGGACGGCACCGCGCTGTTCGACCGCTTCACCCGCACCCGCGCGATCCGCCGCTCGATCGTGGCGCTGGGGCAGGACGACGCGCGGCCCGACTTCGGCCGCAAGGATCACGACAACGGCTAGGGGTTCAGCGCGTTGATCGCCGCGTGCACCCGCGCCTCCGCCTCGGCGCGCGGCAGGCCCGGGGGGATTGGCTCGCCGAAACGGAGCGTGATGATGCCGGGCCGTTTCCACATGCGGTGATAAAGCGGTCCGCTGTCGACTGCGACCGGGACGACCGGCAGGCCGAGCAGCTTGTAGAGCCCCGCAAAACCCGCGCGCAGCGGCGGCCTCTCGCCATGCGGGACGCGGGTGCCTTCGGGAAAAATGACCAGCGGGCGCCCGGTGGTCGAAAAGCGGCGCGCTTCGGCGAGCATCCTCCGCAGCGCCGCCGCTCCGTCGTCGCGCGCGACCTCTATCGCACCATAGGCGCGCGCCGCGCGGCCCCACAGGGGAATGCGGAACAGTTCTTCCTTCGCGAAGGGCACCGGCTGATCCAGCGTGGTCGCCACGTCGATCGCCTCGAAGAAGGCCTCGTGCTTGAACGCGTACAGCGCGGCGCCGCCGGGGCGGGTGCCCTGTTCGACCACCCTAATGCCGAGCAGCGCACGCACGCACCAGCGGTGGAAGCGCGACCAGGCATCAGGCACATGGCGGAATCGCTCGCGCCCGAGCGGAAGCGCGATCACGGTCGCAAGCGACAGGACCAGCGTGCCCGCGTAGAACACGCAATAGAAGGCGAGGCTGCGCAACACGTTCATGCGGAGACTATCCCGGCAGCAGTCGGGCGATGCCCCGCGCGATCAGCTTGTGGTATTCGACGAACAGAATCCGCAGCGAGGGGCGCGAGGGGACCGCATCCTCGACGATTTCGATCGAGGCCGGAAGCCTGCTCGCGAGTTCCGAGGCGGCGCGGCGCATGTGCCAGTCGGTCGTCACCAGCCGCAGCGAGCGGACCTTGCGCGCGGCGACCCATTGCTCGGTTTCTTCGGCATTGCCGCGTGTGTCGAGCGCCGTGAAACCGAGGGTGACGCAGCAATCCATCAGCTGCGACGATACCTTGTACTCCGCCGCGAACTCGTCGGGAGTGACGTCGTTATAGACTCCGGTGACCAGCACCTGCTTCGCGCGGCCGGCACGCAGCATCGCAAGCCCCCGGTCGATCCTGCCGGGCCCGCCGGTGAGCACCACGATCGCATCGGTCCGCTCGTTCCCGGCAGGACCGGGCAGGAACACCGCAAACCAGAAGAAGCCGAGCGCCCAGATCACGAACAGCGTCGCGAGCAGTCGGCGGAGCCATTGGGCCGGCCTCACAGCATCTTCCTCAGCGCCGCGAGCACGGTGATCCGTGCGGTGATCATCGCGATGATCACCCCCGCAAGCGGGATCAGCGCAATTGCCGCCCAATCGTACAGCCCGAGCCCGCCGCCCGAAATCATCCCCGAACCGAGCGCGGCGAACTGTCGCCCGAGCAGCAGGATCGCCGCCAGCCCGAAGCCCAGCCCCACGGTGCCGCCGAGCACTGCGTCGAAGCCGATCGAGCGCTGGAAGATATAGGCGATCTGCCCGTCTGTTCCGCCGAGCAAATGGACGATCTCGATCGTCCCGCGGTTCGAACCGAGCGCACTGCGCGACGCGAGCCACACGGCCGCAGCGCTGGTCGCGGCGAGCAGCACCACCAGACCGAGCGCAAGCCATTGAAGCGAGGAGATCGCCGAGAACACCGGCCGCAGCCAGCTCGATTGCGCATCGACCTGCGCGGCCGGCGCGCGGCCACGCAGAAGCCCGCGCACTGCCTGCAGTCGCCGGTCGGTCACCGGCCCGGACAGGCGCACGTCGATCAGCGCCGGCACCGGAACCGTATCGCCGGCCGCACCGGCATCCCCGAGCCACGGTTCGATCAGCGTGTCGAGCTCGCTGTCGGGAACGCGCCGCACCGCCTCGATCCCGGGCGCATTGGCGAGCAGCGAGACCGCGAGTTCGGCCTGGCGATCGCGCGCGGTCGGCTCGGCCTCGACGATCTGGACCGTCAGCCCGCCCGACAGCTCCGCGCGCGCCGCGCCGGCAAGATTGGCCAACGCCAGCCCGCCCGCGGCCGCGATGGTGGTCAATGCGACCATGATCGCGATCACCCAGGGCATCGGGCCGGTCAGCCGCGCCTGCGGGACGAGCTGCGCCGAGCGTTCGCTGCCGAGGCCCTTGATCAGGCTCACAGCCCGTCCTCCAGCTCGAACCCGGGGGTTTGCGGCAGCGGCCGCTTGGGCGGGTAGCGCAAGGCTCCGGTCGGGTCGCCGAGCCGGCCCTTGTCGAGCCGCATGATCAGCGATTCGGGCACCTTCTTGAGCAGGTGCAGATCGTGGGTCGCGACCACCACCGTGGTGCCGAGGCGGTTGAGCGCCTCGAACAGGCGGAGCAGCTTCACCGCCATTTCGGGATCGACGTTGCCGGTCGGCTCGTCGGCGATCAGCATGTCGGGCCGCCCGATCACCGCGCGCGCGATCGCCACCCGCTGCTGCTCGCCGCCCGACAGCGTGGCCGGCCGTGCATCCGAGCGGTCGCCCAGCCCGACCCATTCGAGCATGTCCGCAACCGGCTTCTCAAGCTCGCTTTCCTTCACTCCCGAAACCCGCAGCGGCAGCGCGACATTGTCGAAGGCCGAAAGGTGCTGGACCAGCCGGAAGTCCTGGAACACCACCCCGAGCCGGCGGCGGAAGGCCGGCAGGCGCGCGCGCGACAGGGTGATCACGTCGGTTCCGAACATGCGGATCGCCCCGCGCGACGGGCGCTGCGAAAGATACAGAAGCTTGAGCAGCGATGTCTTCCCCGCGCCGCTGGCGCCGGTGAGGAAGTAGAAGCTGCCGGGGTAGAGCGTGAACGAGATATCGCTCAATATCTCCTTCCCCGCGCCATAGCGCAGCCCGACATTGTCGAACTGGACGATATCCCCCTCGGCGGCATTCATCGGGCGGCTATAGCGGGGGACGCAGCAGGAAAAAAGCCACACTCAGGAAGTATGACGGGTGCAGGACGCATGGCCATGCACAGTTGCGAAGCGCCGCGGTTTTGACAGCGCGCATCTTTCGATATCCATTGATAGTACGAATCGAGCGAGGTCGGACGAACGTGGCGGGCAAATCTTCCCATTCTCGCATTCCGCATGGCCGGCCGGCGCTCGCCGCCGTGTTTCTGGCCCTCGCGATTGTCCTCGGCGGGGGCGGCACGCCGAACCCGGCTAGCGAACTCGCGCTCGAACTGCTCGCCGTGCTGACGGCCCTCGCATGGGTGTGGCTGCCCCGCGCCGGCCAGCCGCCGCTGCCGCGCGACCCGCTGGCGTGGGCGGTGATGGGGCTGGTCGTGCTGGTTCCGCTCGCCCAGCTCATTCCGCTGCCGCCCCGCGTCTGGACGGCGCTGCCGGGCCGCGAAACGCAGGTCAGCGCGCTCGCGCTGGTCGGCGCGGCGGACAGCTGGAGGCCGCTCTCCACCTCTCCCTCGCACACTCTCGCCTCGTTGCTGTCGCTCGGCCCGCCGTTGCTGATGCTGGCGATGGCCGCCACTCTCGACAGCCGCCAGCGGCGCTGGCTCATCGCGACGGTCGCGCTGATGACCCTCGTCAGCGCCCTGTTCGGCGCGCTCCAGCTCGCCGGTGGAAACGATGCGGTGCGGCTCTACAACGCCAGCAACCAGCTGGTGGTGACGGGCTTCCAGGCCAATCGCAATGCCGAGGCCGACGTGCTGCTGGTCGGCGTCCTGGCCCTCGCCGCCCTGTCCGTGGCGCTGCCCGGTGCATGGAACATGCGGGGGCGGCGCACACGCAGCCGCTGGCTGGCTGCCGTGGCGGCGCTGCTTTTGCTGGCGACCGTGCTCACCGCATCGCGCATGGGCATCGCCCTGATCGCCGTCGCGCTGCTCGGCGCCGGAGCGATCCTCGCGCAGGATCCGGACCGGCGCTGGGGCGGATCGCTGGGCAGGGTCGCCGGAGCCGGGCTGGCGCTGCTGGCCGCCGGCTTGGTGCTGCTGCAGTCGAACGCGCGGCTGCAGGCGGTCGCCGCGCGCTTCGGGTTGCAGCACGAAGGCCGCGCCGAGCTGTGGAGCGACAGCGGCTATGTGGTGGCGCAATATTGGCCGTTCGGATCGGGCATGGGCACCTTCATGGCCAATTTCATCGCCGCCGAACCGCTCGAGGTGGTCGATGCCACCGTGCCCAATCGGGCGCACAACGATTTTCTCGAACTCACGATCGAGGCAGGCGCCTTCGGGATCGCGGCGCTGGCGGTGGTGATCGCGCTGCTTCTGGCGATGGCCTTTCTCGCCTGGCGCAGGCGCCCGCAAGACCGCGCGCAAGTGCTGTTCGGGGTTGCGGTGCTGCTGGTGATCGGGTTGCATTCGCTGGTCGACTATCCGTTGCGCTCGATGGCGCTCGCCTGTCTCGCCGCGCTCGGCGCAGCCATGTTCGCGCGCCCTCCCGCTCCGGCAGCGGAGCGGCATCCGGCCTGAGCCTGCCACTTTCCGGCGCGTCTTCGGCAATCGGTGTGGAAAAACCGCCCCGGCCGGGCGGCGGCTCTCGGCGGACTCTTGTCGCGATTCGCGCATGTGCCTAAAGCTGTTGCACAATGATCATCGCCTGCCCTGCATGCGCGACGCGCTACGTCGTTCCGGACAGCGCCATCGGCGTCGAAGGCCGGACCGTCCGCTGCGCGAAATGCCGCCACAGCTGGTTTCAGGACGGGCCCGAACCTGCGCTGCCGCCCGAAGAAGCCGCCGTGGTCGTGCCGGCCCCTGCTCCGCCCCCGCCGGTCGAAAATCCGGATCCGGGCGCCAAGCCGGGATTCTCCTTCGACGAGCCCCAGTCGCGAGCGATGTCGCGACCGGAGCCGCAGCCTGAGCCGGACCGCAGTTACATCCGCGAGCCCGATCCGGTCCCGCCGCCCGAGCCGCTCGCAAGCGAGCACATCCCGCCTCCGCCGGTGGCCGAGCCCGAGGAAGAGTTCTACGACGACTATTCGCAGTTCGACCCGGAGCCGCCGTTCCGCCCGCGCCGCAACGCGCTGAAGCTGTGGACCTATGCGGCGGCGATCTTCGCGCTGTTCGCGATCGGCACGGTGCTGGGCGTATCTTATTGGGGCCTGCCCGACTGGGTGCCGGTCAGCCGTCCGACCTTCGGCCTGGGCCAGAGCGACCTGGTGCTCGATTTCCCGGCGGGCAAGCAGGACCGGCGGCAATTGCCCAACGGCACCGAATATTTCGCTGCCAACGGCACCGTAACCAACGTCGGCAGCAAGACCCGCACCCTGCCGACGATCCTGATCGTGCTGCGCGACGAGCGCGAGCGGATCGTCTACAGCGGCGAGGTCGCCCCGCCGCAGCGCACGCTGGCGCCGGGCGAGAGCGTGACCATCAATCACGTCGAAACCGACGTGCCCAAGGCCGCCAAATTCGCCGACATCGGCTGGAAGCCCGGCTGAAACCGCGCCGAAGCCGGCACGAAAAATAACCGTGCCGCCACGCTTGCAGGCCGGGGGGCGCTTTGCTAATGGCCCGCTCCTACCCCGCGGGGGCCGCTTCGGGCCCCTGTCGATTTTGCGGTCGTGGCGGAACTGGTAGACGCGCAACGTTGAGGTCGTTGTGGGCGAAAGCCCGTGGAAGTTCGAGTCTTCTCGACCGCACCAATCACCCTGAAGCCTTGAGGCCGAGCCGGTCCGTCGCCGGGCGGATTCGTCCGGCACCGGCCGGATGCGGCCCTAGAAGCCCATCCGGCCCGACGAGCCCGGGCGTGCCGCAGCCTCGGCCTTGAGCAGGCCGACGATGGTTTCCGCATCGGCGTTGCGCGCGTGCCGCAACTGGCGCGCGACGACCGCGAAATCGCCCGGCGTCAGCCCGTGTACCCGCTCCAGCGATGCGGGTGCCTCCATGCGGAAGAAGCGCGCGAACGCCCGTGCGGCGCGCTCGCTGCCGAGCGGCCGCAGGTCGAGCTTGAACACGAAGCGCCGCAGCGTCGCCGGGTCGAGCCGGCCGGCGTGGTTGGTCGCCGCGACCACCGGCAGCGGATGCGAATCCAGCCAGGTCAGCATTTCGTTGACCTGGCTGACTTCCCAACTCGTGCGCGCGGTGGTGCGATCGAACAGCAGCGAATCCGCTTCGTCGAACAACAGCACCGCCCCGTCCGCCCGCGCCCCCGGCAGGGATGCCGTTCATCGTCCGGAGCAGCAGGCTCCGGACCAGGTCTAGTTCGGTCATGACTATCTTCTTCGCCACGGCCGCAGGGCGCAAACGCCCGGCCGCTTGGGTGGTGGTCTTTTCGGTGGGTCGCCGCGTGGGAGCCTTCAGCCCTGCCACGGCGCAACGAAACGCCTAGGCGAAGGGCTGGAAGCAACCGGGCACGAAGGCCATCGGATCTCGGTGTTCCAGCAAGGGTCGTCTCCATGGGGCGGCGGCATGCCGCCCGGGTGGCGCGCCCGTTAGGCCGATGCGGTCCGCTTGGCAAGGGCATGCGTAGAATTCCCGAGGAGCGCTTCTGCGCTTGTCCTGTTCGTTCGAACGAACTAGTCCTTGGATCGTGCTGCAGGAACGCCTCATCCAGACCGCGATCGATCAGTTCGGCCGGTTCGGCTTCGACGGCGCGAGCACACGCGCTATTGCCAGGGCTTCGGGCACGGCGATGTCGTCGATCACCTACCACTTCGGCGGCAAGGAGGGGCTCTATCTCGCCTGCGCCGATTACATCGCGCAGAAGGCCACCGAGCAGAACGCACAGGGCTACGCGCTGATGCAGCAAACGGCAGATCTCGACCGAAGCACCGCGATCGAGCACTGCCTCGCGATCCTCGACGGGTTTGCGCTGACCATGCTCCATCCCGATTCGGAAGGCTGGGCGCGTTTCATCGTGCGCGAGCAGCAGGCTCCTACGGAAGCGTTCGAGCGGCTCTATGGGGGGATGATGAAAGCGCCGCTGGAGGGCTTTGGCCGGCTGCTCGCGATCATCCGCCCCGATCTTCCCGCGCGCGAGCGGCGGGCGCTCGTGATGCTGATGTTCGGCCAGGCGCTGATCCTGCGGGCAGGCCGCGCCTCGGTCTGCAAGGCCCTGGGCGTCGACAGTCTCGGCGAAAGAGAGGCAAAGCTGCTGCGCAGTCAGCTACGGGCCAATTCGCTCTGCATCCTCAATGGGGGTAACGCATGAACAGGAAGATCATCGCCGCGATCGGCGCGGGCGTGCTCGCCGCCGCGGCCATTGCGACCAACGGCTTCGGCTTGCTGGGCGGGAAGGACGACGGGCCACTCAAGCTTTACGGTAATGTCGATATCCGCGAGGTCGACATGGGCTTCCGGGTCGGCGGAAGAATTGCCTCGATCGCGGTGGAGGAGGGCGACAAGGTTCGGCCCGGCCAATTGCTGGCAAAACTCGACCCGGCGCCGCTCGACAGCCACATAGCACAGGCCGACGCCTCGATCGCGCAGGCGCAGGCCCAGCTTGCGGAGCTGCGCAATGGCAGCCGCGCGCAGGACATCGGCCAGGCCCGCGCGCGGGTGCAGGCCGCGCAGGTCGCCTTGCGCAAGGCCCAGCAGGATGTCGACCGGCGCCAGCCGCTGGTCGATCCCGGCGCGATCAGCCGCGATTTGTGGCAGGCGACCGTGGCCCAGCGCGACCAGGCGCAGGCCGCGCTGAACGAAGCGCAGCAGGCGCTGAGTAAGCTCGACATCGGCGCGCGGCCCGAGCAAATCGAGGCGGCGGAGGCCGCCCTGCGCGGCGCCCAGGCGGCGCGCGGCACGCTTGCGGTCGATCGCGGCGATACTGCGCTGCGCTCCGCGACCGCTGGCACGGTCGTGACCCGCGCGCAGGAGCCGGGCGCGATCGTCCAGCCCGGTGCGACCGTGCTGACCCTGTCGATCGACCGGCCCTTGCGTGTCCGCGCCTATGTCGCGGAGAGCGCGCTGTCGCGGGTCGAGCCGGGCATGAAGGTCGAAGTCACGGCCGACGGCAATCCGAAGACCTATCACGGCACGATCGGCTACGTCTCGCCGCGCGCCGAATTCACCCCCAAGACCGTCCAGACCGAGGATCTGCGGACCGATCTCGTCTATCGCCTGCGGATCACCGTAAGCGACCCGGACGACCGGCTGCGGCAGGGCCAGCCGGTCTCGGTCACGGTGGTCGGCAAATAGCTCCGGCGATGCCCGTGCCTGCCGCCCTCGAACCGATCGCCAGCGCGGCCAGTGTCGTCAAGCGCTTCCCCGGCGGGGCCGCGCCGGCACTGAACGGCGTGTCGATGACGGTCGAAGCGGGCAGGATCACCGGCCTCGTCGGGCCGGATGGCGCGGGCAAGACCACGCTGATCCGGATTCTCGCAGGGCTGCTCCATGCTGACGAGGGCGAGGTGGCGATCCTCGGGCACAAGCCGATCGAGATGCTCGACCAGCTCGGCTACATGCCGCAGCGCTTCGGGCTCTACGAGGATCTGACCGTGCGGCAGAACCTCGATCTCTACGCGGAGCTGCGCGCGCTTCCGGAAGAAGACAAGGAAGAGACCTTCTCCCGCCTGCTCCGCTTCACCGATCTCGCGCGCTTTCAGGATCGGCTCGCCGGCAAGCTCTCGGGCGGGATGAAGCAGAAGCTCGGCCTCGCGTGCACGCTGGTGCGCACGCCCCGACTGATGCTGCTCGACGAGCCCGGGGTGGGCGTCGATCCGATCTCGCGGCGCGAGCTCTGGGCGATGGTCCAGGACCTCACCGACGAGGGCATCGGCATCCTCTGGTCGACCGCCTATCTCGACGAGGCGGAGAAATGCGACCGGGTCTATCTGCTCAACGAGGGCAAGCTGCTGTTCGACGGGCCGCCGGGCGAGCTGACCGACCGCGCCGAGGGGCGGGTGATCCAGCTTACCGGCTTCGGCGAAGCACGCCGCCCGTTCCTGAGCCGTACGCTCGACCGGCCGGACATCATCGACGGCACGATCCAGGGGCGCTCGCTGCGCCTGCTGCTGCGCGACGGTAGCCCGGTGCCCGAGCCCGCGAGCTTCGAGGCTGGCGCCGGAACGCGGATCGCGAAGGGTCAACCGCGCTTCGAGGACGGGTTCATCGAGATTCTCGGTGGCGGACCCAAGGGCACCAGCGCGCTCGCTGAAAATTACCGCGTGATCCCGCCGAGCGATCGCCCGGCAATCGAGGCGAAGGGCCTCACCAAACGCTTCGGCGATTTCGTCGCCGCGCGCGACATGGATTTCGCGATCCCGCAGGGGCAGATCTACGGGCTGCTCGGCCCCAACGGTGCTGGCAAGTCCACCACGTTCAAGATGCTCTGCGGGTTGCTGTCGCCCAGCGGCGGGCAGGGAGCCGTGGCCGGCAACGATCTGCGGCACTCGGCCGCCGAGGCGCGTGCCTCGCTCGGCTACATGGCACAGAAATTCTCGCTCTACGGCGAGCTCAGCGTCGGTCAGAACCTCGACTTCTTCGCCGGGGCCTACAATCTCCGCCGTCCCGATGCGCGCCGTGCCAAGGATGCGATGTGCGAGATCTTCGACCTCGGCGACAAGCTCAACATGAATGCCGGGGAATTGCCGCTCGGCTTCAAGCAGCGCCTCGCGCTCGCCGCCGCTGTCATGCACCAGCCGCCGGTGCTGTTCCTCGATGAGCCGACCTCGGGCGTGGATCCGGTCACAAGGCGGATGTTCTGGACCCATATCAACGGGCTGGTCGAAAAGGGCGTGACCGTGCTGGTCACCACCCATTTCATGGACGAGGCGGAATATTGCGACGACGTCTCGCTGATCTACCGCGGCGAACAGATCGCTACCGGCACGCCCGACGCGTTGAAGGAGCAGGCGGTCACGCTCACCGAGAGCGACGACCCAACGATGGAGGACGCCTTCGTCGCGCTGATCGAGGAAAGCGATCGCCGCCGGGAAGCGGACGAGAGGGACGCGGCATGAGCGGCCCCCGCAAGCCGTCGAAGCGTTTCGACTATCGCCGCCTGCGCGCAATGTTGGTCAAGGAATTTGCCCAGATCGTGCGCGATCCCTCCACCTTCCTCGTCGCGCTGGCGCTGCCGTTGCTGCTGCTGTTCATGTTCGGTTACGGCATCTCGCTCGACATGACCGGCACGCGGCTGGCGGTGGTGATGGAGGACAGCAGCGCCCCGGCGCTCGGCCTCAGCCAGTCGTACCGCGCATCGCCCTATTTCAAGGTCGACGTGCTGCGCGACCGGGCCGAGGCGCGGCGGCAGATGATCGGCGGCAAGATCAAGGGCGTGGTGGTGATCCCGCAGGATTTCGGCAGGCAGGTGCACGAGGGGCACATGCCCACGATCCAGATCGTTACCGACGGCTCGGAGCCGAATACCGCCCAATTCGTGGCGAGCGAGGCGCAGGGCGTGTTCCAGACCTGGGCCGCGGCCGAGCCTTTCGCCGACGCGCCCAAGCCCCCGTCGATCGAGATCAGCACGCGCTTCTGGTACAATCCGGGTCTCAAGAGCCGGTTCTTCCTGGTGCCCGGCGCGATCGCGATCGTGATGACGATCGTCGGCACGCTGCTGACCGCGCTGGTCGTCGCGCGCGAATGGGAGCGAGGGACCATGGAAGCGATCATGGCGACCCCGATCACCATGGTCGAGTTCATCGCCAGCAAGATCGTGCCCTATTATTTTCTCGCCCTCGCCTCGATGACGGTGTGCGTGGCGATCGCGGTAACGATCTTCGGCCTGCCGTTCCGCGGCTCGCTGGTGGCGCTCTACGTGATCGCCTCGGCGTTCCTGATGCCGGGGCTGGGGCTCGGCCTGTTCGTTTCCTCGGCGACCAAGAACCAGTTCGTCGCGAGCCAGATCGGGCTGATAGCCTCGTTCCTGCCGACCTTCCTCCTCTCCGGCTTCCTCTACGAGATTCCCTCGATGCCGGTGTGGATCCAGGCGATCACCTATATCATCCCGGCGCGCTACCTGATCCCGTCGCTCCAGACCCTGTTCCTCACGGGCGACGTGTGGAGCCTGTTCCTGCCCAACATCGCGATGATGCTGCTGTTCGGCTTCGTCTATTTCTTCCTCTCATTCCGGGTCACGAAACGGAGCCTCGACACATGACCCGGCTGCGCGCGATCATCGTCAAGGAGATCTTCCAGCTGCTGCGCGATCCCAAGTCGCGCATCGTGCTGGTGCTGCCGCCGCTGATCCAGCTGTTCATCTTCACTTTCGCGACCACGCTCGACGTGCGCAACGTCGACCTCGCGGTGCTCGACCGGTCGAGCGGGGTGCATTCGGCCGAGCTGCTCCAGCGGATCGACGGCAGCCCGAACTTCCGCAAGATTCTCTACGTCCGCTCCTCGGCCGAGCTGCGCCGGGCGATCGAGCGGCAGCAGGTTATCGCCGCGCTGGTGATCGAGGACGGCTTCGACGAGAAGCTCACCCGTCACGAGCCGGCGCAGCTCGGGCTGATCCTCGACGGGCGCCGCTCCAACGCTTCGCAGATCGTAGCCGGCTACGTTTCGCGGATTACCGCCGAGATGGATGCCGAAACCGTGCCGCAAACCTTGGGCGGAGCGCAGATCACCAACTGGTTCAACCCTGCGCTCGATTTCGTGTGGTTCACCATCCCGGCGCTGATCGTCGCGATCGTCTCGGTCTCGGGGCTGGCGATCACGGCGCAGACCGTATCCCGCGAACGCGAGATGGGTACCTTCGACCAGCTGCTGGTCTCGCCGTTGCGGTTGCACGAGATCCTGATCGGCAAGATCGTCCCCTCGTTTCTCGTCGGCGGACTTAACGGCGCTCTCTACTGGCTGGTCGGGCAATTCGTGTTCGGCATTCCCTTCGCCGGCTCGGTATTCCTGTTCTTTATATCGCTCTTTACTTATCTATTAGCACTGATCGGGGTGGGCCTGTTCGTCTCGTCGCTGTCGATGACCCAGCAACAAAGCTTCCTGGGCAATTTCATCATCACCAATCCGCTGATTTTGCTGTCGGGCTACGCCAGCCCGATTGCCAACATGCCGCCGTGGCTGCAGACGCTGACCTATATCAACCCGGCGCGATATTTCCTCGTCATCGTCCAGGGCCTATTCCTCAAGGGCATGCCGGCGGCCGACGTATTCCATCAACTCTGGCCGCTGGCCCTGATCGCGGTCACCACGCTGTCGGTGTCGGCCTGGCTGTTCCGATCGCGAATGGAGTGATCCGCATGCGTCTGCGCCCGCTTTTCCTCCTCCCGCTTGCCGCGCTGACCGCATGCACGGTCGGCCCGGATTATCACCGCCCGCAAATCACCGGGGCGGCGCACGACTGGGTCGAGCCGGTCGCGACCGCGCCGGTCGAGGCAAAATGGTGGGAGCAGTTCGGCGATCCCGTACTCACCGCCCTGATCGAGCAGGCACTCGCTGCCAGCCCCGACCTGCGGCAGGCTACCGCCCGCATCGCCGAGGCCCGCGCGCTGCGCGAGGCGGCCGAGGGCGGGCGCGGCCCGACCGTCAACGCCACCGCCAGCGGCACGCTCAACAAGGTGAGCGAGAACGGCCAGATTCCGATTGGCAGGATTCCCGGTTTCGATCCGACCTATCCGCTGATCGACGCGGGCTTCGATGCGAGCTGGGAGATCGATTTGTGGGGCCGCACCAGCCGCACGATCGAGCAGGCGCGGGGACAGGAGGCCGCCATCGGCTGGTCGCGGCGCGATGCGATCGTCTCGCTGACCGCCGAGATCGCTCGCACCTATGTGGAGTTCCGTCAGGCGCAGGAAAATCGCGCGGCTGCGCAGGCCGAATACGACGCGGGCGCGAGCATCGCGGAACTTTCAACGCTGCGCTACCAACAGGGCGAGGGCGCCAAACTCGATGCGGACCAGGCGGTCGCCGACCGCGAGGCGCGCAAGGCCGCGCTGATGCAGGCCGAAAGCGCTGTGTCGGGCGCTGCCTATCGTCTGGCCGCGCTGGTCGGCGTGGCGCCGGAGGATCTGGTGCCGGGCCTCTTGGCGAACACCGGGAAGGTGCCGATCGCGCCGAGCACGATCGCCGCCGGGATCCGCTCGGATTTGCTCGAGCGGCGGCCCGACATCCGCGCCGCCGAGCAGGAGCTCGCCGCCGCGACCGCGGGAGTCGGCGTCGCGAAGGCCGATCTCTATCCCCGCATCAGCCTGATCGGCAGCGTTGGGGTGCAGGCGCAGCATCCCGAAGATCTGCCTTCGGACGGAAGCCTGCGCTATTCGGTGGGACCGAGCTTCCACTGGCCGATTTTCACCATGGGCCGGGTACGCGCCCAAATCCGCGCGGCCGATGCGCGCGCAGACCAGAAGGCTGCCGCCTACGAGGGGGTGCTCGTCAAGGCTTTGAACGAGACCGAGGGCGCGGCCAACCGGTTTGCCGCCAGCATCGGCGCCCGGCCCAACGTCCATGCTTCGCTGGCGCGCGAGCAGGCCGCCTATGGCTTGGCCCGGATGCTGTTCGAGCGGGGAGAGACCAGCCGCATGCAGCTCGATCAGGCCCGGCTGCGGCTTGCCGCGGCGGAGCGCAAGGAGACCGATGCGCGCGTGACCATGGCGGATTCCGCCATCGCGCTCTACAAGGCGCTCGGTGGCGCGTGGCAGGCGGATCCCGGGGTGGACTAGCCCTGCAGATCAGTAGGCGTTGCGGTGCAGGAGCACCCCGAAGGTCTGCACGATGATCCGCAGATCGTTCAGCAGCGACCAGTTCGCCGCATATTCGAGATCGGCGTAGAGCCGCTGCTCGAGATCGTCGCGCTTGACCGTGGTGCCCCGGAAACCGCGGATCTGGGCAAGTCCGGTTATGCCCGGCTTGACCGAATGGCGATGCCAGTAGCGCTGGTCGATGTCCCAGAACAGCAACTCGTCCGCGCGCGATCCGGCCGCGTGCGGACGCGGGCCGACAATGCTCATTTGTCCGGCGAGGACGTTGAACAGTTGCGGCAGCTCGTCGAGGCTGGTGCGGCGCAGGAAACGGCCGACCTTGGTCACGCGATCGTCGTCGCGCCGGGTGGAAATCGTGCCGTGGTGATCGGCGCGGTCGGCCCGCATGGTCCGGAACTTCCAGATTCGGAAGCGCCGGTTGCCGAGGCCGATGCGTTCCTGCACGAACAGCGCGGGCCCCTTGCTTTCGAGCTTCACCGCCAACGCGATCACCAGCATCAGCGGTGCCGTGGCGATGAACGCGAGCCCGGCCACAGTGTAATCGAAGATGTCCTTGGTGCAGCTCTGGTGCCAGCGCAGCGGCCCATTCGCGAGCACCAGGCTGACTTCCCCGCTGCGATAGCGGATGTCGAGCGGCATCAGCCGGGTCAGTTCGGGCATCACGATCTCGGAGCGGATGTCGACGCATTTCAGCGCGCGCGACCACGCCTCGCGCTTCTCGGGCGGGCAATGGACCACCACGCGGTCCATACCGCGCACCAGATCGCCGAGCCGCGCAACCATTTCAGGACGACCAAGGTTCAGTTCCAGGCCCGCGTCGCTGGCGCGGATCGCCCCGCGCCCGCGTGCCGGCGACAGCGGCACTTCGTCATAGATGCACAGATCGGCATAGGGCTGCACGCCCAATGAGCGGCGGAACCGCCGGGCGATCACGATCCTCCCGAGCGTGCCGAACAAGAGGCAATAGGCCACCGTCTGGCCCACCTGGACCCGCGAGACCGAAGCGCCGATCTTGGCCACGAACAGCGCCCCGAAGAAGATCGCCGTGGTGACGAGGAAGGCTATCCCGGCGGTCCTTATGCTGTCGCCGGTACGACGGGCGACCCCCGGATTGTGCGCCGCGGTCTGGAGCGCAGCAAGGAAATAGACCGGAAAGCACACCGCGGCGGTGGCCAGCGCGGAGCCGAAATCGATCGTATCGCCGTAGGAAACCTGACCCAGCGCCACCGCCGCGAACCCCGCGACGGCATCGGAAGCGATCAGCGCCAGACCGAAGACCCGGCGTTTGAACTTGATCGCGCGCAGCTGGTTGAGTCGCGCCTCGATCGCCGAAGGATCGATCTTGCCCACCTCCGAGAGGGGGGAGTCGAAGTAGTCTGCAGCCCATGCCGCAGAAGGGGACGGCAAGGCCCGTTCACTTCCATCCATTGGTCACACCCGCTGCTGCACTGCACCATGGAAACTTTTGTTAGCCTATATCCCATTCCGGTTGGTAACAACGCACGGTAAATGGGACTTTAGCGATATTTGCCACGGCGCTTTGATCCAAGCCTTCCAGCCAACTCCCCGGGGACCGTTGTATCGTCTTGTTTTTACAACGAATAAGAACGAACGTCCAGCCCTCATCTTGCTGCAGGGCCTTTATCCAAATCACCGAGGGAGCACGAAAACCCCCACATAAATAAGAGGATAAAGTGCTAAATGTTCCGTCAAAACTTACCGTTCGTCCCATGCTGCAACCGCGTAATCGCATTTCGCGCCGTGCCGCCGAAGGGCCCTCCCGAAAGCGGGTCGCGCTGGCAAGGTGGATGAGGACAGGCTAGACCGGCTGCAACGGAGAGGAGAACATTATGCAACCACTGCAGCTGGGCCGGATGACCGTGCACAAGATCCACGAAATGGACAGCCCGGTGCCGCTGCTGAGCCAGCTTCCGGGCACCACCGCGGCCGACCTCGCGCGGCTGATGGGTTGGTATGAGCAGCCGGACGAAATCTTTCCGGATCCCGAGACCTGCTTGATGACCTTTTCGGTCCACAGCTGGGTGATCGAGCTCGATGGACGCAGGATCCTGATCGACACCTGCTGCGGCAACCACAAGAGCCGCGGCCTGCCCGAAGTGAACCAGCTCGACACCGACTATCTCGAAAACCTGCGCGCTGCGGGCTTCGAGCCGGGCGACATCGACTTGGTGATGTGCACCCATCTCCATTTCGATCACGTCGGCTGGAACACGCGGCTCGATAACGGCAAATGGGTGCCGACCTTTCCCAAGGCGCGGTATGTCTTCAGCCGACGCGACTTCGACTATTTCCGCGAGGGGCCGCCGGGCGAGGAACTGCATAACGAGGCCTTCCTCGATTCGATCGTTCCGGTGATGGAGGCCGGACAGGGCGAGATCGTGGAAGAGGACACCGTGGTCCACCGGGAAATCGGCGATGGCATCTGGCTAGAACCCGCTGCCGGCCACTCGCCCGGCTGCTGCACGGTCAATGCCCAGGCGGGCGGCGCTCCGGGAATCTTCTGGGGCGATGTGATCCATCATCCGGTCCAGCTGATCCGCCACGATCTGCCCTTCGCCTTCGATGCCGACGCACCGCTCGCCAGCAAGGTGCGCAAGGCAACGATGGAACGGGTAGCCGATACCGACACGATCTGTTTCCCGGCTCATTTCCGGCGCAGCTCGGCCGGCTACGTCAAGCGCGACGGGGACGCGTTCCGCTACGAATTTCTCCACGGTTAGCGACGCCCGGAATTAACCACGCGTCAGCCGATCTGGGCTATATGCCCCGCATGACGGGAGCCCATCGATGCGAATTCTGGTAACCGGGGCCGCGGGCTTCATCGGTGCGGCGCTGTGCGAGCGGCTGCTCGCGCGCGGCGACAGGGTGGTCGGGATCGACAGCCTCAATGCCTATTACGCGGTTGCGCTCAAGCAGGCGCGGCTGGCCCGGCTGGTCGGCGCGGGCGGCAATCGCTTTTCCTTCATCCAGCTCGACTTCTCGGACCGCTTCATGCTGGAAGAGGCGCTGGCGGCGCTCGAGTTCGACGCGATCATCCATCTTGGCGCGCAAGCCGGAGTGCGCCACTCGATCGACGCTCCGCACGATTACGCGAGTTCGAACCTGGTCGGCCATCTCAACCTGCTCGAGCTAGCTCGTCATCGCGCGATCCCGCACATTGTCTATGCCAGCTCGAGCTCGGTCTACGGCGGCAACGACAAGCTGCCCTTCGCGGTCGAGGACCGGGCCGACCACCCGGTTTCGCTCTACGCCGCAACCAAGCGCGCCAACGAATTGATGAGCGAAAGCTATGCGCATCTCTATCGCATTCCGCTCACCGGCCTGCGTTTCTTCACCGTCTATGGCCCGTGGGGCCGGCCCGACATGGCGCTGTGGAAGTTCACCTCGGCGATCCTCGCGGGGCGGCCGATCCAGGTGTTCAACCACGGCGATATGTACCGCGACTTCACCTATATCGACGACATCGTGGCGGGCGTGGTCGCTGTGCTCGACAACCCGCCGGCCGACGATGGCGCGCAGAAGGCGGGGGGCAGCACCAAGCCGCACGCGCTCTACAATATCGGCAATAACCGCTCGGAGCCGCTGATGAAGGTCATCGGGCTGATCGAAGCGGCCTGCGGCAGAACCGCGACGCTGGAAATGCTCGATATGCAGCCGGGCGACGTTCCCGCGACCTATGCCGATATCGAGGCAATCCGCCGCGATCTCGGTTACGAGCCGACCACGCCGATCGAGGAAGGCATTCCGAAATTCGTCGAGTGGTTCCGCGCCTATCACGCCGCCTAGAGCCGCGGGGCGGCGCGCTTCACAGCATGAGCCGCGCGAGGCGGATCACCAGATCTTCCGGCCGCGCCGGCTTCACCACCGTTTCGCTGCGCGGGAACAGCGTCGACAGCGTGCTCGCCCGCGCATGCGCGGTATGGAACACGAACGGAATGCTGCGCTTCTCCAGCGCATGGGCGATCGGGAATACGTCCCGCCCGCCCAGATCGACATCGAGCACCGCGCAGTCGATCTGCGGAGTGGACTCGACCAGCATCACCCCGTGCGACAGCGACAGCGCCGGGCCGACGATCTCGGCACCTTCGTCGGCGAAAGCCAGCTCAAGTTCGAGCGCCAGCAGCGCCTCGTCCTCGACGATCAGCACATGCTTGCCCAGCAGACGTTCGCCGAACCTGTTCCGCCCGTTGCCACCGATCGGTGCAGACGACAGTCCACCGCCACGCAGGGCGGGGAAGGAAAGCGGAGCTGGGGTATACATTAGCCTGACCTCGTGCCCTCAACTAACCGGAAATTCGAAATGTGCAATGGCTCCCGCTGCCGGCCAATGCCGTTCGAGCCTGCCGCCCAGCTGGCTCACCGCCAGCGCGATCATCCGGGTGCCGAAGCCGCTCGCCTCCGTGGTGCCCGCTGGCACGGCCGGTGGCGGGCCGCCTTCCTCCCGCCAAGCGAGCCGGACCAACGCGCCGCCCTGCGGGCCTGGCACCAGTTCCCACGATACGCGCACCTTTCCCCCTTCGGCGGAGAAGGCACCGTATTTGGCGGCGTTGGTGGCCAGTTCATGCACGATCAGGCCGATCGGGGTGACCATGCGCACGGGCACAGCGACATCCGGCCCCGCGATGCTCACCCGCTCGCCGTTGTTGAGCGCATAGGGCTCGAGCGTTGCGGCGATGGTCGTCCGCAGATCGATCGCCTCGTTGCCGTCGCCGCCCTGGGTGGCGGAATGGGCGAGCGCGAGCGCGCGGATGCGCGCGCGGATATCTTCGATCATCACGTCGCGCGGGGCATTCCCGCGCGCGGAAAGCGAAACGATCGAGAGAATGACCGAGAACAGGTTCTTGACCCGGTGGTTCAATTCGCGCGCAAGCAGGTTGACGCGCTCGTTCGCCGCACGCAACGCCTCGGCCTGCTCCGCCTCCGCCGCGGCAGCCGCACGCCGTTGCTCGGTCACCATCGCCAGCACCACCAGCCCGAGGGTCATCAGCCCCAGCACGCCGATCAGCGGCAGCAGATTCGCCTCCAGCCGGTTGATCCGGGCGACCGAGGTCAGTCGTGAATCCCGCTTCTGGTCCATCAGCCGGCGCGCTTCGATACGAATTGTATCCATTTCCCGCTTGCCGACGTCCCGGTCCACCAGGGCAAGGGCCTCGGCATTGCGGCCCGCGCGGGTGAGGGCAATCGTGCGATCGAGTTCGGCAACCTTGGCGCCGATCAGCGCCGACAGACGTTCCAGCGTCCGGTCGTCCTGGTCGCCAGGCGTCGCGTGGAGGATCGTACGCAGCTTTTTCAACGAGGCGTCGAGGCGTCGGCGCGCGTCGGCGTAAGGTTCGAGATAGGCAATCTTGTGGGTCAGCAGATAGCCGCGCTGGCCGGTCTCGGCGTCGAGCGTTGCTTCCAGCACTTCGTGCATCGCCAGCAACGCGTCGCTGCTTGCGCGTCCTTCGACCCGCGCCGCGCGCTGCGATACGATCGTTTGGCCGATTGCAAGCCCGAGCGCGAGCAGCGTGGCGCCGATCGCAACGAGCACCGGGGCCCGGGAGCGGATGCGCAGGGCGGGACGCCGGCCTGTCGAAGGTTGGTCTTGCATCCTGCCTGTCGGGTTGGTCGGAAAAGCCTCTATCGCGGGGTGACTAACAGATCGATATCGCACTTGCGAGAGGCCCCCGGTGGACAATCCACCACGCGCCCCTTGCCCACGCCGCGGGAGTCGGGAATCACACGCGCATGTCGATTCTCAGCGACCGGTGGATCCGGAAAGAAGCGCGCCACAGCGCGATGATCGAGCCCTTCGTGGAGCGCCAGCAGCGCGACGGCTGCATTTCCTACGGCCTTTCGTCCTATGGCTACGATGCGCGGGTCGCCGACGAGTTCAAGATCTTCACCAACGTTCACAGCGCGGTGGTCGATCCGAAGGATTTCTCGCCGACCAGCTTCGTCGATGTGCAGACCGATGTCTGCGTAATTCCCCCCAACAGCTTCGCCCTGGCCCGCACGGTGGAATATTTCCGCATCCCGCGCGACGTGCTGGTGATCTGCCTGGGCAAGTCGACCTACGCCCGCTGCGGGATCATCGTGAACGTCACTCCGCTCGAGCCCGAATGGGAAGGCCATGTGACGCTGGAATTCTCCAACACCACTCCCTTGCCGGCGAAGATCTACGCCAACGAAGGCGCGTGCCAATTCCTGTTCCTCCAGGGCAATGAGCCCTGCGAGCAGAGCTACGCCGACCGGGCAGGCAAATACATGGGCCAGACCGGAGTTACCCTGCCCAAGCTCTGACCACAGCGACGGGACACCCGATTTCCGCCGGGCGCGGATTCCCCACCATACGACACATTGGCATTTTTGCCACACTTGCTGATGCCTTTTCGGCACACCAAGTGGTTCATCGTATGACGGTTTCGGGTTTTTCTTTCATTTTGGTTTCAGTTGGTGAAAGGCTCCGCGCGCTAAGCACTTCCGCGGGCAGCCGGCTAAAGGCGCCTCGGTCCGAATGGGACCCGGTTGTGACTGGACGGGCGCTGATCGTCGACAAAGATTGCCGCATCGATCGTGGGGGTCGGAACGGCAGCAGTGTTTGTAAGGGGGCCTCGTGCCTATGTCGTTGATTGCCGTCCTGTCGAACCCGAATTCGAGCGGGAATCGGCAGCATCTCCCGCGCATCCGGGAGTACTGCGCTTCACGCCAAGACGTGATGAACGTCGAAGTCTCGAATCTTTCCGCACTTCGCCCGGCGCTCGACCGGATCGCCGCGGCGCGCCCGGACCTTCTGGTGATCAACGGCGGCGACGGAACGATCCAGGCCGTGCTGACCGAACTCTACGCGGAAGACGGGCCGGACTGGAAGCTTCCCCCGATCGCGCTGATTCCGGGCGGGCGCACCAATATCATCGCGAAGGACATGGGCGCGACCGGCGATCCGCTGCGCTCGCTGCAGCGGGTGGTCGCGATCGTCGAGAACGGCATGTGCGATTATCTCGCGACTCGTCAGCTCATCAGCCTGTCGACCGGCGCCGGCGAGCGCCCGACCATGGGCATGTTCCTGGCCGCCGGCTCGCTCGCGGACCTGATGCTGTGGTGCCGCCACAATCTCTATTCGCTCGGCATGCCGACCTGGCTCGCGCATTTCCTCACCCTGATCTGTGGGGTGATCTCCGTGCTGACCGATTGGGGCGCGCGCTTCCTGCCTCCCCCGCCGGTCGAGTCCGACGTCTGCGTAGGGGGGCGACGGCTGCGCGGACGCTACCAGATCCTGATGGTCAGCACGCTGCAGCACCTCGTGTTGTGGGGCCGCACGCCGCGCAGCTGGCCGGGTACGCTGTCGCTGATCGCGCTCGAGCGCAGCCGCTCGGCGGTGGCGCGAATGGTCTGGACCGGACTCAAGGGCCAGCTTGCCCAGGCGCGTTTCCCCGGCCTGAGCCTGACCCCCGGCAACGAGATCCGCTTCGGCGAGGGCATCAGCAACGTGATCATGGACGGCGAAAGCTTCACCGCCAGCCCGGGCGAAACGATCACGCTGAAGCCGGTTCCCGGTGTCCGGTTCGTCGATCTGCGCGCCCGCGTGCGGGTAAGCGAAACGATGGCCGACGAGGCTCCTGCCTTCGGAGCCCCGCGCGCGGAAACCGCCGGCGTTTCGCGCCTGACCGACGCCCTGCCTGATTCGAGGGCCCACTCCCGGCACTCGTGATGGAGGCCCGCTCGCCTCTGGAACCTCTGCCTCTGGAACAGCTCGTGCGCGCGGAGCTGTCGGCTCCGGTCGAACCGCGCGCCGCCGCGATGGCGGCGGCGATCGCCGAGCGCTACGGAGACGCCGCGCGGGCGGTGCTGTTCTACGGCTCGTGCCTGCGCGAGAGCGTGCTCGATGGCATGATGCTCGATTTCTACGTGATCGTGTCGGACTATCGCGCAGCCTACGGCAGGGGCTGGTCCGCCTGGGCCAACCGCGTGCTCCCGCCCAATGTATTCCCGTTCCAGCATGACGGTCTGGCGGCGAAATACGCCGTGCTGAGCGAGGCCGATTTCCTGCGCATGTGCGGGCCGGAGGCCGGCGACGTGTCGGTCTGGGCGCGCTTCGCGCAACCCTCGCGCATCGCCTGGGCGGCCGATGAAGCGGCGCGCGCGGCGGCGGCGGCGGCGGTGTCCCGCGCCGCACCGACCCTGCTCGGCTTCACCCGGCCGCTGGCGTCCGACGCCGCGCCGCTGGAGCTGTGGCGCGAAGCTTTCCGCAGGACCTATGGCAGCGAATTGCGTGCCGAGCGCGACGACCGTCCGGCCAGGATCGTCGCGCAGGATCCCGAACGCTATTGCGCCTTTGCTGAAGCCAGCCTCGCAGCGGGCTTGCCGGCAGTGCCCGATGCCGAGCGCGCCTGGGCGCGGTTTCGCCGGCACGGCAAGCGGCTGAGCCTGCTGCGCCTCGTCAAGGCGCTCACCACCTTCACCGGCGGGGTCGATTATCTCGCCTGGAAGATCAACCGTCATTCGGATGCAAACATCGTCGTGAAGCCTTGGCAGCGGCGTTGGCCCCTGGTTGGCGCGCTGATATTGCTGCCGAAACTGTTGCGCGAGGGAGCGGTGCGCTGAGCACGGCGAATGTGAGTACGAGCGAGGTTGCCCGCGGCGCATGGCTGGCGGGGCTGGCGCGCACGAGCGTGGCGATCGAGGCCTTTGCGCAGCCGTGGTATATCCTGCTGTTCGGCCTGCCGACCTACGGCCTCTACGTGGTCTTGTGGGGCTGCGTGAACTTCCTCTCCAACCTGTTCGACCTGTCGCTGACCTCCGCCTTGCAGCGCGAGGTTCCGCGACAGGACAGCGAGCTGCGCGCCCACGCGGCGGTGCGCTTCGCGCTGCTGCTGTCGCTCGGCCTGACCGTGCTGGTCGCGCTGGCGATCGCGCTCAATGCAGACCGGCTCGCGGCGCTGTTCTCGGCCACCCCGCACGATCTCCAGCGGCTGCCCAAGGCGATCCGCATTTTCGCCTGGGCGCTGCCGCTGTGGACCTTCGTCGAGGTGGCGACCTCTGCCGCGCGCGCCAAACGCGCCTTCGGGCCGGAAATCCGCTTGCGGGTGTTCTGGGAGCAGGTGGTGCGGATCGTCGCGGCCGGGCTGATGTTCCTGATCGGCAAGACCACCAGCGGGCTGCTGTTCGCCCATCTGATCTCGCTCTCGCTGACCGCTGTGCTCTCGCTCCGTCTGCTCGGCCGCTATTACGATCTGCGCCTGCTCGCGAGCGCGCCGATCGACCGGAGGCTGGCGCGGGAAGTGACGCTGAGCGGGTTCTCCCTGCTGCCCTCGGCACTTGCCTCGCGCGCGCTGATCGACCTGCCGCCGATCGCGCTCAACTGGATGATCCCCGGCGTGAGCGGGGCGACCGCCGCCGGCCTGTTTGAGATCGGCCGCAAGCTTTCGACCGTGCCCTATATCGTTCGCCAGGCCTTTCAATACGTGCTCGCGCCGCTGTCCTCCGCGCAGGCCAGGGTCGACCGTACGCAGATCGTGCGGCTCTATCGCTTCGCCAGCCGGATCTCGACCGCGCTGGTGGTGCCGCTGGCGGGCTTCCTGATCTTCGCCGCGCCCGACATCCTCAGCGTCTATCGCCGCGAAGCGCTGGCGGCGATGCCGATCCTTGCCCTGCTCGCCTCCGCCCGCGCCGCCGAAGCGGTGGTCGGGCCCGCGAGCGCGATCGTCGAGATGATTGGGCACCGGCTGCTGCCGCTGCTCAACAGCGCGATCTCGGTTGCACTGCTGGCCGGACTGGCTTGGTGGCTGGTTCCGCTCGACGGCGCCTGGGGGATGGCGATCGCGGCTGCCGCGGCGACGGTCGCGCCGGCCTATGCGGCGACCGTCGAGCTCGGCATCAGCGATGGTGTCTCGCCCTTGGATCCGCGCTTGCTGAGCGGGCTCGCGCTGGCCCTGATCGGGCTGGCGGCGATGTGGGGCATCGCGGAAGTCTTCCACGGACCGGCGCGGTTCTTCAGCCTGCTGGTGCTGTGGGCGCTGGCGAGCTGGCTGGCGCTGCGCCACGGCCTCTCGCGCGAGGACCGCGAGGGGCTCGGCGGTTTCGGCCGGACGCTGCGGCTGGTGCCCCGATGACCGAGGGTCTATGAGCGCCGCGATGGAGACGAATCCGGTTTCCGCGTTCGGCGATTGGCTCGCCGCGACGCCCGCGGCATGGTCCGCCGAGGCCCGCGATGCCGCGCGGGCCGCTTTCGTCGACACGATCGCTGTGTCTGTGCCCGGCGCGGTCCACCCGGTGACCGCGAAGGTTTACGACGCCGTGCGCGACTGGGGCGCGGGTCCCTCGACCGTGATCGGAACCGGCGCGCGTATGGCCGCGCCCTGGGCTGCTTTGGTCAACGGCACCGCCGCCCACGCGCTCGATTTCGACGACAATTTCGATCCGGCCAAGGCTCATGCCAGCGCGGTGCTGGTCCCGGCGATCCTCGCGCTGGCGGAGCAGGAGGGCAGCCCGGGCGCCGCCTGCATCGACGCCTATATCGCCGGGCTGCAGATTCTCGGCCGGGCCGGCCAGGGGGTGAACCCCTACCACCGCAACCGCGGCTGGCACGCGACCGCGACCATGGGTGCGATCGGCGCCGCGGCGGCTTGCGCGCGGCTGCTGGGGCTCGATGCCGCGCAGGCCGCCCACGCGCTGTCGATTGCGACCAGTATGGCGGGCGGGTTCATGTCGCAGTTCGGCACCGACACCAAACCGGTCCACGCCGGGCTCGCGGCAAAGGCGGGGATCGTCGCGTCGGGACTGGCGCGCTCGGGCCTTGCCGCCGGGCTGGGCACCTTCGATGGTCCGACCGGGCTCAACCGGCTGATGGTCGGCCCGGATTACGAGACGTTGCGCGACAACCTCGTCACGATCGACCACGGGCAGACCATGCGCTTCGAGACCGCAACCGTGGGCGAGCCGCTGCTGATCCTGTCGAGCGGGCTCAAGGCCAAGCGCTTCCCCAATTGCGGCAGCTGCCACCGCGCGATGGACGGGCTGCAGGCCCTGATCGGGGAACGCGGCTTCGGTGCGGCCGACGTGGCTGCGATCGACGTGCGCGCTCCGCTGAGCCATCTCAACAATCTGATGTACACCGATCCGCGCGACGCGGCGCAGGCCAAGTTCAGTCTCGAATATGCGCTGGCCGTGCTGCTGTTGAGCGGGAATTGCACCCTTGCCGATTTCGAGGACGAGGCCTGGATGCGCCCCGAAGTGCGCGCGCTCTATCCGCTGGTGCATCGCCACCCGGTCGACCTGCCCGAAGGCGCCTTTCCGACCGAAGTCGAGGTCACGCTGACCGACGGACGGCGCTTTGCGACCGCGGTCAGCATGCCCGCCGGAAGCATCGCCGCACCGTTCACTGAGGCGCAGCTGTGGGGCAAGTTCGACGGCTGCGTGAGCGGGGTGCTGGCGGCCGACGCCAGGAACGCCTTGCGCGGCGCGCTGGAATCTCTACCGGACCTTGCGACTGCCGCCCCGCTCATGGCGCCGCTAAAGGGTCCCTTCGCATGACCGACACACGCTATACCGCTCTCGTGCTCGCCGCGAGCCGCGGCAACCAGGATCCGCTCGCGCTGGCCGGCGGGGTCAGCCACAAGTGCTTCATCGACATTGCGGGCCAGCCGATGCTGCGCCGGGTGGTCGCAAGCGTGTGGGACAGCGGCAGGGTCCACCGGATCATCGTTCAGATCGAGCAGGACAGCATGGATGAGGCGAAGGAAATCCTCCGCCCGCTCGGCATCGACGACAGGCTGGTGTTCACCCCGTCGAGCACCAGCATCGGCGCCAGCGTGTTCGCGGCGGTGGAGGCCTTCCCCGACGCCATGCCGCTGATCATCACCACCGGCGACAACGCACTGCACACCGGGCCGCTGGTGCAATATTTCTGCGACGAGCTGGACAAGAGCGACGCCGACGGCGCGCTGGGCATGACCCGCGCCGAAGTGGTGCTGGCCGAGTATCCCGAAGGCAACCGGGCCTTCCACCGCTTCCGCGACGGCGGCTATTCGAGCTGCAACCTCTACGCCTTCCTGACCCCCGAGGGGGTCAAGGGCGCGGCGGTGTTCAACGGCGGTGGGCAGTTCGGCAAGAAGCCGAAGAAGCTGATCGGCGCCTTCGGCCTCGTCGCCTTCCTGATCTACAAGAGCCGGCTGACGAAGCTGCCGACCTTCCTGCGCTTCCTGTCGCGCGGGCTGCAGTTCAAGACCGCGGCGATCCTGATCCCCTATGCGGTCGGCCCGATCGACGTCGACCGGCAGGTCGACTGGGACCTCGCCAACCGGATCGTGGCCGAGCGCGAAAAGAAGACCTAGCTTCCCGCGCCCGGCCCCGATCGTGCGGCAGGCTAGACCGCCAGCTTGACCACGAAGCGCACGCTGCGCCCGGGCATCACCACGTCGTCCTTGTTGAACGCCGCGGCATTGCGCTGGATGCTGTCCGTCAGGTTCGATCCGATCACCGAGAACTGGATCCCGCGGTTCTTCTCGAACGGCCGCCATGAAACCTGCGCGCCGAGCGAGGTGAAGCCGTCGGTCGGGGTGTCGAAGGCGCCGGCCTTGTCCTGCCGCCCCGAATAGGTGAGCGAAACCCCGGCATCGAAGGCGTCGCTCTGCCAGTCGATGCCGCCGCCGACCCGGTAGGGCGGAATCCGCGGGACGTTGCTGCCGTCGCTCAGCGTCGCGCGGGTATAGTCGGCCAGCGCGCTCAGTTCGAGCGTGCCCTTCGCCGCGGCCATGATGTCATAGCTCGCCTGGCCTTCCACCCCGCGGAAGTGGGCCCCCTGCTGGCGGTAGAACAGCTCGCGGAAGTCGAGGCTGTCGTCATTGACGCAATTGCCGTCTTCGTCGCAGGTGCGGCCGGTGAGATCGCCGTAGATGTAGTTGTGGAACCAGCTCGAATAGATGCTGCCGTCGAAGCGGAATCCGCCCGAGCGGATGCGCAGCGTTCCTTCCAGCGAATTGGCGCGCTCCATCGAGAGATCCGGATCGCCGGTTTCGTAAGTGCCGGGGCCATCGTGCCCGCCGCGGGCGAACAATTCGGTGATCGCGGGAGCGCGGCCCGTGCTTGAGAAGGTCGCGCCGATCTTGACCGCATTGCTGACTTCGAACAACGCCCCGATCGCCCCGCTCACCGGGGTGAAATCGCGCTGGGTGAAAACATCGGACTTGGGCGTTCCGCTATCCGAGACATGCTCGACGCGACCGCTCAGTTCCAGATGCAGCCGCTGCGCCGGTTGAATGTCGAAGAACAGATAGCCCGCCTCGCTCTCGGTCGTGGTCGGGAAGAGATATGAGCTGTCCTCGCCCACCGCGGAAAAGTCGCGGTGCATATATTCGAAGCCGACGGCGGAGTTCTGCACGAAGCCCAGCGGATTGAGCAGCAGCTCGGCGCGCCCGTCATATTCCTTGTTGAGGAATGTCGTCGCGATTTCGCCGGTGTCGCTCAGGATTTCGGAATGCTGGTAATCGGCATAGCTGCCGTCGAAGGTCAGCGTCTTGAGCAGCCCGGTGCCCAGCGCGAAGGAATCGCGCGTCACGACCTTGGTCTGCTTCATGTCGATGTAGCTCTCGTCGGCCGGGATACCGTATTTGCTGTTGTACTGCTCGATCGCGGCGCCGACGTGGCTGTCGCCGCCGTCGAAGAAATAGGACCCGCCAAGCGCTTCGCCGTGGCCGCGGAAGAAGCTGTTGGCCTGCTTGCCGAGCGGGGTGTCGTAATCGCCCGTGTCGCGCACGAAGGCATCGGCGTGGAGCGCGAAATTGCCGAGCGAGGCGTCTGCCAGCGCCGAGCCCTGCCACGAATCGTCGACCGTGCCGTAGCTGCCGGTGACCTCGCCCGAGAATGGCTCGGGCTTGAGACTGGTCGGCACGCGGTCGTTGAGCGCGTTGACCACGCCGCCGATCGCCTGGCTGCCGTAGCGCAGCGTGCCGGCGCCACGAACCACTTCGATGCTGCGCGCGGCGAGCGGATCGAACGGCACGCCGTGGTCGGGTCCGACGTCGGAGACGTCGGACATGCTGGTGCCGTTCTCGAGGATGCGAACGCGGCTGGCGTCCATCCCGCGGATGATCGGGCGGCTCGCGCCGGCGGCGAAGCCGCTGCCCGAAACGCCGGGCACCTTCGACAGCGCGTCGGCGATGTTGGCGCCGCCGCTCTTGAGGATGTCGTCGCTGTCGACCTTCTCGGTGATCGAGGGGGTCGAATCGGCGGCGTGGGCAAAGGGCGAGGCGGTGACGATGATCTCGCCCTTGTAGTCGGGGGCGGTGCCGGCGCTCGCGGGGGGGCTGTCTTCGGCAAAGGCGGCGGTGGGGACGAGCGCGGCGGCGGCCACGCTGGTGATCAGCAGGATACGCATGAAAAACTCCAAACATTCGAGGTCCGGCAGCGCCCTGATCGAAGAAGGGGGGGAGGCGCGCCGGTCTGGTCGGAAGCACGAACGCCCGGCGAAAGGACCGGGCCGGCTTCTGGCTTCGAGTGGAGTTATTCGGGAGGTGCGCGGCTGTGCCAGGCGTGCGAGCGCCCGGATTCGGCCGGAGCACGGAACGCCGCGAGGTAAAGCCACAGCGCGGCACTGCCCGCCGCAGCGAACATGACCGGCGCCGGGGTGAGGAAATGGCCGGATTGCGCGACCGCATGGCAGATCGGGCAATTGCTGGCCGGCTCGGTCGGCACCCGCTGGTGGGTCGAGCCGTGGGCCGCCGCAATGCCCGACGCGACCGGCGCGGGATTGTGGACGTGGGTTGCGGTGACGAAGCTCTGGAGCAGGAAGGCGACCAGTACCGCGAAGCCGAGCATTGCCCGCTTCGCAGCGCCCGTTGAGCGCCTGTCACCGATATGCCGTCCGACCGTCATTGCAGTGTTACACTATAACATCGAAACCGATCGGTCGAGGGCTATTGTGCAGTGCACCACAAATCGTCCCGACCGGCCAACGAGCGGGTTACTCTGCCTTCTGCGGCACCACCGGCTTGCCGGTAACCGGATGGACGTAATGGAACGGCACCAAGTCGGTGTTCGGCCAGGCCGGATGGGCGTTGCCGTCGATCTGGTCGGGACCGTTCGGATCCTCGGGGTAAGTCTCGGTCAGGAAGGGCGAGGGGATCGGCTTGGCCGCGGCCCAGCCCATCTCGTAATCGACCTGGGTGAACAGGTGATAGGCGTGGATTGCGATCTTCCACACGCCGTCTTCCAGCACGTAGCTGTTCTCGTACATGCCGTGTTCCCACCACTGGCGGGGCAGGCGGGGGTTGCCGTCCTTCTTGCTGTCGTGCTGCGCGCCCATCAGCGTGCAGCGCCAGCGGCCCTTGGCGGTCTGGCGGTCTTCAGCGACCGAGATCACGTCCTGCGTCGGCCAGTGCTCGCACATCATGCCATAGGCCGGGCCGTTGATCCCGTGGGTGAAGCTGTTGCGCAGCCGCCCGCAATAGAGCCGCTCGATCGATTTCTGGCCGCGCCAGATGCCGCCCATGAAATGCAGCTCGCCTTCGCGCGCGAAGCAGGCGACCGCTTCGTCGTAGAGGCCCTTGTCCATGAAATAGCAGTAGCTGATCTGCAACTTGCGGATCGCCTCGATGTCCTGCTGCACGCCAAGGTCGTGTTGCAGGCCGGCGAAAGCCGCTTCGAGCGCGGCGATGCGATCTTCACTCACTGGGCATTCTCCTTTTTCGCCAGTTCGGCATCGAGATCGTCGGGCAGCTCGTAGTAATTGCCCGAGAGCGCGTCGTATTTGCCCGAGACCAGATCGAGCACGCGCTGGCCGCAGCGTTCGAGATCGGGATCTTCGCCGAAAGCGTGCGGGTGTGCGTTGATCCGGTCGACCAGTCCCGAGAAATAGCGCTGCGCCGCCGGATCGGCGGCGGTGTCGCGGGCAAGCTGGGTCGCGGCGAAGCCGGGATCGATCGCGAAGATCGACACGCCGGTGCCCTCGAGTTCGGCGGCCGCTTCGGCGACGATCCGGTTCTGCGCGATCTTGCCGGTGCAATAGGCCGACAGATTCGCCGCGACCATCCGGCTGGCGAGCGCCGAGACGCACACCACATGGCCGCGCCCGCGCTCGACCATCCCCGGCAGCGTGCACGACAGGAACAGCATCGGCGCGCGGATGTGGATCAATTGCGCGTTCCACCATTCGTCGGGATCGACGATCCAGATCGGGCCGAACGGGCCCGGCACGCCGGCATTGTTGACGAGGATGTCGAGCGGGCCGAGTTCGCGCTCAGCCCGGGCGACCGCCGCCTCGATCGAAGCGCGGTCGGTCACGTCGCAGGCGATCGCGATCGCCTCGCCGCCGTTGGCCCCGATCGTGTCGGCCACTTCGCCCAGTTGCGCGACCGAGCGCGACAGCAGCGCCACCTTCGCACCTTCTTTCGCGAGTCGTTCGGCGATCGCGCGGCCGAACCCGCGCCCGGCGCCCGAAACCAGCGCCACCTGGCCATCCAGAATTCCCATGAATCTCTCCTCTTTTGGGCAGGGCTAACCGGCGCGACGCAAAGCGACAAGCGTCCGTCATGCAAAGCTGCTATGAAACATGGATCAAGGGAGTGGAGCTGATCATGAAACTTCGTCTTCTCGCCGTTACGCTGGCCATCGGTACCGCCGCCATCGCCTTCACCGTCCAGGCCCAGCGCGGCCCAAGCAGCGGGCCGATCGCCCGCTACGACATGCGCGCGGGCACCATGTCCGGCTTCGGCGGCATGGGCGGCGGCAAGGGCGGCATGATGTCGATGATGATGGGCGGCGGCGGCAACCAAGTGCAGCACGAGTTGCTGCTGCGCCTCGGCTCCTCCACCGCGGCGACCGGCGCGCCCAAGGCCGATCACTTCATGCCGGCGGGCGCGCAGCTCGGCAAATCGGTCGCCCTGACGACGCCGAAGGTGGAGCCCGCTTACGAGGAATGGAAGGGCGAGAAGCCCAAGGGCCGGCTGCTGCTCTACTGGGGTTGCGGCGAGCACGCGCCCAAGGGCCAGCCGGTGGTGCTCGACTTCGCCAAGATGGCGGCCGGTCAGTTCCCCCCCGGGCTGTGGACCACCAGCATCCCGGTCGATTTCGGCCCGAGCTCCACCAACAGCAAGACCTTCGGCCACTGGCCCTCGGACGACGGCAAGTCGGCCAAGCCCAATTCGTCGCTGATCGGGGCGCACAAGATCATCGGCAATTATTCGCCCGAGATCGATTTCACCCTGACCAAGGACTTCATGCAGCCGCTGTCGATCTCGGCGGTTACGCAGCAGTCCGGATCGTCGCTGCTGACCTGGCGCACGATCCCCGATGTGACCGGCTTCATCGCCACGCTGATCGGCGGGAGACAGAACGGCGGCCAGATGGGCGACATGGTGATGTGGACCAGCAGCGCGAATCGCCAGTTCGGCGGCGGGTTGACCGACTGGCTCTCGCCCGGGCAGGTTTCGCCGCTGGTGCGCGACGGGACCCTGATGGGGCCGCAGGTTACCACCTGCACCGTTCCGGTCGAAGTCACCCGTGACACACCCGACTATCGCGTCGGCACGCTGGCGGCCTTCGGCCCCGAGGAAAACTTCTCCTATCCCCCGCGCCCGGCCGATCCCAAGGCGCGCTGGGATCTGCAGTGGACCGCCCGCGTTCGCCATCGCTCGATCACCAACTGGATGGAAGCCCAGGGCATGACCATGGGCACCTCGAACAGCAGCATGGGTCAGGGCGCCCAGACCGGCCCGAACCAGCAAGGCAAGCAAGGCAAGGAATGCAAGAAGAAGGGCGGGCTGTTCGGCGGCCTCGCCGGCGCGGTGATGGGCGGCGGCAGCGGCTGCTGACGCCCGGCACCACAGGATCCGGACCGCTTGCGGTCCGGATCATCGCTGTCCGACTGTTCGGTAAAAATGGAGCGGGCGAAGGGATTCGAACCCTCGACCCCAACCTTGGCAAGGTTGTGCTCTACCCCTGAGCTACGCCCGCTCACTGGCGCTCACCGAGGCAATCGCTCCGGTGGGGAGGCGCGCGGTTAGCATTGGCCTCATCCCCCGGCAAGCGGAAAAACGCCGCCGTGCAACTACGAGCGAAGCCTCTTCACAAATCCGCGCGAGCGTCCACATAGAGTCTTCATTCCCAACCCATGCAGGAGCGCATCTTGGCAAGCCTCGGCCTCAATCTCGACGAACAGAAAGCGGTCGACCGCTTCCGCAAGGATGTCGTCGAACCGTCGATGACCAAGCTGGTGATCCTCGATTTCTGGGCCGAATGGTGCGGACCGTGCAAGGCGCTGGCGCCGGTGCTGGAAAAGGTCGCGGCCGAATATGCCGACAAGGGCGTGGTGCTGGCCAAGCTCAATGTCGATGAGGAAGGCTTCATCGCCTCGCAGTTCCGGGTGCAGTCGATCCCGACGGTCTATGCAATGTTCCAGGGCCAGCCGGTCGCCGACCTGACCAATGCCCGCAGCGAAAGCCAGCTCAAGCAGATGCTCGACCAGCTGCTCGAGAAGCTGCCCGTCGAAGGCGGCGAAGCGCAGGCCGCGCAGGAGCTCGCCCCGCTGATCGCGATGGGCGAGGACGTCCTCGCAAGCGGCGACGGCGAGCGCGCGGTGGGCATCTTCGCCCAGCTTGCCGAGATGGCGCCCGACCATCCCGAAGTGCAATCGGGGCTGATCCGTGCGCTGATCGCGGCCGGCCATGTGGACGAGGCGCGCGCGGCACTGGAGGCGCTGCCGCCCGAACTGCGCGCGGATCCGGCGCTGGCGCAGGCCGCGAGCCAGCTCGAACTGGCTGCGAGCGCGCCGCAGGACGATGGCGAGCTGGCCGCGTTGCGCACGGCCGCCGCTAAGGACCCGGCCGACATGGAGGCGCAGTTCGCCTTCGCCCAGGCGGCCTTCGCCGCCGGCCAGCGCGACGATGCGGCCGCGACCCTGCTCGCGATGATCGGTGCCGAGCCCGACTGGAACGAGGGCGCGGCCAAGGCCAAGCTGCTGCAGATCTTCGAGGCGGTCGGGCTGGAAGACCCGTGGGTCGCTGCGACAAGGCGCAAGCTGTCGCTGCTGCTGTTCGGGTAAGCATGTCCACCCGGCTTTCGATCTTCCCCCTGTCGGGCGCGATCCTGTTTCCGGGACTGCAACTGCCGCTGCATATCTTCGAGCCGCGCTACCGTGCGCTGGTGAGCGATGCGCTGGCGCGCGACCGGCGGATCGCGATGATCCAGCCGCAGGCGGTTGCCGAGGGCTCCCCGCTGTTCGCGGTCGGCTGCGTCGGCCGGATCGGCGAGGTCGAGGCGCTCGACGACGGGCGCTTCAACATCGTGCTCGAAGGCGAGCATCGCTTTCGCCTGATGCGCGAACTCGACGTGGCCACTCCGTTCCGCCAGGTCGAGGGCGAGCTGCTCGAGGAGCCCGACGAGGTGCTGAGCCCGGCCGAACGCGCCGGCTTCGAATTCGAGGCCCGCGCCTTCGCCGATGCGCAGGGCTATTCGGTCGACTGGGATTCGGTTGCGCGGCTCGACGATGTCTCGCTGATCAACGGGGTCAGCCAGATCGCCCCGTTCGACGTCGCCGCTAAGCAGGCGCTGCTCGAAGCGGAAGATGTGCGGGTGCGCTGCGAACTGCTGGTGCAGCTGATGCAGTTCTTCGGTCGTCGCGATTCGGGCGAGGACCGGGTGACTCTTCAGTAAGGGCTTAAAGCCCGAAGCTCCCCTTCACCCCGTCGATCACATATTGCGCGGCCAGTGCGGCCAGCAGCACGCCGAGCAGGCGGGTGATGGCGCTTTCGACGCTCGCGCCGACCAGGCGGATGATCGCCGGGGCCAGCAGCAGCGCCACCGCCAGCAGCGCCATCACCGCCGCCAGCGCCGCCAGCACCACCAGCGTGCCTTCGGCACCGTGCGCTTCGCCCACGAGCAGCATGATCGTGGCGATCGCGCCGGGCCCGGCGATCATCGGCATCGCCATAGGAAAGACCGAGACGTCCTCGATCTCGGGGGTCTGCGCATTGTGCGCGCGGACCTTCTCGGCGCGCGCCTCGCGCCGCTTGGTGCGGTTCTCGAACACCATGTCGATCGCGATGAAGAACAGCATGATCCCGCCCGCGATGCGGAAGCTGTCGAGCTCGATATGGGTCGCGTGGAGCAGTTTTTCGCCGAACAGCGCGAAGCCGAGCAGGATCAGCGTCGCCACCAGCACCGCCTTGAGCGCCATCAGCCGCTGCTGGCGCGGCGGCGCTTCGGACGCGAGCCCGGCATAGATCGGCGCGCAGCCGGGCGGATCGATCACCACGAACAGGGTGACGAAGGCGGAGACGAACAGTTCGGTCATCGCGCGGGCGGAGGCGCCGCGACCCGGCTGACGAGGGCTTCCTGCATCTCCTGCCCGCGCCGCAGCGACACGTGGACTTCGCGCGAGCGGTCGGGCGCGACCGAGGCGCTCCAGCTCAGCGTCCCGTCGCTGGACGTGCCGGACAGTCCGTCGGCCGCGACCGGCGAGGGCACGAACTTGGGCGCCTTGCCGTGCCTGTAGCCGCCGAAGGCGCCGGGCGTGCGCGGCGGGCAATCGGCCACGTCGGCCTGCACCAGATCCGGCTCGTCGAGCGGCTTGGCCAGCGTATCGCCCTGGTCGAGCACCCAGCGGTAGGTGTCGTCCTTCTGGCGCTGCCAGATGGTGGTGAAATAGCCGCGCGCACCGTCCGGTCCGGTCCACGGGCCCTTGGTCACCGCGATCGTGCCGTCGCAGCTGGTCCAGACGCGATAGGGTTCCCAATCGACCGTCTGCAGCGGGTTCTTGCGCCCGCCCAGCCATTTCTGCGCCCGCACCGGCTCCGGCACGAACATCACCGCATCCTTGGTCGCGAATTTCGCAAAGGCGGTCCACTGGCCCTTCTCCTTCGCCAGCCGGGCGAAGGCGATCTCGGTCGCGACCACCACGCCGGGATCGGCGCCGGGCTGCTGCGCACGGCTGCGCCCGCTGCGGCCGTAGCTGTCGTCGTACTGCGCAGAGGCCACGCAGGTCCAGCCAGCCAGCGCGAGGGCGGCGGGCACGAGCACCAGGCGGATCGCATTGCGGTTCATAACTGCCTCTTCAATGGGAACCGCGGCACTTTGGCAAGGCCTGCGTGAACCGGCGCCTTACAGCGTGTCCTCGTCGAGCGCGATGCCTGCGTGCCGATAGGCCGCAACCAGCGTGTTGCGCAGCAGCACCGCGATCGTCATCGGGCCGACCCCGCCCGGCACCGGAGTGATCGCGCCCGCAACCTCGCGCGCCTTCGCGAACTCGACGTCGCCGACCAGCCGGCCCTTGCCCTCGCCGTCGACGATGCGATTGATCCCGACGTCGATCACCGTCGCGCCCGGCCTGATCCAGGCGCCCTTGACGATCTCGGGGCGGCCGACAGCTGCCACCACGATCTCGGCGCGCCCGACCACTTCGGCCAGGTTCCGCGTGCGACTGTGCGCGACGGTCACCGTAGCATCGGCATTGACGAGCAATTGCGCCATCGGCCGGCCGACGATGTTCGAACGGCCGATCACCAGTGCCTCGCGGCCCGACAGGTCGCCCAGCCGGTCCCTGAGCAGCATCAGGCAGCCGAGCGGGGTGCAGGGAACGATCCCCCTTTCGCCGACCGCGAGCCGGCCCGCATTGACCACGTGGAAACCGTCGACGTCCTTTTCGGGATCGATCGTCGAGATCACCCGGTGCTCGTCGAGTCCCTCGGGCAGCGGAAGCTGGACCAGAATGCCGTCGACCTGCGGATCGGCGTTCAGCTGGGCGATCCTGGCGAGCAGATCGGGCTCGGGAGTATCGGCGGGCAGCCGGTATTCGAAGCTGGCCATGCCGGCATCCGCCAGCGCCTTGCTCTTCGAGCGGACATAGACCTCGCTGGCCGGATCCTCGCCCACCAGCACCACCGCGAGGCCGGGCTTGCGGCCCGCCGCGGCTTCGAAGGCCGCGGCAGCCCGCCCGATCCGCGCGCGCAGCGCTTCGGCGAATGCTTTCCCATCGATCAGGGCTGCCGCCATGCGTGCCTCCCGGCCCGGTGCCTCAGTAGGCGAGATTCCCGATCACGATCGCGACGATCCGCAGCAGGATCAGCAGCACCATCGGCGAGAAATCGATCATCCCGGTGTCGGGCATGATCCGCCGGATCGGGTTGAGCAGCGGATCGAGGATCGCGTTGACCGCGCGCCACAGCGAGGCGACGAAATTGTTGTGCATGTTGACCACGTTGAACGAGATCAGCAGGCTCAGCACGAATTGCACGATCACCACCATCTGGACGATCGACATCAGGTACAGCACGATTTCGAGCAGGGTGGGAATCAACATTCGTGCGTCCTCGTCATTCGCGTCATTTCTTCCATTGGATCCGCTCGACATGCCAGGCGAGCTGCCACGGCTCGGCCCCGTCGACGTCGTTGACCCGGCGCAGCGTGATCATGCCTTCCTTCTGCGAGGACCCGTCGATCAGCAGGATCGGCGCTTCGTAATAGGACGATCCGGCCGCGCCTTCCTCGTCCCCCGGGCCGAAGCTGAGCAGCGCGGTCTTCGGGTTGCCGAACAGCGCCTTGAGCTTGTCCGCGGTCATCGGCGTGCCGTCCTCGGCGCTGTGCCAGGCCAGCGCGGCGTCGGCCCACATGCCCGAGTTGATCGCTTCGGCGAGATAGCCGAGCACCCGGCCGGGCTGCTTGTGTTCGTTGAGCGCCGACTTGTCGAGCGCGGCGGCGGGGGTCGTCGGCGTCGCCGAAGGTGCGGGCGCGAAGGAGGCGGACGCCGAATCGGGCACCACCGGCGAGGCATAGTCGCAGCCCGGCGCGTAGGGATCGGCGCAGCTCGGCGTTTCCGGAGCCTGCTGGCAGCCGGCGAGCAGCGCCGGGGCCGCGAGAAGGAGCAGCCTGCGCATCATCCGGCCCGGATCAGCGTGCCCGCGCCGCGCGAGGTGAAGAATTCGAGCAGCATCGCATGCGGCACCCGCCCGTCGAGCACCACCGCCGCCTCGCACCCGGCCTCGACCGCGTGGATGCAGGTTTCGAGCTTGGGGATCATCCCGCCCGAGATCGTCCCGTCCTGCTGCAGCCGCTCGATATCCGCCGGGGTCAGGTCGGTCAGCAGGTTCTTGTCCTTGTCGAGCACGCCCGGCACGTCGGTCAGCAGGAACAGCCGCGCCGCGCCCAGCGCCGCGGCGATCGCGCCCGCCATCGTATCGGCGTTGATGTTGTAGGTGTGGCCGTCCTCGCCCGCGCCGATCGGCGCGATCACCGGGATCATCCCCGCGCCGCTGACGGTCTCGAGCAGCGCGGTATCGACCTTGCTCGGTTCGCCGACGAAGCCGAGGTCCACCGCCTGCTCGATATTGCTTTCGGGGTCCTTGGCCGTGCGGGTCACTTTCGTGGCGGTGACCAGCCCGCCGTCCTTGCCCGAAATGCCGATCGCCTTGCCGCCCGCCTGCGCGATCCAGCCGACCAGTTCCTTGTTGATCGCACCGGAAAGAACCATTTCGGCGACTTCGGCGGTGGCCTTGTCGGTCACCCGCAGCCCGTCGACGAACCTGCTTTCGACCCCCAGCTTCTTGAGCATCGCGCCGATCTGCGGGCCGCCGCCGTGGACCACCACCGGGTTGATCCCGACCGCCTTGAGCAGCACGATGTCCTCCGCGAAATCGCGCGCGGCCTCGGGGTCGCCCATCGCGTGTCCGCCGTATTTGACCACGAAGCTGCGCCCGGCATAGCGCTGGAAATAGGGCAAGGCCTCGATCAGCGTCTCGGCCTTCGCGAGCATCGACATGTCCTCGCTCGCAGTCATCGAATTCGCGCCCTTCCGGTCATCAGGTTCCGCGCGCCTTAGCGGCTTGGCGGGCGCGAGGGAAGCGCCCGCGTCCGACGCGGTCACTATGGTTGGGTTTCCGGGCCGGGGGCCTCCGCCGCCTTACTGCTTGGGCGCGTCCGGCTTCTTCGCCCAGGGATTCTCGTGCGGGCCCCGGTCCTTCGGGTGCTCGGCCTCGTCGAGCTGCTTCATCAGCCCCTGGAAACTGTCGCCGTCGGACTTGGGCGCGGCGTCGGGATGATAGTCGCTGGCCCAAGGATTGACGTGCTTGGCATGGGCGGCCGCGGCCTTGGAGGCCGGGGTCGGGTCGGGCGAGGGAATGCTGCAATAGGCGGTCAGCAGCACGCCGGCGGCCCACCACAGGGCCTTCCAGCGGCTGGCGAAGACGTTGCGAACCGATCCGAACATGGCGCGCAGCGTAGCGTGCCAAGGTTAACGAACCGTCGTCGCGGGGTCCTCGCGCCCCCGGCCGCTCAGCCGTGGCTGTGCGCCGGCTCCTTGAGCATTTCGCGCAGCACGTCCACGCGCTCGCGTTCGCTGTTCCAGTCGCGTTCGGGATGCGCTTCCATCTGGGCGAGCAGGCTCCTGAGCTCCTGTTCGCGGTCGCGCCGGGTTACCGGTTCCATGTCCAATCTCCTTCGAAAATTCGGCTTTCGACAGCCCAACGGCGGAGGGCCCGCGATGGTTCCGTGCGGTCCGCAGGCGGCGCCCGGGAGGTGAACGCCGGATGAACGGCCTCGCCCCGCCGCGCCGCGCCTGCGTTCCGTCCCGTCTGCGGGAGCAATCGCGCGGGGCCGGAGTCCCATCCCCACAACGATAAAACGTCCGCGAGGGACGTCTGGAGAGAAGGACTGAAACTATGCGCACGAACATTACCCTTACCGTGGCCGGCGCCGTGGCGCTGGCCGCCGGCAGCGCCGCCTCGGCGCAGCTTGCCGGAACCGTGGGCGGAACCGTGAATGGCACCGTCGGCGGCACCGTCACCCCCGGACCGGGCCCGCTGCCCGGACCGATCGACGGCACGGCGAACGGCACCGTCACCGGCACCGCCAACCCCAGGGCCGAAGTCCCGGTCGATCCGACCCAGGTGGAGGACGCGGCGGACAATGCCGCCGATGCCACCGCCGATACGGTCGACAAGGCCAGGCAGAAGGCGGCCGAAGACGCCGACCGCGCCCGGCACACCGCCCGGCGCACGATCGACAAGACCGGCGATGCAGCCGACGATGCGGTCGATAGCGCCGCCGATGCCGGCGCCGACGTCGATGCCTCGGCCGGCGCGAGCGTGAACGGCGAGGGCGCGGGCGCCTCGACGAGCACCTCGACGAGCACCGGCACCACCACCGGCGCCGCGGTCCACACCGACCCGCCGGGCAACTGACCCGACCCTCGGCTCCGCACCCGTCCTCACCGGAGCCGACGCGGCCCGGAAGCTCCACCCCCCGTCGGGAGCTTCCGGGCTTTGCGCTGTGCGGCGAAGGGAGGTTTCGGCACGGCAGGGTTACACAAGTTACACCCTGTCACCCTCCGCGACGGGGTGAATTTGCGCAATTTTCCAATGGCATAGAGCGCACCCGGACAGGGTGACACCGCTGCGGCGTGAAATGCGGAAACCGGGCTGCGGGGCGGGGGCATCGCTCTGCCGTGGCATGGTTGGGGGGTTGTAGGAAAATGGTTTTTCGGCAGGGAAAAGAAGGACGTGGCACCCGGTTTCTTCCCCCGTTGACGGGAGAAGGATAGCGAAGGTTGACAGCTTTGCTGGCTACCGCAGCTTGGATGAGGGTTGCCTTGTCACCGACCCTGCCCCGAACACCCCACCCGAATACGCAACCCCCGCGATCACCCCCACCCGCAAACCGTGCTATCCTGACCCCGGGGAGTAATCACGGGCGGGAGAACCAGTATGAGTCGCGAACGGATGCTCGCAACGATCGATGCGATCTATGCCGAACGGATCGCCGGGCTGACCGACACGATGGCCGCGCACCTCGCGCCGGGGGCGACCCTGTACATGGCGGGCGAGGGGCAGATGGCGGCGGCGTTCGGCGCCCCCGGCCCGGCCGATTTCCTCGCCGCGCTGGCGACGCTCAACACCGCGATCGCGATGAAACAGGTCACCCGCCTGACCGCGCTGGCCGAAGGCCGCCGCTGCGCGGTGCTGCTGCGGGCGACGGTGCAGTTCTACGACCGCCCGCCGTTCGAGACCGAGATCTTCAATTTGTGGAGCTTCGACGAGGCGGGCAAGGTCGAGAGCCTGACCGAGTTCGTCGACACGGCGAAGCTGGTGGGGGAGGTGCAGATGTTGGGTGGGCGGTTGGTTTAGTTCGCAGCGACGCCAAAATTCGAGAACTTTTCAATTTAGCTTTCTTGTTGGCAAGGCGCTGGCATGGAAAAGATTAGGGTGGGATTTTTGTTCGTCTGTAGAATCTGCCAGAGATGAGAAGGTGGCAAGAAATTGCATTCGATCCTTCTCGCTTGCCCAATTTACAATTTCTGCGCCCTGATGTTGGGCAGCATACAAAGAGGGGGCCAATGCTTTTTCGATTTCCAAAGACGAATTATATATTAACCGTGGTTTAACGTGCCTATTTTCGAAGTTTATACGTGCATGCTCAAAAGTCAGAGTAGACATTGCTATTTCATACAAGCTTCGCTGGACAGTCGCAGTTTCCGTGGAAGCATCCACGGATTCAACCACGTGCATGGCGCCATTCTGAAGAACAAAGTCAGCCACAATGCCTTGAGCTAAATGATGTTTGTAGATAACTCGATGTGAATCCAACCCTTCACTTGGGCGTGCTAGTATCTTCTCCGCGCGCAATGCTTGAAGAATATCCTGCCGAAGTCGGGTGTGCCTCTTACGAACGGGTTTCGGCTGCGCGGGCTCGGGTTCAACATATCGCAGCATCAAATCATTAATGACACTTTCAAACAAAGCTGGAGAAGAAACATCAAAATCGCCTCTATAAGATAGAGTAAAGCAAGTTAAGTCACTAATCATCTTCACGGCAAATTCGCTATCGAAAATGTCGTCAGATATATTGTTCAATATCTTTGGAATTTCATTCAGCTCTTCGCTAATCTCGTTGACATCGAGCGCAGCGGATATTGCTCGAATTTTTTCAAGTCGACGCGCAACACGAACCTGAAGGCCATCTTCAGACTCGAGCAGCAACGCAACGTTGAGTACCTCGCTTTTCAGCGGATGCGATGCGAATCGCAGAACGCCAAATCTATAGGATTTGGCCATCTGTTATCCCTCGCTGTAGCTCCTCTATGCGAATGTGCATTCCCTCACCTGCCCAAAAAGCACAAAGAATATCCCGCTCTTCCGTGTGAAGCCAATCAGAGGGCATCGCACGAAAGAAACTCTCGAATACCGCGATTGGCACCGCTTGAAGCAGTTTCAACATCTGCAATGCTGAGTCTGCAAAAAAGCCATGCACAATCCGAAGCCGGCGCGCTACTTGAACCGTCTCACATGATGCAACGGGAAATTGATTGAAGGGATGCAGGGCAAGCTCAGCCGCAGCGAAATCTATCGGACAGAGCCTCCGGCGGGGGCCGTCGGATAGCACGATGATGTTTGCTGCGCTCCGATCCCAGTTATGGATAAATAGGTCAAAGGCGTAGAGTTGGGAAAACCAACGGCCAGGAAATTCTGGAAAACGGCCCAGCTCGTCCCTGCGCTCAGTCCGAAGAAATTTCTTTCGCTGAACGTCGTCGACCGTGGATGTCTCTCTCATCGAACCGAAAAATGATTCGCCCGTGTCCTGGTCCTCCACGACGCGAAATGCTGGTGTTGGAAGATTTACCTCGCGAGCGAGTTGAGAGAAGAGAGCCTCCCTCATTCGCGATGGCGCACCATCCTGATCGCGCTTGCAATAATAGAGGCCGCCGTCGTCAGCCAGGCTAACGTGCGAGATATGGGCTCCTTCGGGAGGGCGTTCACGCGTAAGAAGTCGAACCGGAAACAAGACATCCTGAGAGGATTGCAATCTCTCTGATGTGATTAGGTTCGCCATCCGCGCGGATACTTGATATTCCGAAGAAGCCATACGCTTCGCCTAATCACTCCGCCGCCTGCGTAGCCCCAGTCCCGCCAAACATATCCGGCTCACCCTCGCCCCCGGCGCCATCTTCCGCCGTATCGTTGGCCTTCGCCTTCCGCCGCTGGTCGAAGCTCGACCACACGTCGTTCCAGTTGCCCTTGGTCGCGGCCTTCGAATACTCGGTCGCGCGGGTTTCGAAGAAGTTCGCGTGCTCGACGCCGTTCAGGAGCGGGGCGAGCCAGGGGAGCGGGTGGTCGTCGATCATGTAGACCGGCTTGAGGCCGAGCTGGCCGAGCCGCCAGTCGGCGATGTAGCGGATGTATTTCTTGATCTCGTTCGGGGTCATCCCCGGCACCGGGCCCTGTTCGAAGGCAAGGTCGATGAAGGCGTCCTCCAGCCGCACGGTCTTCTGGCAGGCGTCGACGATGTCTTCCTTGACCGCCTTGGTCAGGCAGCCGCGCTCGGCGCAGAAGGCGTGGAACAATTTGGTGATGCCTTCGCAGTGGAGGCTCTCGTCGCGGACCGACCAGCTGACGATCTGGCCCATGCCCTTCATCTTGTTGAAGCGCGGGAAGTTCATCAGCATCGCGAAGCTGGCGAACAATTGCAGCCCTTCGGTGAAGCCGCCGAACATCGCGAGGGTGCGGGCGATATCCTCGTCGGTGTCGACCCCGAATTCGTGCAAATAATCGTGCTTCGCCTTCATCTCCTCATATTCGAGGAACATGCCGTATTCGCTCTCGGGCATGCCGATCGTGTCGAGCAGGTGCGAATAGGCGGCGATGTGGACCGTCTCCATGTTGGAGAAGGCGGCGAGCATCATCTTGATCTCGGTCGGCTTGAACACCCGGCCGTATTTCTCGTGGTAGCAATCCTGCACCTCGACGTCGGCCTGGGTGAAGAAACGAAAGATCTGCGTGAGCAAATTGCGCTCGTGGTCCGAGAGGTTCTGCGCCCAGTCGCGGCAGTCCTCGCCCAGCGGCACTTCCTCGGGCATCCAGTGGATCTGCTGCTGCCGCTTCCAGAACTCGTAGGCCCAGGGGTATTCGAAGGGCTTGTAGGTCTTGCGGGCTTCGAGCAACGACATCTGGTGTCTCCGTGGGCGTTGAGGGCGAAACTCCAATATAGGGAATCATGGGCGCGAATCGAAGGCAAGGACATTCGATCCGCCGGGGATAAGTGGGGTTATTCCCCGGCGGCGTGGATCAGCTGAGATCGACGTGCGCCAATCCCCAGAAGAACAGCACCACCACGGCGAAGGAAAAACACAGCACCGCGTTGTTGCGCGCCTCTATCGCCCCCTCCTCGAACCCGTCGGCGCGTTCGCGGCGGGCCTTGTGCAGCATCGCAACTCCGCCGACGACGAGCGCTGCCAGGACCAATGCCGGCACCAGATCGAACCCGACCATCGCCTGCAGTGCGGGTAGCGGGCTGAAAAAGGCGATGGCGGCGACGCACAGCAGGGCGGCAACCGTCCACCACGAGTGCCGTGCCTTCGGTTCCTCGACCGGAGGCGCGCCGACCTCGCCGCGCGGTTTGCGGAGAGCCCAGAGCAGAACAAGAATGAGCGGGACGGCCTCCGCCAGCTTGACGATCGCGTCGGCCTGGAGGCCCGAGTAATCTCGGCTCCACACCCACACGGCCGCCGCCGTGCCCATGGAAAGCGAGTGCAGCACGGTGTTCGGAACGGATTCGGGAGCGCGCGGGCGATAGCCTTGCGTTGCTGCGATGTCGAAGGCTGTCACCTCCAGCCCCCGCCATTGAAGGTAGCGGATCCGCCATTCGGGCCAGCCATGATAGATGTAGAAAGATGCGCAGGCGACGGTCGCCAGCACGCCCGCAACCACCATCCAGCCGGCTGTTGCAGCCTCCGGCCAGTGGAGCGCGGCATTGTCCGTCACCAGAACAGCCCCCGCTTGCCGCCGCGCCTGCGCCCGCGCCACATCTGCAGATACATCCACACGCCCGAGAAGGCGAAGAACAGCAGCGCGATGCTCGAGGCGATCGAGATCGCCACGCCGAGCGGGCCGAAGGCCTCGCCCGAGTGGAGGTGCTGGACGAATTCCTTCGTCTCGTGCGCCGCGTCGCGCTTGCGCTCGGGGCCGCAGGTCCAGCCCTTGGGGCAGACGAAGCCGGCGGGTGCGACAGGCTTGGCAGCGGCGGGGCCGCCTTCGTGGTGATTGCCCTCCTGGCTCAGGTCGAGGAACTGGATCCCGAAGCCGGTCAGCGCGATCCAGACCAGGAACACCCCGAACACGACCGCCAGCCAGCGGTGGTACTTGCGCATGGAAAACCTCCGTCACACCCGATCGGAACAAGGGTTAGGGCGCGATTTCCGCCACGGCAAGCGAGCCGTGCGCGAGGCGCGACGGATGGTGGAACGATGCCCGCCGCGCACCCGTTCGACAGGGGTAACCCCCGAAAGGAGCCACCATGTTCGAGAAACTCCGCATCAAGGAACATATGGAAGTCGCCGATCACGCCGGCCGCCACATCGGCACGGTCGACGAGGTCGACGACGACCGGATCAAGCTGACCCGTTCCGACAGCGAGGGCGGCCAGCACCGCTTCCTCAACCTGCACGACGTCGACCGGATCGACGACAACCGGGTCTATCTGAAGCAGGATGCGACGCTGCCCAGCGCAGTGTGAGGCTTCCGGCCCGGAAAAACGCGAAACCCCGGCTCCCGCGATGGGCGCCGGGGTTTTCGTTTAGATCGCGGACCGGGTGGGTCTGGACTAGCGGCGCCGCCGGCGGCTCGCGCCGAAATGGCTCCCGCCGCCGAGCACGGTGATCCCGAGGAAGAACCCGAAATCGTACCACCCGCCGTTGTTGGGCACCGCATAGACCGCGATGTCGGGGCTGAACAGCGAGCCGACCCAGGCGAAGGGGAAGATGAAGCCGTGCCACAGGCCCCACAGGAAGCCGGGCGCCTCGGGCGCGGTGTCGATCCCGGCGGGGATCTGGTGGGCGCAGCCGGCGAGGGCGAGGGCCAGCAGAACGACACTTGCTGCGGGCAGAACACGTTTCATCGCGGCCATCTCCTCATTGCCTGAGTTGGTAACCGGCAAGCCCGCCGGTCGATCCCGGCCCATTGGCAGCTTCTCACCGGCAGGGCCTCACTGGCAGGCCAGGCATTCCTCGTAATCGGTCTGCCCGCCCGCGCTCAGTTCGATCTTCGGCGCCTCGGCGGTGTTGTCCGCCTCGACCCCGCCGGCGAACCCGGCGCGCTGCACGCTCTTGCTGCGCAGGTAATAGAGCGACTTGATGCCCTTCTCCCACGCCTGGAAGTGTAGCATCGCCAAGTCCCACTTGTCGACGTCGGCCGGGATGAACAGGTTGAGGCTCTGCGCCTGGTCGATGAACGGCGCGCGGTCGGCCGCGAATTCGAGCAGCCAGCGCTGGTCGATCTCGAAGCTGGTCTTGTAGACCGCCTTTTCCTCCGGCGAGAGGAAGTCGAGGTGCTGGACCGAGCCCCCGCGCTCGAGGATCGAGTTCCACACATTGGTGGAATCCTTCGATTTCTCCTGCAGCAGCTTTTCGAGATAGGGGTTCTTGACCACGAAGCTGCCCGACAGGGTCTTGTGGGTGTAGATGTTCGCCGGGATCGGCTCGATGCAGGCGCTGGTGCCGCCGCAGATGATGCTGATCGACGCGGTCGGCGCGATCGCCATCTTGCAGCTGAAGCGCTCCATCACGCCCATGTCCTCGGCATCGGGGCAGGCGCCGCGTTCTTCCGCCAGCATCATCGAGGCCTCGTTGGCCTTGGCGCTGATGTGCTTGAACATCTTGAGGTTCCACGCCTTCGCCATCGCGCTTTCCATCGCGATGCCCTTCATCTGGAGGAAGGAGTGGTAGCCCATCACGCCGAGCCCGACCGAACGTTCGCGGCTGGCGCTGTACTTGGCGCGGGCCATCTCGTCGGGCGCGCGGTCGATATAGTCCTGCAGCACGTTGTCGAGGAACCGCATCACGTCCTCGATGAACTGCTTGTCGCCGTTCCATTCGTCCCACTGCTCAAGATTGAGCGACGAGAGGCAGCAGACCGCGGTGCGATCGTTGCCGAGGTGGTCGACCCCGGTCGGCAGGGTGATTTCCGAACACAGGTTCGAGGTCGAGACCTTGAGCCCGAGCTCGCGGTGATGCTTGGGCATCATCCGGTTCACCGTGTCGTTGAACACGATATAGGGCTCGCCCGTGGCCAGCCGGGTCTCGACCAGCTTCTGGAACAGGCTGCGCGCATCGACCTTGCCGCGCACGCTGCCGTCCTTCGGGCTCCTGAGCTCGAACTCGCTGCCGCTGCGGACGGCTTCCATGAACTCGTCGGTCACCAGCACGCCGTGGTGCAAGTTCAGCGCCTTGCGGTTGAAATCGCCCGACGGCTTGCGGATCTCGAGGAACTCCTCGATCTCGGGGTGCGAGATGTCGAGATAGCAGGCGGCCGAACCGCGGCGCAGCGAGCCCTGCGAAATCGCCAGCGTCAGGCTGTCCATCACGCGCACGAAGGGGATGATCCCGCTGGTCTTGCCGTTGAGCCCGACCGGCTCGCCGATCCCGCGGACATTGCCCCAATAGGTGCCGATGCCGCCGCCCTTGCTGGCGAGCCAGACGTTCTCGTTCCAGGTGCCGACGATCCCGTCGAGGCTGTCCGAAACCGAGTTCAGATAGCAGCTGATCGGCAGGCCGCGGTTGGTGCCGCCGTTCGACAGCACCGGGGTCGCGGGCATGAACCACAGGCGCGAGATGTAGCTGTAGAGGCGCTGGGCGTGTTCCTCGTCGTCGGCATAGGCATCGGCCACGCGGGCGAACAGGTCCTGGTAGCTTTCGCCCGGGAGCAGGTAGCGGTCGGTCAGCGTGTCCTTGCCGAAATCGGTCAGCAGCGCGTCGCGCCCGGAATCGGTCTCGATCGCGAAGCGGCGCGGGCGGACCGACTTGGAATCGTCCTGCCCCTTGCCCGCAGCCTTGAGCGCGCCGGCCAGCGCATCCGCCGCCGCGGCTTCGACCAGCCCTTCCGAACCGTGATCCCTGCTGTCCATCTTAACCGCCGCTTCCTTGGGAGAGGGCTTATTCGCCGGGGTCTTCGTGGCTTTCGCATCCTGCGCAGCGGGCTTTTCCGCCAGCGCGGCATCCATGTCTTCGAGCCCCATCGCCGCGTCGTCTCCAGTCCTGAAATCCATCGCTTGCCCCTCGAATCTGTTCCTTCGGAACGCGGGTTTCAACCCCGCATGTTCCACATTCGTTCGAATCGGCAGCGAAGTCTCAGCCTACCAATTCGAACCGCCGGGCAGGGAAAAACTTTTCCCCCCATTCCCCACAGCAGAGTGCCCGAACCCCCTTCCCAAACCCGTGATTCCGACCGGCGCTGGCGACTCGAATGTTCTGAGCGGAATCTAGGTCTGGTAGGTGTCCCCGGGAACTCAACCACTAGCCATAGTGCTTACCCAGCGAATCACACGCAAGAGCGGATTTGCGGGTTTCACCCGATATGACATGGTAAAGACTCGGTGATATACCCATGCAATACACCGCGACGCGCGGTCAAAGCTGGGCTCGCGCGTCACGCAAGAGTCAAAATCGGATGGCGAAAATTTTTTTGACAAAATGCCGTGTTACGGCGCGCGCGAATCATTCGAACAGGCGGGAGCAATTTTCATGCGGAATCTGATCGGTGCGGCAATCTCGGGGCTGATCGTCGGCGCGCTCGCGCGGTTCTTCTATCCCGGTGCCGTGCCGCTAGGCCTGATCGCGACGATCCTGCTCGGGATCGGCGGATCGCTGGTCGCGAATCTGGTCGCGACCGGCGGCCGCCTGCAGGACGGGATCAACCGCGCCGGCTGCCTCGCCTCGGTGCTCGGCGCGATGGTGCTGATCTTCGTGGTGCGGCATTTGCACTGAGGCAGCGCCGCTCCCGCGCCAGCGGGAACACTTTCGCGGAACGGCGCGATCAAAAAAGAGGCTCAGGCGGCGCCCGTCAGGCAGGTCCCGCCCGCATCCGCTGCCGCACGTGCCTGTTCGTTCTGCTGCGGCCCCGGTTCGATCCGCGCGATCGGGCAGGGCACCGGCGCCAGCCTGACCGCGACCAGGTACGATACGCTGCGCTTGCCCTCCGGGTCGGTCACCACCACGTGGCGCAGGATCAGCGCATCGGGCACGAACACCCCGTCCTTCAGCGCCCCGCGCCATTCGGCCTTGGGCCCGAGGTGGCTGAACCCGCCGCCGGTGACGGCCGAGAGATCGAGCCCGGTCTTCGCCCCGCCCGGCGCGATCACGGTCACGGTCTGGCGCAGGTCGGATTCGGTCACCTGCAGGCGGTAGCCGCCTTCGCCCTGGCATTCGGACAGGTAATAGCCCGCCTCGTCCGGATTGGATTCGAGCACCTTGCACCCCTCGAGGCCGGTATAGGTGAAGATGCGGCCGGGCGCCGGCGCGGCCGACGCAGCGGGCGTCGGCATCGGCGTCGGCGAAGGGGACGCCTCGTCCTTCTTGCCGGAGGAGCAGGCGGCGAGAAGGGTCAGCGCGAGCAGGACGGAACAGCGCGTCATCACCGCACAACGGGCGAACGGCACGCTTGCTCCCCTCACGGCACCAGCACCGTGTCCTTCGCCTCCGGCAGCAGCTCCGGATAGTCGAGCGTGTAGTGCAGCCCGCGGCTCTCGTGGCGCTTGAGCGCGCTGCGCACGATCAGGTCGGCGCACTGGAGCAGGTTGCGCAGTTCGATCAGGTCGGTGGTGACGCGGAAGTGGCCGTAATAGTCGCCGACCTCGCCGCCGAGCATGTTGATCCGGTGCTGCGCGCGCTCAAGCCGCTTGGTGGTCCGCACGATCCCGACGTAGTTCCACATGAACCGGCGGATCTCGGTCCAGTTCTGCTTGATCACCACTTCCTCGTCCGAATCGGTCACCCGGCTTTCGTCCCATGGGTGGATCGGCGGCGGGGCGTCGAAGAAGTGCCAGTGGTCGAGGATGTGGCGCGCCGCCGCCTCGCCGAACACGAAGCATTCGAGCAGCGAGTTGGAGGCGAGGCGGTTGGCGCCGTGGAGCCCGCTCTCCGAGCACTCGCCCGCGGCGTAGAGCCCGGGCAGGTCGGTGCGCCCCTCGAGGTCGATCAGGATCCCGCCGCAGGTATAGTGCTGCGCGGGCACCACCGGGATCGGGCCGGCGGTCATGTCGATCCCGAGGCCGAGCAGCTTCTCGTAGATCGTCGGGAAGTGGTGCTTCACGAAATCCGCGCCCATGTGGCTGATGTCCAGCCAGACGTAGTCGAGCCCGAAGCGCTTGATCTCGGCGTCGATCGCCCGCGCCACCACGTCGCGCGGCGCGAGTTCGAGCCGGGCGGGATCGTAGAATTCCATGAAGCGCTTGCCGGTGCGCGGGTTGATCAACTGCCCGCCCTCGCCGCGCACCGCCTCGGTGATCAGGAAGTTCTTGACCTCGAGGTGATAGAGGCAGGTCGGGTGGAACTGCATCATCTCCATGTTGGAGACGCGGCAGCCCGCGCGCCAGGCCATCGCGATCCCGTCGCCCGTCGCGCCCTTGGGCGCGGTCGAGAACTGGTACACGCGGCCCGCGCCGCCCGAGGCCATGATCGTGGCATGGGCGGTGTGGGTTTCGACCCGGCCGGTCTCCTCGTTGAGCGCATAGGCCCCCCACACCCGGCCCGAGCCGGAATAGCGTTCCTCGTGCTTGCCGGTGATCAGGTCGATGCAGCTGCGTCCCGCGAGCAGGGTGATGTTCGGATGCTCCTCCGCCGCCTTGAGCAGCGCCATCTGCACCGCCCAGCCGGTCGCATCGTTCACATGCACGATCCGGCGGTGCGAATGGCCGCCCTCGCGGGTGAGGTGGAGCGCGTCGCCCTCCTCGTTGAACGGCACGCCCAGCTCGATCAGCCGCTCGATCGCGCGCGGCGCGCGCTCGATCACGAACTCGACCGTTTCGCGCCGGTTGAGCCCGGCGCCGGCGATCATCGTGTCCTCGATATGGCTTTCGAAGGTGTCGCCCGGTTCGAGCACCGCGGCGATCCCCCCCTGTGCCCAGGCGGTCGAGCCGCTGTTGAGCGCGCCCTTGGCGAGCACCAGCACCTTCTTCGTCTCGGCCAGGGTCAGCGCCGCGGTCAGCCCGGCAGCGCCGGAACCGATGATCAGCACGTCGTATTCGGAGGATGTCATGCCTAGCGCATCACTTCGATTGCGATGCCAAGATCGAGCTTGGTCCAGATATGGTCGGTGGTGATCGCGGTTCTCCCAAGAGCTTCGGCCAAGGCCAGGCACGCGCGGTCACCCAGCGACAGCCCGAGCGCGCGTGTCGGCGAACGCAACAATCCCGCACGTTCCGCGTGTTCGCGCTCGAAGGGGCGAATATCCAGATCGAGCGACGCGATCATCCGGCTGACCACCTCGGGAGGAATTCCGCCTTCGGCCAACTTCGTCACGACTTCGGCCAGATTGACCGTGCCGATGCACGCGCGATTGAGCCGCCCATCGATTTCGGCCGCGCCCGGCTCGTCCTGAAGCGTGGCCAGCAAGGCCGACGCGTCGAGTACGAACTCTTCCACTTCACTCGGTCTCGGACGTTGCACGGCGCTCGGCGATCAATTCGTCGGCAAGCGAAACACCGGCTGGAATATACTGACGCAGCTGCGCGCGCACTTCGGCGATGACGTCGCGATAGGGCCGCACGAGCAATTCGCCGTCGACCACTTCCATCGTAACCGAATCGCCGTCGTTCAGGCCAAGCGCGCGACGGATATCCGCCGGGACCTGGAGCCTGCCGCCGCTGACCAGTTTGCCTCGCTGAATATTCATCCGTCGCGTCCTGCAGATGCTACAGATTTCCAAATCTATACAGGAATGCGAATTCCCGCAAGTTACGTGGCATCCGCACTGGTCAGCTGCACGAACACGTCCTCCAGATCCGCCTCGCGGGTGGTCACGTCCTCGATCGCGTAGCCCTGCTGCTGGACCAGCGCGAGCACCTGGCCGGTGTTCACCCTGGCCTTGTCGTAAGTGATGCAGATCGAGCGCTCGCCGGTCTTCTCGCTCTTGGTGAACAGCGAGTTCTGCGGCGGCTCGGAAACGTCGCGGTCGACCGTGATCTCGACCAGCTTCTCGCCCATCATGCCGACCAGCTCGCGGGTCGGCTTGTCGGCGATCACCCGGCCGTGGTTGATGATCGCGATCCGGTCGCACAATTGCTCGGCCTCTTCGAGGTAATGGGTGGTCAGCACCACCGTCACGCCCTCGGCGTTGAGTTCGCTGACCAGCTCCCACAACTGCCGGCGCAGTTCGACGTCGACCCCGGCGGTCGGCTCGTCGAGCACCAGGATCGGCGGCGAATGGACCATCGCCTTGGCGATCAGCAGGCGGCGCTTCATCCCGCCCGAGAGGGTGCGCGAATAGGCGTCGCGCTTGTCGAGCAGGTGGACCGCCCTGAGCAGTTCCTCCGACCGCCGCTGCCCCTTGGGCACGCCCCACAGGCCGGCGATGTTCTCGAGCACTTCGAACGGGGTGAAGAAGGGGTCGAACACCACTTCCTGCGGCACGATCCCGATCGAGGCCTTCGCATTGCGCGTGTCGCGATCGATGTCGTGGCCCCAGATCTCGACCGTGCCCGAGGTCTTCATCACCATCCCGGCCATGATGTTGATCAGGGTGGACTTGCCCGCCCCGTTGGGGCCGAGCAGGCCGAAGATCTTGCCCTGCGGCACGTCGAAGCTGACCCCGCCGAGTGCGAGCTTGCCCTCTCCATTGCCCACGGGGGCATAGCGCTTGACGAGGTCGCGGATCGCGATGGCCGGTGGGGTGTCGCTGGGATGGTCGCTCATGAAAGCCCCTTGGGACAGGATCGCGCGCCGGTAAAGAGGGGAGCACGGCGCAAGCAGGCCACTGGCGCACGCGCCGCGCCGGCGGTAGATGCGGGCGCATGCCACGCAAGACTCTCCAGCAGCTCTCGCCCGAACAGCGTCGCGCCGCGCTGGCGGCGGTGATCCTGCTCGCCTGCGCGGGGCTGTGGACGCTGCTGCCGTTCCTTCCGGCGCTCGGCTGGGCGGTGGTGTTCGCGGTCGCGCTGTGGCCGTGGTACGCCCGGCTCGGCGCCCGCTGGCCGCAGCACCGCGGGGCGCTGCTGCCGGGGCTTGCCGTGTTCCTGACCCTGCTGCTGTTCGTGGCGCCGCTGACGATGGTCGCGACCGCGCTGGCGCAGGACAGCGCCGCGCTGATCGCGTGGCAGCACCAGGCTGCGCTGCAGGGCATCCCCGAGCCGCCGATGCTGCAGAACCTGCCCTTCGCGGACCAGATCGGCGGGTGGTGGCAGGCGAACCTCGCCCGCCCCGGGGCGCTGAGCCACCTGCCGATCTTCCACGGCGGCGGATCGCCGCTCGATCTCGGCGGGCGCTTCCTCGGCGCGGTGCTGCACCGGCTGCTGATCGCGGTGTTCATGCTGCTGACGCTGTTCTTCCTGCTGCGCAGCGGCGACAGCATCGCGCGCGGCCTGAGGGTCGGCAGCGTGCGCGCCTTCGGCCCGTCGGGCGAGAAGGTCGGCGAACAGATCGTGATGGCGATCCGCGGCACGGTGAACGGGCTGGTGGTGGTGGGCCTGGGCGAAGGCGTGCTGATGGGCGTCGCCTACTACATCGCCGGGGTGCCGCATCCGGCGGTGCTCGGCCTGCTTACCGGGCTGCTTTCGGCGATCCCGCTCGGCGCGGTGATCGCCTATGCGATCGCGGCCGGGCTGCTCGCGCTCGACGGCGCGATCGGCGCGGCGGTGGCGATCGCGGTGTTCGGATCGGTGGTGGTGTTCGTGGCCGACCACTTCATCCGCCCGGTGCTGATCGGCGGGACCACCCGGCTGCCCTTCCTGCTGGTGCTGCTGGGCATCGTCGGCGGGATCGAGGCCTGGGGGCTGATCGGGATCGTGCTGGGCCCGGCGCTGATGGCGGCGCTGCTGCTGTTGTGGCGCGAATGGATCGGCGCCCAGCCGGGGCCGCTCAATCCGCCGCCCGCCGAAACGAAAACCGGCGATTGACCGCTGGAATCTCCGCCCGCGCTTTGATAGGGACCCGCGCATGTCGATCGCTCCTCCGCAGACCACCCTCGTCACCCACACCCGCGTCGAATGCGACGGCGCGCAGGACGGGATTCCCGCCGCGCTCGGCCACCCGCGCGTGTGGCTGGAGATCGACGAGCACGGCTATGTCGATTGCGGCTATTGCGACCGGCGGTTCATCCTGAAGGGCGGCCCGGCCGACGGAGTCGACCAGTCGACCCTGCACGACATTTCCGCGGGCGCTTCGACCGCGACCGACTGAGGCCCGTGCGGCCCGCGGGTTTCATTTTCCTACAGCGGCAAAATCTGCCTTAGACTGGCGGATGAAGACCTATCCCGCGCGTCGCCGCGCCCGCCATCCCCGCGTCCCCGCCTTCGCCCCGGTGCCGCTGCGCGCCCGCGCCGACGGCTGGACGCCGGAACGCCAGGCCGCCTTCCTTGCCCAGCTGGCCCTGACCGGTTCGGTCCGCGAGGCCGCCCGCCGGGTCGGGATGGCGCGCGAGACCGCCTATCGCCTGCGCGCGAAGCCCGGCGCGGGGAGTTTCGCCGCCGCGTGGAATGCGATTCTCGGGCGCCAAACCGAAGGCCGGCGGAAGGTCACACCCGACGAGCGCGCGCAACGGGCGCGCTACGGATTGCTCAAACCGGTGATCTATGCCGGGCGGCACGCCGGAACCATGTGGAAACCCGACAATTCCGCGCTTCTTTCCCAGCTTGCCTGGCTCGATCGCGCGGAACGGCGCGCGGGCGCGGCGCTCGAAAGGTCACACGGTTTCGCACCCCCACCTGCGTCACACAAAAGGTCACACGAATGACGCGATCGTCCCCCGCGCCCTTCCGCTCGCAACCCATGAGGACTATATCCCGCCCATGACCTTCACCGATCCGCGCGGCCACCTCTATGCTCCGGGCAAGCTCTCGCCCGACGAGGCGCAGGCTCTCGCCCGTTCGACCCTCGCCCAGTGCGACGACGGCGAGCTCTATCTCCAGTTCACCGCGAGCGAGAGCTTCGGCTTCGACGACGGGCGGCTAAAGACCGCCGACTATTCGCGCGATTCGGGCTTCGGCCTGCGCGGCGTGTCGGGCGAGATGACCGGTTTCGCCCATGCCAACGACATCAGCGCCGCGGCGATCGCCCGCGCGGGCGAGACGCTCAGGCTGCTCGATCCCACCACCGCGCAACCGGCCGCGCCGCCGCGCAAGAACAACCGCCATCTCTACACCGATGCGAGCCCGCTCGACCTGGTGCCCTTCGCCGAGAAGGTCGCGCTGCTCGAGAAGATCGACGCCGCCGCGCGGGCGCGCGATCCGCGCGTCAGCCAGGTCTCGGCAAGCCTTTCCGGGAGCTGGTCGGTGGTCGAGATCGTCCGCCCCGACGGTTTCGTCGCGACCGACATCCGCCCGCTGGTGCGGCTCAACGTCTCGATCGTCGCCGAACACAACGGCCGCCGCGAGACCGGCAGCTACGGCATGGGCGGGCGCCACCTCTACGCGTCGCTATTCGGCGAGGACGCGTGGAACGGCACGATCGACCACGCGCTGGCGCAGGCGCTGATCAACCTCGAAAGCGTTGCCGCCCCCGCCGGCGAGATGACCGTGGTCTGCGGCCCCGGCTGGCCCGGCGTGCTGCTGCACGAGGCGGTCGGCCACGGGCTCGAGGGCGATTTCAACCGCAAGGGCACCAGCGCCTTCTCGGGCCGGATCGGCGAACGCGTGGCTGCGCCCGGGGTCACGGTGGTCGACGACGGCTCGATCCACGACCGCCGCGGCTCGCTGTCGATCGACGACGAGGGCACACCCACCGGCGAGACCGTGCTGATCGAGGACGGGATCCTCAAGGGCTATATGCAGGACCGGCTCAACGCCCGCCTGATGGGGATGGAGCCGACCGGCAACGGCCGCCGCGAAAGCTATGCCCATGCGCCGATGCCGCGGATGACCAACACTTTCATGAAGGCCGGCAACGACAATCCGGAAGAGCTGGTGAGCCGGGTCAAGAACGGGATCTTCGCCAAGAGCTTCGGCGGCGGGCAGGTCGATATCGTGTCGGGCAAATTCGTGTTCAGCTGCACCGAGGCCTACAAGATCGAGAACGGCAAGCTCGGCGCGCCGATCAAGGGCGCAACGCTGATCGGCGACGGGCCCTCGGTGCTGACCCGGGTCAAGGGCATCGGCACCGATCTCGAGCTCGATCCCGGCATCGGCGTGTGCGGCAAGGCCGGGCAGGGCGTTCCCGCGGGCGTCGGCCAGCCCACCCTGCTGATCGAGGGCATTACCGTCGGCGGGACCGGTTGACGGAACCCGCCGGGGTTTGCGCCGGTTGACTCCGTCATAGGATCAGGAGCAACTATTTCAGCGTGCATTCAGCATGGTTGGGGTAGTGTCCGGTCAAGATTGGAGACAAACCTATGCGTAAGTTCATAGCAGCTCTCGCCCTCTCGGCGCTTGCGCTTGGCGGCGCCACCGCCGTCCAGGCCAAGCAGACGGGCGACGAAAAACTCGCCAAGTTGCTCGACGGCCGCGTGGCCGGCCAGCCCAAGTCGTGCATCTACACCGGCCGCACCGACGGCATGCAGGTGATCGAGAAGACTGCGATCGTCTACAAGGACGGCGACACCATCTGGGTCAACCGCACCGCCCATCCCGAAAACCTCGATCGCGACGACATTCTGGTGATCAACCGCTTCTCGGGCAGCCAGCTGTGCAAGCTCGACCAGGTCACCACGATCGACCAGGGCAGCGGCTTCTTCACCGGGGTCGTGTTCCTGCAGGACTTCGTGCCTTACAAGAAGGTCGAGGGTTAAGCCTCGCGCATGGCCGCCGCCCCGCGCCGCTGGGCGGCGGAACTGCTGCATTTCTGGTTCCACAAGCTGGGTCCGCGCGACTGGTTTCGCGGCGGACCGGAGGTCGACGAGGCGCTGCGCAAGCGCTTCGAGCGCGACCTGTTGAGCCTGTTCACCCAGAGCGCCGACAATTTCCTGACCGATCCCGCCACCGCGCGCGCGGCGGTGCTGCTGTTCGACCAGGTGCCGCGCAACCTCTACCGCGGCAGCGCCGAGGCCTTCGCCTTCGATCCGCTCGCCCGCCATATCTGCACCGGCGTGCTCGCACGCGAATGGGACAAGGGGCTGACCCGGGTCGAGCGCCAGTTCCTCGGCCTTCCGCTCGAGCATAGCGAGGACATCGCCGACCAGCGCGCCTCGCTCGCCTATTTCTCGCAACTCGACGCGCACACCTTCGCCTTCGCCCGCAGCCACTACCGCATGATCGCCCGCTTCGGCCGCTTCCCCCACCGCAACGCAGCGCTGGGCCGCACAAGCACGCCCGCGGAACGCGCGGCGATCGCGGCGGGGAACAGCTGGTAGCCAGCCTTCGTCCTAAGGAACCCCCCTAACCGCGGTCGCTTGACCTTTCATATTTTCCTAATTAGGAAAGTATCTATGGAAAAGGCCTTCCGCGCTCTCGCCTCCACGCCCCGGCGGCGCATTCTCAACCACCTCGCGGGTGGGCCGATGACGGTGGGCGAGATCGCCGAGCAGTTCGACATGGCTATGCCGTCGATCTCGAAGCATCTTTCGGTGCTGCACGATGCCGGGCTGGTCCACCAGCAGAAGCGGGGCCAGCACATCATCTATTCGATCGCGGCCGATAATCTCGCGAACAACCTCTACGCCTTCCTCACCCCGTTCTGCCCAGAAGCGCGCAAGCTGAGCGCGGAGCGGAAGAAGGCGCGCGAAGGGGTGCCGGAAAGGTCGGACGATGAATGAGCGGACCTCCGCCAGCGACATCTTCAGGATGGCAGCGGTCGGATCGCTGATCGGAATGACCGCGGCCGTCGCGGGGCTGCTGGCATATTGGATAGGGGTGGAGCCGGGTGACGGCGCAATGATCCTTGTCGGCGGCCTTTTCGGACTGCTGTTCGGATTGTTTCTCTGTTGCGTCCTGACCACGCCGGTCGGTTTCGTGGCTGGCCTGCTGCTGGGCCTCAGCGGGCATATTGGTAGAGCGAAGGCCATGCTGGCAGGGCTGATTACGGGCCTTGTCTCGGTAGCGACCGTTCTCGTCTTCTTCATCGACAGCCCGCGCGACGCCGACGCCGTGATGATCGCCGCTGTCTTCCTCTTTCCGCTGCTGGGCGCAGTTTCAGGCTTTGCCGCGCAACGGATCGTGTCGGGCAGGCGGGGGCTTTATCAATGAGCACCGCCGGCGAAGCCGCCGAAGGGGCCTTCAAGGTCAACTCGCTCGGCGGCCTCGAAGACGCGGACGCGGGTGCCGGGCATCTGGTGTGGGACCGGCCGCGTTCGCTGTGGAACATGGGCATGCTTCTCGCTGCGCTGGTGCTGGGCCCGCTGTTCTTCAGCTGGAGCGCGGTGGCGGTGTTCCTGCTGCTGTCGGGTTTCACCCTGTGCGTCGGCCATTCGGTCGGCTTCCACCGGCGGCTGATCCACCACACATTCGACTGCCCGAAATGGCTCGAGCACACGATGGTGTATATCGGCGTGCTCGTCGGCATGGGCGGCCCACTATGGACGGTCGGCCTGCACGACATACGCGATTGGGCGCAGCGGCAGGCCAATTGCCACTGGTTCCTGCGCCACGCGAAGCCGGTGCTTGCAGACGGATTCTATTATCTCAACTTCCGGTTGGTGTTCGACAAGCCGCCGCAGTTCGACGCGGGGCCGGGGATCAGCGACGACCCGTTCTACATCTTCCTGCAGCGGACATGGATGCTTCACCAGATCCCCGTGGCGCTGGTGCTCTACTGGCTCGGCGGCTGGCCATGGGTCGTGTGGGGCGTGGTGGTGCGGGTCGCGATCTGCTTCACGATGCACTGGTACATCGCCCATGTCGCGCACCGCCGAGGGCACCAGGACTGGTTCGTCGAGGACGCGGCGGTGCAGGGCTACAACATCGCGTGGCTCGCGATCCCGACCATGGGCGAAAGTTGGCACTGCAATCACCATGCCTTCCCGGCGTCGGCCCGGCACGGACTCTATCCGGGACAAATCGATCTCGGTTACGATTTCGTCCGTCTGCTTGCCTGGCTGGGACTGGCGAAGAACATCCAGCTTCCTGCCAACCTGCCACCGCGCTCGGCAATCACTCCGCTCACGCCGCGCGCGCTGGATATTGCCGCAACGGGGCAAGCTGCAATGTCCGCGATCCCGCACGGCCGCCAAGAAACTGTCACATCCGGTTCCTAAGCGCGGGGTGCCTTCCCCCAACGGTCACAGGAACTCTCCATGAAACATCCGCTCCTCCCGCTGTCGTGCGCCCTCCTGCTCGGCTGCGCCTCGCTGGCGCAGGCTGCGGACGGGAATCCTGACGCCTTGACCGTTCGCGCCGCCGCCGGCGATCCGAGCCAGCCCGACGGCGCGCGGCGCCTGCCGGGCGATCTCAGCGCGGCCTATGCGGCGCTGGCCGCGGTCGATGCCAGGACCCCCGTGCGCAACGTCATCCTGCTGATCGGCGACGGCATGGGCGATTCCGAGATCACCCTCGCACGCAACTACGCCGAAGGCGCGGGCGGCTATTTCAAGGGCATCGACGCCCTGCCGGTGAGCGGGCAGTACACCCACTATTCGCTCGACAAGGACACCGGCAAGCCGGTCTACGTCACCGATTCCGCCGCCTCGGCGACCGCCTTCTCGACCGGCGTGAAAAGCTACAACGGCGCGATCGGGGTCGATATCCACGGCGCGCCGCACGCCAGCCTGATCGAGCTGGCGCGCGCCGCCGGGCTCGCCACCGGCGACGTCACCACCGCCGAGATCCAGGACGCCACCCCGGCGGCCCAGATCGCCCATGTCGCCGAGCGCGGCTGCGAGGGCCCTGCGGGAACCAGCAAGCAGTGCCCCGCCGACGCGTTGGAGAACGGCGGGCGCGGCTCGATCGCCGAGCAATTGCTGAATGCGCGGCCCGACGTCGCGCTGGGCGGCGGCGCCCGCTTCTTCGCCGAGCGCGCCGCGGCCGGCCAGTGGCAGGGCCAGAGCCTGATCGACCAGGCGAAGGCGCGCGGTTTCACCGTGGCGACCAGCGCCGCCGAGCTCGACGCGGTCAAGACGGCCAACCAGAAGACCCCGCTGCTCGGCCTGTTCGCGCAGGGCAACATGGCGGTGCGCTGGAAAGGCCCGCGCGCGACCTATCACGGCAATCTCGACCAGCCGCCGGTGACCTGCCAGGCCAATCCCGACCGCCCGGCCGACCAGCCGACCCTCGCCGCCCTGACCGGCAAGGCGATCGACCTGCTCGCCGCCGCGCCCAAGGGCTTCTTCCTCCAGGTCGAGGGTGCATCGATCGACAAGGAATCGCACGCCGCCAACCCCTGCGGACAGATCGGCGAGACGGTGGATCTGGACGAAGCGGTGCAGGTCGCGCTCGCCTTCGCCCGGCGCGACGGGCACACGCTGGTGATCGTCACCGCCGACCACGCCCATGCGGGCCAGATCGTCTATGCGGACGCCAAGGCCCCCGGGCTGACCCAGGCGCTGACCACCAAGGACGGGGCGGTGATGACGGTGAGTTACGGCAACAGCGAGGAAAACTCGATGGGCCACACCGGCACGCAGTTGCGGATCGCCGCCTACGGCCCGCGCGCGCTCAACTTCACCGGCCTGCTCGACCAGACCGACGTGTTCTACGTCATCCGTGACGCGCTGGGGCTCAAGGGCGCGAAATAGGCCGGGTCATCCCGCCGGGGCGATGTGCTTCGTCGCCTCGCGCCGGGAGAGCGGGCTGAGCTGCGCCGCGTGCTCAAGCACATAGCGCGCGACTTCCGCCGGATCGGTGCGGGCATATTGCCGCAGCGCCCAGCCGATCGCCTTGCGCAGAAAGAACTCCTTGGAGGAAAGCGACGGCGCGATGCAGGCGTAGAGGAAGTCGAGGTCGGTCGCGCCCTTCGCGTCGAGCTGGCACAGGATCGCGCTGCGGCGCTTCCACATATCCGCGCCCTGCGCCCATTCGAGCATCGCGCGCTTCATCGCCGCAGGCTCGGCCCGCAGGATCTCGCTCAGCCGGTGGCCGGCGATCTCGTCGACATAGTCCCACCAGGCGCCCGCGACGATCATCTCCTCGTACATCGGCAGCGCCGCCGTGCTGTGGAACCTCCGCGCGCTGCGCAGGGCGCAGAGCTCGATCGCGCAATAGCGCTCCTCGCGGAATTCCGCACCGCGCCAGACCGCGAGCACCTCGGCCTGCCACGCCGCACTCGACGGCCATTCCAGCCCGGCGAACAGCGCCTTGCACAACCTGCGCCGGGGCACGCTCGACACGCCGAGATAGGGCATGGCGGATTTCATATAGGCCTGCATCGCCGGCGCGCGGGCGGGCTCGGCGATGTCGGCGAGGCCGGAGCGGATGCGCCCGGCGAGATCGCTCACCGGCCGTCGCCGTCGATCGCGAAGCGCCAAGAGGTCTTCTCGTAGCCGAGCCGCTCGTAGAAGCGATGCGCGTCGGTGCGCTTCACATTGCTGGTGACTTCGATCAGCCCGCAACCGCGATCCTTCAGCCAGGCCTCGCCCGCCCGGACCAGCTGCTCGCCGATCCGGCGCCCGCGCAGTCCCTGCTCGACCACCACCATCGACATCCGCCCGACCGGCTTCGGCCGATGCAGCACCGGCATGATCGAGGTCGCGAGACAGGCGACGGCACGGCCGTCGAGCTCGGCGACCAGCGCGACCTGACCCGAAGCCTCGAGCGCCGCAAGCCGCGCGGCGACGGCCTCGGCGGTCTCGTCGTAACCGAGTTGCCGGATCAGCTCGGCAAGCGCAGGGACGTCCGCTTCTGCGGCGGGGCGGATGATGGGCAGCATGGAGCCGGGGATAGCCGACGCGCCGCCGGAAGCAACCGTCGCGCAAAAATGCGAGCGGGGGTGGTGTATCGCCCCGCCGCGATCCCTATCTCGCCCGCGGACGCGAAGCGGAAGGACACAGCATGGCATTGAAGGATTGGCTCACCGACCGACTCGGCTTCGGCGCGGCGCCGCTGGGCAACATGTTCCGCGACATTCCCGAGGACGAGGCGCTGGCGACGGTCGAGGCGGCCTGGAACGACGGGATCCGCTATTACGACAACGCGCCCTTCTACGGCGCTGGCCTTGCCGAACTGCGGATGGGCGAAGCGCTCAGCGGCAAGCCGCGCGGGGACTATGTTATCAGCACTAAGGTCGGCCGGGTGATCCTCGACGAGCTGGAGGATATCTCGGCGCGCGACCAAGGCGAGAAGGCGGGCGTCTTCGCCCACGGCCGTGCGAACAAGGTGGTCAACGATTACGGCTACGACGCGACGCTGCGCTCGATCGAGGGCAGCCTGCAGCGGCTCAAGACCGACCGCATCGAGATCGTCTTCGTCCACGATCTGGCGCGCGACTTCTGGGGCGACCAGTGGATCGCGCGCTTCGAAGAGGCGCGCACCGGCGCGTTCCGCGCGCTCGACCGGCTGCGCGACGAGGGCACGATCAAGGCCTGGGGCCTCGGCGTGAACCTGTGCGAGCCGATCGAAACCCTGTTCGATCTCAAGGAAGCGCACCCCGATGCCTCGCTGCTCGCCGGCCGCTATACGCTGCTCGACCACAGCCGCGCGCTCCAGCGGGTGATGCCTGCCGCCGCCGAGCGCGGGATCGGAATCGTGGTCGGCGGGCCCTACAGCTCGGGCGCGCTCGTCGGCGGGCCGAACTTCGAATATGCCCCGGCGACGCCTGCGATCCTCGACAAGGTCGCGCGGATCAAGGCGATCGCCGACCGCCACGGAGTCAGCATGAAGGCGGCGGGGCTGCAGTTCTCGCTCGCCAACCCGGCCGTCGCGGCGGTGATCCCCGGCGCGAGCCGGCCCGGCCGCATCGCCGAGGACCGTGCGGCGCTGAACGAGAAGATTCCCGGCGATTTCTGGAGCGAGCTGCGCGCGGCCGGCCTGGTCGATCCTGCGGCGCCGCTTCCGGCGGGCTAGAAGTCGAAAACTTCGCCGGACTCGGCCGCGGCGAAGCGCTCGGGCGGCACCCCGCGCTCGGCCAGCGCGCGGGCGAGCAATTGCGCAGGATCGTCGCGACCTTCGTCGGTCAGCTGGAACACGCCCCAGTGGATTCCGATCGCGCGCCTTGCCCCGAGCGCCTGCATGATCCGCACCGCCTCGTCCGGGTCGATGTGCTGGTCGGCCATAAACCAGCGCGGCGCATAGGCTCCGATCGGCAGCAGCGCCGCATCGGGCGTGCCGAGCCGCTCGCGGATCGCCGGAAAGATGCTGCCGTCGCCATAGCCGGTATCGCCGGCGAAATAGGCCGAGCCCTGCGCGGACCGGACATAGAAGCCGCCCCACAGCGCCATGCGCCGGTCGCGCGGCCCGCGCGCCGACCAGTGCTGTGCAGGGACGATGGTCGCTTCGACCCCGTCGTCGAGCGCAAAACCGTCCCACCAGTCGCCGGTCTCCACCCGAGCGCGCGGGACCGCCTGCTTCACGATCGTATCGTTGCCGAGCGGGGTGAGGATGCGCGGGTCGTCCCGTTCGACCAGCCGGCGCAGGCTCGCCTTGTCGAGATGGTCGTAGTGATTGTGGCTGAGCAGGACCGCATCGATCCGCGGCAGATCGTCGAAGGCGATCCCGGGCGGGCAGATGCGCCGCGGCCCCGCGAAGGAGAACGGGCTGGCCCGCTCCGACCACAAGGGATCGGTGACGAGATTGAGCCCGCCGAGCTGGATCAGCACGCAGGCATGGCCGACGATCGTGATGCGCAGGCCCTTGCAGCGCGCCTCCGGCACCGCCGGCGCGACGGGTACTGCGTCCGGCCAGCGCGAAGGCGTGGAAGTGCGCCGCCAGCGCCAGATGTCGCGCAAGCCCTTGTCCGCGATCGGCGGAGCGGTGTTGAAGAAACGCCCATCGAAGTGGTCGCTTTCCGGCCCGGAATAATAGCGGTTGCGCGGCATGCACTCGGGGATCCGTATTCATCGCCGGCAGGCGATCTTGCTGCTAATGAATTGTGGCGCCAGCTCTGACACGTTGATTTATAGCGCGGAAAATATTCCTCCCAAAATCAGATTGATGCCCGCTAGGAATTGCTCCCGGTCGTCGAGCCCGGGGAGACACGCGGCGATCTCGTGCAGGAAAGGATATTCGGTGGCATCCAGCCGCGACCAGTTCCCGGCGATCGTTTCCAGCAGGGCCTCACGCGTCATTTCCCCTGTTACCCGGCGGGCATTGTCGGCATTCTGCGCGGCGACACCGAAGATGTAGTTCACGAGCGCCGACCAGGCATCGAACCGTGCGCCTTGGGGGACGCCAAGTGGCTCCAACCGGGAGCCGATCGCCTCGAAGACCTGCAGCATGCCTGAACGGCCGGGCGCGAGCGAAAGCTGGTCACCTATCCATGGGTGCGCGTCGAAAGCGTCGAAGACCGCTAGGGAAATCGCTCGAATGGCGTCCTCTGCCGCTGCCGCGTTCGCATCGATCGTGGCCATGGCATGCGACACGACTTGATCCGTTGCCGCCGCGAGCAGGTCATCCTTGTTGGCGACGTGCCAGTAGATCGCTCCGGCGCCTGTCGAGAGCCGTGCTGCGAGAGCGCGGAACGTCAGCGATGCTTCGCCCTCCGCATCGAGGATCGCGATTGCAGCCTCGACAATCTGCGCCTTGGTGCGCGTTTCCGCGCGCCGTCCAGCCTTGGGTGAGCCGCGTGCCATACGCCCCATTGACATGACTGGAACGACGTTCCAATAGCTGTTTTATGGAACACCGTTCCAGTGATTGAATGGACATCGCAATATGACGCTACCGATTACCATCGTCGGCGCAGGCCTGGGTGGCCTCGTGCTCGCGCGGATTCTTCACGTGCACGGCATCCCTTCCCGAATTTTCGAAGCCGAGGCGTCCCCTGCGGAGCGGATGCAGGGCGGGATGCTGGACATCCACGCCCACGACGGACAGGTCGCGTTGGCGGCGGCGGGCCTGACCGAAGGCTTCAAGGCGCTGATCCTGGAAGGGCGGCAGGCATTTCGGCTGCTGGCGCCCGACGGCACGATCCTGTTCGAGCAACCGGACGATGGCACCGGATCCCGCCCCGAGGTGCAGCGCGGAGAGCTTCGGCAGATGCTGCTCGATTCCCTTCCCGCGGGTACTGTCCAATGGGGGCGGAAGGTCGTCGAGGTCCACAGACTGGCCGAAGGACGGCACACGATCGCCTTCGCCGATAGGACGACGATCGATACGCATTTACTGGTCGGTGCGGACGGCGCATGGTCGAAGGTTCGCCCGCTGCTCAGCAGCGCCGTTCCGGAATTTACCGGGACGGGTTGCGTCGAAACCTACCTGCTCGAAGCCGACACGCGGCATCCGGCCTCCGCCCGGGCCGTGGGCGGAGGCGGAATGGGCACGCCCGTTTCCGGCAAGGCCATCATGGCCCACCGCGAACGCGGCGATACGATCCATGCCTATGTGATGCTCGAAAAACCCCGATCTTGGTTTTCGACGATCGACGTTGGCGATCGTGCGACGACGACCGAGCGGGTTGTGGCTGAGTTCGAAGGTTGGGCGCCAGAGCTGACCGCGCTCATCACCGACAGCGACACCACACCGGTGGTGCGCCTCTTCCATGCCCTCCCGGTCGAGCACAGGTGGGAACGCGTTGCGGGCGTGACGCTGCTTGGCGATGCGGCCCATGTGACGGCCCCGAACGGCGATGGCGCCAATCTTGCCATGCTCGACGGTGCCGAACTTGCCCTTGCCCTCGCGGCGCACCCCAGCGACATCGAACGGGCGCTGGGAGAGTATGAGGAAGCGATGTTCGCACGCAGCGCCCAGTCTGCCGGCGAGGGCGCCGGCTTCTACGAAAAGCTTGCCAGTGAAAATCCGGCCGAGCGCATGATCGCGATGTTCGAAAACCGCGACGACGGACTATAACTCACGCTGACGCTGTCGCGTGGAACTCACCCCGGATCGAACGGGTCGGCCGCCAGCCGGCCGCTGGCAGTGGTTCTAAGTTTGCGCGCCCGGCCCGGGCGGCGATGTTTAAAACACAACTGTCGTAGCGGCGGACGATCTCGATATCCCCATGCCAGACTACGCCCCGTCACTCCCACTCGATCGTGCCGGGCGGCTTCGAGGTGTAGTCGTAGGTCACCCGGTTGATGCCCTTGACCTCGTTGATAATGCGGGTGGCGACACGGCTGAGGAAGGCGGATTCGAACGGGTAGATGTCGGCGGTCATCCCGTCGGTGCTGGTCACGGCGCGCAGGGCTAGCACACTGTCGTAGGTTCGCCCGTCTCCCATCACGCCGACGGTGCGGACCGGCAGCAGCACCGCGAAAGCCTGCCAGATCTGGTCGTAGAGCCCGGCGTTGCGGATTTCCTCGAGATAGACCGCATCGGCCTTGCGCAATATGTCGCAGCGTTCCTTGGTCACTTCGCCCGGGATGCGGATCGCGAGGCCGGGGCCGGGGAAGGGATGGCGGCCGACGAAGATCTCGGGCAGGCCGAGCTCGCGGCCGAGCACCCGCACCTCGTCCTTGAACAGCTCGCGCAGCGGCTCGACCAGCTGCATGTTCATGCGTTCCGGCAAACCGCCGACATTGTGGTGGCTCTTGATCGTGACCGAGGGTCCGCCGGTGAAGCTGACGCTTTCGATCACGTCCGGGTAGAGCGTGCCCTGGGCGAGGAAATCCGCCCCGCCGATCTTGCGTGCCTCGTCCTCGAACAGATCGATGAAGGCCTTGCCGATGAACTTGCGCTTGGCTTCGGGATCGGTGACCCCGGCCAGCCCTTCGAGGAACATCGCCTCGGCGTTCACATGGACCAGCGGGATGTTGTAATGGTCGCGGAACAGCGTGACGACCTGCTCCGCCTCGTTCAGCCGCATCAGCCCGTGATCGACGAACACGCAGGTCAGCTGGTCGCCGATCGCCTCGTGGATCAGCACCGCGGCAACCGCGCTGTCGACCCCGCCCGAGAGGCCGCAGATCACCCGTCCGCTGCCAACCTGGGCGCGGATCTCCTCGATCTTGGTCTTGCGGAACTCCGCCATCGTCCAGTCGCCCTTGAGCCCGCAGACGTGGCGAACGAAATTGGCGATCAGCTTCGCGCCGTCGGGCGTGTGGACCACTTCGGGGTGGAACTGCGTGCCGTAATAGCGCCGTTCGTCGTCCGCGATCAGCGCGAAGGGCGCGCCGTCGGAGGTAGCCACGATGCGGAAGCCGGGGGCGAACTTGGTTACCTTGTCGCCGTGGCTCATCCACACCTGGTGGCGCTCGCCGACCTGCCACAGGCCGTCGAACAAGACGCAGGGCTCGGTCACGGTCAGGAAGGCGCGGCCGAACTCGCCGCCTTCCCCGGTCTCGTGCCCGGGGCGGACCTCGCCGCCGAGCTGGTGGCTCATCACCTGCTGGCCGTAGCAGATGCCGAGGATCGGGAGGCCGCTGTCGAACAGCACCTGCGGCGCGCGCGGACTGCCTTCGTCGCAGACCGAGGCGGGCGAACCCGAGAGGATGATTCCCCTGGGCTTGAGACGATGGAACGCCTCCTCCGCGCTGCTGAAGGGCGCGATCTCGGAATAGACCCCCGCCTCGCGCACGCGGCGCGCGATCAGCTGGGTCACCTGGCTGCCGAAATCGACGATGAGGATGGAATCGGGAAGGTGGTTGGGTTCCATCTAGGCCCGTTAGTCGCAAGCCAGGCGAAGGTCCAGCCGCCGGAAAGGCGTGATCGCTGATGCATGGAAAGCTGCGCAACCCCCATTGAATATATTGCAACTGCGTTACAATATTTCGCACTTGCAACATTTTTGTAGCATCCCCATTTGCGTCCCCGGAAGCACGGGGCGGATCCACCGCTCCGGCTCCCATCAACAGGAGGACATCCCATGCGTCTTTTCGCGACCCGTGTCCTGCCGCTGCTCGCCGCCGTTTCCACGAGTGGCCTGCTGCTGAGCGCCGCGATCGTCTGATCGCCCGCTGCAGGACCCCGCTGGCTGCCGCCCCCTTCGCGGGGGGCGGCCCAATGGGGGCGTTTCCATGACAGTTTCAGGTATTTGCCCGTTGCGAAACGCGCAACGCTGAGCGCAGTTTTCGCATTTGCGTGCCTCCCTTGTGCAGTGCACAATAAGTTCATCAAACAACAATTACACATTTGAGGACCCTGGGAAGGCGGAAACGACACCTCTCTTCAGGAGAATAACTATGCGTAAATTTGTCGTACCCGCCCTCGCCGCCATCTGCATCGCGGGCGCTTTCGCCGCCCCGGCTGCTGCGGCCGAGACCGACACGGTCGTCGTCAAGGTCGGTTATTCCGATCTCGACCTCAAGACCGAAACCGGCAGGGACGCGCTCGAGGCGCGGATCGCGACCGCGGTGAAGGCCGCCTGCGCGAAGCCGGAAACCCGCAGCATCAAGCTGATGCAGGCGTGGGAAAGCTGCAAGGACAGCGCCTCGAGCTCTGCCGCGCAGCAGTTCGAAAAGACGGTGGCCTTCTCGGGCATCTGATCTTTTGCACGAATGTCGCGACTTACAGCCGCCGATTCCCGCGGATGGGCGGCTGTCAGGTTGCAAATTCCGCAACGGAAGCCGCAGTTTTCGCATTTGCCGCAACGCCCTTGGGGACCCATATGCCGCTCACGAGACAGAATAGGGGCGGCCCCCTCTCCCCTCCCCCCAGGGGCCGCCCCGACCTCTCTTCCACAGGAGCCACGACCATGGTCGCTTTCGCAAAGCGTGTCGTCGATCTCTATGTCCGAGGTGCTTCGCGCTACCCGATGCCGTTCATCTGGTCGCTGTAAAGTACCGCCGAACATATCGCTCGGCACCGATATGTAACGGCCGCCCCAACGGGCGGCCGTTTTCTTTTGCGCCGACAGTCTCTGCGCCGGTCGCGGTTGTATTCCCTGCAATCACTCCCGCATTTTATGCATTTGCGTAAACCGATGGTGCACTGCAACATGCAGTTGCAAGCAATAACCACAAGTCGGGACGATCCACGAAAGGCGGACCGATCCGCAACAAAGGAAACCGCCATGCGTAAATTCATCATCGCCGCTCTCGCCGCCGCTACCTGCGCCGGCTTCGCCGCTCCCGCCCTTGCGAGCGACGTCACCATCCGCGTCAGCGCCCAGGGCCTCGACCTGACCCGCGCGAGCGACATCGTCACCATGAAGTCGCGCATCGACACCGCGGTCCGCCGGGCCTGCTCCAAGTCGGCCGCGCTCGAAGGCTTCAGCTCGCTTGCGATCGGGCAGTGTGTGAGCGACGGCACCGCCAAGGCGATGGCCGAGCTCGACGCGCGCGTCGCCAGCCAGTCCTGATCCAACCCCAAGGGGTCGCAAGAGGCCTGCCGTTCCCCCGAACGGCAGGCCTTTCCGCATATCGGGCGGCCGCGCCGACAAGACTGTGGAACCCGCCCCGAAAAGCTTCCTAATCGGGGCTGCCGCGCCTATATAATCGGCATGGCAGAGACTCCTGAAAGCGCCCCGTCCTCCGGGGCAGGAACCACACCCAATTCAAGCGAATACGGCGCCGACAGCATCAAGGTCCTCAAGGGTCTCGATGCGGTGCGCAAGCGCCCCGGCATGTATATCGGCGATACCGACGATGGCTCGGGCCTCCATCACATGGTGTTCGAAGTGTCGGACAATGCGATCGACGAGGCACTGGCCGGCCATTGCGACCTGGTGCTGATCGAACTGAACCCCGACGGCTCGGTGTCGGTCGAGGACAACGGCCGCGGCATCCCGACCGGCATGCATGCGGAAGAAGGCGTCTCTGCCGCCGAAGTGATCATGACCCAGCTTCACGCGGGCGGGAAGTTCGACAACACCAATGACGACAACGCCTACAAGGTCTCGGGCGGGCTGCACGGGGTCGGCGTCTCGGTAGTCAACGCGCTGTCCGAATGGCTCGAGCTGACGATCTGGCGCGAGGGCAAGGAACACTGGATGCGTTTCGAGCACGGCGACGCGGTCGGCCCGCTCGAAGTGACCGGCGAAGCGCCCGTGCTGCACAGCGGCCTGCCGAAGAAGGGCACGCGGGTAACCTTCATGGCCTCGACCGAGACCTTCAAGAACGTCACCGAATACGATTTCGAGAAGCTCGAGCACCGCTATCGCGAACTCGCCTTCCTCAACTCGGGCGTGCACATCCTGCTGCGCGACAAGCGCCATGCCGAGGTGGCCGAGCACGACCTGTTCTACGAAGGCGGCATCGCGGCTTTCGTGAAGTGGCTCGACCGCAACAAGCAGGCGCTGCTGCCCGATCCGATCGCGATCAGTTCCGAACGCGACGGCATCGGGATCGACGTCGCGCTGGAGTGGAACGACTCCTATTACGAAAACGTCCTCTGCTTTACCAACAACATCCCCCAGCGCGACGGCGGCACTCACCTGGCCGCTTTCCGCGCGGCGCTGACCCGCACGATCAACAGCTATGCCGAAAAGTCGGGGCTGCTGAAGAAGGAGAAGGTCTCGCTCGCCGGCGAGGACATGCGCGAAGGGCTGACCGCGATCGTTTCGGTCAAACTGCCCGATCCGAAATTCTCGTCGCAGACCAAGGACAAGCTGGTCAGCAGCGAAGTGCGCCAACCGCTCGAAAGCCTGATGGCCGACAAGATGAACGAGTGGCTGGAGGAAAATCCGGCCAATGCGCGCGAGATCATCCAGAAGATCGTCGATGCCGCCGCGGCGCGCGAAGCCGCCCGCAAGGCGCGCGAACTGACCCGGCGCAAGGGTGCGATGGACATCGCCTCGCTCCCCGGCAAGCTCTCCGACTGCCGCGAGCGCGACGCATCGAAATGCGAGCTGTTTCTGGTCGAGGGCGATTCGGCCGGCGGTTCGGCCAAGAGCGGGCGCGACAGCCAGTACCAGGCGATCCTGCCGCTGCGCGGCAAGATCCTCAACGTCGAGCGCGCCCGCTTCGACCGGATCATCAGCTCGAAGGAAGTCGGCACGCTGATCCAGGCAATGGGCACCGGCATCCGCGACGAGTTCGACCTGGAAAAACTGCGCTATCACAAGATCGTGATCATGACCGACGCCGATGTCGACGGCGCGCATATCCGCACTCTGCTGCTGACCTTCTTTCACCGCCAGCTGCCCGAGATCATCAAGGCGGGCCATCTGTTCATCGCCCAGCCGCCGCTGTTCAAGGTCGCGAAGGGCCGCAGCGAGGTCTACCTCAAGGACCAGGGCAGCCTCGACCGGCACCTGGTCGACAGCGGGCTGCAGGGGCGGGTGCTCGAAACCGCCAATGGCGCGCGCGGCGGGGCCGATCTTGCCGAGCTGGTCGACCATGCGCTGCGGATGAAGAACCTGATGGCCTTCGTTCCGCGCAAGTATAACTCGGCGGTTATAGAGGCGCTCGGCCTCTCGGGCGCGCTCGACCCGGCACTGGCGGACGAGGCGCGCATGGCCGCGTTCGAGCGGGCGGCGGCGCAGCTCCAGACCGGCGACCCCGAGGCGGTGTGGAGCGCTGAGAAGCGTGCCGACGGCTCGATCATCTTCGCCCGCGCCTGGCGCGGGGTGACCGACGTGCACGAGATCGAAGCCGCCTTCCTCGGCAGCGCCGAGGCGCGCAAGCTGCACCGCTTGGCGACCGAGCAGTCGGAGGCCTATGCGAAGCCGGCCAGGCTGACCAAGGGCGGCGCTGAGCCTGAGCCCGAGCCGGAACCCGCAAGCGAGGAAGGCGAGGAAGAGGGCACCCCGGCCGCAGCGGCGCTCGATGGCGCGATCACCCGCCCGTCGCAATTGCTCGAGGCGGTGCTGGCGGCGGGCCGCAAGGGCCTCAACATCTCGCGTTACAAGGGCCTCGGCGAAATGAACGCCGAACAGCTCTGGGAGACCACGCTCGACCCCGACAACCGCATCCTGCTGCAGGTGAAGGTGGAAGACGCCGACGTGACCGACGAGATCTTCACCCGCCTGATGGGCGACGTGGTCGAGCCGCGCCGCGACTTCATCCAGCAAAATGCGCTGAACGTGGCGAATCTGGACGTCTAAATCTTCCCCGGGCGCGGCTCGGGGAAGATTGCACTGCCAACGTCATCTTGCGGAAACGCGCCGATTGCAGGAAGCTTCCGTCATGAAGCGCCTCCTGTTCGGATTCATCTGCGCCCTCGCCCTGTCCGGCTGTGCCGCGACCTACGACCACGGCACCCCCACGCTGGGCGATAAGCCGCCGGCGGGCGCGTCTGCGCCGGTCACGGTGGGCATCATCGCGCTCAACGACTTTCATGGTGCGCTCGAGCCGCCCAATCAATCGGTGCTGGCAGATTCCGGCGACGGCCATCTGGTGCAGGTGCCGGCGGGCGGCGCGGCCTGGCTCGCTTCGGCGGTCGATACGCTGCGCCGCGAATATGCGGACAGCGTGACCGTGGCCGCCGGCGACCTGATCAGCGCCTCGCAGGTCTCCTCGTCGATCTTCCTCGACGAGCCGGCGATCGGGGTGATGAACCGGATCGGGCTCGATTTCAGCGCGGTCGGCAACCACGAGTTCGACAGCGGCTCGGATGAGCTCCTGCGCAAGCAGAACGGCGGCTGCGCCAAGTACACCCAGCGTCAACCGTGCCAGGTGGAGCAGTTCGGCGGCGCGAAGTTCCAGTACCTTGCGGCGAGCACCCATCGCGCCGACGGTTCGACCATCTTTCCGGCGACGGGGCTGAAGAGCTTCGGCACCGGCGCCGCCAAGGTCACGATCGGCTTCATCGGGCTTACCCTGAAGGGCACCAAGGACCTGGTTCCAGCCGCCGGCATCCCCGGAATCACCTTCGCGGACGAGGCCGACACGATCAACGCGCTGGTGCCCAAGCTCAAGGACGAGGGTGCCGATGCCATCGTGGTGCTGATCCACCAGGGCGGCCACACCGACCCGCCGGATCCGAACGGCTGCTCGGGCTTCACCGGCGACATCCTGCCGATCCTCGCGCGGCTCGATCCGCGGGTTGACGTGGTCGTTTCCGGCCACACCCACTGGGCCTATGTCTGCAATTACGGCGACGTCGACCCGTCGCGTCCATTCCTGCTGACCAGCGCCGGCGTCTACGGCGAATTGCTGACCGACATCACCCTGTCGATCGATCCGGCCGCGGGCAGGGTCGTGGCCAAGCGGGCGCATAACGTGATCGTGCAATCGCGCCCCTATGTTGCGTCGCGCAGCGAGATCCCCAATTCGCCGCTGTTCCCGCAATTCACCCCGCGGCCCGACGTGACCGATTATGTGAAGCTCTACACCGATCGCGCGGCCAGCGTCGCCCTTCGGCCGGTCGGCAGGATCGCCCAGGCGGCGCTGAAGGGTGTCGGCCCCGACGGAGGCCCGGCGGGCAATCTGATCGCCGACGCCGATCTGGCGGCGACTAGACCGGCCGGGGCGCAAATCGCCTTCATCAATCCCTTCGGCGTGCGCGCGGCGTTGCAGCCGACCGCCGACGGTACCCTGACCTTCGGCGACATCTACAAGACCCAGCCGTTCGGGGATTCGCTGATCACCCAGACGATGACCGGGGCCGAGCTCAAGGCGGTGCTGGAGCAGGGCTTCGACAATGACGGCCCCGAGCAGCATCTCACCGGCTCGATGGGCTTCCGCTATTGGTATGACAACTCGCGTCCGGCGGGCGATCGGATCGTGCGCATGGAGCTCGATGGGAAACCGATCGATCCCGGCGCAGACTATCGCGTCACCACCGACACCTATCTGGTCGGCGGTGGCGACACTTTCACCCTGTTCGGCACGCAAAGGGGCGCCGTAACCGGGATCAAGGACATCGAGGCGCTCGAGGCCTGGATCAAGGGCGAAACGCCGCGCGCGGTCCCGCAGGAAGAGCGGGCAATCGCGGCCGGACCTGCGCATTGATCGGCCCCGTCGGCGGTTAGCCGTTGACTCTCAGCAGCGGCTCGCGATCGAGTTCGGCGACGCGCAGCCGGTCTTCCGGTTCGGGCACCGCCTTGCCGATAAGATGCCCCTGGACCTCACGGCATCCCAGACGCCGAACGCAGTCCATCTGCGCGGTATTCTCGACCCCCTCGGCCACGGTCTTGACCCCCAGCATTCTGCCGAGTTCCGCAATGGATTTGACGACCGCAGCGCAATCGCTGCGTTCGACCGCATCGGCCACGAACGAGCCGTCGATCTTGATCTTGTCGAAGGGGAAGGCCCTGAGGTGCGAGAGCGAGGAATATCCGGTGCCGAAATCGTCGAGCGCGACACGCACCCCCATGGCGCGCAGCTGCCGCAAGTCCGCCAGGGTCTGGTCTTCGTTCACCAGCAGTGCGGTTTCGGTGATCTCGATTTCCAGGCGTTTGGGGCTGAGGCCTGAGGCCGCGAGCGCTTCGAGCACGGTATTGGCCAGCGTTCCCCTGCCGAGCTGGCGAGCCGACATATTGACCGCCACGCGCGCCTTGTCTTCCCACGTCAATGCCGCCCTGCAGGCGCGGTTCAGAACGAAGACGCCCAGATCGTTGATCAGGTCGCTCTGCTCGGCGATCGGAATGAAGGTCGCGGGCGGGACCCAGCCCCGCTCGAATTCATGCCACCGGATCAGCGCTTCGCGCGCCGTCGCCTCGCCGGTCTCGATGTCCACGATCGGCTGGTAGAACACGAACAGATTGGTCTCGTCTTCCAGCGCCTGCCGCAACGCGATCTCGAGTTCGTTGCGCTCCCGCATCTCGTCTTCCATTGCTTCGGCAAAGACCGACGCCTGCCCTCTGCCGGAGGCCTTCGAGGCATAGAGCGCCAAGTCCGCCCGCCAGAGCAGCACTTCGCTTTCGAGCCCGTGCTCGGGCGAAAGCGCGATCCCGGCCGAAGCATTGATGTGAACCCGCTGCCCGGGAGAAAGATTGTACGGCTCGCCAAGGCTGCGGATCAGATCGACCGCAAACAGCCTGGCGTGTTCGGCGTCCGGGCAATCGAGCACCGCGGCGAACTCGTCGCCGCCAAGGCGGCTGACGTGGCTCCCGGTCGCCGCGGAAAACCGCTCGAACCTTTTTGCGACCTGCTTCAGCAGGAGATCGCCGATCTTGTGCCCGCGCGTGTCGTTCACCCGCTTGAAGCCATCGAGATCGATAAACAGCAGGGCAGTTCTCTGCTTCCGCTCCTTGAGCCGGGCGGAGAGGTTATCGAAGAACGCCGTCCGGTTGGGTAAGTTCGTCAGAATGTCGTAGAGCGCGAGGTGCTTGTTGCGCTCTTCCATCTTGACCTTCTCGGTCACGTCTTCCGAAATTCCGAGCAGGTAGCGCGGGTTTCCGTTGAGGTCCGGAACGCCGACCTTCTGCGTCCTGAGAAGCCTGATGCCCGCAGGCGTCGTGAGCGGTTCCTTGTCGATCGTGACCAGCTTGCCGAGTGCAACGACTTCCCGGTCCGCCGTGCGGAACCGTTCCGCCTCTTCCGGATCGAACAGGTCGAAATCCGTTCTGCCGATCAGTTCTTGACGCTTGATCTGCAGCAGGTTTTCTCCGGCCTCGTTCAGCAGTACGAACCGGCCGTCCACGGCATCCTTGACGAACACCATCGAAGGAATGGATTCGACGACCGCGTCGAGGAATATCTTGGTCCTCTTCAACTCAAGCGACGCGTTTTTCTGCTCCGTGAAATCTATGACGCAGGCAATGATGCAATGCGAGCTGCCGCAGGACACACGGCGCAGGAACATCATGACTTTGATTATTCTGCCGTCGGAACAAAGGGTGCTCCATATCTCCTTGGCGGCATTCACCTGATCGGGGTCGGTCATCCTCTGACCGGCAAGCTCGCGTTCTTCCTCGATGCATAGATCGAGCACGCTCACGCCCAAAAGGTCTTCGCGCCGATATCCGTAAAGCGAACAGGCGGCTTCATTGGCCGCTACCAAAGTGAATGTGTCGGCTTCGTAAACCCATGCGGGAGTCGGGGTGAGGTCGAGAAATGCCTCGAACTTCTCGCCGCACCGGGTGCGGACGTCGCGGCCGGCCCCGTCGGCCGTGATAGCGCTTTGCTTGCCCATAACGACACCCTCTGCCGCGAGATCCCAATCTCACGCGGCGGTTAAGCGCCTGTGCGGCTCACTGCCTTCACAGGCCCCGGTCATTGCAAGATTGACAGACAATAATTGAGAAAATGGAAATTTACGATGACCGCGCCGGGCGCGCGGCGACAGCATATGATCTCCGAATATGCTCGCCACTGGACCATTCCCGCGATCTCATGCGCCCGGCAAATTGCTGCAGGGCAGGGAAACGCCGCTGCCCCCTTTCGACCAACTGCCGACAACCGTTATCCGGTCCTCTCGTTGGAACCAGGCGTGGGATGCGGCGTCTTAGACGGCGAGGAGAACAAAAATGGGCATCATCGTCATTCTTTTGGTCGGCATCCTGGTCGGATGGCTGGCAAGCGCGATCGTCGGCGGCGGCGGTGGCCTCATCTTCGATATGGTGGTGGGCCTGGTCGGCGCTCTCATCGCCGGGTTCATCTTCGGTGGCGGGGCATCGTTTCTCAGCGCCCCGATTTCGATGATGAGCGTGTTGTGGTCGGTCGTCGGCGCGATCATCCTGTTGCTGCTGCTGCGGCTGTTTCGCGGCGGCTTCCGCGGGCGGCTGTGATCGGGCGGTCGCCGCCAGAGTAGCCGTATGGCGAACGACCTCAGGGTATGGAAAAGTTGAACGTGCCCGGTTCCCGATCGATCAACGAAGCGGCGCCATTGTAGCGCATGTGGGCGAGCGCGCGCTTTCGGCATTCTCCGCGATCATGCCAGTCCCCGGTAATCCATCGACCCGCCGATCGGCACCCGCGCCGGCACCTGCTTGCCCTGCGCCCGCAGCCGCTCCGCATATTCGCGGATCACGCTTTCCGCGTCGGTCACGCCGACGATCGTGCCGGCCGGGTCCATGTGCAGCATCGCGCCGTAGATGATGAACAGCACATCGGTGAGACCGTCCGCTTCATCCGCAACTTTCAGCGTATGGGTGCTGCCGGGCGGTTCGAACAGATACGAGCCTTTGGTGTTGGGCGGGCTGTCCCGGTATTCGAGGTAATACCATTCGCCCGCAAGGGTGAAGGCGTGGACTTCGCCGGTGTGCTTGTGCTCGAACACCTGTAGCCCCGGTTCGAACAGCATCCGCACCGCGAAGCGCGCGCCTTCGATGTCGGCCATCAGCAGCTTGAGCTTGATCCCCGGATCGCCCGCCCAGTCGTCAGCCCATGGGAGATCGTCCGAGGCGGCGTGGAACGAGGCGGGGACGATCATCGCATCTCTCCTCAGGCGATCCGGAAGTCGACCAGCGTCGGCCCGCTCTGCTCGAAACTCCATTCGAGCGCCTCGTCGATCCCGTCCGGCGTATCGACCCGGCGAGCGGTAACCCCGAGCCCTTCGGCGATCTGCACGAAGTCGATCCCGGCGAGGTCGCAGCCGGGGACGAAGTTCATCCCGAATTCGGCCGAGAAACCGGTCAGCGCGGCATAGGCGGAGTTGTTCATGATCAGGAAGCTGACGTTGGCAACCTCGTCGCGCGCGCTGAACAGGCCCTGGATGGTGTACATCGCCGAGCCGTCGCCGAGGATCGCGATCACCTTGTCGTCCTGCCCCAGCGCGACCCCCACCGCACCGGGGAGCGAATAGCCCAGGCCTCCGCTGGCGCAGGTGTAGAACCCGCCCTCGCGCAGGATCGGCAGCGTGTCGTGCTCGGGTCCGCGCGCGGTCGGGGCTTCCTCGACCACCACCGCGCCCTCGGGACGCAGCGCGGCGATGCGCTTCAGCACATAGGCGGCGGTCATCCCGGCCGGCGGGTCGATCAGCCGGTGGGTCGTGCCGGCGAAGGCGCGCGGCTTGACCGTCTCGGCAAGAGTCTCGAGCCCGGCGCGGATGTCGCCGAGCACGCCCAGCCCGCCCGGCAGCGACGCGATATGCTGCGGCTCCTCGCTCAGCGCGGCGAGCGTGGCGTGCTCGGGCCAGTGCGGTCCCGTGCCTTCGACGTGATAGGTGAACACCGGTGCGCCGCAGACCAGGATCGCGTCGTGCGGGGCGAGCAGGGCGCGGAGCTGGTCGCGCCACGCCGGAAGGAAACCGGCGAACTGCGGGTGGTCCTCGGGGAAGGTCTCGCGCGCGGCGTAGGGCGCGGCCCAGACGCTGGCGCCGCTCTTCTCGGCAAGGTCGATCGCCGCCTGCCAGCCGCCGCAATTGGCGGTGCCGGTGCCGATCACCAGCGCCGGGCTTGTCGCATTGTCGAGCATGGCGGCGATGCGCGCGAGCCCCTCGGGCGCGGGGACCGGCGCGGGGGCGAGCATCGGCAGCGCGGGCATCTCGCATTCGCGCTCCCAGTCGTCGACGGGAATCGAGATGAACACCGGCCCCATCGGCGGGGTCAGCGCGGTGATGAAGCCGCGGATCAGCGCATGCGGGACGTCCTCCGCGCGCATCGGTTCGAGCGCCCACTTGACGTAGGGCCGCGGAAATTCGGTCGCGCGTTCGGCGTAGAGGAACGGGTCGTGCGGCAGGATGCTGCGCGCCTGCTGTCCGGCGGTCACCACGATCGGCGCGTTGTTGCGGAAGGCGGTGAACAGATTGCCGAGCGAATGGCCGGTCCCGGCCGAGCTGTGCAGATTGACCAGCGCGGGCAGCCCGCTCGACCGCGCGAAGCCGTCGGCCATGCCGACCACCACCGCCTCGTTGAGCCCGAGGACATAGCGGAAGCCCTCGGGCATCCCCTTGAGCATCGGCAGCTCGGTGCTGCCGGGATTGCCGAACAGGCGATCGACCCCGAAATGCGCGAAGATACGGTGGGCGGCTTCTCTTACGGTAGGCATGTTACACGGCTTCTCCGCCCGAACGGGCACGGTCCATCATGGAATTCTCGTCCTTCACGATACGGAAGAACACGATTGCGAGCAGCACGACGATCACCGGGGCGACCCAGTTGATCGACATGATCGCGGTACCGAAATCGCCCTTGGTCCGGTCGGCGACGATGCCGACGAAATAGGGCCCCATGCCGAGCCCGAGTAGGGTCGAGATGATGATGTAGGTCGAACTGGTTATCCCGCGCATCCGCGGCAGCACCAGATCGTACATCAGCGAATAGATCGGCGGCAGCCACAGGGTCAGGATGAGGCTGTAGACGGAGAAACGCCAATAGAAGCTGGACGCGTCGTCCGCGCTGTAGGCCCAGATCCCGAAGAAGGGTGAAATGCCGAGCGATACGAGCGTCAGCAGCACCCGCCCCTTGCCGCCGAGCCGTCGGGTCAGCCAGTCCGAGAGCGGGCCGGCGACGATCGGCCCGATCATGCCCAGCGCGGCCGAAAGCAGGCCGAACTGCAGCCCGGTTTCCGCCTGCGACAATCCGTAGTGGGTCACAAGGAAGGTGGGGGTGAACCCCATCACGCCGTAATTGATCGCGGTCTGCAGCCCACCGACCACCATCAGCAACACCAGCGAGGGCGACATCACCACCGCATAGGTCGGCTTGTCGGTCAGCTTGAGCGACTGGAACAGGTTGAGGATCACGAATGCGCCGAAGCCGGCGACGAACCACTGCATCACATGCGGGTCGAGCGACAGGCCGAGCGCCTCCACCGGCGGGCGCGGAGAGAAAGCCTGGGTTACGTGAATCATCGCCGCGCAAACCCCGACAATCAGCGCGAGGCCGACGAGGTTGATCGTCCACTGTTTCGCGCCGGCGTTGCGCTGCCAGAGCGCAATCCAGTTGGCGCCGGGGGTAACCGCGCCCAGCACTGCGGCGCTGGCCTTGAACGGCGCCGGATCCGGCGGGGTCGCGATCCCGTCCATCGCGCCCCGCCTCGGCTCCTGCATCCGCCAGATCAGCCAGGCGAGCGGCAGGCCGGGCAGGGCGGCAACGATGAAGGCCACCTGCCAGCCCTTGAACCCGCCGGGCACCGCATGATGCGTGTCCCACCATTGCGCGACCACCCCGCCGAGCGTCATCGACAGGCCGAGGCCGAGCGCGACCGCAATCCCGAGCGCGGCCATCGCGGTGCCGCGCTTCTCGCGCGGAAAGGTGTCGAAGATGATCGAATTCGCGGCCGGCTGGGTCGCGCCTTCGCCCACGCCGACCCCGAGCCGCGAGAGGGCGAGCAGCGCGAATCCGTTGGCAAGGGCCGCGAGCCCGGCTGAGAGCGACCAGGCGAGCAGGCAGATGCCGAGCAGCTTCGTCCGCACCCAGCCGTCTACCAGCCGGCCGAGCGGAAGCGAGAACAGCGCGTAGAACAGCGCGAACACCGTGCCGTAGAGCAGGCCCAGCTCGGCCCCGCCGATGCCTAGATCCTTGATGATGCTCGGCCCGAGGATCGAGAGGATCTGCCGGTCGAGCAGGCTCAGCGCCTGCGCCGCGCTCACCAGCGTCAGCGCATACCAGCCCGCGCGGCTGACCCTCGCGCCCTGTCTCGTGCCATCATCGGCCGCCTGCGTCGCCATCCCCGGTCTCCTCCCCGATTCGTTGTTTTCTTGTGTCGTTACAGCAGCGCGAGGCGGATCGTCTCGGCGATCGGCGTGGTCGGGCGGCCGATCAGGCGGCCGAGTGTGCCGCCGCTTTCCTCCAGTGCGCCGAGCGAGGTACTGTAGCCCGAATTGGCGATCACCTTGGCGACATAGTCGGGGAAGCCGATGTCGACCAGCGACTGGGCGTAGCCGGCTTCGTCGAAGTTGCGATAGGCGACCGGCTTGCCGGCCTGGCGCGAGACCTCGGCCGCGAATTCGGCAAGGGTCCAGCCGTGATCGCCGGCGAGCTCGTAGATCTCGCCGCCCTTGCCGTTGACCAGCACTTCCGCCGCGCCCGCGGCCAGGTCGGCGCGGCTGGCCGAGTTGATCTTCCCGTCGCCCTGCGCCCCGGTGATCTCGCCCGCTTCGACCTGCGCCTTGAGCGAATGGATGTAGTTCTCGTTGTACCAGCCGTTGCGCAGCAGGTCGTAGGCGAGGCCGCTGGCGGCGAGCGAGGCTTCGGTCGCGCGGTGTTCCTCGCCCAGCCGGATCGGGCTGCGGTCGGCGTGGAGGATCGAGGTATAGGCGATGTAGCCGACCCCGGCGGCCTTCGCCGCGTCGATCACCGCCTGATGCTGGCGCGGTCGCTGCCCGAGCGCGCTGCCCGAGATCAGCAGCAGCCGGTCGACCCCGGCAAGGCCCGTGGCGAGCGTTTCGGGGTGATCGTAATCGCCCACCCGCACGCTGACGCCGCGGCGGGCGTATTCGGACAGCTTGGCCGGGTCGCGGGCCAGAGCCACGATATCGGTCGCGTCCACCTTCTCCAGCAGCGCGTCGAGCACCAGCCGGCCGAGCTGGCCCGCGGCGCCGGTTACGGCATAGGTCGTCATCGTATCCTCTCCATCAGATCGGCTTTGCCTCGATCACGAAATGGTTGTCCGGGAGAGCGACCGTCCGCGTCAAGCCGAGATTGCCCTTCGCAAGCAGCTCGCGGAATTCGCGTTCGGTGCGTTCCTTGCCGTCCCACAGCATCATCGTGAGGTCGCCATAGGCCGCCATCGCGTGCGGCGCGCTGGCGTCGAAGCGCTCGGGCAGGATCCGTTCGATCAGGACGACCGTGCCGTTCGAGGCGGCCGCCGCTTCGCCGACCCGCTGCACGATCGTTTGCGCATAGGCGTCGTTCCAGTCGTGCAGGATATATTTGAGCACGTAGCAATCGGCGGCGACCGGCAATTGCTCGAAGAAGCTCGCCTCGACGAAGCGTGCCCGGTCGCCCACGCCTTCCTTCGCGAACAGCGCCTCCGCCCCGGTTTTCGCATGGGCGAGGTCGAGCACGCAGCCTTTCCTCCGCGGCGCGGCCTTGAGCAGCGTCGCCAGCACCGCGCCATAGCCGCCGCCGACGTCGGCGATGGTGGCGAAGTGCGTGAAGTCATAGGCCCGTGCAGCTTCGGCGGCGAAGCGGCGGCTGTTGTCGACCATCGACTGGTTGAACACCGCTGCGGCTTCGGGCCTGTCGGCGAATTCGGCGAAGCCGTCGGGGCCGTGCGCGATCCCTTCGGGCGGCGTGCCGGTCCGCACGCATTGCGCCAGCGCTGCGAAGGCGGGCGAGAGCTGGGTGCCGACATGCAGGGCCATGCCCTTCAGGGATTGCGGGCTATCCGAACGCAGGCACGCGCCGAGTTCGGTCAGCGCGAAGCCGCCGTCGCCCTTGTCCTCGACCAGCCCGATGCTCGCCATCGCGCGCAACAGGCGGGCGAGCGCGACCTCGTCGGCGCCGATCTTCGCGGCGAGTGCGCCCGCGGGCATGGTTCCGTCGAATGCATCGGCCAGGCCGAGCTGCGCGGCGGCGGTGATCACATGCGGCTTCCAGTAGAAGCCGATCAGCCCGCGCAGCTCGTCCTGCGCGCTCACAGCTTGAACCAGCGTTCCGCGTTGGTCTGGAAGAACTTTTTCTTCTGCGCGTCGGTGATGTCGAGATCGTCCATCATCCCGACCTCTTCGGGGAGGTACTGGTACGGATAGTCCATCGCATACATCACCCGGTCCTCGCCCATCACCTCGATCATGGTCTTGATCGCCGGGCCGAACGGCAAGCCGCTGTTGGTCGCGAGCACGTTGGTGCGCATGTAGTGGAACAGATCGTGCTGCAGCGGCTTGAGGCGCGGGTAACGGCCGCTGCGCAGGCCCGCCTGGTGCATGTAGTTTAGGCGATAGAGCATGTAGGGCAGGCCCTCGCAGCCGTGGCCGAGCATCAGCTGGAGGTTCGGATAGCGGTCGAACACCCCGGTCGTGAGCAGCCGCAGCGCGTGGTAGCTGGTCTCGACCGCGAAGCCGTAGATCGCTCCGTCGAGCCCGGCGCCGACCATGTCGCCGATCATCGAATCGGGCAGGCCCTGCGGGTGGATGTAGAGCGGCAGGTCCAGATCGGCGCAGGCCTTGAGGATCGGTTCGAACTGCTCCTCGTCGAGATAGTGGCCCTTGATATGGCTGTTGATCTGCACTCCGTGGAAGCCGAGCTCCTCCTTGCCGCGCTTCAGCTCCTCGACCGAGAACGCCGGATCCTGCGGTGCGACCGCGATCATGCCGTAGAATCGGTCGGGGTATTTCTCGCAGGCGGCCTTGAGGATGTCGTTGCCGCGCCGGGCGATCCCGCGCGCCTGCTCGTCGTCGGGCAGATTCTGCACCCCCGGCGAGGTCATCGCCAGCACCGCCTTGTCGATCCCGGCCGCGTCCATCGCGCCAATCCGCAATTCGCCCAGGTCGAGCAGCCGCTCGCGGATGAAGGTGGTGCGCTCGCTCGGGCTGGTGCCGTAGAAACCCCACAGGCTCATCGTGCCCTGGTCGGCATGGCCCGAGCGGACCAGGTCCATGATCGCGTCGAGCTGTTCGTGGGTAGCGAAAGCCTCTTCGGTGGCGATGCGGAGGTAACCCCGGTCGCCGCCGGTCTTCAATTCATGCGACACTTGTTTCTCCTCAGATCCTCCCCGAGCTTGCCTCGGGGGAGGTGGCAGCCGCCGTCAGGCGGCCCTGGTTGCCCCTGCCCTCCACCACGCCCTTTCGAGCGCGGTCCTCCTCTCCGAGCAAGCTCGGGGAGGGTCTTTTTCTACCCCTCGTGCACCGCTTTCAGCACCATGCAGGCAAGCACGCCTTCCGGGCCGTCCTCGCTGCCGTGGCCCGACCACTTGACCCCGCCGAACGGCGCGTCGGCGCCGCCGATCATGTGGCTGTTGATCCCGACCATGCCGCTTTCGAGCTCGCTCGCAAGGCGGCGCTGGCGCTGGTAGTCGCCGCTCCAGGCATAGGCCGCCAGTCCGTAGGGCAGGCGGTTGGCCTCGGCGATCATGGCGTCCTCACCCTTGAAGGGGTTGATCAGCGCGACCGGGCCGAACGGCTCCTCGTTCATGATGTCGGCATCGAGCGGAATCTCGCTCAGCACCGACGGCGCATAGAAGAAGCCCTGGTTGCCCAGCCGTTCGCCGCCGAGGTGCAGCTTGGCGCCCTTGTCCTTTGCATTGCCGATCAGCCGGTCCATCGCCTCGGGGCGCCGCGGATTGGCCATCGGGCCCATCTGCGTGCCGTCTTCGAGGCCGTTGCCGACCTTCACCTTGCTTGCACGCTCCACGAAGCCGTCGCGGAACTTCTCGAACACGTTTTCTTCCACGATGAAACGGGTCGGCGAAACGCAGACCTGCCCGGCATTGCGGTACTTGCCGCCGACCGCGGTATCGAGCGCCTTGTCGATATCGGCATCGCCGAACACCAGCACCGGGCCGTGGCCGCCGAGTTCCATCGTGGTGCGCAGCATGTTGTCGGCCGCGATCTTGGCGAGGTGCTTGCCGATCACGGTCGAGCCGGTGAAGCTGAGCTTGCGGATCACCGGGCTGGTCAGCAGGTGACGCGAAACCTCGTCGGGCACCCCAAACACCGCCTGGGCGACTTCCTTGGGCAGGCCCGCGTCATAGAGGCACTGGAGCACGCCGAGCGCCGAGGCCGGGGTTTCCTCGGCCGCCTTGAGGATCACCGAGCAGCCCGCCGCGATCGGCGCGCCGAGCTTGCGGCCGGGATTGCCGAGCGGGAAGTTCCACGGCGCGAAGGCTGCGACCGGGCCGACCGGCTCGTGCCGCACGGTCGAACGGAAGCCGTCGTCGCGCACCAGCTCGCGACCGTAGATGCGCGAGCATTCGCCGGCGTAGAAATTGAACAGGCCGACATTCATCATCAGCTCGAGCTTGGCTTCGCCGAACGGCTTGCCCTGTTCCATGGTGGCGATGCGGGCGAGATCGTCGGCGCGTTCGAGCATCAGCCGCGCGGCGCCCTGCAGCACGGCGGCGCGCTGGGCCGCAGGGGCCTTGCGCCACAGCTTGAAGCCGCGCGCGGCGGTTTCTAGCGCGCGGTCGAGGTCGGCGGCTTCGGCCAGCGGCAGCTCGCCGATCGTCTCGCCGGTTGCGGGATTTACCACCGGGAAGGTCCGCCGGCCGCCGCCCGAGACCTGCTCGCCGTCGATCACCATGTAGAGGGAGGGGTATTGGGTCATAGAAATCTCCTGGAGCCCTCTCCCTCTTCAGGGGGAGAGGGTTGGGCGAGGGGGAGCGACCTCACCCCTCTCAACTTCGGCCAGGCAGAAATCTGCCAAGCCTCAGTGTCTCTCCCCTAAAAGGGGAGAGACCTGCATTCTTCAACCCTTACTTCGCCGCGGCCCGCTCGGCATCCCGCTTGGCGTCGCCTTCCCAGCGGGTCGCCTTCATTTCCTCGCCGGTGATCGGGTGCTTCATGTGGAACGGCAGCAGCTTGTGCACCGGCCACAACCAGTGATCCTCGATCAGTTCGTCCGGGCCCGACGGATCCTCGGGGTAGAGCGTCTTGATGAACGGGGTGTATTCGGTCTCGGTCAGCGCCCAGCCCTTGTCGAAGTCGGCATGCCAGTGCGGGAAATAGTTCAGCACGTGGATGCGCCACTTGCCGTCGGCGCCCTTCTTGTAGGTGTTCTCGTAGATGCCGCCTTCCCACCACTGACGCATGTTGAGGCCCTTTTCGGGATCGGCATAGTCGCGATGGCGGCCGGCCTGCATCGTCGAGCGCGCGCGGGCGAACGCGGTGACTCCGTCGGGCTGGATGTCGACAATGTCCTGAAGCTGCGGATGGTCGAGCAGGAAGCCGTCGATCGGGCCGTTGTTGTTGTGGGTGAAGCGCTTGCGGAAGCGCTCGATATAGAGCCGCGCGGCGCCGGCCTTGCCCTTCCACACGCCGCCGAAGAAGCGCACTTCGCAATCGTCGGTGAACAGTTCGACGACTTCGTCGTACATGCATTTGTCGATCAGATAGCCGTAGAGATACTGGAGCTTGCGCACGTCGAGCTCGTCTTCGCGCTGGGTCAGGCGCTGGTCGAGTTCGGCCACCTTGGCTTCGAGGGCGGCGACACGGTCTTCGGACATTATGCTACTCCTGGGATGAATGCGGTTGGGTGCGCTCAGAGGCCGAGCGCTTCGAGGCGTTCCACCTCTTCGCGATAGGGGCGGATGCCGCGCCACATGAAGAAGGTTGCGGTGGGCAGGAAGATGCACGCGGTGATCAGGATCGCCTTCCAGATCATCTGCTCGTCGCCGATGATGTAGGTGCTGACCGATCCGATCACCCAGCTGCCGAGCCCGCCGAAGAAGGTGAACATGAACAGATAGAGCGCGCTGACCTGGCCGCGCTTTTCGTTGGGGACGATGCGCTGCACCGCGGCGTTCTGCGCCGGCGCCCCGGCGAGGCCGAAGAACACGCCCGCGGCCATCATCGCGATCGCGCCTTCGCCGGTGGGCATCAGCGGGGAGGCGATCGTGACGATGGTGGTGCAGGTGAAGATGATCGCGGTCGCGCGGATGTTGGCGTCCTTGTAGCGCTTGCCCATCCAGGTCACGAACACGCCGCCCGCGAAAATCCCGGCGAGCATCGAGACCAGCATCAGCGTGCCGAGCAGCGCGCCGGTCTCGGCCTCGCTCCAGCCGTAGGTGCGGGCCATGAACGGGATGCGCCAGGCCGGCAGGCCCTGGCTTTCGACCGCCGACAGCGCCAGCGCTGCGAACAGCGGCAGGAACACCTGCTTGCGTTCCCAGATCGCCTTGGCCGCGTCCCAACCCATGAAGGCGGCGAACTTGCGCCCGGCCGAAGCGTCGTCGGCGACCAGCTTGTGCGAGCCCGCGGGGCTGCGCCGCGGCGGCTCCCTCAGGAACACGTAGAACAGCCCGGCCAGCAGGCCCGGCGTGCCGACCATCACCATCACCAGCTGCCAGTTGAAGATCGACAGGCCGAGGAAATGGATCGTGTCGGGGAAGGTCGCGGTCCAGGCGATCATCTGCCCGCCGACGATATTGCCGAGCGAACTGCCGCCGATGTAGCCGAGCTGCAGCAGCGCGAAGACCAGCGGGATGCGCATCGGGCGGAAATAGTCGAGCAGGAGCGAATAGGAGCCGGGGCCGTTGGCCGACGAGCTCGCGCCGACGAACAGTCGCGTCCCGATCAGCTGGCCGAGGTTTTGCGCGATCCCGCCCAGCGCCATGATCGAGCCGAGCGCCGCGATGCCGAGCGAAAGCACCCATTTGCGCGGGTAGATATCGACCAGCCGCGCGAGCGGGATGCCGACGATGACATAGGCGATCAGGCTTACCGGTCCCTGCACCCAGCCGAGCATCGCGTCGGTCATGCCGAAGCTGCCCTTCATCTTCTCGGCCAGCATCTGGAACACGGTCTGGTCGAAGAAGGTGATGAAGGTCGCGAAGATCACGCAGAACAGCGCGTAGAAGCCCCAGCGCTCCGAAGGCCACGGCTGGTCCTTGTCGCCCGTCGCGCCCGTGGTTGCCGCCTGCAATTCGGTTGCGTTCGGCGCGATTGCCATGGTTCGGTTCCTCTCTCGCGGTACGCCCTCTTCGCGGGTGACTCGCCGAAATCTGCTTGGCCAAATTGTAAGTGGTGAATACAAAAAGACGAAGCGAAATAATGTAACGCACCGTCGCAGAACGGCGCGGGCGAAACCGAGGGAGAGTTTTCTATGCAGCCAGTCGCAGGCAAGCCGTTGCGCGCGGGAAGCGGGCGGTGAACGCGCGCTCCTACGCGCAGGACCGCGCCGAGATCGAAGACCTGATGGCGCGCTATCTGTTCGCGATGGATTGGGCCGATTACGATGCCTACGCGGAGATGTTCACCGAGGACGGCGAGCTCGAATATGCGCGCGGCACCGCGAAGGGCCGCGCTGCGATCGGCGAAAGCGTGCGCGCGTTCAAGGCGGCGATCGGGCAGATCTACACCGATTCCCGCGGGCGCCCGGCGATCCTGCGCCACATCCTCGCGCAGACCGTGATCCGGGTCGAGGGCGACCGGGCCTTCGCGGTCGCGCTGTGGTGGGAGATGGCCAACGACGGCCCCGGCGACAAGCCCAAGGCGGGCACCTTCGGCACCTATGAGGACGAACTGGTCCGGCAGGACGGGCGCTGGTTGTTTTCGAAGCGCCGGATCCTCAACGAATTCCTCGACGGCCGGGCGACCGGCGAGACCAATCCGGTCCTGCTGCTGGACCAGCGCGCAAAGGCTTGTGCCCGATGACCATCTACTCCCCCACCTATGCCGACGACCGTGCGCAGATCCAGGACCTGATGGGCCGCTATCTCTTCGCGATGGACTGGCACGACACCGAGACCTACGCCGGCTGCTTCACCGAGGACGGCGTGCTCGACTACGCGATGGACACTCTGGTCGGCCGCGCGGCGATCCGCGAAGGGGCGGTGAAGTTCCGCGAGAACGTCGGCCGGCTGTTCAAGCGCGAGGACGGCAGCCCGGCGCTGCTGCGCCACGTGCTCGACCAGATCGTGATCCGGATCGAGGGCGACCGGGCCTGGACCACCGCCTTCTGGTGGGAGATGACCGACGGCGGGCCCGGCCGCACGCCCCAGATCCAGAGCTACGGCACCTATGAGGACGAGGTCGTGCGGATCGACGGTCAGTGGCTGTTCAGGCGGCGGAAGATCTACAACGAGTTCATCCCCGGGCGCGAGACGCCCGATCCGAACCCGGTGATCCGTTTCGACGAAGTCGCGGACGCCGCGAAGAAGGACTGACCATGAAGGATTTCGCAGGCCGCACGGCCTTCGTCACCGGCGGCGCCAACGGCGTCGGCCTCGGCATCGTGCGCAACCTGCTGAACGAAGGCGTGAAGGTCGCGATCGCCGACATCCGGCAGGATGCGATCGATGCGGCGCTGGCGACGCTCGACAATCGCGAGGTGATGGGGGTGCAGCTCGACGTCTCCAGCCGCGAGGGCTTCAGCGAGGCCGCCGACCGGGTCGAGGCGGCGTTCGGGCCGGTTTCGCTGCTGTTCAACAATGCCGGGATCAACCTGTTCCAGACGATCGAGGATTCCTCCTACGACGATTGGGACTGGGTGCTCGGGGTCGATTTCCACGGCGTGGTCAACGGGGTGATGACCTTCGCCCCGCGGATGAAGGAGCGCGCGCTGTCGGGCGAGGTCAAGGGCGGCCACATCGTCAACACCGCCAGCATGGCGAGCTTCCTCGGCAGCGGCGCGGCGGGGATCTACAACACCGCCAAGTTCGCGGTGCGGGGCCTGTCCTATTCGCTGCGCCATTCGATGTACAAATACGGGATCGGCGTCTCGGTGGTGCATCCGGGGCTGGTGAAGAGTTATATCTATGCCAGCGACGATGTCCGCCCCGATACGCTCAAGGGCGCGATGAAGGCGGTCGATCCGGCCGCGGTCGAACGGCTCGCGGGGCTGCACGAATTCGGGATGGAGCCCGACGTGATCGGCGCGCGGATCATGGACGGGATCCGCGAGAACCGCGCGAACATTTTCACCCACCCCGACCACAAGCAGGAGATCGAGCGGATCTTCGCCGAGACCCTCGCCGATTATCGCGACTATCCCGAGGATCCGGGGTTCGAGCAGCGGATCGCGTTCGAGCGGATGCGCGGCGAAAGCTTCGAGAAGACCCGGCGTGAAGCCGATGCGGTGCAGTGACGGTTCAGGTGCCGGAGCCTAGCGGGCGTACGATGCTTCGCCTCGCCTTTTTCGTTCCGTTTGCCGCGGTGCTCGCCGCCGCGCCGCTTGCCATGCCGGCCGCGGCGCAGCAATCGACCCCTGCGCCGCAGCTCGACCTCGAACAGAAGACCCTGCTGCGCTGTTCGGCGGTCTTCGCGATCGTCGCCTACGACCAGCAGCACGGCGATGCCAATGCGCTGGCCTATCCGCCGCTGGCCGAGCGCGGGCGCGAATATTTCGTGCAGGCGACTGCGACGCTGATGGAGGCGCTCCAGCTCGATCACGACCAGGTCCAGGCGCTGTTCGCGACAGAGGTAACGCAGTTGCAGCAGGCCAATGCCGCCGCGTCCGACAAGAAGCGGTATCTCGCCTCGCTGATGCAGCCCTGCCAGCTCTCGCTCGAAGCATCGGGACTGTAAGAAGGGGCGGAGGCCCGCCGAATCCCCAGCCGCAACGCGCGCGCCGGTGGACGCGCCGGGCGCCTTGCGGCAAAGGATGACACGCATGTGGCAGCTCTTCCAATTTCCGCTGTGCCCCTTCTCGCGCAAGGTCCGCCTGCTGCTGAGCGAGAAGGGCGTCGCCTACGAGCTGGAGCGCGAGAATCCGTGGGAGGGCCGCGACGAGTTCTTCGCGCTCAATCCCGCCGGGCGCACCCCGGTGCTGCGCGACGCGGAAAAGGGCATCGTCCTGGTCGATAGCCAGGCGATCTGCGAGTATTTCGAAGAGACGGTCGATCGCGCGCCGATGATCGTCGGCACCGCGGTCAATCGCGCGGAGATCCGTCGGCTGGTCGCGCTGTTCGACGAGAATTTCTATCACGACGTCACCTATCCGCTGCTCAACGAGCGGATGAAGAAGCGCCTGTTCCTGCGGGCCCCGCCCGACTCGCGCCTGCTGCGCGATGCGATGCGGCTGGCGAACGAGCATCTCGATTACATCGACTGGCTGATCGATACGCGCCCGTGGCTCGCCGGCGCGCAGATGAGCCTGGCGGATCTCGCCGCGGCAGCGCAGATTTCGGTCGCCGACTATCTCGGCGGGATCGACTGGTCGGGACACGAGCAGACCCGCGGCTGGTACTCGGTGTTCAAGAGCCGCCCGAGCTTCCGCCCGCTGCTGGCCGAGCGGATGGATGTGATCCAGCCACCCAAGCACTACGCCGACGTGAACGCCTGAGAGGTTCCGCGGCAGGGGTTGGGCCGAAACCGGCGCCGTGCGCGCCGGCCTGTGGAAATCGGCGTTAACGCCGTGTTACGAATACTCTATGCACAGCCCGCGAACGGGCCGACGGGGCCGCAGGTAAGGACGAAGCAGCCGCATGGCACGCAACCGGAGCGTCGGCTCCAAGGCCACACCGCGCGAGCGCGTGCGATCGGGTAATACGGGCGGAGGCGGGTCGCGGCCGCCGGGGCGATGGAAGCGCTTCGTCAGGCGCGTCCTGATCTGGGGCGGTGCCCTGGCGCTGCTTGCGGCGATCGCGCTCGGGACCGCCGTCTATATGGCGGCGCAGAACCTGCCGAGCTTTTCCGCGCTCAAGGACACCAAGGCCGGTCAGACGATCGTGATCCGCGCGCGCGATGGCAGCGAGATCGTCGCGATGGGGCCGAGCTACGGCCAGTGGTTGAGTTACGACGAGATCCCGCAGGTGATGAAGGACGCGATGGTCTCGGTCGAGGACCGTCGGTTCTTCTCGCATATCGGGATCGATCCGCTCGGGCTGATCCGCGCGATGTGGGTCTCGTGGCGCGATGACGAGCGCACCAGCGCGACCTCCACCATCACCCAGCAGCTCGCGCGCAACGTGTTCCTCAACAACAATCGCACGCTCGACCGCAAGGCGCGCGAGGCGATCCTGGCGATGGCGCTGGAATGGAAGTTCTCGAAGCAGCAGATCCTCGAGCTCTACCTCAACAAGGTCTATTTCGGCGGCGGCGCCTATGGGATCGATTCCGCCAGCCGCAATTTCTTCAGCCACTCCGCCCGCACGCTCAACCTCGGCGAGGCGGCGATCATCGCCGGGCTGGTCAAGGCGCCGAGCCGCTATTCTCCGACCGCGGATGTGAAGGCGGCGGTCGGTCGCGCCAACGTGGTGATCGCGCAAATGAAGAAATACGGCGCGATCTCGGCCGACCAGGCCGATGTCGACGTGTCCGAGATCAAGCTCGCGCCCGAGAAGGGCCAGAACTCGGTACGCTATTTCACCGACTGGGTGCTGCCGCAACTCGACCTGATCCTGCCCGAGACCAGCCAGCCGCTCGACGTCTGGACCACGCTCGACACCAAGATGCAGGCCCAGGCGACCCGGGCGATCAAGGCCAACGTGCCCAAGGGCGCGCAGGGTGCACTGGTCAGCCTCGACCGCGACGGCGCGGTGTTGGCGATGGTCGGAGGGACGGATTACGTTGCGACCAATTACAACCGTGCCACCAATGCGGTGCGCCAGCCCGGCTCGGCGTGGAAGCTGTTCGTCTATCTCGCGGCGCTCGAGGCCGGCTACACGCCCGACGACAAGGTCAAGGACGAGCCGGTGACCATCGACGGCTGGAGCCCGCACAATTCCGGCGGCTCCTATGCCGGCGAAATCGACGTGCGCGCCGCCTTCGCCTATTCGAAGAACACTGTCGCGGCCCAGCTCGGCAACGAGGTGGGCTTCGGCACGGTCGCGTCGATGGCGCGCCGTTTCGGCATTACCAGCCCGGTTGCGACCAACCCTTCGATGGTGCTGGGAACCAACGACGTCCGCGTGATCGACATGACCCGAGCTTTCGCTTCGGTCGCGGCGCGGGGGCGTTCGGTGGAGCCCTACGGCATCTCGAAGGTCACCACGGTCGACGGGCAGGAGCTGTATCGCCACCAGGATGCGCGCACCGTCCAGCTGGTGCCCGACTATGTCGCCGCGGGGATCACCGACCTGCTGCAGACCGCGGTTGCCACCGGCACCGGGCGTGCGGCGCAGATCGGCCGTCCGGTTGCGGGCAAGACCGGCACCACCAGCTCGAACAAGGACGGCTGGTTTCTAGGCTTCTCCTCGGGCATCACCACCGGTGTGTGGATGGGTCGGGACGATGCGAAGCCGGTCGGGGGCCTCAGCGGCGGTTCGGCGCCCGCGCGCGCCTTTGCCGATTACATGCGCTTCGCAGTCAAGGATCGCCCGGTCGAGCAGTTCGATACCCAGCTCAAATTGCCCGACTGGCAGCTCGAGCCCGACGACGAGGGGCTGAACGGGGATCCGGGCGACTACTATTATGTCGACGAGAACGGCAATCTGGTCGAGCCGAACGGTCCGCAGGGCCCGCGCAAGGGCAACGACAACATGCCCCCGGACGACGTGCTGCCCAATGCCGGGCTGATCCCCGCGAGCCCGCCGCCGGCCGCGAACAAGGACTTCCTCGAGCGCGCGACCGGCGCCAAGGGCAAAGGCGAGAAGGAAAGCGCGAACCCATAGAAATACCCTCCCCCGGCCAGGGGGAGGGTTGCGCTGTCCGGTCCCCTCCCCGCCGGGAAGGGGAAGCAGGCGGTCAGCCCGCCGGCTGAAGGGTGAAGCGCACGGTCACGTCGCCGTGCTGGCCGCGCGGGCCGAGCACCGAAAGCAGCACGCTCGAACGCCCGGCCGCCTTGGCCGCGGCGATCTTCTGGGCGAATTCTGCGGCGCTCCGGACCGGCTCGTAGTTCACCGTCTGGATGATCAGGCCCTGGTCGATCCCGCGCGCCGCGGCGTTGCTGCCGCCGTCGACATCGGTGACCACCACGCCCTGGGTGGTCGGCGTGCCGGTCAGCTGGCGGGCGAGGTTCGCATCGAGCGTCTGGACCTTGATCCCGAGCGTATCGACCGAGATCGCGTTCTTGTCGCCATCGGGGCCCTGGTCGGGCAGCTTGGTACCGTCGCCGGTGTCGATGGTCTTCTTGGCCAGCTCGTCCTCGCTCGGACGCTTGCCGACGGTGATCGCGACCGTGCTGGGCTTGCCTTCGCGCAGCAGGCTCATGGTGATCTTGGTGCCCGGCGCGGTGGCGCCGAGGATCGATGCGGCATTGTGCTCGCGGGTCACGTCCTTGCCGTCGATCTTGAGCACGATGTCGCCGGTCTGCAGGCCGCCCTTCGCGGCCGGCTCGCCCGGAACGAGGCCGCGCACGACCTCGCCGCGGTCGTGCGCCAGGCCCAGCGCGTCGGCGAGATCGTCGTCGACGCCTTCGAAGATCGCGCCGACATAGCCGCGGGTGATCTCCTCGCCGCGGATCAGCTTCTCGACGATCGGCTTGGCGACTTCCGAAGGAATCGCGAAGCCGATGCCGATGCTGCCGCCCGACTGGCTGAAGATCATCTGGTTGATGCCGATCACGTTGCCGGCCATGTCGAACATCGGCCCGCCCGAGTTGCCGCTGTTGATCGCGGCGTCGGTCTGGATGTAGTCGTCATAGGCGCCGCCGCTGCCGGTGGTGCGGTGCGGGGCGGACACGATGCCCGCGGTGACGGTGCCGCCGAGGCCGAAGGGATTGCCGATCGCGATCACCCAGTCGCCTGCGCGGGCCTGGCTCGAATCGCCGAAATCGACATGCGCGAGCGGCTTCTTCGGAGTGATCTTGAGCACCGCGATGTCGGACTGGGGGTCACGCCCGACCAGCGTCGCGTCGTATTCGCTGCCGTCGAACAGGGTCACGGTGATCGCCTGGGCTGCGGTCTTCTTGTCGGCCGCGATCACGTGGTTGTTGGTGACGATGTAGCCGTCGGACGAGATGATGAACCCCGATCCCGCTGCCTGCACTTCCTGCTGGCTGGTGCCGCCGCCGGGACCGCCGGGCGCGCCCGGGCCGAAGAAGCGGAAGAACGGGTTCTGCTGGTTCTGGACCTCGACCACCTGGCGGGTGGCGATGTTGACCACGGCCGGCTGGAGCTGCTCGGTCAGGTCGGCGAAGCTGGCGGGGGCGCCGGCGCGCGGAACGATCGGATGGATCGAGGCGCTGTCGCCGCGGGTTACCTGGGCTCCGGCGGGATAGCCGGTCACGAGAGAGATGGCAGCGCCACCGATCAACAGTGCGGATGAAATACCATAAGCGTAACGCACGGGCTTCACGTCCTTTGTTCCTCTCGTCATTCTTAAGCGGTGCCTTCCCATAGTCGCCGCCCCTAGATGGCCCTGCGGCCTGAACGCAGTTTGAATGACAAGGGTAAACGGTGGCGACGTCCCGCTGTCGCCCTCGCGTTCAGGGATGGCCCTTGAACTGCCGCAGATAATCGTTGTCCGGCGACAGGATGATCGTGCTGCTCTTCGAATCCGGCGCGGCGAAGGTCGACTCGTAACTCTGCATCGCGCGGTAGAAGTCGTAGAATTGCGGATCCTTGTTGTAGGCGTCGGCATAGATCTTGGCCGCCTGCGCATCCGCGGTCGCGCGGATGATCTGCGCATCCTTGGCGCCCTGCGCGCGGATGGTGGTGGCTTCCTGCTGGCGCGCGGTCTGCATCCGGGCGAAGGCCGATTGCAGTGGTGTGCCCTGCGGCAGGTCCGCGCGCTTGATCCGCACGTCGATCACCTGTGCGCCGTATTCGCGCGCTTCCTTGTCGAGCTGGTCGCGGATGTTGTGCATCGTCGTGCCGCGCTCGGCGGTGAGCAGAGAGGCGAAGGTGCGGCGGCCGAGTTCCTGGCGCAGCACCGAGCTGAAGATCGGCGAGAGCTGGGTCTCGACATTGGCGACGTCGCCCACGGTGCGGACCATCTTGACCGGATCGATGATGCGATAGCGCGCATAGGCATTGACCTCGAGCCGGAGCTGGTCTGTCGAAAGCACCTGCTGCGGCTGCATGTCGAGATCGCGCACGCGCTTGTCGACCCGCTCGACCCGTTCGAGGAACGGGATCCGCCAGATGATCCCGGCGCCGGTCTGGCCGTAGGGCACCTTGGGCTTGAAGCGGTTGACCACGCGCACCGGCTCGCCGGTGCGGATGATAACCGCCTGCTCTTCCTCGGGCACCACGACGATGCTCGACAGCAGCGCGACGACGATCACGCCGAGTGCGATGACCACGGCCTTATAGTTCTGCCACAGCTCGCCCATCATTGGCCTCCTGCCTTGGCGGTGTCGGGCTGGGTCCGCTTGATCTCCGGCAGCGGCAGGTAGGGGGTCACGCCGTTGCTTTCGACGATCACCTTGTCGTTCTTGGACAGGACGCGCTCCATGGTCTCGTAATACAAGCGGCGGCGGGTCACCTCGGGCGCGAGCTTGTACTGCTCGTAGACCTTGTCGAACGAGGTCGCGCTGCCCTGCGCCCCGGCGAGCACCTGTTGCGCCCAGGCTTCGGCCTGGTTGCGGGCGCTCTGCGCATCCTGCTGCGCGGCCGACACGTCCTTGAACGCATCCTCGACCTGCGCCGGCGGATCGGTCTTCTTGATCTCGACGCCCTGGATCAGGATGCCCGAACGATAGGCGTCGAGGATGCTCTGCATCCGTTCGCGCACCGCGCTTTCGATGTCGGCGCGCCCGGCGCCGCTGAAAGTCCGGTTGAGCGTCTGCTCGGCTACCGAGGCACGCATGGCGGCCTCACCCACCTCGCGGATCGTGTCTTCGGGCTCGGCCAGCTGGAAGCGGAACTGCTTCAGGTCCTTGATGCTCCAGCGGACGAGGTAGGACAGATTGACCAGGTTCTGGTCGCTGGTCAGCATCAGGTTCTCGGCATCGCCGTCGGGGATCTGGATCAGGCGGATTTCGGACACCGGCTCGACATCGACGCTCTGGATCGGCCAAGGCGCGGTCATCGAGATGCCCGGATTGATCGTGTGCGAATACTTGCCGAAGGTGGTGACGATGCCCTGCTCCTTCGGGCCGAGCTGATGGAAGGTCGAGAAGACCAGCCACACGGCTACGATTCCGGCGATCGCCAGCGGAAACCAGCTGCGCCCGCCGGGAGCGCGCGGCAGGCGGAAATTGGGCGGGCCGCCCGGTCCGCCGGGGCGCCGCCGAGGTCCTTCGGGTCCGCGGGTCTTGAAGATGTCCTCGATCCCGGCCGAGCGGCGTCCGCCGCCGCCTTCGGCGCCGCCACCAGGAAGCCAGGGATTGCGCGGGCCGCGCGGCTTTTCCTGCGGCGGTTCGGGCGGAGTCTCGCCGCCGGATGCGCCGCCCGCCTCGTCTCCGCCGTCATCGCCCTTGCCGCCGTCGCTGCCCCAAGGGCTGCGCTTGCCTGCCATCGCCCATGCAATGCGATCGAAAAATCCGCCCAAACGTTCCATCCGGACACTATAGGAAGGAAATGCGTGAATAACAGTGTGCGTTGCGCAGATTTTCCCTGCAACGCCCGGCGCGCTCCGCTAACGGGTCTGCGATGAGCGAAGAAGAGACCCTCAAGGCCCGCCTCCCCGCGCTCGCGCTGGAGCGCCTGCAATCCCTTAAACTGAAAGACGGCGTCGCGACCCTGATCCTCGATGCGAGCGGGCTTGACATGCTCGCGCGCGATAGGATGGAAGTCGCGGTGAAAGACACGCTGCGCGATGCCGAGGGCGTATCCGAAGTCCGTGTGGCAATGACGGCGGAAAGATCCACGGCTCAGGCGGCAGCGCCCCCCGCAAGGCGGATCGTCGCGATCGGCTCGGGCAAGGGCGGGGTCGGCAAGTCGACCCTCACCGCCAATCTCGCCGTCGCGCTCAAGCGTGCCGGCCGCAAGGTCGGGATCGTCGATGCGGACATCTACGGTCCCTCGCAGCCGACCCTGCTCGACACGAAGGACGAACGGCCGCGCGCCGAGAACAACAAGCTGATCCCTGTGCCCACCCCCAGCGGGATCCCGGTGCTGTCGATGGGCTATCTGGTCGAGCCCGGCCGCGCGATCGCCTGGCGCGGGCCGATGGCGGGCAATGCGCTGGGCCAGCTGATCGAGGCCGAATGGGGCGACGTCGAGGTGCTGCTGGTCGACCTGCCGCCCGGCACCGGCGACGTCCAGCTCACCATGCTGCAGCGGTTCAAGCCCGCCGGGGCGATCATCATCTCGACCCCGCAGGACCTTGCGCTGATCGACGCGACCCGGGCGATGCAGTTCTTCGAAACTGGCGGCATCCCGATCGTCGGCATCGTCGAGAACATGGCCGGCTATGCCTGCCCGCACTGCGGCGAGATCAGCGATCCCTTCGGCCTCGGCGGGGCCGAGCATGTCGCGCACGAGAAGGATATTCCCTTCCTTGGCCGGGTTCCGCTGACCATGGCGATCCGCAGCGCGAGCGACGAAGGCCATCCGCCCGCGGCGGGCGACGGGCCCGAGGCCGAGGCCTTTGCGGGGATCGCGGCTCGGCTAGCCGAGTGGCTGGACCGGTGAGCTAGGCGATGCACGTCACGCGGCGAGGGGTGCTGATCGGGGCTGCGGCCGGTGGCGGCCTGGTTGCGCTCTGGGCGCTCAGCCCGCGCCGCTACGCTCCGCCGCTCAGCGCCGGGCGCGACGAAATCGCCTTCGACGCCTGGCTCAAGATCGGCCGCGACGGGGTCGTGACGGTCGCGGTGCCGCAACTCGAAATGGGCCAGGGCGTGACCACGATCCTGCCGCAGGTGGTGGCGATGGAACTGGGCGCGGACTGGCGCCAGGTCGCGGTCGAGCCCGCGCCGGTCAGCGGCGCTTATCCCAATGTCCCCCTGGCCGCGCAATGGGCGCCGCTGCGCAACGCGTGGCTGTCTTTCCTGGCCGACGATCCGCAAGACTGGCTGACTCGGCGATACGCGCAGGACAACCGCTTCATGGTCACCGCCGACGGCACCTCGCTCGCCGCCTATGAGGCGCCATGCCGCAATGCTGCCGCCAGCGCGCGCGCGATGCTGGCCAAGGCCGCGGCCCATCGCTGGGGGGTGGACTGGGAGGAATGCGACAGCGACGGCGGCTTCGTGATCCATGGCGACAAGAAGCTCAGCTTCGCCGAAGTCGTGCTCGAGGCGGCCGATTACAGCCCGCCCGATCCGCCGCCGCTGCGCTCGCAGCCACCGGCCGAGGTGCCGAGCGAGCTCGGGGCGGAAGCGCCGATCCTGTTCCCGCGGCTCGACTTACCTTCGAAGGTCGACGGTTCCTATGCCTTCGCGGGCGACGTGCGCCTGCCCGACATGGTCTATGCGGCGATCCAGCACGGGCCGATCGACCAAGCGGAGCTCGCCAATTTCGAGCCGAGGGACCTTGCCGGGACCCGCGGGCTGATTACGCTGGTGAGGGGCAAGCGCTGGATCGCCGCGGTCGCGGAAACCTGGTGGGCCGCGAACGCGGCGCTCGACAAGCTCGCCGCGACCTTCACCATTCGCGGCGCTCTGGACAGCAGCCGGGTGGCCGATGCGCTAGACCAGGCCCTCGAGAAGGGCGGCGCGAAGAGCATCGCCAGCCGCGGAGCGGGCGACGCCGAGCTCGGCAAGCCGACGCTGAGCGTGCGCTACGATGTCGCGCCAGCGCTGCACGGCACGATCGAGACCGCCAGCGCGACCGCGCGCCTGGCCGGCGGCAAGCTCGAGCTGTGGATCGCCAGCCAGGCGCCCGAGCACGCGCGGCGGGCTGCGGCTGACGCGCTCGGCATGGCGCTCTCCGACGTGATCCTCTACCCCATGCCCGCCGGGGGCAGCTTCGACCGGCGGCTGGAGATCGACCACGCGATCGAGGTCGCGCTGATCGCGCGCGAGTGCAAGCGGCCGGTGCAGCTCGTCTGGTCGCGCTGGCAGGAAGCGCTCGCCGGGCGGCCGCGGACTCCGGTCGCGGCAACCATGGCCGCCGCCACCAGCGAGAGCGGCCATATCGCGAGCTGGCGCGCGCGGCTGGCCCTGCCGCCGAGCGCGCTCGAATTCGGCGCGCGGCAGTTCGATAATCTCACCAGCTGGGCGGCGATCGAGGAGAGCTCGGGCCGGGCCGATCCGATCGCGCTCGCCGGTGCGGATCCGGTGTACCAGATCGACAATGTCGCGATCTGGCACGTGCCCACCGAGATCGGCCTGCCGACCGGGCGGATGCGCGGCAATGCGCATGGCTACACCTGCTTCTTCACCGAAAGCTTCGTCGACGAGCTTGCGGCGATGCACCACCGCGAGCCGCTGTCCTACCGGATGGAGATGCTCGGCAGCGATCCACGGCTGGCGGCCTGCCTCCAGCGCGCGGCGCAGCTTGCGCAGTGGAACGGCGGGCAGGATCAGAGCGGGCAGGGGCTCGCGTGCCACCGGATCGGGCCGGTCGAGAGCGGCGGGCGGATCGCGGTGATCGCTACCGCCAGCCAGGGCGAAGGCGGGGTCAAGGTGCAGAAGATTTCCGCCGCGGTCGATATCGGGCGGATCGTCAATCTCGACATCGCGCGCCAGCAGATCGAGGGCGGGCTGGTCTTCGGGATTGGCCTCGCGCTGGGTGCCGCGATAGACTACGAACGCGGACTGCCGGTCAGCGGCAGACTGGCCGCACTGGGGATGCCGAAATTGCAGGACTGCCCGACGATCGACGTCGATTTCATCGCGAGCGAGGGCGAGCCCTTCGATCCGGGCGAACTGGGCGTCGCCGCGGTCGCCCCGGCGATCGCCAATGCGCTGTTCTCGGCGACCGGCCTGCGCCTGCGCAACCTGCCGCTGCTCGCCGGAGCAAGCGAATGACGGGTGCAGCAAAGTCCGGCATCGGCGTGCTGCTGGTCAACCTCGGCACGCCCGATGCGCCGACCCCGCAGGCGGTGAAGCGCTATTTGCGGGAATTCCTTTCCGACCCGCGCGTGGTCGAAATACCGGCGTTGGTCTGGCAACCGATATTGCGCGGTATAGTGTTGAATACACGGCCGAAAAAGTCGGCGCACGCCTATAGTCAGGTGTGGACCGACAAGGGCTCTCCGCTCGCCGCGATCACCGCCGAGCAGGCGCAAATGCTGCAGCAGAGGCTCGGCGATGCTGCGCTGGTGCGCTGGGGCATGCGCTACGGCAATCCGGCACTCGGCAAGGAGCTGCAAGCCCTGCAGGCGGCGGGCTGCGAGCGCATCCTGATCGCTCCGCTCTACCCGCAATATTCGGCGGCGACCAACGCCAGCGTCTCGGACAAGATGTCGGAGGCGCTGGCGAAAATGCGCGCCCAGCCGGCGCTCCGGACGCTGCCGCCCTACTACGACGATCCGCTCTATATCAGCGCGCTGGCCAACGACCTGGGGCGCCAGATCGATGCGCTGCCCTTCGCGCCCGAAGTACTGCTGCTGAGCTATCACGGGCTGCCCGAACGCTGCATCGAGCTGGGCGATCCCTATCAGGCGCAATGCCTCGAGACCTCACGGCTGCTGAAACGGGCGCTCGGCGCGCGCCATCTCAGGATCGAGGTCACATTCCAGTCGCGCTTCGGCAAGGCCAAGTGGATCGAGCCGGCGACCGACGCGGTGCTCGAGGAGGAGGCCCAGCGCGGCACCCGCCGCATCGCGGTCGCCGCGCCGGGGTTCTCGGCCGATTGCCTCGAAACGCTCGAGGAGCTGGCGATCCGCGGCAAGGAGCAATTCCTCGAAGCCGGGGGCGAGCACTATGCGACGCTCGCCTGCCTCAACGCAGGCGCGGCGGGCATGGAGATGCTCGAAGCGCTGGTGCGGCGCGAGCTGTTGGGCTGGGCCTGATGGAAGGGCCGGTGATCGACGCGGTGGCGGTCGAGGCGGGCCGGCGCGCGGCCTGGCGCGAACTAGGTTCGGCGCATCTGCTGCCCAAGCTGCTGATCATCCTGCTCGGCGTGTGGATGAATGCGGCGGATTCGCTGGTCACCGCGACGATCCAGCCGAGCGTCGCGGCCGACCTCGGCGGCTATGCAGCGTTCAGCTGGGCGGTCGCGGGCTTCCTGATCGGGTCGGTGGTCGCGGGAGCGAGTTCGGGGCGGGTGGCGGAGATCTTCGGGCTCGGCCCGGCCGCCGCCTTCTCGGGCGTGGTCTTCGCGGTGGGTTGCCTGATGAGCGCCTCGGCACCCGAGATATGGACCTTCCTCGGCGGGCGGCTGGTGCAGGGGATCGGCAGCGGCTGGTTCAGCGGCTTCGGCATGGTCGCGATCGCCCAGCTTTTCCCCGAACGGCAGATCGCGCGGGTGTTCGCGATCATCGCGGCGACCTGGGGCGTCGCGACATTGCTCGGGCCGATGGTCGGCGGGCTGTTCGCCGAGGCCGGCAACTGGCGCGCGGTGTTCTGGATCTTCCTCGGCCAGGCGGTGCTCTATGCGGTGCTGGCGCCGGTCCTGTTCCGCAAGGCGCATATGGAGAGCGAGCACAACTCGGTTCCGCTGCCGCAGCTGCTCGCGGTCGCGGCGGGGATCTCGATGATCGCGCTGGCCGATCTTGCGGGTTCGCAGCTCGGCTCGTTCGGGCTGATCTTCGGCGGTTTCGCAGTGATGACGCTGGTGTTTCCGATCGATGCAAGGGCGAAGGTCCGGCTGCTGCCGCACCGGGCGGGCGATCCGCGCACGGTGGTCGGCGCGGGCTACCTCTCGCTGTTCGCGGTCGCCGGCGCATCGATGCCCTTCACCATCTATGTCCCGCCGATCTTCCAGCAGCTCAAGGCCTATTCGCCGCTGCAGGCCGGCTATATCGTCGCCTCGCTCGCGCTGACCTGGACCGTGGTCGCGATGAGCATCTCGCATGTCGCGTCGGGCAAGGAAGGCCCATGGATCCGCCGGGGCACGGTGCTGATCGCGCTGGCGGCAATCGCGCAAGCGCTGGCCGTGCCGACTCTCGCCCTCGTATGGGTGCTGCCGGCGGGCGCGTTGATGGGCGCGGGCTTCGGCATGTCGACCAGCCTGTCGAACCGCCTGCTGCTGCGCTCGCTGCTCAGGGAAGACCAGGCGATCGGCAGTGCAGCGCTGATGAGTACGCGCCAAGTCGGCGGCGCGGTCGGCGCGGCGCTGGCCGGGGTGATCGCCAATATGGTCGGCTTCGCCCACGGCGTTACCGATGCGACTGCGCGCGGAGCCGCCGGCACTGTGTTCTACGCGGCGATCCCGATGGCGGTGCTCGGGGCGCTCGGTGCGGTGGCAATGACTCGGAAGCGCTAGATCCAAGCTACCGCATCCAGCGTCAGATCGACGCTGTCGCAATATTCACCGCCGATAAGCCAGCTGTTTTCGCGATAGCCGACGCGGCGGAAGCCAAGGCCCTCGAGCAGGCCAAGGCTGGCGTCGTTGCGCGGATCGACGTCGGCGGTGGCTTGCGGGAGGCGGTGCACTGCAAAGGCCCGCTCGAGCACCGCACGCAGGGCTTCCTTGGCAAAGCCGTGCCCCCATACGTCGGGCCGCAGGATGAAGCCGACATCGGGGAAGCGATGGAAGCGGGTTTTGCCGATCACGGCGCCCGCCGCTCGACGATGAAATCCTCACCCGCGCCGGGAGGGTTGGAGATCATGCTGGCGAGCCAGTCGCGGGTGACGTCGAGCGTTTCGTGCGGCGGAGTCGACCAATACCGCGTCGCGCGAGGATCGGAGAGGATTGTGTGCAGACCCGCGAGATCGTCTTCGCGCGCAGGGCGCAGGATCAGGCGCGCGGTTTCGAGGATCGCCATCGCCGGATCAGAAATCCACTGCGATGCCGTTCTTTTCCCAGTCGCCGTAGCGGGTCGGGCTGAGCACTTCGTCGTTCTCGCTCGGAGCGGGCTTGGGCAACGGCTTGTCGGTCCAGTGCGCGGGCTTCTTGAACCCCTTCGGGCGTTGAGTGGCTCGTTCGGTCATGCAGCGAAGATGGGCGCGCTGGCGCGCAAAGGCAATTGTCCCTAAGGGCGCAGCCATGGCCGACATACCCGGACTCCCCGCGCGCCGTGCGGCGCTCAAGCTGACCGATGCCGTATTGCGCCGGCGCGAGACGCTCGACGTTGCGGCGCACGCAGCCTTGCAGGGCATCCAAGGCGCGGCGGACAAGGCGCTGGCGCGGGCGATCGCCTCCGAAGTGCTGCGCTGGCTGGCGGACCTCGATCGCCTGATCGACAGCGCGACCAAGCAGGTGTTGCCCGAAGACGCCAAGCCGCGCGCGGTGCTGCGGCTGATGCTCGCCCAGTGGCTGCGGCTGGAAACGCCGCCGCACGCGGTGGTCGCGACGGCTCTGCCGCTGCTGGCAGGCGGGCCGAAGCGGCTCGCGCATGGGGTGTTCGGCGCCCTGGTGCGCAAGGGCGTGGCGCTGCCCGAAGTGCCGACGCTGCCGGCAAGGGTCGCGGAGAGATGGGGCGAACGCGCGAATGCGATCGCCGCTGCGCTCGGTGAGCCGCCGCCGCTCGATCTGACCCTGCGCGATGCGACGGAAACCGGGAAATGGGTGGAGCAGCTCGGCGGCGTGTCGCTGCTCCCCGGCCATGTCCGCCTGCCACGCGGCGAGGCGGTCGAGAACCTCGCCGGCTATTCTGAAGGCGCGTGGTGGGTGCAGGACCTCGCCGCGTCGCTTCCTGCCCGCCTGCTGGGGAAAGGCGAGGGCAAGCGTGTGCTCGACCTCTGCGCCGCGCCCGGCGGCAAGACGATGCAACTCGCCGCGGCGGGATGGCAGGTCACCGCGCTCGACATGAGCGCGAAGCGGATGGAGCGGGCGAAGGCGAACCTTGCCCGCACCGGCCTCACCGCCGAAATCGTGATCGCCGATGCACTAGCATGGGAGCCCGAGGGGACGTTCGACGCGATCCTGCTCGATGCGCCCTGCACCGCCACCGGCACCTGCCGCCGCCATCCCGATGTGCTCCACCGCATCGGCGTGCGGCAGATCGGGGAGATGGCAGAGTTGCAGACGGCGCTGCTGGAGCGCGCTGCCGGCTGGCTCAAGCCCGGCGGTGAGCTGGTCTACGCGGTCTGCTCGCTTGAACCCGAGGAAGGGGAGTACCAGGCGGCTCGGGTGAGTCTGCCCGCCGCCCCCATCGACGTCTCGGTCCTGCCCCAGGGCCTCGCTACCGCGCCGGACGGCTGGCTGCGCACCGATCCCGGCACGCTGGTTGACGAGGGCGGACTTGACGGGTTCTTCATCGCTCGTTTCAGCGCAAACGCGTGAACTGCAAGGTTAACTCAAGCGAGCTTGAATTATGCACAGACTTGTCCACAGGAGGCGGTTTGGCTAGGACTTGAGCCGCTCGGCGAAACCCTTGCGCAATTTGGCGAGCTTGGGAGGGATGACCGCGAGGCAATAGGGGTTTCGCTGGCCTTCGCCTTCCCAGTAATCCTGATGGTAGTTCTCCGCCGGGTACCATTCGGCCGGACCTTCGATCGTCGTCACCACCCGCCCGTCGTGATCCGCATTCGCGCGCGAGATCGCCGCCTCGGCCTCGGCGCGCTGGGCGTCGGATAGCGGGAAGATCGCCGAGCGGTATTGCGTACCGACGTCGTTGCCCTGGCGGTTGAGCGTGGTCGGGTCGTGCGTCGCGAAGTTCACGTCGAGCAGATCGCCATAGGAAATCGCCGCGGGATCGAAGGTCACCCGAATAGCCTCGGCATGGCCGGTATCGCCGGTGCAGACCTGCTTGTAGGTCGGGTTCGGCACCTCGCCGCCGATATAGCCGCTTTCGACGCTCTCGACTCCGGCCAGCGACTTGAACACCGCCTCGGTGCACCAGAAGCATCCGCCTGCGAAGATCGCCGTTTCCGTGGTCATAATCCGTCTCCTTGTTCGGGTTCCTAGATAGGAACGCAGCGACAGCTTGTCATCGATAGCAAGGTGCATAGACTGCGCGATGACAACGGCTGCGGGGGGAATGCGATGAGGATGCCGACCGGATTGGCCGCACTCGCGGCAGTTGCGATGATGCCGATGGCCCCGGTTCCGGCGATCGCGCAGCGGGCGGTTCCGTCCAACCCCGCGCTGGACGCGGCCCTCTCCGCCAAGATCCGCGACGGCGACCGCGCGCGCGACCGGTACCGACACCCGCGCGAGACGCTCGAGTTCTTTGGCGTCGAGCCGGGCATGTCGGTGGTCGACTACATGCCCACCGGCGGATGGTATTCGCGCATCCTCGTGCCCTATCTCGGCAAGGACGGCACCTATATCGGGATGAACCCCGACGTTTCGAAAGAGACCGGCTATCTCGCCGATACCTACGGCAAGCTGGCCGATACCTTCCCCGGCGAGGCGGCAAAATGGGCGCCCGCCGACGGGGCAAGGATTCTCGCATTCAATTCGGACCGGCCTGCGGCCGTGCCCGACGGTTCGGTCGATCGGGTGCTGATCTTCCGCGAGGTCCACAACATGTTCCGCTTCGGCTGGTTCTACAAGGACGTGATGCTGATGCGGAAAATGCTCAAACCCGGCGGGATGATCGGCGTGATCGATCACCGCGTCGCCGAAAACGCGGCCTTCGCGCGGACCGACGGCAGCAAGGGCTACATGCGCGAAAGCGACGTGATCGCGCTGTTCTCGGCGATGGGTTTCGATCTCGTCGCGAAGAGCGAGATCAACGCCAATCCGAAGGATCCGGCCGACTACAAGATCGGTGTATGGGAACTGCCGCCCAATTATGCCGGGGCGGCGACCGATCCCGCCAAGAAGGCGCAGATGGATGCGATCGGCGAGAGCGACCGGATGACCCTGCTCTTCCGCAAGCGACCCTAGCCGGTGGACTTCCGGCTGGGCGCTTACTAACTGAACGCGCATGACCAGCCTCACCGTCGCCTCGCTCCAGCTTGCGCTCAATTCAGCAGACCAAAGCGACAATATCGCCGCGGTCGGCGCGCTGGTGGAGGAAGCCGCGGCCGACGGTGCGCAGGTCGTGCTGCCGCCCGAGCTGTTCTCCGGCCCCTATTTCTGCAAGACCGAGGACGAGCAGCTGTTCGAACTCGCGCGCCCGACGCTCCAGCATCCTTCGGTGATCGCGATGCGCGAGCTTGCGAAGGCGCTCAAGGTCGCGATCCCGGTCAGCTTCTTCGAGCGCGACGGGCATCACTATTACAACACGATCGCGATGGTCGATGCGGATGGCGAGGTGATGGGCACCTATCGCAAGAGCCACATTCCGGATGGTCCGGGGTATGAGGAAAAATACTATTTCCGCCCCGGCAACGACGGGTTCAAGGTGTGGGAGGTGTTCGGCACGAAGATCGGGGTCGGCATCTGCTGGGACCAGTGGTATCCCGAAACCGCGCGGGTAATGGCGCTCAAGGGCGCCGAAGTGCTGTTCTACCCGACCGCGATCGGCAGCGAGCCCTATGATGACGACCTCGATACCAGCCGCATGTGGCGCCGCGCGATGATCGGCCATGCGGTCAGCAACTGCATGCCGGTGGTTGCCGCCAACCGCATCGGGGTGGAGGACGGCCAGGCCTTCTACGGCCACAGCTTCATCGCCGACGAATGGGGCGACATGGTCGGCGAATTCGGCACCGAGGAAACCGGCGTCCTGCTCGCGACGCTCGACCTCAAGCGCGCGGCGAAGCACCGCGCCGGCATGGGCTTCTTCCGCGACCGCCGGCCGGAGCTCTACGCCCGTATCGCACGGGACGAGTAGGGCGGATGGCGGGGCACAAGCATCGCTATGTGATCGCATTCGGCTCCAACCGCAGACATGGTTCGATCGGGGCCCCCCGCAAGGTGCTGGGCGCAGCTTCTGTTGCGCTGCACAAGGCCGGGATAGGGACCCTCCGCGCCAGCCGTCTGATCCACACTCCGCCGCTCGGTCCGTCGCTGCGGACCTATGCCAATGCGGCCGTGCAGATAGAAACCTCGCTCGAGCCCGGGGAATTGCTCGCGCTGCTCAAGCGGACCGAGCGTGAATTCGGCCGCCGCTCGGGCGGGCAGCGCTGGATTTCGCGCGTGCTCGACCTCGATATCGTGCTGTGGAGCGGCGGGGCCTACGTGGGCAAGGGGCTCGTTATCCCGCATCCGCGGTTCCGCGAGCGGCTGTTCGTGCTCGGGCCGGTGAGCGAAGTAGCCCCCGGCTGGCGCGATCCGCTGACCGGCCTGACGGTGCGCCAGCTCAAAGCGCGCTTGACCGCCCGCCGCCCCCTTTCTAGGTGAGCCCCGCGCCACCGCCCGAACCGGCGGCACCGCATTCCCTGGTCGGGGCCCTTAGCTCAGTCGGTAGAGCAACTGACTTTTAATCAGTAGGTCGCTGGTTCGAACCCAGCAGGGCTCACCACCGTTGATCGCATTTCCCCTTCTTTTTCATCGCTATTGTGCAATGCACACTGGCCCGTAACACTTTGCGGGGTATACGTAGGCCGGATCCCATTCACGATAGGGGGTATGTTTGGCCAGCAAGGTTGCATTGATCACGGGCGTCACCGGTCAGGACGGGGCTTATCTGGCTCAGTTCCTGCTCGAAAAAGGCTACACGGTACACGGCATCAAGCGGCGCTCCTCGTCGTTCAACACCGGACGGATCGAGGATATCTACCAGGATCCGCATGAGCTGGAGCAGCGCTTCAAGCTCCACTACGGCGATCTTACCGACGCGACCAACCTGATCCGGATCGTGCAGGAAACCCAGCCGACGGAAATCTACAACCTCGCCGCGCAGAGCCACGTACAGGTGAGCTTCGAGACCCCCGAATACACCGCCAACGCCGACGCGGTCGGCACGCTGCGGCTGCTCGAGGCGATCCGCATCCTCGGGATGGAGAACACCTGCCGCTTCTACCAGGCGTCGACTTCGGAAATGTTCGGCCTGGTCCAGGAAGTGCCGCAGCGCGAGACCACCCCGTTCTATCCGCGCAGCCCCTATGGCGTGGCCAAGCTCTACGGCTACTGGATCACGGTGAACTATCGCGAAGCCTACGGGATGCACGCTTCGAACGGGATCCTGTTCAACCACGAGAGCCCGCTGCGCGGCGAAACCTTCGTGACCCGCAAGATCACCCGCGGCGCGGCCGCGATCGCGCTCGGGCGGCAGGAAAAGCTGTACCTCGGCAATCTCGACGCCAAGCGCGACTGGGGCCATGCCAAGGAGTACGTCCGCGGCATGTGGATGATGCTCCAGCAGGACGAGGCGGACGACTACGTGCTCGCCACCGGCGAGACCGTCGAAGTGCGAGAATTCGTGCGCTGGGCCTTCGAGGACGCCGGCCTGCCGATCGACTTCACCGGCGAGGGCGCAGCGGAACAGGGCATCTGCCGCAAGACGGGCAAGGTGCTGGTCGAGGTGGATCCGCGCTATTTCCGCCCGACCGAGGTCGACCTGCTGATCGGCGATGCGAGCAAGGCGCATCAGAAGCTCGGCTGGCGGCACGAGACCCCGGTGCGCGAACTGGCGCGCGAGATGGTGCTCGCGGACCTCGAGGTGATGCGCGACGCGCCGATCGCCAAGGGCGCTTGAGGCAGGGCCGGCGAAGGAACACGCAATGGCAAAGTGGCAGACCCTCGTAGCGCGCCGATCGCCGGCCGCGCTGACCAATTTCTTCGCCCGCGGCGCGGAAGCGTATCTCAAGGCCTGGTGGAACGAGGCCAATTGGGACATGGCGCGCAACGGCGAGGAGCGCGTGCTGTCGACCGTGCTGGGCATGGCCGGCGCGCCGGATCCCGTAATCGTCGATGTCGGGCTGAATCATGGGGAATGGACCCGCCACGTGCTGGGGCGGGTGCCTCAGGCGGAGATCCACGGGTTCGAGATCGTTCCGCAAACCTTCGCCCATGCTGCGGCGGAGTTCGGCGCCCGCGCGAACGTGCATCTCAACAATATCGGCCTGTCGTCGGCGCCGGGGGAGGTCGAGGTGACCTATTATCCCGGCAGCGACACCGGCAGCAGCATTTCCGGCGCGCCGTGGGACATGGCGTCGGAAGTGGTGACCTGCGCCGTCGATACGTTCGATGCCTATGCGGCGCGCGCCGGGCTCGGCAAGATCCTGCTAATGAAGGTCGATGTCGAAGGACACGAGTTGGAAGTGCTGCGTGGCGCTGCCCGTTCGCTCGAGCAGGGCCTGATCGAGACCATCCAGTTCGAATACGGCCGGCACTCGATCTATTCGCGAACCAACCTGCGGGATTTCTACACCCTGCTCGGCGGACTCGGCTATGCGCTCGGGCGGATCCATCCGGGCTTCGTCCATTTCAAGGACTACGATTTCGCCGCGGACGAGAATTTCCGCTCGTGCAATTTCCTCGCGACCCGCAACCCCGCGGTCCGCGACGCCTTGCGCGCCGCATGAACGAGGCCGCCAGTCCGGCCGGAGTGCCAGGCGCGTGACGGCGATCCCGTCTCCAGCCGATGCGCCTGCGCCCGAGACGGCGCCCCCGGCCCATGGAATGGGCCGCGCGGCCTTCAGGGGCAGCGTGTTCATGGGCGCCGCCCAGGCGGTCCAGTTCGCTTCGAGCATGATCTCCCTGCTGATCGTGGCGCGGCTGCTGTCGCCCGACGATTACGGGGTCGTCGCGATGTGCACGCCGATCACGGCGTTCCTGCTGCTGTTCCAGGACTTCGGCCTGTCAAGCGCGACGATCCAGGCGCGTTCTATCTCGCCCGAGCAGGTGAGCACGATGGCGTGGCTCAACGTTGGGATTTCGCTTGTGATCGCTGCGATCCTGATCGCGATCTCTCCGCTCGTGAGTGCCTTCTACGGCGATGTGCGGGCGGGCTATTTCACCGCCGCATCCGCGCTGACAGTGATCGTCTCGGGGCTTTCCCTGCAGCAGCTCGCGATGCTGACCCGCGAGCACCGCTTCGGCGCGCTTGCCTGGACCAGCACCGCCGGCTCGCTCGGCAACCTCGGCGGCGCGATCGTCGGCGCGCTGGTGCTGCGCGACTACTGGGCGATCTTCGTGGGACAGGTTTGCGCTGCGGTCGCCGGCACGCTGGTGCCGTTCCTGCTCAGCCCGTGGCGGCCCAGCCTTGCCTTTTCGATCGCAAAGGTCCGCTCGCTGCTCGGTTTCGGAAGCGCGCTAACCGGATTCACCCTGCTCAACGTGGTGAGCCGCAACGCCGACAATCTGCTGATCGGCCGGTTCTGGGGGCCGATCCAGCTCGGTCATTACGATGTCAGCTACAAGCTGATCCTGATGCCGCTGAACAATGTGAACGCTCCGATGAGCCGGGTAATGCTGCCGATCCTGGCCAGAGTGCGCGAGGAGGATACGCGCTTCCGCCACATTTTCCTCTCGGTGCTGCGGGGCATCACCTTCCTGACCATGCCGGGGCTGATCGTGGCGGTCGCGCTGAGCGACAATCTCCTGCCCTGGGCGCTCGGCCAGCACTGGCGGGCGGCCTCCCCGATCCTGTTCTGGCTGGTGCTTGCGGGCCTGTTCCAGCCGACCAACAATGTCATCGGCCTGTTGTTCGTGGCGCTGGGCCGCGGCAAGGAACTGTTCCAGTTCGGCATCATCCGCACGGCGTGCATCGTCGCCGCCTTCGCGATCAGCGTGCAATTCAGCGTGGTTGCGCTGGCAAGCGCCTATTTCTGGGTTACGCTGGTCATTTCGCCGGCCAATTGGTTGTGGGGCGCGCGGGGCACACCGGTCCGATTTTTGGACATTCTTAAGGCGATCGCGCCGATCTTCTTCGCTAGCGGGGCCGTTGGGTTGGCCCTGCGCTATGTCGAGCACGGGGTTCCCTTTGCCGTTTTGCTGATCGTCGGCACGGGAACCGCCTATCTCGCCTCCTTCGTCGTCCTGCTGGCCAATCCATCGGCCCGCAAGCAGGTCCGCGACGTGGGGCAGATGGTCCGCGTGGTGCTCATGTTGGGGAGACGCAGTTGATATGCTTTCAGCCTTTATCTGCGGATGCGGCCATAGCGGGACCAGCCTGCTGGCCAATATGTTCGCCGCCCATCCGAGGGTTCACATCCCGCTCAGGGAAACGGCGATGTTCTTCAGGCGCTCCCCGGGAATGCGATTGAAGTACTTCCAGGCCTTGACCCTGCTGCGCGGAAAGCGCCTGTTCGTGGAGAAGACTCCGCGGCACGTCGAGCGCGTAGAGATGATCCGCAAGGTCGCTCCGCAGTCGAAGATCATTCTGATCGTGCGCGACGGGCGGGACGTCGCGGCTTCGATCTACAAGCGCACCGGCAATCTCGACGCCGCACTCGATCGCTGGATCGCGGCGGCGGAACAGGTGCGGGAGTTCGAGCACAGGCCGGGCTTCACCAGGGTCAGATACGAAGACCTAATCGTGCGCCCGGAAGAAGAGCTGAAGCGGCTGTGCTCGTTTGCGGACCTCGACTATTCGCCCTCAATGCTGCGCTATCACGAGAAGGCGCGGATGTGGTTCGGCACGAAACAGCTCCGCAAGGGGACCGGGCAGGACGGGCAGGAGCACAACGACCTTCGCAACTGGCAGATCAACCAGCCGATCTTCGACGGCCGCGGCAGCTGGACTTCGGTCCTGCCCGACGGGGCACCTGCCCGGTTGACGATCGGCGAGGGTGCGCGGCTGATGCGTGCCTTCGGCTATCTGCCCTAGATCCCGCATGTCCGACCTTCCCTTGCCCCCCCGGACCCGAGCCGGCGCGACGTCCCGCGAAGCGCCACTGCGCGTCGTGCATCTGAGCGGCTCGGAAGCGACCGGCGGAGCGGGCCGGGGGGCGCAATGGCTGCATGAGGGGCTCCGGGCGCTGGGGGCCGATTCGACGATCCATTTCCGCCGCGCGGAACTCGATGCACAGCTCCGGCCGCTGGGGCCGGGCAGCGTCCCGGCGGCGGTCGGGCGGCTCAAGCTGGCGGCCAACCGGCGGATTACCGAGCGCGTGAAGCGGCACAATGAGCGGTTCTATTTCCTCGCCCCCTTTGCGCTGGGCGGCGCAGACCCGCTGATCGCCGGCGCGGATGTGGTCCATGCGCACTGGCTGTCCGACGGTTCGTTCAGCATCCCGCGGCTGGCGGCCGCCGGGGTGCCACTGGTGGTGACGCTGCGCGACATGTGGCCGTTCACCGGCGGCTGCAGCTACGACCTCGGCTGCGGCCGGTTCACCGGCGATTGCCACGCCTGCCCCGAGTTGCGTGCGCCGTTCAGCCCCTGGCTCGCGCGCTGGCGGCAACGCGCAAACCGCAACGAGGCAATGCGCGCGGTCCGCTTCGTCGCGATCAGCGACTGGTTGCGCGACCGTGCGCGCGCGAGCCGGGTGCTCGCGGGGATGCAGGTCGAGACGATCTCCAATGCGATCGACGTGAACGCGTTCTTCCCGGTCGACACGGCCGGCTTGCGCTCCCGGCTCGGCATCGCCGAGGGCGAGCAGGTGGTGGTTTCGGGCAGCCTCGACCTCGATCACAACTACAAGAACATGGCCGCGCTGCTGCCGATCTGGGCGAAGCTGGCCCGCCCGGGCCGCCGGCTGGTGCTGTTCGGCGTCGGCGGCGAGAGCCTGCGCCGCGCCCTGCCGGACGATGTCGTTTTCCTCGGCCCGCTGCGTTCCAATGCCGATTTGCGCGAGGTCTATTCGCTGGCGGATGCGTTCATCTCGCCCTCGCTGCAGGAAGCCTTCGGCAAGACCTCGGCCGAAGCCGCCGCCTGCGGTGCGCCGGTGGTCGCGTTCGACAGCACCGGCACCGCCGACATCGTGATCGACGGCAAGACCGGGATGCTCGCCCCGCTCGGCGACAGCGAGGCGATGGCCGCCGCGATCGAGCGTGTGCTGGTCGCGGGCGGGCGCGCCTCGTCGCTCGGCACTACCGCGCGCGCCGACTGCCTTGCCCGCTTCGCCGCCGATGTGGTCGCGCGGCAATATCTGGAGCTCTATCGCGACATGCTCGATCAACCCAGCGGAAGGAAAGCCGCATGACCGCCGGTGTCCCCCGCGTCGCGGTGCTGATGACCTGCTTCAACCGCAAGGCGCTGACCCTCGCCTGCCTCGAGACGCTAAGCGGGCAGGAATTCTTCCGGCAGTGCGACCTGTTCCTGGTCGACGACGGATCGTCGGACGGGACGGGCGAGGCGGTTCACGCGGCAATGCCCGCGGCGCATGTGGTGCGCGGCGACGGCTCGCTGTTCTGGAACCACGGGATGCGGCTGGCGTGGGACAGCGCGAAGGCTTCGGGCGTGGCCTACGACTATTACCTCTGGCTCAACGACGATGTCGCGCTTGCACCCGGCACTCTGCGGATGCTGGTCGAGGATGCGGAAAGCGTGGTGCCGCGCGGCGGGCCGGTGATCGTGTCGGCGGCGGTCAGCGATCCGGTTTCGGGCAAGGTCGTCTATGGCGCGCAGCGTCGGCCCGATCCGGCACGGCCGCTGCGCCTGATGCTGCTCGCGCCGGAAGGCCGCCCGATCCCGGCGGTGACGGTCAGCGGCAATGTCGTGCTGGTCTCCAACGCGGCTGAGATCCGGCTTGGCAACATCGAACCCGTCTACGAGCATATCTACGGCGATCTCGATTACGGCCTGCGCGCCAGCGCCGCGGGGATCCCGGTGCTGCTCGCCAGCCGCAGCGGCGGAACCTGCGGCGAGAACACGGTGACCGGCAGCTCGCTCGACCAAAGCCTCGGCAGGATGGCGCGGCTGGGCCTGCGCTGGAAGGAGGACAAGAAGCTGCATGCGCGCGACTGGCGCCGCTTCGTGCGCCTGCATGGCGGCGGCGGGATCGCGCCGCTCTGGCACCGGGTGTCGCCCTATCTGCGCATCCTCGCCGGCCGGCCGAACACTTACGGAACCACGATCGTCAACCAGGAGGCGCCGCAGTGAGCTACGATCTTAACGGCAAGCGGGTGTTCGTCGCCGGGCATCGCGGCATGGTCGGCTCGGCCATCTGCCGGCGGCTGGAGAGCGAGGGCTGCACCATCCTCACCGCCGGCCGCGACGTGCTCGACCTGCTCGATCAGGCGGCGGTGCGCGCATGGTTCGCGGCGGAGAAGCCCGATGCGGTGTTCCTCGCCGCGGCGAAGGTCGGCGGCATTCTCGCGAACGACAGCTGGCCGGCCGATTTCCTCTACGACAACCTGATGATCGAAGCGAACGTGATCGAGGCGGCGTTCCGGACCGGGGTCGGGAAGCTGCTGTTCCTCGGCTCGTCGTGCATCTACCCCAAATTCGCGCCGCAGCCGATCGTCGAGCAGGCGCTGCTCACCGGGCCGCTCGAGCCGACCAACGAATGGTATGCGATCGCGAAGATCGCCGGGATCAAATTGTGCCAGGCCTATCGCCGCCAGCACGGCTGCGACTACATCTCGGCCATGCCGACCAATCTCTACGGTCCCGGCGACAATTTCGATCTCCAGTCGAGCCACGTCCTGCCCGCGCTGATCCGCAAGGCGCACGAGGCCAAAGTCGAGGGCGCCGGCTCGATCACGATCTGGGGCACCGGCACGCCGCGCCGCGAATTCCTGCATGTCGACGATCTTGCCGATGCCTGCGTGTTCCTGATGAAGACCTATTCCGACGACGGCCATGTCAACGTCGGCTTCGGCGACGACATTTCGATCGCCGAGCTGACCGGGCTGGTCGCCGAGGTGATCGGCTTCTCTGGGGCGATCGAACACGATCTGACCAAGCCCGACGGCACCCCACGCAAGTTGATGGACAGCGGCAAGCTGGCCGGGCTCGGCTGGACACCCCGGATCGGCCTGCGCGAGGGCATCGCCGGCGCCTACGACTGGTTCCTGTCCTCGACCGGGCGGCGCTGATGCGGATCCTGATCGCCGGGATCAATTATGCCCCGGAACAGATCGGTATCGGTCCCTATACCGCCGGAACCGCGCAGGCGCTCGTGGACGCGGGGCACGAGGTGGAGGTGCTGTGTGCCAAGGCCTATTACCCGGAATGGAAGATCGACCCGGCCTATGCCCGCCCGCTCTACCATCGCTCGGTCGAGGAGGGCGTCAGGATCACCCGCTGCCCGCTCTACGTCCCGCGGGTCGATGGCGGGGCTCGGCGGATCCTTCACCACGCGAGCTTCGCGGCCGCACTGGCGCCGGCGGCGATCGGAGCGGCACGGCGGTTCAAGCCCGATCTGGTCTGGGCGCTGGCGCCGTCGCTGATCGCGGCGCCCGTCGCGCGGCTGGCGGCGCGGGTAGCTGGCGCGCGTTACTGGCTGCACGTGCAGGATTTCGAGGTCGAGGCGGCACTCGCGACCGGATTGGTCGAAGGCCGCTCGCTGCTCGCGCGGCTGGGCGCCGCGTTCGAGCGGGCGCAGCTTGCCGCCCCCGACCGGGTCAGCTCGATCTCGCCCAAGATGTGCGAGCGGCTGGCGGACAAGGGGGTGAAGCCCGAGCGGATCTTCGAGTTCCGCAACTGGGCGGAGATCGACCGGATCCGCCCGCTTGAGCGGATTTCCGCCTATCGCGCGGAGTGGGGCATCGCGACCCCGCATGTGGCGCTTTATTCGGGCAATATCGCGAACAAGCAGGGCATCGAAATCGTGGTCGAGGCAGCGCGGCGGCTGCGGGAGCGGGGGGACCTGACCTTCGTGATCTGCGGCGAAGGGCCAAACCGCGCGCGGCTGGAACAGGCCTGCGCCGATCTCGCCAATGTTCGGCTGTTCGACCTGCAGCCGCGTGAGCGCCTGGGCGAGCTGCTGGGTCTGGCGAGCGTCCATCTGCTGCCGCAACTTGCCGGCGCGGCGGATCTGGTGCTGCCTTCGAAGCTGGCCAACATGCTCGCTTCCGGCCGGCCGGTGGTCGCGACTGCCGCACCGGGCACCGGTATCGCGAACGAAATCGCCGATTGCGGGATTGCGACCCCGCCAGGAGACGCGGACGGCTTTGCGGCCGCCCTGGCAAGCCTGCTCGACGATCCGGCACGCGCTGCCCGGCTTGGTGCGGCGGCGCGGAAGGCGGCTGAGCAGCGCTGGAGCCGCAAGGAGATTCTCGCGCGCTTTAGCACGACGGTTTGATTTTTTTGGTAAAACCATTTTCCTACATGAACCATGATGGTTAGTTGAGGTCCCCTTCCCGAGTCGCCTCTCGGAAGAAGGAGGATTTTTCATGACAGACTTGCCGATCCAGCCGCCGGCCAGATATCTCCCGCTAGTCGCGATTGCCTTTGCCGATGACGGCGGCAACGGCACGACGATCGACGCCGCCCATCCGCTTCCGGTATCCACTCTGATTGCCGAGGCCGCTAGCGATCCACTCGCCGGCGCGGCCGTCGCTTCCGGCAGTTTCGGCCCCTTCACGCCCGAACTGGGCCGGCCGATCTGGCTGACTCTGTCGGGCAGCTGGTCCGGATCGGTCGCGGTGAAGCGCTCGGTGGACGGCGGCGTCACCAAGTTGCCGCTTACCGTTGGGGGGGCGGCCTGGGGCGGCTTCACCGGCAACGCCTGCGAGCCCGTGGCCGAGGAAAGCGAGGCAGCGGCAGAGTACTATCTCGACGTCGCGCTCGTCTCGGGCACGCTTGCCTATCGGGTGGCGCAATGAGCGCCCCCGACTTCATCGCGCGCGCGCTTGCGGTGCAGGAACGCCGGTCGGTCCGCCGCGCGGAAATCCTCCGCCGGCTCCAGCGCGGGATTCTGCGCGGTGGACTGCGCACCGCTGCCATGGCCTCCCCGCCGACCATTGCCGGCACTCCGTCCGGCACGTCGGCAATCACCGGAACGATCTACGGCATCGCCAACGCGGGCACCGCGACAGCGGCCCCCGACACCACGCGCATGACCTTCCTGCGCGCAACCTGGGCGCGGCTAGGCGGAAGCTTCCCGTCGTTTTACTACCTCAAGGGCACCGCCGCCAACTACAATGGCAGCACCGTGAATGCGGGCACCGCGCCAATGGTGCGGTTCTACAGCGACGCACCCGATCTCGAGCTGGTCAACAAGGTGTCGTCGGGTGCTTACTCGGTCTATGTCGATGGCCAGCTCGTTTCCGCCAGCACGTTGGGCGCCGGGGGCACCGGCAACAGCAACGACCAGAAGTTCACTCGCATCACCTGGGGCGACGGCTCCGGCACCTATCGCAAGGTACGGCTCTACGAAGTCGAAGGTGCGAGCAACATGTCCTTCGGCGGGATCAAGGTGCCGACCGCATCGAAAATCTGGCCGGCGCCCCTGGGCGACGACAAGTTGCGCGGAGTTGTCTTCGGCGACAGCTTCACCGAGCGCTCGCTGGGCAAATACCTGCCGCAGATGCTCGGTCAGCCCGACACGCGCGCCAGCGGCGTGGGCGGCAGCGGATGGATCGCTACCAACGGCGGAAATGCCTTCAAGGCGATCGAGCGCGTGCAGGCGGATGTGATCGCTGCGGCCCCGCATTTCATCGTCGACCTGTTCGGGCTCAACGACACCGGGCAGAGCACGGCGGCAATCACGGCGGCGGGCAATCTGCTCTACAACACGATCCAGGCCGCCTTGCCGGATACGCTGATCTTCATGACCGGCCCGATGAGCCCGAACACAGCGTCGAACACCAACGGGGTGGCCGTGCGCGATGGCAAGCTGGCGGTCTGCACGGGGCGGAAGAACTGCTTCTTCACCGATAATCTCGGCCTCAATCCGCCCTGGGTCACCGGCACCGGCCGCAGCGGATCGCCCACCGGCGACGGCAATGCAGACTGGGTGACGGGGGGCACCGACGGCAGCGACACCACCCACCCGACCGATCTGCTCGGCGGGCAATATCTGGCGCAGCGCATCGCACTGGACGCAGTGCTCGGGCCGGTGACAGGCGAGCTGGCAGCGCTGGGCTATTGAAGCGCAGCCCCGGTCAGATTTGCAACTCGTCGAGCATCGCGGCGATATTGTCGCGATAGCGGTCGAAACTGTAGGCGAGCGCCGCGACGGGGGCGCTCGCCCGCCAAGTGTCGACCAGGTCGCGCCGCTCGATCGCGGTCATCATCGCTTCGTAAAGCGCTTCTCCGGTCAGGTCGGGGAGGAGGATGCCGGTTTCCGGCGTGACCGCGACGTCGGCTTGCGCCGACTGGATCAGCCCCATGCCCGAGGCGAGCGCTTCGTAAAGCACGATCCCGGCGCCTTCGAAATAGGTCGGGAACAGCAGCACGTCGGCCTCGGCCATCAGCCCGGGCATGTCCGAACGCGCCACCGTCGGGATGTGGGTCACCCGGTCGGCGTACCGGGTGAAAACCTCTGGCGGAACCTGCAGCTCCCCCACGATCGTCAGTGTCGCTGCGCTGGCGGGGATGCGGGCGATCGCCTCCAGGGCCAGGTGGATGCCCTTGCGCACGCCGGCCTGCCCGACGAACAGGAAACGCAGCGGCGCTTTCGCCTGCCGCGGCGCGGGCGGCGCCCGATTGGCGAACAGCAACTCGTCGTAGCAATAGTTGAGCACGCGGACTTTGGACGCGACCGCTGCTCCTGCATGGTCGCGCACCGTCCTGGCGGCGAATTCACAGCCGGTCAGGATCACGTCGGCCAGCTCGTATTCAGCCTGGTTGCGTTCGATCCAGTCGTCCGGGATCGCATAGGCCGAGCCCGGGAAGAATTCGCGATACTGCTCGAAGACCGGCCGCATGATCGCGTTATAGGCGCGCCAGTCAGCGATCGTGCGGTCCAGGATGCGCATGCGCCCGGTAGTCCTGGCGACCTTGAACAGGTCGAGTGCGGAATTGTCGTAACACCACAGCGCATAGGCGCCGTCGCGCAGCAACTGCTGCGCCAGGCCTCTGCCGAAGCGCGCGTTGCCGATCTCGTCGAGCCGCCGCGCGAGATCGGGGAGGCCCTTGCGCCGGGCGATCCGCTCGATCCATTCCAGCATGCCGCTGGTGCGGACCAGCGCCGGGTCGAGCCCGGCATGGCTGAACCGGCGGAACTGCGCATTGGCTTTCCGGCCCAGCGAAGCGGGAAGATAGCGCTCGACGCGGTAGGGCCAGCGGTCCGGCTGGTAGAAGATCGAAGTCGCGTAATATTCGAGCTGGCCGAGCTGCTGCAGCGCATAGGCGGTCTGCCAGCTGTGCTGGGTGCCCGGGTGGATAACCGCAACCTTGTTCATGCTGCCGGGAAGCCTTTCGTAGCCGTATCGGTGAGTGCGCCCACCGCATCGGCGAACAGACGGGCATCGCCGCGCGGAGCCGCCGCTGCTGCCGCCGCCGCCATGCGTTCATGCAATGCCGGGTCGCGATGGAGCATCTCCATCGCCCCCGCGATCGTCGCGGACTCGTGCGGCGACACGAGGAAGCCGTTCACCAGATTGTCCACCAGCACATCCGCCGCGCCTGCGTTGATGCTGCAGATCACCGGCAGCCCCATCGACAAGGCTTCGTTGATCACCAGTCCGAATTGTTCTTCCACGCTCGGAAGGATCAGCGCCAACGCCCGCGCCATCGCCTCGCTCACCTCGCGTGTCTGGACGAACCCCGCGAAGTCGACCAGGCCGCCGATCCCCAACGCTTCGGCACGGGCCTTGAGCTCGCTCTCGAGCGGTCCGTCGCCGCAAATCCTCAGACGACGCCCGCTGCCGTTTCGCTCGACGAAAGCGGCGAAGGCTTCCAGCGCCGCCGCGATGTTCTTTTTCGGCACCAGCCGGGCCACGATCAGAAAATCGCGCCGTTCGAAGGGCGTCGGCTCCACGCCCGATGCCTGACCGGCGATCCGCGCAGTGTCGAGCGTGTCGTAGCCGAGCGCGATCCGTGCCGGGTTCAAACCGAGAAATGCAAGATAGTCTCGCGAGCGGAGGCTGGCGGTGACCGCGCCGTGGTATGGGAGCAGGAACAGGCTCTTGGCCATTTCGCGCCCCACGCGTCGCGGATAGTCGTCGAACTTGGAATCGATCATCGCATACACGCGCTTGCCGCAAATGCGTGTCACGATGGCGGCAAGCAGCACTGCCGGCATTTCGTAATGGCACAAGAACACCGCGTGCGCGCCGGAGCGGCGGATCGCCCGGATCAGCCGCCAGGCCAGCGCCAGGCGCAGAACCCGCTCGCCGGCGGCGCACAGCGTCACCGCCCTATAGTCACCGGAGGCGATCGACTCCCAGCTGTAGGTGGCGCTCTTGCCCGAAAACTGGACCGCGGTGACCGCGATCCCGGTAGCCGCTACGGCGCGCAGCCGGTCGTCATGCGTGGGCCCGAGATTCTCCCACACGAATACGGCACCGCCCATCGAAGTCTCGATCCCCAGAATGTTCGCCGCCGGCGGGACAATCCCGTGGCCATCTAGCGCGTTATTCGTTAGCGTCCCTTTCGACGCGCGTTAAGCACCGCTCGACAAGGTGTCTCTATGTACGAACTGCTCCTGGTTGCCGGGCCGATCATCTGGCTCTCGTTCGCGGTGCTGTATCTGCGCAGGGGCATAGCGTCGATCTATCATCCGGCCACCTACTATCTCGCGTTTCACGGCTTTGTGTTCGTGGTCCGGCCGTTGTTCAAGGCGTTCTACGACTATCGTTTCATCTACAATTTCTACGGTTTCCTTCCCACCCCGGCAGACCAGGCGCGTGCGCTGGCTGTGGCCGATCTCGGCTTCATCGTTTTCATGTCGGTGGTCTTGTGGATCGGCTCGGTGCCCATGCGCTTTCCGCCGCCCAATCCGCAGCGCGAGCGGGCGACTTATTCCGCTCGGCTAGAGCTTGTCGTCGCCTGCGCCCTCTGCGCGCCGGTAGCGCTGTTCTCGCTCTATCGAAGCCTCGGGGATCGCTTCTCGGAATCGAGTTCGATGGTCTACGACGCCGGAACCGGCATTACCTACAACACCGACACGGTCGGCTATCTGACCGACGCCAACAACATGCTGGCGCCGATCGCGGTGCTGATCGCGTGGCAGTTCCGTTTTCGCTGGTGGTCGCTGCTGCCCTTCGCGGGCTACATCGCTTCGCGCGTGATGGTGGGTGGCGGCCGCTGGACCTTCATCATGGCCAGCGCCGCGCTGGCGCTGCTGTTCCTCTATTCGCACCGGCAGAAATGGTTCACCCTGCCGATCGCGGCCGGCGGTGCGGCCTTGCTGTTGGTGTTCTCGATCGTGGGCGAGCAGCGCGATTTCTTCCTCGACATGATCCGTGGCGACCGTGTCGAGCTGGTCGACAGCGGCCTGGCTCCGCTCGAAGGAATGGACTTCGGCAACCAGGAATACCTCGAGTTCCTGGTCCAGACCGTGCCCGAGCGGACCGGCACCTACGCCTGGTTCCTGGGCAACCTGCAGCTCTTTACCGAGCCGATTCCGCGCGCGCTGTGGCCGAACAAGCCGCTCGGTGCGCCGATCAAGAGTTTCGACCTGTTCGATTACGGCAATCCGGTGGGGATGACCTCGTCGATCGCCGGGGTCGGCTGGGTCAATGGCGGCTATTTCGGGGTGATTTTGTGGTGCGGCCTGTTCGGGTGGATCTACGGGCGCATCTACAGATGGTTCGTGTTCAGCAGGCAAACGCCTGCGATCGTCGCGGTCTATGCAATGATTCTTCCGGTCTCGATCCAGATGTTCCGCGACGGTTCGCTGATCACCTTCGTGAAGTTCCCGCTGTTCTTCCTGCTGCCGATCCTGGTCTGGCGGATCATTATCCGATTGAACCGCGGTGCCGCGGCCGCGAGGGCGCCTCTGGGCTATCGCGGCGCGGAGCTCCCGGCCACTCCGAGCGAACGGCGGGCGATGCTGGCGCGGCAGGCGCGAAAGTAACGTGCGCATAGGTCTGCTTTCGGCCGGGCTGTCACGCCTGAATGGCGGTGTGTTCGAAGCGGTCGCAGCGCAGGCCGGGCTGGTCCGAGCGCTGGGGATGGAGCCCGTGGTGATCGGGCTGGCCGATTCATACAGCGCCGAAGATCGCGCGCGGCTGGGCGGGGGCGAGGTGCTGGCTCTGTCGCCGGCCGGGCCGGGCATGCTCGGCTATGCGCCGGGCATGGCACGTGCCTTGCGCGCGGCCCGGCTCGATCTGCTCCATCTCCACGGTATCTGGACCGCCTGCTCCGCGGCGGCGTCGGGCTGGGCACGCACCACCCGGCGGCCCTATCTGGTCTCGCCGCACGGCATGCTCGATCCGTGGATACTGGGCCGCGGGCGGCTCAAGAAGGCTGTCGCGGGCGCGCTGTTCGAACGGTCGAGCTGGCGGCGCGCGGCCGCGTTCCACGCCCTTACCGATGACGAGGCGGCGGATATTCGCGCCGCTACCGGGCGCGACGGAACCATCGTCATTCCGAATGCGGTCGCGCCGGTTGGGGCAAGCGCCGCGCGCACACCAACGGTGGTCTATATCGGCCGCATCCATCCGAAGAAGAACCTCGACGGGCTGATCGACGGGTGGATGCTTGCGCGCGACACGCTCGGCCCGCTCGGTGCCCGATTGCGGATCGCCGGCTGGGGCGCGGAAGAGGATGTCGCTGCGCTGCGCGGCAAGCTTGCCGGCAATCACGACATGGAATTCCTCGGCCCGGTCTATGGGGCGCAGAAGGCCGAGTTGCTCGAGGCCGCGGCGTTTCTCGCGCTTCCGTCGCACAGCGAGGGATTGCCGGTCGCGATCCTCGAAGCCTGGGCTGCCGGCACGCCCACGATCATGACGCGCCACTGCCACCTCCCGCAAGGGTTCGTCCGCCACGCGGCGATCGAATGCGGGACCGACGCGCAAAGCATCGCCGCCGCCTTGCGGAGCGGCTTTGCGAAAACCGGCGCGGAGCATCAGGCCATGGCGCGGGCTGCAGCCGCGCTGATCGAGGAGGAATTCGCGCCCGCGGTGGTCTCCCAACATTGGCGCGAGGCGTACAGGGCGTTGCTGGGAGGGGGCTGATAATGGAGGTGCTCGATGCCAAGCGGCACAAGCCGCTCGAAGGGGGGGCAAGCTTCACCTTGAGCAACCGCCTGTTTCGCGGGCTGTGGATCGTGGTCTGGACGCTGACCGCGCGCTGGACTCCACCGCCTCTGCATGCGTGGCGGCGCTTCGTTCTGCGCAGCTTCGGCGCGCGGGTGGGGCGGGGGGTGCGGCTCTATGGCTCGACCCGCGTCTGGTATCCGCCCAATCTCATCCTCGGCGAAGGGGTGCTGCTCGGGCCGGGGGTCAATTGCTACAACCAAGGCACGATCGCGATCGGCGATCGCAGCGTGATCTCGCAAGGGGCTCATCTGTGTGCGAGCACGCACGACATCTCCGATCCCGATTTCCAGCTCCAGCTGCGGCCGATCGCGATCGGCAGCCGAGCGTGGATCGCGGCTGACGCCTTCGTGGGGCCAGGCTGCGTCGTCGGAGACGGCGCCGTATTGGGCGCGCGTGCAGCACTGTTCGGCAAGGCGGAGCCCTTGACCGTCTATCGCGGCAATCCGGCGCAGCCGATCAAGCAGCGTAGCTTCCGCCCCAAATGACGCCGTCTGGTGAGCTTCCGGTTAACCAGCGCTGGTGATGATAATAGAATCTAAAGAAAGCTTCTGATACCATTTGTTGCGCCGTGCCTGCGGCGCGCAAACCCCGGGCGGAGTTAACCATGCGTTGCCCGAAGATCAGCGACGACGAAGCCGGGCGCCTGCGCGCACTGGCGGAATACGATCTCAGTGCAGAGCGCGGCCTCCCAAGCCTCGATCCGATTGTCGACATGGCCGCGCAGATGCTCGGCTGTCCGACTTCGGCGGTCAACATGATCGGCGAGGACCATGTCTATCTGATCTCGAGCCACGGCATCGACGAATATAACGACTCGCGCGACGTGTCGTTTTGCGCCCATGCGATCAACCAGGACGGAGTCCTGGTGGTGGAGGATGCGACGCTCGACGTGCGCTTCCACGACAATCCGCTGGTGCTCGACGGGTCGATCGTCTTCTACGCCGGCGCGCCGATCATCAGCCCCTCGGGCCATGCGCTGGGGGCCTTGTGCGTGATCGACAACCAGCCCCACGCAGAGTTCTCGCAGGAGGATCGCAACCGGCTGAGGGAACTGGCCAAGCTCGCGTCGGACCGGCTCGAGCTGCGCCGGCTGGAGGCCGCTTCGCAGGCTGGCGCGAAGCACCTTCAGGCGAGCGCGGAGACATCGCCCAATGCGATCATCGCATTCGATTCGCGCTCGCGCATCACCGCGTGGAATGCCGCCGCGGCGGGGATGTTCGGGCGCGCCGCGGAAGAGGCGATCGGCCAGTCGATCGACGTCCTGATCGCGCCGGCGGACCTTCCGCGGATTCGCGACGGAATCAGGCGCGTTCTCGGCGGTGGCCAGCCTGCCAGCGCCGGCACCGAATTGTCGGGCCTGCGCCGCAATGGCGACAGCTTCCCCGGTGAGTTGCACTGGTCGCGGTGGCTTGAGGGCGACCAGATGCATTTCGGCGCGATCATCCGTGACATGACCGAAAAGCGCCGCGAACGCGATGCGCTCTACCGGCTCGCGAATTACGACACGCTCACCGGAATGCCCAACCGCAACCTGCTCGCCCGGCAGATCAACCAGGCGCTCGACGATGACCGCGCGCTGGCGCTGACGGTTATCGGTCTGGACGGCTTCCGCGATATCAACAACACGCTCGGCCACGCCGCGGGCGACCGCGTGCTGAGGATCGCGGCCGAGCGGATTGCCCTGGCGGTCCCCGAAACCGCTCTGGTTGCGCGGATCGGCGGCAACGAATTCGCGGTCCTGCTGCCCGACGAACGCGATCCGCTGCGTATGAACGAAGCTGCCCACGCGATCAACGAGGCCCTCGCCGAGCCGATCGTGGTCGATGGGCACGAGGTCCGCATCGTTGGCAATTGTGGTATGGCGCTGGCGCCGGATCACGGAGCCTCGGTAGAGGAAGCAATGGCGAGCGCGAACCTTGCGGTGTTTCAGGCGCGCGCCGGCGGGCCGGGCGGGGTGGCGCTGTTTCATCCCCGTCTGCGGGCCGAGGCGGTAGCGCGGAGGATGTACGATGCCGAATTGCATCGCGCGTTCGAACGCAGCGAATTCGTGTTGTTCTACCAACCGCAGGTGAACCTTGCCGACCTCAGCCTTGCGGGGGCGGAAGCGCTTATCCGCTGGCGCCACCCGACCCGCGGGCTGCTTGCCCCGATGGCGTTCCTGCCTGCGCTTGAGAGCGGTGTGCTGGCCGCGCCAGTCGGCCAGTGGATTCTCGAGACTGCCTGCGCGCAGGCTGCCGAATGGCGCAAGTTGGTCCCCGACTTCCGGCTCAGCGTCAATCTCTTCGCCGCGCAATTTCGCGACGGAGCGCTGCCACAGCTCGCCTCGGATACGCTCGCGGGCTATTCGCTGCCCCCCGGGGCGATCGAATTCGAGATCACCGAGAACATCATCCTCGACCGGCAGGATGCGGTGCTGGCGCAGCTCGACGATCTGCGCGACGGCGGCTTTTCGCTCTCGTTCGACGATTTCGGCACCGGCTACGCGTCGCTCAACCTGCTGCGCAATTTCCCGGTCAGCGCGATCAAGATCGACAAGAGTTTTATCCAGGTAATGAATTCCTCGCCCAAGGATCGCGCGATCGTCCTTTCGCTGATCGACCTCGCGCGGCAGCTCGGCCTCCAGGTGGTCGCCGAAGGAGTGGAAAGCGCGCGCGACCGCGACTTCCTGGCCGCGCAAGCCTGCGACAAGGGGCAGGGCTATCTGTTCGGCATGCCGGTGCCCGCGGCGCTGTTCGAGGAGCAATTCCTGGGCAGCGGCGGGCGTGCGGCGCGGCGCGCCTGAAGCTGGAGTCCTTCGTCGCCAATCTCGCGTCGCCATGTTATCGGTCGCGAAATTCTGGGGTTGGATGATGATCGCGCGAGCCGGAACGAGGGCGAGGTTGGCCGCCGCGCTGCTGTCAGCGATGCTGGTTCTGGGCACCTTCCTTCCCAAGGGAATGCCGGAAGCGCCCCCTCCCAAAACCGCGCGAACGATACCGGATACCGTTCTTTATCGGCACATTTCGAGCCGGGTGGCACAGGGCGAAAGCTATTACTCGGCAGCGGCGGACGAACAGCGGCGTCACGATCTGCCGCTGAGGCCCTTCGTTACGGTCAGGCTGCCGACGATGGGCTGGATGAACGCCCTGGTCGATCCGCAGCTCGTCCTGCATCTGCTGCTGGCGATCACCGTTGCGGCCTGGATGGCACTGCCCGGCTTGCGCATATGGGAAAGAGTTGCGCTGGCCGTCGCTATCGCCGCCGGCTCGTGGCAGGCTTTTGCGGACTACTCCGCGTGGGTGCACGAATATTGGTGTGGTTTGCTGCTGGCGCTCAGCGTAGCGGTCCATCCGCGCAACGTGACGCTTTCCATCGTCATCGCGCTTGCCGCCGCATTGATCCGCGAACTCGCGCTTCCCTTCCTGCTGCTGGGTTGCGCCTTTGCGCTGATAGCACGATCCTGGCGCGAAGCTTTGGAGTGGACCGCGGCAATCGGAGTATTTGCACTGGCGCTCGGACTGCACGCCTGGGAGGTTTCTGCGGTCGCACTGGCCGGGGACAAGGCGTCGCCCGGCTGGTTCGGCCTGTTGGGCTATCCGGCCGCCATCGATCGGATCGCGCAGCAGTCACCGCTCGGCATTGCCCCCGGGGCGCTGGCAGCCGCGATCGCGGCGCTAGGTCCGGCGGGCTGGCTCGGGCTGCGCAACCGTACCGGATTTTTCATGTGCGCCTACATGCTCGGGATGCTTGCGTTCCTCGCAATCTTTCCGCGCGACAACAATCTGTTCTGGAGCGTCCTAGTCGCACCGCTGTGGCTGGCCGGACTGGTATTCCTTCCACGTCTGGCGCGGTGGCTGGCCGGCCGCGCAGGCCCTCGCGAACCGGAAGCGGCGGCGGGATAGCGCAGCGTGCCTCGTCTTTCCGCGCGTCTGTCGGTCCGATGGCATATGCTGATCCTGGTGCTGGTTCTGCACCTGCTCGCCATCGTGGGCCTCGTCCGGGCGTTCGCCCCGGACTTTGCCGTCCGCGCGATTGATCGCATGGCCGCCGTCCTGACGGTGACCGTCTCCACCCGCGAGGTTCCGCCGGCGGCGCCTTCCCCGGACCGTGGGGCCGCCGCGCCGCCGGGAAAGAAAGCGAAGCCGCGCGCAGTTTCCGCGCCCGAGCGGACGCTGCCGGTCAAGCCGACCCCGCTTCCGCCGGTGAGCGGTGCGGGGGCACTGGATCGTGCGGGCGCCGCCCAACAGGGTGCCGGCACCGGTGCGGGCGGGGAGGGACCCGGTACGGGTAGCGGGAATGGCGGCAGCGGGCAGGGCAGCGGCGGTGCCCGGCGGCTGGAAAAAGTCGCCGGCGAGATCAATTCGGCACGCGACTACCCAGTGCCCCCCGGAGGACGGCAGGCCCGGTTCGGCACCTCGGTGACGATCGCGCTGACGGTCGGGACCGACGGCCGGCCAAGCGCGTGCCGGATCGTCAGCCCGAGCCCATTTCCGGATACCGACGCGACCACTTGCCGGCTGGCGATGGAGCGCTTCCGCTTTCGCCCGGCGACCGACCGCGACGGCAGTCCGATCGTCGCCACCTATGGCTGGCGGCAGGAATTTCGCGAGGCGCGCTAGCGGCTTATAGCCGGTCCCATTCGTCATACATGTCTGCTATCGCCACAGGCGATGAATCAGATCACCCCCGTTATCCTGTGCGGCGGCAGCGGCACGCGCCTGTGGCCGTTGAGCCGCAAGGCCAAGCCCAAGCCGTTCCTGCCGCTGGTCGGCACCGACAGCCTGTTCGAAGCGACGCTCGCCCGCGCCTCCGATCCTGGGCTGTTCGCCGCGCCGATCGTGGTCGCGGGCGCGGCTCATGTCGGCCTGATCGAAAGCCAGCTTCCGGCCGGGTCGGGTGCCTCCGTGATCGTCGAGCCGGAAGGCAAGAACACCGCCGCGGCAATCGCGCTCGCCGCGCTACGCCTGCCGGCGGACGCGGTGATGCTGGTCTGCCCGAGCGACCACCATATCGCTGACCAGGCCGCGTTCGCCGATGCTGCGGTGCGCGCAGCCGCGCTGGCACGCGACGGCTGGCTGGTGTCCTTCGGGATCGCGGCGACGCGGCCCGAAACCGGCTATGGCTACATCAAGCGCGGGAAGGCGCTGGACGGCGGATACCGGATCGAACGCTTCGTCGAGAAGCCCGATCGCGCGACCGCCGAGGCGTGGCTGGCCGAAGGTGGCTATTGCTGGAACGGCGGGATCTTCGCCTTCCGCGTCGGAACCTTCCTTGAAGAACTCGCGCGGCTGCGCCCGGCGATGGCCGAGGCGGTAGGTCAGGCGATCGCTGCGGGGCGATCCGATGGCGGGCGCTTCCATCCGGATGCCGCCGCCTTTGCTCGGATCGTGTCCGAATCCGTCGATTATGCGGTCATGGAAGGAACCGGACACGCCGCGATGGTGGAGGCGGATATGGGCTGGTCCGACATCGGAAACTGGGAAGCGCTCCGCGATGCGCGCGCGGGCGAGGCCGGCGGCGGAGCCGACGATGCGGGCAACATCGCGAAGGGCGAGGCGGATTTGCTCGATTGCCGCAACGTCATGGTCCAGAGCGACGGTCCGCGGGTATCGGTGGTGGGTCTCGACGACGTGATCGTGGTTGTCGATGGCGGCGAGGTACTGGTTACCAGCGCGCGCGGCGCGGCCCAGGTAGGCAAGCTCAAGGGAGCCAGCAACCAGTGAGCGCGCAGCTCCCGATCCGCCGGGTCGAGAAGCCATGGGGCCTAGAGCGGCTCCCGGCACCTTTCGTCGCGGCGGCGGGCGAGCGCATCGGCGAAATCTGGTTCGAGCCGCCGGCCGGCCTGAATGGCCTGCTGGTCAAATATCTCTTCACCGGCGACAAGCTGTCGGTGCAGGTCCACCCCGGAGGGGCCGCCGGCAAGGAGGAATGCTGGCTGGTGCTCGATGCGCAGCCCGGCGCGGTGCTGGGGATCGGGTTTCTTGCGGAGCACAGCGCCGAAGCGCTGCGGGCGGCTGCGCTCGACGGGTCGATCGAGCAGATGCTTTACTGGCACCCGGTTTCCGCGGGGGACTTCGTCTATCTGCCCGCCGGCACGGTCCATGCGATCGGCGCCGGGATCAGCCTGGTCGAAGTGCAGCAGAACAACGACGTGACCTATCGCTTCTACGATTACGGACGCCCGCGCGAGTTGCATCTCGACGCAGCGCTCGCGGTCGCGCACGGCGCACCGCACGATCCGGCGCTGCGCCGCACGCTGCCCGACAGCGGGCATCTGTCGCTGGTGAACGGTCCGTGGTTCCGGCTCGACCGCGCGGACGGGCCGCCCGACGCCGAGATGGCGGCGCGCTATGCCGGGTCGCTGCTCGCGATCCCGCTCGCCGGCTCGGTGACGGTGGCGGGCGAAAAAATCGCCCCGGGCGAATGCGCAGCAGCTACCTCGATCGGGGCGGTCGCGATCGCCCCCGGCGCGCGCTGCCTGCTCACCCAACCTTGCCGATAGGCCGGCGATGATCGCGCACACGATCCAGCTCGCGCTCACGCCGGTGTTCGTGCTGGTGGCGATCGGCAATATCCTCAACATCCTCGCCCAGCGGCTTAGCCGGGTGGTGGACCGCTCGCGCCTGCTGCAGGACCGGCACAGCCAGACCAGCGGCAGCGAGCACGATCTGGTGGTCATCGAACTGCGCCTGATCGCGCGGCGCATCACGCTGATCAGCCGGGCGATCCTGCTGCTCGTGACGAGCGGCCTGACGATCGGCATCACCGTCGCGGTGCTGTTCCTCGAAGAATTCCTCAAGTTCGATCTGCAGCAGGTCGCGGCGATCGGGTTCATCCTCGCGGTCGGGCTGCTGATGACCGCCCTGTGGCACTTCCTGCTGGAAACCCGCACCGCTACCGCGGCGCTGCGGATTCCCGAGGAATATCTCGAAAGCCACCGCGAGCTTTAGCCCTTCGGCGGTGCCAGCAGCCGCTGCCCCTGTTGCGCCACCGCGCCTTTGACGATCGGCTCGAGGAAGCTCAGCGCAAGTGGCAGATCGAGTTCGATCACCACCTGTTCTTCCTCGATCTCGATCGCGCCCCACAGCGCGTGGCCCATCGCGCTGATCGCCATGGTCATGCGATCCTCGCTGGGCCATTGGGTGTCCACCCTGGCGCCGCCGGGGACGCTGTCGGCGATCTCGTGGCTATGGTTCTTCAGGCGGCGGCGGACCTCGTCCTTGCCGAGCTTGTGAGGAAGCGGAACGCGCATCAGCTACCCTCCGGCTTGGCGTGTTCGATTTGCCCGGTCTCGATCTGCCCGGTCTCGATCTGCCCGGTCTCGATCTGGTCCGGCGCGCCGTATTTGTAATCGAGATAGCGGGTGCGGATCGCGAGGTCGTCGAGCGCGCCCGAGGCGAGCTGGCGGGTCACGCTGTCGATCTCGCCGCTGATCTTGCCCAAGCTCTCGGTCAACTGCTGGTCGGGCGTCTTGCCGACATTGGTTTCACGGCGGAGGTGGGTGGGTATCCGGCGATAGGCGTCGACCATCTCGGGCAGTGTCTCTCCGACCAGCTGACGGATCTCGCCGGTCGCCGGATGTGCCGGGTCGACGTGCTGGAGCTGGACGCCGAGCGCGTCGAGCTGCAGGCCGATCTGGTCCACAAGGGTGACCGCCGGGGCAGGCAAGGCCGGGCGCTGGCTTTCGAGCCACAGTTCGGTCCGTCCGACGAGCTGGCGGGTGTCGCCCCGATTGAGATCCTCGCGCTTGGGCACTTTCAGTCGCGGGAACATGCCGAGCCCGAACACGGCGAGCACGATCGCCAGCCCGGTGAGCATGACCCCGGCGAAGCCGATCCCGTCGATTATCAGTCCCGCGATCGTGGCTCCAACCAGGATCGCCGCGGTCGCGGCGACGATGCGCAACAACTTGTTCGAAAGATGCTTCGCCTTGATCTCGGCCGAGCCCTTGCCGATCGACTGCGCGCCCGCGCGGCGATGGAAGCCGCCCTCGCGCTGCACGGCCAGCGACTTGCGCGCCGCGTCGATGATCGCGTCTGAATCGCGCGTGACGTCGGGCATCTTTTACCCTTCGAGCGTCAGCAGCGACGGCGCGGCCTGCTGCTGCTTGGCCTGCGCCGCGCCTTCGGCCCGGGCGATGTAGCCCTTCGACTTCTCGACCTCGTTCGACAGCGTGTTGACCGTCGTCTTCATCGAATCGAGCGCCTTCACCTTGAACGCGTCGATATTGTCCATCGTGTCGTAGATGTTCTGGAACGCACGCTGCAGCGTCTCGATCGGGATGGTGCTGGCGGCGGCCTGCTCGTGGATCTTGGCGGTCTGGTTCGCGAGCAGCGTGCTGGTCGAATCGATGATGTTGGCGGTGGTCTCGTTGAGCGCGGTGATCTGCCCCAGCACGAGCCGCTGGTTGGTCATCGCCTCGGCCACGGTCACCGCGGTGCGCAGCGCCCCGACCGTGGTGGTGCTCGCGCGGTCGACGCCCTTGACCAGTTCGACATTGTTCTTCTTGACCAGGTCGAGCGCGAGATAGCCCTGTACGCTCACCGCCATCTGGGTCAGCAGGTCCTGGGTGCGCTGGCGGACGTAGAACAGCGCGCTCTCGCGGATCGCCTTGGCCTTGGCCGGATCGGTCGCGTCGAGTTCGTAGGCCTTGTCCTCGAGCTTCTGGTCGAGCGTCTTGGAGATGTGGATCATCTGCTCGAGATTGCCCATCGCTTCCCACAATTTCTGCCGCTCAACGTCGATCGCGGCATTGTCCATCAACAGCTCGTCCTTGCCCGAGCCGAGCCGGGTCAGGATCGCCTGGATATGGGTCTGCGCGCTCTGATAGCTCTGGAAATAGCTCTTCAGCTTGTTGCCGAAGGGAATGATTCCCAGAAACTTGCTCCCGGTGGTCAGCTTGCCGCGCTTGCCCGGATCGAGGTCTTCCACCACCTTGCGCAATTCGCTGAGGTTGGCGCCGACGCCCTCGTCCTTATCCATCGCGCGCAACGGGCGATCGAGGAAGCGGTTCGACATGCCCGAGGCGGCCATGATCTCCTTGCGGCCCATGTTGGTCAGCTGATCGACCTTCTGGCCGAATTCGGGAGAGGCGGCATCGACCGAGACAAGGTCGGCGACGAAGGCATCGACCTTCTCCTCGAGCTTGCTCTTCTTCTCGTCGGAAACCGGCACCAGTCCGGCGGCCTTCTCGGCGGCGACCATCGGCACCGGATCGGGCGGGGTCAGCTCGAGTTCGACCGGCGCTGCCGTGGCGGTCTGGGTTTCGTTACTGGCCATCGTTCCTCCAAAACCTCTACTGCTCAAGCGCTTGTATCACGCGCATGACGGCAACTCACTAGCCATAGTGTATTAGGATTATAAGACACGCTTTTCAAGGAGCCGCGGGGTTGCCTTTTGCGGGGCGGGGTTGAAGGGTCTTGCGGAAACGTCGCCGGGCACCCGCCAAGGCACGAGAAAGCGAGACGATGCAGAACAGCGAGCCGGTGCGGCACCATTCCTTTTCCGAGGTCCTCCACAGCTGGCGGTACTGGTGGCACAATGCGGTGGTCGGCTCGGTCGATCAGGCGGCGGTCACCGCGCGGCGGCGGGAAGAGTGCCGCCTTTCGGCGCGCTATCTGTTCATGCTGGCGATGTCCGCCGGGATCGCGGTGCTCGGCCTGCTGCTGTCGTCGCCGGCGGTGGTGATCGGGGCGATGCTGCTCTCGCCGCTGATGGACCCGATCATGGGGCTGGGCTTCGCCATCGCGACCGGCGATTTCCGCTGGATGCGCCAGTCCGCAAAATCGCTCGCGGTGGGGACTCTTCTGGCGGTGGCGTTGACTGCGCTGATCGTCGCGCTGTCGCCGCTGCAGACCGTCACCAGCGAGATCGCGGCGCGCACCCGGCCCAATCTGTTCGATCTCCTGGTGGCGCTGTTTTCCGCCCTTGCGGGTGCCTATGCGATGATCCGCGGGCGCGAAGGCACCATTGTGGGTGTCGCGATCGCGACCGCGTTGATGCCGCCGCTAGCGGTGGTCGGCTTCGGTCTGGCGACCTTCAACTGGACGGTTTTTTCGGGAGCTTTGATGCTCTACGTCACCAATCTGCTCGCGATCGCGCTGACCGCGGCGGTGATGGCACGGCTCTACGGTTTCAGCACCTCGCTGTCCGACCGGCAGACCAACTTGCAGACTTTCGTGATCGTGGTCGTGTTCCTCGCGCTTGCCATTCCGCTCGGCTTCTCGCTGCGCCAGATCGCCTGGGAGGCGCGCGCCTCGCGGGTTATGAAGGGCACCGTGCTGGATGCCTTCGACGGCCGCGCCCGCGTGTCGCAGATCGAGATCGGATGGGATTCCAAGCCGATCTCGCTCACCGCGACAGTGTTGACGCCACTGCTGCGGCCGGATGCCGAAAAGACCGCCGCCCGGGCCCTCAAGCGCGAACTGGGCCGCGCGGTCGACGTCTCGATCACCCAGTACAAGGTCGGGACCAGCGCGCAGGCGGCCGAGGAGGCGCAGCTTGCCGCTGCTCAGGCGCAGAAGGCGGCGGCAGATCTGCAGCGCTCGGAAGAGCTTGCCGCGCGCCTCGCGCTGGTCGCGGGAGTGGACGAAAGCCAGGTTGTGATCGATCGCGACAGCCGCCGCGCGCTGGTGACCGCCAAGCCGCTCGACGGCGCGACGCTGGCGGCCTATCGCGAGCTTGAGCGGCGGATCGGCGCGACCGTGCCGCAATGGCGGATCGAACTGCGGCCACCGGCGCGCCCCCTTCCCGACATCGCCTTCGCCGACGGCAAGCCGACCGACGACGGGCAGCAGGCGCTGGATCTGATTCAATGGGCGGCGCTGCGCGTGCAGGCGCCGGTCGTGCTGACCGGTTCGGGGGACGAGCTCGACGATGCGGTTAGTGCGCTCGAAAAAGCGGGAGTGATGGTAAAGACCCGGCGCGGGCGCGCGGGCAGGGTTTCCGCCGCCTGGGGTGCAATCGATCAATAGGGGCCAACGGATGCCGCAGGAACTGACGATACTCGGGCTCGCCGCCGTGCTGGCGCTGGCGCACATCATGATCGCGATAAACCTTAAGACGAGGCAATACGGCACCGCCTGGAACATGGGCGCACGCGATGAAGCGCTGCCGCCGCTCAATCCGGTCGCCGCGCGGCTTGAGCGGGCGCGGAACAACTATCTCGAGACGCTGCCGATCGCGATGATCGCTTTGTTCGGGGTTGTGTTGGCGGGCAAGGCGAACGGACTCACCGCGCTTGCGGGCTGGGTGTGGCTGGGCGCGCGGGTGGTCTACCTGCCGCTCTACTGGGCCGGCGTGCCCAAGGTGCGCACGCTGGTGTGGCTGGTGGCTACGCTGGCATTGCTGGCGGTGCTGGGCGTGTTGCTGTTCGGGGAAAAATCGGCGCCTGCCCTGTAACCGTACCCGGCGAAGGCGGGGATGCCGGAGAGTACGGGGCCGATCAGGCCGCCAGCTTGTAAGGCTCGATCTCGCCCGAGAGATACTGCTTCTTTGCCTTCGCGCGGCTGAGCTTGCCCGAGCTGGTGCGGGGCAGGGTGCGCGGCGGGACCAGTTCGACCACGCAGTTCATGCCGGTGACCGAACGGACCTTGTCGCGGATCTGCTCGCGCAGTTCGACTCGCTTGTCCTCGTCCGAGACGCGGCAGTGGACCAGCACCGCGGGCACTTCCTCGCCGTTCTCCATCTCGACCGAGAAGGCCGCGATGTCGCCGTGGTTGAAGCCGGGCAATTGCTCCACCGCCCATTCGATGTCCTGGGGCCAGTGGTTCTTGCCGTTGATGATGATCATGTCCTTCGCGCGTCCGACGATGAACAGATAGCCGTTTGCCATGTAGCCCATGTCGCCGGTGTCGAGCCAGACCCCGTTACCATCTTCACTCGGGACCATGCAGGCGGCGGTCGCCTCGGGATCGCGGTAATAGCCCTGCATCACGCTGATCGACTTGCACCACACCTTGCCGATCTGGTGGTCGGCCTTGGCCTTCATGTCCTCGCCGCGGATTTCGATGTCGAAGCCGGGCAGCGGTACGCCGCAATTGACGATCGCGCGGTAGCGCGCGGGGCGGCTGAGATCGCGCGGAGTGCCCGAGAGCCGCTCTTCCTCGACCAGCTCGACATGGATGCCTTCGCCCGGCGGCATCAGCGTCACCGCCAGGGTCGCTTCGGCGAGCCCGTAGCTCGGCAGGAACGCGTTCGCCTTGAAGCCCGCGGCGGCGAAGACGTTGACGAAGTTCTGCATCACGTCGGGGCGGATCATGTCGGCACCGTTGCCGGCGATGCGCCAGCGCGAGAGGTCGAAGCGCTCGGCGACGTTGGTCTGGCTCGAGACGCGACGCGCGCAGATGTCGTAGCCGAAGGTCGGCGAGAAGCTGACCGAGGTATCCGGATTGCGACTGATCAGGTCGAGCCAGGCAAGCGGGCGGCGGGCGAAATCCTCGGTCTTGAGGTAATCGACCGAGAACTGGTTGCCGATCGGCGAGAGGAAGCAGCCGACCAGGCCCATGTCGTGATACCACGGCAGCCAGCTGATGCAGCGGTCGGTGGGGCCGATCTGCATCCCGTGACCGTGACCCGCGAGGTTGTGCAGCAGCGAGCGATGGGTGACCGCCACACCGTGCGGAAAACGGGTCGATCCGCTGGAGTACTGCAGGAAACAGATATCGTCGGGCTGCAATTCGGGCAGCGGGGCTTGTGTGGCCTCGCGCTGTTCGAAGCTCTCCCAGGCGATGCCTTCGCAGCCCTGCTTTTCGGCGGCAGCCAGCGCCATGCCCTCGATCTCTTCGGGGTAGAACAGATATTTGGGCTCGGCGCTCGCCATCTGCGTGCCGATCTGGTCGATGTAATGATCCTTGCCGCCGAAGCTGGTCGGCAGCGGCAGCGGCACCGGCCAGGCACCGGCGTAGATCGCGCCGCAGAACAATGCCGCGAAATGCGGACCGGTTTCGGCGATCAGCGCGATCCGGTCGCCGGGCTGCACTCCGGCGGCGATCAGGCGATAGGCGGTCTCCAGCGCATCCGCGCGCAATTCGCTGAACGGATAGGGCCGCACCAGCGTGCCGCGCGGATCGTGGAAATTGAAGCCTTTGACGCCCTGCGCGGCATAGTCCAGCGCTTCGGTGAAAGTAGCGAAGTCCGAACGGCGGCGCGGCAGTGCGCAATGGTTCGGCGTCGGCGTCAGTGCGGCGTCGGTCATAAGATTGCGAAACCCGTGTTTGGTCCTGGTCCACGCGCCATTTGCCGGAGCGCTTGAACGCAGGATGAAAGTTCCCCTTGTGCGAAATGCACCCTACGCATGATTGTCCAATCCATCCGGACTGTGGCACGAATATGGCCGATGCAGATCGACCAGGGCCATAATCCACGAGAGCGGCGCGCGCCAAGGCCGCTCGACCGCGCGCGGCTGGACGAGCTCGCGCTCGCCTATGTCGCCCGCTTTGCGACCAGCGCGGCGAAGCTCGAAGCCTATCTGAAGCGCAAGCTGCGCGAACGCGGCTGGGATGGCGACGGCGAGCCCGCGGTCGCTGCGCTGGTGCAGCGCTACGCGGACCTCGGCTACGTCGACGACGAGGCCTATGCGCGGACCCGCAGCGGCGGGCTGCTGCGGCGCGGCTACGGCCCGCGCCGGGTCGAACAGGCGCTCGCGGCCTCGGGCATAGCGGAGGAGATTCGCGAGACGGTGCGCGCCGGCGCGGCGGCCGAACGGGCGGCGGCGCTGGCGATGGCGCGCAAGCGACGGTTCGGGCCGTTCGGTCCGGGGGTCGCCGATCGCGCGCAACGCGAAAAGCAGTTCGCCGCCATGCTCCGTGCGGGTCACGCTCTCGACAGCGTGCGCGAATTGGTCGATGCGGCAAGCATCGAGGCCGCCGAGGAATGGGCGGCTTCAGCAGAGGAAGACTATCGCGCATGAAACGGCATCTCCTTCTCGTGCTGGCGGCCGCGCTCGCTGCGTGTTCTCCCTCGCAGCAGGCGTCCGCCGGGAACCCCGCGCCGGTCGCGCACCATTCCGAATCGGGGCTGGAGGTGATCCCGCTCACCGTCACCGGCACGGACGGCAAGGTTCACCAGTTTCAGGTCGAGGTTGCCGCGACCGACGAGGAGCAGGCGAAGGGCCTGATGTTCCGCAAGCGCATGGGTGCGGACGAAGGGATGATCTTTCCGCGCCGTCCGCCCGATTTCGCGAGCTTCTGGATGCGCAACACGGTCATCCCGCTCGACATCATCTTCATCGGCACCGATCACCGGATCATCAACATCAGCGCCAACGCCGAGCCCTATTCGGAAAATCCGCGCGCCTCGCTCGGGCTCGCGCTGGGGGTGCTCGAACTCAACGGCGGCCGCGCGGAAGAGCTAGGGATCGGGCCGGGCGCGAAAGTCGAATGGTAGAGCCGGCTTTGGCTTGCACAGCATAGGCCACAGCGGCTAACGCGGCGCGCATGGGAATCCTCGGCAAGATCTTCACCTGGTGGGACGGCGCGACCATCGGCACACTGCTCAACAGTTCGCTCAAGGGCGAACTCGTCGGCACCGATGCGCAGGGCAATCGCTATTACCGCGCCAAGCAGCCCAAGCACGTCGACGGGCGCGAACGCCGCTGGGTGATCTACAACGGCGCGAACGACGCGAGCCGGGTGCCGGCCGAATGGCACGGCTGGCTGCACGGCTCGTTCGACGGCGTTCCCGAAAGCAATTTGCCGCCGGCGCGGATCTGGGAAGTCGAATACACGCCCAACGCCACCGGTACCGCCGCAGCCTATCGCCCTGCAGGGGCGCTCGAGCGCGGCGGGGTCCGTGCGCGCGCCACGGGCGATTACGAATCGTGGAGCCCGGACGCCTGACCATGCGCCGGGCGCTTGCCCTTCCGCTCGTGGCGCTGCTTGCGCTGGCCGCCTGCAACAAGGGCGGCTCGGGTGTGCCGGAAGGTCAGGAAACCGAAGTTCCCAAGGGTCTCGGCGCGTTCAATGCGCCCAAGGGGACCGATCAAGGGGTCGGCACGCCGCGCGAACAGCGGGTCGCGACGCTCGGCCTGCTCAACAAGCGCAACAATCTGACCCAGGACATCAAGATCAAGCCGGGCGAGACCAAGCGCGTGGGCGACGTGGTCGTGCGGCTGGCGACCTGCGAGCGGACCCCGCCGTGGGAATTGCCGCCGGAGACCGGCGCCTTTGTCCAGGTGATCGTGGCGCAGCGATCCCAGCCCGGTGCTACTCCGACCTGGAAGCGGGTGTTCTCGGGCTGGCTGTTCAAGAACTCGCCGTCGCTGAACGTGGTCGAGCATCCGATCTACGATGTGTGGGTCAAGGATTGCGCGATGAGCTTCCCCGGCGATGAGGAACCGCTTCCCGCCGCCAGCGGCAAGCCGGCCAAGGCGCCCTCCGCCGCCGCGTCCTCGCCCGCGCCGACCCCTGCGGCTTCTGCCAGCAATCCGGCGTAGGCTGCGGGAAGGTCCGCTTCGGGGCCCTTGCGCACCGCCTTGGCGAGCAGCTCGAGATAGTGCTGCTGGCTGATCTCGACCGCGCCGAGCGACGCGAGGTGTTCGGTCAGGAACTGGCAGTCGAGCAATTCGGCGCCCGCGCGCCGCATCAGCACCACCAGCCACGCGAGCGCGACCTTCGAGGCATCGCGGGTGCGGCTGAACATGCTCTCGCCGCAGAACACCCGATCGAAGCTCACGCCGTAAAGCCCCCCGGCGAGCGTCCAATTCCCGTCATCGCCGGCGTGCCAGCATTCGACGGAGTGGGCATGGCCCGCCAGGTGCAGCACGCGGTAGCTCGCGGCGATGCGCTCGCTGATCCAGCTCTCCGGCCGCCCGGCGCGCGGCGCGGCGCAGGCCGCCAGCACCTCGTCGAACGCGTGGTTCACGGTCACGCGGAATCGGTCCTGCCGGATCAGCTTGGCGAGCGAGCGCGAGCAATGGAACCCGTCGAGCGGCATGATCGCGCGCAGCCGGGGTTCGACCCAGAACACGTCCGGATCGTCCCGGCTGTCCGCCATCGGGAAGATTCCGCTGCGATAGGCAAGCAGCAGAGTATCCGCCGGAATGATCTTGGGATGCGATCCATGCATGGGTGCAATCTACCAGCGACAGGCTGAAGCGGGAATGACTCTTGTCTTCCGCGTTGCCCGGGCTTGCTATGGCGGAACTTCGCGGATAGAGGCGCGGTCGCCTGCAGGAGCGTAGCTCAGTTGGTAGAGCATCGGTCTCCAAAACCGAGGGCCGTGGGTTCGAGTCCCTCCGCTCCTGCCAGGCCTTTTCCGAAAATCCGCCTTTTCCAAACGCCGCCCGAACGCGGCGTACACCCTTCGTTCACCGCCTTGGGTGCAGGAACCTTCCGACGAGTCGTGCATTGAGAACGATGAAACGACAGCAGAAGGGAGTTTCGCATGAGCAGTCTCAGCTACCGCAGCAGTCGTCCCGATCGCTGGACCTCGCCCCGACCGCCGCTCGATGCCAACATGCGCCGGGCGGCCCACGGCAAGATCCTCCCCATGGAGCAGCCTGGCCTTCTCTCGCGACTGTTCGGCCAGCGTTGATTTGCCCTCCGGGTTCGGCCACGCTTCCGGCCCGGTTCGCGCGCCCCTTGCCATAGTCGCGCGCCGTCGCTAAATGCGGCCCGGCTTCCGACATCGGAAATTCCTCGCCCCTCCCGGTCAGACAGACCGGGGCGGCGACGATCCCGTGGCGGAAGCGACAAGAGAATTCATTGCCGAACCCGTGTGACGAAAGGCGAGGGAAAAATGGCCAAGATCAATCCGGGCGAATTCGTGCGCCAGGTGCAGGCGGAAGCCCGCAAGGTCGTGTGGCCGACGCGGCAGGAAACCACGACCACGGCGATCTTCGTCGCGATCATGATGGTGATCCTGTCGGTGTTTTTCCTCGGCGTCGATTCGCTGTTCGGCTGGGTCGTGCAGAAGCTGCTGTCGCTCGCCTGACGCGTCCCCGAGGAAACGGAAAATCACACCATGGCCCGCTGGTACATCATTCACGCCTATTCCGGCTTCGAGAACAAGGTCCGCGATTCGATCATCGCCGAGGCCGAGCGCATGGGCCTGTCCGAAGGGGTCGAGCAGGTCGAGGTTCCCTCGGAGCAGATCACCGAGGTGAAGCGCGGCAAGAAGGTCCAGGTCGAGCGCAAGACCATGCCCGGCTATGTGCTCGCCAAGCTGAACCTCAACGACGACGTCTATCACCTGATCAAGAACACACCCAAGGTGACCGGCTTCCTCGGCTCCTCGGGCAAGCCGCAGCCGATCACCGAGCGCGAGGCCGCCCGCTATTTCGGCGCGCGCGAGGAAGCGGCGAGCCAGCCCAAGCGCGAGATCCACGTCGATTACGAGATCGGCGACAGCGTCAAGGTGCTCGACGGCCCCTTCGCCAGCTTCAACGGCGTGGTGGAAGAGCTCGACTTCGACAAGAACAAGGTCAAGGTCTCGGTCTCGATCTTCGGCCGCGCGACCCCGGTCGAGCTTGACTTCGAACAGGTCGAACTCGCGAAGTAAGGCGCCTGCCCCTCACGGGGCGGGATGTCCGGTCCGCGCCCGGCTTCCCGCCGGCCCGGCCAGCACGGGCGAAGGATCGAGCGTGACATTCACCGCCTCGCTTGCCGCAAGCAAGGCGGTCGGCAATCTCTCGGCCTATGCCGCGACCAAGGGTGCGATCGAGACGCTCGTCACCATTTCGCGGCGGCGCTTGGCCAGCCCGGCATTCGCGTGAACGCGGTTGCGCCGGGTGTGGTCGCCACGGAAATGTCGAACTTCACCAAGACCGACGCCGGGCGCGAGATCGCGCTGGGGATGCAGGCGTTGAAGCGGCTCGCGCAGCCCGACGACATAGCGGGCGCTATCACCTTCCTCGCGTCCTCTGAAGCGCGCTAAATCAGCGGCGCGAGTCTGCCGGTCGATGGCGGATCGACGCTCTGACCTTTGCCCCCAGAAAAAGCAGCGGCGGGTGACAATCGGCACCTGCCATCCCATTTCAAGTCCACCGAGGAGAAACCCCATGCCTGAAAGAACCGTCAGAATCCCCGGCCCGGATCATCCGATCGCCATCGAGCCGAATCCGAAACGGGTTGTCGTCAAAGTGGGTGGCAGGATCATTGCCGACACGGTCGAGTCGCTCACGTTGCGCGAGGCGAACTATCCCCCCGTCCACTACATCCCGCGAAAGGACGTCGCGATGGAGATGCTGCAGCGGTCGGGCACAGCCAGCTATTGCCCCTACAAGGGCGACGCGGCCTATTTTGGCATCCCCGCGAGCGGGCAGCGGTCGGCCGATGCGGTATGGACCTACGAGGCGCCTTACGCGGCCGTCGCCGCGATCAAGGACCGGCTTGCCTTCTATCCCGATCGCGTCGACGCGATCGAGGAGCCGGATTGACGGAGTTCGGCGGTGCAGATCCCGTCAGAAACGGGCGCCCCGGCGCTCACCCCTTCTTTTTCTTGCGTGCCGCCTTGAGCGTCTCCAGCTCGGCATCGATCCGGTCGCCCTGCTCCAGCGCGCGCAACTGCCGCACCAGCTCGTCCTCCGACGGATTTCCCCGGTTGCCAAGGCCGTGCGCGACCCGGCGTTCGAGTTCGCCGATCCGGTCAAGCCGTTCGGCGATCGCGCCCGCGGCGCGGCCTCCGGCGTTTACCGCCGGCGCGGCAAACTGGGCGATCTGGCGACGGATTTCGGAGAGCTTGGCTTCGAGCCCCCTGATCGCTTCCGCCGCCGCTGCGGCTTCATCGCGCAGCGCGGTCAGCCGCGCGCCAGCTCCGTCGAGTTCGACCTGCGCCGCCTCGCGCGCCTGCAGCGCGCCGCGGGCGAGATCCTCTCGCCCTTTGTCCAGCGCCAACCGCGCCTTGGCGGTCCAGTCCTTCACCGCCGCTTCCAGCGCCGGCAATTCGCCTTCCAGCCGGCCATAGCGGCGGTTGGCCTTGGTCAGCGTGTCCTGCAGCGCGATCACCGATTCCTCGATCTCGGTGCGCAACAGCCGCAGCATCTTGTCGGGTTGGGTTGCGCTCTCAAGCAGGGCGGTGAGATTGCTCGCCACCAGTTCCTTGGCCTTTGCCGCGATACTTGCGATTGTCTGGTCCATCGAACAGGGCCCCCTTTGCCGCAACGGTATCAAGCCGCTTGCAAAAGGGGAAGCTCGGGCTGGCTCCTGCGCCCCTGTCGGCATGCCGGGCTCAGCGCTGTTTCTTGCTCGTCGCTGCGGTGAAGTCGGGATCCTTCTTCGCGACCCAGTCGACGAACTTGCGGATGTCTGGATTGGCCAGCAGGCCTTCCACATCCATGCCGTGGCGCTGCAGTTCGGAATTGGTGAAGTTGGCGACCAGCGTTTGCTGGCAGATCGGATGCATCGGCACAACATCCCGCCCGCCGCGGCTCTTCGGGACGGGATGGTGCCACACCAAGGTCGTGCCGGTCGGCCGGCCGCACAGCCAGCAATCGGGCGGCGGGGTGGCGGCCTGTTCCTCCTGCGGGTCGTCGTAAGGGCCGTGTTTCGAATATTTGCGGGCCATGGCTCTGCCTGGGTTGCGGGACTGCGCGCGGCCCACCTATCGCGGTGCGCACGGCATTGCCACAAGGAAGCGCGTCGGCTTCGCTTTCCCTTGCATTTCGGCCATTGCCGGACTAACGGCGCCACTTCCCCGGCCACGGCCAGGGAAACCGTGCGGGAGGCAGCCGATAACTGCCGTTCGACCGCTTACCATGAGGGCCTGCCGAAAGGCGCGCCCGACAGTGAGAAAGGAGGCCAGCCATGGCCAAGAAGATCGAGGGCTATATCAAGCTCCAGGTGCCCGCGGGCTCCGCCACTCCGTCGCCGCCGATCGGCCCGGCGCTGGGTCAGCGCGGCGTCAACATCATGGAATTCTGCAAGGCGTTCAACGCATCGACCGGCGAGCTCGAAAAGGGCATGCCGATCCCGACCGTGATCACCGTCTATGCGGACCGTTCGTTCACCTTCGTCACGAAGACGCCGCCGGCGAGCTTCCTGATCAAGAAGGCCGCGAACCTCAAGTCGGGCTCGAAGGAGCCGGGCAAGGTTTCCGCCGGAACGATCAAGCGTTCGCAGCTCGCCGAGATCGCCCAGACCAAGATGGCCGATCTCAACGCCAACGACATCGATCAGGCGACCAAGATCATCGAAGGCTCCGCCCGTTCGATGGGCCTGCAGGTTGTGGAGGGCTAAGCACATGGCGAAGATCACCAAGAAGCAGAAGTCGCTCACCGCGCAGCTCGACGCCGAGAAGCTGTATGACTTCAACGAGGCGCTCAAGACGCTCCGCGAAGTATCGAGCAAGAAGTTCGACGAGACGGTCGAAGTCGCGATGAACCTCGGCGTCGATCCGCGCCATGCCGACCAGATGGTCCGCGGCATGGTCTCGCTGCCCTCGGGCACCGGCAAGGACATGCGCGTTGCGGTGTTCGCGAAGGACGCCAAGGCTGCCGAAGCGCTGGCCGCCGGTGCCGACAAGGTCGGCGCCGACGACCTGCTCGAAGACATGCAGGCCGGCAATCTGGATTATGACCGCGTGATCGCCACGCCCGACATGATGGGCGTGGTCGGCCGCCTCGGCAAGGTGCTGGGCCCCAAGGGCCTGATGCCCAACCCGAAGCTCGGCACGGTCACGATGGACGTGGCCCAGGCGGTCAAGGACGCCAAGGGCGGCCAGGTCGAATTCCGCGTCGAGAAGGCCGGCATCATCCACTCGGGCATCGGCAAGCTGTCGTTCTCGGACGAGGCGCTGAAGATCAACTTCGACGCCTTCGTCGATGCGATCGTCAAGGCCAAGCCGTCGGGTTCCAAGGGCAAGTATGTCCGCAAGATCTCTGTGACCTCGACCATGGGCCCGGGCCTGAAGATCGACACCACGGAAATCGCCGGCGCGTAATTTTCGCCGCGACAGCTCAATGAAAAGGGCCGGGGGAGCGATCCCCCGGCCTTTTTGTTTGTGTGCGAGATGCCTGCAGCGGCGCGGCTGTCCGTAAAAAGCGGGGCCGGAGGATCGCTCCCCCGGCCCCAGTCGGTGAGTCCATCGGGGCCGCGGCATTGCCGGAACCCTCGATGGGAGAAGTCAGAAGTTGCGCTTGACCGAGACGATGATCTCGCGCGGGCGACCCGGCATGCCGTAGGCATTGCCCGACTGCACCACGCGGTCATACTTGTTCACGTAATAGAACTTGTCGGTCAGGTTGGTCGCCGCGACCGAGAGTTCCCAACCGTCGTCGGGCGAGCGATAGGTCAGCCGGGCGTTGAGCAGGCCGCGGGCCTCGACCTCGCCGAGCAGATAGCCCGTGACATTGTTCGGAATATTGCTCTGCATCGAGGACTGCCAGGTCCAGTCGAGGCGCGGAGTCAGCGTGCCGACCTTCTCGCCAAGGCCGATCTCGTATTGCGCGCCGACCGCATATTTCCACTTCGGCACGAACGGCGCCTCGGTCACGCCCGGAACGATCCCGCTGCCGTCGAGCAGCGACTTGGTGAAGCGGAAATCGGTATAGCTGACCGAGCCGTCGATCGACAGGCCCTTCACCGGCTGGGCCTCGAACTCGGCCTCGAAACCGTCGATCTTGGCATCGCCGACATTGCGGGTGGCCGAGCACAGGTCGCCCGGCGTGTTCCACAGATACTCGGGCGTGATATCGTGGCAGATGCTCACGAGGCCCTGATAGTTCTTGTAATCGGTGTGGTAATAGGCGCCGTTCAGCCGCAGCTTGCGATCGAACAGCATGGTCTTGATGCCCGCTTCGTAGGAGGTCGCGGTTTCCTGGCCATAAGGCACGACCTGATCGACGTAATAGGGCCGCGGGTTCACACCGCCGCCCTTGAACCCGGTCGAGACCTGGCCGTAGAGGCGCACGTCGTCCACCACCTCGTAGTCGGCGGCGACGCGCCAGTCGACGCGGTCGCCCTTGAAGCCGGCCTCGACCCCGTCGAGCGCGGCGACGCGGAAGTCGGTCGGCACGCCCGCGATCGGGCTGGTGCGGCTGAAGGTGTAGGTCTTCGATTCCTTGGTGTAGCGCACCCCGCCGGTCAGGTTGAAGCGGTCGGTCACGTGCAGCACGCCATGCGCGAAGAGCGACTTCGAGGTCTGGTCGAACGGATCGTTGGAGACGAAGTCGAGGCCGGCCACGCCCACGTTCACCCGTCCGCCGACATGGCTGTGCGCGTCATAGTAATAGCCGCCCACGGTGATGTCGGCGGTGTCTCCGACCGAGGCCGAGAGGCGCAGTTCCTGCGTGAACTGGTCGTGGTCGAAGGTGCTCCAGTTGTTCGCCAGGTTCACCGGGCTGTTGTCGCCGTCCCATGCGCTCTGCCCGTCGGCATGGCGGAAGGCGGTGATCGAGGTCAGCTTGAGGTCGTCGGTCAGGTCGATCGCAAGATTGTTCGAGACGCCCCAGCTGTTGAGATAGCTGATCGCCGCAAGCGTGTACTGCTGGTCGGTGCCCGGATAGCCGGTGTAGGTCGAATAGTTCGTGTAATCGTGCGGGCCGGTCAGGTAGTCGACGCCGCCGGTCGCGGCGGCCGGCAGGTAGATCGCCTTGGCTGGCGAGGCTTCCGACCGGTCGCGGGTGACGTCGGCGATCAGATTGTCCTCGATCCGGTCGTTGACGATCCAGCGCACCGCGGCGCGGCCGGCCAGGACCTTCTGCCCGCCTTCGGTGCCGATCACGCACTTGTCGTCGCTGGTCGCGAAGGTGCCGCCCGGCGCGGGATTGCCGGTGACGCATTCGTAGTCGAGCCGCTTGACGTAACCGTCGACATATTTGCCGATGCCGGTCAGGCGGACATAGAGCTTGTCGGGTACGATGGTGACGTTGGTCGCGGCCTTGACCCCGATCCGGTCGAACGATCCGGCGGTGAGTTCGGCGTAGGCGTCGGGATTGTCGTCGGGCTTCCGGCTGAACAGCTTGATCGAGCCGCCGATCGAATTCTTGCCCGACAGCGTGCCCTGCGGGCCGCGCAGGATTTCCACGCGGTCGAGGTCGACCAGGTCGAAGGCAGTGCCGAAGGAGATGCCGTAATAGACGTCGTCGATGTAGATGCCGACGCCAGGCTCGTTGGGGAACTGGAAGTCGCTCTGACCGATGCCGCGGATGTTCACCGCCGCGGTCTGGGCGCCGCCGCCCTGGCCGCCGGCCGAGAAGCTGACGCTGGGCGCGCGCTGCGCGACGTCCTGCACGTTGGTCTGGCTGCGGGCCTCCATCGTCTGCGCATCGACCGCGGTGATCGCGAGCGGGGCGGTCTGCACGTCCTGGCTCTTGAACTGGGCGGTGACGACGATCTCGTGGATGCCGGAATCATCGGCATTCGTGGCCGCATCGTCCTGGGCGAAAGCGGCGCTGCCGAACAGCAGCGAGGTAGCGACGGCGATGTGAGCGGCGCCCATGCGCAGCGCACGCGGCGAAAGCCTGGCGGACATTTCCAATCTCCCTGTGCGACCGTTACTATAACGGTCGTTAAATTAACGTCAGTTAAGGTAACGAACGTTAGAAATGTCAATGACGATTTGCCGCACGCCGGCAAATCGCACCGGGGCAGACGCAATTTTGCAACGAATACCGGTCTTTCAGTGCAGGTTGGCGCGAGTGTAACACTCGATCACGAGGCTGATCGGCCGGCCATCGGACAGCCGGAGCAGTCCCTTGTGCCGCAAGACCGTCCCGCCGGGGCACGCCGAGACATCACTGGCGGCGATGCGCTCTCGAACGAAGCCGAGCGGCGCGACGACCTTGCCGAACGGTGTGTCGGTGGTGTCGAGTCGGCGGTTCATCTCTTCGGTCAGCCGCGCCGGAACGTACCAGTTGTATGCCTCGGACAACACCGTGCCCTTGCAGCTCAGCCGGACGTGGCGATAGCGGAGCGGCTCCCCTGCGGCCACTTCCAGCAGCGCGCGATCGGCAGCAGTCGCGGGCAGGTCCGGTCCGCCGGCGGCGGTCGCGGAGATCTTGGCACCGCACCGGGCTTCGAGCGTGGCGGTCGCGCTGTCCTGCGCGGCAAGCGCCGCCTCGAGCCGTTCGAGCGTGGTCGTGCAGCCTGCGAGCAAAAGTGCCGGCAGGATCGCCGCCGCAGGCCGCACTAGATTCCTCCCGAAGCGAAGTCCTTGCCCATCGCGTGCAGCCCGTTGCCGAGCGCAGCGAGGCAGGAAGCCAGCGCCTCGGCGTCGGTCGAGCGGATCACGAAGTTCGCCCCCGTCCGTCCTTCGCGAAAGAACGGATAGCTGCCGATCTGACAGCCGGGGTGCGCCTTCTCGACCTCGCGCAGCAGGTCGGCGACCTCGCTTTCCGCGACCCAGCAACCGACCGTTTCGCTGAGCAACGGGGCGCCGCCTTCGAGCGTGCCGGTCAGCGCATCGAGCATCTGCGCGGCGATGGTCGGGACGCCGGCCATCAGGAAAATGTTGCCGAACTTGATCCCCGGCGCGCCCGACATGCGGTTGGGGATCAGATCGGCGCCTTCGGGCACGCGCGCCATCCGCAGGCGCGCATCGTTGAGCCCGCCGCGCGTCGCGTAATAGGCCTCCAGGATCGCGCGCGCTTCCGGGTGGACGACGACCGCCACGCCGAGCGCCGTAGCCACCGCATCGACCGTGATGTCGTCATGGGTCGGGCCGATCCCGCCGGTGGTGAACAGATAATCGTTCGTGGCGCGCAGCGCGTTCACCGCAGCGACGATCGCGGGCGGGTCGTCGGCGACCACCCGCACTTCCTTCAGCCGGATGTTCTGGACCTGTAGCCAGCTCGCTACCTGGGCGATGTTCTTGTCATGCGTGCGGCCGGAGAGGATTTCGTCGCCGATCACGATCAGGGCGGCGGTGAAGATTCGTTCGGTCGCAGGCATGCCTGACGGCCTAGCCTAAATCATCATCCCAGCGAAGGCCGGGATCGTGTTCGACTTGAATCTGCCCGAAATCCCCGGTCTTTGCCGGGATGACGGAGGGGAGCAGACCCTATTCCGCCGCGCGTGCCATCTCCCCGCCGGCCTTCTCGAAACTCAGCACCCCGTCATCGACCGGCCGCTCGCGGAAGTCCTTCACGTCGGCCAGGTAGTCCATGTTGTGGCGCCACGGCAGACTGGCTGCGCTCTTGGGCATCAGGTGCCGCGCGCGCTCGAGATAGCCCGAGGAGAAGGCATAGGGGTTATCCTCGGCCATGCCGTGATCCTCGGGCAGGGCGGGGACCGCGATTTCGGCACCGAGCGCCTGCATCCGGTTGAGCACTTCGCAAACATAGTTCGCGGTGTTGTCCGCGCGCAGCGTCCAACTCGCATTGAGATAGCCGAACACCACCGCGAAGTTGGGCACGTTCGAGAACATGCAGCCGCGGTAGAACCAGTGCTCGGCGAAATCGATCGGCTTGCCGTCGAGCGTAAGCGCGATCTTGCCGCCCATCGTCAGGGTCAGGCCGGTCGCGGTGACGATGATGTCGGCGTCGAGATGCCCGCCGGAGGTCAATTGGATCCCGCTTGCGTCGAAGCGCTCGATCGTGTCGGTGACGACCGAGGCCTTGCCCGCCTTTACCGCCTCGAACAGGTCCCCATCGGGTACCAGGCACAGGCGCTGTTCCCACGGGTTGTAGGGCGGCACGAAATCCTTCTCGCTCCATGCCGGACCTAGCGCCTTTTGCGTCTGGCGGGTGAGGAAGGCGGCGACCTTTTCGGGTTTGGCGCGCGCACGCTTGAAGATGAAATTGTGCATCCGGATGTTCTTGAAGCGGGTGACTTTATAGGCGAGCTTCTCCGGCAGCACCTTGCGCAGGAAGTTGGCGATCGCGTCCTTTTGCGGTCGCGCGCCCATCCACGTGGGCGTGCGCTGGAGCATGGTCACATGGGCCGCGTCTTTCGCCATCGCCGGCAGGATCGTTACCGCGGTCGCGCCAGAACCGATGATCACCACCTTCTTGCCCTTGTAGTCGAGCGCCTCGGGCCAGAATTGCGGGTGCACGATGGTGCCCTCGAACTCGCCCTTGCCGACGAAAAGTGCGTCATAGGGATCGTCGTAATCGTAATAGCCCGAGCCGAGGTAGAGGAAGCGCGGGTTCATCCGGTGCCGTTTGCCCGCTGCGTCTTCCAGCTCGACCTGCCAGCGCGCCTGCGCCGTGCTGAAGTTGGCGCTCACCACCTTGTGCCCGAAGGCGATGTGCTCGCGAATCCCGCGTTCGTCGACAACGCGGTTCAGATAGGCGAGGATGTTCTTCCCGTCCGCGATCGACTGTTCGTCTATCCAAGGCTCGAAGCGGAAGCCGAAGCTGTGCATGTCGCTGTCCGAGCGGATCCCGGGATATCTGAACAGGTCCCAGGTCCCGCCAAGATTGTGGCGCCGCTCGGCGATCGCGAAACTGCGGCCGGGCGAAACCATCTTCATATGCGCGGCCATCGAGATCCCGGAAATCCCCGCTCCCACGATCAGCACGTCAGGATTGGCATCCATCCCTTCGCATCCCTCTCATCGCTTACATTTGTGTAAGTTCATGCGCCTTCGGTCGCGCGATTGCCAGTGCCTTCCGGCTCTGCCAGATGGTGGCGCATGACGATTGTCGCGGCAAGGCGCTATGCAGCGGGGAAGGTGGTAGACGACCGGCTCGACCTCGCCACCTGTACCCTCCCCTCCCGCAAGGGCGAGTTCGACTGGATCGGGGTGGCCGAGCCGACGCCGGATGAGCTCGAATTGCTCCAGCGCCGCTACGACCTCCATCCGCTCGCGGTCGAGGACGCGCTGACGCAGGGCCAGGGCGCCAAGGCCGAGGCCTTCGGCAAGCAGCTGTTCGTGCTTGCGACCACCGCCGCGCTCGATGGCAAGGAGCAGATCGTCTACGGCCAGACCGCGATCTTTCTCTCGACCAATTTCATCATCACCGTGCGCGAGGGAAGCGACCGAGGGCATGCCGCCCTGCGCCGCCATCTCGAAGGCCGGCCGGCGAAGCTTTCCGAAGGCCCCGACGTGGTCCTGCACGGGCTGCTCGACTATCTCGTCGATGCCTATACGCCGCTACTCGATGCGCTCGACCAGGCGGTGGAGGAGATGGAGGAAGGCGCGATTGCCGGCTTTCCCGACCAGGCGCGGATCCGCCGGATCTTCCGCCTGCGCCGAAGGTTGCGGCGGTTCGAAAGCAATGTCGGCCATATGGAGGAGGTGGCGGGCAAGCTTGCCTCGGCGGACCTCCCGGCGATCGACGCGCGCGCAAAACCCTATTTCAGCGACATCTACGATCACGTCCGCCACAGCCTCGGCCGCGGGCGGGCGCTGAACGATACGCTGGGGAGCATCGTCGAAGTGGCCAGCCTGCTCGAACAGAACCGGCAGGGCACGATCACCCGGCAACTGGCGGCCTGGGCCGCGATCCTCGGCGTACCGACCGCGATTGCCGGGATCTACGGAATGAACTTCCAGTACATGCCCGAACTGCGCTGGGAATACGGCTATTATGCCGTGCTGACGGTGATCGCGGCGATCTGCGCCGGGCTGTTCTGGCAGTTCAAGCGGATCGGGTGGTTCTGAATCCGACCCGCGGCGCAGAACCGGCTACTTGCCGCCCTCGGCGAAGATCATCGAACGGTCCGGCAGGTCGGCGAAGTCGATGTCGGATCCGTCGCCGCTCCTGCCGGCTAGCTGTTCCTGCGCCGCCTGTACGGTGTTGGCGAGCAGGCAGGAGATCGTCATCGGGCCGACGCCGCCCGGTACCGGGGTGACCGCGCGGGCGTGCTGCACCTCGTCGAACGCCACGTCGCCGACCAGGCGGGTCGAGCCGTCCTCGTTCTTCAGCCGGGTGATGCCGACGTCGATGATCACCGCGCCGGGCTTCACCCAATAGCCCTTGACCAGCTCCGGCGCGCCGGCGGCGGCGATGATGATGTCGGCCTTGCGGGCGATATCGGGCAGGTTCTTGGTCTCGATATGGGTGACGGTAACGGTCGCCTCGCGCTCGAGCAGCAGCATCGCGATCGGCTTGCCGACGATGTTGGACTTGCCGATCACCACGCAGTCGAGCCCGGTGAGGTCGTCGAACACCGTGTCGAGCAGCTTCATCACGCCGAACGGCGTGCAGGGCACGATCCCGCCGGTGCCGGTCGAGAGGCGCCCGACATTGACCGGATGGAAGCCGTCGACGTCCTTGGACGGGATGATCGAGCGCAGCACGACCCCGGTGTCGATATGCTTGGGCAGCGGCACCTGGCACAGGATGCCGTGGACTTCGGGATCGGCATTGAGCTGCGCGATCAGCGCCAGCACGTCTTCCTGCGAGGTGTCTTCGGGCAACCGGTGCTCGAAGCTGCGGATGCCGACCTCGTTGGATTTCTTGAGCTTGCGGCCGACATAGACCTCGCTCGCCGGATCGTGTCCGACCAGGATCACCGCGAGGCCGGGGCGGGGCGCACCCGCCGCGACCATCGCATCGACCTGGGCCTTGGTTTCGGCATCGAGCTTGCGGGCGACGATGCGCCCGTCGATAATGTCGGCCATCGGTTCAGCTGCCTTCAGTTCTTCGCGGCGTAGCCGTTGATCCATTCGGCCGACGGGGTCAGCGCGCCGAAGGGATAGAAGTGCAGGCGAACCCGACCGGTGTCTTCGCCCAGACCCTTTTCGAGCGACTTGACCAGCTTGTCGGGGCCGGCGCTGCCGATCAGGTTGGTCAGCGAAATGCCGTACTTCTTCATCACGCTGGCCGAGGCGCCGACGCCGCAGCGCTTGGCGAAGCCGAGCAGGCGCTTGATCCCGGCCGGGCCGGGAACGCCGAGGCGCACCGGCACGTCGATCCCGCGCGCGCGCATTTCCTTGACCCAGGCGACGATCGCATCGTCGTCGAAGGCGAACTGGGTGACGACCAGCGGGGTCATGCCGCGCGCGCGGATCGCGGCGAGCTTGCGCTCCATCCAGTCCCACAGCTCGGCCGGGGTGTTGTTCGGGTGGCCTTCCGGGTGCCCGCCGATGCCGACGATCTCGATCCCGTGCTTCTCGAGCAGGCCGGTCTCGATGATGTCGAGCGAGGTCGAATAGGGGCCTTCCGGCTCGGGCGGATCGCCGGCGATGATGAAGACGCGCTTCACGCCCGCCTTGGTGGTGATGTCGCCGAGATATTTGTCGAGCTCGGCCTCCGAAGTGATCCGGCGGGCCGAAAGATGGACGATCGGCTCGAAGCCCAGTTCGCGCACGAGCACGGCGGCCTCGACGCGCTGCTCCATTTCCTCACCCGGCAGGAAAGTCACCGCGATCTGGGTGCCGGGGCGGATCAGCGCCGCGGCTTCCTTGAGGCCTTCGGTCTCCTTCGCCGTCATTTCGAGCGAATAGCCGTCGACCATATTGGTGCGGGGCTTCTCCCAGTCGGGATGGATGGCGGCGTAGGACATGCTTCGAGGCTCCCAAATCAGGGACGAATCTTCACGGATTCGCCTTGGCAAGGTGGTGTCGCGCGCCCGCTTAGCGCAGCCTGCGCGGTTTGCAAGAAAGGCACTAGCAGACTCGCTTTTCTTCGTATAGATGAAATATTCACGTTCACGAAGAACTAGAGTTGGGACCGGATGCTGCTCCTGCTGCCAGGCCTGATCTGCGATGCCGGCATTTATGCCGCGCAGACGGCTGCGTTTGCGGACAGCAAGGCGATCGACGGCTACGGTCTGGCGGATTCGCTGGAGGCGATGGCGCGGATCGCGCTGGAACAGGCTCCCGAGCGCTTCGACCTGTTCGGCCATTCGATGGGCGGGCGGGTCGCACTGGAGGTCTTTCGTCTGGCGCCGCACCGCGTGCGGCGACTCGCGATTTCGAGCACCGGCGCGCATTCGGTCCGTCCCGGCGAGCCCGAGAAGCGCCAAGTGCTGCTCGACATCGCCGCGAACGAAGGAATCGAGGCGCTGATCGAAGCCTGGCTTCCGCCGATGGTCGCACCCGCGCGCCGCAGCGAGGAAGCGCTGATGGAACCGATGCGCGCGATGTGCCGCCGGGCCGGCACCGATGTGTTCAAGGCGCAGATCAAGGCCCTGCTCGGCCGGCCCGAGCAGGAGAGCTTGCTGCCGACTATCGCTTGCCCGACTCTGGTGATGACCGGCAGCGAGGATTCCTGGAGCCCGGTGCCGCAGCATGAAGCCATCGCCGCAGCCATTCCCGATTCCGAACTTACCGTCGTTCCCGGCGCCGGGCACATGATCATGCCCGAAGCGCCGGAGGCGGTGAATGCGATCATCGCACAATGGCTGGCGCGGCCGGCCGCAGAATAATTTCGTAGCTTTGTTAACCCACCCGCTTTTTCCCAAGGAGAGGCAGTACCATGAGTGAAACGCTTCAGCAGAAGCTGGATTCGGTCGGCAGCGTCGTCGACTTCCTCCGCAACCAGCAGGCCGGCCCGAACCCCTATCCGGGCGTTCCGGCGGAATATTCGAACTGGCGCAACGAACAGCGCGCCTGGGCCAAGAGCGCGGTTCTGTTCAACCAGAGCTACCACATGGTCGAGCTCTACGTGCGCGGCCCCGATGCCTTCGCGCTGCTCGAATACCTCGCGATCAACAGCTTCAAGGGCTTCCAGGTCAACAAGGCCAAGCAGTTCGTTCCGGTGACCCCGGACGGCTACGTGATCGGCGACGTGATCCTGTTCTATCTGGCCGAGAACGAATTCAGCCTGGTCGGCCGCGTCCCAGCGATCGAATGGGTCGAATTCCACGCCCAGTACCCGAAGCCGGACGGCAGCAAGTGGGACGTCACCGTCGAGCGCGACGAGCGCACCGCGCTGCGCACCGACGGCGTGCGCAAGAACTATCGCTTCCAGCTCCAGGGCCCGAACGCGATGAAGATCCTCGGCATCGCCCTGGGCGAGACCCCGCCGGACCTCAAGTTCTTCAATATGGCGCACATCACCATCGCCGGTAAGGACGTGATCGCGCTCCGCCACGGCATGGCCGGCCAGCCGGGCTACGAGCTGTTCGGTCCGTGGGAAGACTACAAGGCGGTGCACTCGGCGCTGGTCGAGGCGGGCAAGAACGACGGCCTGACCCTGGTCGGCGGCCGCGCCTATTCGTCGAACACGCTGGAATCGGGCTGGCTCCCTTCGCCGCTGCCCGCGACCTTCACCGGCGACAGCCAGATGATGAAGGATTTCCGCGCCTGGGCCGGTGCCGACTCCTATGCCGGCAAGTGCTCGATCGGCGGTTCATACGTGCCCGACAGCATCGAGGGCTACTACCTCACGCCGTGGGACATCGGCTATGGCCACATCGTCAAGTTCGACCATGACTTCGTGGGCAAGGAAGCTCTCGAAAAGATGGCGACGCAGACCCACAAGCAGAAGGTCACCCTGGCGCTCGACGACGAAGACATGCTGCGCGTGCTCTCGTCGCTCTACGCCGAAGGCGACCGCGCGAAGTACTTCGAATTCCCGAGCGCGGTGTACTCGATGCACCCGTTCGACGAAGTGAAGACGGTCGACGGCAAGTCGATCGGCGTCTCGACCTGGGTCGGCTACTCGTCGAACGAAGGCAAGATGCTCACCCTCGCGATGATCGATCCGGCCGAAGTCGAATTCGGCAAGGAAGTGAAGCTGGTGTGGGGCGAGCCCAACGGCGGCACCTCGAAGCCGACCGTCGAGCCGCACGTCCAGACCGAGATCAAGGCGGTCATCTCGCCGGTTCCATACTCGAACGTCGCCCGCACGGCCTATGCCGACAGCTGGCGCGCGACCGGCAAGGGCACCAACGTGTAAGGTTGGTTCCACTACCGAACAAGCGGGGCGGTCACTTCGGTGGCCGCCCTTTTTGTTTGGGCCGGCAAGGCCGATCGGCACTCGATCGATGATTTTTCAAAAACCCGGTTGATTTGGTCCGGCCTTCTCTGGCAAGCGTCGGCAACACTCCGGGGAGAACACCCGGGGGTACCCGCTGGGAGAGTTTGAATGGGCCATCGCGCCAACGCCCTGACGGGCGCGCTGCTTGCCGTATGTGCTGCCGCTCCTGCCGTGGCGCAGACCGCGCCGCGCGGCGGACCGATTCCGGACGAACAGTTCCAGAAGATGATCCCCCAGCATCCCGGCTATCTGGGCGCGCTGGCGCCGGAGAACCTCAAGAAGCCGCGTCCTGCGCCGCCGTTCGACCTGACCGGGACCTGGTTCGTCGATCTGCGCGAAGGCTTCATGAAATTCCTGTTCGGCCCGCCCTATCCGCATTTCCATGCCGAGGCGCAGAAGGCGATGGACGATGCGGCGGCCGCTATGGCCAAGGGCCAGACCTACCGCGACAGCATCGGCCAGTGCTATCCGCCGGGGATGCCGATGATCATGACGCGGGTCTGGCCCCACGCGTTCATCCAGCTGCCGACCGCGATCTACATGATCTCGGGGTTCAACAATGCGGTTCGCACGATCTATCTCGACGGGCGCGACTTCTCCGATCCGGACCTGGTGGTGCCGAGCTACAACGGCGAGAGCATCGGGCACTGGGAGGGCGACACGCTGGTCGTCACGACGAAGTATTTCGAGACCGACAATCACTGGATCGACATGGGGCTGCCGATCTCGGACGATTTCCAGATCGTCGAGCGGATACGGCTGGTCGATGGCGGCCAGACGATGGAGGTCGAATATACGATGACCGATCCGCAGAACTGGGACGGCGAGTGGAAGAACACCAAGCGCTACGTCCGGGCGGACCACACCGACATCAACGAGAGCCACTGCATCCTGCAGTATAACGAGAACCTGCCCGGCACCAATCTGGGCAAGCAGGCAGCCGACGAGCGCGGTACCACCGCGGCCGACGCCGAGGAGACCAAGGGTGAATAGGAAACTTGTCGCAGGCGCCCTGTTGCTCGCCGTACCCCTAGCGCCTGCGCTGGCACATCACAGCTTCGCGATGTTCGACCAGAAGAAGGTGATGACGCTCAAGGGCACGGTCACCGAGTTCCAGTGGACCAACCCGCATTCGTTCCTCGAGATCGACGTGCCGAGCGGGGGGAAGATTCAGCACTGGTCGATCGAGCTCAACAGCCCGAACAACCTCAAGCGCCAAGGCTGGCTGCGGACCTCGATCAAGGGTGGGGACAAGGTCACGGTGCGGATCAATCCGCTGCGCGACGGCAAGCCGGGCGGGCTGTTCCTCGATGTGGTGCTGCCCAACGGCAAGGTGCTCGACAGCGGGCTGCCGAAAGACGGCACCCCGGTGAACGTGCCGAAGGTGTGAGGAGAGAGACGATGAAGACTTCCATTCGCCTCGCGCTTGCTGCCGCGTTTCTCGCGCCGGCCGCGGCCGCGCTCGCGCATCATTCCTATGCGATGTTCGACATGCAGAAGACCGTCACGCTGCAAGGCACGATCGTGCAGTTCAAGTGGCAGAACCCGCATGCGTTCCTGCAGGTAGATGCCATGGTGAAGGGCCAGACCGAACGCTGGGCGATCGAGATGACCAGCCCGAACAACCTCGCCAACGACGGCTTCAAGCGTTCGTCGTTCAAGCCGGGCGACAAGGCCACGATCCGCATCCACCCGCTGCGCGATGGTTCGAAGGGCGGCAGCTTCTTCGCCGCCAAGCTGGCCGACGGGACCACGCTCGGGGATTGGAAGTGAGGCTTGCGCTCGGCGCGCTCGCGCTGGTCCTGGCATCCCCGGCCACAGCGCAGCTCGGCAAGGTCACGCAGTCCGATCCGCCGGCGGGGGTCGCCGAAGGCCAGGGCTCGGCCAATCCGAAGGGGCATTACGCCGATCTCGACAAGCTTCCCGACTGGGGCGGAATCTGGTTCGCGCAGTTCCGGCCGGGCGACGCGGGCAACGGCCTGCCGAAGCTCAAGGGCGAGTACAAGGCGCGCTACGAGGCGTGGGTCGCCGAGGTGAAGGCCAATGACGGCGTGGTCAAGCAGACCCGCTCGAACTGCTCCCCGCCCGGGATGCCGGTGATCATGCAGACCTTCCAATACCCGTTCGAATTCATTTTCGCGCCGGGCCGGGTCACGATCAACCAGGAAGCCTGGATGCAGACCCGCACCATCTGGACCGACGGGCGCAGCCACCAGGACGATCCCGACCCGACCTACATGGGCGACAGCATCGGGCATTGGGAAGGCGATACGCTGGTGGCGGAAACCATCGCCATCAACGACGCGCTCGATCTCCAGCGCGGGATGCCACACTCGGCCTCGCTCAAGATCACCGAGCGGATCCATCTCGACCCGTCCGATCCGAACGTGCTGCTCGACGAAATGGTGCTCGACGATCCGGAAGCGCTCGAGGAGCCGTTCCACGTCACCGTGCGCTACGGCCGCGACCGTTACGGCCAGTTGCTCGAATTCCAGTGCTCGCAGAACGACCGCAACGAGGTCGACGAGAACGGCGACACCAAGCCGTTCTGAACTAGCTCGCCGGCGGCGGCGTAAGCGCGCGATCCTGCTCGCCGAAGGGGCCGAACAGCTTCGATCCGGTCATCTTGCCGGACGCGTCGAGCGTCAGCGGGACCCGGTTGAAGCTGCGGTTCTGCCAGTACCAGCCGTGGATCCCGGTAAAGGCCGCGACGTAGCGCCCGCCGAGATGATCGGCCTTCGCGATCGAATAGCTTTCGGTCAGTTCGGTCCCGCCGTCGAACGGATGCGCGTGCATGTCGTAGTCGAGCGGGCCGGTGGCGGACCAGAAGAAGGTGATCGGCTTGCCTTGTTCGAGCACGTATTTGAGCTCGATCCCCTCGTAAGGACCGATCTCGAAACTCCAGTGATCCTTGGCACCCGGCTCGGGCGCCGGCGGCGTGTCGCTCGGGGTGAATACCCCGGTGCGCTTCAAGCCGCGGGCGAGATATTTGTTCGCCGGGTGCGCGATCTCGGTCAGCCGGGTTGCCGTGCCGAACCCGGTCGGGTCGATCCCGTATTCCGCCGGCAGCACCGCGAACACCGCCAGCAGCGCGGCGCCGATCACCGCCACCGCGGTGCCGGTCAGGATCGCGCGCCTCGACGGCCGCGGGTGCGGGTAGTCGATGTCTTGCAGCGCTTCGGTCATGACGCGAAATATCCCTCAAGCTGCCAGGCGGCGAGCGTGAAGCCCGCGGCGATCAGCGCGATGTTGGCCCAGCGCGCGCCTTTGCGAAAGCTCGGCGTGCCGCGCCAGAGATTGAGCAGCGACACGACCAGGAACAGCACGATCACCTGCCCGATCTCGACCCCGATGTTGAAGCCGATCAGATTGGTCAGCAGGCCGTTCTTAGACATCGAGAGGGACTGGAGCTTCGTGGCAAGGCCCATGCCGTGGCACAGGCCGAACACCAGCACTGCCAGCCGGGTGTCGATCGCGATCCCGAGCTTCCTGAACCCGCCAATGTTCTCGAACCCCTTGTAGGCGACCGAGAGACCGATCACCGCATCGACGAGATAGGAATTGGCGCCCCAACCGAACCAAGTGCCGAGCAGCAGCGTGGTCGAATGGCCGATGGTGAACATCGACACGTAGAGCACCACGTCCTTGAGCCGATAGAGGAAGAACACCACCCCGATCAGGAACAAGATGTGGTCGTAGCCCGTGACCATGTGCTTCGCGCCGAGATAGAGGAACGGCACGAAGGCCGGCCCATCGACGCTCTGAACGAAGGCCTTGTCGCCCTGGGACACGTCGTGCGCCAAGGCTGCGGCGGACCAGCACAAGGCGGCCAGCGCTGCCGATACGCTGCCGATACGGCGGCCCGGAGTCACTTGGCTTCGCCGCTGTCCGTCGGCTTTGCGCTCGGCGGAACGGGCGGCGGATAGATCGTGTGGCAGGCGCTGCACACGCTGTACATCGTCCCGCCAACCTCGAAGACCTTGTCCACGCTCTTGTCCTTCGCCGCCTGCTCGGCCTGGGCCGCGATCTCGACCAGCCCCTGCGCGAACTGCTTCCAGTCGTCGTTGCGGCCCTTCGCGTAACTGTCGCTCTGCAGCAGTTCGCCGTATTTCTTCAGGTTCTCGGCCGCCTTGCGCGCCTTTTCCCAGTCGGCGTCGCTTTTGGGCACGATCTCGTGATCGCCGGTCTCGTCGCTGACATAACGAACTGCGTCCCAATAGGTCTGCGCGGCGGGCTGGACCTGCTTCGCCATGACCTCCTTCAACGGAAGCTCCGGCTGGCGGTTGCAGGCTAGCAGCATCAGCGCGCTTGCAAGCGAGGCGGCGAGCTTGAATTTCATGGTCAGTCCCCTTGACGATCTATGCCGCTTTTGTGGCGGACGCGCGGCACGAGCAACAGGTTAATTACGGTTACGGACCGCGTTACATCGCGGGCTCACGAGCGCGCGGACTGGCCGTATTGCATGAGCCAGGTCATCGCGAGATAGAGCGCGATCGTCAGCGCGCATCCTGCCGCCAGCGCGGGCCAGAAATTCACCCCACGCCGCAGCAAGGCGGGGATGAGCAGGAACATCGGCAGGCTCGGAAGCACAAACCAGAAGGTCGCGTCGGCGTGCGCCGCCAGCCGGGCCGGGTCTGCGGTGTCCCGCCAAAGCCAGATCATCCCGAGCAGCGAAATCAGCGGCAGCGACGCGATCAGCGCGCCGAACCCGGGCGCGCGCCGCGCGACTTCGCTCACGATCGCGATGATGACACCCGAAATTGCAGCCTTGATCAGCAGGTAGACCATGCCCGTCCCTTAACGGCGGGCGAAAGCGAAAGCAAAAAAAGGGGCGCGGCCGGAGTGACCCTGGACCGCGCCCGTGAGTGCCTGAACCCGCTGGGAGCTGGGTCCGGGAGAGTTCCGTTCGAACCCTAGAAAGTCTTCTTCAGGCCGATGCGCAACTGGCGCGGCTCGGCGATCCGGCTGTTGAGGTCCTCGACCCCGTCGGCGGGTTCGCCGGGGAAGCGGGTCGCGTAGTAATAGTCGATGTCGTGGCCCTTGGAATCGAGCACGTTGAGCAGCTCGGCGTAGAGCTCGAACCCGTGGAAATGGGTCGGCGTCCAGGCGGTCCGCAGGTTTACCGTGGTGGCCGATGCGCCGCGCTGCGAATTGTCCTCGATCAGCGCATGTGGCCCGAGGTAGCGTATGCGCAAGGCCGCGTTCCATTCGGGGAACAGCGCCGAGATGCCGAGTTCGCCCGAGCTCTCGAGCGCGCCGGGGACGTAGTTCTCGCCCGCCGGCAGGTCGGTGTAGCGCGCCTTCGATCCGGTCCACACGCCGTCGAAGGCGAGCCAGTGGTTCGGCTTGTAGAAGGCGGTGATCTCGTAGCCGTGGCGCTTGGCGGGACCGCTCGGCTCGACTGCGCCGGAATCGCCGACGTAGATCAGCTCGCTGTCGATCGAGCTCCACCAGTAGACCCCGGTCAGGATCAGGCCCCATTTCTCCAGCCGGGCGCCGGTTTCCTTCATCGTGCCCTTGATCAGCCCGGGCGAGGGGCTGTCGGGATTGGTCACGCCGCGCGAATCGTTCGAATGGAAGCCCTGGCCCCAGTTCGCATAGACCGCGAAGCCGTCGAACAATTCATAGTTCACGCCGATCTTGGGCGAAGCCATCTGGTCGTTGACCTTGCCGCTCCAGCCGACCTCGCCGCCGAGGTTGGTCACGTCGAAGCGGTAGAAGTCGCCGCGCATCCCGCCGATCACCATCAGCCGGTCGATCGGCTTCCAGGTCGCCTCGGCGTAGACCCCGGCGCTGCTCTCGTTGACTTTGAACAGCGTCTTCACATAGTCGAACTGGCCCTTGATCGTGTGATCGAGACCGACCGGATCGATCCAGTCCTGGCGCAGCTCGGTGCCGAGTTGCAGCGACAGCGTATCGCCCAGCTTGATCGTCCGCTGGATCCGTCCGCCCGCGCCCCACATCTTCTCGTACTGGCGAATCTCGTCGCCGTTCACCGGATCGTCGAGATAGAAGGTGAAGTTCGACAGCAGGCTCCAGTCGTAATGCTGGGCCCAGGCAGTGATCTTCCAGTCGTCGTCCTCGTAATTGGCGGTGAGCATCTCGCGTTCGGTGCGCCCGTTCAGGTAGGGGTCGAGCGAGCAATAGGCATCGGCGCACAGCGGGGTGCCGATCAAGCGGTTGGGGGTCTGCTCGGTAGGCTGCCAGGTCGCCTTGAACCCCTGCAGCAAGATCTTGAACTCGCCCTTGCCGAGCGGCACCGAATATTTGATCAGGCCGGAGTAGCCCTTGTAGTCCTCGGGTAGTTCCCACGGGCCGTCGTTGAACTTCGCCTGGCCGGCGACCAGCAGGTCGCCCTGGCCAAGCTTGAACGATCCGCCGCCGACCACCCGGCGGTAACCGTAGCTGCCCGCCTCGACCGCGATGAACGGTTCCATCTGATCGCGGGTGGTGATGTAGCTCGAGCCGACGAAGCTGAAGTCGCCGGTGGAGGCGCGATAGGGCCCTTTGCGATAATCGACCCGCGCGACGACTTCGGGGATCAGCCCGTTGACGTCCAGATAGCCCTGGCCGTGGCCGTGTGTGCGGAAGTTCATCGGCATGTCGTCGACATAGAGCGCGAAGTCGGTGCCGTGATCGAGGTTGAAGCCGCGCAGGAAGTACTGGTTGGCCTTGCCGCCGCCAGAATGCTGGGTCGCGATAAGGCCGGGGGTCGCTTCGAGCAGCTCGCCGGGGCGCAGTAGCGGGCGGATGTCGATGTCGGCGCCTGCGACCCCGCCCTCGCTTGCCGCCGCCGCTTCGCCGATGCGCTTCTCGCCGCGGCCGTAGACGACGATCTGGCCGTGCCATTCGATCTTGGTGTTGTCGTCGGTCGTCGTGGCGGGAGTGGTGGCGCTCGAGGTGCCCGAATCGTCGGCAGCCGCGACGGCCGCATCGCCCGCCTCGGCGAGCGCGGGGGTCGAGAGCGAGGCGGCGAGTGCGAGTGCGCTGACCGCGAGCGCCGGCCGGAAGAGTTTGTGAGTGTGCAAGAGCTTCCCTGTCGAACGTGAGATTGACTTCGTCCGACGGCATCGCGACGAGACCTCGCCAATCCAAGTTATTTACGGTAAAGCCGCGTTACAGAGCGTTACATCGCGCATTTCCGGGGCTTTCGTGGACATAGACCTGCTCGACCACACCGGTGCAGAAACCGCTTTCGCGGCCGAAGTGGCGCGGGTGAAAGCGAGCGGGGTGCTTGGAGGCGATGCCGGAAGGCTTGCCGAACTGTTCGGTTTCCTCGCCGCGCGGGGCGGATCGGCCGACGCGGCGTCACAGGCCGAGATCGCCGAAACGGTATTCGGTCAGGCCCCCAGCGAGACCGACGACGCGACCGTCCGGGTCTACATCCACCGGCTGCGCAAGCGGCTCGACGAGCATTATGCCGAGAACGGCGCCGACGGCGCGGGCCGCCTGACGATTCCCGCCGGGACCTATGCGCTGCGCTTCGCGCCCGCGACCGTCGATATGACCGCGGGCGCTGCAGTCGTCCAGCGGACTCGCTGGACGCAGTACACGCTGCCGGTGATGCTGGTGTTGCTGGTCGTCGCAGCGTTCTTCGCCGGACGCTTCGGCGATCCGGACAGCGCGCCGGTCAATCCGATATGGGAGCCGTTCCTCAAATCCGACCGCCCGATCGTGGTGGTGGTGGGGGACTATTACATCTATGGCGAAATCGATCCGATGGCGCCTGAGAACGGGCGCCTGATCCGCGATTTCAACATCAATTCCAAGACCGATCTGGCGCGCGCGCAGGAATCGAATCCGAAGCGCTACGGCACGGCCGAGGACATGGGGTTGAACTACCTGCCGATGTCGGCGTCCTACGGACTCGCCGACATCATGCCGATCCTGAGCCAGCACAACAAGAAGGTCACGGTCATGCCGGCCTCGCAGGTCACCAGCGACACCTTCCGCACCAACAACGTCGTCTACATCGGGCTGATGAGCGGGATGGGCCTGCTCGAGGACGTTAACTTCATGAGCTCGGACTTCATGGTCGGCGAGAGCTACGACCAGTTGATCGATCTCAAGAGCAACCGCCGCTACACCAGCGAAGAGGCGTTCAACCTGCCGACGCCGCAATATTACCACGACTATGGCTATTTTTCCGAGTTCCGCGAGCCGGGCGGGGCGCTCGTCGCGGTGGTTGCCGGGGCGCGCGACACCGGGTTGCGCGGGCTGGCGCCGATCGTCTCCGGCCGGGGCCTGCCCGATAAGATCGACCGGCTTGCCCACAGCAGCGGCGATCATGGATTCGAGCTGCTTTACGAGATCACCGGCCAGCAGGGCGCGGATCTGTCGGAGAAGCTGGTCGAGGCACGCAAGCGGCCCTGAGGTCGGTCTGTGCCGGACGGGACGGGATCAGCCCGCTTCGAGCAGGCCCGCCGTCCGTTGCAGCAAATCCATCGCGCGCTGCGCCAGCGCCGGGGAATAGCGGACCTTGGGGATCGCGACCGAAAGCGCGCCGACGACCTCGCCGCCGATCTTCACCACCCGGCCGATGCCGTTGATGCCGAGACTGCGTTCCTCGTCGGTCAGCGCAAACCCCGTCCGCCGGGCCTCTTCGATCTGCTTGCGCAGTTTCGCCTCGCTGGTGACCGTGGCCGGGGTGTACCGTTCGAAATTGGCCTCGGCGAAATATTGCGCCAGCTCGGCCTCGCTCAGCGTGGCGAGCAGCGCCTTGCCCGAGGCTAGCGCGTGCAGCGGCAGCCGGGTGCCGGTGTCGACCGCATAACGCAGCGCCTGGTCGCTGCTTTCGGTCGCGATCGGTTCGGCTTCCCACCCGTGGCGCACCCAGAAGCTTGCGGTTTCGTTGAGCTGCATCCGCAGCGTCCGCACCAGCGGGGTCACCCGCTCGGCAAGCGAGAAGCCGCCGGTTTTGGCCTGCAGCCGTTCCAGCCCCGGGCCGGGCGTGTACCGCCGCCCGACGCGTTGCAGGTAGGTCCGCTCGGCAAGGGTGGAGAGAAGATAGCTGAGGCTCGACACCGGAATTCCGAGCGCATTGGAGATCTCCTGCGCCACCAGCGGCCGCCCGGCAGCGACGACATACTCGATGATGTCGAGCGTGCGGGTCGCCGATTTGACGCTGCTTGACGGGCTTTCGCTGGCCATGCCCCCCTCCTGTCCGCTATCTGATCCGCCGGTCGGCGAGGTCGGCGCCTTCGCGCAGCACCGCTAGCTTCTTCCACGCGACCGAGGGATCGATCTTGCCATAGCCGGCGAAGGTGCCGAAGCCGCAATCGGTGCTCGCGATCAGGCGATCCTTGCCGACAAAGGTCGCAAAGCGCTCGAGCCGCTGAGCGATGAGCTCGGCGGTTTCGAGATAATTCGAACAGCTGTCGACCAGTCCGGGGGCGAGGATCTTGTCGGCCAGGTCGGCCGCCTTCCACACGATCCATTCATGCTCGTGGCGCGGATTGGCGCCTTCGAACAGGATCGTCTGCGGTCGCGCAGCAAGCACGATATCGATGATCTTTTCGAGCGGAATGTCGAAATCGTGCGGGCCTTCGTAATTGCCCCAGCACACATGCATCCGCAGCCGCTCGGGCGGGATATTCGCGGTCGCCGCGTTGAGCGCCTCGACATTGGCAGCGGCGACTTTCAGGAACTCGGTGTCGGTGAGATCCTGGTAGCCGGTGTGCCGGCTCATCGCGAGGTCGGGGCAATCGAGCTGGAGGTCGAAGCCGGCTTCCACGATTGCCTCGTATTCCGGGCGCATCGCATCGACCAGGTCGGCCAGATAGGCCTCGTGGTCTGGGTAATACTGGTTCGGCTGGAACGCGGTGATCAGCCCGGGCGACGCCGAGTTCATAAAGCCGCGAACGCCGTTTCCGTGCCTGCCCATTGCCGCCTTGAAGCGCCGGATGTCGTCGTGCAACGGCTGGAGATCGACCAGCCGGACGGGCGCGATCGCGCTGGCGCGCGTGAATTCCTGCGCGCCCATGATATGGCTCAGCTTCTGCGCCAGTTCTGGCACCTGCGCCAGATCGAGCGCGGGCTTGCGCGGGCTGTGGCCGCCGAAGCCTTCGAGCCGCTCGATCACATATGTCGAATAGCCCACCTTGCCGAGCTCGCCGTCGCTGACGATCGAGACCCCCGCCGCGACCTGGCGCACAACCGCATCGTCGACCGCGGCTTGCACCACCCGGTCGAACTCGGCCGCGTCATAGGCTTCGCCATGATCGCGTGCGAGCAGCAGCGGCACCAGTTCCGGGCCACGCGGCAGGCTTCCGACATGCGTTGTCAGGATCAAATCAGGGTCCCCTCCACTTCCGAGAGAAGACTATTTCATATATGCGAAATCAACGCAAGTGTGAAGCAAGGTCGCACGACTGCCTCTCAGCCGTACACGGCCGACGCACCGGTCCCGTCAGACCAGCGCGCAACCGACGCTTTCGATCTTACCATCCTTCAGGTGGTAGTGAATATACTGCCGCATCTCCTGTACTTCGCCGATACTGATCGGAAAGAACTGCGGCATGCCGCGCTCGGCGAGAATCTCGGACGTGAGATCCTTGATCCCCTCGACCCGTACGATCCCCTCGACCGCGGCGAGTTCGTCCGATCCGGCGAAGCGTTCGATCGTCACCGTCTCCTTCACGTACTGGTGCAGGAAGCCGTAGAAGTCCTTCAGCTGGTCGCGGGTGGTGATCTCAATCCCGAAGAAGGCCATCTTCGGCTTCTCGGCATAGAAGTCGAACACCGTGTCGTATTCGCGCGCATTGAAGGCGGCGGCGTAGCGTTCGTAATCCTCGCGGGTCATTGTATCTCCTCTCCCGACTGCGCAGGTTGCGTTGCATTGTAACGATCGTTAGAAAGCGGGCAAGGGAAGAGGAAAGACCTGAGCTATGGCCGATACGGGCGCGGAATTCGATTACATCGTCGTGGGCGCGGGCAGCGCAGGCTGCGTGATGGCCGCGCGGCTGAGCGAGGACCCGAGCGTCCGCGTGCTGCTGCTCGAAGCCGGCGGCTCGAACGAACATCTCTATCTCAAGATGCCGCTCGCCTTTTTGAAGGCGATGCCCGATCCGCGTTTCAACTGGACCTACTGGACCGAGGAAGAGCCGCATCTGGGCGGGCGCAAGATGCCGCTGCCGCGCGGGCGGGTGATGGGCGGCTCGGGCTCGATCAACGGTATGTTTGCGATGCGCGGGCATCCGCTCGATTACGACCAGTGGGCGCAGATGGGCGCGCGCGGGTGGAGCTATGCGGACTGCCTGCCCTATTTCCGGAAGAGCGAGGACAGCTGGCGCGGCGAAAGCACCTATCACGGGACGGGCGGCCCGGTGCAGGTGCGCCCGATCGATTCGCCGTTCCTGCTCCACGAACCGATGATGGCGACCGCGAAGGCCGCGGGCTTCGACACGACCGATGATCTCGCGGGCGCGCATCCCGAAGGCTTCGCGCGCGGCGAGCAGACCGTCGACAGCCACGGGCGCCGGGTCAGCGCGGCGACCGCCTACCTCAACCCCGCGAAGGGCCGTCGGAACCTGGACATCCGTTCGGGGGCGCTAGTTCACCGGGTGGTGTTCGAAGGCAAGCGCGCGGTGGGGGTCGAGGTCGATCTCGGCGACGGCCCGCGGGTGGTCCGCGCAGCACGCGAAGTGATCCTGTCGGGCGGGGCCTACAACTCGCCGCACCTGCTGATGCTCTCGGGCGTTGGCCCGGCCGAGCACCTCAAGAGCAAGGGGATCGCGGTCGTCCACGATTCCCCTGGGGTCGGCCGCAATTTGCAGGAACACCCCTGCGCGATGCTGGAATTCAATGCGAAGGAACCGGTGACCTTCCTCAACCAGCTGCGCTGGGACAAGATCGCGCTCAATTCGCTGCGCTGGGCTCTCACCGGCAAGGGGCCCATGGCGACCCAGGTCAACTCCTGCAACGTGATCATCCGCACCGCCGAGCATCTCGATCGGCCCGATTTGCAGATCATGGTCAACCCGATCCGCTTCGACGCGCAGCCTTGGTTCCCCGGGATCAGGAAGGTGCAGGACCACGTATTCTGGGCGGGCGTGGTGCAGTTGCACCCCGAAAGCCGCGGCTGGGTCGAGCTCAAGTCGAACGACCCGCGCGAGGTCGCATCGGTCACGCTCAACATCCTCGACACCGAGGGCGACCGCGAGCAGATGCGCCGCGCCTTCCGCACCACGCGCAAGATCTACAACACTGCGCCGATGGCCGATTACATCGTCAGCGAGCGGACCCCCGGCGCGCAGTGCGAGAGCGACGAGGATCTCGACGCCTTCATCCGCGCGAGCTGCTATGTCGCCCAGCACCCGACCAGCACCTGTGCGATGGGTATGGGGGAACGCTCGGTGGTCGACAGCGAGCTCAAGGTGATCGGGGTCGAAGGCCTGCGCGTGGTCGACTGTTCGGTGATGCCGACCGTGCCGGGCGGCAACACCAATCTGCCGGTGATCATGCTGGCGGAAAAGGCGGCGGACATCGTCAAGGGCAAGAGCCTGCCGAGGGCCGAGCTATGAGCCGCACGCCTGCGGAGCAGGCGAACCTCGACCTGGTGCTGGGCATGTTCGCGCATGTGCTGAACCCGATGGATTCGGGCGCGGTCGATCGCTTCATCGATCCGGGCTACATCCAGCACAACCAGTCGGTGCAGCCGGGCGTCCAGGCGCTCAAGGCCTTCCTCGACATGATCAAGGTCCAGTCGCCCGAGGCGGTGCACGATGTGAAGCGCGCCTTCGTCGATGGCGATCACGTGACGGTGCATTACCATGTGCGGCGCTGGCCGGGCGATCTCGGCTGGGCTGTGATCGACATCTTCCGGGTCGAGAACGGCCTGGTGAAGGAACATTGGGACGTGATGCAGGACGTCGTCGAAGGCGGGCCGAACCCGAATTCGCCGTTCTGACGGGAGAGAAGACATGCGGTTCAAAGACAAGATCGTCCTCGTGCTGGGCGGCAACAGCGGAATGGGCCTCGCCTCGGCGCAGGCCTTCGCGGCGGAAGGCGGCAAGGTCCACCTGACCGGGCGCGACCAGGCGACGATCGACGCGGCAGTCGCGAGCATCCCCGGCAGCACCGGCTATCGTTCGGACATCGCCGATATCGCCGCGACCGAAGACGTCGTCGCGCAGGTCGAAGCCGCGGACGGCCGGATCGACGTGCTTTACATCAACGCCGGGGTCGGCGGCTTCGCGCCCTTGCGCGGGATCACTCCCGAGGACTGGGACCACGTCCATTCGATCAACCTCAAGGGTTGCGTGTTCGCGCTCCAGAAGGCCATTCGGATTATGGGCAAGGGCGGGGCGGTGGTCGTTACCGGATCGATCGGCGCTCACGGCGCGCTCGAGGGCAACGGCACCTATGCCGCGGCCAAGGGCGGGCTCTACATGGCGATGAAGGTCTTCGCGAAGGAACTGGTGGCCGAAGGCATCCGTCTCAACATGGTCAGCCCCGGCCCGATCGACACGCCGCTGCTCCACCGCAACCCGGGCATGACCGACGAACAGGTCGCGGGGCTCAAGCAAATGATGATCGCCAACGTACCGATGCACCGCATGGGCGAGAGCGCGGACGTGGCCAAGACCGTGCTGTTCCTCGCTTCGGACGATTCCTCCTTCATCACCGGCGCCAACATCTTCGTCGATGGCGGCCTTCTGGAGCTGCGCTGACATGCCAAATACCGACCACGCGTTCAACGACACCACCCCGTTCGGAGGCCCGTTCTCGGTGCTCGACAATCCGCGGATGGAATTCGTGATGGAGGTCCGCCTGACCTTCCCCGAGGTCTACTCGATCGCGCCGCATCCGTTCGGCGGGATGCGCAGCGCGGTGCTGGTCAAGGGCGGGACTTTCGAAGGGCCGAACCTCAAGGGGCGCGCGGTGCCCGGATCGGGCGGCGACTATGCCTATTTCCGGCCCGACGACGTCGCGGTGTTCGATGCGCGCTACCTGCTCGAAGAGGATGACGGTACAATCATCCTGCTCAACAACAAGGGCTTCCTGTGGGGCCGCAAGCCCGACACCATGGCCCGGCTGCGCGATTGGGCGTTCAACGGCGGCGACCCGGTCCCGCACGAAGACTACTATCTGCGCGGCAATCCCACGTTCGAATGCCCGGTGGGCAAGCACGACTGGCTGACCAAGCACGTTTTCATCGGCGTCGGCGAGAGGCGCAGCGACGGCAATCTGCTGCGCTACTACGCGCTGGTGTGATTCCGGACAAAGTCACGATCGCGCTGGACGGCCCCGGCGCATTGGCATAGCCTCCCCTTCGCGGCCGGCAACGATCGGGCGTGAGACAAGAACATACGTTTTGGGGGATTTCCTATGCCTGCAGTTATTGCGCTTGCGCTCTCCGTCGGCGTGCTCGCCTTTGTCGACACCTGGCTTTACGTCGGCCCGCTTTCGACCAGCATCGTCGCCGGCCTGATCTGGATCTCGTTCATCGCCTGGGGCTGCCACTTCCATTCGGGCGGCGGGATCAAGGGGATGACTACCGCGGTCGCCTGCATGACCTGGGGCGCGATCGTCGGAATGGGAGCGGTTATGCTCGCGTCCGGTCCGCTCGGCACCGCGCTCGGCCCGGTCGTCGCGACCTCGCTTGCGGTCGGTCTCGGCGCGGCGATCATCTGCCTGTCGAGCAAGGTTCCGCTGCTGGCGACGATCCCGGCCAGCGTCTACGGTTTCGCCTCGATCGCCGGCCCGATCGTGCTGCGCGGCGATGCGCCCGAAAAGGCGGTGATGCCGGTGGTCGCTTCGATCATCATCGGCGCGGTGTTCGGCTTCGTGTCGGAAATCGTCGCCAATGCGCTGACCAAGAAGGGCCAGCCCGACGCCGAGCACACGGCCGACCCGGGCCACGCCTGAGCCTCACCGCTCCGGAAAAGCAAAGGGGCGGCCCGTCGGGCCGCCCCTTCTGCATGGGCCTCGAACGACGCTTTCAATCCTTCGTCACGTCGTAATCCAGTCGCGGCGTATAGGTCGCCTTGAACATGGCCGGCAGCCCGCTGTCGGCCACCACCACGCGCTTCTGGATCAGCCACTTGCCGTCGCGTTTGACCAGCAGGTCGTATTCGCGGCCCTGCTCGACGAAATGCGGCGGAGCGTCGATCCGGTCGTTCATCACCCCGGTCCAGAACACCTTGATCGTGGCCTTGTCGCCATCGACATGAACCACCGGGTTGGTCAGCAGCATGTGGAAGGTGCCGCCCCTGGTCGCATTGTCGGATTGCGCGCCGAGCTGGTCGTAGAGCTTCACGATCTCGGCATGGCCCTTGTAGACCAGCCCGTTGACGTCGAAGCTCGCATCGTCGGTGTAATAGCGGGCGAAGTCTTCGTTCTTGCTGCCGCCGAAGTGCTCGTAATAGTCGGTGATCAGGTCCTCGACCGCGATCCGGTCGGCGAGCTGCTGCATCGCCGGATCCGGTTTCTGGCTGCATGCACCGAGTGCGAGTGCTCCACCCGCAAGGGCCAATGTTGCTATCCGCATCCTCATTCCTCCCATCCGGTCGGCGAATTGTAGGCGGTGGTGAGGCCGACCGCCTCGATCTCGTGGATCTTGCCGCCCCACACCTTGTAGATGTGGATCGCGGGCATATCGAACGGCTTGTAGTCCATGTGCCGCACCGTCGCCCCCGGCACGCCGATCAGCCTGAAGTCCTGCTTGGCGAAATCGTGGTGGAACTGGCTCATTCCCCAGACCAGCCCGGTCACCGGATCGGCGATTTCCACCCGCCGGTTCGCGATGGCCGAGATGTACTCCCACATGTTGGTGTCCATCTGTGCCGCGCAGCCGAGCCCGCCGAGATAGGCGAACACCGGATCGGCCTGTCCGCTGACCGGGCCGGTCATCGGTCGGGTCATCGGGTTGCGCGCGGTCTGGAAGCCGTTCTCGTGCCGCTCGCAATCGTCCCCGAACGCGGATTCGTTGCTGTTGCCGTCGTCGAGCGCGTCGTAATAGCTCTTGCCGAGCCAGAGCATTCGCCCCCGCGAATCGGCGTATTCATAAGGCACTTCGCGCAGCAGCGCGGGGCGCGGTTCCTGCAGGTTGGCAAGCTGCGCGTCGTTGAGCGGATTGCCGATCAGGTGCTCTGCTTCGACGATCCTGCCCTTGTCGAGCTTCAGCCGGATGCCGAACATCACCGGCTTCGCCTCGGCATTCTTAGCGACCAGCATGATCCCGACTTCCTGCGACACCGGATCGGGTACATGGATCACGAACTTGTCCGGCCCCGCGCTTAGCGACTTCCACAGGCCCTCGCCCGGCTTGATCCGTTTCAGGTTCTCGACCGTCCTGAGATCGGGCGCGAGCGGCACCGCCTTCGGGTCGTGCGCAACCAGGGCGGCGACATATTCGTCCGACAGGTCGATGAGGCACTGGCGGTCGCAGGCCGGATCGGCGGCGATCGAAGGGCTGGCGAGCGCGAGCGTGGCGCCTGCCAGCAGGCAGTTCAAGAATTTCATCGGCATCCCCTATTCAGTCTTTTGACTTTGTCCGCAGCTTACGGATCGCGGGGATGGGGGCAAGCGGGATGTGTCGCGGCTTTACGCCGCGTCGCGGTTCCCTTCGGCCTCGGCGCGCGCCAGCCGTTCGACCAGGCGGTTGAACATCGTCACCCCCTTGTCGTGTGCGGTGGGCATCACGCGCGGGTCGGGGGTGCGGTCGATCACCTTCTGCTGCGCCTCGATCATCACCTTGTCCTCGGCGAAAGCCACGCCGGCGAGCTGCATCAGCGCGTCGCGCATCGCCTCGTCGCCATGGTCGCGGTGCGGGCCCCAGGAGAAGAAATAGCGCGCGGTCTTCGCAGTCAACGGGGTTACCGCCTGGCTGGTGAAAGTAACACCGCCCAGCGGCTTGCCATCGGGGACGCCGTAATCGCAGCCCTTTGCGGTGCCCGGCGGATAGATCCCGCCGGTCATCAGCAGCACGCCGGGGATCAGGAAATCATAGGTCATGTAATTGTCCATCGGCTCGTCGCTCTTGCGCGAGGAGGAGCCGAGGGTGTTCTCGATCCAGCGTTCGTAGCGCATCCCGCGTTCGAGCGGGGTCATCCTGGCCTGGGTCTCGGCGAATTCCGGGCCGGCGCCGAAGCTGTTCGCGTGGACGAAGCTGAGGTGGCTGAAATCGAGGAGGTTGTCGTTGATCAGCCGCGCCTCGGCCTCGTAGTCGAGATGGCCGTGGCCGAGGATGTAGTCGGGATCGTCGAGTCCGACCGCGGGCGGGATCAGCGCCTCGTCGGCCCGCTCGGCCTCGCCCATCCAGATCCACACCCAGCTATGTCGTTCCGCCACGCGGTAGGCGCGCACGCGGGCGTTGGGCGGCACCTGGTCCTGCCCCGGAATCTCGACCACCCGGCCTTCGGGCGAGAACAGCAACCCATGGTACATGCAGCGCAGGCGATCGCCCTCGCAGCGGCCGAGCGAGAGCGGAGCCATGCGGTGGACGCAGCGGTCTTCCAGTGCGGCAAGCCGGCCGCTCTCGCCGCGATAGATCACCAGCGGCTCGTCGAGGATTGTGATTGCAAAGGGTCTGCCCTGCTCGATCTCGTGCGACCAGGCGGCGACATACCAGGCATTGCGGACGTAATTCATCGGCGCACCTCTCCTAGCGGCCCTGTTTGTGCAAACTTGACTTAACAGTGTTAAGGAGTCAATCCGGTTCGAATGAGCAAGCCCCAACGCCAGTCGGTGCCCAAGCCGCTCGACCGCAATTCGGTGCTGGCCGCCGCGTTCGAGCTGCTGCGCGAACAGGGACTGGCAGCGCTGAGCATGCGCAAGCTGGCGGAACGTCTCTCGGTCCGGGCGCCGGCGCTCTACTGGCACTTCGCCGACAAGGGCGAATTGCTCGGGCTGATGGCGGGCGCGATCTACCGCGATGCGCGCGAGGCGGTCGGCCCCTGTGGCGACGGGCGCGCATGGCTGGTCGAATACGGCAAGGCGCTGCGCAGCCGGCTGACGCGCGAACCAGACGCGGCCCAGCTCTGCGCGATCGCCCCGCCCGCCCGCGAGGGCGCTCCGGCTTCGGCCGATGCGATCGCCGCGCCGCTTACCCAGCGCGGGTTCGACAGGGGCGCTGCGCTGACCGCGATCGCTTCGGTCACGTCGCTTGCGCTCGGTTGGAGCACGTTCGAAGCCAACGGCCCGATGCACCATTTCCTCGAAGGCATGATCGATTTCGACCGCAGCTTCGAGGCGGGGCTGGACGCGTTAGTGAAGGGTCTGTGACCGGCTGCGCAAGGTGCCGCCGGGGCTGAGCGAATAGTCCGCCTGTCCCTTGAAGGTGAGCAGCTGCCAGAAATAGCCGCGCCACATCCACGCCAGCACCGTGTTGAACACGATCGTGAAAATGCCGAAGGTATATTCCACCACGCCCGGATCGAGCACGAAGTTCCAGTGGCAGATCACGATGTTGATCGGGGTCATCGCGACGATCGTCAGCGGCATGAAGCGGTTGGCGAGCATCGCGATGCCCAGCACCACCTCGATCACCTTGATCCAGGTGAACAGACCGCTGTCGATCAGCGCCCGGGTGAAGTCTATCGCCGCCTGGTGACTGCCCATCGGCTGCCAGCCTGGGATCAGGAAATGGGCGAGGCCCGAATAGAGGAACCAGGCGCCGAATACGATCCGGCTGAAATGGTAGAGCAGTTTCATGCGCCCCTCCCGGATGGGCCTTGGCCATTCGCAGTGCCACTCCCCTCCTCTTCAGAGAAGGGGCCCTCCGTAGTCACCCCTTCAGGATCGAGTGATCCAGCTTCTCGCGGCTGACCCAGGTGCCGTGGACCTGGCTGCGCAGCGCGGTGCCGGTCTTGACCCGCGCGACCGGACCGGCGGCAACGTTGCCGGCATCGACGATCCACAGCTCGGACGAATAGTCGCCCGGGCGCTGCTGGGACGGATCGGGATGATTGGGCAGGTCGACGACGGTCAGCAGCCAGCCGTCATGGCCCGGCTCGCTCGACGGGACATGCGCCGGCTCGCTGATCGCGGCGCCCGGCGGCACGCCCATCAGCTCGACCCGGCCGTTGCCGACCTCGATCCGCAGCAGCGCGTTGAAGTTCGCGCCGACCGGACCGCCCGGCATCGGCGGGCCGCCTTGCGGGTTCATGCTGAGATACCACGCATGGTTGTAGGGCCGCCCCTGGTCTGCATCCGCGAGGCGCGGGAGATCGCCCGGAGGGCCGAGCGGGCGCTCCTGGATCTCCGGTGCGTCTTTCGACATGTCGATCGTCCAGCGGGTCAGCGCGCCCTGGATTTCCTGCTGCGGCTTATGGATTCCGCCGGCCTCGCGCATGAAGCTGAAGGCGTTCGTCTCGGTCAGGCAGAGGTCGATATGGACCAGGTCGCCGTCGTCATAGGCGTTGACCTCGTGGAATACCGAGACGCCGACCGGCCCCTTGATCCACTTCATCTCGGAAACCTTGCCGTAGCGCGGCATGATCCCGACCCAGCTTTCGAGATCCTGGCGGTGCGCCCAGTGCGCGCCCCCGGCCTTGATCCGGTCGAGATCGGCCAGTGTCGGGAAGAGCGGGAAGATCGCGTATTTCTCGGTGATCACGAAATCGTGAATGGTCGAGAGATAGGGCTGCTCGAACCATTGTTCGGAGACGAGCTTGCCGTCCTTGTCGGCGATGCAATAGGCGACGTTCGGGTCGCACAGCCCGCCGGCCTCGTAGCCGAAGAAGAACAGTTCGCCGGTCACCGGGTCGATCCGCGGATGGGCGGTGAAGGTCTCCGACTTGAGCGCGCCGCCATAGGTCCACTTGCCGACGGTCTCGAGCGTGTGCGGATTGACTTCGTAGCCGAGCCCGTCTTCCTTGGTCATGAACAGGCGGCCAGCGTGCCACACCGGAGTCGTGTTCGCGAGCGTGCGGTCGACGCCTTCCACGCTGGGATCGTCGGTGAAGGGGTTGCGGTACCGGCCGAACAGCGCGCGCCGCGCTTCCTTCTCGGCCTTGTAGCGATCCGTCGCGACATACTTGATGTCGAAATCGACGGCGCCGCCGTGGACATTGAAGCGCGCGACCATGCCATCGGCATTGAGCGCGATATCGTCTTCGAACATCGGCGCATGGGCGTTGTCGGGCACCGCGCGGAAGAAGGCGCCGTCGATCTCGGCGGGGATTTCGCCTTCCACGGCGAGGTTGCGGATCGAGATTTCCATCCGGCGCGGCTGGTTCGAGCCGATGAAGTGGATCGTCTGCGGAAAGGCATTCATGGCCTGTCTTCTCCCAAGAAACTTGTGTGCCGACGCTAACGCCTGTTACGGTTCAAGCCAAGGCCGGTTGATCGATCGGCATGAAATCGGGGGAAGCATTCGGGCAGCGAATTGACCATTCGGTGACCGATTGCGCAGATGATGCTCGCATGGTGACAGGTACGCTACAATCCATTCGCAATCCGACGCTTGAGCGCACGCGGATGCTGCACGAGCTGCTCAAGCTGACCAACCGGCTGATGGCGCCATTCTCCACCCATCTGGCACACCGTTACAAGATCAGCCTCAACGAGTTCCGCCTGTTGATGACGATTGGCGCGCTCGGCACCACTGCCAGTCACGAAGTCGCGGACCTGACAGGGGTCAACGTGATGAGCGTCAGCCGCGCGGTTTCGGCGCTGGAGCGCGACGGGCGGATCGTGGTCACCACCGATCCGCTTAACCGCCGGCGCAAGGCCTTGACGCTGACCGAGGAGGGCGAGAGGCTCTACGCGATCATGCGCCCGCAGACCGGCAAGGTGGCGGATTACCTGTTCAGCGAACTCGACTCGGGCGAAGTGGCGATGCTGGGCCGGATACTCGACAAGCTGATTGCGACCCTCGAAGAGCGCGATGCAGAGGGCAATTCCCGCTTCCTCGAGGAAACGCGGCCCGATTAGTCCGCTGGCCTGCGTTCAGCGGCGAAGCCCCCGATAAGCGCTCTCAGACTGTCCTCGAAGCCACGGTCGTGCGGCAGGCGGGCGGCGAATTCGCGCGCGCGGGGGGATTTCTCGAACATCATCCAGCCGGTCACCAGCGCCTGGATTGCGGCCTGCTCTACCTGCGCCCGCGGGCCATCCAGCCCGGCCTCGCGCATCAGGCTGCGCAGCCGCTGGTTTACGCTGTCATGCACCGCGGGGTCCGGCGGCACGGTCAGCAACAGTCCAGCGATGTCGCGCGTCTCGGCCTGCTTGTTGCGCAGCGCGTGGCCGAACGCCTCCAGCCAGAGATCGCCCGCCAGCCCCTGCGGGATGGTGTCCAGCGCGTCGTTGAAGATCGCGGCCGAAAGCAGGGCGATCAGTTGGCTCTTGTCGCCCACATGGCGTGCCAGCGACGGGGCACTGACCCCTAGCCGGTCGGCAAGCTTGCGCAGGCTCACCGCCTCCAGCCCGCCCTCGTCGAGCAGCGCGATCGCTTCGCGCACGACCATCTCGCGGTTGAGTTTCGGGGAACGGGCCATTGCCCGACCCATCGAATGTTACTGGACGCATTGCAAGTTTACAGTGTAAATTAATGGTGATCGCGCGGATCGACTCGCGCACATCGGGAGAAGAGTTTCATGTATCCGTTCCGCAAGGGCAGCTTCGCGCCGCGCAATGCCTGGTATGTCGCGACCTTCTCGAAGGACCTCGGGCACGAGCTGATGGGGCGCACGATCGTCAATACGCCGCTGGTGCTCTACCGCACCGAGGCGGGCGAGGCGGTGGCGCTCGACGGGCGCTGCCCGCACCGGCATTTCCCGCTCGCCAAGAGTTGCCTCAAGGGCGACACGATCGTCTGCGGCTATCACGGGATCGCCTTCGGTCCCGAAGGCGAATGCGTCGACGTGCCGAGCCAGGAGCATGCGCCCAAGGCGCTGCGGGTGCCGAAATACCCGGTGGTCGAGCATGGCCTGTGGGTGTGGGTCTGGGTCGGCGATCCGGCAAAGGCCGATCCGGCGCTGCTGCCGTCGCTTACGGAGCTCGGTCTCGAAGGCGAGGGTCTGACCGGGCATACGATGTTCTTCCACGAGGTCGCGTGCCGCTACCAGCTGCTCAACGACAATCTGTTCGACCTGTCGCACCTCGCCTTCCTCCACGGCACCAGCATCGGCACGCTCGAGAACGCCTCGACGCCGGAGGAACTCGAAAAGCGCCCCGGCTTCGTTTCGAGCATGCGCCATATCCGCGATGCGCCGTGCCCGCCGCTGATGCACAAGCTCGGCGCCTATCCGACCGAGCGGATCGACCGTTCGATGGGCATGGCGAGCTACCTGCCGGGCCTGCACTGCGGGATCACGCGCGTCAGCTATCCGGCCAGCCATCCGCAGGCGCCGGGCGTGCATATCTCGGACAACCGCGTCTATCACACGATCACGCCCTCGACCCCGCGGACCAGCTACTACCATTTCGCGGTGGCAGTGGACGGAACGGTCGATGTAGCGCAGATGGCGCGCTCGCTGGCCCCGGTGATCGACGAGGACATCTTTGCGTCGGCCGAGATCGAGAAGATGATCGATCTGTGGGACGGGGATCCGCCGCCGGAACTGATGGTCAAGAGCGACCAGAATGCGGTAGAGGGCCGGCGGATGCTGCAGGCGATGATGGATGCCGAGGCAGCGGAACGGGAGACCGCATGACCGAAGACGAGAGGCGCGCAATCGAGGCCGACTGCGCCCGCCTGATCAACCACTACGTCAATTGCAACGATGCGCAGGAGTGGGAGGAGGTCGCCGCGCTCTACACCGAGGACGCGGTGTTCCGCCGGCCGAGCGGCGGTGACCCGATCCTGGGCCGCCCGGCGATCCTCGCGAGTTTCCTCGCGCGTCCGCCGCGCGCGCAGCGCCATGTGATCGCGAATGTCGTGGTCGACGCAGTGAGCGCTTCCGAGGCGAGCGCGTTCAGCGTGATCGTGCTCTACCAGGGCGACGTGACGGCCGACGGCTCGCTGCCGGTGCAGGCGGCCAATTCACCGCTCATCGGCTGGTTCCGCGACCGGATCGTCAAGACCGGGGAAGGCTGGAGGTTCGCCGAGCGGACCGGCGGGCTGGACTTCCGGCCCTAGACTGGATCCAGCGCCGGCGGATTGCCTTCGTAATGCGCCTTGGTCTTCCGGATCACGTTCGGCACCAGCAGGACGATCAGCCCGCACACCGCGGCCGGGACGATCAGCACGGCGAAATAGCCGTTCGCGGTGATGCCGTATTCGATCAGCTGCGCCCCGAACACCGGCGCGGCGATCGCGCCGATCCGCGAGATCGCGACCGCGGCGCCGATCGCGGAGGACAGGACGTTGCTCGGGAACAGCTTGGGGCTGAGCGCCATCAGCGCACCGTGGATTCCTGCGATACCGCCGCCGGCCACCATCAGCAGGATCGTCCAGCCGAGCACGGTGGCGGGAGTCGCGAACAGCAGCGCGAAGGCCGCGGCGATGATCGCATAGCCGAGCGCCAGCGTGGTTCCCGGCTTCCAGCGATCGAGCAGCCAGGCGAGCAATATGCTCACCGGAAGGCCCGCCCCCTGCATCAACCCCAATAGGCGCTTGGGCAGGTCGGGGCCGAACACATCGGGCGGCAGGATGCGCACGGTCCACGAGGTCAGCATGTAAAGCGCGATTGCATTGGTCATGTAAGCTGCAGCGAATAGAGCCATCGGGAAAACCAGCGGCGGGCGGACCAGCTCGACCAACGGAACTTTGGCACCGGCCGCCGCATGCGCCGGCCGATCCCGATCCAGCACCAGCGCGAGGCCGATCCCCAACACCAGCGCGATTCCGGCGGGAATGTAGAACATCCCCTGCCAGCCCCAGGCCCGGATTACCTCGGGGGCGGTGAAGCCGCCCATCATCGCGCCGATCGCGATCCCGGCGGAGACGACGGCCATCACGGTCGAGCGCTTGCCTTCGGGTGCGACCTCGGACGAGAGGGCCGAGACGTTCGCGAGACAGGCACCGAGCGCGAGCCCGGTCAGCAGCCGCCAGAAGGCGAAATGGATCACGTCGGTCGAGAAGGCGGTTGCCGCGGTCGTTGCGGCGATCCCCAGCGCACCGCCGACGATAATCGGCTTGCGCCCGAACCGGTCGCCCAGCGGGGCGATTAGGAAGGCGCCCGCGCCGAGGCCCAGCAGCACGGCCGAGAGCGCCCAAGCAAAATCGGTCTGCTGCAGGCCCATTTCACCCGCGATCGCCGGCATCGCCAGCGCCATCGAATTGAGATCGTAGCCGTCGATCACCATCACGCCCGCCATCAGGACGAGCGCCACGAGCCTGCGTGGGGTCATGTCAGCGCCTCTGCCTTGCGGTCGCCCAGCGCGTCCCAAGGCGACGGCATGTGATAGGGGACGGTGATGAAATCGGCCTCGACCTGTTCGATCGCGCCGCCGCGAATCTTGAAGGCTTCGGCCAGATAGTACGAATGTGGCCGGCGGATCGGCGAAGAGACCTTGGTTCCGTCGGTCAGCTCGTAATCGCCGATGATCCCGCAATGGTCGATGAAGCCATGTGCGAGCACGATCCCGCGTTCGACGTCGACCAGCGGGAAGCGGCGTCCGCGCAGGCGATCGTCGTAGCGGTAATAACCGAGCGCGAATTGCGCCTCGCATCCCAGTGCCGCCACCGGGACCACGAAATCGGGGTTGTTGGTGGTGCGCAGCCCGTTCTCCACCCGGTTGCACTCGGGCCAGAAGCGGGTGCGGATCGTTCCGTCGTTACGCTCGATCGTCTCGAAATAGCCGTTGGCGATGTCGACCAGCTCTTCGTAGGTCGAGCGCTCTTCCAGCGGGACGATGGCTTCCAGCGCCGGCTTGGTCTCGAAGGTCTGGGGCGAAAACTTCAGTCCCTCGTCGGCGTTGCGAGCGACCACCGTCTCGACTTCGCAGATCGCGCCCTCCGCTGTCACGCCCAGGCGGAAGCAAGCGGGCGACAGCGCGTTGGTTTCCTCGACGCAGGTGAACAGCGCGACTTGCCCGGCCTTTTCGTCCGCGAAGCGCAGATCATAGGGGCCCTGGCCGGTGATGGTGTTCCACAACCCGTCGCCCGGTTCGAGGCGGACGTTATTCTCGGTGTTGAACAGGCCGGGCGCCCAGTTCACCCGCGACGCGTCGCGCGCCGCGAGGGCGGCGAGAAACGAATCGAGGGTGGCGTAAAGATCTTCTCGGCTAGCCATTCTCTCCCTTTCCCTCGTCCGCCCGCCGGGTGGAAGAGGATGCGCTTTGCGCAGTGTTGCTATAGCAATGCTTGACTCGGACGCACGCTAGAACAATTGTAACGGTCGTTAAAGTCATCGCGCGCGCAAAGCGGGCGGGCAGGAGAGGGAAATGGATCCGGCAGGCAAGGTCGCTCTGGTAAGCGGCGGCAATTCGGGGCTCGGCGAAGGGGCGGTCAAGCACCTGCTCGCGGCGGGCGCGTCGGTGGTGTCGCTGGACCTCGGCGGCGATGTGCCCGCGGGTGCCGATTTCGTGCAGTGCGATGTGAGCGACGAGGCTTCGGTCGCGGCAGCCGTGTCCTCTGCGATCGAGCGTCACGGGCGAATCGACATTCTCATCAACAACGCTGGGGTTGGCGGGATCGGCACCATCGCCAGTGCGGAAGGTCCCGGCGACATTGCCGACTTCCGCCGGGTGATCGGCGTCAACCTGATCGGCGCAGCGACGCTGGCGGCCCATGCCGGCCATGCGATGACCCGGAACGAACCTTTGGGCCCCGACGGGGAGCGCGGGGTGATCGTCAACACCTGCTCGATCGCCAGCTACGAAGGCCAGGAAGGCATGGGCGCCTATACCGCCACCAAGTCGGCGCTGCTTGCGCTGACGTTGGTCTGGGCGCGCGATCTCGCAAAGTTCGCGATCCGTGTGAACGGGGTCGCGCCCGGTTTCATGGCGACGCCGATGGTCGCGATGCTGCCGCCCCCCTTTGTGGAAGAGCTGCTCAAGGGCAATGAATTCCCGAAACGGGCGGGGACGGCCGAGGATTACGCGGCGGTGGTCGATTTCCTCATCCGTACCCCGCTGATCAACGGCGAAGTGATCCGCCTCGATGGCGGTGCCCGCCCGCCGGCCCGGACCACCTGGTCGACCAGCTGAGCTAGGAACAGAACCGATGGAAGAACTTCCCCTCCCGCCCGGCTTCGATGCCGCCAAGGTCCAGCAGGCGATGCGCGCCTTCGTGTCGGCTCTCGGGCAAGACAAGGTGTTCCTCGAGGACGAGGACCGCATCGCCTATCACGACAAATTCGCGATCGACGACACGCATCACCTTCCGCTCGGCGCGGTCGCCCCGACCACGGTCGAGGAAGTGCAGGCGGCGGTGAAGATCGCCAACCAGTACCTGTTGCCGTTGTGGCCGATCAGCCGCGGCAAGAACCTGGGCTACGGCGGCAATGCTCCGCTGCTCAGCGGCAGCGTGGTGCTCGATCTCTCGCGGATGAAGAAGATCGAGTTCGATCCTGAGTCGGGCGTGGTCACGCTCGAGCCGGGCGTCGGATTCTACGATCTCTACGATTACCTCAAGCAGCACGACCTGCCGTTCTGGCTGTCGACGCCGGGCAACAGCTGGGGCTCGGTGATCGGCAACGCGCTCGACCGCGGGGTGGGCTACACGCCCTATGGCGAGAACACCAAGAACATCTGCGGGCTCGAGGTGGTGCTGCCGACCGGCGAAGTCGTCCGCACGGGCATGGGCGCTTTCCCGAAGGCGCCGACCTGGGGCGTCTATCCGTTCGGCTTCGGCCCGGGCTGGGATCAGATGTTCGTCCAGTCGAACTTCGGGATCGTGACCAAGGCCAATATGTGGCTGATGCCCGAGCCCGAGAGCCTGATGGGCATGGACGTCGAATTCGACAAGCCCGAGGACCTGAAGGCGATGGTCGACACGATCGGGCCGCTGCGGCGCGAACGCGTGCTGACCCAGAGCCCCTCGATCGGCAACTGGCTGCGCGCCGCGGCAGTGGTCACCCGCCGCAACGAATGGACCGACAAGCCGGGTGCGCTGTCGGACGATGTGATCGATGCGATCCGCAAGAAATTCAACATCGGCTGGTGGGGCGTGTCGCTGCGACTCTACGGGCGCGAGGAGATCAACAAGGCCGCCTACAAGGTGCTCGAAAAGGCGATGAACGACATCAAGCCGATGCTGATCAAGCCGACCAGCTGGGTGAAGGGCCAGCCCAAGGAGCACAGCGGCTGGACCGGTACGCCGATGACCTTCCCGATGCAGAACGTGAACTGGTACGGCGGCCGCGGCGGCCACATCGGCTTCTCGCCGATCATTCCGCAGGACGGAACCAAGGCGCTCGAACAGTTCAACCGCACCTATTCGCGCTACAAGGAATACGGGATGGACTACCAGGGCAGCTTCGCCTTCGGCGAGCGGCACCTGATCAACGTTAACGCGATGATCTTCGACAAGGACGATGCGGAGAAGATGAAGCGGATCGATCCGTTCTTCCGCGCGCTGGTGAAGGACGCGGAAGAGATGGGCTACGGCGAATACCGCACCCATCTCGATTACATGGACCTCGTCGCCAAGACCTATAGCTGGGGCGGCGGGGCGCTGAACAGGCTCAACGAGAAGGTCAAGGACGCGCTCGACCCCAACGGCATCCTCGCCCCGGGCAAGAGCGGCATCTGGCCCAATCGCCTCAGGAAGGAGCGCGGCCAATGACGCGGAAAATTCTCCCGATGCTCGCCTGCGCGGCGGTGATGATCGTCGGCTTCGGCGCGTGCTCGCAGGCCGAGGAAACCCCGACTGCCCCGGCCAAAGCCGGCGGTCCGCCGCCGCCGCCGGATCCGATCACGCTGGCTTCGCGTCCGAACGCGACCGGCGGCGAGAAGCTCTACGTCGAAAAATGCATCATGTGCCACGGCCCCAACGGGATGGGGTACGGCCTGCTTGCCCGGCGGGCCAAGGGCTTTCAGCCCGATCTCGAGAAGCGCACCGACCTGGCCAGCCAGTATGTGATTATGGCCGCGCGCCGGGGCATCGGCAACATGCCGGCAATCCCGCGCGGCGAGGTCAGCGACGCCGAGCTGAAGCAGATCGCGGACTATCTCGCGAGCCACAAGGGGCCGTCGCAATGATTCGTGCGAGCCGTCGCGCTGTATTGGGCGGAGCGCTCGCCGTGCCGACCCTCTCGGGCCTCGCGACCTGGCGCTGGAAGCACGGTGACGGGCGCGTGTTGCTGCACGATTCCTCGCTCGACGCCGGCCGCCGCTTCGCGGAAGCCGGAGGCCGATCGCTCGCGATCGAAGGCGATCGCATCCGCTTCGCGCGCAAAATCTTCGCCGCCAGGCCGGCGCTCGTTGCAGGCGTCAGCCGCCATGCCGATCTCGTGCTGATCGCCGATGTCGCGGCCGAGATGGGCTACACGTTGGCCGCCGAGTTCGAAGGCCGCGGGCAGAAATGTTCGGCCAGCCGTTGCCGGCCCGGCTGGGCGGCGCTCGGCCGGGTCGCGAATGCGGCCGGGCAAGGCTGGGCCGAAGCGCTCGGCAGCTGGGCGGCCGATCCGCGCGGGCCGATGCCCGCGGCACGGGCGACCGCCGTCAGAGCGGACGCGGGGCTTGCGCTGGGGTGGGTGCTGGTTCCGAAAGGCTGAGGCATCGAGGCCGGATATGCCCCGTTCGAGCCCCCGCCTGTGCAGGGGCTCGCGTTGTGCACTCCCGCCAGATTACTTCCGGATGATCAGCGAATCCGGGCGCTTGCGCGGAACCCATTCGCCCTTGCCGGGGAAGTTCTTGAGCACTTCGCCGTCCCACAGCCGCACGATCCGGCGCTGGAAACGCCATTTGCCGTCGGCGCTCTTGATCGCGTGATCCTCGTACCAGCCGGCAAAGCGCAACACCATCGGCGGCTCGCCCTCGCATTCGGTGACGAAGGCGAAGCTCTTCATCTTCACCGAGCCGTCCGCTTGCGGGAAATACTTGATCTGCGTGACGTGGTGCTGGCGCCCGGGAAAGCCCGGCGCGTTGGCGTAATGCTTCATCAGCCCGCGGATGCCCTCGTGCCCGTTCCAGATGTCGGGCTCGTCGAACACTTCCTCGCTCATCAGGCAGTCTTCGGTGAAGCATTCGACCAGCCCGTCGGCGTCGCCGGTGTCGAGCGCCCAGCTGTAGTCGGCGATCAGGTCCATCAGGCCCAGGCGGTCTTCGATCGGAATGGCGGTCACTTCCAGTCTCTCCTCATTTGGTTGCCACAACCGTAACACTCGTTATGATTGCGGCCAAGCCCGGATGGGCATTGGATGGAGAGGGTCATGGGCAAGATCATAGTCACCGGGGCGTCCGGGCAGTTCGGCAATGCGGCGGCGAAGCTGCTGCTCGAGTCGGTTCCCGCGGAAGACCTGATTCTTCTCTCCCGCACCACCGACAAGCTCGCCGAGTTCGCCGAAGCGGGCGCCAACGTCCGCGCGGCAGATTTCGACGATCCCGCCTCGCTGCTCAAGGCGATGGAAGGGGGCGAGCGGATGCTGCTGATCTCCACCACCCGCGTCGGCACGCGGGTCGAGCAGCATACCAATGCGGTCGAGGCGGCGAAGGCCAACGGGGTGGAGCACGTGGTCTACACCTCGATCCTCGGCTGCGGAAAGCCGGGCAATCCCTCGGTCGAGCAGTTCGACCATCTCGCGACCGAGCAGATGATCGAGAAATCCGGCCTGGCTTACACGCATCTGCGCGACAGCCTCTATGCCGAGGCGGTCGCGACCGCGATGGCGATCCCGGCGCTGCAGGCCGGGCACAAGCCCGAGAACGCCGGCCACGGCCTGTGCCCGATCGTCAGCCGCGACGATTGCGTGGCGATTGCGGTCGGCGTGCTGACCCAGGAGGGCCACGGGAACAAGGCCTACGACGTGACCGGTCCGGAGTTGTGGACGCTGCCCGATGCGATGGCGCTGGTCTCGCAGATGGCGGGCAAGCCGATCGAGATCGAACCGGTCGATGACGAGGGCATGTATCGCTATTTCGATTCGCTCGGCGTCGCGCGCAAAGCGTCCGACATCGTGCCCGACGGCCCGATCCCCTGGGCCAGCGAAGGCATGGTCACCTTCGGTCAGTCGATCCGCGAGGGCTTCATGAATGTCGTCTCGGACGACGTCGAACGCATCACCGGCCGCCCGCCCCGCACCCTGCGCTCGGTGCTCGAGCAGTATCAGGGCCTTTGGCCGGCATGATGCGCCGCCTCCTCGCGGTCGCTGCGCTCGCCCTCCTCGCGTCCTGCTCGAAGGGCTACGAACCGCCGAAGGTCGATACCTCGGTCTATGGCGCGGGCGACGACTGGGACAATCCCGGTGGCGACTGGGCAAGCAGCCACTTTTCGCGCCTGGGCGACATCACCAAGGCCAATGCAGGACAACTTGGCCTCGCCTGGCAATACGATCTCGGCACCGCGCGGGTGCAGGAATCGACCCCGGTCGTGATCGACGGGGTGATGTACGCCTCGGGCAATCTCGGCCGAGTCTACGCGCTCGACGCGGCGAGCGGGAAGCAATTGTGGACCTTCGTGCCCAAGGTCGACATGCAGGCGAACCGAGCCGCCTGCTGCGACCAGGCCAACCGCGGCCTCCAGGTGGCGGACGGCAAGGTCTTTGTCGGCGCACTCGACGGCATGCTTTACGCGCTCGACGCGAAGACCGGCGCGATTGATTGGCAGGTCGACACGATCGTCGATCACAAGCGCGGCTACACGATCAGCGGCGCGCCCGAGATCGCCGGCGATCTGGTGGTGATCGGCAATGCCGGCGCCGAATACGATACGCGCGGCTATGTCACCGCCTACGACCTGCGCAGTGGCAAGCAGGCCTGGCGCTTCTTCACCATTCCGCACGATCCGGCCGACGGCCCGCAGGAGACGCCGGAGCTCGAAGCTGCGCTCAAGACATGGGATCCGAAGAGCCGGTGGGACATCGGCGGCGGCGGCACCGCATGGGATGCGATCAATTACGATCCGCAGTTCGACCAGGTGCTGATCGGCGCGGGCAACGGCGGCCCCTACCCGATCTCGAACCGCTCACCGCGCGGGGGCGACAATCTCTATCTCGATTCGGTCATCGCGGTCGACCGCAAGACCGGCAAGATGAAGTGGTACTATCAGGAGACCCCGCAAGACAGCTGGGACCTGACCGCGACCCAGCCGATGGTCCTGGCCGACATGACCGTGGGAGGCGCCAAGCGGCCCGTGCTGCTGCATGCGCCCAAGAACGGCTTCTTCTACGTGCTCGACCGCGAGACCGGCAAGCCACTCGCCGCCAATGCGATCGTGCGGACCAGTTGGGCCGACAAGGTCGATCTGGCGACCGGCAAGCCGCATCTGACCCCCGAATACGGCGACTACGGCAAGGGCCCCAAGCTGGTCTTCCCCTCCAGCACCGGCGCGCGCAACTGGCACCCGGCGGCGTTCGATCCGGCCCGCGGGCTCTATTTCGCCTCGGTGGTCGAGATGGGGAATCTGATGTTCATTCCGCCGGGCCAGGAACGCCCGGCGCGCAAGCCCTATAATATGAACGCCTCCGCGGCGCTGATCTTCACCGAGGATTTGCAGGCGGCGATGCCCACCCTGCCGCCCGCGATGCAGCGGGCGATCCAGAAGTTGCCGCAGTGGCAATGGGTCAAGGACAATCCCGCCAGCGCCGAAATGCGGGCGATCGATCCGCTGACCGGCAAGACCAAATGGTCTGCGCCGCGCGACGGCTATCAGGATCGCGGGGGCGTGCTGGCGACCGAGTCCGGTCTTGTCATCTATGGCACGGTCTCGGGCAAATTGCTGGTGCGCGATTCGGATACGGGCAAGTTGCTCGCTTCGATCGACACCGGCTCCTCGATGCTGGCCGCGCCGATGACATACCGCGTGAACGGCGTGCAATATGTCGCGATCCAGACCGGTTGGGGCGGCGGGGGCTGGGGCTTCGTGCCCGCCTATGCCGCGGCATACGCAAAGGGCAACGCCAACCGCCTGCTGGTGTTCAAGCTCGGTGGCGGCAAGGTGCCGATTCCGGCCGACTTGCCGCCGCTGCGGCCCGCGCCCGAGCCGCCCGCGCAATTGCCCGGCGTAACCCCGCAGACGATCGCGCTGGGTTCTGCCCTGTTCACCGCCAATTGCTCGCTGTGCCATTCGAACCAGCCGCGCGCCCCGCTTCCTGACCTGCGCCGGCTCGACAAGGGCGTCCACGCGGCCTTCGACCAGATCGTGCTCAAAGGCCTGCTGGTTTCGGGCGGGATGCCCCGCTGGGACGACGCGCTGACCCCCGACCAGGTCAAGGCGATCCACGCCTTCCTGATCGACGAGCAGGGCAAGGTCCGCAAACGCGAGCTGGCGCTCCAGGCGGCCGGCAAGCCGCTCGATTCCCGTACGCTTACTATTCTGTCCAGCTTCTAGGCTGTAGGTTCAGCCGCACGATTCTTGAGGAGAGTATCATGGTTCCCGCAGGTGTTTCCGTCCGTCATCCCGACAAGCTGTTCATCGGCGGCCAGTGGGTCGCCGCCAAATCCGGCAAGACGATCGAGATCGTCAACCCGAACAGCGAGGAAGTGGTCGCCCAGGTCGCCGAGGCCGGCAAGGAGGACATGGACCTCGCCGTCGCTGCCGCGCGCGAAGCCTTCGACAAGGGGCCCTGGCCGACTACGTCGCCGGCCGCGCGCGGCGCCGCGCTGAACAAGATGATCGACCTGCTCGAAGCCCGCATCCCCGAACTGGCGGCGGCCTGGACCGCGCAGATCGGCGGCCTCGCCAGCTTCGCACCGATGATGCACGGCGGATCGATCGTCGCGCTGCGCGGGATCGCGGCGCTCGGCGAGAGCTTCGAATGGGTTTCGCAGAAGAAGGGCCAGGGTGTCGACACGGTGATCCTCGCGCGCGAGCCGGTCGGCGTCGTCGCCGGGATCGCGCCATGGAACGCGCCGTTCGGCATCATGGCGAACAAGGTGTTCTATTCGCTGGTCGCCGGCTGCACGATCGTGATGAAGCCTTCGCCCGAGACGCCGCTCGAAGCCTATATCATCGCCGAAGCCGCCGAAGCCGCGGGCATTCCGGCCGGCGTGGTCAACCTGGTCCCCGGTGAGCGCGAGGCTTCCGATCACCTCGTTCACAACCAAGGGATCGACAAGGTCAGCTTCACCGGCTCGACCGCTGCGGGCAAGCGCATCGCCGAAGTCTGCGCCAGCCGCGTGGCGCGCTGCAGCCTCGAACTCGGCGGAAAGTCGGCCGCGATCGTGCGCGACGATTTCCCGATCGAAGTCGCCGCCCAGATCCTCGGCAACACGATCACCGTGCTCAGCGGGCAGGTCTGCGCGATGCTCAGCCGCGCCGTCGTCTCGAAGCACCGCCACGACGAGCTTGCCGAGGCGATCAAGGGCGTGATGGAAGGGATCAAGATCGGCAACAGCGAGGATCCCGAGACCCAACTCGGCCCGCTCGCGATGAAGCGCCAGCTCGAGCGCGTCGAGATGTACATCGAGGAAGGCAAGAAGAGCGGCGCCGATCTCGTTACCGGCGGTGCGCGTCCGGCGCATATGAACAAGGGCTATTTCATCGAGCCGACCCTGTTCGCCAATGTCGACAACACCAGCCGGATTGCCCAGGAAGAGATCTTCGGTCCGGTGCTGTGTCTGATCCCGGCCGAGGACGAGGAAGATGCGATCCGCATCGCGAACGAAAGCAATTTCGGCCTCAACGGCTCGGTCCTGACCACCGATGTGCAGGCGGCCTACGACATCAGCCGCAAGGTGCGCACCGGTGTGATGGGGCAGAACGGCATGCGGATGGAGTTCTCGGCGCCGTTCGGCGGCTTCAAGCAGTCGGGCATCGGCCGCGAGGGCGGCGAAGAGGGCCTGTGGCCCTACGTCGAGACAAAGACGGTTCTGCTTGACGGCGCGCCCGCAACGCTCTGAAAGAACCGCGGGATGGAAACGGGGCCCCCGGCATTGCCGGGGGCTTTGCGTTGAAAGCGAAAGGCGACGGGTAAAATGCCGATCTTCACGATCACCTATGAATTGCGCGCGCAGGGCAAGAAGTTCGATTACAACCCGTTCGCGCAGGAATTGCGCAAGCAGCGCTGCTTCCGGATCCAGGGCAATGCCTGGCTCGGCAGCTTCAACAACAACGCGACCCAGGTGCACAACCATTTCAAGAAGCTGATGGACAAGGCCGACAGCCTGCTGGTGGCAGAACTGTTCCAGCACTTCTGCTACACCGGTGCCGCAACCAACATCACGCGCTGGCTGGAGGCGAACAAGCCCGCGGCGCTCCCGGGCGCCAAGGCAGAGGATTCGCTGGAGGCGGGCATCGCTCGCGCCAAGGCGGAGCAGGGCGCGGCCACCAAGCCGGCCGCTCCGAAGCAGCCCGCCGCGAAAAAGCCGGCGGCAGCCAAGGCGAAGTAGTGCCGGTCCTCCCTCCTCTTACGAGGAGGTTCCCGGTCAGATCTTCTTGTCGTTGGGATCGATCTTTGCGTCGCTCTTGAGCATGGGGTCCCAATGCTCGACGATCTTGCCGTTCTCGATCCGGTAGAGATCGAACCAGCTCGAATAATAGGTCTGCCCGTTCGCGTCCTTCTCGGGCCGGACGAAGGCAGTGGTGACATAGTCGCCTTCGGCAAGCAGGTTGATCAGCGGCAGGTCGAGTGTCGGCTTGATTGCGCGCTCCGGCCGGGTGGCTTTCACATAGTCGACCAGCCCCGCGAGGCCCTGCCCGGCATTGGGATTGTGCTGGATGTAGCCGTCGGCGATGAATTCGTGCGCGCGGTCGGCCAGGCCGGCCTGGAGTACGATCCGGTACATGTCGTAGACCAGCTTCTTGTTCGCGGCGAGCTTGGGGTCGTCGCTCTTGAGCAGGGCCGCCTGATCTTTCGCCACAACTGGCGCGGGTGCCGTCATCGTCTGTTCCTCTTCCGCAGCGGCGGCGCTGCCGACCATCACCAGGACTGCCAGTATCGCTGCACGCATCGTTGTCTCTCCGGTTTGCTCCCTCCTGCCAGAGGTGTAGTGACGCGGCAAGCAAGGCGCGCTAGAGAGCGTCTAGTTTGACTTTGTCCGAAATGGAATCATAAGAATGACAATGAGGATTTGCCTGCTGGCCGGGGTCGCCTGCGCAGCAATTTCGACACCAGCCTTTGCCGAGGACGACGGCCCGGTCACCGCGCCGCCGGCCGACCCGCCGATCATCGTTACCGGCCACGGGCTCGACGCGACTCCGGCCGTCACAGCCTATTCGACCGTCACGCTCGATGCCGACCAGATTTCCTCGACTGGCTCGGGCAGGATCGAGGATGCGCTGTCGAACGTGGCGGGGTTCCAGCAGTATCGCCGGTCGGACAGCCGTTCGGCCAACCCGACCGCGCAGGGCGTGACCCTGCGCGCACTCGGCGGCAACGCCGCCAGCCGCACGCTGGTGCTGCTCGACGGCGTGCCGATGGTCGATCCGTTCTTCGGCCACGTTCCGCTGTCGGCGATCGATCCCAATCTGATCGACCAGATCCGTGTGACGAAGGGTGGCGGCTCGGGCCCGTTCGGTGCCGGCGCGCTGTCGGGCACGATCGAGATGGAGAGCGCGGATGCGGCGTCGCTCGGCCCGGTCAGCGGCCAGGTGCTGGTCGACAACCGCGGCGAGACGGAAAGCGAAGCGGCGCTGACCTCGCAGTGGGGCAGCGGCTTCGCGGTCGTGAACGGCCGGTGGGACCGGGGCGACGGCTTTTGGACCACTCCCAAGAATCAACGCGTGCCTGCATCGGTGCGGGCGAGCTTCGACGACTGGTCGGCCGGGGCGCGGATCGTTCAGTCGCTCGGCGGCGACGTGCAACTGCAGGTCAAGGGTCTGGCATTCCAGAGCAACCGCACCCTGCGCTACGAAGGCGCGGACAACTGGACCCAGGGCGAAGACGTCAGCGCGCGGTTGATCGGGCGCGGCGAATGGCAGTTCGATGTGCTCGCCTATGGCCAGTGGCGCAATTTCTCGAACATCGTGGTGTCCTCGACGAGCTTCGCCAAGACGCTCGACCAGCGGGACACACCCGCCGATGGCTTCGGCGGCAAGGCCGAAATCCGGCCGCCGGTGGGCGGCGGGCATACGCTGCGGCTGGGCGCGGACTTCCGCCAGTCGGATGGCGATCTGCGGGAATACCGCTTCCTCGCGAGCGGTGCGGGCAACGGCTATCGCGTGGCCGGCGGGACCAATTCCGATGTCGGCCTGTTCGCCGAAGACGATTACACCCTTGGCCCGATCCTGCTGACCGGCGGGCTGCGCGCCGACCGCTGGAGCCTGCGCGACGGCTACCAGCTGAACTACAACCAGAACGGCACGCTCACCACCAATCCGTCGGACAACAACAACCCCGCCTATCCCGACCGTTCGGGCTGGGATGTCTCGTGGCGCGCAGGGGCGACCTTCGACGCGGCCCGTGGGGTGCGCCTGCGTGCGGCTGCCTACACCGGCCTGCGCCTTCCGACCCTGAACGAGCTTTACCGTCCTTTCGCGGTGTTCCCGGTCACCACCCGGGCCAACCCCGACCTTCAGAACGAGCAATTGCGCGGGTATGAGGCGGGCATCGACTTTACGCCGAGCAGGAGTTTGCAACTCGCCTTCACCGCCTTCGACAACAAGGTCGATCACGCGATCGCGAATGTCACCGTGGTCGCCCCCAACGACCGCCAGCGGCAGAACGTCGATGCGATCCGGTCGAAGGGCATCGAGTTTTCCGCGCAGATCGGCGCCGGGCCGATCAAGCTCGCCGGCTCGCTGAGCTACGTCGATGCCGAGGTCGAGGCGAGCGGCGCGCAGATCGCGCTGAACGGCCGGCGTCCCGCACAGACGCCGGACTTCACCGCCAGCACCACGCTGAGTTGGGAACCGAAGGATCGCTGGCGCCTGGCCGCGACCCTGCGCTACGTCGCCAAGCAATTCGAGAACGATGACGAGACCGGCGTACTGCCGGGCGCGACCACGGTCGATCTCTACGCCCAGGTACCGATCGCCGGGCGCTTCAGCCTCGTCCTGAGGGCGGAGAACCTGTTCGATGCGACCGTCTACACCCGCAACCAGGGCGGTACGCAGGGGATCGACCTCGATACGCCGCGCACGATCTGGGGCGGCTTCCGCTTCGGTTACTGAAGCCTAAGCCCGTGTTCCCGTTTTCGCTGGAGCACGGGCCGCTTGCCGGCGCGCGGTCAATGAATCTGGTGCTGCCGGCCGGCGATATCGAGATCGACGCGCGGGGTGGGATCCGCATCCTTCCAGCGTGAGGCCGGCCGCAACAGGTCGCCGATCACCTTATAGGCAAACAGCATCAGCATCGCGCCCGAATCGGGATCGTCGCTCAGCGCCTTGACCGCTTCGAGGTCCTTGCGGCGCTGCGCCGGATCGCGTTCCTGCAACATGCGCTTGTTCTCGGTCGCGGCGGGGGTGACGATCTCCCAGAAGATTCGCCGGCGCTCGTCGGAATAGCGGTCGAGAATGCTTTCGTCCTCCTCGCCGCGCAGCACCGCGCCGAGGATGTCGGCCAGCACCATCCCGCTCCACACGCCCGAGGTCAGGCCCAGCCCGCCGCAGGGGTTGGTCGCGTGCGCCGCGTCGCCGGTCAGCAGCACATGTCCCTTGCGCAGGGTTTCGCCCGCGCGCTGGTGGAGCATGTAGGGGCTGGAGGAGACCAGCTCGTAATCCGCGCGGCCCTGCATGAAATGCTTGTAGCGCTGGTGGATGCGCTCCTCATAGGTTTCCAGCGGCAGGGACGCGTCCTCCAGATAGGTACAGCGCCACAGACCTTCGCGGTCGAGCTGGGCGATGATCGCCATGTCGTCGGGATCGCAGACGAAGTTCGCCTGGCAATAGCCGAGCTGGCGGAAGTCGAACTTCACATTGGTCGCGACGAAGCGTTCGGGCCACGTATAGCCGGCGAACTCGATCCCGGCGAGCTTGCGGACCGTGCTGCGCGCGCCGTCGGCGCCGATCAGCCACTTGGCTGCGAGCGTCTTCTCCCCGGCGGCGGTCTTGACCGTTACGGTTACCCCGTCCGGTCCGTCTTCGAAGGCGGCGACCTCATGCTCGAACAGCACCTCGACCCCGAGCTTCTGCGCGTGCTCCATCGCCACGCGCGCGACGTCGTGCTGCCCCGCGTGGAGCTGGTAGTCGTAGGGAATCCCGTCGATCGGATCGGTGGTGACGATCGAGCTGTAGCCGAATTCGGGCACATGTGTCCCGAAGGTGCGGTTCTGGAAGCCGATCGCGTTGAGTTCGTCGAGCAGGCCGAGCTCGTCGAGGATCACCAGCGTCGACGGGAAATAGACCGCCGCGCGGGGGGAGTTGATGATGTGCGGCTCCTGCTCCAGCACCGTCACGCTTGCCCCGGTCTGGGCCAGCGCCAGCGCGGTGAGCATTCCCACCGGCCCGGCGCCGACCACGATCACATCCTTCTGCTCGGCCATTCCCGGTCCTTTCCCTTTGCACTCCGTCCTACGCCCGGATTCCCCCTGCGCAAAGGCGTGCTGGCGCAAGCCGCCATGCCGGGAGCGAAAAGGGCGGCGTCAACCGCGTGAAATCACCGTTTCCTTCTCGGTGATGAATTCGACCAGCGCCGGCCGGCCCGCCTCGGTCGCGGCGATCGCGCGCTTCAGGGCAGGGACGATTTCGCTCGCTGCGGTCACGCGCTCGCCGTGACAGCCGAGCGCACGGGCGAAGGCCGCATAATCGCCGGAGATGTCGGTCGCGCGGTATTTCTCGGTCGCCTCGGGCATGATCGGCAGTTCGATCGCCATCGCCTCGTTGTTGAGCAGGATCGAGAGGATCGGGATGCGGTCGCGCGCCGCGGTCTCGAGGTCGGTGCCGGTGAAGCCGATCGCCGCATCGCCCCACACGTTGATGCAGAGCCTGTCGGGGCAGGCGAGCTTGGCCCCCATCGCGAGCCCGAGGCCGTAGCCGAGCTGGGTCGACTTGCCCCACCCGATGTAGCTGTGCGGGGTGGTGCTCTTCCAGAACGGCACCAGCTGGTCGCGCGGGCTGCCGGCATCATGGGTGATGATCACATTGTCGATATCGACTGTCTGCTGCAGGTCCCACAACACACGGTAGGGGCTGAGCGGGCTGGTCTCCTGCGTGCACTTCGGCAGCCATTTGGCGAGCCATTCGGCCTCGACCGCCTTGATCCGCGCCGCGACCGGGGCGCTGTCGCGCGGCGCGGGAAGGCGGGCCTTCACCGCATCGATCAGCGCGCGCAGGGTCAGCTTCGCGTCGCCGAGCAGCGCGATCTCGCTCGGGACCGACTTGTCGATGTCGAGCGGATCGAGCGTAGCATGGATCACCCGCTTGCCTGCGGGGACCGCCAGCCCGAACGAGGTCGCGGTGAAGGAACAGCCGATCCCGAACAGCAAGTCGCATTCGTCCAGCCATTTACGCACGCAGCCGTTGATCCCATTGCCGCCCGAGCCGAGCGCGAGCGGGTGGGTTTCGTCGAACGCGCTCTTGCCCGGGAGGCTGGTCATCACCGGAATAGCCAGATGCTCGGCCAGTTCGCGAAGCTCGTCGTAAGCTTCGGACCAGTGGATTCCCTGGCCCGCATAGATCGCCGGGTTATCTGCCGCGATCAGCGCCTCGGCGGCAGCATCGATCCCGGCGTGCGCCGGCTGGGTCAGCGCGACCTTCCCCGGGGTATAGTCCATCGTGCCTTCGAAGGGCTTGTCGAGCACGTCGTACGGCAGCTCGATCACCACCGGCTGCGGGCGGCCGTTGCGCAGCATTGCGAAGGCGCGGCGAAGCACCGGCACTACCTGCTCGCCGTCGGTCAGCGGCTCGCAATGCTTGGCGACCGTCGCCATCGAGCGGACCGAGTTGAAATTGTAGGGCACATAGGCCTGGCTCAGCGCATAGCCCTGCGGCATCACCAGCACCGGGATGCTGTCGGCAAAGGCTTGTGCGACGCCGCCAAAGGCATTCTCCGCCCCGGGGCCCTGCTGCATCACGAACACGCCCATGTCCGCGCCCTTGGTCATGCGACTGAGTGCGTCGGCCATGTGCAGGCCGGTGCGCTCCTGCCGCACGATCACGGTACGGATGTCGATCCGCGCGGCGGCTTCGAGCACCTGGTTGCGCGGATAGCCGAACACAATGCTCACGCCTTCGCGCTTGAGCACCGCGGCGATCGCATCGGCGACCGTGCCGTGGGCGTGGACGGGCTGGTCGGGGATTCCGTTGCCGGGTTTCATGGCCTCTCCAGATTGCCCGAAGCGGCTAGATGAAATCCCGTCACCGCGCAATCAAAGGCAGGGAACGAGACCCTCGTCGAGCTTGTTCACGATGCCCCAGGAAAGCTCGTTCAGCATGGCGAGCTGCTCGTCGGTGTAGCCTTCGAACAGCTTGATCCGCATTTCGTCGGCGATGTCGAACATCTCCTTCAGCGCGTCCTCGCCCTTGGCGGTGACCTTGAGCTGCTTGGTCCGGCGGTCGGCCGGGTCGGGCAGGCGCTGGACCAGCCCGTCGGCCTCGAGCGCGTCGAGCATGCGGGTGAGCGTCGGCCCCTCGATCCGCAGCCGCTTGGCGATGTCGACCTGCGCGCTCATCGGCGGCGAGTTGATGATCGCCGCCAGCGCTTCCATCCGCGCCGCGCTCTGGTTCAACGGGCGCAGCGCCTCGTCCAGCGCCGAACGCCAGCGGCGGCCGGCGAGCACGAGCGCCACCGTCAGCCGGATCTCCAGGTTGGAGTTGCCCGCGCGATAAAGCTCGAAAGAATTCCGCCCGCGATGTGCAATCGTGTCAGACACGGCCGTTCCCGTCGAACCCATCCACCCGCTCCAATTCTGCCCCGCTCCGCCCCGTGGCGGTGCGGCCTACCCCGGCGGATATAATGGGGGCTTGCGCCGCAATTGGCAATTTCCCGCTCGCTTGCGGGAGGATCCGGTCTTGCGGTTGCATCTCACCCGCCCGTCCGCAGAACGTGATCGGAAGCCTTGTCGCCGATCATGATCGCAGTCGCATTGGTGTTGCCCTGCGGTATCGTCGGCATCACCGATGCATCTGCGACCCACAGGCCATCTATTCCGCGCACTCTCAGCTCGGGATCGAGTACCGCATCCGGATCTTCGGCCGTGCCGATCTTGGCGGTGCCGATCGGGTGGAACATCGAGATCGAGGCGAGCCGCACGTAATCGCGCAGCGTCTCCTTGGTTTCGAAATCGGGGCCTGGCCGGCGTTCGGCCAACACGTGCGGTGCGATCGGATGCTGACGCATGACTCGTCGCGCGATCGCCACGCCTTCGACGAGCTGCTCTACGTCGTCGTCGCTCCCGAGCAGCTGGTGTTCGATCACCGGCGGCGCCGCGGGGTCGGGCGAGCGCAGGCTGACGCGGCCACGATGGCTCGGGCGCATCAGGCCGACGATGGTCGCGGTTGAGGCCTCAGGCGCGAGCAGCACGTTGCCTTCGGGCGTCACCTCGAACGAGAAGGCCGAGAAGGCGAGCTGGAGGTTGGGTGCGGGCAGGCCGGGCCGCCCGCGCACAAAGGCCTGCGCATGGCCGATCCCGGTGGTCAGCGCGCCGGTGCCGAACAGCGCGTAGCGCAGCACCTGCAACGGCGCGCGCAGGCCGTGGGCGTCGTTGTTGAGCGTGTGCATGTCGACGGTGTTGATCAGGTGCACCCCGACATGGTCCTGCAGATTGCCGCCGACACCGGGCAATTCCCGGAGGACCTCGATCCCCATGTCTTGCAGGTGCTGCCCCGGGCCGATACCCGACAACATCAGCAGGCGCGGCGTGTTCAGCGCGCCGGCGCTCAGCACCACGCCGCCGGAGGCGTGCAAGGTCTGGATCTGACCGTCGCGGCGATAAGTCACGCCGACCGCGCGCCCGTTTTCGACCTCGATCTTCAGCACTTCGGCTTCGGATCGCACTTCGGGCTTCAGCCCGTCGCCGAGTCCGTGGAGATAGCCGGCGGTGCTGCTGCGCCGCCCGTTGTGCTGCGAGAGCTGGATATGATCGACGCCCTCGGCGCTTTCGCCGTTGAGGTCCGGCGCGCGGCCGATCCCGGCGCCCACCGCCGCGTCGATCCAGTTGTCGGTGATCGTGTAGCGGCTGCGGCATTCGGAGACCGAAACCGGCCCGCCCGTGCCCCGCCAATGATCGGAGCCGCGCTCATTATCCTCGATCCGGCGGAAATAGGGTAGACAGGATTCGTAATCCCAACCGGTGGCGCCCAGTTCCGCCCAGCGATCGTAATCCCAGCGATGGCCGCGGATGAACATCATCCCGTTGATCGCGCTGCCGCCGCCGATGCGCTTGCCTGCCGGCCAGGGCGAAGGCCGGCCGCCGACCGAAGGGTCGGGCTCGCCGAAATAGCACCAGTCGAATTCGGGGTTCTGGACCAGGCTGCCCATCAGTGCCGGTACGCGCGTCTTCAGCCCCCCGCCGGCCTTGCCGGCCTCGAGCAGCACTACCCGCTTGCCCCCTTCGGCGAGTCTTCCGGCCACGGGACAGCCGGCGGACCCACCGCCAATGACGATGTAATCGGGATTCATCCCGGCGCCCTTTCGTTAATCTTTCGCGGGTCATGCCAGCGGGGCGCGGGATTACAAGCGAAGATTCTGAAAAGCCGACGGTTTTCAAGAGACGCGGAAGGAACAGGGTTACTTCCGGATTACCCTTGCAGTGCAGCCCGCCAGGCCGGGTATAGCTTTGCCGGGGGAGACGGGGCGGAGCCGGGCGCTCGACGCACCGAGGGGAAGATGCCGCCCCGGCCCAAGGGCCGGGGCGGCGATCCGATCAGTAGAACATGCTTAGCGTGAAGCCGATCGCGCGGCCGAAGAACACCACGCAAATCCATGCCAACAGCGACAGCGTCGCCGAGACCTTGGCGGCGGTCGGCACCTTGCCCAGATCCCAGCCGGCAACGCTCTTCCAGGTCACGAACTGGAACACCACCATGTTGATGCCCGCGAACGCCAGCATCACCAGCTTGAGCTTGAAGTAGGGATTGATGACGTAGCTGGTCGCCTTGCTGCAGAACAGCATCAACCCGGTGATCGCCGCGCAGACGAAGCCGATCCAGGTGATCCGCAGCGTCTCGTGCGACAGCGTGGTCAGCCGCACGTCCTTCCAGCCGATCCCGAGGATGCGCAGGTCGACGACCAGCAGCGACCCGAGAACGGTGACGAAGGACATCACGTGGAGCGATTCGAGCGTCGGGAACGCCCAGGTCGATTCGGCGACGTAATCGCCGAACGCAGAGGCTTCGAGGCCCTGCCAGAATGACTGTAGATCCATGGTGTCCTCTCAGGTCGGAGCGTAGGCGATCCAGCGACCGCACAGCATGATCACCAGCCACAGCGCGATGATCGCGACTGCGCCCAGCTTGATGCCGATCGAGGCGCTGCCGGAAGCATCCCAGCTCATCGATTTCTTGGCGACGGAATGCTGGAACCAGGCGGCGGCGATCACCGCAACCAGGAACAGGCCCATCTTGATCCAGAAGATCGGGTTGATCAGCTCGCGCACAGGCTCTGCCGTGATCATGCCGAACCCGGTGATCACCAGGATCACGAAGCCCCACCAGACCCACGGCAGATAGCGCTTGCCGGTGCGCTCGATCGTCCGGCCGGTGCCGACAACGCCCAGCACGCGCAGGTTCATCAGCAGCACTGCGCCGAAGGTGGCGCCGATGGTGAGGATATGCACGGTCTGGATTGCCGGGATCGCCCAGAAATGGGTGACGATCAGCATGCTCAGCCAAGTATCGGAAATCCACAGGGCGAAGTCGACCAGGAACGTCGTCCTGATCCACTCGGTAAACTCAAACAATAAATCGGTCATGCCTTCTCCTGCCCCGAATGCCGGCAGCTCGATCTGCCCGGCCTCTTCTGGAGGCGGGCAACGGCGGCCGAAAGTTATTTACGGTTACAGCTCGGTTCCGCGCGATAGTGAAGCCGGGGCGCGCAAGCAAGCGTCTTTGTTGACTTTGCCCGAGTAACGTAACGTAACGGGACGCGCCTGCAACGAAGGTCGCGCACCGGCTGGGGGGCGCGGTGCGCAAACAAATGCACAATTTGCGGATGGGTGGGATGTCGTAAATTCGGCCCGGGCTTTCTTTCGGTAGTGGGGCGCGGGGGCGCTCCGTTTCACAGAATGCTCAAGATTGTCGCGGTTCTGCCTTGAGCTTCGATCTGGCGCCCGGAATCTTGATCGTTTCGCTCGATGCCCAGACGCTTGTCGAAGCGTGCGCCGGGAACCGTGCGGACATGCGGCACGGCGCCACGCTCGATCACCTACCCAGCGCCCGCCCGCCGCTTTGCGTGTTGCGATGCGGCGAGCGTGGAACTCACTGCGCGCGCTCCAGCCCCAGCAATTCGGCGGCGTTGAGGCCGAGGATCTTCGCTTTGTCCCCCTCGTCCAGCCGGGCGTGGAAGCCGAGCGGATCGGGCTCGGCCATGTCGAACGGATAGTCCGTGCCAAGGCAGAGCTTGTCCGCACCGTGGGTACGCACCAGGCTGTCGAGCTGGTCCTGATCGAACACCAGCGTATCGAGCCAGAGCTTGCGCAGATAGCTTGAGGGCTCGTGCCGGCAATGCTCCGAGCAATCGCCCCGCGCGCGCCAGCCGTGATCCATCCGGCCCCAATAGCCCGGAATATAGCCGCCGCCGTGCGCAACGCAGATCTTCAGTCGCGGATGATCGTCGAGCACCCCGCCGAAGATCAGATGGCCGATCGCAAGGGTGGATTCGAGCGGGTTGCCGATGAGGTTGTTGAAGTAATATTCGCTCAACCGTTTGCCTTCGGTGAAGCCGAGCGGGTGCATGAACACCAGTACGCCCAACTCCTCTGCGGCGGCCCAGAACGGTCGCAATTCGGCGGTGTGGAAATCGGCGCCGTTGACGTTGGTGTTGATCTCGATTCCGCGCAGGTCGAGTTCGCTGACGCAGCGCTTCATTTCCGCAATCGCCATCTCGACGTTTTGCAGGGGCACGGTGCCCATGCCGACCAGCCGGTCTGGATGCTGCGCGACCGCCGCCGCCATTCCGTCGTTTACCGCGCGCGCTGCCGCGCGGCCGGTCTCGGGATCGGTGAAATAGAAATACTGTCCGGGGCTCGGGCTGATCGCCTGCACGTCGATCCCAAGGCGGTCCATGTCGGCAAGCCGCGTGTCGAGCGTGTTCAGCGTCCGACCTATCGCGGCGAATTGCGCGCGGTTGACTTCCGTCGTCTTCGGACTGGTGAAATCGTTGATTCCAGGCGGGGGGCCGGGATATTTCGCCTGCACGATCGCGTCGGCCGCCGGAATGCCGAGGTGGCAGTGGATGTCGACCACCAAGTGCTTGCCGTGCGCCTTCACCGGGATAGGCTTGCGGTCGCCGCAGGTGGTGATTGCGCCGCTCATGCCTCGATCCTCGCCGGTTTGATCGTGCCGCTGCAGGGGCCGAAGCCGATGGGGACGTACCCTTCGGCCCTGGCCTTCCCGCGCAGAGTCAGCGTGTCGCCGTCCTCCAGCATCACCCGCTTGGTCCCGTCGGGCAAGGTGAGCGGTTCGGTTCCGAGCTTGGTAATCTCGACCAGACAGGCCCGCGCTTCCTCGGCTGCGCCCGAAACGGTCCCGGTAGCGATCAGGTCGCCAGCCTCGAGCGGCGCACCGCCTGAAGCCTGGTGCGCGACCATCTGCGCGACTGTCCAGAACAACTCGCGGACATTGGTGCGCACAATCGTTGCCGCGCCGGAGCCGATGTCGATCTCGGCGGTCAGCTCGACGTTGAACCCGCCAAGCTCGCGATCGAACGGATCATCGAGATAGGCGGGCAGCACCGGCTCGTCGGCTTCGCGCCCCCGCCCAGCCACCCGGAACGGCGCCAGCGCCTCCATCGTCACCACCCAGGGTGAGACCGTGGTGAGGAAGCTCTTCCCTAGGTGCGGACCGAGCAGCATCTCGTAGAACTGGATCGCGCGCGCCGACCAGTCGTTGACCAGGCAACAACCGAACAGCAGCTCGTCCGCCCGCGTCATGTCGACAGCTTGGCCCAGCGCATTGCCGGGGCCGCGCAACCAGGCGCCGAATTCCAGCTCGAAATCGAGCATCGGCTCCGGCCCGACCTGCATCGAGTCGGATCCGCGCGGAACGAACTGGCCGACAGGCCGGATCACCGGCGTGCCGTCCACGGCGACCGAGCTGGCGCGCCCATTATAGGCCACCGGCAGGGTTGCCCAGGCCGGCTGCGGCGGGCGTCCGCCATTGGCCGCCATCCGCAGAATATGATCCGCGGACGTGCAGAAGTCGGTGAAGGCGGTGGGCTTGGCCGGCATCAGCGGTTTTGCCGAAGCCATCGCCACCAGCGCGCTTTGCGCTCCCCGGTTTCCTCCCTCGCGATAAAGCTCCGACAGCGCCGCGCGCAACTCCGAGACCGCTTCGCGCGGCTGCTCGAACAAGGGCAGCAAGCTTGCCCCGCTGGCCGCCTTCGCCGCTTCACCCTCGATCAGTCCCGCTTCGATCAGCGCGCCGAGATCGACGATCCGGTCGCCCAACGCTACCCCGCCGCGCGCACCCCTGCCATCGTCGAACACCCCGAACGGCAGGTTCTGGATGGGGAAATCGGTATCCGCCGCATTGGCGCTTTCGACCCAGCTCCTGCGCGCGGGATCGTGGGTCGCGTTAAGCTCAATGGGCATGGCCGCATTCCTTGCGGTAATGGTTCATTTCGGCGAACAGCACCGGCGTGGGCGCCGGCGCGAGATGCGGGTCCCACTGCTTGTAGAGCGAATAGACATTCGCCACGACCCGCTCGGGATCGGTCCAATGGGCGTATTCCTTCATCGGGATGTCGCGGGCGGCCGTGCGCCAGTCCATCCCCGCCTCGAACCGCCCGCGCGCCTGATCGCGCAGATGCTCGAAATAGCCCTTGAGGTTCTTCACCGCGCCCACGTCGGTGATCGGCCCATGCCCGGGCACGACGACCTCGGGATCGAGCCCGACGATGAAATCGCAGGCCGCGATCCAGTTCGAGAGCGGCCCAGCCCACACGATCGGATGGCCTTCGTTGAACAACAAGTCGCCGGTGAACACGGTGCGGTCTTCACGCACGAAAGCGATCGTATCCGAATCGGTGTGTGCCGGCCCAAGGTCGGTCAGTTCAACCGTCTTGTCGCCAACAGTCAGGGTCAATGTCTTGTCGAAGGTCTTGGTCGGCAGGGTCAGCTCGTCGACCCCGCTGAAATCGAACTGGCGGCCCATGGTCTCGAACAGGAATTCGCCCATCTCGCCCATAGCCTGCCAATTGGCGGAGAGGCCTGCGAGCGCCCTCGGATCGAACCCGGCCATCTCCGCTCGCGTGGTTGCGGTAGCAATTATCTCTGCGCCCTCGACCACGCCGTTACCGAAGAAATGGTCGGGATTGGCGTGCGTGTTTACGAGCTTGTCGATGTGATCGCCGCCGGGCACCTTGGCGAACTCGCCCAGCATCTCGCGAGTCAAGGGCACGCTCATCAACGTATCGACCAGCAGCGTCTGGCCCCGCGAAGTGACAAGGCCTGCGTTAGACCAACCCCAGGTTCCGTCGGGTTGCACATATCCGTACACCCCGTCGCCTATTGTATGCACGCCTTGGCGGAAAGGCCAGTTTGCCATTGGTATCTTCTCCCGGGCGCCAACCCTAACGCACTTATTCCTGTCGGCAAGAATATATTGATGGGGCAATTGCGGTTGCCGGATATTGCTCTTGCGCGCAGCACCGCAGGAGTTGGCAGCAAGGCAGAAAAACCGGATAAACACGGCAAGGGCCGGCGGACATCAACGCCAAGAGCGAAGGCGTGAGGCCTTCATCGAGGCCGCCCGCGCCCTGCGGCAGGAGCTGTCGCGCACCGGTGACCAGCACAGCGGCCGCGCGCCCAATCCTGCGCTAGCGCGGCTTGACTTTGCGCTGGCTACCAGCTTCCCGATCGGCGCCTCCATCACATCGCTCGGCTCCGGCACTATGCGGCCAGAGCATGGGCATCGTGGCGAACGCCACAGCCGTCAGCTCGGCTATTCCTTCACTGGGAGCTTGTCGAACTCCGCCTGGATCTTGGCGAGATTCTCATCGCTGAGATCAACCGGCTCGTATTGCTGAATCCCCTTGAGTGTCTGGTCGCGACCCATCGACTGGAACATGTCGTTGTTGAAGGTATTCGGGATCAGCTTCTTCAGGATCGCGGCTGCGGCCGGATCGTCGAGCAGCTTGCCGACCAGCGTGGTCTCGACCGAATAATGGGCGGTCTGCGAGACAGTTTCCGCTGCGCTGGCGGGTGTTGCGACGGTCGCGCTCAGGCTAGCTAAAACAGCGGCTGCAAAAACCGGAATGAACTTCGCGCTCATAATTCCTCTCCTTAGGAATATTGTTCTAGCGCACCTCGCATGCGTTGACCAGCCTCGGCCGCCTGCCATGCGGCGGCGTCCGCGCGAGGGTCTGCCCCTTCCCGAGATCGAGCAATCCGAACGTATTCCGAGCACGGACCCTACCCCAAATCGATTCGTTCTCCGCCAAACGCACCGACGTAGAACCATGACCGACCTGAAGTGCGAAACTGGAGGCAGGGCGCTCCTCTGTCGAAATGGGCTTGGGATTCGTGAACGTCGCAACTTGCCTGGCTGAAAGTTTGTGCATGCATGGGAGGCCGTCATTTGGATCATAACGTCCAACTCGGCTGCCCCGAGCGATAAATTCAAGCACGGTTTCGGCGCTGGCTCAAAGCGGGTCCAAGCCGATTAGCGAACGGCAAATCCCCTAAAAGTCAAAGAACCCCGGCTTTCAAGACTTCACCTGCGCTCGGGGAAGGCGCTGAACGCATGATCTGGCGGAGACGGAGGGATTCGAACCCTCGATACAGGATTTACCCGTATGACGGTTTAGCAAACCGTTGGTTTCAGCCACTCACCCACGTCTCCGGATCGCAGCGGCAGGCGCGCGCTATAACGAGGGCAGCGGATGGCGGCAAGGGGCGCTTTGCGGGGAATTTCGACTCGCCCCGCCGCAAAAGCGAGTCGCCCTGCCGAGTGTTCATTGCCGCTTCAGGGCCCGGGGATTCTTTTAGGCACGGATTGGTCGCATTGTTGGGAAGCGAGGGAAAACAGTCATGATCGAGCTCGCCGCTTTCTGCCGTCGCCATGTGCTGGCGTTGCTGTTCGCGTTTGCCGCGCTTGCGGGCGCAGTGCCGGCTGCCGCGCAAGTGCAGACGATCGATCCCAATGCCGGGATCGACGGCGACCTCGCCCCTCCTCCCCCTCCTACGTCCACTCCTCCGTCGGCCCCTGCCGCATCGCTGGCCTATCCCGCCGCCGAACCGTCACCCTCCATCGACTCGGCACCGCTCTCGGCCGATCCGGTCGTGACGTCGAGCGACAGCTCCACCGCAGCCGGCCAGGCCTCGGCCAAGCCGGCGGTCGCGGCGGCGCAGGGCGATACCTATAAGGAAGACGACCTGATCGGCGCGGCCGAGGGGGTGTTCGGCAAGGGCGCGGAAGGCCTTGCCCGGGTAATCGAAGATATTCTCAAGAAGCAGGGCGAGCCCAACGGCTACATCGTCGGCCGCGAAGGGGGCGGGGCCCTGTTCTTCGGCGCACGCTACGGCTCCGGCACGCTCTATCACAAGATCGAGGGGCAGCAGCCGGTCTACTGGCGCGGGCCTTCGCTCGGGCTCGACCTCGGGGCCAACGCCGCGAACACTTTCGTGCTGGTCTACAATCTGTTCAACACCGACGATCTGTTCGAGACCTACGGCGCCGCTGAGGGACAAGCCTATGTGATCGGCGGCTTCAACGTCTCCTACCTCAAGCGCGGGGACGTGGTGCTGATCCCGGTGCGGATGGGCGCCGGCCTGCGGCTCGGGCTCAACGTGGGCTATATGAAGTTCGCCAAGAAGCAGAAGTGGCTGCCCTTCTGACGGAAGCGGAAAACCCGCACCATTCCCCGATTCGCCCTTGAACTCGCGCGCTCGCGAAGCCAAAGGGCGCGCCATGCTCGAGACACTTACCCAGCAGCCGCCCGACGCGCTCCTCGCCCTGATCAAGCTCTATGGTGCCGATCCGCGCGCCGACAAGATCGACCTCGGGGTAGGCGTCTATCGCACCGGGCAGGGCGACACGCCGGTGTTCGCCGCGGTCAAGGCGGCCGAGCAGAAGCTGGTCGATGAGCAGGATTCCAAGGCCTACCTCGGCCCCGAGGGCGACATGGAGTTCGTCCACGCGCTGATGCCCTATGTCTTCGGCAAGGCCGACCCGACCATGGGCGGGCGGATCGAAGGCATGCAGACCCCCGGCGGCACCGGCGCGGTGCGGCTCGCGGCCGCGCTGGCCAGGGGTGCCGGCGTCGGTACCGTGTGGATGGGCACGCCGAGCTGGCCGAACCATGCACAGATTCTCAAGGATCTGGGAATGACGCTGAAGGGATTCAGCCATGCCGCGGCCGACGGCACCGCCGACATGGATTCGCTGCGCGCCGCGCTGAAGGAAGCCGCGCCCGGCGATGCGATCCTGCTGCACGGCTGTTGCCACAACCCGCTCGGGATCGATTATACCAAAGCGCAGTGGGACGAGCTCGCGGGCCTGCTGGCCGACGCGGGCGTGCTGCCGATCCTCGACCTTGCCTATCAGGGCCTCGGCCACGGGATGGACGAAGACGCCTACGGCGTGCGCAAGGTGCTCTCGACGGTGCCGGAGGCACTGGTTGCCTACAGCTGCGACAAGAACTTCGGCCTCTATCGCGACCGCGTCGGCGCGGTCTACGCGATGGCGGCCGATCCGGCGCAGCTCGATGCGATCCTGTCGAACGGCGCCACGCTGGCCCGCGCATCCTGGTCGATGCCGCCGGATCACGGTGCGGCTGCGGTCCGCCTGATCCTCGCCGATCCCAAGCTCACCGCGCTGTGGCTCGACGAGCTCGACACGATGCGTACGCGCATGCGCCAGGTGCGCGACCGGCTCGCCGCGGCGGGTAAGGTCGGCAGCCTCGATCTCACGCCCTGCGGCACGCAGAACGGGCTGTTTTCGGTTCTGGCGCTGACCCCTGAGCAGATCCTCAAACTGCGCACCGATCACGGAATCTACATGGCGGGTTCCGGCCGGATCAACATCGCGGGCCTGACCACCGGCAATATCGAGAAGTTCATCGCCGATCTCGCAACGGTGACGGCCTAAGTCTCACCGTCCGGGACCTCGGCGCGGAATGCGCCTAGCCCTTGAGGTCTTGCATCCGCTTGAGATAGCGCGCCATCGTGTCGATCTCGAGATTGACCGCATCGCCTTCGCGCCGCGTGCCAAGGGTGGTTACCTCGGCGGTGTGCGGGATGATGTTGAGCCCGAAGTGGACCGAGCCGTCGGGCTGATCGGCAACTTCGTTCACCGTCAGCGACACGCCGTCGACTGCAATCGAACCCTTGGGCGCGATATAAGGCGCGAGAGCCTTCGGCGCGGCGATGGTGAAGCGATGCGAATCGCCTTCCGGCACGATCCGCACAACCTGCCCCATCGCATCGACATGGCCGGTCACGATGTGCCCGCCGAGCTCGTCGCCCAGCTTCAGCGCGGTTTCGAGGTTGAGCACCGCACCCTCACTCCACATCCCCGGCACGGTGCGCGAGACGCTTTCGCCCGAGACGTCGACTGCAAACCACCCATCGCCAGCCGTGCCGCCCTTCTCGACCACCGTCATGCAGGCGCCCGAGCAGGCGATCGAGGCGCCGATCGCGATTGTGGCGGGATCGTAGGGAGCGGAGACGCGCACGCGCAGATCGCCGCGCTGTTCGCTCTCGGTGACGGTGCCGATGGCGGTGACGATACCTGTAAACATCAGGCGCGGAGATAGACTTCGAGCGTGTCCTTGCCAAGGCGGCGGCGGTCGCTCAATTTGAAGCCTGCGGGTATTCCGTCAGGTAGGGGCGCGATGCCTTCGCCGAAGGTGACCGGCGCGCGGTAAAGCAGCAGCCGATCGATGAGGCCGGCGGCGAGAAAGGCCTGTGCGACCCCGGCTCCGCCTTCGACGAGCAGATACTGGACCTGCGGCAGATGCGCCGGATCGGCGAGTCCTTCCCAGCCATCCGGAACGGCGCCGCGGGTCAGCACGAAGCGCCGGGGACTTCGGCGCTCCAGCCCCGCCAGGCGCACGTCGAGCTGCGGACGGTCGGCGCGCAATGTGCCGCCGCCGACCAGGATCGCATCGCTCATGGCGCGTTCGAGGTGCGCGTGTGCGCGGGCCTCGGGGCCAGTGATCCATTTGCTCGTGCCGTCGGGCCGGGCAATGAAGCCGTCGGCGGTGAGCGCGAGCTTGAGCGTCACGAACGGACGCCTTGCCTGCTTCAGCGACAAGAAGCCGGCGAGACTCGCTCGGCAATTCGGATCGTCGGCAAGGTCGGCCGCGATTCCCGCCGCCTGCAGCCGCGCGATGCCCTCGCCGCAGGTGCGATGGTCGGGATCGCGGACCCCGACGACCACCCGCGCGAGACCGGAGGCGAGGGCAAGATCGGCGCAGCTCGGGCCGCGCTCGCTGACGTGCGCGCAGGGCTCGAGCGTGACGAAGAGCGTAGCGCCTCTCGCCGCCGGGCCCGCCTGTGCCAGCGCGACCGCTTCGGCATGGGGGCGTCCGCCCGGCTGCGTCCAGCCCTCGCCGACGACGATACCGTCCTTCACCAGGATCGCGCCGACCGCCGGGTTGGGCCGGCTCAGCGGCCGCCCGCGCACGGCCAGGCCGGCGGCTGCCGCCAGCCAGCGCGCGTCATCGGCCTTACTGCTTGTCAGAATGCTCGGCCTTCCACGCCGCGTCGGCGTCGGCGCGCTTCTTCTCCGCCGCGGCCTTGTCGGCGGCTTCGTCCTTCGCGATTTGCTTCTCCATCGAATCGGTGTCGATGAAGGTCGCCTTGCCCAGCTCGCGGTAGAGGTTCTTGCGAGTCTCTTCCTGCTGCGCCTCCTCGGCCCGCAGCTTGTCCTGCTTCTTCTGGTTCGCGATGTTCGAAGCGATGATCTGGGCGTCGGTTCGGTTCGGCTCGAAGGTCGTGATGTAGGTGATCTCGGGCTTGTCGGGCGGCACGATCTCGCTTTTCGGGATGACGATGACCATCAGCACCGTCGTGAAGCCCATCGCTACCGCCAGCACCGGCCAGCGATAGGGATTGCCGGTCCAGACCTCGAGGAAGTCCCTGACCGCCCCGGTGGGCGAAACCTTGCGAAAGAAACTCATGCCGCGAATGTAGGCCTTATGCTGCGGCTTCGCCAGTGGCTTCGCTCATCCGAAACGGCTGTAGAGCGTGCGCCCGTGCTGCTTGAGCCAGCGGTTGGCGGCCCTGATGTCGCCTTCGTAGAGTTCGCCGAGCAGCGCGTGGAACGCCGGCGAATGGTCGAAATGGACCAGATGGGCGACCTCGTGCGCAACCACCGAGCGGCGCACCAAGTCGGGCGCCTGGATCAGCCGCCAGTTGATCCGGATCGTCCCGTCGGTGGCGCAGCTTCCCCAGCGGCGCTGGGCGCGCGACAGCCTGAGCGGCGGGGCCTTGCGGGCGATCAGGGTGCAATAGCCGCCCAGATCGTCGGTCAGCAGCGCCTCGGCCTCGGTTTCCAGCCAGCGGCGAATGCGCGCGGGAAGGCCGTCGTGCGGGCCGCCCGCGGTCAGCCCTTCGCCGGTCAGCACCGGGCGGCGCTTGGCCTTTTCCTGCCACAGCAGCGCCAGTTCCTCGCCGCGATAGAGCACCGTCCCGCCCGCTGCGGGCGGCGCCGCTTCGGGCACGCGCAGCAATTGCGCCTCCAGCCAGTCGCGGCGGCTGGCGGCGAAATCGAGCCCCTCGATCGTGCGTCCCCAGCGCGGCAGGGTCAGGCGCACTTCGCTGCCGTCGGGGGCGAGGCGCAGCGTCATGCGCCGCGCGGTCGGATGCCGCCGGATCGCCACCGGCACTTCGCGCCCGGCGAGCACCAGCCGCGGCTCACCGGGCTTGCGCCGGAGCCAGTCGATCATTCGCTTTCCCCGGTGTCGTCCCAATCGACCAGGTGATGCTCGATCGGCCCGGCGTCGACCTCGCTGATCACGCGCCCGATCACCGAGACTCCAGCCCGCCGCACGGCGTCGCGATCGCCGGAGATGAGATAGTGCCAATCGGGGAGCGGGCGGCCGTCGGCGCGGCGGCGATAGGCGCAGGTATCGGGCAACCAGTTGACCTGCTGGACGAGCTTGTAGGTCAGCCGCAGGCAATCCGGCACGAAGGCCTTGCGGTTACGATAGTCGCTGCATTGCGCGGTGCGGGTGTCGAGCAGGCGGCAGGCGACGTTGGTGCCGACCACTTCCCCGGTATCCGCATCCTCGAGCTTGTGCAGGCAGCAGCGCCCGCAGCCGTCGCACAGCGCTTCCCATTCGGCACGGTCGAGCTCGTCGAGCGGAAGCTCCCAGAAGGCTTCGCGCAGCGGCTTGCCGTCTAGCTGATCCATCGCTCGAGCTCTGCGGCGATCGCCTGGCCCTGGTCCTTCACGTCGATCGGCAGCAGCGCGATCGGCTCGCCGTTGCGGCCCATCAGATAGGCCGCGTTCGAATGGTTCACGAGATAGCCGCCCTGCGCGTTGGGCTCGCCCTTCTGGACGTAGACCTTGAACGCCTTCACCGCGCCATCGACCTCGGCCGGGGTTCCGGTCAGGCCGACGATGTCGTCCGAGAAGGCATGGGTGAACTCGCCGACCTTGGCAGGAGTGTCGCGCTCGGGATCGACGGTGATGAACATCGGCACGACCTGCTTCGCCAGATCGGGGTGGGCCGATTTGAACGCGGCATAACCGCGCGCGATCCGGCCGACCTCGGTCGGGCATACGTCGGGGCAGTAGGTGTAGCCGAAATAAACGATCCGGTATTTGCCGTCGAAGTCCGACCAGTGGACGGTTTTCCCGCCGCTGTCGCTGAGCGTGAAAGGGCCGCCGATCGCGGCGCCGTCGAGCGGGCCCTTTTCGGCGGTGTGGGAACCGCAGCTTGCCAAAAACAGCGCTGCGGCAAAGGGAAACAGCAGATGGTTCCGTTTGATCATGGCGTGGCGGTTCATGCTCTGCTAACCCGCCTGCCGCAAGGGGTGAAGACAATAGAGACGTTTCCAGGAGGCAATGAGGTGGCGCGGCGCTTGCGCAAATCGGTCGTGATCCTGTCCGCGCTCGCCGGGGCGCTCACCGCCGCGGTGCCGGCGCAAGCACAGATGTATTCCCCCGGCTATCAGTTCCTCAAGGCGGTCAGGGATGGCGACAGCGACAAGCTGGCGGAACTGATGCAGAAGAACAGCACCACGCTGGTCAATTCGCAGGATCTCAGCACCGGCGAAGGCGCGCTGCACATACTGATCCGCAAGCACAACGGTGCCAGCATGACCTGGATGCGCTACCTTATCCAGCAGGGCGCCAACGTGAACCTCGCCGACAAGCAGGGGATCACCCCGCTGGTGCTCGCGGTGCAGCTCAAATACATCGAGGCGGTCGAAGAGCTGATCAAGGCCCACGCCCGGCTTGACGTCGCTGGCGACACCGGCGAGACTCCGCTGATCGCGTCGGTCCACGATCGCAACATCCCGATGATGCGGGTGCTGCTGCACGGCGGCGCCGACCCCGACCGGGCGGACAGTTCGGGGCGGACAGCGCGCGATTACGCCAAGCTTGACGGGCCCGACAGCACGCTGCTGGCCGAGATCGAGAAGAACGAGAAGCCCAAGTCGCAGCGCGAAGGTGCGCAGACCTATGGCCCTTCCATCTAAGGCCGAGCTTACCCTGCCCGAGATTCGCGCGCTGCTCGCGCCGCTGGTCGCGGACGCGGCCGGCTTCGACGGCTGGAGCGATGCGGCGGTAGACGCCGCGGCCCAAACGGCCGGGATCGATCCGGCGGTGGCGCGGCTCGCCTTCCCGGGCGGGGCGATGGATCTGATCGCCGCCTGGGTCGAGACGGTCGACGCCGCGATGCTGCGCGAATTGCCGGCCGAAAAGCTGGGCGCGATGAAGATTCGCGAACGCATCCGGGCGCTGGTGCAATTCCGCCTCGATGCGGCGGCGGGGAAGGAAGAGGCGCTGCGCCGCGCGCTGGCGATCCAGGCGCTGCCGCAAAACGCGGGCGCCGCGCTCAGGCAGGGCTGGCACAGCGCCGACCTGATGTGGCGCCTCGCGGGCGATGCCGCGACGGACTACAACCACTATACCAAGCGTGCGATTCTCGAAGCGATCTACGGCGCCACGCTGACAGTGTTTCTCGCCGACGAGAGCGAGGGCAAGGCCGAGACCCGGGCCTTCCTCGACCGGCGGATCGAGGGGGTGATGAAGTTCGAGCAGGCCAAGGCGAAATGGCTCACCGGGCGCGAGCATTTCTCGATGGTCCGCTTCCTCGGACGGCTGCGCTATCCGGCGCGGTAGATAATGCGAACCAGTTGCAATTAGCCTCCATATCTGGCAGCGCGCCGGTATGACGCTCGATGCCTTGCCGCCCCGCCGCCGCGCCCGAATCACCGCTGTGGACTGGGGCTTGCTCGCGCCCGAGGAGGCGACCCGGCTGCAGGCGCTCGGGATCGATACGGGGGCCGAGGTCGAGATCGCGCATCGTGGCATTTTCGTCGGCAAGGATCCGATCGCGCTCAGCGTCGGAAGGATGACCGTCGCGCTGCGGCGGATGCATGCGCGGGCGATGAGCGTGGAGGAACTCGCATGAGCACGAAACGCTCCGCCGCGCTGGTCGGCAACCCGAATGCGGGCAAGAGCGCGTTGTTCAATGCGCTGACCGGCGCGCGCCAGAAGATCGCCAACTATCCCGGCGTCACGGTCGAGCGGAAGGCGGGCAGGCTTACGCTCCCGTCCGGCGAGCCGGTGGATCTTTACGACCTGCCCGGCAGCTACGGCTTCTCCACCACGAGTCCCGACGAGGAGGTTACTCGCCGGGTAATCTTCGGCGAATTCCCCGGGGAGCCGCAGCCCGAAGTGCTGGTGGTGGTCATCGATGCCTCGAACATCGAGCAGCATCTGGTGTTTGCGCAAGAAGTGCTCGAACTCGGCCGGCCGACCGTGGTCGCGCTCAACATGATCGACCTTGCGGAGCGGGACGGGCTGGTGCTCGATCCGGCGGCGCTCGAGCAGGCGCTGGGCGTGCCGGTTATCCCGACCGTCGCAGTGCGCCGCCGCGGGCTGGCCGAGCTGGTCGAGGCGATCGCGGCAGCCGAGGCGCGCCGCGAAGCCGATCCGAAGGACCACCACAAGCCGCACCTGACCCTGCCCGAACGGCGGCTGACGGCGCGCAATATCGCCGCCGGCGCGATCCTCTCCGAAACCCGGGTCCATCGGCTCCATGCGCGGATGGACGGGCTGCTGCTGCACCCGTGGCTCGGCCCGCCGATCCTGTTTGCGATCCTGTTCGTGATCTTCCAGGCGGTGTTCGCCTGGGCGGCTCCGCTGCAGGACGGGCTCGACGCCGCGGTGAACTGGCTGGTCGACATGGTCACCACCTACGTCCCCGAAAGCATCCCGCGCGATCTACTGACCGAAGGGGTGCTCAAGGGCGTCGGCGCGGTGATCGTGTTCCTGCCGCAGATCGTGATCCTGTTCGCTTTCATCCTGGTGATGGAGGCGACCGGCTACATGGCGCGCGCGGCCTTCATCATGGACCGGCTGATGGCTTATGTCGGCCTTTCGGGCCGCAGCTTCATCCCGCTGCTGTCGAGCTTCGCCTGCGCGATTCCCGGGATCATGGCGACCCGCAGCATCTCGGATCCGAAGGATCGCCTGACCACGATCCTGATCGCCCCGCTGATGACCTGTTCCGCCCGCCTGCCGGTCTATGGCCTGATCATCGGCGCGCTGATCCCGCATCGGAACGTCTGGGGCCCGATCGGCCTGCAGGGGCTGGTGCTGTTCGGGCTTTACGTGGCGGGCATCGTCGGCGCGATGGTGGTCGCGCTGGTGCTGCGCCGCTCGGTGACCAAGGGCGAGGCCTCGGGCTTCATCATGGAGCTGCCCAAATACCAGCTCCCGCGGCTGTCTGACCTGCTGCTCGGCCTGTGGCAGCGCGCGTGGATCTTCCTACGCCGCGCGGGCACGATCATCTTCACCGTCACCGTGGTGTTGTGGCTGCTGCTCAACTTCCCCCGCGCCGAACCGGGCCAGAGCCAGGTCGACGCCTCGATCGCCGGGCATATCGCCAATGGCCTGGCGGTGGTGGTCGAGCCGATCGGCTTCAACCGCGAGATGAGCCTGGCACTGATCCCGGCGATGGCTGCGCGCGAGGTCGCGGTGTCCTCGCTCGCGACAACCTATGCGGTGGACGCGAGCAGGGACGAGGACGCCGAGGCCAAGGCGCTGGGCGACACGCTGGCCGGCAAATGGACGCTGCCGATGGCGCTGGCCTTCCTCGCGTGGTTCGTGTTCGCGCCGCAGTGCATGTCGACCATCGCGGTCACGCGGCGCGAGACCAACGGATGGAAATGGCCGCTGTTCATGCTCGGCTATCTGTTCGCGCTAGCTTACGTGTTCGCCGGTCTGACCTACTGGCTGGCGGTGTGGGCCGGCCTATAGAATCGGGCAAAAGGGGACGGACCCGGTTGGCTAGCGGCAAACGGGGTCTTACATCTTCGCGGGAATCATACGACGGCGCGCGATCGCGCCCGTCTGTAGCCCGAAAAGAGGAATAGAATGGCAGGCAGCGTCAACAAGGTCATCCTGATCGGCAATCTCGGCCAGGACCCGGAAGTTAAGAGCTTCCAGAACGGCGGCCGCATCGCCAATCTCCGCATCGCGACCTCGGAAAGCTGGAAGGACCGCGCCACCGGCGAGCGCAAGGAACGCACCGAGTGGCACAGTGTGGTGCTCCAGTCCGACGGGCTGGTCGGCGTGGCCGAGCGCTATCTGCGCAAGGGCAGCAAGGTCTATATCGAGGGCCAGCTGCGCACTCGCAAATGGCAGGACCAGTCGGGCAACGACCGTTATACCACCGAAGTCTCGGTCGGCGGGATCGGCGGCGTGCTGACCATGCTCGACGGCGCTCCGGGCGGCGGCGGCCAGCGTTCGGGCGGCGGAGACGACTGGGGTTCCGGTTCGTCCGGCGGCGGACGCTCGTCGGGTGGTGGCAGCTCCTCGGGTGGCTGGAACCAGGGCGGCGGCTCGGGCGGTTCGTCCGGCGGTAGCAGCTTCGGCGACGATCTGGACGACGACATTCCGTTCTGATGGTGTTCTCCTCTCCCGTTGACGGGGAGAGGGATATGAAAACTTACCTGCGTGGCGGGTTAGCTGAAGTTGGGTGAGGGTTGGTTTCTTCCGAGGAAGGAAAGGCAGCCCTCGTCCAAGGTTCGCTAGCTCGCAAGCGAGCAAGCTGCCCCATCCTTCTCCCGTCAACGGAAGAAGAACGCCTATTCCTTCACCAGTCCCTTGAGCGCGGCGAACGGGCCGGTGTCCTCCTCGCCAAGCAGCCCTGCTTCCTTGCGCGCGGCGTCCGCGCCCGGGCCCGTCGCGTAGGGATCGATCGCCAGCGCCAGGCTCTCCGCTATCGCTTCGCCCAGGTCGAAGGCGGTGCCCTCGTAGCCGATCTCGTCCGCTTCGCTGGAATCGATCTCGCGGTCTTCGTCCACCGCCGCCTGCTGTTCCGCCTCGGGTACGAAACGCAGATCAAGCTTTTCGCGGATCGCGACCGGCAGATCGTCGCCGGTTACCGCGCAACTCTGGACGATGTCGGCACTGAGCGTGCCTTTCGCGGTGACCGTCGTGCCTTCTGCGACCAGCTCCAGATCGGCCTCAAGCCGTCCGATCGTCACCAGTCCGAAGCGTGCGGCCAGCGCCTTGCGCTCGTCTTCGCCGGCCTCGACATGCCGCGTCCGCGCATCGATGCTGCGCAATTCGACCATGCGGGTGAATTCGCTCATCGCCCGATCCTGCCTTCGAGCAGCTCGAAGTCCGACAGGTCGGCGAGGTGGCCGGCCAACGCGCGGAAATCGCTCGCCACCGTTGCGGGGCTGCCGCGATCGGCGAAGCTGATGTTACGTTCGATCGCTGCGGTAAGCTCGGCGTCGTCCGCACGGGCAAGCCCTTCGCGCAGCGCGCCGAGCCGGCCGCCGAGCACGCCCATCAGCCTGGTCACGTGCTTGCCCACGACCAGGTCGCCCACGCCGCTTTCGCGCAGCTGCCCGTCCATGTCCTCGATGAACAGCTCGGTGAGATAGCTTGCCGATTGCGCGAGCTCGGGGTTTCGCTCCAGCCGCAGCAGCACCGCCGCCATCGCCAGCGTGATCGCGTCGAACCGGCCGGGCACCGTGTCTGCGATGCCGCCTTCGGCATACCAGCGCTTTTCGCGCGCGATCTCGACCACCCGGTGCCACAGCGGGCGCAGGCCCTCGCGCGGGTCTGCGGTGCGGGAGAACAGGCGGGAAAACAGTGTCATCGAAAGTCTCGTTCAGCCGCGATTAAATGGCCGCCGCCGATGCCGCCGGCCATTGAGATGGACACCCAAGCGCCATTGCGCATGGATGCGCTTGTCCCTAAGGCTCGGGCCGATAGTGACTTGCAGCGCATTGCGCAATCGCAGCGGGCGAAGTTCGGAGACGTTGGATAATGAAGGCCCCAGGCAAGATCGGTTTCAGGATCGGAGCGGCGGCGCTTGTGGCGGCGGGTCTGGCGGGCTGCAGCTCGATCTCCGACCATCGCGGCTACGTCATCGATCCGGCGCTGACCCAGTCGATCCAGCCTGGCATCGACAACAAGCAGTCGGTGGAAGGCACGCTCGGCCGGCCGACCTTCACCTCCGAATATGGCGACAAGATCTGGTACTACGTCTCCAGCACCGCGGTGCAGAAGCCGTTCGGCCGCGCAAAGATCCGGCAGCATTACGTGCTGGCGGTGAGTTTCGACGGAGCAGGCAACGTAACGAAGGCCGATCGTTGGGGTGAGGAAAAAGTCGCCTTCCTCAATCCTGACCGCGACAAGACCCCGGTCCTCGGCAAGGAACGCAGCTTCCTGCAGGATCTGTTTGGCAATATCGGCCAGGTCGGCAGCTTCGGCGGCCAGGGCGGTGCCGGCGGACAGAACGGGCCGGGTCCCAACGGCAGCTGAGTTGGCGCCCGCTTGAAGCCGTTTGGGCGAGCGCCCATATTTCGGCGATGACGGACGACAAAGGCAGCCACGGCCTCATCCAGTGGCACGGGACCACCATCATCGGCGTGCGCAAGGGCGGCAAGACCGTCATCGCGGGCGATGGCCAGGTTTCCATGGGCAATACGGTGATGAAGCCCAATGCGAAGAAGGTTCGGCGCATAGGGCAGGGCGGCAAGGTGATCGCCGGTTTCGCCGGCGCGACCGCCGACGCCTTCACGCTGTTCGAGCGGCTCGAGAAGAAGCTCGAACAGTATAACGGCCAACTGCTGCGCGCGGCGGTCGAACTCGCCAAGGACTGGCGCACCGACAAGTACCTGCGCAACCTCGAAGCGCTGATGATCGTCGCCGATGCGGAAACGCTGCTGGTTCTGACCGGCAACGGCGACGTGCTCGAGCCCGAGGGCGGGCCAGAATCGCAGATCGCCGCAATCGGATCGGGTGGCAACTATGCGCTCGCCGCCGCGCGCGGGATCGACGAATACGAACAGGACGCCGAGAAGATCGCCCGCCGCGCGATGGGCGTCGCGGCCGAGATCTGCGTCTTCACCAACGACCGCGTGACGGTCGAGACCATCTGAAAAGCACCATGAACGATTCACTGACTCCGAAGGCGATCGTCGCCGCACTGGACGAACACATCATCGGCCAGGCCGAGGCCAAGCGCGCGGTGGCCGTGGCGCTGCGCAACCGCTGGCGCCGCCAGAAGCTCGCGCCCGAATTGCGCGACGAGGTCACGCCGAAGAACATCCTGATGATCGGGCCGACCGGCTGCGGCAAGACCGAGATCAGCCGCAGGCTGGCGAAGCTGGCCGATGCGCCCTTCGTGAAGGTCGAGGCGACCAAGTTCACCGAGGTCGGCTATGTCGGCCGGGACGTCGAACAGATCGCGCGCGATCTGGCCGAAGAGGCGATCCGGCTGGAAAAGGACCGCCGCCGCGAAGCGGTGCGCGAGGCCGCGTCGAAGGCTGCGATGGACCGGCTGCTCAAGGCACTGGTCGGCGAGAATGCGAGCGAGGCGACCCGGGAGAGCTTTCGCCAGCGAATCGTCCAGAATGCGATGAATGAGGTCGAGGTGGAGATCGAGATCGAGGACAGCCCCTCGATGCCGATGGACATTCCCGGCATGGGCGGCAACGTCGGGATGATTGACCTGACCCAGATGATGGGCAAGGCCTTCGGCAAGCAGAACCTCAAGCGGCGCAAGCTCAAGGTCCCCGATGCGTGGGACAAGCTGGTCGACGAAGAGGCCGAGAAGCGGATGGACCAGGACGATGTCGCCCGGGTCGCGCTGGCCAATGCCGAGACCAACGGGATCGTGTTCCTCGACGAGATCGACAAGATCGCGGTTTCGGACGTGCGCGGCGGCTCGGTCAGCCGCGAGGGCGTGCAGCGCGACCTGCTGCCGCTGATCGAGGGCACGACCGTTGCGACCAAATACGGGCCGATGAAGACCGATCATGTCCTCTTCATCGCCTCGGGCGCGTTCCATGTCGCCAAGCCGTCGGATATGCTGCCCGAACTGCAGGGCCGCCTGCCGATCCGGGTCGAGCTGCAGGCGCTGAGCGAGGAGGACTTCGTCGCGATCCTGTCGGACACGCGGGCGAATCTGGTTGCGCAATACAAGGCGCTGCTCGGGACCGAGAGCGTCACGCTCGACTTCACCGCCGATGCGGTGCGCGAGGTCGCGAAGATCGCCGCACAGGTCAACGAGAGCGTCGAGAACATCGGCGCCCGGCGGCTGCAGACGGTGATGGAGAAGCTGATGGAGGAGCTGAGCTTCGAGGCGGAAGACCGCCAGGGCGAGGCCGTGACGATCGACGCTGCCTATGTCCGCGGCAGGCTTGCCAGCCTCGCCGGCAATACCGACCTGTCGAAGTATATATTGTGAGCGAGCCGGTCCGGTCGGCGGGGGCGATGATCGCGGGAATGAACCCGGTGCTCGATCCGGCGGAGTACTGCTTCGTCACCGTGCCCGACGGTTATCGCTCGCGGCGGATCGCGGAAGTCGCGCTTGCCGCTTTTCTCGAGGACGAGGGATGGTCGTTCGTGATCGCTCCGGAGGTCGCGAGGGGTTTCGACCTGCCGCTCGGAGATCTCTACCGGCGAATCGTCCTGACGGTGCATTCGGCGCTCGACGGTGTCGGGCTGACCGCCGCGGTATCGGCCAAGCTTGCCGGGGCGGGAATCGCCTGCAACATGATCGCGGCATTCCACCACGATCATGTGTTCGTTCCGGCCGCCGACGCGGACGAGGCGCTCCGGCTGTTGCTGGAATTGCAGTCTGCCTCCCCCACCTGAGGCGGGGGAGGGGAGAATCAGTTCTTCTTCTGCTTGGCCGGATCGAGTTCCGGATCGCCGCCTTCGGCGCGGATCTTTTCGACCAGCGCCTTCTGCGACGGATACCAGAATTCGAGGTGGCAACTTTCGCACACGCCATCGAGCTGGTCGATCAGCGGGCCGGCCTTGGCCACGTCTTTCACCTTCGCGGCGGCGATCAGGTCGCCCATGTGGTTGGCCAGCGTAGTCGCGAAATTGCGCAGCCCTTCAGGGTCCTTGTCGATGTTGGCCTGCACGCTCTCGGCCGAATCGCCGAAGGGCACATCCTCGTCGGCGATCTTCACGCCGGGCTTCACCGCCACGATCGGGTCGAGCGCGGCGATCTGCTTGGCCGCGTCCTGAACCTTGGTCGCGAGCTCGATCGTCTTCGCCCAGCGCGCGTCGTCCATCTTGGCCGGATCCAAACCGGCCGCATCGCCGATCGCGGGATTGGTGACTTCCCACAATTTGTCCGCGTTCGCGTCGATCTGGTCCTTCATGATCTCGTGCAGGGTCAGCTGTTGCGGCGCTTCCGCCGCCGGCTGCTTGTTGCACGACGCAAGACCGAGCGCGGCAACGCCCAGGGCGAGAATCGTCAGTCGGGATTTCATTGAGCCTCCTCTCAGCGCAGGCGCCTTTTAGCCGGGAGCGGCGGGCCTGCGCAATCGCGTCCGGTGGATCGATTCGATCTGGGACGGGCGCTAGCCCTGCGGGTACCAGTATTTGGCGTGGCAGGACTCGCACAGCTGGTCGAGTTCGCCCACCAGCAGCCCCGCCTGCTTGCCTTCGCGAGCCTTGGCCGCGGCCGAAATCTTCGCCGCGTGCTCCGCCAGCTTGCGGGCCATGATCCGGAAGGCTTGGGGGTCGGCGTCGAAATAGGCCTGCACGTCCTTCATCGAATAGGCGCCCGGCTGCACGTCCCGCTCGTGGCCCGGCATCGCGGCCCGGATCGTAGGCGCATCGGCGAGCTTGCTCGCCGAAACCTCGAGCAGGTCGGCAGAATGGACGAGCTCGTCCCAGTCGGGATCGGTCATCCGCGCGGGGTCGATTCCGCCTTCGTCGTCCATCGCCGCATTGCCTACGGCCCACAGTCGGTTGGTCGCGTCGTTGACCGGGCCTTGCATGTAGCTGCGGATATAGGCGGTGTCGTCGCTCCCTGTCGGGACCGGCACGGCGGCCACCGTAAGCACCAGCAGCGGCAGCATTGCGAGTTTCAGCATCGTAGTCTCCCGACGCTGCCGCTACTCCGCCGCCGCGTCCAGTTCTTCGCCCTCGATCAGCTGGCGCGCCCACATTTCGGCATAGAGCCCGTCGTGGCGCAGCAGTTCGAGATGGGTACCCTGCTCCGCCAGCCGCCCTTCTTGCATGACGTAGATCAAATCCGAATCGGCGATGGTCGAAAGCCGGTGCGCGATCGAGATCGTGGTGCGGTCCTCGGAAATCCTGCGCAGTGTTGCCAGGATCTCCTGCTCAGTCCTGGTGTCGAGCGCGCTGGTCGCTTCGTCGAGCAGCAGGATCGGGGGGTTCTTGACCAGCGTGCGCGCGATCGCGACCCGCTGCTTCTCGCCGCCCGAGAGCTTGAGCCCGCGTTCGCCGACCTGGGTGTCGAAGCCTGCCGGCAGGCGCTCGATGAAGGGCAGGATCGCCGCCCCGCGGGCCGCCGCGGTTACGTCGCCCATGTCCGCGTCGCCGCGGCCATAGGCGATGTTGTACCCGATCGTGTCGTTGAACAGCACGCTGTCCTGCGGAACGATCCCGATCACCGAGCGCAAGCTCTCCTGCGTGACCTGCGAAATGTCCTGCCCCGCGATCAGGATGCGGCCCTCCCACGGATCGTAGAAGCGGAACAGCAGCCGGCCGATGGTGGATTTGCCCGCGCCCGACGGGCCGACGATCGCCACCGACCTGCCCGCCGGGACCTCGAGGCTGAGCCCGTGCAGGATCGTGCGTTCCTTGTCGTAACCGAACACGACGTTGTCGAACACGACCGTCGGCTCGTTGACGATCAGCGCGGGCGCACCCGGCGCGTCCCGCACTTCGACCTCGGTATCGATCAGCGCGAACATCTGCGCCATGTCGATCAGCCCCTGGCGGATCGTGCGATAGACCATGCCGAGGAAGTCGAGCGGGCGGAACAGCTGCATCAGCAGCATGTTCACGAACACCAGGTCCCCCACCCGCAGGTGCCCCCGGCTCCACTCCCATACCGTATAGGCCATCGCGCCGCCCATCAGCAGGTTGGTGATGACGGCCTGGAGCACGTTGAGCAGGGCGAGCGAGTTCTCGCTCTTCACCGCGGCGTTCATGTAGCTCTCGGCTGCCTGCGAATAGCGCGCATGCTCGCGGGCTTCGGCGCCGAAATACTTCACCGTCTCGTAGTTCAGCAGCGAATCGACCGCGCGGCCGAGCGCTTGCCCGTCGAGCTCGTTCATCCTGAGGCGCAGCGCGGCGCGCCACTCGGTGATCTTGGTGGTCACGACGATATAGGCGATCACCGAGGCCAGCGTGACCGCCACGAGGCCCCAGCCGAAATTGCTGTAGAAGATCGCGGTGGAGATCCCGAGCTCGAGCACGGTCGGTGCGATGTTGAACAGCAGGAAATAGAGCATGTTGTTGATGCTCTTGGTCCCGCGCTCGATGATCTTGGTCACCTCGCCGGTGCGGCGGGCGAGGTGGAACCGCAGCGAAAGCCGGTGCAGCCGCACGAACACGTCTTCCGCCAGCATCTGCACCGAGGTCTGGCCGACGCGTTCGAACACCACGTTGCGGATATTGTCGAACAGCACGGTGGTGAAGCGCGCGGCGGTATAGGCGACCACCAGCCAGATCGCGGCCCACATCACCGGCTGGCTCGAGGGCCCCGCCATGTCGTTGGTCAGGCTGCGCATCGCATAGGGCATCGAGAAGACGGTGAGCTTGGACAGCAGGATCAGCAGCAGCGCCATCGCCAACCGCGTGCGCACGCCCTTGCGCCCGCTCTGCCACAGATAGGGCAGGAAGCGCTTCACGGTGCGCCAGTCGGCGGGCGTGCGGTCGGGGCGGGAAGGAGCGTCGGGCGGCATTGCCGACGCAAGTGGGCCTTCGCTCCCGAAAGGGCAATGGCCCGCGCGAAGAACGGACGACGCTAGCCGGGCATTCCGCTGGACCAGCTGGCGTCCGCCGGCAGGTCGAACAGCACCTTGCGCTGCTTGAAGTCGATCGCCACCCGCTTGAACAGCCGCAACTCGCTCATCCCCAGCACCATCGCCGGCTTGCGGTCGAGCCCGAGCGCCTTGAAACTGGGCGAATCGACGAAGGCGATCGCGATGTTGTTCACCCCGATCCGGCCGATCGAGACCTTGCGGGCCAGCTTGAGGCTGCTCGACTGCATATCGCCATTGATGTCGGTCATCTGTGCCTCCCCGAAGTCGCGCCCGCGGAGCTTCTCCTGCAGCGCGAGATTGCCGACACTGCCCTGCGCCCCGGTACCGATGATCACCGCGACCCGCACACCGTCGATCTCGGCATCGGTGATGACCAGCTGGCCGAGCACGCGCCGCGCCCGCACCACGATGTCGTAGCCCCGATCCTCGCCCGATGCGCCGGTATCGGCCACCGAGAAGGTCCGCGCCTTGAAATCGAGCAGCACGCGCTGTTCCTGGAGGCTGTCGATGCCGAGGATCCCGTCGGCGTCGCCGATGTTCTCCTGCGCGACCAGCGGAACGGTCTCGATATAGAAGGAACGCCGACCGAGCCCGAGCTCCATCACCGGCGCGACTTCGGTCTGCGCCCGGCTCGACATCCCGATCAGCGTCGCCGGCTTGCGGTCGGCGACCCCCAGCCGGTCGGCCAGGTCGCGCGACAGCACCGTCGCTTGCGCGCCGGTATCGATCAGGAACCGGTAGGGCCCGTGCCCTTCGACCGTGACCGGCACGGTCAGGCGGTCGTTTTCTTCCTTCGCGGTCCGGATCACGTCTACCGGGCCGGGCGGCTGGCCAAGCGGCGCGCTCGTCGCGGCGCCTTGCACGTCCTGTGAGTCGGTGGTGACATTGGAGGTTGTAGCCGCCGTGACGAGGGCGGCGGATGCGACTGCTAACCAGCCCATAGCCTGCACTCCCAATTACCGGACTCGCTGGTGGGTCCGGTATCGGCAATCCATAACACGATTGCGCGGCGGGAGCCATCTATGCGCCCGCGGCGTGCTTAACCGTGAAACCCGAAATTTAACCTTCGGCGCTATTCCGGTCGGATGGTCGGACCCACAACCGTCGTCGCCGTGCTGGCCCATAACGAGGAGCGGCGGATTGCGCGCTGCCTCGCGAGCCTGCCGCTCGGCGACCCGGCGATCGAAGTGCATGTGGTCGTCAACGGTTCGAGCGACGGCACGGCCGAAATCGCGCGCGGATTTGCCGGGGTTACGGTTCACGAATATCCGCTGGGCGGCAAGTCGCGGAGCTGGAACCGCTTCGCGCTCGATACGCCGGGAATCGATGGCGATGTCTTCGTGTTCATCGACGGCGACGCGGAGATCCTGCCCGGCTCGATCGATGCGCTGGTCAAGGCGCTTGCCGACCATCCGTTCGCCAATGCCGCGGCCGGCATGCCGTGCAACGGGCGCAACGCCGAAGCCTATCGCGCGCAGATGATCGAGAGCCGGGGCCTGTTCGGCGATCTCTATGCGCTGCGCGGCAGCTTCGTCCACCGCATGCGCGCGGCGGACATCCGCCTGCCGGAAGACCTGGTGGGCGACGACGGGCTGCTCGGTGCGCTGGCCAAGACCGATCTGGCCAACGAGGATCACTGGGACGATATGCGGGTGGTCCCATGTCCCCAGGCGGGTTTCCTGTGCGAGCCGGCCTCGCTGTTCTCGCCCGCGACGATCCGGATACAGTACCGCCGGATGATCAACTACTCCGTGCGTCATTTCCAGAACCGGATCATCACCCGGATCATGCGCGCGGAGGGGCCCCGGGGACTGCCCCATCGGCTGGCCGCTCTCTATCCCGCCTGGCTGTCGCAGTTCACCCCTCGCCGTCACCCGCAGCTGTGGTGGTTCGACCGCCGGGCGCTTGCGCGCATGGCACGTGCCGCCGCTTCTGCTCGCTAAAGCGATATGCTAGCTGCACGCCGATGACATTGCGCGACAAACTGATCCGGCTGACGCGGGAGTTCCTTTATCTCCGGCAGGCGCGCGCGGTGCTCGACACGCCGCCGATCGCGCCGAAGGGCGACGGGGTGATCCTGTTCTCGATGATCGGCACGCGGGTGCTGCTGCCCTATCTCGTCGCGATTAAGTCGCTGCATGCGCGGCTAGGCCGCGGTCGGATCGTGATTCTCGACGATGGAACGCTGACCGCCAGCGACAAGGCGCATCTTGCGCATCATCTGGGCAATCCCGAATTGCACGATTTCGCCGAGGTCGATGTCGGGCCGTGCCCGCGCTATTGCGTGTGGGAACGGCTGCTGCTGCTGCTCGACCTGCGGCGGGATCATTATGTGGTGCAGGTCGATTCCGACACGGTCACGCTTGGCCCCGTTCCAGAAGTGCTCGCGGCGATCGACGCCGGGCGCGATTTCACCCTGATGGGCGAAGCGAGCGCGCGCTGGCTGCCGATCGACGAATTCGTGAAGACGATCCCGGGGCTCGATCCGTTCTCACCCGGCACCCATGTCCAGGGTGCCGCGGAGGAAATCCTGCCGCAGACCAGCGGGGCGTTGCCGCAGCCGGCACATTATGTACGCGCCTGCGCCGGTTTCGTCGGGTTCAAGCCCGGCGGCTTGGGGCGCGACGTTGCCGAGCAGTACAGCCGCGATGTCGAGGCGGTGATCGGGATGGACAGCTGGAAGCGCTGGGGCAGCGAGCAAGTGATGTCCAATGTGATCGTCGCGAACGAGGGCGAGCCGGTGCTGCTGCCCTATGCGCGCTATCTCAATTTCTGGAACGAGCCGCTCCCGGCCGACGTGGCCTTCGCGCATTTCATCGGCACCTACCGCTTCCACCGCGGCGCCTATGTCGAAGCGACCCGGCGGGCGATCGCCTTCCTGAAAAACCGCAGCTAGCCCCGGCGCCGCGCGAGGTCGATCACCTCGCCGATCCGCTCGCGCGCGAAGGCGAGCAGCCAGCCGCCGTAGATCAGCCCGCCGGCGGCAACCAGCGCCGCCAGTTCCAAGACGGGCGGAAGCGGGGGCAGCGCGGCCTCGACCAGCTTGACCCCGACGAACATGGCGATCCCCGCGAGCGTCGGCGGGACCAGCGCGGCCAGGAAATCGCCGAGGCGAATCGCCAGCACCGGCAGCACCCAGCGGCTCGAGATCGCAACCAGCGGCAGATAGCCCGCGATCCAGGCGATCGCGATCCCGGTCGCGCCCCAATGCACCCCGATCAGGAAGGCGACCGGCAGCAGCACCGCGCCCGCGATCGACGTCTTGGTATAGATGCCCGGCTGCCCCGCGGCGTTCGTCGCCGGGCCGAACAGCACCTGCAGCATCATCAGCGGCATGGCGAAGCCGAGCAGCGCGATCACCGGCGCGGTCTCTGCCCACTTGGGGCCGAGCACGACCTCGACCAGCGGCTGTGCGCTGGCGGCGACCCCGAGGCAAAAGGGCATGCCGATCAGCGTCAGCACCCGCACCGCCTTGAGGAAGCCCAGCGCCATCGCGTCGGTATCATGCTTCACCCGCGCATAGGCGCTGAACGCGACCTCGTTGATCGGCGGCACGAACTTGTTCACGAACAGCTGGGTCAGGAACAGGCTGGTGGTGTAGATCCCGAGCAGGTGCGGATCGAACGCCCGGCCGGCGATCACGATGTCGGCCTGGGTCTGCACGAACCAGAACAATTGCCCGACCGCGACCATCCCGCCGTAATGGGCGAGGTCCCATGCGCCCCTGAACGAGAAGCTCGGGCGGATGAAGGTGCGCGCGGCTATGGTCATGCCGAAGGCGCGGCTCGCAAAGCCGACCAGCGGCGCCAGCACCAGCGTCCACACCCCGAGCCCGCCCATCGCGCCGCCGAGCGCGGCGAAGGCGGCGAGCAGGCCGGAGACGAGATTGACCTGCGCCTGCTTGCGGAAGTCCATCTGCCGCGACAGCACCGCATAGGCGAGCGCCAGGAACGGGTTGGTCAGATAGATCAGCGCCTGCACCTGCAGCAGCTGGGCGACGCGCGGCTGCCCGTAATAGGAAGCGACCAGCGGCGCGGCGGCGATCTGGAGAATCGCCAGCGCCCCGTTGAGCACGATCAGCATGCCGAACAGCTGGCGCAGCATGCGGTCGCTGGTTTCGCGCTTCTGGATCAGCGCGTTCGACAGGCCGTAGCCGTTCATCAGGCTGAGCAGCACCAGCACCACGCTGGTCATCGCATAAAGCCCGTAGTCGGACGGCGAGAGGATCCGAATCACGAGAAAGGTGGAGGCCCAGGTGATCAATTGGCCCGCAATCTGCGATCCGGAGCGCCACAGCACGGCCTTGCGCACCTGATCGCGCAGTGAATCGGCGGGCGGCGTCGCCGCGTGAGAGGCACTTTCCATAAAAAATCTTATGTCACCGAGCCGTTTACCACGGGGTAAAGAGACCCTCTGAGGGCCGGGATCGGCGGATTTCCGTCACTTCACCGCCCCAAACCCACGGTTTGCAGGGGTTTGAAACAAAATTGCAAAAAGGCGTTGACCGACTCAGCGACCCCCACTAGAGGGCTGTTCACCGGACGGGGACGCCGCTTCGAAAGAAACGGTCCTCCACCCGGTCGCCAACATGGATAGGACAGCAGTCCCCCGGAACACAAATTCGGGGACACTAGTTGTCCGCCTCTTTTGTTTGGCGGCTCTTTGAAATCGTTAGTTTTTTGATGAAGGGACATGTGGGCGACGGCGCCCGGTCCGGGGAGTTTAAGGCTCCGGATACCGGTTAAACTAAGCCGATTGCCACATCCTTCGCGAACGCCACGTTCGCGATGCGGTGAGCATGTCCATTCGTATCCATATACGTTTGACAGTGCAGGTATCGGCTCCTTGAAGCTCATGCCCTGCGGGTCGACGATCGTCAGATCGTGCCTGCTTGGTGTGTGACACAAACTTGAGAGTTTGATCCTGGCTCAGAACGAACGCTGGCGGCATGCCTAACACATGCAAGTCGAACGAGACCTTCGGGTCTAGTGGCGCACGGGTGCGT
>JAGIAR010000003.1 GCA_017744735.1 Novosphingobium sp. | reverse complement strand
TTCTTCGATCCCAACGGGCACCGGCTTGAGCTCGCCTGCAACATCGGCACGCCCGAGCAATATGCCGAGCTCCAAGACCTCGCCCCGGTGATGCTGGAGGAATGGGCCGCGACCAGGCGTGCTCCGCGCCATGCAGCGTGGCTGCACAAGGGGCCGAACGCATGAAGCTTGCGTCTCTAAGCGGTGGGTTGAATGGCGGCCGCGACGGGCGACTGGTGGTCGTGTCGGACGATCTCGCCTGGTGCGCCGAGGCGCGGCCAATCGCTCCGACGCTGCAGGCTGCGCTTGACGATTGGGACTATGCCGAACCGCAGTTGCGCGCGCTGGCCGACGATCTCGTGCACGGGGCGGTCCCCCGGGAACGCTTCCGCGAGCGCGACGCGCTTTCGCCGCTGCCGCGTGCATATCAGTGGGCGGACGGTTCGGCCTACGTCAACCACGTCGAACTGGTGCGCAAGGCGCGGGGTGCGGCAGTTCCAGACAGCTTCTGGCACGATCCGTTGATGTACCAGGGTGGCTCCGACGGTTTCCTTGCGCCGCGCGATCCGATCCCGCTCGCCGATCCGGGCTGGGGCTGCGACCTCGAAGCCGAGATCGTCGTTGTAACCGGCGATGTCGAGCAGGGCACCGAGCCCGAAGATGCACTGGCTGCGGTCCGCCTTGTTGGGTTGGTCAACGATGTGTCGTTGCGCAACCTCATTCCGGGTGAGCTCGAAAAAGGCTTCGGCTTTTTCCAGTCGAAGCCGGCGAGCGCCTTCTCGCCGGTCTTCGTCACTCCCGACGCGCTGGGCGAGCGTTGGCAAGGAGGGCGGCTGCGTGGCACGCTCAGCGTCGATCTCAATGGCAAACCGCTCGGGCGCGCCGATGCGGGCGAGGACATGACCTTCGATTTCGGCCGCCTTATCGCGCATGCGGCAAAGACTCGCAACCTCTGCGCCGGGACGATCGTCGGTTCGGGCACTGTCTCGAACCGCGGCGCGGACGGCGGCCCGGGCCTGCCGGTCGGCGAGGGCGGGCGCGGCTATTCCTGCCTGGCCGAACAGCGCATGGTCGAGACGATCCTGCGGGGCAGGCCCGAGACTGCCTTCCTCCAGTCTGGCGACAGTGTCCGCATCTGGATGGATGACGGGCAGCGCCGTTCGATCTTCGGTGCGATCGAACAGGTGGTCGCGGCGGGGCGCGAGTGAGCGGCCTCGTCCTCCACGGCTATTGGCGCTCGACCGCGTCCTGGCGGATCCGCATTGCGCTGGCGCTCAAAGGGATCGCGCATGAACAAATCACGCATGATCTGAGGACCGGCGAGCAGGGCGATGAAGATTACCTCGCGCTCAATCCGCAGGGCCTCGTTCCCGCCCTGGTCGCCCCCGGAGGAACTTTCCCTCAATCGCTCGCGATCCTCGAATGGCTCGAGGAAAGCTGGCCGGTGCCGAGACTTTTGCCGGAGGACCGTACTGGTCGGGCCCGGGTGCGGGCGATGGCCGATCTCATCTGCTGCGACATCCACCCGCTCAACAACTTGCGCGTGCTGCGGGCGCTGAGGGCGGATTTCGGGGCAGACGATGCGGCGATCGAGGCCTGGGTCGGAGGGTGGATCGGGGCCGGTTTCGCCGTACTCGAACGACAGATCGCGCAGTTTGGCGGCCGGTTCGCTTTCGGGGACGCCCCGACCTTCGCCGATTGCTGTCTCGTTCCGCAGGTCTATGCAGCCGAACGGTTTGCGGTCGATCTCGATCCGTTTCCGGCGATCCGCCGCGTCGCCGCGGACTGCAGCGACATGCCCTCCTTCCGGTCGGCTCATCCCGCGCACCAGCCCGACACGGACTGATGAGTCGGGAAGGCTACGCCTCGATCAGATTGGCGCGCGTCTCGTCGCGGTGCTTCTTGAGATATTTCATGAAAGGTGTGCCCCCCGTGCCGACCTCGGTGTCGTTGCCCGCCGACCGTCCGCCCTGCTTGTTGATGTAGCTCGCGGCATATTCGAGGTGCAGCGTGCGGAATGCGGCGACGGCTTCGACGACGCCGTTGTAGGCGGCGACCAGGCCCTTGCCGCGCTCCGCGTCGACGAATGCGCGCAGTCGGCTGTTCGTCCGCACATCCTCAATGAAGCGTCGATGCGCCGGCGGGCGATAGGCGTGCAGCTCGTCGAGATAGGATTTCAGCGGATCGGCCGCATGGCCCACCCCGAGGAGCGCGTCCATCGACGGGACGATCGAGGATTGGGAGCCGGTCTGGCCGCGGAACACCTGCGGCAAATTCTGGTAGCGCGCGACGCCTTCGTAGAGAATGCCATCCTTGACTGCCGGGTTATCCTTCCACCCGTGGATGTAGGGGCGCACCCGCCGAAAATAGATATGCGGGTCGCATTTCTCAGTCATGCGGCCAAAGATCGCATTGATGTCCGCCCAGACGTCGACCAGGCCTTCGAGCAATTCAGTCAGCCGCGCGCGATCGCCCTTCGCTGCGGCTTCGACGATCGGCCCAAACAGGGCGAGTGCGTCGCCCGCCCTCGCCTCAATCGCGACATGCACCAGCACGAACCAGGCCTCGTCGAGCCCGCCGGCAAACTTCTGGATCATATGAATATTGTCGAGCGTGACCGCGCCCCGGGCATCGAGTTTTGCCCAATTGTTGAGCACGTAATCCTCATATTGGAGCAGGGGCTGCCGTCCGAGCCGGTCGGCGAGCGCGACGATCGGCACCGCGAGCGACGCGGGAAGCCGGGCGGTCACCTCGTCCTCGCCCCAGATGTAGGATTGCACCATGAAGGAATAGTGCACCATGGCCAGGCGCGCCTGAGCGTCGTCGAGCCGCTCGATAGCCGCCGGCGAAACCGGCTCGGGCAGGGCGCGGTCAAGCAACCGCCGGACCTCGCCCGAAGGCAGGAACTCGGGAAGGCGCAGCGCGATCCGGCCCACTTCGGCAAGCTCGCCTTCGAGTTCGACCTGCGCCGCATCGTGGCGGCAGAGGAACCCGCGTTCACGGCTCATGTCGTAAGTGTCGAGATCGGCCAGCCTCATCTCATTCGCTCCCGTGTAATCAGGGCACAATTATACGCCATATGCGGTCGAATAGGCTTGCATATTGACCCAGAAACGAACCGTGTGCACAATAAATGACGAATATGGACGCAATCGATCGCAGGATATTGCAGGAGCTTGAGGCCGACGGGCGGATCACCAATATCCAGCTCGCGGAACGCGTGGGCCTCTCTCCTTCGGCCTGTCTGCGGCGGGTCCAGGCGCTTGAGGCCGCCGGTGTCATCGCCGGCTATCGGGCGGTCCTCGACCGGCAGAGGCTGGGCACCGGCCTGATCATCTTCGTGCTCGTCGGACTCTCGGGCCAGCTGAAAAAGCATGCCGAGGCCTTCGAGCGTGCGATGGAGGATTCTCCCGAAGTTCGCGAGTGCCATAACATCACGGGCTCGGTCGAATATCTCCTGCGCGTCGAGGTGGCGGACCTTTCTGCGTACAAGCGCTTCCATTCCGAAACGCTCGGTACCCTGTCCCAGGTGAGCAGCATCACCTCGCACATCTGCCTTTGCTCGTCGAAGGACCTGCGGGGTTGATGCTCGCGTTCGATCACATGATTTCGGGGGCAGTACCGGGCTTGCGGATGCGATTAGCGCGAGCGACGGCAATGCTGCGCGGTGCGTCGGCCCGATCTTCGCCTGTCGCTCGCCGATCCTGACATGGCCGGAACGGGCTCGGTTCGGTTATCTCTTTGGCGCTGGCCTGCGCGCGAAGCCGCGATCGCTTTCGAGAAATGCGGCGAGCATCGCGGGAATAAGCTCGGCGAGCGGTTCCTCCACCCCGTAGGTCGCGGCATAGAGTTCGGCGTAGGCGGCGAGATCCGCCTGGAGGCTCGGCGTGACCGAAATCGTCAGCTTCACCGGCGTTCGGTCGGGCAGTTTTCCAAGTTTCAGGCCGGGCATGTCAGTCCGCCTGCCGGTGCCACGGGGCAAGGACGAGATCGCGGGTCACCAGCACGCGGACCGGCGAGCCGGGTCGGACGGTGATCGTCGGCTGGATATCGAGATTGCGCTGGGTGATCTGATCGCCCGCCCGTGCCGCGTTGGACTGGGCCGACTCCCGGATTGCCTGCACCAGATCGCTCTCGCCCGAGAGGGACAGCTCCGAACCGACCCCGAGCAGCGTCGCAATGCCGACCCCCTTGAGCAAGGTCCAGGTATGGAAATCAACCTTGTCGGCGAGCCCGGCATAGCCCTCGGCGTCGGTTGCCGGCATGTTGTCGAGCTGGACCGAGTTGCCGTCCGGCATGATCAGCCGCTGCCAGATGACCAGCGCCCGCCGCTGGCCGAACGCGACCACGCTGTCGTATTTGCCGATCAGCCGCGCGCCCTGCGGAACCAGGAGGATCCTGCCCGTTACCGTGTCGAACACATTCTGCGTCACCTGCGCGGTAACGAGGCCCGGCAGGTCGGAATCGAGGCCGGTGATGAGACTGGCCGCAATTACGCTGCCGGCGAGCAGGCAGTTGGGCGAAACCGGCTCGACGAGCGCTCCCGAATTGCGAGGGCCGCCCGCGTCGCGCGTCGATGCAAATTGCTCTTTGCGCGTGACGGTAGCAGCCGGCGTAGCGGTGACCGGCGGCGGTTCGTTCGCCGGCGTCTCGATCGCTGCCAGTGATGCAGCTCCGCCCCGGCTCGCCAATTGGACCATCAGGCCCGATTCCCGCGCGGCTCTGAGATCGGCCAGGCGCTGCTGCCGGGCGGCCATCGCCATATCTGCCTGCGCCGGTGCGGTGCCGGCCTCGGCGCGCTCCTGCGCGCGCAGGATCGGCCGGCCGAGATCGCCCGGGAGCGGCGGTCCGAGCTTCGGCACATCGCCGTAACTGCCCGGCAGGGCCGAGAGCGCGTCTGCGGCCGGCTTCGCGAGCGGCTGCGACGCTGCGCTTTCGTCCACGACCTGCTCGAACACCCGTGGCTTCAGCGCCAGCCACGCAACACACATCAGGCTCGCCGATCCAAGGGCGGCGATGCCGACGATCGCACCCTTGCGGAAGCGGATCGCATGGGCAGGGAGGGCGCGGATGCTGAGCGTTTCGGGATCGACCTTCGGCGCGGTAACCGGCGGCTCGGCGAGGGCGTCGCTCATGCGCCCCTCCGCGTGGCCGCCGGAGAGAGGCGCTCGATCCGGACCACCTGCTGCTTCTTGAGCCCGAGCCGCAGCTCGGCAGCCGCGAAGATCCGGTCGACCACGTAGAAGCGCTCCTGCAGCCGGTAGTTGACCAGTTCGGCCTTGCCGTCGGCGCCGACCACGAACAGGGGCGGCGCCTCGCCACTGGCAAGGGAGGCCGGAAACTCGACATAGGTCCTCGTCCCGTCGTCGAATGCCCGCAGCGGGCGCCAGGCCGGCCTGTCACCGCTGATCGCATAGTCGAAATGAAGCTGTTCGATGTCGAGGCCTGTGGCGACCGGCGCCGCGGCCTGCACAGCTTCGGCCTTGTGCCGCAAGGCGAGCATGTCGTCCTCAGGATAGGTCCAGCGCAGCGACGACAGCGCGGTCTCGGCGGTGCTGACCAGACGGATGTGATAGGTTCTTCGGGTGGTGGTGATGACCAGATTGGTCATGAGCCCCGCCGAATAGGGCTTCACGAGCACATGGGTCTGTCTGGTTTCGCCCGCGCCGCTGGTCGTGTCGCCGATCGTCCAGCGCGCGGTGTCTCCGCTCGCCACCGCGATGAGGTCTTCGCCGGCCTGGAGCGCAATGTCGCTCACGAGGCCGGGGGCGGCATAGGCCTGGAAGATTGTTCCGTCGCTCCACGGATAGACCTGCGTCCCGCCGACGAAGCCGCCTGGCGCGGGTTCGACCGTGGCGCTGCGGTTCGCCGAGCCGACCGTGGTCGGCGTCGGAAAGGCGGACTGGTCCTGCGCCGGGGCGGGACAGGCGGTCATCATCGTCAGGCCGGCGATCACCGAAAGCGGCGCAATTTTCATGGGAATGTCTCCTGGCTCTCGGGTCGCGGAAGTCTTGACTGCCGGACGCTGGTAAGGGGATCGAGCTGCGATCCGGACGCGGTGGCGGCGGCCGGTTCCGCGGACGGCGTGGCCGGTGCCTGGGCGGTGTCGAGCTCGCGGCTCCAGTCGATCGCATCGACATAGATACCGAGCGGGTTTTTGCGCAGTGCTTCGGCGGAGGTCGGCGGGCGCACCGCTGTCGTCAGGATCGCGGTCCAGCGGGTCGTGCCCGCTTGCGAACCGCGCTCGAAAGCGGTTTCGGTCCACTTCACCTGGAACGATGTGTCCGAGGCGCGCACCACGCTGGTGACCTGGACCGACACGGTGCGCTCGCCGATCTGGGCGATGGGTAGGGCGGTTCTGGCGTATTCGCCGAGAAATCGAGCGCCGCGGCCGGTCGCGAAGTCGTAGGCTTCGAGCCAGTCGCGCCGCATCAGCACCGGGTCGAGCGAGACCGAGCGTACCCCGGTGATGAAATGCGCCAGATGCCATGCGATCTGGGGATCGGTCGGCCGATAGGTGATATCGGCCGGCTTCACCGCGAGCGCTTCGCCGAGCCGGTCGACCTCGACCACATAGGGTGTCACCCGGCTTTGCAGCGACAGCCAGGCAAGTCCCGAGGACGTCCCCATGGCCAGGGCAAGGCAGCCGAAGGCCATCAAGCGCCAGTTGCGGGCCTGGACCCGCGCCGCACCAATCCGCTCGTCCCACAGCTGCCCCGCACGCTGATAGGGCGTCTCGGGCTCGCGCGTGCGCCCGTAACGCTGAATGCTTCGCTTGAAGAACATGGATCAGTCGTTCCTTTCCTTGATGTCGGGCGAGGCAGAGGCGCCTCCCCGATCGCCCTGCTGCAGCGCGTGCAGCGCGAGCTGGCGGTGGTGCCGCGCGCTCTGCTGCGCACGCATCGCCTGCGCCCAGGCAGGCTCGCCCGTCTCCCCGCCGCCGCCCGGTCTACTCGCAGGCGACGACGGAGAGTTTCGATTGAGTGCAATCCACGCCGCCCGCCGCCCCCCGGCCGCGGCCTCGCCGAGCCCGAGCACTTCGCCGGCGCCCGCTTTCGCGGCATTGCCTGCCGCTCGCGCGACGCCGGCAAGGCCGGCCCCGACGGAAGGCGTGGCGGCCGTCTCCCGGCCGAGCTGGTAGGCGCTCGATGCCGCTGACCCCATGGCCGTGCCTGCACGGACCGCGCCAAGCGCGGTTCCCCCGATCGCCCGAGCCGCCCCCATCGTCGCGCCGCCCGCAAGCATGGTCATGCCGGCCGCGCCGACAGTGGTGCCGAGTGCCGCACCCGCGCCGAGTTGCGGTGCGCCGGCGACGAGTCCTGAAGCGATCGAGGGACCGAAAATGCCGAGGCCGAACAGCGACAGGCTCGCGAGTACGAGGCTCATCGCCTGGCCGATGTCGGGCTCCTGCCCCTGCAGCGCGTCGGTGAATTCGGAAAAGAAGTTCGAGCCGATGCCGACGATGACCGCGAGCACCATCACCTTGACGCCCGAGCTCACCACATTGCCGAGCACGCGCTCGGCGAGGAAGCTTGTCCGGTTCCACAATGCAAAGGGCACCAGCAGGAAGCCGGCAAGGCTCGTGAGCTTGAACTCGAGAATGCAGACGAACATCTGCACCGCCAGGATGAAGAAGGCGACGATCACCACCGCCCAGGCGAACAGCAGGATCATGATTGTCAGGAAATTGTCGAAGAAGGTCGTGAACCCGACCATCTCGCTCGCCTGGTCGAGCAGCGGCCAGGCGGCCGAGAACCCGGTGCCGGCTAGGCGGCCGGGCTTGAGCAAATCGTCGGCGGAGAGCCCTCCGCCGCCGGCGGTGAGTCCGGCCTGTGCGAAGGAGCGGAAAATGATGTCGGCGAGCGTCGAGAAGCTGTTCAGGATGAACGCGAAGGCACCGACATAGAGGATCTTCCGCAGGAACCGGCCGATGACATTGTCCTCGCCACCAAGCGCCCAGAACAGGCCGGCCAGGGTAATGTCGATTCCGATCAGGGTGGCGGTCAGGAACCCGACATCGGGACCGAGCAGGCCGAACCCGCTGTCGATATAGGTGATGAACGCCTGGAGGAAGCGGTCGATGACGTTGAGGTCGTTCACGTGCATGGCCTTCGCGGTCGGGCGGTGCGGGATGTCGCGGGACGCGGCGGGGGAAAGGGGCCGCGCCCCGCGACGGCAACCGGCGGCAAGAGAGGAGCGCCGCCGGCCGCTTGCCGGGGCAGGGACGGGCGGGCCCTGCGCTATTTGGGTGTGTAGGCCGAGCCGGAGCCCAGGAACTTCTTGGTCGCGGCGCGCGCTTCGGCCGACTGGGTCGCGCTGCGCGCCTGCTCCATGCTTGTTGCGCGAAACTGCGCCGCCATCATGTGCTGGATCTGGAATTGCTGCTTGGCGGTCAAGGCGAGCAGCTGGTTGGTCGCCTGCTGCGCCTGGAGTGAGCCTTCTGCGGCCTGGCTGTGCGCGACAATGTCGGCGAGCGCCTGCGTGTCGGTCTGGACGTTTTCGACCACCTGCGACTGTACCGTCATCGTCTGGCGGAATGCGTCCATGCTCGCATCTAGACGTCCGCGCGCTTCCACCACCCTGTCGTTGGTCCGCAGGGCGGAGGAGAAGTCCCGCGGGAACAACGCTGTGAATTGCTGGTCGAGCCGGTCGACCTTGAAGTCGATTGCCTGGGCCTGGCCCATGAGCCTGTCGATCTCGCCCAGCTTCTGCTCGAGCGCCTGGAGCTGGGGAAAGTCGATCCGCGAGAGGTTTCTGGCGCTGTCGGCCAGCATCTGCGCTTCGTTTTGCAATTGCTGGATTTGCTGATTGACCTGCTGGAGCGTGCGTGCAGCTGTCAGCACATTTTGTGCATAGTTGCTCGGATCGAACACGACCCCGCCGAACTGGGCATGCGCGGGCGTAACCGGTGTGATGACGGCGAGGCCGAGCGATGCGCTGAGGCAGGCGGCGAGCGTGACCGCAACAATCGGTTTGCGAATGATTTCAAGGGCGAAGAGGCGCCGCCTCTCGGGCTGTTCGCAGGGCGGGGCGGGTTTGCGCATCGAGGATCTCCGGTCGGTTGAGTGCCCTCGGCTACGTGAAAACGCGCTTCGGGAACGGCCGCCAATGTCATCCATCCGGGCGCCTTGGATCAGTTACCTGCCGGGGTCAGCATGTGCCCTTTCGGGGACACGGCGCAGATCTGGACCATGCTTGGAGTGCAAGCGCGAATCCCTCCGGATCGCGCCGATCCGGCGATGTGCCGAGGCTGCGGGAAATGACGGCCCATGTTGGGGGCCTCGCGCATGGTCAGCTTGGATGTGAGGTCCAGGCGAATGCTAAACAGCGCTTGCCAGTCATCTGACACGCCGACTGCCGTCGCTGAACTCGTTAAACAAAAGCGGACATCGTTCGGACACCGATTGAACGACAGGGTTGTCGGACGATCCGGAACGGCGGCTTCAAGAGCGCACACTTAGATAACAGACGTTCCGGACGGGTGGCTGTCATGGCAGCGTCGCGCCCGATCTACGTCGTAGCCAGCCACGCGACGTTTTCCTAAGAGCTGACATTTAATGCCAGGGGAAGGATGCTTCCGCACGGCCGACTGTGTTCGGCGACCCTAAGATGACCAGCGCGCTGCTTGACCGCGTCGCCCATCACTGGGATCTCGCTGAGACCGGCAACGATAGCTGGCGCTTCAAAAGCCGCAGCTGATCGCCACCTTCGGCCACTTCAAAAATCTATCTTGCGCTGCGCGCGCCTCGGGACGGGGTACGGGCTCGATGACCGCATCATCGCAACCTACCACTTCTTGTGCCACAATTATCGTCCCGGCGATCGCGTTTCGCTGGTCGGATTCAGCGGCGGCGCCCATATGCGGCTGACTCCAGCCGCTCGGTACACCGTGCGCTATTCATACGCCGAGAGGAGCCCGCAACGGTCCACGCCGCGGTGGCGGGCAATTGATCCAATTTGGATTAATCAATGCTTGCGTCCTTTCGTAAAGGACTTTCTCCCTTCATCGATCTAACTTAAACGGTCCGAACACATCTCGGGGGAGGTCTAATGTCGGACATGAAAAACGTTTTTATCAGCCATGTGCACAAAGACGACTCTGGACTGGGTAAGCTTAAGGATCTGTTGGCGTCGAAGGGAATGACGATAAGGGATTCGTCGATCCATACCGGCAAGTTCAACAACGCGTCGGACGAAAATTACATCAAGACCCAGATACTTGCACCGGCGATCAATTGGGCCGGTGTGTTCATCTGCTATGTATCGCCGCAGACCAAGGACAGCGCGTGGGTCAATTGGGAAATCGAATATGCGGCCAAGCAGGGCAAGCGCATCGTCGGTGTTTGGGAACATGGCGAGAAGGAGTGCGATCTGCCCGCCGCTCTCACCGAATATGCCGATGCGATTGTGGGTTGGAACGGCGATGCCATTATCGATGCCATCAACGGGAAGGATAGTTGGGAAAAGCCCGATGGCGGTCCGTGCGATACGGTGGTTCTCAAGAAGCACCCCTGCTGATGCCTAAGCTCCATTCGTACGTAGTGCGCTATGATAGTGGCTTCGCGCCAAATCCTTTTTACGGCTACTGCACGCTCGCGACTTGCAAACCCGACATTCGCAGATCCGCCAGTATCGGCGACTGGGTTGTGGGGACCGGTAGCAATGAGCGGCGTATCCAGCGCGGCGGCCATCTCGTCCATGCAATGCGCGTAACCGATATACTGAGCTTTCAGGACTATAATGCCGATCCGCGCTTTACGAAGAAAAAGCCCTATCGCAGCGGCAGCCGGAAGCAGAGCTGCGGCGACAATATCTATTTTCGCAATCCGGATGATGACGGGTGGTTACAACGCGACTCGTTTCACACGACCGATACGGGGGGGCAGCACGCACGCCACATCGCGCGCGACACGGGCGTCAATCGCGTGCTGATCAGCGAGGACTTCATTTACCTCGGCGGATATGGGCCGGAAATTCCGGCGAACCTGGTCGATGCGGGTGGCCGTCCGGTCTGCAAATCGGGGATCGGTCGGAATGTTTTCGACGACCCTAAATTGATCGGGGCTTTCGAGGCTTGGGTGCGCTCGCTCGGCGACGGCGGATTTCAGGACGCCCCCTATGAATGGAGGCAGCTTCGTGGCGGTGTCCGGTACTGAAAATGTGCGCGGTTCGGTGCCGCTGAGCGATTATGTGGACAGGATCGACGGCACCGACGTGCTGGATCCGAACAGTCTCGAACCGGTTCTGCTCGGACTCTACGGAGAAGTCGGCGGCATCATGTCGACATCGAAGAAGCATGCGCGCGAAGGCGACGCCTTTCCCGGCTTCCGCAAGGCAGCCGAGGAAGAGTTCGGAGACACACTCTGGTATTTTGCCGCCCTTTGCCGCCGTACCGGCTTTTCGCTGGAGGAAATATTCACCGAAGCGAGCGCGAACGGAACCTATCGAAAAATCGGAGCGGCGAGCGATTACAGCCGCGGCGCTATCGCCCATATCATGGTACCCGACACGACTGTGCATCTCGATACCGCGCTGTTCGATTTGGGCCGTGCAGCCTCGGCGCTTCTGGGTGCGTCGCCAGAGCGCGCCGACCTTGTAAGCTTTGCTGGGCATTATCTGCGGGCGCTTAGCGGTGCAGGGCTCGATTTTTCTACCGTGGTGCGTATGAACATCGAAAAAACGCGCGGCGCGTTTCTGGTGCCCGATCCGGCAGACCTCTGCGATTTCGATGAGGGCTTCCTGCCCGAAGAGCAGCTTCCTCGACAATTTCGCATCAAGATCAGCCAGCGGGCGAGTGGCAGGACCTATCTGCAGTGGAACGATGTGTTCATCGGCGATCCTCTGACCGACAATATTGCCGACCGGGACGGTTACCGCTTCCACGATGTCTTCCATTTCGCGAATGCGGCAATCCTTCATTGGTCGCCTGTCGTGCGCGCGCTCATCAAGCACAAGCGAAAGAGCCGGAAGGACTATGACGAAGAGCAGGACAGCGGGCGTGCGATCGTCGTCGAAGAAGGTCTGACAGCCTGGATATTCTCGCGCGCGAAGGATCTGAATTTCTTCAAGGATCAAAAGCGTATCTCTTTCGGCGTCCTCAAAACGATCAGTGAATTCGTCGAGGGTTATGAAGTTTCGCGCTGCCCGCCCAAATTGTGGGAGCGCGCCATTCTGGACGGATATGCGGTTTTCAGGCAGATGAGCGAGGCGCAAGGCGGATGGATCGTGGGTGACCGCGATGCTCGCACGATCCGTTACGAGCCGCTCGAGGAGCCGAAATGAATATGCAGTCCTTTGTTCGCGCGGTGTCCGATCTGACGTTCGACCATTGCTTCAACCCCTATACCGATCGATGCGAAACCTTCGATCGATCCGATGCGGCAAAAACGCGCGCAGCGGTGCTGGCGGCGATGCTCGAAAGCGCAATGTCGGCACCGGTCGATGCCATCTGGGTCGGGCGTGATCTCGGGTATCGCGGCGGTCGGCGAACCGGTCTTGCGCTGACGGACGAAGTCAATGCCAGCGCGCACATGAGCCGGTGGGGCGTCGAGGTCGAACGGCCGACCGTCGGAGACGTCGTCGGAGAACGCACAGCTGCGGTCATCTGGACGATGCTGGCTCAGATCGACGCGCGCATTTTCCTCTGGAATGTGTTTCCGCTGCATCCGCACGAACCCGGACGGCCTTTTACCAATCGCTCTCATAATTCCAAAGAGCGCCGAGCGGGCGAGGAAATCTTGTCCCTCCTGATTGCGCTGCTGCGACCCCGAAGAATTTTCGCGATCGGCAATGATGCCGCGCAAGCGGTAGCTCGTATCGACGACCGTCTCGAGATGATCCCGGTTCGACACCCCAGCTACGGCGGGCAGACGCAGTTCCTCAGCCAGATACGGGAAGCCTATGAACTGACGGTAGCCAAGGAGCCGGAAATGCGCCTGTTGCTTTGACGACGGGCGGCAGGAACGGGCAGTCTGGCAGCATGCCGTGCCCGCGTCTCTAACGAACAAGGGGGATGGGGAATGACCAAAGCGGCGATGACGCGCTTCCTGAAGGAATATCCGACCGCCTTAGCCGATGGGGTCGGCGCGGTATTCGTCGGAGCAGGGATGTCGATGGCTGCCGGCTATCCGTCCTGGGTCTCTCTGCTGCGTGAAATCGGCGACGAACTTGGCGTAAGCTCGCGCGATATCCAGGATCTGGCGGCCCTTGCACAGTGGAGCATTCAGGAGAGCGGTAGCGCAACGCGCGTCCGCAATGTCATCAAGGAGCAGATCGGTAAGGACCATGATGTCCCCGCGACGCTCGAGGTGATAGCCCGGCTGCCCGTGCAACATATCTGGACGACCAACTACGATCGCCTGGTTGAACGCGCTTTTGCGGCGATCGACCGGCCGCTCGACGCTTTGTCGGGTGCAGCGGATCTGTCGCTCAAGCCGACGCCGGGCGCCGCACGGCTTTACAAAATGCACGGTTCGATCGACCGGCTCGACGACATCGTGATCTCAACCGACGATTATGAGCTATTCCGCAGTCGGCGAGGGGCGTTCCTGCCGCTCCTTCAGGCCCATTTGACGAACAAATCGATATTGTTCGTGGGTTTGAGCTTCACCGACCCGAATATCCGACATGTTCTCTCGCTGATCCGCGAGAGCTTTACCGATGCACCGCCCGAGCATTTCGCTATCGTTCGGCCTCCGCATCCAGACGATTTCGATACCGAGGACGAGTACAAGGCGCGGCTGGCGCAGCATAAGCTCTGGGCGAAAGATTTGAGGCGCTACGGGTTAGTTGCCGTCGAAATCGACAGCTATGACGAAGTCCCCGGCCTGCTTCGACAAATCGAGCGGCGCGTGGCGGCCCGGCGAGTATGGGTGAGCGGGAGCTGGCCGCTCGAAGATGGTGATGGCGCTCCCGCGCGTTATTCTTTGGCCGAAGATATCGGGCGCTGGATCGGACACACGGGGCGCGATCTTGTCAGCGGCGCGGGCCTCTTGGTGGGATCGGGCACCATTGCCGGTTTTCTGGAGGCGCTGCGCGACCGCGGCGGATGGGATCTGAGCCGTAGGCTCATTGCCCGGCCGTTTCCGCAGCCCTTGGCGGGCCGGGCGGCCGATCAAGCTAGATGGACGATGTTGCGCCATGAACTCGCGCGTCAGGCTGGCGCGGTGATATTCATCGGCGGTGCCAAGATGGACGGCGCGGACTTGGTAGTGGCTGGCGGGGTGATGGAGGAGTTCGAAATCGCGCGCGAGGCCGGCGTGTTTCTCTTGCCCATCGGGGCGAGCGGCGGCGCGGCCGCGGAGATCGCCGCTGCAATGCTCGGATCCAATCTCCCGGCGACCGGGCCGGAGGCCGTCAGACCCACCGACGCGGAACTGCAATTGCTGATGGACGAGAGCGTCGAGCGAAAGGCCGTCCTGGAGTGCGTCGGCGCGATCCTCGAACGGGTAGGAAAGGCTGGATGAACCCCGGCAGGACCAGCGGCGCGTGGCGGTGATCGACTATATAACCAAGTCCGAGCTTCGCAATTTTGCGAATGACCTGACATTTGACGCACGGACGACGTTGCGGAAGTCAGCGGAAGCTCGGTCGCCTGCGGGCGCCACTTTCCTGTCGCACTCGAGCAAGGATGACGACCTTGTCGTTGGCGCAATTCGCGTACTCGAAGGCCATGGCGCCACGGTCTATGTCGACGAGATAGATCCCGCCATGCCGCCTTATACGACTAAGGACACAGCCGCGCTGCTCAAGACCCGCATCCGTCAGACCGGACGTTTTGTGCTGTTGGCGAGCCAGAACAGCAAGGACAGCCGCTGGGTGCCATGGGAACTCGGTCTCGCCGACGGGTATAAAGGTATGGATTCGATCGCCATCTTCCCGGCGGCCGAAAACTCCTACGAGCAGAGCTGGGCATCCTGGGAATATCTGGGCCTATATCGGAAGATCGTTTGGGGCGACCATAGCGACTATGACAAGCGAATATGGATGGTGCTCGACGAAAAGGCCTACACGGCGACCGAGCTGAGTAGGTGGCTACGCGGCGGGTAAGCGAGCCTGTGGCTGACGAAAGTGCCGACCTCGCATAGCTCATTGTTCGCTCGCCCAGCTAGTTTTTGTGAGGCGCACGGGAGTGAATATGGCTGACACTACGATAACTGTGGCTCTTGGATTGGCGACGATCTTGGGTAGCGGCGTGGTGTCAGGGTATGTCACTCATCGACTGACGCGAAGCCAAAACCAGTTTGTTTTTCTCCGAGAGAAGGCAGAAGCCCTCTACCTCGCCGCTGACGAATACGGGAAGCGCTTTAGCGGGCAAATGATCACTTATTTCCCGCTGCTCGATGGTCGCTACGATTACAACGACATGCTCGACAAACAGAATGAGTTTGGTTCTGAGCCATCGAAACATGGTGGCGCAGAGACAATGACCATGATCGTCGAAATTTACTTCCCTAGCGTCCGGCTTGCGCTCCAAGGTGTATGGGATGCGAGGGCAGAGTTCAACAAGGTGACGGCGGCAATCCGCGCGCTGTGGGAGAGACAGGGGGAGGTCAGCGGGATGGACTTGCAATTCCGGCGCGCATCAATGGCTGTCGATGAGGCAATCGAGAGCCTGAAAGACGAGGTAGTGAGAGCTGCGCGGGCGAAGTCTGGCGTCAAACAATGAGCGGTGTCGTTTCCAGTTGACCGGTGAACGAATGGCGGGTTTCAAGGAGCGCATTTAGTGCCGCGAATGTCGCCTTTGTCGGCGATTTCTGAAACTCAATCGGTCGATATTTTGCCCGGCTCCGGTCCAATGTATCGGGCGCGGGGACGAATGAGGCTTCTTGATTGCCCTTGCTCAATGGCATGAGCAATCCAGCCAGAGCTGCGTGCCATGGCGAAGATGGCAAACGGCGCATCTTCGGGCAGGCCACAGGCCGAGCAGGCTGCGACCATGGCGAAATCGATATTGGGTTCTGCGCCAGTAACTTCCCTAACGGTGTCGCATAGCTTCGCGAACGGCTCTGGAAGGTTCAGTTCGGCAAGCAGTGCTTTCGCCCGGATATCACCTTCGGGATAGAGCAGATGGCCAAAGCCGGGCAGCTGCAGGCCTTCAACCAGCCTGTTGCGTACGGCCTGCCAGTTACTGATTTCCACGGCCTCGGTCAGGAACCTCTGCACGATCCGTCCCTGCCCGCCATGGAGCGGGCCGGACAGGGCGGTGAGCCCGGCGAGCACCGATGCGGAAAGCGATGCCCCAGTCGACGCGGCCACGCGCGCGGTGAAAGTCGAGGCATTGAGCTCATGATCGGCGGTCAGCACAAGCATCCGCCTGATCAGATCGGCAGCCGGGCCATTGGGATCACTCCCCCAGGCCTGTGCCAGCCGCGTGTGGATCGGCCCCTCGCCGCGCATTCCAGAGACGGCATCGGCCACGATCTGAAGGAGAATGGCGGCTTCGCCGGCCTGTTCTTCGGCGCTGCTCCCAAGCAGTGGCGGCGCCGAGGCGGCCCGGTCGGCCAGCGCGAGAAAGAGCCGCCCAAGAAAGTCAGGGTCATCGGGCGGCGTATGTCGCGATGATGGCTCGACGGGGCCACAGTCCATTCCGGCGAGTAGCTCCGTGACGCCTTCAAGAGTCTGGTCCTGCGAAAGCACCGTTGCATCCTGCCCGCGATAATAGAGCCGGCCCGCGCGTACGCTGGTGATGGCGGAGGCAAGAACCGGTTCGCCCCAGGCGATCGCACGGGCCGCAACATCGGCATGCTTGCGGCTGCGCTTCTGCCGGGCGGCAAGTGCTTCCACATCGGAGGCGCGATAGAGGCCGAGGCGCGAATCCTCGGGATGCGCGCTGACCGCCAGCAGGCCGCGGCTCACATAGGCATAAAGCGTCTGTGCCCGAATGCCGAGCCGCGCGCAGGCTGCTTTTGCAGTCATCCAGTCACTGCCCGTCATATTGATTATGTTTATCAAGATTGACCAGGAGGTGTCGATGGATGTCAGACCTACGCGTGACCATATCCCGGGGAGAACGCCATGTCCGACAATCTAATCCTTGCCTTCGATTATCAGGTGAAGGGATGCGCGGCCCTGGGCGCGCCATTCAGTAGCCGCATTCTCGAACTGGCCGCCAAGGATATTACTGCGGGCGGGATCACGGCACAGCTTCTGCGCGACCGGGCTGATCTGCCGGCCGATCAGCTGATCCGCGATGCGGTTGCGCTTCGGCTACTGGCGAGCCTGCACCACCTCGTTCTTGGCGGACATGCGCCCGAGCTTGCGTCATGCCATCCGCCGCGCGCGGACGATCCGGATCGCGCCTGGGAAATCGCCAAGTCCGTCTTGTCCAAGCATTCGGATCTGGTCGTGGCTATGCTCGACCATGAACCGCAAACCAATGAGGTGCGCCGTTCGGCATGCCTGCTTGGCGGGTTCCTAATGATCGCCCAGGAGACCGGTTTGCCGCTGCGCTGCTTCGAATTGGGCGCCAGCGCGGGGCTCAACAGCCTGTGGGACAGGTTCCATTATGCGATAGGCGATGCGACCTGGGGCGACCCGAAGAGCACGGTGCGCCTGTCCTGCAACTGGACCGGACCGGCGCCCAGCCTCGCCACGGAGTTGTGCGTCGCCGAGCGCCACGCCTGCGATCGCCGGCCCGTAAATCTGCGACAACCCGGCGAGGCAATCCGCCTGCTCTCCTATTGCTGGGGCGAGCAGGGCGAGCGCATGGCACGGCTGCGCGCGGCTTTGGCGCTGGTCCGAGACGAGGCGTTCAAGGTCGATGCCGAAACGGCCGCAACATGGGTGTGCAAGGCGGCGCCAATGGCGGGTACGGCGACAGTGCTGTTTCACTCCATCATGTGGCAATATATGCCGCCAGAGGAGCAGGCTGCTGCCCGCGCTGCGCTAGCCAAGCACGTCGCACGAGCCTCGCCTGACCAGCCCTTCTACTGGCTGCGAATGGAGCACAATGAGGTGGCCCAGCAATTCGAGCTGCGCTTGCTTGCCTGGAACAAGGACGATGATCGCCTCCTCGCCGTCGTCCATCCGCATGGCGAATTTGCACACTGGCAGTGAGCGCATCTCTGCTCACCGGCCATCTGATCCTTCGACTGAAACCGTGGCGTTTGAACTGGCAGCTTTCAGGCCCTGCCGACGCTGGTCCGAACGACAGCTATGTTGGCGGAGGTTGACTAGTTGAGCAACTCGCCGATTGCATTTTTCACGTGTTCACGCTGGGCGCGTGTGAAGCCGAAAGCGCCGGTCCAGTGCTTTGTGAATAGCCAAGGCCGCAGGCCATCATGATAAAGCTTCGCCACGCGTGCGCCGTCCACAACGAAGGTCTGGCGTAGCGGGCCAAGCCCATAAAGATTTTGACAGAGAACATCGTTGTTTATGCCTGTGCAGATGACCGCCTTCACTGTGTAGGCGTTAAAGAGGCGGCTGTTCATGTCACGACAAAAAGCGAGGTGCGGCGAAGTGCGAAGCCGTCCGTACCGCTCCTGAAGCTGTTTAATGTTACTGGAGCTCCAGAAGAATAGTTCGGTTTGAACGAATGGTCGCCCCCCAAGATAGTAGTTACAGTGGCGCGTCCAAGGGATCGATGCGCGTCCCGAGCCATAAACCTCATGAAAGTCATACCGGCTCGTCTCCTCAGTAGGATGGGGGCAAATTTCCCAATCTCCACGCCGCTCTCCCGGATTCACGCCTACAATCGCCACTTCCGGACTACCGCCGACGGGAGTCTTAAGATCGAAGAGCCAGTGGTGCGCCTGCTGAAGCTCAACGCACTTGGAAGTGTATTGCGCAATTTCCCCGATCTCAGCAGTGAGCATGCGCCCTCCCTATAGATGTCCGCTTTTCACCCAAACCGCCATGTGCGTAGAGAGTTTCATGGCCTAAATCCCGTCAATCAGTCAGGCTGAACCGACGGCAGCTTTCAGGGACTGCCGATCCTCCTTCGAACGGCGGCTATGTTGGCGACGGCCAGCAGACCGAAGTGTTCAAGATATAATGTTGTCGATTCTAAGGTCACCCGAACCTGAGGAACAGCGATCGTCCCCGGCCTCACAGGATACCGAGGCGGACAAATCTTTTTGGGCCGCGTCATGGTGGTCCGCAGGCACCCCACGCCGTCACTTGTTGGTGGTGCCTGGTTTAGCATCTGTGGGGGGCTTTCCGATTGTCTCTGAACGGGAAAGGACTAAATTTTTCTTGGTCGGCACCTGCATCAGCGCAGTCGTGAGCTTGCTGCTCAAGGCTTCGATTGCTGCTTTGCCGCGTTCGTCGTTCTCGATGGATTCGCCTTTGGTGTAATAATCGTCCAGCACGCTGGTGATGAGCGATCTGGCAACGCGTTTCAGGCTGAGCTCCTGATACAATTCCAGGATCTTCGAGAAACGCTGCAGCGTAGTCTCGACGCCGTCAGTGTAGTCAGGGCTCTCCAGCCAGTCGAAGGCCAGCGGCGCCTTGCTCGCTACCTCATCATCCCATTGCGCCGGGTCGAGAGGGTTGGAGGCGAGAGCGATCTCGATGTTAACCGGCCCGCCTGTCGACGCCAGCACCATCTGCCAGGAGAACAGGTTGATGAGATGGAAATAGGCCAACGTGCGGCCTTGCCCATCGCTTTTGACGTAGATGAGGTTGAACATCGGTCCATGCGCATCAACCAGCTTTTCGTAGGTTGGGGACGGGAGTTGCCTTCCGTCCATGGCCGTGTTGTGCTCGACAAAATGCGCACTACCCTCGACGACAAAGCTTTGGGCTGCCGTAAACGCGGGGCCGCGCAACGCTGTGGTGCCAGTAACGGTGGCGAGCAGGACAAGGCTCGACTTCACCATCGATCGAATTGCTTCCTCGCCGCCGCAGCTCAGCGTGGAATGGACCGGTCCGACATAACCCGTCTGTAAGGAGGCTTCCTGTCCTTCAAGTTGCGCCCACAGCTCATCCTCGCTCATCCCCATTGCCGCTGCAGCGTGAGGTACGTATTTCCTGAGCTGCTCGGCGCTCTCTACGTTGAAACTGAGGTCCCAGCCGCCCTGTTCCCTCGGCGTGGCGGTGAAAGGTTTGCTTCTGGCAGGGCGGGGGGTTCCGTCTGATGTGAAATTCACATTTCCCGATGCCGCAGTGACCTGGAGAAGACCGGGCGGCGCGTCTCCACTGCCCGAGCGCATTTGGAACATATTGCGCTGAACCCGGATTTGCTCCGGGAGCACCTTGTCGATCGTGCCGCCGAAGGTCTGGTTACAGCTGCTGCACACCGCCCATTTGGTCGTCTTCCGGCCGCCGAGAGCGTCGAGAAGGATGTGTTCCGGCTTGGAGCTTTGGCCAACCGGATTCTCGCAGAACAGGCAGTGATGCGCGTCCGATGCTTCTTCGTGCATCTGTTCGCAGATCATTGAAGCCTCCAATTGGGAATGATGACTTTGATAGTCAGGGACTTTGCCAAAGGTCCAACGCGAACTTCTCTGACCATCGATCTCCCATCGTGTGCCCGTTCTAACTTGAGAGATGCAAAGTGACCATCAAATCGAGCGCAGCCCTGCCGAACGAATGGCCGCTATTGGGCAGTTCAGTTTGGCGCTTGAACGTCCGAGATGAGGGCGTTTGCGGCTTGCAGTCCCTCTCACGACGAAGCGCCGGAGCATCAAACATACCACCGTTCGCCGGTTCCGAGGTACATGTGCTAAGATTAATCTGATGGGTCGCTGAGCGACGATTACGATGGAGGCAGGCGAGTCTCATACAAGCGAGAGCCGAAAAAAAGCGAGACTATAGAGATCCGGCTGTCGCATGACGCCAAGTCAGCCTTCATGCGCCGCTGCCAGGAGAATGAAGTTTCCGCGAGTGCAGCGATCAGGGGCCTGATCGAAGCCAGCGCTGCAGGCTCCGGAAAGAGAACTGTAAGGCGCAGAAAGCACTGGCATACCATCGGTGCTATCGCGGCCGGCATCGTTCTTGGCGCCGGAGCCGCTGCGCCCGCTCTGGCACATGCAGAGCAGACCAGTCATGCTGCGTTCGATCGGCTGGATCGCAATCAAGATGGCGTACTCAGCTATAGTGAGTTCCGCGCCCGCTGAGGGGAACGCGACTAGCTGTCCGGACAACATTTAGGCTCTGTCCGGACAAGGCTTCGCTCGCTTACTGCCGCCCGATCCGGTTTGGCGGGGCATGGCCGAATTTCCCACCCCGTCTCGCCGCCGCCGCTGGCTCAACGAACTCCGCGGTATGCTTGTCCTTGCACTCCTGGTAGGTGCGTTCCAGACATTCGTCGCCAAGTGTTTTTATATCCCTTCGGAATCCATGATGCCTGCTTTACTGGCCGGAGACCGACTGGTGGTAAGCAAATGGCCCTATGGATGGTCCTACACCTCCCCGGTCCTGCACCTGCTTCCATTTATGCGTGGGCGGCTCCTCGGACAGATGCCAGCGCGCGGCGATATTGTGATTGTGACCCCTCCGGACGCGGGCAGACGCGGTGAGGACCTGATAAAGCGCGTCATCGGTCTGCCCGGAGACCTCTTGGAAGTCCGGGATGGCATCGTTATCCTCAACGGCAAGGCGGTAAAGCAGGAATGGCTTAAGCCGATGCGGCTGCCGGTCGACGCTAACGCGCCCTGCAACTCGGCCCAGTTCCCGGGCGCACTTGAACACAATCCAGATGGAAGTCAGGTTTGCGTGCTGCCGGTAAAGCGCGAGACGCTGCCGAATGGCCGTACCTACACGATCGTTGACCAGGGCGAGCGCGAGAGCGACTTTTACGGCCCGGTGCGCATTCCTGCCGGCCATGTTTTCCTGATGGGAGACAATCGTGACAACAGTGCTGACAGTCGCGTTCCGACCGAACGGAGTGGACTTGGCGGCCCTGTACCGATTGAGAGCATCGGTGGAAGAGCGGAATTCTTGACGTTCTCCCTCAATGGGAGCGCAACCTGGGACCCGCTGACGTGGTTTTCGATGTTTCGTGGCGGCCGCGCCGGCGCATCCCTTCACCCGCAACGCGCCCCTTAGCATTACGGGCGTGGATGCCGTTGCAAAGACAAGACCTGCGGCTCACCCAGCGGGTGCGCACGACTAGCAGCGGCTACGCTAAATGAACAACGAAGCTTTCGACTTCACCAGCCATCAAAAGCCCTCCGACCAATCACCATGGCATTCACGGATGACCGGGCCGGGCGATCCATGCAGCCCGGTCGATACGGTACCGCACCCACCGGACCTGGGTAAGCGATGTCGAGCGCGGGGGGCGTAGAACAGCAGCGGCATTGCAGTTCACCGTTCGTCCATCAAGGGACATACGATTTTGGCATTCCTTCCCGACCTCATCGGACCCGGAACCTGGCAGGAATCTCGTCCGTCGCACATCGCCTCATCGGCGGACCGTCATCTTGAATGGTCAACCTTATGCGGCCACTCGGAAGTTTGTGGACCTCCATCGCAAGCGCTTCGATAAACAATCCGCCTCCCTCTTCGCGCGTGACCTTGCCGACAGGTTCAAGGTCAAGCCCCGGAACGCTCCCCTTACCAGGGTAGTCAGTCACGCCCGCACGGGCGCCATCGTAAAAGAATACGTCCGTGGCTCTGGCGCAGGGAACGGATACGTCCACATAATAGCCGCGCGCGATACCGAGCGGGCCGATCGGGGCGGTATCGTCCATCGGAGACGGCGTGGGCGTAGGCGTCGGGGTAGCCGCGGCGGCGGGATGCCCGATCGCGGCGTTCTCCATCGCGGCATCCTCTGGCGCGATAGCCGGGCTGCTGCCTTCGGCTACTACGTCGTTCTGCTCCGCCGGCTGAGAACAGCCTGCCGGTGCGAACGCGACGATGGCAAAGGCAGCGCTCATAATGGATCGACTGACTTTCACGCTCTTTCTCCATTTTGCCTGGAACAGCGGCACGCCGTCATGGCGCGCACCATGTCATGGCGCGCCCCTTGATCGTGAAGCTGCGAGGGCCGGTGACGACAATGGTGAGGGCGGGACTAAGCGCCCAGCGATTGCTGCCGAGGTTACGGAACGGGCCGATGACCCAGCCTTCGCCGTCCGCGTCGTCGCCCCAATAGTTGGGCGTCAACATCAGATGGGCGTTCGCGCAATTGCCGTCGGCGGTATATCTGCCAAAGGGCACAGGCAGGCCTTCGGCCGCAGAACCGTTTTGACCACCCGGAATGTGGGAAGGCGCTGGCGCAGGGGCCGATGTGGACCGCGCGGCCGCAACCCCGCCGTCAACGCAGCGGGCAAGAGCATCGAGCGCCGTGCGGGAGCCTGCTAGGCTGTAAATACCAATCGTCTTGTCCTTGCTGCCGTCGGGAAGCGCAGTATAGGCGCGGATCGCTTGACCGCTCCGCAGGTTACTGATCACCGAAAGCGGGTCGTTCGTGTCTCTCAGTGTGGCAACGAAGCCGAGTCCGCGCGGTCCTTGGCGCACGATCGCTTCCGAGCCTTCCTGCCCTATGGTTTTGCCAATCACAATCTCGAGATGTTCGCCGCCGTCGATGTCGTCGCCCTGTGAGCCAGGGCGATAGTTGATCTGCGGACTTTCAAGCCGGAGGATCAGCTGTCCCGGCAAACCCCGGGCCTCAATGACTTCCAGCCCATAGCCGCCGCCATAGAGGCGCAGCGCGGAACAGACGTTGCCGCCTTCGGACACAGCGATTTTCGCGACCGTCCAGTCGCCTACGCGCTCGCTGACCGATTGCGCTGCCGCAGGCCCGGCGCTGACTGCAAGGACCGCTGCGGCAGTAAACCATGACGCTTTGTTCATGCCTGCCGCTCCCGTTCAATCTTCTGCTGCCATTCTTCGAAAACGGCATCGACCACCCCGACGTTCGCGTTGGCCCGCGAGCGTATGTAAAGGCCGATTGGAACCATGATAAATGTCGCGGGAAGCAAGACCACAGTCAGTCCGAGCACGATCCCGAGGATAATGAAAAACAAGCCGCCCTTCTTCGCGGTGCCGGAAGTCTCGAGCAGGTGTGATCGGACAGCAGCGAGAACATCGGGATCGCTTGATCCCGCTCGCTTGAACTCTCCACGTACCGTGGCCGGATCGAGCTTCCGGGGAAAAAGGGGATGTTCCATGCCGACCTCCTCGCTGCTGCGTACAATGTCCGGGCAATCCGGCACTCTCACGATGCGAGGCGAAAATATCGACAGCTTGGCCGCCGATGTCATATGCAAGATTGGGTAGATCGAGATGTAGGCTGCAAGAAAAGGAGGGCGCGGTGTCGAAGTCTCACAGCCTGTCCGGCCGTTTGAATGACTCGTTCGAAGCTATCGACGCCGCCGGACTTGGGCTTGAAACCTGGCCGACTGCCCTGGCGCAGTTGCGTGATCTGATGGGATCACGCGTCGCGCAGTTGATCGGGATCGGCAAGGCCGGGCGCGGTTCGCCCGATTGTCAGGTTCCTCTCAATTGGACAACCGAAGCCGACGACTGGGCTGATCTCGTCGAAGCCGGTGCCGTCGATATTCGAGTCAGTTCCCGTCGCCGCGCCAGTCTGGCTTCAAAGCTTCTTGCGGTGCACGATGAAGCCAGCTTCGATACGGAAGGCGACAGCTTGAAGTATCCTGCCTATGGCGATTTCTTGCGTCGCTGGGACTATCCTTACGTCTGCCTGTCGCCCGTAGCGCGCTCTCCCGAAATAACGGTCAATCTCAGTGTCACCCGCGGCGCTGCCCAAGGTGGCCTGAATGCTGAGGGGAAACGCCTCTTCGCGTCCCTCGCCGCTCGCGTCCGCCGCGCGGTGATAACTCAGGAGGTTCTGCAGCGGCGTACATTGGAAAGTCTCGCCACAACATTCGATCAGATATCCCAGAACGTTTTCATCTGCAGCGCTGACAGAAAGGTCCTGGCATCGACGCGGGGAGGCGAAGCCTTGCTGTCCGCCGGAGACCGTCTCACCGGAATGAGGGGTTGTTTGAATGCCCGAATGCGAAATGGGCAAAGGCACCTCTCCGAGGCCATTGCAAACGGCTGCAACGTTTTTAGGACCGTCGCGGCATCTCCGGTTGTGCTCTATGACGTCTATGGCGAGCGACCCTTGGTGCTGGAGGTCATTCCCGTTCCGGGTATAGCCTGTGATCTCTGGGGGTCGCCTGTTGTCCTCGTGGTCGCTCGCGAATTGGACGCCGCCCGCGCGGCCGCGAAGCTGGCCAGATTGGGCGCGGCTACGTTTGACTTTACTTCAGCCGAGGAGGCCGTCGCCCGTTGGCTTCTGGCCGGTCGCTCCCCAACTGAGGCCGCCCAGGCATTGGGAGTGACGGTCGGCACCGTCCGCGTGCACGTGCGAAATATCTACGCCAAAGCCAACGTACGCAGCCAGCTAGCCTTTGCGGCCCTGATGGGGGCATTGAGGTAGGCGGCGCCGGACGGGTTTCCGTCGGGTAGCTGTCCAGCAGGCCGTCCGACGCGTTGCTCCGGACGGTCGCGGCGAGCTTCCAACCAAGGTTCATCGCGTCGCCCAAAGCAAGGGTGAGGCACAGCTTGATTAACGAATGGCGGCTCTCTGGGAGCCATTTTGGCCCTACGAACGACCGTTATGTTGGCGGTTCAGGCTGCTCTGGCGAATTTTTGAACCTTTATGTCCTGCTCATGCTCGCGGGCTCGCGCCAGCTCATAAGTCGTCTGCATTCGCAACAGAGTGTCGGCCTTGATGCCGAAAGCCTTCTCAAACCGAATAGCCATATCAGCAGACAGATTCGCATTGCCGTTCAGCAAGGTGCTCAACGCCTGCCTCGATACGCCAAAATGCCCGGCCAAAGCCGTCACGCTGACTTGTGCAGGCTCCACGATTTCTGTCTTCAGCCAGTTTCCCACGTGGACCGCGAGCGACGGGTGCATCTTAAGCGCCATGATAATCCTCCAGATCCATATCGATTAGCGCGCCTTCATCATTCAAACCGAAGGTCATCCGCCAGTTTCTCGTAACCGTCATCGACCAACTCCCCTTCCGATCGCCCGTCAGCTCATGCAATCCGAAGTTCGGAGGCACTAACAGTTCCTCGAAGCTTTCCGCAGCGTCGATGAAAGCGAGCATCTTGCGCAGCCGCCCCGCATCTCCAACGAGGCTTTTGGCGTTGCCCGTCTCAAAGAAGCGGCGCAGGCCTTTGTGCCTGATGCTCTCTATTTCCATGGTTCGGATGTAGCGTAGCGCCGCGAGATCGTCAAGTGTCGCGCGACAGGCGTCGAAGGGCGCGAGGCATGTATCCTATACCCGCGCTGGCCATTCCGGCCATCGGAGAACTATCATGGGACATTCAGACCTCGACCCCGCCATTCATGATCGGAGCCCCTGGAATGCAGGGAAAAATGTTGGGCCGAAGCGCCCGCTGAAGCCTCGCGATATCTGGGCGATCCGTTTCTATCTCGACGAACACAGGCGCCTGAGGGACCGGGCCCTGTTCGATCTCGCCATCGACAGCAAATTGCGTGGCTGCGATCTGGTAAAGATCAGAATCGGCGACCTGATGAGCGCGGGATCATTTCGGGATCGCGCGACCGTCATTCAGCAAAAGACTGGCAGGCCGGTGCAATTCGAGATCATGTCGGAGGCACGCAAGAGCCTGAAGGCATGGCTTGATCGGCGCGGCGGAACTATCCGCGACTTCGTATTCCCAAGCAGGATCGATTATCTCGGCCATTTGAGCACGCGGCAGTATGCTCGTCTTGTTGACGAGTGGGTTTCAACGATTGGCCTCGACAAGCGGGAGTATGGCACGCACTCGATGCGACGGACCAAGGCAGCACTGATCTACAAAGCCACAGGCAATCTTCGGGCGGTCCAGATTCTGCTGGGTCATACGAACATTGAGAACACGGTCCGCTACCTAGGCGTCGACGTGGATGATGCCCTGACATTGTCCGAACGGACGGAAATTTGACACTAATTCCGGCTCCCCGAGGTCGCCGGAGAGCCGGTTTGGCCTGATGAAGGAGCTGCAGGTAGCAGCGGGCTTTTCTGGCCCAACGCAGGGCGGAAATGTCGGCGGCTGCCGACCAAGTCGCTGGGGCGCCCGAATGTCAGCTTCCCGAATTTCTGTGCCTAGAACTAGACAGGCAGAAGACGGCCCAAATTCCGCCATTCACCGAATACAAATAGGCTGAAAGGAATTGGATCGAACGCCGAAAGTCTGTTGCAGAATAGATCGAGCGAATGCTGACCGTCATCCAGGGTGCGGCGACAGAGACTTCGGTGCTTGGAGGTCGGCCAGCTCCTGCCTGCAGCGGCTTGCCGAAAGCTATGCTCCGGCAAAGGTCCGGGCGATTTCGCTCGCCCAGTCCAAACCCGCATCGCGCATGAGCGCCTGCAGGAAGAAGTCCCTGCCCTCATCGGCGAGAATGGAGTCGATCCGCGCCTGCGCCGTGGTGTCGGATGAACCGCACAATGTCAGCGCTATCGGACCCAAACCCAACTCGAACAGGCGATTGCCGCGAGCGGACTGAAGGTAGTAATGTCGCTTGGGCGTCGATCGTGCGATCAGTTCGATCTGCCGCTCGTTGAGACCGAACCGCGCATAGGCATCACGACCCTGCGGTTCGAGTGCACGGTCGTTGGGCAGTAGGATACGCTGCGGACAGCTCTCGATGATGGCCGGTGCGATCGCCGAGCCGGCGATATCCGCGAGGCTCTGCGTGGCGAACAGCACCGCGACATTCTTCTTGCGCAGAACCTTGAGCCATTCGCGGATGCGCGCGGCGAACAGTGGGTGGTCGAGGAAGATCCAGGCCTCATCAAGCATCAGCAGCGTCGGACGCCCGTCGAACCGCTCTTCGAGCCGGTGGAACAGATAGGTCAGGACCGGGGCGACCGCGTTGCCCATGCCCATGAGTGTCTCGGTCTCGAAGCACTGGACATTCGCGAGTTCGAGATGTTGTTCGGCCGCATCCAGCAACCGGCCGTGGGGGCCTTCGAGCGTATAGGGTAGAAGTGCGGTTCTGAGCGCGTTCGATTGAAGCAGCAGGGCAAGGCCGGTCATCGTCCGCTCTCCAACGGGTGCCGAGGCCAGGCTCCCGAGTGCGGTCCAGATCGCATCCTTGATGTCGGGGGTGACGGGGACGTTCTCGCTGGCAAGCAGCGCGGCGATCCAGTCGGCCGCCCAGCTGCGCTCCGCCGGGTCGCCGATATTCGCCAGCGGCTGAAAGGCAAGCGTCTCGCCGGTCGCTTCGGTAGAGCCGAGCGCATGATGCGCGCCGCCCATCGCCAAAACCGCGGCGCGTGCCGAATTGCCCTTGTCGAAGATATATATCTGGGCGTCCGGATAGCGCCGGAACTGGAGCGCGACCAGGCTGAGCAGCACCGACTTACCCGCGCCGGTCGGGCCAACCACCATCATATGGCCCACGTCGCCGACGTGGGTCGAGAGCCGGAACGGAGTCGAGCCGGCAGTCTTGGCGATCAGTAAGGGCGGTCCATCGAGATGTGCGTTGCGAGCCGGACCCACCCAGACCGAGGACAGCGGCATCAGGTGCGCGAGGTTGAGCGTATGGACCAGTGGCTGGCGGACGTTGGCATAGACATGGCCCGGCAGCGAGGAAAGCCATGCTTCGACCGCGTTGATGCCTTCACGCTTGGCCGTGAAGCCAAGGCCGTTGACGATCCGCTCGATGGCGCGGACCTTCTCCTCGACTGCCGCACGGCTGCGATCGGCGAGTGTGATCGTGGTGGTCAGATAGCCGAACGCGACATGATCGCCGCCCAGGGCCTGGAGCGCGAGATCGGCGTCGACCACCTTGTTGTCGGCGTCGCTGTCGAGCAACTGCGCGGGACTGTTGTAGAGTACTTCGCGTAGCAATGCCGTGACCGACTTGCGCTTGTTGAACCACTGGCGGCGCAGCGAGGTCAGCGTTTTGGTCGCCAACGTCTTGTCGAGCGCGATGAAGCGCGTGACCCAGCGGTAGCCGAAATCCTGGTGATTAAGCGCGTCGAGGATCCCGGGCCGGCTGAGGCTGGGAAAGCCCAGCACCGTGAGCGTGCGGATATGCAGCTCGCCCAGCATCGGTTCGAGGCCGCCGACGAGCGGCGTGTCGGCGAGGATGCCGTCGAGATACATCGGCGTGTAGGGGGCGGCGACCGGATGCCGGCGATCGGAGACCGCCGAGTGCAGGAAGGTCAGCAGCTCGTCATCGTCGAGCACGCGCACCTCGGGCATGAACCCGCCGAGCAAATCAAGCATCCGGTCCGTCTCGGCGACGAAGCTCGCCAGCGCCCCGCGCCAGTCACGCTCCTTGTCGTCGCCGGGTCGTTCGACCAGCGACCGCCCCGCACGATCGGTGGCGTCGGGGTGCGGCAGCCAGGTCAGCGTCAAATGATAGCGGCTCTCGAAATGCGCGCCCTCGGCTTCGAAGCCGGCACGGCGCTCGCGGTCTACCAGCGAGCTGGCGGCGTCGGGAAACGCGCTGTCGGGATAGCCCAGCGCCTCGCGCCGCTCGGCCTCGAAGAACAACGCCCATCCGCTGCCGAACCGTTTCAGCGCATTGTTCGCCCGCGCGCAGGCAGAGACGAGCTCGGCCTCGGTCGCGGATTCGAGATCGGGGCCGCGGAAGGCGAGTACGCGCAGGAAGCTGCCGTCCTTGTTGAGCACGACACCGGGCGCGACCAGCGCCGCCCAGGGCAGATGGTCGGCGAGCCGCTCGGAGCGGTCGCGGTATTCCTTGAGGTTCAGCATGCCCAATGTCCCTTCTGGCGGATGTGGCGCAGCAGCACGGAAGCGAAGTCGGGATCGCGGCGCGCCGCCATTACCGCCACGCTGTGTCCTATTGCCCAGAGCAGCACGCCGGCGAGCCACTGCTGAAGGCCGAGGCCGACCGCGGCGGAAAGGGTGCCATTGACGATCGCAAGGCCGCGCGGCGCTCCGCCGAGCAGAAGCGGAGATCCGAGCGAGGCGTGGATCGGCACTTCGAAGCCTTCGACGTGGGCGCCGTTGGCCGTATTTGGCCCGGTCATGCGACCAGCGCTCCCCCGCCGAAGCTGAAGAAGGAGAGGAAGAAACTGGAGGCCGCGAAGGCGATCGACAGTCCGAACACGATCTGGATAAGCCGGCGAAAGCCGCCGGCCGTCTCACCGAAGGCCAGCGTCAGCCCGGTGACGATGATGATGATCACAGCGACGATCTTGGCGACCGGACCCTGGACCGACTCCAGCACCTGCTCGAGCGGCTGCTCCCACGGCATGCCCGATCCCGCAGCCTGCGCCCGCGAGGCCAGCATGAGCGCCAGTCCCATGGCGACGGTGGCGGGCAAGGGCAGGCGGGGTGCGAGGGCGCGTGAGCGTGAGGCGAATTTCATCGGATCATGTCTCCTTGGATCGGTGGGTCGGGATTTCGGTAAGGGCGTAGGCGCCGGTCTCGGGGTCCAGGCCGGCGAGGCGGGCGAGGGTCGAGATGCGGCGGTCCCGGCCGCGGCCGGAAATGAACACCACCATGTCGATCGCCTCGGCGATCAGCTGGCGCGGCACGGTAATCACCGCCTCCTGGACCAGCTGTTCGATCCGGTAGAGCGCCGCGATTGCGCTGTTGGCATGGACAGTCGCGATCCCGCCCGGATGACCAGTATTCCACGCTTTGAGCATGTCGAGCGCTTCCGGCCCGCGGACCTCTCCGACCACGATGCGGTCGGGGCGCAGGCGCATCGTCGAGCGGACCAGCTCGGTCATCGAGACATGCGGCGGCCGGGTGCGCAACGCGACCGTGTCAGGCAACGGGCACTGCAGTTCGCGCGTGTCTTCGATCAGGATTACGCGGGCATCAACCCAGACCATTTCCGCGAGCAAGGCATTCGCGAGAGTGGTCTTGCCCGAGCTGGTGCCCCCCGCGACGAGGATGTTGTAGCGCTGAGTAACGGCGGCGCGCAGCGTGTCCGCCGTCGTCTCGTTCATCATTCCGTCGGCGATGTAGTCGTCGAGCGTGTAGAGGCGCTGGGCCGGCTTTCGGATCGAAAAGCACGGAGCGGTTGCGACAGGGGGCAGCACACCTTCGAACCTTTCGCCGGCCCGGCCCTCGATATGCGGCGGCAGTTCCGCCGAAATGATCGGATGCTCGTGATGGACTTCCGCCCGGGCATGGCTTGCGACCAGGCGGATGATCCGTTCGACCTGCTCGGGCTCCAAGCGCACTTCCGCATCCACGCGGCCCTCGCCCAGGCGGTCGAGCCGGAGTGCGCCATCGGGGTTGACCATGATCTCGATCACCGAAGGGTCGCGCATCGCCGCTGCGATTTCCTCCCCCAGCGCGGTGATCAGCATGCGGCGTTTGCGCTCGGCCGCGGCCGCTGCCGGTCGCTCGGCCGCTGGAAGCGCCGGGGAGGGGCCGCGGATCATTGTCCGTCTTCCGCGGGCACGCCGAGACTGCGCCGCCCGCTCGATACCTGACGGCCGATCTGCGTGACGAAGGCTTCGAAGCGCTTGGCCCCGAGCGCACGTCCCGCCTGGTCGTTCTCGGCGAGTGGTGTCTGGATCGAGAGCTCGAAGCGAATGAACAGCGCCAGGGTCTCGAGTATGACATAAGTATCGCGATCCACTCGTCCGATCGCCTGCGTTAGCCGGTCCAGCCTGATCGAAAACCGTTCCTCGAGTTCGGAAGCTCCGCGCCGGTTCAGCCAGGCGGCAACCGCATCGGCGAGGATCGCGGACTTGCTCGCACCCGGCCGGGCGCCGAGTGCTTCGAGCCGGTCGGAGAGCGATCTCGGCAGGAACAGCTGGTGACGGACCTTTTCCATCGGTCTAGAACCCCAGCTGAAGATCGTCGGGCTGCGGCGAGGCCGTATCCAGCCCGTAAACGGTGCGCACCGCAGCCCCAGGCGACTGGACCCGATCCATCGCCCGGCGTTCGGCAGCCTGGTCGCCGTCGTCGTCTGCGAGGCCCAGCGGGTCGGCGGGTTCCGCTTCCCGGCCGAGCGGGAAGTCGATCTCATGGGCAGGATGACGCGCCTGTTCGAGGCTGCCTGCGTCGGCGCCCTCCTCACCGTCAAGGCTCTCTCCAAGGCGTAGGTCGGCGGACCGCACGCGTCCCGCCCAGTCGTCGGACCGCGGAAGCGGAAGGTCGCGGTACCGATCCGGTGCGAGCAGCGGTGCCGGCAACACGCGTGCGGCGAAGCGCCGGTCTTCGTAATAGCGCAGCTTCCTTGCGCGGATCGGCGGCGTCCCCGCGATCAACACCAGTTCGTCGTCGGGGCTTAGCTGCAAGACCTCGCCGGGCGTCAACAGGGCGCGGGCGGTCTCCTGCCGGCTGACCATGACGTGCGCGAGCCAGGGCGCGAGCCGGTGCCCGGCATAGTTGCGCATCGCACGCTGCTCGGTCGCCGTGCCGAGCGCGTCGGAGATGCGTTTCGCGGTGCGTTCGTCATTGGTCGCGAAGGCGATCCGAACGTGGCAATTGTCGAGAATGGCGTTGTGTTCGCCATAGGCCTTCTCGATCTGGTTAAGGCTCTGCGCGATCAGGTATGCGCGCACCCCGTAGCCGGCGAGAAAGGCGAGGCTGGTCTCGAAGAAATCGAGCCGCCCGAGCGCCGGAAATTCGTCGAGCATCATCAGCAGGCGATGACGGACGGCGATGCGCCGGGCAGGCCCAGCCTCATGATGGGCGTCCTGTCCGGCGCCGCGATCGGGTGCGCCCTCGACTGCCGGCAGTTCCTCGGTCAGCCGGCGTCCGATCTGATTGAGGAGCAGCCTGACAAGCGGTTTGGTCCGGCTGATGTCCGATGGCGGGACCACCAGATAGAGCGAAACGGGACTGGCCGCTTCGATCAGATCCGCGATCCGCCAGTCCGATGCTGCTGTGACCGCTGCCACGGTCGGATCGCGATAAAGCCCAAGGAACGACATGGCGGTCGACAGCACACCAGAGCGTTCGTTCTCGCTCTTGTTGAGAAGTTCGCGGGCAGTGGAAGCGACGACCGGATGGACTTGCGGCGCGTTGGGGGTGCCGAGATGGTTGGTCGCCATCATCCTGCGCAGCGTCGCCGCAAACGGGCGTTGCGGGTCCGACAGAAAGGCGGCGACCCGCGCGAGCGTCTTCTCTTCCTCGGCATAGAGGACATGGAGGATCGCCCCGACCAGCAGCGAGTGGCTGGTCTTCTCCCAGTGGTTGCGGCGTTCGAGCGCGCCTTCGGGATCGACCAGGATGTCGGCGATGTTCTGCACGTCGCGAACCTCCCGCTCCCCACATCGAACCTCGAGCAGGGGGTTGTAGCGGGCCGAGCGAGCGTCGGTCGGATTGAACAGCAGGCAATGCGAGAACTGCGCGCGCCAGCCTGCCGTCAGCTGCCAGTTCTCTCCCTTGATATCGTGGACGATTGTGGAGCCGGTCCAGGAGAGCAGCGTGGGCACGACCAGGCCCACGCCCTTGCCCGAGCGGGTCGGGGCGAAGGCCATGACGTGCTCCGGACCGTCGTGGCGCAGATCGGTCTTGCCGAGCCGCCCGAGCGCAACGCCGCGCCCGCCTAGGAGGCCCGCCGCCTTGATATCGCTATGGCCCGCCCAGCGCGCCGAGCCGTAGGTGGTGACATTGCCGGACTGGCGCGCGCGCCAGAGCGAGCCGAAAACCGCGGCGGCGCAGCCGGCAAACCCGCCGGCCGCCGCGATCGCGCCGGCCTTGTCGAAGATCACGGGGGCGTAGGCATCGAAGGAGAACCACCAGCGAAAAATGACCCAGGGATGGTAGACCGGCCGACCGAACGCGATGAACCAGGGCGCGCCGAGTTCGGGCTGGTAGGCGAGCTGGACCGCAGCCCATTGGGTCGCCGTCCAGATGCCGACGAGAACCATCGCGAGGACCACGAGGATCTGTCCGATCAGCAGTTTGGTGGGAGTCATATGCGCCTTTCCGCTGGCCGGACGTAAGTGTCTGCGGATGGCCGGCAGGATCTGTGAAAAGCGCCTTCGCCGCGAGCGACCGGGAGGGGCCGGATCAGCTCCCTCTGGGGACATTTGTCCATCGGCGTTGGTGGATGAGTCCTGGGCGGGATGACGGCGGCCTTCCTCGGCCGAACTCGAATCCGGGCGGGCAGCCCGACCGCGCGGTGTGTGCGGACAAGCGAACGAAAAAAACTTGTCCGGGATTTCGGGAGCGAGCGCGTCGAGACTAAAGTAGGAATTGTTTGCAGGTTTGAAGGCGCGGGTGACACGGCAACCGACCCAACCGGAAACCGAAGATGACGGTCCCAGGCTCACGCTTGTTTCGGACCGCGGGTCCGCGTCGCCGACCGGTCTGACGAGGCTTGCCGACGCCTATCTGCGCCAGCGCAAGGAGCTGAAGGCGTTTCTCAACCGCTTGGTGCGGGACAACGATACGAGCGAGGACCTGCTCCATGATATCTGGTTGCGGATCGGACGGCTTCGAGAGACGGATGCGCCGAAGGAACCCGATGCCTACCTGCGCACGGTCGCGCGGAATATCGCGACGGACTGGCTGCGCCGGCGCTCGACGCGAAACGGCATTCTCTCGGACGCGACCGACGTCGACCATGTCGCCGATATTTCTCCGGCGGCGGACGATGCCCTGCTTTCGCGCGAGGCGCTCGATTGCCTGCTCAAGATTATCGAAGGGCTCGCGCCGCGTCAGCGTCAGGCCCTGCTGCTCTACCGTGTAGAGGGTTGGAGCATGGCCGAGGTCGCGCGGCACATGGGCATCTCGGCCCGGACCGTCGAGGAGCATGTTTCGCGCGCGATCGCGCATTGCGATTTTCAGATGACCAGGGCGGGGTGGCTGCCATGAGCGATGTGACGGAAGCCGGGGACCAGACCCCCTGTCAGGGAACCGAGATGGTGACGCGTCGAAACGATGCGCAACAACAACAACGAGACGCCAGCGAGACGATGCCTACACAGTCCCAGATCGAGCAAGCGGCAGCCTGGCTGATGCGCCTGCGCGAGCCTTCGAAACGGCCCGTGTTCCGCAAGTTCGACCGATGGCTCGCGTCCGATCCCGTGCATGAGGAAGCGTTCCGCCGCGCGGAGCGCATGTTCGGCCTCGTCGGCACGGTCGCCGGCGACCTCGCGGAACGCGAGCGCCGCCGCGAAGGCCGTCCTTTCCTTGCCGGGCCGCGGCGGCGGCCCGGACGAAGGTGGTACGCTCTCGCCGCAAGCGTGGCCTTGATGCTCGCCTTTCAGGCAAGTCACCCCAACTGGCTCATGGATCTGCGCGCAGACGCGGTGACGCGATCGGGCGAAAACCGGCAGCTCGAACTGCCCGACGGCAGCCGGGTCACCCTCAACACCGACAGCGCGATCCGCTATCTTTACGAAGGCGGGGTGCGAACCGTCGAACTGGACCGGGGCGAAGCGTTTTTTGATGTCGTGCACCGGCCGGATCAGCCGTTCTTCGTCGACAGCGGCAATGCGCATGTTCGGGTGCTCGGGACCCGCTTCGATGTCCGCCGGACCGATGACGGCGCTCGGGTTTCCGTCACGCACGGCCTCGTTCGGCTGTTCTCCTCGAGCGGCGATGCGGTGAGACTGCCGGCGGGCACCGGCGGCTCGGTATCGGGGAGTAGGGCGCTGGTCGAGCGCACTGCGGACGTCAATGCCGCCACCGCGTGGCGCAATGGCCAGGCGATCTATTATTCGATGACTCTCGCAAAAGTGGTCGAGGACCTGCGCCGTTACCGCAGCGCGCCGGTCCTGTTGCTCGATCCGGTCGCCGGGCGCCGCGCACTTTCCGGCGTGTTCGATATCCGCAACCCGGACAAGGCATTGAAGACCGCCGCAGAAACGGTCGATGCCGAAGCCTATCGCCTCCCCGGCGGAATTCTTGTCATCTTTTGAATCTTCGAAAGGCGTCCCGCCCGTGTCCGGGTTTTGGAAGCGTCCTGCGTCAGTCAGGCGAGGCCGGCGCGCAGTGCGCCCGCCCGGACGAGACCGCGGGGGTTACGAGATGGGTTCCGATACGAAGAAGATTATCGCTCGAAGGCTCGGTTGGTGCCTTGCAACGGCCCTGACGACATCCCTGTTGCCGGCGGCCGCGAATGCCAAGGCAACCCAGTCGAGCGAAGCCAGCGTTCGACGCTACGATTTCGATATTCCCTCCCAGACCCTCGCCAAGGCCCTGACCAGCTGGGCCCAGACCACCGGCAACCAGACCGTCTGGGTCCAGGAGGAGCCTGCCACCGTCGCGTCGGCCGCCGTGCACGGAAAGATGACGGCGCAGGAAGCGCTCGGCCGTTTGCTCGCCGGGACCGGGTTCACTTACGAATTCGTCGATGCCACGACGGTCCGTCTGCGGAGGCTGCCGGCGAACGCGGCCGATGGCGAGGTGGTTACCGGGGTTGTCTCGGTCGAGGGTGCCCAGGGCAGTCCCTATTTCGGAGGAGCGGGTCAGGCAGCCGGCGTGAACGGGACCAATGGCTCGCGCGACATTACCGCGACCGAAGGGACCGGCAGCTTTACCAGCGGTGCGCTGACCATCGGCAGCAAGGTGCCGCAGGCCCTGAAGGACGTACCGCAATCGGTCTCGGTACTGACCAGCGAGAGGCTGGAACAACAGAATGTCACCGATTTCACGTCGGCGATGAAGCAATTGCCGGGGGTGACGCTGGTGCAGGGAACCGGCGGGCTCACCAATCTCGAAAACACCTTCTATTCACGCGGCTTCGCGATCACCAGCATCCAGGTCGATGGCGGAGCCCCGCTTTCGACCAATTTCGGCTTCTATCCCCAGATCGACATGTCGGTCTATGATCACGTCGAGCTTCTGCGAGGGGCCGACGGCACTTTCAACGGCTACGGAGAGCCCGGCGGTACGGTCAATCTCGTCCGCAAGAAACCACTCGATCATACACAGTTCGCTGTCGATGCGCAGGCGGGGAGCTGGAGCAACTATCGCGTGACGGCGGACGCCACCGCTCCTCTGGCACTCGACGGCCGGTTGCGAGGCCGGCTCATCATGACCTGGCAGGACAATCACTATTTCTACAACACTGCCAAGGACGACAAGGCGCTGATCTACGGCATCGCCGAATTCGACGCCTCCCCGACGACCCTTCTTACGGTCGGCGTCAACCATACCCGTCAGGACAGCGTGCCCTGGTACGACGGGCTTCCCCGTTACCAGGACGGGAGCGATCTCGGCCTGCCTCGCAGCACCTCGCTCGTGTTTCCCTGGAACCGGGCCAGTTTCGACACGACCGAAATATTCGGCGGGATCGAGCAGAAGCTCGGTGGCGATTGGGTCGTGAAACTCAACCTGACCCGGCTTCATCAAACCAGCATGCGCAAGCTCGGAGCCAGCGCCGGAAGCGTCAATCCCCTGACGGGAGCCGGACCCACGCTGGTCGGTATCTACGAGGACCAGGCGAACAGGCAGTTGTCGACCGAAGCCACGCTGACCGGCTCCTTCGAAGTGTTCGGGCAGCGGCAGGAGCTCGCCATGGGGATCAGCCGGGTCGCGAGTGATGGAGGCGGCCAGGTCAATCACGATACGCTGGTGTCCGGAACGGCCGACGAGCCCTATGTTCCCTATGCCGGCGGCCCGGAGTTCTATTACGGATCGCCCAACGGCTACCGCCCGCCGGTCGATGTCCTGCATTTCGATCCGAACGATCCGCTTTACACCGAGCCGCGCAACACCTTGCCGAACCTCAGGTTTCTGGTGTTCAAGCAGATCCAGACGATCGGTTATATCAATCTCCGGCTCACCGCGTTCGACCATTTACATCTCACCACCGGCGTGCGCTGGAGTCGTTATGCTTTCGTGCGCAAGGACGTGTCTCTTTGCACCGAGATACCGACCACCGGCGATCCGTCGGACACCAACTGCGTCGGCCGGGAAATCGGCGATGCCTACAATCCGACCGATACGTCTTATGCTGCAAGCGACATCAGCTGGCCGCCGTCGGTCACGCTCAGCTACGATATTACCCACCAGCTGACCGCTTATGCGGGCTATACGGATATCTATCAGAGTCAGGCGGACGAGTATACGCGCGACCTCGTCCCGGTCGATCCGGTTACCGGTTCCAATATCGAGGCCGGCCTCAAGTGGGAGGCGCGGGACGGCAGGCTCAATCTGTCGGTCGCCGCCTACCAGATTCAGGAAAAGGGCTTCGCGACCTACGACTGGAGCAGCGACCGGCTCAATCCGGACGGCTCGGAATACACCGATCCGGTGACGGGCGCCTGGTATTCTGTCGATAATAACGGGAATTTCTACGAATACGGCCAAGTCGATAGCAATCACCATTGCTGTTACATCGGCAATCCCAACTCCACCCTCAAAAGCCAGGGCGTCGATGTGGAGATCACAGGGGAGCTGGCTCGGGGCTGGCAGATATCGGCCAGCTATACCTATGACCGAACCAAGCAGATCGGCAGCGACTATGGAAGAGACGAAGGCGCCCCCTTCGTTACCCTCCAGCCAAAACACAATTACAAGTTTTGGACGAGCTACGATTTCGGCGCGCGCCAGAAATCGGGCTTCCTTTCCGGCCTCGTCCTGTCAGCCGGGGTGAACGGACAGTCGTCTGCCTACCGATCCGGCTCCGCCTGTACCGATCTCGGGCCGCCGGACGCGCTCGGCATGAGCGACTGCCTGCCGGGTGCGACCGTACCGTTCGCCTTTACCGTACCGGCCTATGCAGTGGTTTCGGGACGGATCGACTATCGCATCTCAAGGACCTGGTCGCTGGCGGTCAATCTCGAGAATATCCTCGACAAGACCTATTACCAGGCCGTCGGTTCGGTCTCGTCCGGCAACTGGTATGGCACACCGCGCAGCTTTACCGCGAGCCTCAGGGCTAAATGGTGACGCCGGCCTGAAAGCGCAACCGCTCCGGGACGGGGCGGCCTCGCAGGCCGCCCCGTTTGCGTAAAGGAGCGTTCCCGTTCGTTTTTTAGCAGTCCGTATTTTTTGAAATTTGCGATTGTCCTATGCTTGCTCTTCCCTCTCATCTCACTTTCGCGATCGGCGACGTCCACGGCGAGCTTCAGCTGCTGGCGAATGCCTTCGCGCGGATCGAGGCACGTGCCGGGGCAGTCCCGTTCCGGATCGTGATGCTCGGAGATTATGTCGATCGTGGGCCGGACAGCGCCGGCGTGGTTCGTCTGCTGCGCGAGCGGGAGCAGGTTTACGACCTCGTCTGCCTCAAGGGCAATCACGAGGACATCATGGTCACCGCTTGCGACACCATGGACACTGGTCTCTGGTTCAAGAACGGCGGCGAGGAAACGGTGCGCTCCTATCGCGAAAAGGTCTGGAAGGCCGACATAGAATGGCTGCGTGCCCTGCCGATCCGGTTTGCCGACCAAAACCGGATCTATGTACATGGAGGCCTCAGGCCGGAGGTTGCGCTCGAGGAACAGGATGACAATGCCTGCATGTGGATTCGGACGCCTTTTCTCGAAGCGCCGGCGGACGCGTTCCCGGCGCATGTCGTTCATGGCCATACGCCCTATTGGGAGGGAAAGCCCGAGCCGGACGAACCCGAACTGCTGCCCCACCGGACCAATCTCGACACCTATGCCTATGAAACAGGCCGCCTGGCGATCGGTGTGTTCGAGACCGATCGGGCCGGTGGGCCGATCGAGGTGTTGCGGGTCAGCCGGCCGCCCCGGTCATAAATGCGTAGGTGCCGCAAGCTCCGAGGCCGCACTATCGCCTCGAAGAGCCGGATCTGAGGACCACCCGCCAGGCGTGCCCGCGGGGCCATCGTCGGGCGGTCTCTCCGGCTTTAGTAGAGGATCGTCAGTCCCGGCGGCACCGTCACGCTGTTGATCCCCAGGATATGCTCGAAATTGCGCATCACGCCGTCCAGGTCTCTGGTGGAGAATACCCCAGTCACCTTGTAGCTGCCGAGCGACTGGTCGCTCAGGACGATTGGCATCGCCCGGTAGCGGTTCAGCTCTTTGACCACGATGCGTAGCGGCGTCTCGATGAAGAACAGCTGATGGTCGCGCCAGGCCTTGATCGTGTAGGGATCGACGGGCTGGACCTGCGTGCTGGCGGCGTTTACGAGCGCTTCCTGCCCGGCCGTCAGCACCGCGGACTGGTCGGCATGGCTGCGCGACATTACCCAGACCCGTCCTTCCGTAACCGAGATCGCGGCCTGGTCGTCATCCATGCGGATGTTGAACTTGGTGCCGAGTACTTTCACCAGTGCCGGCCCCGCCTGGACGGTAAAGGGGCGTGCCGGGTCCTTCGCAACCTCGAAATAGGCTTCTCCGCCCCGCAGCCTTGCACTGCGTCCCCCGGTTCCGATATCGGCGTCGAGCGCGGTCTTGGTGTTGAGCGTAACGCGCGAACCATCGATAAGGCGGACCGCCCGAACTTCGCCTGGTCCGCTCTGGAAGTCCGCCCCTATATAGGCCAGCGTCGGGAAATAAGGGACCGCCAGAAGCAAGGCCGCGCAGGCTGCGATCGCCCCGGCCAGGCGCGGAAGATACTTGCGGGGCACACGCCAGGATCGGCGCCTGTTCGTTTCCCGTCCGACTTCCCTTGCCGGGCGATGAGCCGCGACAAACACTGCTTCGAGTTCCGCGCAAGCAAAGGCATGAGCGGGATGAAGGGCTTTCCAGGCCTCGAAATCGGGGCTGGTCTCTATCCCTGCGTCGTGAAGTTTGAGCAGCCACTCGCCGGCGTCCTGGTATTGCAACTCTGTCGGCTCGAATTGGGTCATTCCGTCCGCGCAATCCCACTCGCCTGGCAGGTTCAGCAGATCGGGTTCGATGTTGGGTGTCATGGCCAAAGTCCCGCTTCCACCATGCGGGTGCGCAGATAGCGCAGCGCCTGTGCTGCCAGCACCTGCACGGTTATTACCTTGATTTCCATTCGCTTGGCAGTTTCCTTGAGGGACAGACCTTCGCCCCGGTACAATATGAACGCCTGGCGCTGCCGGTGTGGCAGTTCTTCGATCACATCTTTGAGATATTCCACGCCCTGGCGTGCGAGCGCAGTCCGCTCGGGATCGGGAGCTTCGTCGGCTGCGTCGAAATCGTCCAGCATTGCCGAGGTGAACCTTGAGCGGAAACGATGGCTCTTGAGCCAGTTGAGCGTAAGATTGACCGCGATCTTCTGCAGCCAGGAATCCGGGTTGCCGAGACCGGTGACGTCGGCGTCGGCAGCGATGCGAAGCCATACTTCCTGAACAAGCTCATCGGCAACTTCGGGGTCGCCCGTACGACGCAGCATGAATGCGCGCAGCGCCGCGTGTCTTCGCAAATAGGCCTGCCCCAGGGTCTCGCCCTGCGCATCGGCGCTGCGCCACTCGCCGGTACCGCTTGCAGCCGCGGTCTGGCGCAAGGCCCCGATCGGAACGACTTTGGCTGTTCTGTCAGTCATGGCGGCGCGGACGAATCTCCATACTGCCATCCACAACCCGCAGCCGCGGATATATAAGCTGGCGCATAAAAATTTCGCCGGACCATGCGCTCGCCCGAATTATTTCGATCTTCCCCTATGTATCGAACGCCCCCGATTGTGAACGGTATCGGGCGACCGACGAAGATCGTCCCTGTGCAATCACCCAGGGGGGCACCTCATGCCGTTTGAAATTGGACATTCCCGAACGCGCCTCAAGCGCCGCCTGCTGGCCTTCAGCGCATTGTGCGCGCTCGGTATTCCGGCCGCCATACTTGCCGCGGCGCCGGCGCAGGCAGAAACGGCCTCGGCCCGCTTCGACTTCGACCTTCCGGCCCAGTCCCTCGCGCTGTCGATAACCCGGGCTGCGGCAACGGCGGGCGTGCAGGTGCTCTACGGAGACGAAGAAACCTCCCAGGTCCCGGCTCCGGCAGTCAAGGGGCGCATGACGCTCGACGATGCGCTTGGCCGCCTGCTCGCCGGGTCGGGCTTCGCCTATCGCTACGAGCGCCCGGGAGTGATCACGCTTAACCCGGTAAAGCCGGCGGGAAACGGAGGGGACGGGGAAAAGGTGACCGCGGTCGTCTCGGTTGAGGGGGCGCAGGGCTCGCCCTGGTTTGGTGGTGCTGGACAAGCCGCGGGAGTAAACGGAACCAACGGATCGCGCGACATCACAGCGACGGAAGGGACGCGAAGCTTCACCTCGGGGGCGCTGACGATCGGGTCGAAGGTTCCGCAGGCGCTGAAGGATGTGCCGCAGTCGATCTCGGTGCTGACGAGCGAGAGGCTCGAGCAGCAGAACGTCACCGATTTCACCACGGCGATGCAGCAGCTGCCCGGCATTACGCTGGTGCAGGGAGATACCAGCCTTCAGAACTCATTCTTCTCTCGCGGCTTTGCAGTCACCAGCATCCAGGTCGATGGTGGCGCGCCGATGACTACCCAGTATGGCTTCTCTCCTCAGATCGATATGTCGGTCTATGATCATGTCGAACTGTTGCGTGGTGCCGATGGACAGTTCGGTGCCTACGGCGACCCGGGCGGTACGGTGAATCTCGTACGCAAGAGGCCTTTGGATCACTCTCAATTCTCGGTCGAAGCGCAAGTGGGCAGCTGGCAGAATTATCGCATCGTCAACGACGCGACTGCACCACTAGGTCTCGATGGTGCCTTGCGCGGGCGCCTCGTCATGACTTGGCAGGACAATCACTATTTCTACGACACGGCGAAACAAAATAAGTCGCTGATCTACGGGATTGTGGAATTGGATGCGACGCCGTCAACCCTGCTGACGTCTGGCGTCAATTATACAAGGCAAGACAGCGTGCCGTGGATGTATGGCCTCCCTCGGTACGTTAACGGCAGAGACCTCAAACTTCCGCGTTCTTCCTGCCTATGTTTCGACTGGAACCGTTGGGATTTCGGAACGACGGAGATTTTTGGCGGGGTCGAGCAGAAAGTCGGCGATGACTGGACTGCCAAGCTCAACCTCACTTACAACCGTCAAGGCAGCACTCAAAAACTCGGCTACAGCAGCGGCGCGGTCAATCCAACCAACGGGCTGGGAGCGATGATGTATGGCACATACAGCGATCTGGCCAGTGACCAGTTCTCTGCCGAAGCGACGATTAGCGGCGCTTTCATGCTGTTCGGTCAGAGGCAGGAAATTACGGCCGGGGTTAACAGGGCCGCAAGTGATGGCGCAGGGCAGGTCAGCTATTCCGGGCTGATTTCAGGCACCCTGGCAGCGCCCTATCAGCCCTTCCCGGGTGGGCCGGCATTCTACTCCGGCTCGCCCAACGGATTGCGACCTCCAGTCGATGTCTTGAATTTCGACCCGACCGCCCCGCTTTATACCGAACCCCGCAATTCGCTGCCATCTGTCCGATACACCGACAACAGCACGATACAGTCCGGCGCCTACATCAATTTGCGGCTGACCGCGTTCGACAGGTTACATCTCACCACGGGTCTTCATTGGAGCAGGTACGAGCGCAAGTTCGGCTATGATGTGTTATGCACTAAAACGACCGGGGACTGCGCCAGCCTGCAAATTGGCGACATCGACTACAGCATCCCCACGCAGAATTTTCATGGCGGCGATTTCAGCTGGCCGCCGGCAGTGAACCTTTCCTTCGATGTCACCAAGACTCTGGCCGCTTACATTGGATATACCGATATATACGAGAGTCAGGCCGCCTCTCTCGATGCGGACCTGAAGCCGCTGCCTCCGGTCACAGGCTCGAATTGGGAGGCAGGATTGAAGTGGGCCGCGCGGGATGGGAAGCTCAACCTGTCTGTCGCGGGTTACAGCATCAGGCAGCACGGGTTCGGCATGATCGATCCCCCGGACGGTTCGGGTTACCGGGAGGTGTCGCCCGGCGTCACGTGTTGCTACGTAGTCGATCCCAGCGCTGTGCTGCGCAGCAAAGGTGTCGATTTTGAGCTTGCGGGCGAAATCATTCCGGGCGCGCAAATCTCGGCGAGCTATACCTACAATGACAACAAATATGTGGGCCAATCCTATTGGGGTCTTCCGGATGGAACGCCGATCGTCTCCATCCAGCCCAAGCAACTCTACAAGCTATGGATGAGCTACGATTTCGCTGCCGCAGGCCAGAACGGTATTTTCTCGGGTCTCACGCTCTCGGTGGGTGTTAACGGACAGTCTGCGGGCTTCAATTCGGGCAGTACATGCGTTCGCCTAGATCCGAACTCGACACCAAACCCCATCACGGGCGCGCAGGCTTGCCAGCCGGATGGTTACGAAGACTACAAGTTCACGGTCCCAGCCTACGCAGTCATATCGGCTCGTGTGGATTATCGTTTTACGGACAAATGGTCGCTCGCTTTCAACGTCGAGAACATTCTGGATAAGACCTACTACCAGACCACCGGCACCGATGTATCCAGCGGCAACTGGTACGGCACGCCGCGCAGCTTCACCGCCACCCTCCGTGCGAAATGGTAGACATCTGCCACCATGCGATAAAATAAATTGCGAGGGATTTCCCACCTCCGTTCGTCCAACCGGTCGAGTTGGATTGCCGCCGCGAGCGGCGTAACGGAGGCAGGATGGGCGAAAAAGGCGGCCTTGCTTCGGTCGAACCGCTCGGCGGCGTGTCGCTGCACGCTGCCTTCGTCGATCATCGCGGCGAGATCGTTGCCCAGTTGCGCCGCCGCACCGGTTCGCAAGAGGCGGCGGAGGATCTCGCCCAGGAAACCTGGCTTCGCGCGCTGCAGGCGGTCGAGGGCGGTACCGCGATCGACAATCCGGTGCATTTCCTACGCCGGGTCGCGTCCAATCTTGCGATCGACTGGCTCCGGCGCAATCGCTTCCGCGCTGAATGGATCGACGCCAATACCGACCATACCCTCGTGGCGGACTGCGTGCCCGATCTCGACGCAGAGCGCGCCTTGCAGGCGCGCCAGGCATTCGCGCATCTGCTGGTGATCGTCGACGAACTGCCGCAGGCGCAGCGCGAGGCCTTTCTGCTGTTTCAGGGCGAAGGCTACAGCACCCGCGAGGTCGCCCGGAAGCTGGGCGTCAGCCCCAAGAGCATCGAGAGTCGCATTGGCCGCGCTGTCGCGCATATCCGCCAGCGCCTCGTCAAACTGGATCTATGGCCATGACCGAAATCCGTTCCCTGCGGGCCGAGCCCCTCGCGCCGATCGATTTCGACGATCTCGAGCCCACGCAAGAAATGGTCGCGGCGGCGGTGCAGCAGCACCTGCGCATCGCGCGGCTCGCCGGGCGCCGGCATGCCGCGGCGCTGGCCGCCTATGCGAAGTGGCAGGCGGCCACACCGGCCCATTTCGTCGCCGCGAAAGAGGTCGAGGTGCTGCTCGAGGCCGCGCTGCCTGCCGCGCAGGCGCTCGCGCGGAGCGACCGCCGGGGCGTGCCGCACCGCTGGCGCCGGATCGGCCCACACCTTCGCAGGTTCGCCGCTCGTACCGCTCTGGCCGCCAGCCTTGCGCTGGCCACGTTGGCGGGCTGGAGTCAGCGTGACGCGGCAACCCGCTGGACCAGTGATGCCTCGGCCTATGACGCGCCAAGCCAGATTGCGCTGGCCGACGGCACGCGGATATTGCTCAACGGCCGCACCGCGCTTGACTACGATCTGAGGCCTGGACAGCGCGACGTGACCATGAAGATGGGCGAGGCGTGGTTCGATGTCGCGCATGATCCTGCCCGGCCGTTCCGCATCGCGACACCGGAAGGCACGATCCGGGTGGTCGGAACTGCCTTCAACGTGCGGCTTGGCGATCGACAGACCGTGGTGACGGTCGACAGGGGGATCGTGCGCGTTGCTCCGGAACACGCGCCCGGACATGCAATATTGCTCAAGGTCGGACAGCAGGCGCTCTTCGACGCAACCGCGGTGCAGCGCCAGCCGGGCTACGACGCCGAGGCGACCTCGGCCTGGCGGCGCGGACGGCTGCTGTTCTACGATGCGCCGCTGGCCGACGTCGTCGCCGAACTCAACCGTTACCGTGCTGCGCCCATTCTCATCCTTGGCGATCCCTTGCGCAGGCGGCCGATCTCGGGCCTGTTCCGCACTTTCAACACCGACAGTGCCATAGACACGATCGAGCGTACCCTGCACGTGTCCGTAACCCGTCTGCCGGGCGGATTTGTCATATTGTCGTAAACAACCGCGAGGGATTTCTCACCTTCATGCGTCTGGGAATCGAAGACAAAAATTCGATCATCTTCAGTTATGGGGGTCTTTAATGCGCAGTGGTTCGCTGGCGCGCATGCGCGCGCTTATGTTCTCGGTATCCGCGGTTTCCAGCCTCGCTGCGGCGCTTTACGCGGTGCCTGCAAGTGCACAGGAACGCTCAGCCGACTACGACTTCAACATCCCGAGCCAGAGCCTTCCGCGGACCGTTTCGCAGATTGCGGAGAAGGCCGGCCTGGAAGTGCTCTATCCTGCTCAGGGGCAGAACACTGCTCAGGCCGCGCCCGTTAAGGGCCGCATGAATGCCGACGCCGCATTAGCGCGCGCGTTGGCGGGCAGCGGCTATACCTATCACTACACCCGGCCCAACGTGATTACGCTCGAAAAGGCGCCGGAGGGAAACGGCGACGGGGAAGTGGTGACCGGGGTGGTCAGCGTTGAGGGCGTGAAGGACGGCTCGGCATACTTTGGCCGGGCTGGACAGGCCGCAGGGGTGAATGGGGTCAACGGTTCGCGAGATATTACCGCCACCGAGGGGACCGGCAGCTTCACCAGCGGCGCGCTGACGATCGGCAGCAAGGTGGCGCAAGCCCTTAAGGATGTGCCGCAGTCGATCTCGGTGCTGACCAGCGAGCGGCTGGAACAGCAGAATGTTACGGATTTCACCACTGCGATGAAGCAGCTGCCGGGGATCACGCTGGTTCAAGGGACCACCAGCCTTGAGACAAATTTCTATTCGCGCGGTTTCACGATTACCAGCATACAGGTTGATGGCGGCGCGCCGCTGACGACGCAATTTGGCTTTTACCCGCAGATCGACATGTCGATTTACGACCATGTCGAACTGCTGCGCGGTGCGGCAGGGCTGTTCAACGGCTATGGCGATCCCTCCGGCACGGTGAATCTCGTACGCAAGAAGCCGCTCGATCATGAGCAATTCTCAGTCGAGGCGCAGGCTGGCAGTTGGCAGAACTATCGCATCGTCGCCGATGCCACCTCGCCGCTCGCACTGGACGGCAAGCTGCGCGGGCGACTGGTGATGACCTATCAGGACAATCACTATTTCTACGACACGGCCAAGGACAACAAGACGCTGATCTACGGCATCGCCGAGTTCGACGCGACGCCCACGACGCTCGTCAGTGCCGGGGTCAATTATACAAGGCAGGACAGCGTCCCCTGGTCCGGCGGACTGCCGCGTTATCTCAACGGTGACGATCTGAAGCTGCCTCGCTCAACCTCGCTCATGTTTCCGTGGAACCGTTGGGATTTCGGCACGCGGGAGATATTCGGAGCGGTCGAGCAGAAGATCGGCTCGGACTGGACGTTCAAGCTCAATCTTACCCAGGATCGCCAGACCAGCAGCCGAAAGCTGGGATACAGCTACGGCGCGGTCAACCCGACCAATGGTTTGGGGCCGCAATTGCAGGGCATCTACAACGATCTAGCCAGCGATCAGTTTTCCGCCGAGGCTACGCTTAGTGGCGCTTTCATGCTCTTCGGCCAGCGGCAAGAGGTAACGGCCGGCGCCAACCGGGTCGCCAGCGATGGCGGGGGGCAAGTCAGCTACGCCGGTCTCATCGGGGGCACGTCGTCTGCTCCATATCAGCCGTATCCGGGCGGGCCGGTCTATTGCGGGTCGAGAACCGGCTGCCCGGCCGGGAGCATCCCTCTGGTGTATCCCCCATTCGACGTCCTGAACTTCAATCCCGATGATCCACTCTACAGCGAGCCGCGCAATCCGCTGCCGACCACCCGCTACCTCGTAAACGGCCAGGTCCAGTCGGGTGCCTATGTCAATTTGCGGCTCACCGCCTTCGACCGGCTCCATCTCATCACCGGTCTGCGCTGGAGCCGCTATGAAAGCAAATACGTCGATGAGTCCCTATGCACAACCGTGACCGGTTCCTGCGCCGGCAAGGCGATCGGCGATGTCCGTTCTTCGGGCAGCTACCCCTATAGCGACGACGACATCAGCTGGCCGCCACCGGTCAATCTCAGCTTCGACGTGACAAAGGCGTTGACTGTTTATGCCGGCTATACCGATATCTACCTGAGCCAGGCCAACTATCTCGACGCAAACCTCAAACCGCTCGCTCCGATCACCGGGTCCAACTGGGAAGCCGGCGCCAAATGGGCACCGCTTGGCGGCAAGCTGAACCTGTCGCTTGCCGCCTATCGCATCCGGAAGAACGGTATTGCGACGCCCGATCCGAATTCGTCGAGTTCCTATGTCGAGACGCCTCCCGGAAGCGGGATCTATTGCTGCTTCGCGGCCGATCCCAACCAGACCTACGAAAGCAAGGGTATCGATCTGGAGGCGACCGGTGAACTTCTGCCTGGCTGGCAGGTCTCGGCGAGCTATGTCTATAACGAGAATGTCTACAAGGGGAGCACCTTCGGTTCTTCGCAGGGCCTGCCTATCGTCTCGATCGCGCCCAGACATCTCTACAAACTGTGGACGAGCTACGATTTCGGCGCTGCCGGTTATGCGGGCGCGCTCGGCGGGCTGACCCTGTCTGGCGGCGTAAACGGCCAGTCCTCGGGCTATAACGAAGGATCCACCTGCGTAACGCTCGATCCGGCCTCGGTACCGAACTCCCTGACCGGCGCTCAGGCCTGTCTCGACGATCCGAATGACGACACCGACGGATTCCAGGATTACCGCTTCACGGTGCCGGCCTATGCGGTGTTCTCCGCTCGCATCGACTATCGACTTTCCGACATATGGTCGCTGGCGGTCAATCTCGAGAATATCCTCGACAAAACCTATTACCAGACCACCGGAGGTGTGACGGGCGGCAACTGGTATGGCGCACCCCGCAGTTTCACCGCCATGCTCCGCGCCAAGTGGTAAGCATCCGTTGACCCGGCAACAAAGCAAGGAAGGATGCCCCTTTGCGGCGTCCTTCCTTGCGTCCTGAAAAAAGTTCGCTGGGCGATAAGTAGTTTTCGTCCGCCATCCGTCGAAGCCCCGCTAGACCTGTCGCAACGGGTGCCAAGGGCCGATGACGCAAAGCAAGGAAACTGAAGAAACGCAGGGCGACCCGCAGCCGGGAGGCCCCGGTGCGCGGATCATTCCGCTGCATAGGCGCGACGGCGAGCGGCGGGTCCGGTCAGGGCCGACGGAAGAGTCGCCTTCCGCTCTGACCGCTGCCTATCTTGCAGAGCGCGAGCAGATCTTCCGATTCCTGCTCCGCCGCACCGGCTGTGCCGAGACTGCGCGCGAGCTGCTGCATGAAGTATGGCTCAGGGTCGCTCGGCTGGACGACATGCCTGCGCCCGCCCGCCCCGCCGCCTATCTCCAGCGGATCGCGGTGAATCTCGCGCTCGATCACCTACGCAAAACCAGCTTCCGCGCCGAATGGCTGCATCGCGGCATCGATGTGGAACGGGCTTCGGACGATGCGCCCGACATGGAGCGCGTGCTGCAGGCCCGCACCGCGCTTACCCATTTACGGGCGCTGGTCGAACGATTGCCTGTAGGGCGCCGGCAGGCCTTCGTCCTGTGCGGTATCGAGGGGCTGACAGCTCGCCAGGCGGCGGCGCAGCTGGGCCTTTCCCATCGCACGGTCGAAACACAATATGCCAAGGCGGTTGCGGCCTTGCGAGCGGGGATGGCGGAGGCAAACCTATGGCCATGAAAATCCGATGGGACGACAGCGAATTCGAGCCGAGCCCGGCGATGCTGCGCCGCGCCGCACACTGGCAATTGCGCCTGCGCGACGATCCCGACGGCGCGCTCCGTGCGGCCTATGAGGCCTGGTTGGCGCTCAAGCCGGCCCATGAATTCGCAGCCGCCGAGGTGGCGGCGCTCGGCGACGCCGCGATGCTGCTCGCGCCCGAGAGCGGCGCACCGGTGGTGCCGCTGCGGCCTGTGCGCTTTCGACGCGCGATCCCGGTCCTGCAGATCGCGGCAGCGGCCGCTGCCCTGTGGTTCTGCGCGTTCACTGTGGCGCCCTGGCTGGCCGATCTCGGGGCCGGAGCGGTGACGGCTACCGGTAAGAGTGCGCGCTACCGCTTGGCCGACGGTTCCTCCGTGACGCTCAATACCGATAGTCGCATCGATCTTGCCTATACCGGCAGCGAGCGACGCGTCACGCTTGTTCGGGGGGAGGGCTATTTCGCGGTACGCAAGGGCGATCCCCGCCCGTTCCTTGTCGATGCCGGCGAAGGCCATGTGCGGGTGACTGGTACGCATTTTTACGTACGCCGCGATGCGGATCGCGTCACGGTGACGGTTGAGGAAGGCCATGTACGTTTTTCCGGAGCCACCGGAGGCGATGCCGGGCCGGCACTGACACTCGGCGCAGGCGATCAGGCTTTCCTCACAGGCCATCGTCTCCAGCGGCAGGCCAACGGTGACCTGTTCACCGCCGGCGCGTGGCGGCAAGGGCAAATGGTGTTCCTCGACGCGCCGCTCGGCGATGTGGTGACGGAACTCAACCGCTATCGTAGCGGCAAGATCTGGATTCTCTCCGCCAGTCTGCGTCAGCGCAATGTCAGCGGCCTGTTCAAGACCGGCGACACCGCCGAGGCGATCCGCACGATCGAGGAGCGCCTGGGGATCGAGGCCACCCACCTGCCCGGCGGCATCGTGCTGTTTTATTGAGGCGGAAGATACGTAGTTTGCCGCAGCCGTCCGTCGAGGATGACCGAGCACCGAGGCTCGGGACCGACAGGGGGTAAGACATATGACGAAGATCGCAGGCCATACGCGTGCAAAGGCACTGCTGATGGCATTTACCGCCCTGGCGGGAATGGGAGGGCTTGCCCAACCGGCGCTTGCGCGAACCAGCGCCGCCAATCCTGTGACGAAGACCTACGCTTTCGACATTCCCGCGCAGTCGCTTTCGCGTACGCTCACCAACATCGCTTCCACTGCCGGGTTGCAGGTTTTCTTTCCCGAAGACGGCGGCGCCTCGGGCGTCACTGCGCCTGCGATAAAAGGCCGGATGACGGCCGACCAGGCGCTGGCCCAGGCAACCGCCGGCAGCGGCTTCGTCTACCGCTACGCGCGCCCGGGTGTGATCACGCTGGTCAAGGCGAGCGTGGGGGGAAACGAGGGGGAGGTCGTCACCGGAGTGGTTAGCGTCGAGGGACTTGCCGGCAGCCCCTATTTCGGCGGCGCAGGGCAGGCCGCGGGGGTAAACGGGGTCAACGGTTCGCGCGATATTACGGCGACCGAGGGGACCGGCAGCTTTACCAGCGGAGCGGTGACGATCGGCAGCAAGGTCCCACAGGCGCTCAAGGATGTGCCGCAGTCGATCTCGGTTTTGACGAGTGAGCGGCTGGCGGAGCAGAACGTCACGGATTTAACCACCGCGATGGCGAAGTTGCCGGGGATCACGCTCGTACAGGGCAGCTCGAGTCTCGAAAGCACCTTCTATTCCCGTGGGTTTGCCATCACGAACATCCAGGTGGACGGCGGCGCCCCTCTCACCACGAATTACGGCTTCTTCCCGCAAATCGACATGTCGATTTACGATCACGTGGAATTGCTGCGCGGCGCGGACGGACTGTTCGATGGCTATGGCGATCCGTCCGGTACGGTAAATCTGGTGCGGAAGAAGCCCCTCGACCATTCCCAGTACACGCTTGAGGCGCAGGTGGGCAGTTGGCAGGACTATCGCCTGGTTGCTGACGCCACAGCCCCGCTTGCCCTCGACGGAAAGCTGCGCGGCCGTCTGGTCATGACCTGGCAGGACAATCGCTATTTCTATGACACGGCCAAGGACGACAAGACGCTGGTCTACGGTATCGTTGAACTCGATGCGACGCCGACGACTCTGGTTACCGCCGGCGTCAACTATACCCGCCAAAACAGCGTTCCATGGCTATATGGCTTACCGCGCTATCTGGACGGCGGCGATCTGCGACTGCCTCGTTCCACTTGCTTGTGCTTCGACTGGAACCGGTGGAACTTCGACACCACTGACATTTTTGGAGCGATCGAACAGCAGATAGGCGACGACTGGAAATTCAAGCTCAATCTCGATCGCAATCGTCAACGGAGCACACAGAAGGCCGGCTACAGCCTGCAGCCGGTCAATCCGACTAACGGCCTTGGTCCAGTCCTCTACGGCAATTATACGGCCACCGCGAGCAACCAGCTTTCGGCCGAAGCGACGTTGAGCGGCTCGGTCAATCTGTTCGGGCAACGCCAGGAAATCACGATCGGCGCCAATCGGGTGAGTTCCAATTCGGACGGAGCGGTAGGGTACGATTCGCCGATACCCGATCCCTATCAACCCTATCCAGGCGGCCCAATCTATTATTCCGGGTCGCCGTATGGCGCGAGCCCGCCTATCGATGTGTTTTCGTTCGATCCGACCAACCCGATCTATTCCGAACCACCCGCCAGTCTAGCGAATTCCCGCTATCCCGCGTACGGCACCGTGCAGTACGGCGCATATATCAACTTGCGGCTGACCGCTTTCGACAGGCTGCATTTGACGACCGGGGTGCGATGGAGCCGGTACCAATACAAATACACCGTCGATTATCTGTGCGACAGCATTCCCGATGCAGATCCAGGATATTCGCCGAGCTGCTATGGAAAGCAGATCGGCGATGTTTATTCGACGAGCGCGTCCGCCTTCAAGGACGACAACATAAGCTGGCCTCCGCCGATCAACATATCGTTCGACGTGACCAGCTCGCTTACTGCTTACGCGGGCTACACGACCATCTATCAGAGCCAGGGAAATTCGCTGAAATCGGATCTTCAACCGATTGATCCGATCACTGGCTCGAATTGGGAGGCTGGGGCCAAGTGGGTCCCGCACAATACTCGCATCAACCTTTCTCTGGCCTTCTTCCGGATTATCCAGAAGGGGTTCGGGACGACCGACGGCACTTACGATGGTTCGACCGGCGAGTTTGTTGCCAGTGACGGGACACGTTTCCCTAACTACGGCAATCTCGGCGGTGGATTGTACTGTTGTTTCGTGACCGACCCCAATCAGAGCTACAAGAGTCAGGGCATCGACTTGGAGCTCAGCGGCGAGGTGAAGCCCGGCTGGCAGATTTCGGCGAGTTACGATTACGACGATACCAAGCGCGTTGGTAGCTCGTTCGGATCCCGCGACGGTCTTCCCCTGGTCTCGATCCAGCCGAAGCATCTCTATAAAATCTGGACTAGCTACGACTTCGGTGCTGCGGGTTATCGCGGCTTCCTTGACGGACTTGTTCTTTCCGCAGGTGTACAAGGGCAGTCTTCGGCTTACGATTCCGGATCGGTCTGCGTCAATTTGATCGGCACGCCTGACCCGGTGAGCGGCTCGCAGTCCTGCGCGTCCTATTCTCCTCCCGATTACGTGAACTTCGATTTCACGGTGCCGGCCTACGCGGTCTTGTCCGGCCGGGTGGACTACAGGATTTCGGACGTTTGGTCGTTGGCGATCAATCTGGATAACATTTTCGACAAGACATATTACCAGACCGTCGGCTCGACGCCCACGAGTGGCAATTGGTACGGGTCGCCGCGAAGTGTCACCGCTACCGTACGTGCTAAGTGGTAAGCTCGACCGACGCCCGCTTTGGGGGGAACCGCTTTAGGTCCCCCCAAACGATAGGAAAACCCGTGGCCTCTTTGCCCCGGTGGTTCCGGGTTCACTGGCAGTCTGTTTCTGACATGCAAGGCGATATATTCCTGTGCGAGGTAGAGGCTCGGCCCGGTCGAACGCATCCGAAGATCTCGCCCTGGCCCTTGAAATGAATCCTTCCCCCGCTCGTTACTGCTGAGACTGAGCAAGGGAACGCCATGGCGCAACCGATCGACGAACGAGGTGGAACGCGGGCGGATCAGCTGGCCCTGGACGCGATCTTCGAGGAGCAATGGCCGCGGCTAATGCGGCTTTTGTCGCGTCGCTTCGTACGGCTGCCGTCGCCAGAGGACGTGTTGCAGGAGGCCTTCGTCAAGTTCGCGCAGTTGCGCGGGCAGGTGCAGGATCCGCCGGCCTTTCTCACGCATGTCGCGTTCAACCTCGCGCGCAATGCTCTGCGCTCCGAACATCGTCGCGCTCGGTACGAATCCTACGCCGACCTGCTCGACGGAGATGCGGATTTGCTTACGCCCGAGCGCCATGCGCTGGCTCGCGACGAAGTCAGACAGATCGAGGCAGCAGTCGCCGAGTTCCCGCCGGTTTGCGGTCAGGTTTTTCGCATGCACCGCTTCGAGGGCATGACCCAGACCCAGATCGCTCGTCACCTTGGTATATCCACGACGGCGGTCGAGAAATCGATGCGCCGTGCCTTCGCCCGGCTTGCCGTCGCCATGGCAGTAGCCGACGATGCAGGCGGATCGGGGTTGGGAGTTTCTTCCGGTCGGTGTCATATACGCGAGCAGGACTGAAACGAGGCCAAGCAATGGCGCGTATGGCATGGACGCCCCCGGGCGAGGAGAGCGAGCGCGGCGAAGCGGCGCGGGCTTGGTACTTGCGTCTGGCATCGGGCGAGGCGACCAACGGCGAGGTCGCGGCGCTCCGAGCATGGCTGGCAAGCGATCCGGCCAATGAGCAGGCCTTTTCGGAAGCGCGGACCGTTTGGAAGCGCACGGCCGAGCTGGCGCCTGAGATTGCGATACCTGCTCCTATTCCCCTGCGACGCGAACGGGCACGCCGCTGGCAGGTCGCGGGTGGGTTCGCGACGGCGTTCGGCGCGCTGGCGCTGTTTCTCGCGACGCCTTCGCTTGCGTGGATGACCGCCGATCGCGCCAGCCCGGTTGGCAAGACCGAGGCCTTCACGCTCCCTGACGGCACGCAGGTCATGCTCGACACCGACAGTGCGATCGATCTCGCCTTCAGCGACAATGAGCGGAGGGTGGAGCTCGTCCAGGGGCAACTCTGGGTGGCGGTAGCACCCGACGTCCGACGGCCATTCGTGGTCGAAGCGGGCGATGCCACGATCCGCGACATCGGCACCGCCTTCTCGGTACGCCGCGGCGGCGATGGCTTGCTCGTCGACGTCGACCAGGGGCTGGTCGAGATCGCCACGGCCGGCAATTCGACGCGCCTCGCGGCCAGCCAGCGCGGTCGGTTCAGCGGCGGCCACGTCCAGCGCAGCATCCAGCCGGAGAACGATGGGGCTTGGCGCCATGGGCGCCTGATCTTCGAAGGCCAGCGGCTTGACCGGGTATTGAAGGAAGTCGATCGTTACCAGTCCGGTCGGATCGTCCTGATGGGCGGCGAGCTGGGTAGCCGCAGGGTGACCGCGATCCTCGATCTCGACCATCTCGACGGAGGTCTCGACGCATTGGCCACCACCGGAAACCTGCGCATTACGCGCCTGCCCTGGCTGACGCTGGTCGCCGCTCGCTGAGCGTTGCCATAAAATTACAGGCTACGGGTTAGGGCGCTCGCTCCAGGCGGTGTCACCCCCTTCGAAACGGCCGTAGATTGTGCGGCGCGTACCTCAGGGGGTATTCATGACGGACCGGTTGATTTCGAGGCGCGTGATGAGGAAGAAGGCCTCGCGCAGATTCTATCTCGCGGCGCTGATGGGCAGCGTGGCATTGGCTGGCATTTCCCAGCCGGCGATGGCGCAGACCGCCAAGGCTGAGCGCAACTTCGACATTCCCGCGGGCGATCTCGGCGGTGCTTTGCGGGCCTTCGCCGACGCGACCGGGCTGCAAATGGTGTTTTCGACGCCGGTCGTGGATGGACAGCGCTCGTCAGGCGTAAAGGGGGCCATGTCTCCTTCGGATGCGCTCACTCGCCTGCTTGCGGGAACCGGGCTTTCGGCAAACATTGCCGGGAATACCGCGACTATCGAAGGGTCTCGGGCAGGCGCGGATGGTGAACTTGTCACTGGTGCCGTCCAGGTTGAGGGGGTGCAGGGTTCACAATACTTCGGCGGCGCTGGGCAGGCAGCGGGCGTGAATGGGACGAATGGCTCAAGCGATATCACCGCAACCGAAGGGACGGGTAGCTTCACCAGCGGCGCGCTGACGATCGGAAGCAAGGCGCCGCAAGCGATGAAGGACGTGCCGCAGTCGATTTCGGTACTCACGAGCGAGCGGCTGGAGCAGCAGAACGTTACCGATTTCACCTCGGCCATGCGCCAACTGCCCGGCGTTACCCTTGTTCAGCAGAACACCAGTATGAATACCGCGTTCTATTCGCGGGGTTATCAAATCACGAATTTTCAGCTCGATGGTGGAGCACCTTTGTCGACTGACCTGGGCTTCCAACCCCAGATCGACATGTCGGTCTACGACCATGTGGAGCTGCTTCGGGGCGCCAGCGGCCTTTTCAATGGCTATGGAACTCCGGGCGGAATAGTAAATCTTGTTCGCAAGAAGCCTCTCGACCACGCGCAGTTTGTGTTTGATGCGCAGGCTGGAAGCTGGAGCAACTATCGGGTCGTTGCCGATGCGACGTCGCCCTTGGCGTTGGATGGGCATCTACGCGGCCGCCTCGTGATGACCTATCAGGCTAATCATTATTTCTACGATACCGCCAAAGATAACAAAACTCTCGTTTACGGGATTGCTGAGCTCGATCTCACGCCCACTACCCTGGTGACGGCGGGCATCAACTACACGCGGCAAAATAGCGTGCCTTGGGGATTTGGCCTACCGCGCTATCAGGACGGCACTGACCTTAAGCTGCCGCGATCGACATGCTTTTGCTTCCCATGGAATCGCTGGAATTTGGACACCCGGGAAATCTTCGGGGCGGTCGAACAAAAGATCGGTGACGATTGGAATCTAAAGTTCAACGTCACCCAAAACAGGCAAAGCACCGATCGCAAGCTCGGTTCGGCCTTCGGTGCGATAGATCCCACGACCTTGCGCGGGACGGCCATGGACGGGCAGCAATACCTTTCAACGACGGACCAGTTCTCCGCAGAGGTGGTTTTGAACGGTGCGTTCCAACTCTTCGGCAACCGTCAGGAGATCATCATCGGTGCGAACCGATCGACCAGCAACGCTGATGGCTCACTGAGTTCCGGAAGTCTGGTGGCAGGAACGGCAGATGCTCCTTATCGGCCTTATCCGGGCGGGCCCGAGTTTTATTATGGCTCTCCGGATGGTTCGTATCCCCCCATTGATGTCTTCAACTTCGACCCGGAGAATCCTCTTTACAATGAGCCGCCAGCAGGTGTGTGGGCTTCGCGTCAGACTAAATACCGCATATCGCAGTCCGGCGTTTATATGAACTTGCGTTTGACTGCATTCGACCGGCTGCACTTGATGACGGGTCTTCGCTGGAGTCGCTACGCGACGGATACGTTAAGCGATTATCTTTGCACGGATGCGACCGGTGACTGCGCGGGTAAGCAGGTCGGCGTCGACGCGTTTCTGAGTATTCCGCTGAAGAACAGCACTACCGAGTTCAGCTGGCCGCCTCCGGTCAACTTGTCCTTCGATGCCACCAAAAACCTGACATTTTACGCGGGCTATACCGACATTTATGTGAGCCAAGGCCGCACTCTTACAGTCGACGGCAAACCGCTTCCCCCGATTACCGGTGGTAATTGGGAGGGTGGTGTCAAATGGGCTTCGAAAGACGGTCGCTTGAATGTTGCCCTATCAGCATACCGGATGACGCGGAAAGGCTTCGCGACATTCCTCAGCGGCAGCACGTATTTTGAAGATCCTAACGGGAACTCCTGCTGCTATGTGGCATCGCCAGATAATAAGGAGAAAAGTAGCGGAATAGATCTCGATATATCGGGGGAGATCTCGCGAGGTTGGCAGATTTCTGCGAGTTATAATTACAATGACAACAAGTATGTATCCGTAAGTCCTGATCGGCCGCTGACTTCGATCCAGCCTCATCATCTCTACAAGCTGTGGATGAGTTATGATTTTGGCGCGGCCGGACATACCGGCGTGCTCTCCGGATTGACCGTGTCCGGTGGTGTGAATGGGCAATCTTCGGGCTTTTACAGCGGCACCGTGTGCACCAGCGGCTATTATGCGCCTTATCCAGAATACCCCTCGTATTTGGTATGTAATACGCCGAAGGTGCCTTATAATTTCACCGTCCCGCCCTATGCCGTCGCTTCCGCGCGGATTGATTACAAGCTGTCGGACAAATGGTCGCTGGCCGTCAATCTCGAGAATATTTTCGACAAAACCTATTATCAATCTGTCGGCCAATCCGTTGATTACGGCAACTGGTACGGCACGCCTCGCTCGGTCACCGCAAGCCTTCGCGCCAAATGGTAATTACAGGAATTTTAAAGGAGCGTAATTGTGTCCCACAACGGCGTGAGCAGCGGGGAAATTTGCATGTACGGGGGGTGCTTCTTCAGCCCCCCACTTTCCCCTGTGCAGCAAAGAGTTCAATCACATTTCGGCGAGCTGTTAAAGCTGGGCGGAGTTGCGATCCTGTATGGCGCGGCTGGCTCTGGTCTTACGACGATCCTGGTCGAAACTTACGGAGAGATCCTTCGGTCCCAGCATAAATATCCGGCATTGCTACAACTGACGCCAGAAAAATATGGCCGAGAGACATCGAGATCGGGCGAAGCTGCCGATCTCTATCGAGCAATCGGCGACGCGTTCTGGGACAATGACTGGATCCTTATCGATTCCAACCGAGAGGTCATTTCCGACCTGGCGCTGATGGAGATCGTCGCGCACGAACTTGAAAGACATCCCAAGGATCAAAAGCATGTCGCTCTCGCGCTTCAGGACGCGCCAAGCCTGCAAGCAGCTGCCAATGCATTGTTTGGCAAGTGCGCTTTCGCGCGCATGGAAGATCCATCGGTTGAGGATTACGCCGCAGTCCTTGAGGTTTGCCTTGGTCCTGAAAACGTCGGCAGCATTGACGTTCCACGCCTCTACGACACCACGAGGGGCGGAATTTCTGCATATTCTCTCTCTGAGATGTGTGCTTCGGCATTGGCCTGGGGGCATTCTCAGCCGTCAACTGATCTGTTGATTGAGCTCAGCCGCGTGCGCGGTCAGTTGGCGGGCGTGACGGTCGCGCTCGGCGAGCTGCGGGAGAAGATTGGCGGGAAGCATGGGGACCTTGGGAGGCTGTTAAGACTTCCAACGAAACCTGCCAGTTCCTCCATCGCTGCCGCGAATTGATGGTTTCAAAGCCTTCTGGCCGGGCGGTCCGACGGCCTTCACCCCGCTCTCCAAAGCCGAGCGAAGTGGGGCGTAATTTCGGAGAGAAACAAATGCCAACCAAAGTCGTCACGGACGCAAGTTTTGCCGATGATGTTCTGAATTCCGAGTTGCCCGTGCTGGTCGATTTTTGGGCAGATTGGTGCGGGCCGTGCAAAATGATCGGCCCCGCGCTTGAAGAACTGAGCGACGAGTTTGCCGAAAAGCTCGTCATCGCCAAGCTCGACATCGTGGCGAACGAAGAGACTGCAATGCGCTTCGAAGTTCAATCGATCCCGCTCTTGATCCTGTTCAAGAATGGCGAGCCGGTTGCAAAAGGGCTGGGTGCTGCGCCCAAGAGCGAGCTCAGGAATATGATCGAAAGCACCATTTGACCCGCATAGCGGCCATAATCGGAGTTTGGGTTGAACGCTTAATTTCCTTTCGGTTGGCGTTCATATTGGGCGGAGTCGGCGGGTGACCGCCGACTCCATTCCTGCCGCATCCATGAGCCTTCGTTAAGCCGCTGCTCCACCCCCACGTGACCTACATGGCCAGACGGTGCTCAAATCGCTGATGCGCGAGGTGTTTAAGCCATCATTGGGTCGCGTCAGGGCGACGTCAGTTGCGCGTGTTGTCAACGCCCAACCCGGCTCCCAAAAAGATATGATCTGCTGAACCCGATTAGAGAGGTTTCCGAGATAATGTTCGTGGACACGGGCGCCATCGGCGAACAGCTCCATTCCGTTTTTCCAGTTCGCATAATCTGGCAGAGCGATCACGCCGTGATTAACAGCCAGTGGTTAACGAACCAGCGCATTTCTCAGCCATTGCAATCGGATTCGCGGCCGGCGTGCGTGCTCGAGCCTGGTGGCGCGCTTTTGATCGACTTCGGCTGCGAATTGAACGGCTCAGTAGAGTTGGCGGTGGGTGCACCTGTGGCGCAAATTGACCCTCTCCCGGCGCTACGTCTCCGCCTCGGGGAATCCGCGTCCGAAGCGATGGCCGAACTGGGTGAGCGCAATGCCGGCAACGACTACGCGGTGCGCGATGACACGGTGATGATGCCTTGGCTCGGCGTCCGCAGCTTCGGTCCCTCGGGGTTCCGCTTCCTCCGCATCGATTGCGCCGGGCAGATTCCGGTGCCGCTGACCCATGTTAGGGCTGTGCTAGCGCTGCGCAACGTTGAGCCCAGCGGAAGCTTTCGGTGCAGCGACCAGGAGGTCACGAGGATCTGGGAAGTGGGGGCTTGGACTACCCGTCTGAACCTGCAGCACCACCTCTGGGACGGGATCAAGCGCGACCGGTTGGTATGGCTGGGCGACCTTCAGCCTGCTGCCGGCGCGGTGCAGGCGATATTCGGACCGGACCCGGCAATAGAACGCAGTCTCGACCTGATCCGCGATTGCACACCCATCGGCTCGTGGATGAACGGCATATCGAGCTATTCGCTGTGGTGGATCCTGATCCACGAACGGTGGTGGTGGGGCAAGGGCGACCGGGCCTATCTCGAAGAGCAGCGCACCTATCTTGCTGGGCTGACGGCATTGTTGCTCAATGCGATGGATGCCAGCGGACGCGAGCAACTCGGCGGGATGCGATTCATCGACTGGCCGAGCGCCGGGGTCGATGCGACGGTTTCCGCCGGACTGCAGGCGCTGCTTTGCCTTGCGTTGGGAGCCGGCAGTAGAATGCTGTCGATCCTGGGCGATGCGCCGCGGGCGGAACAATGCGCGGCAGGGGCCGCGCGTGCGAGGAGAGCCGGACAGGCCCCCAGTGCGTCGAAGGCCATCGCGGGTCTGCAGGCGCTTGCCGGAATGATCCCGTCCGATCCGGCAGCTTTGCGGATCCTGGAAGGCGGCGCACGGGGCATGACGGCCTTTCTTGGCGGATTCGCGCTTGAAACGCTCGCGCGGGCTGGACGTGTCGATCGGGGGCTCGCGATCATGCGGGGGTATTGGGGGGCGATGATCGAACGCGGAGCCACGTCCTTTTGGGAAGAATTCGATGTGGACTGGCTGGAAGGCTCGGGCCGGATCGACGAACTGCCCGATCCTGGTCAGCGCGATCTTCACGGAGATTTCGGGCGGTTCGGGCACGCCGGTTTCCGCATGAGCCTGTGCCACGCTTGGAGTGTGGCCCCGACCGCCTGGCTCAGTGAGAATGTGCTCGGCATCCGGCCGGCCAGTCCGGGTTTAGCCTCGGTGTCGATCACGCCGCAACTGGGCATGCTCGACTGGGCGGAAGGAAGATACCCGACGCCGCACGGCCTGATCTGGGTGCGGCATGAGCGGAAAAATGGCACAATCGAGTCCGAGATTTCGCTGCCCGATGGGGTCGGGCGCGCAGCGGACGGAGCTGGAACGAAAGTGCTCTGAAATGGTGTCCGAATTGTCGGCTTCGCACCTGACTTTCGCGATCGGCGACATTCACGGTGAACTCGGTTTACTGGCGCGGGCTGTCGCAAGAATCGAGGCGCGGGCGGGCGATGCTCCATTTGCGGTGGTGGTGTTGGGCGACTATTTCGACCGCGGGCCGGACAGCCCCGGAGTGGTTCGCCTGCTGCGCGAGCGTGCGCGACCGCACGATCTCGTCTGCCTGAAGGGCAATCACCACCAGATCATCCTTACGGCGCTCCAGACCGGTGGTGCCGCGCACTGGTTCAGGAATAGCGGAGAGACGACGCTGCGCTCCTATAGCAAATCCATTCCCGTTGAGGACATCGAGTGGCTCCGGGCATTGCCGGTACACTTCTCAGACGAACATCGGATCTATGTGCATGGTGGACTCAAGCCCTGTGTTCCGCTTGAGGAGCAGGAGGACGAGGTCATGATTTGGATCCGTGATCCTTTTCTGATGGCCTTTGCCGAGGAGCTTCCCGCGCATGACGTTCACGGACATACGCCCGAATGGGCGGGCAAGCCCGACGCCGCGAAACCGGAGCTGCTGACCCATCGGACCAACCCGGACACCGCGGCCTATAAGACCGGAGTGCTTACGGTGGGAGTGTTCGAGACCGCACGTCCTTGTGGCCCGATCGAGCTCATTTACATCGATCGGCTCAGTACGCGCCGCGTGGTTGTTTGCGAGACTGCCTGCGATGGATCCTCGGAACGTGCTTGAGGCGGCGAGTTGAATGCCTGAGAAATTTGTCGGCGCGCTGCGCTCGGTCTCGACCCGCGATGAACTGATTGGCTTGATGGAAGCGGTCACGCACGACTTCGGCTTTCGCTATTACGCCCTTATCCATCACGACGATCTGCGCTCTGGAGATGGTGATCGGGTCGATCTCAAGGACTATCCTGCGGCCATTGCCGAGCGCCTGATCGGTGAAGCACGTTATCGCCGTGATCCCATCATCCGCGGCTGCGTCTTCGCCGACAGCGCCTTTCTGTGGTCCGACCTGCACCACATCATGGACCTCGATCGCAGGGACAGGGCGAGCTTCGAATATGGCGCGCGCGAAGGCTTGAACGAAGGCATCACGGTTCCCTGCCTCCGGCTCGGCGACTGCATGGGTTCGTGTACTTTCGCAGGCACCTCGCGGCCTGAGTCGGTCCGTCCGCATCTGGGGCTTGCTCAGATGTTTGGGGTTTTCGCGTTTCAGGCCGCGCGCCGCCTGCTGGGATTGTCGGGGCCGAGGCCGTCCTCGCGTCTTGTCCTTCATCCGCGCCCGCGCGATTGCGTGGTACTGGCCGGGCGCGGCCTCTCCAACAAGGAGATCGCGCGTGCGCTCAACCTGACGCCCCGCACGGTCGATGGCTATCTGACCGTTGCCCGGCAACTGTTCGGTGCACACGATCGCACCGAACTTGTGGTGAGCGCGGTGCTTGCCGGTGAAGTAGGCCTGCACGAGTTGAAGCCGCGTCAACCCAGGTAATTGCTCGGTCTGTTTCGGCAGCGGTCTTGCTGCTCCTTTCGTGGCGCACACGAAGGGAGAATTCATGCTTCACGTAATCGATCATGCCAACGCGCCGGATCATCGCTTGCTTCTCGAAACCATGTTTGCGGACCGCAAGCTGTTGTTCGTCGATCTTTTCGGATGGGATATTCCGGTGGTCGACGGGACCTATGAGATCGACCAGTTCGACGGTAGCCACGCCATCTACCTGGTCGTCGAGGATCAAGGCGAGCACGAGGCGTCCTTGCGCCTGCTGCCTACCGACCGGCCGCATATGCTCGACACCCTCTTCTCCCATCTGTGCCCCTTCGGCATGCCGAAGGGCCGTTCGATCTGGGAGAGCACCCGGCTTTGCTTGCCGCAGCGTCACGGTGCCGGGCGGCGGCGCGAGCTGCGCAACATCCTGATCTCCGCCATGGTCGATGTTGCCCTTGAGCGGGGTATCGTGAGCTATACCGGCGTCCTCCCCGCTGCTTTCCGGACCGAGGTCCTGTCGCTGGGCTGGCGCGGCGAGCCGCTCGGGCCGGTGGTGCCGATGCAGGGCGGTGCGGTCGGGGCCTTCCGGGTTCATGTCGACGCGGACACGCCGGAGCGCCTGGGCTGGAGTGGAACCTATGTGCACACTGTGGCCGAAGAGGTGCCGGCATGAGCACGCTTGTCGATTGCTATTCCGCCGCGCTCGCCAGCTATGGATTTTGCGTCGCCGAGAAACTGCTCGATCCCGGCCTGGTGCTGGGTATCGATCGCGAACTGGATGCGCGTTTCTCGGCCACCCCGGCCTGCGAGGGCGCTTTCTACGGCGAGCGCACCAAGCGCTTCGGGTCGCTTCTGACTCGGGCGAAGGATGTCGAGCGGCTGGTGATGCATCCGCTGATCCTCGATATGGTCGAGCGCGTGCTGTCGCCCTGGTGCGACCGGATTGCGCTCAATCTGGCCCAGGCGATCGAGATCCATCCCGGCGCTCTGCCGCAGCTGCCGCATCGCGACCAGGACATGTGGCAGGGGCCCAAGGGCACGATCGAATATCTCGTCAACGTGATGTGGCCGCTCACTCCGTTTGTGAAGGAGAACGGCGGAACGCGCTTGTGGCCGGGCACGCATCTCGATCCGGACGTGAAGTCCTTGCCCGAAGCCGAGGCGCTTGTGCCGCGAGCGTCGCCAGGCGATGCGCTGGTGTTTTTGGGGTCGACCCTTCACGGCGGTGGCGGGAATGTCACCAGCGTGCCGCGGCGAGGGATCGTGGTCAGCTATTGCCTCGGCTGGCTCAAGCCCTTCGAGCTGCAGTGGCTGGTCTATCCTCCTGCCGTCGCGCGGCATTTCTCGCCCGAGCTTGCGGCACTGGTGGGCTATGCCCAGCACCGCCCGAACCTTGGCAATGTCGAGGGGCAATGCCCGTCCATCCTGCTCAAGGACCGCGTGCCCGATTTCCTTCCGGCGATCGATGCCTTGAGGCCCGATCAGAAGGAGGTCGCGGCTATGTTCGTGCGTTCGCAACTGGGCGAGATGGGCTGACATGACCGCCGGGCCCGGTCCCGACTGGCGCGATCCGTTACCATACGCGCCAATCGTCGCCCGGGGCCGGCCGGCCCTTGCCTGGGAGCTCCTGCGGCGCGATCCTGCCTACCGCGCCGCATATGCGGTCGCTGGTGGTCTGCAGGCTTCGTGCGCCGCGGTCTGGGGGCTGCACTTTCCTTTCTGATCCTGGGCTTGACTGCGTCCATGCGCTGCCGCTCTGGATCGCGGAGTGGGATCCCTGCGTGCTGGCGGTGCTTGCGGGCGGAGCGTTCGAGGAACGCCTGGCATCGCTGCCATATCGTTCGATGAGGATCGGCGAACGGCGGCATCTGCTCCTTCAATTGTCCTCCGGCACCCTGCAACTGGACGTCTGCGGCGAATGCACCAATCTGCCGCCGAGCTCGATCATGCCGGTGATCGATCTCGGCCGCGAGCTGTGGCCTCAGCTTCGATCGGTTTGCCGGCTGGTCTCTGTTCTCCAGGGTGGAGTCGAGCGGAGACTTGTGGATCGGCGGCTGCAGCGTCTGGTTCAGGCGCTTCGCGTGGCCGATGCGCTTGCGGTTGGCGCGAGTCAGCGCGAGATCGGGCTTGGCATCTACGGTGGGGATTGGCCGGGGGATGGCGAGCATCTGAAATCCCGTGTGCGCAGGATGATCGTTCTGGCACGGAGGCTGGTTAGGGCCGGGCCGGGCGGGGTGCTGGGGCCGAAGTTATAAATGCCGCTCTGCTACGCGGAGGGTGGGGCAACCAGATCCACGATGTCGCACCCCAGGACATCGGCGATCTTGCTGAGCATATCGGTTGTCGCGCTGTTTTCTTTGCGCTCCAACTTTCCAATGTAGTTCCTGTTGATGCTCGCACGGCCGGCAAGCTCCTCTTGCGAAAGGCCTTTAGCCTTTCTCAATCTCCTGAGGTTGGAAGCAACGCGATCCCTGACGGCCATCCGAAGGGAAGCACAGAGTTTTCTGCTTTCGCGCCACCCAATATACTAGGTATTTTGAGAGATAGGCATTATGCGGGCAACGGAGGGCCGTAAATTGCAAGCCAAGTCGATGATTACTCTGGAGTGCGTCGCCCCCGTTAGCGACGATGTCGTCGATTACGATCGTCGCAATCTTCTCATCTATGCCGAGCTGCTCGACGCGGACGATGCGGGGCTAGGCTGGCGGGAAGGGGCGCTGGATATATTGGGTATCGATCCTGTGGAGGATCCCGAGGGCGCGCGGCGCTGCTGGGACAGCCATCTCGCTCGCGCGCGCTGGATCGTCGGCAAGGGGTTGCCCTTGGCGATCCTGGCTTTCGGTGAAGGGGCGCGTTCCTCCTAGCTTCGTTGCCCTTACCTTGATGTTTTGACCTCGCGGGGCGGGCGCCTCGTGGGCGGCGGCGATGCCGGGGGGACGCGGGATCGGGTGGGCGTGCTCTGGCGGCGCTGCGCTTCGCCAGGGTCCGCGCGCTGTCTTGCCCGCGTGGGCACGCTTGCGCGTCCGTGGCGCGGCGGCGGCTGGCGCACTTTCGCGCACGCACGCCGCCGCGCGGGCCGGCCGCCTGCAAGGGTGCGTTCGTGTTCGCGCCTTCGGCGCCGGGCATCGCGGCTCGCCGCCCGCGACCGCGCTCCGGGCCGCCCTACATGGGGCGGCCCCGAGCCCCCAAAATACCGGTTTTGCGGTCTCGGCCCTTCGGGCGACGATCGCTGGCGCGGGCCATGCCTGGGCATGGCTTGATGGTCGCGGGATCCTGTTTGCCGGATCGGACACTGCCGGCGTGATCCCGCGGCGTCGGTCGGTGGGCCTTGCCGCGTCGGCGGGTGAGGCCGGCGCTTCCGCCTGAGGCCCGGCGCGGCGCGCGCAACCCTGCGCTGCGCTGCGGGTGCTCCACTGCGTTGCGCCCTGCGGTGCGCCCGCCGCTCCTGCCGGACCTCCTCCGGTCGCCTGCCGTCCACCCCCGCCTCCTGCGGGAAGGCCATGGGGCTTTGGGGCGGGTGAGGAGGCTTGCGTGGTCCTGTCGTCCCATCATTGTGCCCTCGGCAGGCCGGGGTATCCGGTCGCTCTCGGTCGGGGGACGGGGCTGTGATCCTGCTTCCTCGCGATCTGCGCGCGGCGCTGCGCGAGAACGATGCGCTTGGGCGTGCCTGCGAGGCGCGCGGGGAGCGGTTCGATCCGGTTCCGGTCTTGAAGCTGTTCAATCCGCTCGGCTCCGCGACCTGGCTCGCGACCGAGCTCGACAGCGACGGCGACACGCTCTTCGGTCTCGCCGACCTCGGTTTCGGCTGCCCCGAGCTTGGCTCGTTCAGCCTCTCGGAGATCGCGGCGATCCGCCTGCCGTTCGGCTTGCGGATTGAGCGCGACGGTGCCTTCGCGACCCGCCTGCCGCTCTCGGTCTGGGCGGGCTGGTCCCACCGCGCCGGATCGATCCTGCGCGCCGAACCCATCCTGTGCCGCGCCCGTCCGGAGGATCGCGGCGGCGGCTGACCGGTATTTTCCGCCACGCGGCGGAAAACACGCGGGCGGCCGTTCGCCGCCGAACTCTTGCAGAGACGGAGTATCCATCATGATCCTCGAATTCATCCAGCTCGACCGCCTGTTCGTCGACCGGGCCAATATGCGCCACGGCCGGAAGGCGCCCGACGTTTCCGACCTGCTGCCCACCGTGCGCGCACGCGGCGTGCTCCAGACCCTGCTGGTGCGCCGCTGCGAAGACGGGCGCTTCGGCATCGTCGCCGGTGCCCGGCGCTACCATGCCGCGCGGATCGTCGCCGAGGAACGCGCTGCAGGCGGCGAGGCGGACCCGCAGGGCGCCATGCTGCCCTGCGGCATTCTCGAGCAGGGCGACGATGCCGCCGCCATCGAGGCCTCGATCATCGAGAACGCGAAGCGACTCGACCCCGACGAGGTCAGCCAGTGGGAAAGCTTCGTCCGGCTGGTCCGCGAAGGGCGCGGCCTCGCCGCGATCTCCTCGACCTTCGGGATCCCCGAACTCGCCGTCAAACGCATCCTCGCGCTCGGCAATCTCCTGCCCCGCATCCGCGAGGCCTATCGCCGCGAGGAAATCGATCCCGCGACCGTCCGCCACCTGACCCTCGCCAGCAAGCAGCAGCAGCGAGCATGGCTCGCGCTGTTCGATGACCCGGACGCCTATTGCCCGAAAGGCCAGCAGCTCAAGGCATGGCTGTTCGGCGGGCAGTCGATCCCGGTCGGGCACGCCCTGTTCGACCCGGAGGCGAGCGGCCTCGCCGTCGTCGCCGACCTGTTCGGCGAGGACCGCTATTTCGCGGATGCCGACGAGTTCTGGACCGCCCAGAACGCCGCCGTCGAGGCCCGCCGCGAGGCGCTGATCGAGGCCGGATGGAGCGATGTCGTGATCGTGCCGCCCAATGCCTATTTCCATGCCTGGGAATATGAGAAGGCCGCCAAGCGCAAGGGTGGGCGGGTCTATGCCGATGTCCGCGCCAACGGCGAGGTGACCTTCCATGAAGGCTATGTCACCCGCGCCGAGGCCCGCCGCAGCGAGCGCGGCGATGCCGCGCAGGCTGGCGAGAAGCCCGCCCGGCCCGAGATCGCCGGGACGCTCAACGCCTATGTCGATCTCCATCGACATGCCGCCGTGCGCGGCGCGCTCTGCGCCCATCCCGGCGTCGCCCTGCGCCTTGCCGTCGCCCACGCGATCGCCGGATCGCCGCTCTGGACCGTGCGGCCCGACCCGCTCTCCACCCGCAGCGACGAGGTCCGCGCGAGCCTTGGCGCCAGCCTCGGCGAGAGCGCGCTGGGCGGATACCGTCGCTCGGCTCTGGCACTGCTCGGCGTCTCGCCCGACGAGCCGCTCCTGAGCGGCGGCAATGGCGACGATCATGGCCTGTGCCGGTTGTTCCGCTGCCTGCTCGACCTGCCCGATGCGGCGGTGCTCGACGTGATGGCGGTCGTCATGGCGGAAACCCTCAGCGTCGGCAGCGCCGCGGTCGAGGCCGTGGGCAGCCATCTCGGCCTCGACATGGCCGACTGGTGGGAGGCGGATACCAGCCTGTTCGAGCTGGTACGCGACCGCGAGGTCTCTCTCGCCCTGCTCGCCGAGATCGCGGGCGAGACGGTCGCCAGGGCCAATGCCGGAGAGAAGGCGAAGACCTTGAAGAAGATCGCGCGCGATCACCTTGCCGGTGCGGAGGGACGGACGCGGGTCGCGCGCTGGGTGCCGCGCTGGATGCGGTTTCCGCCTTCGGCCTATACCGGCCGCGGCGGGGTCGCGAGCCTCGCCGCTGCCGCGCGGGCGAGGCCGGACGAGCCGGTCGAGCGGGAGGAGGAGCCGGAACAGCTGGCTGCGTGAACCCAAAACCGGCGAGGGCGGTCGCAGGATCGCCCGCGTCCCCTTTGGGGGTGGAGCTGAAAATCGCCGCGCGCCTTTCGCCCGATGGGCGTCGGCGCGCGGATTTTCTTGGGGGTCGACAGACTGGCGCTACGCCCCATCGCGGGGGGCGCCGCCCGCACCGGCTGCCGGCTCGTCCTCTTCGGCACGCGATACCGTCACCCTGCCTGCGCCCAGCCATGGGAACAGTCTGAGCGCCGCGAACAGCAGCAGGGGCCAGAACAGCGTCGCGGCTGCGTCCCCGAGGGTGTCGGGCCATTCCCAGCTTCCCTTGGCGATGCGGTCGATGATTTCGTTGATCGCCTCGATCAGCGCGACGACGATCGGGGGTATCGTCGAGGTGAACGGTTTGCGCAGCGCCAGCGCCGCTGCGAGCCAGATCCCCAGGCCCACGAAAACATGCGCGAACTTGTCGGGCCCGGGGCACTCGCGGACGATCTGGGCGATGATGCTTTCATAGAGCTCTGGAAAGTTCATCCCGTGCTGATGGCATCGACGTGCGTCCAGCTCCAGTGCGCCGCGAGGCGTTTGGGGGCCAGCGGGAAAATAGTTCGCGAAGGCGAGGAGATTAGCCCGCAAGAGATCTTGTGATCGCGGGTGCCGCGCGCGCTCGGAGGGATCGCCGCCCGTTCGACGGTGACCGCACGATTGCCGGCCGGCCGCGCTCGCCCGACCTATGCGCCGTGGTTCCGGCATTCCGGAGATCCTAAGCAAAAAATCCGTGAAAGAGCACCTGGCGAGCAGTGCGTTTGGCAATTGCGCGGACATGAATCGTTCTAACCTAATTGTTTATGTAGGAACGATCATGGCAATGCGCTTTTCGGCAGGCGTGCTTTCGCTGGGAATGATGCTTACAGCATGCGGGGGTGGCGGGGTGAACTCCACGCCCACGCCCACGCCTACGCCCGTCGTTTATAACACGGTTGCCGAGCTCTTCGCGAAGCCGGGCGACAAGAGCTTCCAGGTGTCGGGTGTTTCCTGGGAAGGCCAATTGGGCGTGTTTCAGGGAGGCTCACATACTTTTCCGTTCGGTGACGGATTCACCATCGAGTTCCTCGATGCCGACAACACTTATCGCGTCAGCATCAAGGGCGGCGCAACATATGACTTCACCCCTTCCACGCTGACCATGCAAAGCGATGATCGCGTCCAATATTTCCTTCGCTCATATCCTCAGCAACAAAGCTTCGAAATCGCGATACCGTCGGTCCAGAACGTCCCGCTATCATATACGCGCTTTGCCACATTGAGTGTAATCGAAGAACAAAATTACACTTATACAAACTATTACGGCGCATGGGGCGTTCCAACTCGCGATATGCCAAAAACTGGAACGGCTACCTACGATCTTGCCCTTTTCGGCGCGGCAACCCACGATAACGTGGTTTTGGGGCTGGCTAAGCATTCCGGAGGAAAGCTGTCGGCCAATTTCGCCAGCGGGGCAGTTACCACCGACCTAAGTTTTTCGGCGGAGATAAATGGCAACGTCACGCTGATCGGCACGCTGACCGGGAATGCTACTATCGCCTCGGGCACGTCCGGCTTCGGAGGTACATTATCGGGTAGTGACGGCGGTAGCGGTGTATTCGGCGGTGGGTTCTTCGGCCCCAAAGCTGCCGAAGTCGGCTATACTTGGTGGTACGACGGTCCTGAGATGCACAGCAGCCAGGGTACCGCTGCGGGGCCTAAGCATTGACCGCCGGCCACGTTTTCATGAGATCATCCGACTGGAGTTTTCATTTGAGCGCGTCGCTGCCGCCTTCGGGAGAAATGCAGAGAAAGCACGTAATCGCGGTCGCTTGCCTCAAGGTCCTGCCGATGATCGGCCAGCAGTCGCTGCAGGGGTTTAGGTCTGGAGAGCAAGGATTATATCTGCAGTAGGCCTTCTGCGAGCCGGATTGCCGAACGGCTGACCCGCAACTCTTTGGCAGAGTTCCGAGTGATGCGCCTTTGGCCCGTCCTGCTCGAACTCCAATTGCGCAGCGGACAGGCCGCTGGGGCGGCCAGGTTTCTTTCGTTGAGCCGAATGCCCCGCTCAAGTCACCTCGACATGCAGATCGCGTTCTAACTCCGCGAATGACCGCGTCGCCATCTTGCCGTCAGGGCTCGTCGGATGGATATTGCCGAGAGCCTGGCAAATCGATGCGCACTCGCATCATGGCAATTTGCTCAACAGTGCCGGGGACAGCCGCGATCGCTTCATTTTATTGATGGGAGGACCCAAAATGGTCGCTCTGACGAGCCGGACGGAACCGCGGGGAGCCGTACGGAGGCGAGTAGAACAGCACATCACTGGTCGCGGCGGATTGCCACGAATCTACAGCCAGCGTGCGACGCCTCCGTGGTAGGAGCACGTTCCCCGCCGGCTTTGGCTGAAGCTGTAGGTGCCGTCGCGACATTGTGCGCTGGCCCCGTGGGGGATCGAGCTTGAGCGGGCCGGGCGGTGCACGCAACGCCCACGGGAATTGACGTAGGAGCTCTTGCTGCAGCCGCGCGCCGCCGCCGCCGAGGGGGCGCCAAGCATGACGACTCCGCCTGCGAGGCTTGCGAGCGGGCCGGTCGAGGCGAGCAAAGCCGCCGCGGCCAGCCGAATGGCGTGCATTTTCTTCCTGTCCACCGCTCCCTCCCTGTGCAAGCTGCGAAAGACGGCCGAGACCCGGTATCGCCGGCAGTCACTCCCGTCAGCCTGAATTGGCATGAAATGCCTCACAAGTTGCAAGCCCGGCCGTAGGGAATACCACTGAAGCAAAGGGACTGGCATCTCCGCTGCGACTGTCTTAGCCTTCTCATGCGACCCGAAGGGCTCTGGCAGCAATGTCCGGAGTTCTCGTCCTTTTGGGGTGGCTTCCTTGAGGAGGCCGCCCCGCCTTTTCGCAGAACGCGGCATTGGGCGCCGGGAAGTAGGCTTTTCAGAATCCATTTTCCTACACGAACCGATCTGGTTATCTGATCGAGTCGAAAGGAACTTCGACATGGCCTATCCCGACCCGGAACTTCTCACCGCGCTGGCCGCGCTGATCGCCAGTCTCGCTTCGCTTCTTCGCGCGCTGCGGTGCGGAATTGGCGGGAAGCGAGTCCGCAAACCGGACGGGTAGCTGCCGATTTGCTATTGCCCGTTGTCTGGAGGCGGCCGCTCGGCGCCTTTCGGAGCTGGACCCTCCGGCCACATTCCGCGTCCGAACAATCGTCTCGGTATTGGCGCCCGGCGGGGAGCCTCGAAACCCAGCAGTTTTCGCTGCAGTGCCCAGTCGGTGGGGAGGTTCGCCTTGAGCAGCGTGGCGCGTGTCAGGTTTTCCGGTTGGGTTCCATCAAGGATCGCCGTGACGATGTCGGGCGCGAGATAGTTGAGCCGTATGAGCCGCCCGAAATGGCCCGGCCGGCAGCTCAACTCAAACGCAAGCTGTTCCACAGGCTCCTCGCGCCGTTCCTCTACCAGGCGCTGCGCCCTGCGCGCCCGCTGGAGCAAGCCGACGAGCTTGCGGTCCGGGGTGCATCGTGTCCCGGCGGGTCGCTGGTTGATATGCACGACCGGCCAGCGCTCGCCCGATATCGCCGTTACCTCGATGTCGAGGATATAGCGCGCGTCGCTGCAGGGCCAGTCGGCGGCGCGGCCGCGGAACGGAGTCTTGCCGTTCCAGGCCAGCAGGCGCCTCAGTTCAAGCGAGCGGAAGACGATCGACATGTCGTGCTCGCCGATCTCGATGCGCAGGAGCAGTGCGGCGAACAGCTCCTCCCTCCATTCCGGCGGTACCTCCTCGAGGTGCGCTGCAGCGGACTTTCCTCGTATCGTGAGCTTGTCCAGCTCCTCACCGAACAGGCCGAGGCTCCTGAGCGCCCGGCGCAGCCTGCGGCGATCTCCGAGAAACTCGCACACCGAGGCGATCACGAGCCGTTCGAGCCGATCCGCGTTGCTGCGATATGCGCGGCGATACTCGGCTTGCGACCACATCGCATTGCTCGACGCGTAGCAGAAATAGGGTTGGCCGCGGTGCCAGTCGACGTCGAGCAGCATGTGCCGGCCGAGATCGTCCCATAGCAGGCCGGCGAGAAAATGGTTGGTCTGCTTGGAATGCGGCGTTTTGCGGGCCCGCTCGGCGGTAATGGCCTGCGCGGTTTCCCAGGTCTCCCTCGTGATGATGGGCTCGTGTCTGCCCGGATAGGTCCTGTCGTGTCCCTGGATCTCGCCGACATAGATCGGGCTTCGCAGGATGCCGTAGACTGTGCCGGCCCCGATCGGATTTCCGCCGCGCGCTACTCCGTTGCGCGACTGTTTGACGCTGTGGCGCAGGCCCCGCTCCCGCACGACGTTCATAACCGTCGTATAGCGCCTGCTGCGAAGGAACTCGCTGAAGATCAGACGGACGATCTCGGCTTCCTCATCTACGATGCGCAATCCGGCGGGCGTCGAGACATATCCGAACGGCGGAAGCCCGCCATGGATCTTGCCGTGGCGCTTTCGCATACGGATGCTGTCGCGGACCCGTTCCGCGATCAGCTCGCGCTCGAACTGGGAGAAGGTAAGCAGGATATTGAGCACCATCCGGCCCATGCTGTCGGAAGTATCGAACGTCTGGGAAATCGATACGAGCGCTATGCCCTGATGGTCGAAGAGCTCGACCAGCCTCACGAAATCCATCAGGCTACGCGTTAGGCGATCTATCTTGTAGACCACCACTGCATCGATCTGTCCCGCCTCGATATCCTTCATCAACTCGGTCAGCGCGGGGCGCTCGAGACCGCTGCCCGACTGGTTGCCGTCATCGTAGCGCTTGGGCAGCTCGACCCAACCGCGGTATTTCTGGCTGGTGATATAGGCTCCGCAGATCTCCCGCTGCGTTTCGAGAGAGTTGGTCTCGCGGTCGAGCCGCAGGTTGGTGCTCTTGCGGGTATAAATGGCGCAGCGCTTGAGGGACGACATGTGCTCATCGGACATTGTGCTTCTCCGCTTTCGGGAAGCTGTAATGTCACGCATCAAACCGGTGGTGGCGATACGGATTTGGAGTGCGGGCGTCGCGTCAGGGCTGTCCCCTACGCACCTGTGACCAATGCTATGCCCGACTAAGCCGAAATGCGCCGCGACCTCGCTAAAAGTATCGGCTTGGGGCGTGTGTCTGGGCAGAAGCGAGGGCGTCGGAAAACGCATTTGAGCCTGCGATGGATTGGCGCTCGACAGGTTTTTGCAAATCGTCTGGACAGCGTCCGGCAGGCCTGCATTGCCGAAGACCGGTGCCTACCTGTAACCGAGATTGTCCCTTCATCGCGTTTGCCCGGAGGTCTCGTCTCCATTGGCGTCCTGCGGCAAACAATCCGGCGCCGCAACGCGATCCCTCGAACTTTCTTCCCCGACCGCTTTGCGTCCTCCTCGCGCGGCAAGAAAGCCCTTGGGCCGCGTCCTTCGCTGACGCTTCGGCCATGCCGGTGCGGCGCCGGGTCGTCTGCCGCTCGCGTCCGCCCGTCGAGACCGCATCGGGCGGTTTCGCGAGCAAAAGGAAACTTGAACATGGCACAGATCGGAACCTTCACCCGAGATGAAGCGGGCCTCTATTCCGGCACCATCCGCACCCTCACGCTCAACGTCAAAGCGGCTATCCGTCCTGTTGAACGCGACAACGATAAGGCCCCCGACCATCGCGTATTCGCCGGTGCCGTCGAAATCGGTGCGGGCTGGACCAAGGTCGCGCGAGAGACAGGCGCCGAATATCTCTCGATGAAGATCGACGATCCCTCGCTTCCCGCGCCCATTTACGCCCAGCTCGTTCAGGGTGATGGAGGCGAGCACAGACTGATCTGGTCACGCTGACAAGCGCCCGGTCGGGGGTGTCGAAACACCGCAAAGGTTTTCGACACTCCCGCATCTGGCCTTTCCGGGCAAAGCTCGGGGCAGCGCGGCCCATTCCGGGCCGCGAGCAGCAGGTCCCGCCTCCATGGACAATGATACCGAAATCGACCGGGCGAACCGCGCCAAGCGCGGCTCGCCCTTCCTCAATACCGATCAGGCAGCCGCCTATCTTAAAATATCGGCAAAGTCCTTGAAGCGCCTTCGCCGCGCTGGGGCTGGCCCCGAATTCAGGCGCCACGGTCACCTCGTCCAATATCATATCGACGATCTTGATCGCTGGAGCCTCGGGAGTGTCCCTCGGGAGGGACGCCGATGAACCGGAACTCCGCGCTCCTGCTTGCTGCCGGGGAAGCGCTGCGCGCGCGGAAACGACGGCTCGGACGTTTGCGCAGGCGAATTGCTCTTACCGTGCTCGGCGGCGGTATCCTGCTCCTTTGCGCTGCATTTCCACCGCGCCCGAGACTGGTTTGGAACGTCAGCTCCAGCGCGCCGGTCGGACTTTACCGAGTATCTCCCGATGCGCCCCTGGAACCGGGCGACATGGTCGTCGCGCGTGTACCCGCGGACTTCCGGCGCCTGGCGGCAGAGCGCCGGTATTTGCCGATGAACGTGCCGCTGGTTAAACGAGTAGCGGCGGGACCAGGAGACGATGTCTGCGCCTTCGGCTCGGTTGTCCTGGTGAATGACCGCGTGGTCGCACGGCGCCGTTCCGCGGACGGAGCCGGCCGAGCACTGCCTGCCTGGTCGGGCTGCCGGCGTTTGCGCGGTCGCCAGCTGTTCCTCCTCATGGACTCAGCCGCATCGTTCGACGGGCGCTATTTCGGAGTGACGGATGCCGCCGACATAATCGGAAAGGCACGCCTTCTATGGCGGCGCTGAAGATCTGGATCGGAGCAGCGATGCTCGCCATCGCAGGTGCTGGACGGGCAGAGTCTGTCGCCGACTGGCGGCCCTATACTGTCCAGGCGTCGAGCCGGTTCGGCATTCCCGCCGCCTGGATCGAGCGGGTGATCTACGTCGAAACCCGGGGTCGAACCACCCAGGACGGGCGGCCCATCCGCTCGGCGGCCGGCGCAATGGGACTCATGCAGCTGATGCCGGCAACCTGGGGCGAGATGCGCGCTCGGCTCGGCCTTGGTACCAATCCGGACGATCCTCGCGACAATATCCTCGCCGGAACGTTTTATCTGCGACTGATGTACGAGCGCTTCGGCTATCCTGGACTTTTCGCAGCCTATAATGCCGGTCCCACGCGCTACGCCGAGCGTCTTGCGGGAGGCCGCGCGCTCCCTCCTGAAACGGTCTCCTATGTCGCCACGGTCGCGTCCCGGGAGGACGGAGCCGATATTGTTTCCGCCCGCTCGCCTCGTTCCGGGCAGATCTTCGCCTTGCGCGAGGAGTTAGGGACCGACGAAAGCGCCGCGTGGGTCTCGTCGCCTGCATCGCCGCTGTTCTTTGCGCTCTCGCGGGGCAAGTGAGCGGGCGCCGCGCAGGGTGGTGAAGGAGGAAGCTCGTCTCGAAAGACCCATCGTGGCGGGTGGCGAAGCGGCTTTCAAGGCCCGCGGGTACCCCCCGATTTGCGATGCAAATCGGTTCCCCCCGCATCCGCTTCGCGGCGCTTTCGCTTACGCTCCGGCGGCCCTGACAGCCGCTCCGCCACCCGTCTCCCGGACGCCGTTCCCGATGGTGGGAACGAAGCGCAAGGAGCGGACAATGGAAATCTCTCAAAGCATCGGAACGGCGTCTGATCGCGTCTTGGAAGCACTCAGGGCCGGGCTCGAAATTGAGTTCGGGCGAGGGGCGGGCGAAGCCTTGGCGGGCCGGTTTCTGGACGCGGAAGAGATCGACTTCCGCTGGGATGCACGGGTCGAAGAACGCTGGATCGGTGCCCATGAAAACGCGGATGACGACGAATTCGAGCTCGATCGGATAGCGATATGCGGGCGGTTCGATGGCGTCTGGTTCTGCGCAACTATGCTGGTGACCGGCAACGGCCAGGCCCACTCGATGATACGATGTCGGCAATTCAGATCGCTGGCGATGGCGCGGGACGCGATGTTCCGTGCGCCTTGAGCAGCAGCTCGTGTGCGGGGAGAGGCGAGGCCGGTCTGGGGTCGTCTCTTCCCCTTTTTTGGTCCGAGGGGAGGAGCAGCAAGGAAGAGAGGGGAAACAAGATAAAGGCAATGTCTCCCGACCCTGCGTAAGTCTTTGTCTGCACATCGATTTTTTAGGAGACTATGCACGCCGCCTGCGAGACATGGTGGTCCAAAACGGCAAGAACTCGCCGTTGTCTGCCCCAAATAGCGAGACTCCGGAGTGCTTCGGTGCCCGATGATGACTTCACGCCGGAACTCGGCCGCAAGCGCGGCAGGGATGGCAAGCAGATCCTCAAATATGGCGGCCGGATCCTCGCCGCGGCGCGGCTTGCCGGGAACCGGACGGGCGTCCGCTCACAGCGTTTCGACGGTAGCAGGATCGGGCGTGGCGCGAGCCTGGGGCGGCTGTTGTCGAGCCGTGATCGGCTGGCCGGGTTTCGGGGACGACGCGCGATGGTTAAAGCGAGCCTGGTTCGGCTTGGTGGGAAGGGCGGCCAAGTTGCACGGGCGCACATGCGCTACATCCAGCGCGACGGGGTCACGCGCGAGGGCTTGCCGGGCGAACTCTACGGTCCACAAAGCGACCATGCCGACGGCGGTGAGTTTCTGAGGCGAACGACCGAAGACCGCCACCAATTCCGTTTTATCGTTTCCGCGGAGGATGGAGCGGAATACACCGATCTCAAGCCTTACGTGCGGCGGCTCATGGCGCAGGTCGAACAGGACCTCGGCACAAGGCTCGATTGGGTTGCGGTCGATCACTTCAACACCGATCGTCCCCATACGCATATCGTCCTGCGTGGTGTGGACGACCGGGGCGATAATCTCATCATTGCCCGCGAATATATTGCCCACGGGCTGCGCGAACGTGCATCGGAGCTGGTGACACTCGACCTGGGACCGAGGACGGATCGAGAGATCGAGACGCGCCTCCGCCACGATGTCGACCAGGAGCGGCTGACCGCGATCGACCGCCGGTTGCTCAGGCGGATGGATAGCGCGCGGGAGGTCTCGCCGATGAACAACGATCCCTTCCAGCAATCGATCGCCGCCGGGCGTTTGCGCAAGCTCAAGGCGATGGACCTCGCCGAGGACCTGGGCGGTGGTCGCTACCGGCTCGCTGAGAGGCTCGAGGAGACGCTGCGCCGCATGGGTGAGCGCGGCGACATCATTCGCCTCATGCAGCGTGAACTGACCAGGCGCCGGCTTGACCGCGCCGGAGTCGAGCAAGTGGTTGCGCCCGACCTGCAAGCGCCCGTCGTCGGGCGGCTCATCTGCCGTGGCATTTCCGACGAACATCGCGACCGGCATTTCATGATCATCGATGGCGTCGATGGCCGGGTGCATTATGTCGATATCGGGAGTGGTGACGAGACCCCTCCGGTACCAGAAAACGTTACGGTTAGGATCGAGCCGACCCGAGCCGAACCGACGAGCGCGGACCGCGTCGTCGATGCGGTTGCGCGCGCCAACGGCGGTCGCTACTCGATCGACCTGCACCTCCGTCACGATCCGCAGGCGAGCGAAGCCTACGCAGCAAGCCATGTGCGCAGGCTGGAAGCGATGCGCCGTATGGGCCTCGGGCCGGTGAGGCTGGTCGAGGGCAATTGGTCGATCTCGGAGGACCATCTCGAACGGGCGGCGCTATTCGCGCAGCGCCGGCGGCGCGCCAGGCCAGTGTCCCTCACAATCCTTTCGCGCTCGCCCGTCGGGAAACTGGCGATGGTCGAAGCTCCCACCTGGCTTGACCGTCAGGTGAGCGAGAAGCAGCAACTCGTCCTCCGGGACGTCGGCTACGGCCGTGAAGTGAAAGCGGCGCTCGCCGCCCGGCGCCAGTGGCTGGTCGAGCAGGGGCTGGCGGAGGTCCAGGCAGGCGAGCTTCGGTTCCGCCCGGACATGCTCCGGCAATTGCGGCAGAGGGAGTTGCAGCGCGTTGGTGAGGCTGTGTCCCGCGAGCTCGGCAAGTCTTTCGTGCCGACGCATAGCGGCGACCGCGTCGAGGGCATCGTCGCCCGGCGCATTGATCTCGAAAGCGGCAGTCATGCGGTTCTCGAGCGGTCGCGGGACTTCACGCTCGTGCCTTGGCGGGATGTGCTTGAACCCTATATCGGTAAGAGTGCAACCGGAATCCTGCGGGATTCGGGAGTCGACTGGCGTTTCGGCCGGGGTCGAGGGGGACCCTCAATCTGACGGATCGTTTGCAGAATTGAAGCGATTAGCGCGTGCCAAAAATGGGCTTCACCACCGTTGCGCCGTCGCGCAGTCGATGCAGTTCGTCCGACCAGAACTGCATCATCGTAACCCGTTCGTCCCAGTATTGCCCGCGCGTGTAGGCGCGCCTTACGGTGTTGGTCTCAAGGTGCGCCAGTTGTCGTTCTATTGCATCTGGATTGAACTTGCCGGTTTCGTTGAGCAGCGTAGCAGCCATTGCTCGAAAGCCGTGGGCGGTCATCTCGTCAGGGCCAAAGCCGAGTGCCCGAAGAGCAGCGTTGACTGCGTTTTCCGACATTGGCCGCCGCGCGCTGCGAAAGCCGGGAAAGCAATAGCGCTCCGTGCCCGTCAGCTCCCACAGCTGCTCGAATAGAGCGAGCGCCTGGTTGGAGAGCGGGACGCGGTGGGGGCGGCGCATCTTCATCCGGTGTTCCGGGATGTCCCAGACCATGCGCTCGAAATCGAATTCGGACCATTCCGCCTTTCGTAGTTCGCCAGGGCGCACGAACAGATGAGCCGAGAGCTTGAGTGCGATGAGCGTAATCGGATGGCCGCCATAGCCCTCGATCGCCCGCATCAGATCTCCGGCGCCCTTGGACGTGGTGATTGCGGCAAGGTGCTTGGTTTTGGGGACCGTCAATGCGCCTCGCAGATCGGCTGCCGGATCGCGCTCGGCGCGCGCTGTTGCGATGCCGTAGCGGAACACCCGGCTGAGTACGCTCCGCATTCTTCTCGCGCTTTCATAGCGGCCTGTCGCCTCTACAGCTCGCAAGACCCCGAGAACTTCCAGGGCGGTAATCTGGGCGATCCGGCGAGAGCCGATCTTGGGATAGGCCATGTCGAGCAGCCAGCTGATCTTGCTGAGCGTGATAGCCGCCATACCTTCGCGGGCGTTCTTTTCCGTCCATTCGATTGCGATGGCTTTGAATGTGTCGTTTGCCTCTAATCTCGCCCGCGCAACCGCGCGTTTCTTTTCTTCTGAGGGGTCTTGGCCTGCAGCGAGAATTGCGCGCGCCTCGTCTCGCCGCGATCGTGCTTGGGCCAAGCTTACATCAGGCCATTTTCCGAACGCGAGCGTGCGGTGTCTCTCGAGATAGCGATAAGCCATGCGCCACAATTTGCTGCCGCCCGGCTGGACAAAGAGATAAAGCCCGCCGCCGTCGAAGAGTTTATAGGCGCGATTCTTGGGTTTCGCATTTGCGACTGTCGTCGCGTAGAGAGTGTTCATGTGGGTATCGCCTTTGCAAAGGGCGGAGAACGATACCCACAATCGTACCTACATTGTTCCCGATTGGTACCGTATCCGCCTGGATCAAGCTGGACGATCATATCAGAAAAAACGGCAGAAATCAGCCGTTTTTCGGACGTCTCTGGACGTTGCCGGAAGAACAAATGGTGCCCAGAAGAGGACTCGAACCTCCACGCCCTTGCGAGCGCCAGCACCTGAAGCTGGTGCGTCTACCAATTCCGCCATCTGGGCACGGGCCGGGCGGACGCGAGCGTCTGTCCGGCGGGTAGGAGCGGGCCGATAGCGGGGAGGGCGGGCGCTTGTCAACGAGCAAACGCCGGATTTCGCAAGCCGCGCGCACGATTGTCCTGCGGGTGCGCGGATGCCATAGCTGTGTGGGGGAGAGACGCTATGCGTGGCAGGGCCACCGGTGCCTGAATACGACTATATCGTGATCGGCTCGGGTTCGGCCGGGTCGGTACTGGCCGCGCGGCTGAGCGAGTATCCGGCTGCGCGGGTGCTGCTGCTCGAGGCCGGCGGGCGCGACCGGCATCCGCTGCAATTGATGCCGCTGGCTTTCCCGCGCGTGGCGTTGGGGCGGATCGGCACCTGGCAGTTCGAATCCGAACCCGAGCCCGAGCTCGACGGGCGCCGGCTGGGGATTCCGCGCGGGCGCACGCTCGGCGGCACCTCGTCGGTCAATGCGATGATCGCGGTGCGCGGCAACCGGCGCGACTACGACGACTGGGCGGCGCGCGGGCTCGACGGGTGGAGCTTCGCCGAGGTGCTGCCCTATTTCAAGCGGCTCGAAAGCCACTGGCGCGGCGAGGGGCCGTGGCACGGCGGCGTGGGGCCGCTGCGGATCAGCCGCATGGAAGGCGCGGAGCTGCTGTGGGAGCCGCTGCGCGCGGCGGCCGAGGCGGCGGGCATCCCGTGGTGCGACGACCCCAACGGGGCCGAGCAGGACGGGATCTCGATGATGGAATCGACCGTCGGTGGCGGACGCCGGGCGAGCGCGGCGCGAGCCTATCTCCGTCCGGCGGTAGGGCGGCCGAACCTGACGGTCGAGACCGGGGCTCTGGTTACGCGGATCGTGATCGATGCCGGGCGGGCGCGGGCCGTGGAGTACGTCCGCGGTGGACGGCTGCGCAGCGCGGCGGCGAGCGGTGAGATCCTGCTCTCGGCCGGTGCCTACGGCTCGCCGCAGCTGCTGATGCTCTCGGGGATCGGCGCGGCGGACGAACTGCGCGCGCTCGGGATCGACCCGGTGCACGATCTGCCCGGGGTCGGGCGCGATCTGGCCGACCATCCGGTGGTGATCAACGAATTCGACCTCACGGAAGATGGCGGGCTGACGCCGTACCTGCGGATCGATCGCGCGGCGCTGGCGGCGGCGCGCTGGTTCGCGACCGGCTCCGGGCCCTTCGCCTATACCGGGACGGTCGCCAACATCTTCGTCCGCTCGACCGAGGGGCTCGACCGGCCGGACATGCAGATGATGTGCCTGCCGCTGAGCGGCGATGCGCGGCTGTGGCTGCCGGGGCTGCAGAAGAAGCCGGTCTCGCGCCTTTCGGTGCGCACCGGCTATCTGCCGCTCAAGTCGCGCGGCTGGGTGAAACTGCGTTCGGCCGATCCGCGCGATCCGCCGCGCATCTTCCTCAACATGTTCAGCGCACCGGGCGACATGGAAGGGATGATCCGTTCGGTGCGGCTCAGCCGGCACATCTACGCGCAGAGCCCGCTGGCGGAGCTGATCGCGCGCGAGAACCTGCCGGGCGGAGATCTGCAGAGCGATGCCGAGCTGACTCGCTTCATCCGCGCCAACGCGACCCACCGCGCGCATCCGGCGGGATCGTGCCGTATGGGCGCGGATGACGGCGCAGTGGTCGATGCGCAGTTGCGGCTGCGGGGGATCGAAGCGCTGCGGGTGGTCGACGCCTCGGTGATGCCGGCGCTGCCGCGTGGGAATCCGAACCTGCCGATCACGATGATCGCGGAAAAGGCGGCCGACATGATCCGTGGGCGCGCCGCGCCGAAACCGCTTGACCCTGACGCAGCGTAATCCCCGATAGGCGCTCGTCTGGACATATCGACGGTTCGCAGAAGCGGACGGGCAATTGACTCGCCAAGCGTCAATGTGTCTTATGCATGTAAGTCACCTCGTGGATTGAGGTGACTCGAAACGGACGGGGCGATCGCGGTAAGGCCCATCGCCGCGGTTGCAGACGAAGCGCGCGGCACTGCGCGTGGGGGGAACGAAGGAATGCGAAGCACGATCCGGAACCGGCTGGCTCGCCGCGCCGCTCCGGTGCTTGTCCTGGCGGTGGGGCTGGGCGGCTGCACCGCGCTGGCGCCGGCGATGCCCGATCACGCGATCGCGCTGCCTGCCGACTGGTCGGCCGAAGGCGACGCGCCCGCGCGCTACGACGATGCGCGCTACTGGGAGGCGCTGGGCGATCCGGCGCTGTCGACGCTGGTCGATGAGGCGCTGGCGCAGAATCTCGATGTCGCGCAATCGGCCGCCCGGCTGACGCAGGCGCGCGAGGCACTGGCGCAGGCCCGCGCGAGCTTCCTCCCGCAGCTCAGCGCGAGTGGCGGCGGCACCCAGGGCTTTCTCGATCAGAACGCGGGGCGCAGCTTCAATCTGGGCGTGAACGCCAGTTGGGAAGCCGATCTGTTCGGCCAGATCGGCAATTCCGCAAAGGCCGCGGCGTTCGACTATCAGGCGGCGGGCTTTTCGCTGGCGGATCTGAAGCGGCTGACCGCGGGCCAAGTCGCGACCCAGGTGATCAACGCGCGCGCGACCGCCCAGCAGCTCGCGATCGCGCGCGACACGCTGAAGAACCAGGACGACAATTTGCAGATCGCGCGCTGGCGCAACCAGGCGGGCCTCGTCTCCAGCCTCGACGTCGAGCAGGCGCGGACCCAGCGGGCGCAGACCGCGGCCACCATCCCGGCGCTCGAAAGCAGCCTCGCGGCAACGTCGAATGCGATTTCCACGCTGGTCGGCGAGACCCCCGGGCGGGTGCGGAACCTGCTCGAACAGACCGTGCCGGTCCCCACGCCACCGGCGCTCGCGCGGCTGAACGCGCCGGCCGATATCGTCCGCCGGCGGCCCGACGTGCGCCAGGCCGAAGCGACGCTGGCGTCCGACACCGCACGGATCGGGGTGGCCCGGGCGCAATTGTTCCCGCTGCTGCAGCTCACGGGCACGATCGGCACCAGCGATCTCGGTCCGCTCAACCTGTTCGACGCGGTGACCGGATCGGTCACCGGCACGCTCACCCAGTTGCTGTTCGACGGCGGCCGCGCCCGCTCGCAGGTCCGCTCTGCGCGGGCGCAGGCGGAAGCCTCGCTTGCCGGCTGGCGCAAGACGATCCTGACCGCGCTGGAGGAGGTCGAGAGCGCGATCGCCGCCCGCCGCGCGGCCGATGCCCGGCTTACCGACTATCTCGAGGCGGCCGACGCGGCGAACAATGCCGCGATCCTTGCGCGCAGCGAATACCAGGCGGGGCTGACCGATTTCCAGACCCTGCTGACCTCCGAGGCGCAGCTGCTTTCCGCGCGTAACGCCGTGATCTCCGCCGAGGCCGACCGTGCCGCCGCCTTCGTCCGCCTGACCCAGGCGGTCGGCGGCGGGTGGAACGGCGCCAACCCGGCCCAACCGACTTCCGACGACAGGACCGCACCATGAGCGACACCACCGCCTCCCCACAGCAGTCGATCGAGGAATTCCTCGGCAGCGACGAGCGCCCGGCCTGGCGGCGCTGGGCCGTGGTCTGGATCCCGGTGGCACTGCTGGTCGCGGTGCTGCTGGGGGTGGTGCTCTATTACCGGGACAGCGGCAAGCCGCAGTACGTGACCGCCGAGGTCACCCGCAAGTCGCTCGCGGTGGAGGTGACGGCAACCGGCAATTTGCGTCCGACCAACCAGGTCGAGGTCGGCTCCGAGGTCTCGGGCAAGATCGATGCGATCTATGTCGATGTGAACGACCGCGTGACCCAGGGGCAGGTGCTCGCGCGGATCAACACCGACGTGATCGACGACCAGATCAAGCAGGCGGTCGCCGGGCTGCAGTCGGCGCGCGCCTCGGTGGCGCAGGCGCAGGCGACCCTGACGGTCGATAGCGCGCAGCTTTCGCGGCTGCAGGAGGTCTCGCGCCTGTCGGGCGGCAAGGTCCCGTCGAAGAGCGAGATGGAGGTCGCGGTCGCCAATGTCGCGCGGGACAAGGCCGCGCTCGCCTCTGCCCAGGCCAATGCCAATTCGGCCTCCGCCCAGCTGTCGACGGCGCAGACCAACAAGAGCCGGGCGATCATCGTCTCGCCGGTCTCGGGCGTGGTGCTGGCGCGCCAGGTCGAGCCGGGGCAGACGGTCGCGGCCTCGTTCAGCACGCCGACGCTGTTCGTGCTGGCGCAGGACCTGTCGCAGATGCAGTTGCGCGTCTCGATCGACGAGGCCGACGTCGGGCAGGTCAAGGCGGGGCAGAAGGCCAGCTTCACGGTCGATGCCTATCCGGGACGGCGCTTCCCCGCGCTGGTCGAGCGGATCAATCTCGGCTCGAACAACACCGCGACCTCCTCCTCCAGCACGGCCTCGACCACCACCGCCTCGCAGGTCGTGGTCTACGAGGCGCGGCTGTCGGTCGCCAATCCCGAGGGCCTGCTGCGCCCGGGCATGACCGCGACCGCCAATATCGCGACCGAGAACACCGGGGTGCAGATGCTGGTGCCCAACGGGGCGCTGCGGTTCAAGCCGGGCGCGCAGACGCCCGGGGGCGGCGGTGCGCTCAATCCGCAGATCGGGCTGCAGCAGGAAGAGCAGAAGGCCTCGATCGGGGTCGGCAGCAGCCAGCAGCTCTACGTGCTGCAGGACGACGGCTCGCTCAAGACGGTCAAGGTCACCACCGGCCAGAGCGACGGGCGGATGACGGTCGTGCGCTCGACCGAACTCAAGCCCGGGATGAAGGTCGTCACGGGGGTCAGGGCGGGCGCCAAGTGAGTTCGGGCCACCTCATCGAACTGCGCGGGATCACCAAGAGCTTCGGCCAGGGCGCGGCGGCGTTCCAGGCGCTGAAGGGGATCGATCTCGACATCGACCACGGCGATTTCGTCGCGGTGATGGGGCCCTCGGGCTCGGGCAAGTCGACCACGATGAACATCCTCGGCTGCCTCGATTCGCCGACCTCGGGAATCTTCCGCTTCCTCGGGGTCGAGGTGCAGGCGCTCAACCGCGACCAGCGCTCGCTGTTGCGGCGGCGCTATCTCGGCTTCGTGTTCCAGGGCTTCAACCTGCTCGCGCGGACCTCGGCGGTCGAGAACGTCGAGCTGCCGCTGCTCTATCGCGGCGTGCCCAAGGCCGAACGGCGCGAGGCGGCGCTGAAGGCGCTCGACCGGGTCGGGCTCGAGCCCTGGGCCGATCATACGCCGGCCGAGCTCTCGGGCGGTCAGCAGCAGCGCGTCGCGATCGCGCGCGCGCTGGTGAGCGATCCAGAGGTGCTGTTGGCCGACGAGCCGACCGGCAATCTCGACACCGAACGCTCGATCGAGATCATGGAACTGCTCAGTTCGCTCAACGACCGCGGGATCACGATCATCCTCGTGACCCACGAAGCGGACATGGCCGAATACGCCAAGACCATCATCCATTTCCGCGACGGGCTGGTCGAACGGACCGAACGCGGCAGCAAGGCGCGCGGCGGAGGGCACGGCTGATGCTCGGCACGACCCTGCTGCTGGCGTTGGCCGAAATCCGCCGCCACCTGCTACGCAGCTTCCTGACCACGATCGGGATCATCATCGGGGTCTCGGCGGTGATCACCATGGTCACGCTGGGCAATGGCGCGACCGCCTCGATCAAGGAGCAGATCAGCGCGCTCGGCTCGAACGTGTTCATCGTGTTCCCGCAGCAGGTCGATGACAGCCGTCAGCCGCGCCCGCTCGATCTCGACGATATCACCGCGGTGCGCGAGCAGATCGCCGGGGTGAAATCGGTCGCGGGCGAAGTCAGCACCAGCGTCAAGGCGGTCCACAACGGGCAGGACTGGAACTCGAAGGTCGAAGGCGTCTCGGGCGCCTTCATGGATGCGCGCGGGATCGGGATGGACGAGGGACGCCGGTTCAGCGCGGCCGAGGAAGCCGCCGGCGCCAATGTCTGCATCATCGGGCCCAAGGTCTATCAGGAAATCTTCGTCACCGACGCGAGCCCGATCGGCGAGCGGCTGCGGCTCAACGACGTGTCCTGCGTGGTCATCGGCATGTTCCACACCCGCGCCAACGGCGGGCAGGGGCAGGACGACGACAATTCGGTGTTCATGCCGATCAAGAACGTCCAGCGCCGCTTCATCGGCAGCGACAGCATCGGCTACATGGTGATCTCCTACGATCCGGCCTACGACAGCGGCACGATGCAGGACGCGCTGATCGGCCTGCTGCGCGAGCGCCGGCGGCTGCAGGAAGGCCAGCCGAACGATTTCAACGTGCTCGACACCGCGCAGGTCAACGATGCGGTTTCGAGCGCGGTCGGGGTCCTCACCGCGATGGTTTCGGCGATCGCCTCGATCAGCCTGCTGGTCGGCGGGGTCGGGATCATGAACATCATGCTGGTCTCGGTGACCGAGCGCACCCGCGAGATCGGCATCCGCCTGGCGATCGGCGCGCTCGCGCGCGAGGTGCGGCTGCAATTCCTGACCGAAGCGGTGGTGCTGTGCTGCTTCGGCGGGCTGGTTGGGATCGTGCTCGGCTTCGTGTTCTCCTTCGCTGCGGCCAAGGCGATCGACATTCCCTTCGTGTTCAGCCCATTCATCAACGTGCTGAGCTTCGTGATCTCGGCATTGATCGGCGTGGTGTTCGGCTATTTCCCCGCCCGGCGCGCGGCCGCGCTCGATCCGATCGAGGCGCTGCGGCACGAATAGACCGGGCGGCGGCCCCAAGGCGCCGCAATCAGGAGCCTCAGGTCCTCAGTGCAACGCCCCCGCCAGCGTGTCGCTGATCCTGGTGAACACGTCCGCCAGGTTCAGCCCGAGCGACTGGAACGCGATCAGGCAGGCGATCGAGATCAGCGCGGCGATCAGGCCGTATTCGATCGCGGTCGCGCCGTCTTCGTCCCGCAGCATGCGTTTGAACAGCATCATCGGTCCCTCCCGTTTGTCCCGCCGGAAAGGATGGCGCGGCAGGGTTAGGGAGGGCTTGCGGGGGAGGGTTAAGCCCGCAACTGCGGTTTGTACCTAACGGATCGGACGGCGCCGGCTCCGCTTTCGCGCGGTCCCCACAGCAAAACGCCCCCGCAGTCGAACTGCGAGGGCGCTTTGTTTGCGGCTTTCGCCGGCGGGCGAAAGAGCTCAGTCGCTCTTCGCGCGCGCGGCGGCGGCGGCCACGGCTTCGGTGGTCGGGTTGCCGAGCGACAGCGAGCGGCCGTCGGGGAAGCTGATTTCGGCCGCCGAGGCGCGGGTGTCGCCGTCACGCGAACGGAAGGCGTTCACGATGATCTTGGTGCCCGCGGGCAACGAGTTCCGGTTCCAGCCGCGACGCAGCAGCGCGCTCGGCGCACCGCCCTCGACCCGCCACACCGTGCCGTCGGCCAGCTTGATGTGGATCCACGAGTGGGGGTTGACCCACTCGAACTTCACGACGGTGCCCTGAAGCTTGATCGGCTTGTTGCGGTCGAATTCGGCTGCGAACGAGTGGTGGGCATAAGCCGTACCCGCTGCGCCGACCGCCAGAGCGGCGCCGAGAACGGCGGCCCGCAAGGTCTTCATACGCATTGTGTGGTCACTCCTTTAATACTGGTACTCAACTTGAGGGACGGGGGGCCCCCTCACTTCTTTTCAGGCTTGTTTTCCAGGAGATCGCCGTAAAGCAGCATCTCCGAGAACGGTACGCACTTGAACTCGAGCAGCTGGGCATTGGCTTCCACGCGGCGGTAGAGCGGCATGGAGATGGTCCAGGGCTTCGAGTAGACCGAGGGATCGTCGACGGTGGCCGTATACTGGATATGGTCCTTGTCGATGAACTTGAAGGTTTCGGTCACGGCGGCGGTATTGGTCAGGTAGTTGCCCTGGCGGTCGAGCCAGGTCACGCCCGGCTCCAGAGCGCCGCCCGGCAGCTTCACGTCGCCCGGGCTCTGGCCGAGGGTGACGACCTTCAGCGTGTCGCCTTCCCACGAGCCGTAGGATGTGCCCATCCAGGTGTCGATCGGCGGCACGCCGACCGGGCCCATGTGGATCACGCGGTTGGCCGAGGCATATTCGTACACGAACAGCAGATCGCCCTTGTCGCCCTGCACGATCTGGAAGGGCAGGTTGATATAGGTCGCGCGCGGAATGCCCGGCAGGTAGCACATCGCTTCCGGATCGTGACCCGGAGCATTGGCCTTGTTCTGGTCCTTCAGCGCCTTGGCTTCGGGCTTGTAGGGCAGCGAGCCGCCCTCGACCACGCCGAGGCCGGCCGGTTCGGCGACGAGGGCGCCGAGCACGCGCTCGCCGGTCGGGTTGGTCGCGGCCGAATGCGGCTCGAGATCCCAGTCGGCGGTGTTCAGTACCTGCCACACGCCGTTGAAGTTCGGATGGCCACCGAGCTGCATCGCATCCGGCGCAACGGCCGGTGCGGTCGCCTTTGCCAGCGCAACATCGCTAGCCCCGGCAAGCAGCAGCGCCGCGGCGGCCACCTGCATCACGATCTTGGTCTTTCCCAGCATAAACTCTCCTCTAGGTACCCTGTTCGGGCAGCGCGAAACTCACCACCGTACCGCCCGCGATAATGGCGACATATTGTTTGCCGTTGCTGCCCCTATAGCTCATCGGATTGGCATTGGCGCTGTTTTGCAGCGGCGCCTCCCACAATTCCTTGCCGTTCGCGGCGTCGAAGGCGCGGAAGCGCTTGTCGTTCGTCGCACCCACGAACACCAGCCCGCCCGCGGTCACCGTCGGGCCGGCGCTGCCGGCATTGCCCTGGAGCTTCTTGCCCTCGGGCAGTTCGTCGTATTGACCCAGCGGCACCTGCCACTTGACCGCGCCGGTGTTGGCGTCGACCGCAGTGAGCTGCGCCCACGGACCCTTGTAGCACGGCACGCTGGTGCCGACCGGATGGCCGTTCTCGTCGTACTTGCCGCTGATGGGGGCCGAGAAGCTGAAGAACGGGCCCTTGCCGTCCACGCTCGCGCGGTCGTAGTCGGGAGCCTGGGTCGCATCGAAGCTGTAGGGCTTGGCGCCCTGCGGCACCTTCTCGATCCAGCCGACCAGCGAGGTCGCCTGCGCGTTCATGTAGACGATGCCGCTATTCGGATCGACCGCTTCGCCGCCCCAGTTGACGCCGCCGGTACCGCCCGGAAGCTGGATCGCCGAATGCGGCTTGTCACCGTCGGCGTGATAGGGAAACGGGGTATAGGGCCCGAGGTTCACGAAGCCGCCGGCCTTGTTCCACATGTCGTGGCACGCCGCCGAATGCGCGGGCGTGGTGTCTTCCGGGGTCACGATATCGTTCCAGCCCATTGCAACGCGGCTGAGCGGCGGGGTCTTGACCGCGAAGGGTTGGGTCGGGCTGTAATATTCGCCGGGCACGTTGCCCGCCGGGACCGGGCGCTCTTCCACCGGCAGCGCCGGCTTGCCGTCGCCCGCGTCGAGCACGAAGAAATTGCTGGTCTTGTTGATCGTGGCGATGACCTTCTCGGGCTTGCCGTCGATCTTCGCGGTGAACAGCGGGCCGGCGGTCGGCTGGTCCGAATCCCACAGATCGTGGTGCACCGTCTGGAAGTGCCACTTGTAGGCGCCGGTCTTCGCATCGACCGCGACCACCGAGTTGCCGTAGAGGTTCGAGCCGGGGCGATCGCCGCCGTAATAGTTGGCCGCGGGTCCGCCGATCGGGAGATAGGCGATGCCCTTGTCCTCGTCGACGGTCGCCGCGAAGCCCCACATATTGGTGCCGCCGCGGTCTTTCCAGCCGTCGCCCCAGCTGTCGTTATGCGGCTGGCCGGCGAGCGGGACGGCCTGGAATTCCCAGACCTTCTTGCCGGTGCGCACATCGAAGCCGCGCGGGTTGGCATAGCCACCCTTGGTGTTCTCGAGCGAGGCCGCACCGACGATCGCGATGTCGCCGACGATCGTCGGCGTGCCGCCATAGGAGGGGACCATGTCGGCATAGCCGTTCTTGCCGAAGCCCTTGACCGGCTTGCCGGTCTTCGCGTCGAGCGCGACCAGCTTGGCGCCCATCGTCACCAGGATGCGCGGGGCGGTCTTCTTGTCCCCGGGCCAGTAGCCTACCCCGCGAGTCGAGAAGGTATTGCCGCCGGGGCCGGGGGCGGGATTTTCGGGCTGGGCTTCCTGGTGGACCCAGATTTCCTTCCCGGTCACCGGGTCGAGCGCGACCACCCGCGAACCGGCCGGAACATACATCACGCCATTGACCACGATCGGCACCGCGGTGCTGAAGGTCTTGAGCTGATAGGACCATGCCTGCTTCAGCCCGGAAACATTGGATTTGTTGATCTGGTCCAATGGTGAATAGCGAGTCGCGGCAAGATCGCGATTGATCGTCGCCCAGTCGCCATCGGGGATGCCCGCCTGCGCGGACCCCGCGGCCAGGATGCCGATAGCGGATATCGTTGCCAGAAACGTGGCACCGGCCCGACGCATAAAATACTCTCCCAAGGATTCGATCCCGAACGTCCTACCCACTCCCAGATGAACGTTCTTTGACTTTGTCCTATACACGCAAAGCCGCCGTGGCAACGGTCCTTCGCATGTCCGGAACGATTTTTGACGCCGGATTGCAGCCCGTCGAAAGGCGCAAAAGCCGCGCAAATCCTGAGCGGATCGCGCGGCTCTCGTGCGCTGCGGTTACTTGACGCCGAGCGGTCCGGCCACGTCGCGCGCGAACAGCGCGTCGTAGAGCTTCACCTGGGATTCGGTCATCGTTTCGCCGACGGCGGACTTGTCGTCGGCCTTGAGCAGGAAGGCCTGGTTGTCCGCCAGCTTCGCGGCCGGGGTCCACTTCGGCAGGCCCTTGCCGTTGGGATTGCCGGTACGGGCGAAGTTCACCCAGTAACTGGAGATCTGGTCGGCCAGCTTGATGTCGGCCGGGCTCTTGCTCGCGACTTCGGGCGAGCTCGGGTCGGGCACTTCGCGCGGCTTGTCGAGATTGTCGAACACATAGGCGAGGTCGGACGCATGGGTCGGCCCGCCGCTCGGCTTGCCTTCGGCGGCCGGCGGATTGTGCGCGAACTGGTAGAGCCACACCGATTTGCCCAGCTTCGCCTGGTTGTCGGCATAGCGGTGCATGAACCAGGCGATCCCGTCGGTGAACGGCCGGGTCGCGAAGACCTTGGCTTCCTCGTCGGTGGTCGCCGGATAGGCGGCGAGGCCCTGGTCGGCGAGATCCTTCCAGCGCTGCGCAGCGCCCGACTTCCAGCTCTCGAGTGTGGTCGGCGGGCCGAAGGCGAAGCTGCCGCCCTCGTTGGCGTTGGAGCCGAGCAGCACGTCGACCTTGTTCTGGTGGCCTTCGGCGAAGGTCTTGGTCAGGTCTTCCGGCACGATCCAGCCGTCGACGATGATCCCCTGCGCGCGGATGCCGGCGAGCTTCTCGGCCGGCAGCGCCTGCAGGTCGGCGAGGCTGTGGACGCCGAGCTTCTCGAGCGCCTCGACCGAGGTCTTCTCGGCCGCCGCGCGGGTTACCATCGGCGCCGCGGTCAGTCCCGCCCAGGCGCCGCTCTGCGAGATCGCCTTCTGGAACAGGCCCTTTGCCTGCGGGGAACCGACCAGCGCCGCGGAGATGCAGGCCCCGGCGGACTGGCCGAAGATGGTCACATTATCGGGGTCGCCGCCGAACTTCGCGATGTTCTGCTTCACCCATTCGAGCGCGGCGATCCCGTCGGACAGCGCCTGGTTGCCCGAGGCGTTGTGCGGCGAGGTCGCGTCGAGCCCCGGATAGGAGAGGAAGCCGAACGGGCCGACGCGGTAGTTCACCGAAACCACGATCGCGCCCTTGGCGGCCAGGTTGGTGCCGTCGGCGAAGGGCATCGAGTTGCCGCCCTCGGCATAGGCGCCGCCGTAGAACCACACCATCACCGGGCGCTTTTCGCCCGCGCCCTTCGCGCCGGTCCACACCGCAAGGTTGAGGCAGTCTTCCGACATCTTCGGCGAATCCGGCATATCGGTCGCCTGGTTGACGCCGATCGGGCGCTTGGGGGCGGGGGGCTGGATGCAGGTGTCGCCCCATTTGGTGCCGTCGCGCACGCCATCCCACGCGGCGGGTGCCTGCGCGGGCTGGAAGCGCAGCGCGCCGACCGGCGCGGCGCCGAAGGGAATCCCCTTGAACACGGTCACGCCCTTGCCGGCGGACGCGCCCCTGATCTTGCCCTGGGCGGTCTGGACCGGTTGGCGGATCTCGGCCTGGGCGGTGCCGGCCGTGGCCAGAAGCGCCGAAACGAGCGCGATGCGAAGCGCGGCTGCGCGGGTGTTCATCAATCCTACTCCCCTGTCTTGGCGGCATCGGCAGCGGCGGCGCGCGATGCCATTATGTAATTGCGGATCTGCACGTCGCCTTCGTGGCAGGCATATTCGAAGATGCCGTAATCGTCGTTGCGCTGCCAATCGAGGCGCGCGGTCCAGGGCGCGGTAAACACGGTCGGATCGTCCATCGTCACTTCGTAGACGATCGTGTCCTTGCCGGTCATCGTCAGCCGCTCGGTGATACGGGCGTTCTCGCTGATCGGCGTGTTGTTGTGCGGGGGAGATCCGGTGGTGCCGATGTTCGTCGCCGAAGGCCCCGGCTTGAAGTTGGTGGTCTCGATCACCAGCGTGTTGCCGTGCTCCCAATGCCCGCGGCTTTCGCCCAGCCATTCCTGGATCTGCCGCGGAACCGGGGTGCGCCCGTCGGTGTAGATCATCCGGGTTTCGTGGACCATCTCGAGCTGCAGCGCGACGAGGCCCGGCGACTGGAAGATCCGCATCCCGTTGTTGTACATGAACGGGAACATCGATGCAGGCATGCCGCGGGTGATGCAGCGGTCCCAGCTGTCGAAATCGGTGACCCAGCGGAAATTCTGTTCGCCCCAGGTCGACCGCATCAGCTTCGAGCGGCGCTCGCCCTCGGGGGTGAAGGCGGGCAGCCGGCCGTTGGGCGGATCGATGATCCAGCTCGTCCGCCGGTTGGCGGGATAGACCTCGGCCCAATGGCCGATGCCCATGGTGCCCTTGGCGTCTTCGGTCTCGTAGCGCTTGGCGAGGACCTCCACCTGCGCGTCGCGCTCGGCGAATTCGGCATCGGTCAGGAACACGCGATTGCCATAGGCCGGATCGCGCTGCAGCGGGGTGCGGCCGTTCAGGTGATCGATCGGCCAACCGCCGCGGAAGTCGGGCTCTCCCCAGACGGTCTGCGGCGCCTTGAAATCCTGCGGTACCGCAGGAATCACGGTAAGGTCCGGCTGGGCCTGCTCGCCTTGGGCGAGCAGGGACCCGGCCGGCACTGCGACGAGCGTGACGAACGCCAGGGCAGCAAGCGCCCTGCGGCCGGGTTTCCCGATAGCCATCGGCTTAATTGGCCGCGGACTCTTCGCCTTCCTTCTGGGCGGCGTCGGTGCCGCGCAGCGCACGCGACGAGTTGATGTAGTTGCGCACCTGCACGTCGCCTTCGTGGCAGGCATATTCGTAGAATTCGTAGGAATCGTTGCGCGGGATATCCATGCGCACGGTCCACGGCGCGGTCCAGACCTTGGGATCGCTGTAGGTGATCTCGTAGACCAGCGTGTCGGGCCCGGCCATCGTCAGGCGCTCGACCGAACTGGCGGAATCGGTGGTCGGGATCACGTTGTTCGGCGGAGCGCCGATCGTCGCCATGTTGAGCGGCGAGGCGCCCGGCTGGATATTGGTGGTCTCGATCACCAGCGTATTGCCTTCCCAATAGCCGATGCTGTCGCCCATCCACTCCTTCACCTTGGCGGGGTTGTGGTGGACGGCGGCCTTGTCTTTCACGATCGGAATGATCCGGCTGTCGTGGATCATCTCGAGATCGATCACGACGTAGCCCGGCGCCTGATAGATGCGCACGCCGTTGTTATAGCGGAACGGGAACATCGAGGCGGGGAAGCCGCGGGTGATGCAGCGGTCCCAGCTGTCGAAGTCCGTGACCCAGTCATAGGTCTGGCCGGCAACCCAGCTCGAACGGCCGATCTTCATCATCTGCTTGGCATAGTCGGTGAACGGCGGAAGCTGGCCGTTCTCCGGCGAAACCAGCAGCGAGGTACGGCGCCCGGCGCCGGTCATCTCGACCCAGTTGCCCATGCCCAGCTTGTTCGCGTTGGTTTCGGCCGAAGCCGCATCGCGCGAGGCCTGCATGCGGGCTTCGCGCTGCTTGAATTCCTCGTCGGTCAGATAGACGCGGTTGCCCTGCGCGGCGGTGCGCTGCAGCGCCAGCCCGCCGAGCGAGTCGATCGGCCAGGTGCCGCGGAAGTCGGGATCGCCCCACGCGGTCTTGCCGGGGGTGTAGGCCGGGATCGGCGCGAGGTGATAGAGATCGACCACACCCTTTTCGGTGCCGGCATAGAGCGCTTCGGGCGGCGGCCCGGCCTGCTCGTCGAGCTTCTTGTCGGCCGGGGCGTCCTGCGCCTGCAGCGCGCCTGCACCGAGTGCGATGGCCGCGAGCGAGGCGGCGGCCAGGCTCATGCGGAACTTGGAAATCTTGGTCATTGGACACTCCCCTGTGCTTTCGCCGGGTCTGCGGCCTTCGCCGCCGCTGCCTCGGCTTCTTCTTTGCGTTGCGCCCGCGACGACGTGATGTAGCCGCGCAGCTGCACATTGCCTTCGTGACAGGCATATTCGTAGAACTGGTAGTCGTCGTTGCGGCGCCAGTCGAGCCGCGCGGTCCACGGCGCGGTGAAGATCGTCGGGTCGTTCCAGGTCACGTCGTAGACGATCGCGTTCGGCCCGGTCATCGTGAAGCGCTCGATCATCTTCGCTTCGGTGCTCACCGGCGTGTCGTTCTGCGGCGGCGAGGCGGTCGTGCCGACATTGGTCGCCGAAGGACCCGGCTTGAAGTTGGTCGTCTCGACCACCAGCGTATTGCCGTTCTCCCAATGGCCGCGGCTTTCGCCCATCCAGTTCTCGATCCCCGGCGCGATCGACGGGCGTCCGTCGGTGTAGATGATCCGGGTTTCGTGGATCATCTCGAGCTGGATCGCGACCATCCCCGGCGCCTGCCACACGCGGATGCCGTTGTTGTAGTTGATCGTGAACATCGATGCCGGCAGGCCGCGGGTGATGCAGCGGTCCCAGCTGTCGAAGTCCGCCGGGGAATCGAAGGTCTGGTTGAAGCGATAGCTCGATCGCATCAGGTCCGACCGGCGCTTGCCTTCGGCGGTCTTGTCGGGAAGCTGACCGTTGGGCGGGTCGATCAGCATCGAGGTGCGGCGGTTGGCGGTGCCGACCTCGACCCAGGCGCCCATGCCCATCTTGTTGGTCTCGATTTCCTTGTCGTAGCCGCCGGCCTGGATGCCCATCCGCTCGTTGCGGGCCGCGAATTCCTTGTCGGTCAGGTAATAGCGGTTGCCCTGGCTGGCCGGGCGCATGAACGGGAAGCCGTTCAGATGGTCGATCGGCCAGCCGCCCGAGATATCGGGCTCGCCCCACGAGGTCCTGGCCGGCTTGTAGTCGGTCGGGACCGCGGGGATCGTTTCGAGCTGCTTCTCGACCTCGGGCGGAATCACTTCCGGCGGGCCGGGCGGCGGGCCGAACTGCGCCTGCGCCGATACCGCGCCGAAGGCTGCGACCGCGGTTGCCGCCAAAGCAAGTGCGCGCAGCTTCACGGTCAGTTGCCCGCCTGCGGCAGCGCGAAGGCCATGTACTGGTTGTCGCCGTCGGTGGGCTTGGTCTGGCCGAGCTGCGGGGCGAACAGCCCGTCGCCGCCGACCCCGATCACCAGATACTCGCGGCCGTTGGCCTTGTAGACCGCCGGAACGCCTTCGGTGGCGGCAGGCAGTTCGTATTCCCACAGCACCTTGCCGGTGTCGGCGTCGCGCGCGCGGATCTTGCGATCGGACGAAGTGCCGACGAACACGATCCCGCCCGCGGTCGCGACCGGGCCGCCGCGCGGGGCGACGCTGCCGGTGTCGCGGATGCCCTTCTTGACCAGCTCGGCCACTTCGCCGTTGGGCACCGACCAGAGGATGTTGCCGGTGTTCATGTCGTAGGCGGTGATCAGCGACCACGGCGGGTTGATCGCCGACTGGCCATCGCTCTGCAGCATGAAGTCGACGCCCGAGGAGTAGGGCTGGACGCCGCCCTCGCCGTCGGGGCCGCCGCTGTTGGGCATGCTCGCCTGCGCGCGGGCGAGCTGGTCGCCGGTCGGGAGGGTCAGCTTGTCGTAGGTCGGCAGCTGCTTCGAGACGACGAAGAAGCGGCCCTTGACCGGATCGACCGACGAAGTGCCCCAGTTCGCGCCGCCGTTGTGGCCGGGCATCGAGATCGTGCCCTGCACGCTCGGCGGGGTATAAAGGCCCTCGTTGCGCGCGGTCTTGAACAGCTCGTGCAGCTTCGCCTTGTCCGCGTCGTTGAGATACGGATTGATCTCCGCTTCGGTGAACGACTGGCGCGCGAAAGGCTTGGGCCAGGTCGGGAAGGGCTGGGTGGGCGACGCCTTCTCGCCCGGCACGTCGGACTTCGGCACCGCGCGTTCCTCGATCGGCCAGATCGGCTCGCCGGTCAGGCGGTTGAACACGAACACGAAGCCGAACTTGGTCGCCTGGATCACGACCGGGATGTCCTTGCCGTCCTTGTGGATCGTCAGCAGCTTCGGCGCCTGCGGGATGTCGTAATCCCACAGGTCGTGATGGATCATCTGGTAGTGCCACAGCTTCTTGCCGGTGCGCGCGTCGATCGCGAGCAGCGAGTTGCCGTAGAGATTGTCGCCCGGGCGGTTGCCGCCGTAGAAATCGAAGCGGGCGGTGCCGGTCGGGATGTAGATGATGCCGGTTTCCGGATCCATGGTCGATTCCGACCAGTTGTGGACCCCGCCGAACTGCTCGTGATCCTTCGCGGGCCAGGTGTCGTAACCCGGCTCGCCCTTCTGCGGCACGGTGTGGAACACCCACTTCAGCTTGCCGGTGACGATGTCGTAGGCGTGGATGTCGGCCGGGGCGGAGGAATAGCCCGCGCCGCCCGCGGGGAGCGACATCACGATCGTGTCCTCGAAGATTCGGCCGGGATTGTCGGTCTGCAGTGGGCGGACCTTGGTGATGTCGACGTCGAGCCCGACGCGCAGATCGACCGCGCCATCGGTGCCGAAGGTCGGGATCAGCTCGCCGGTGTCGGCCGAGACTTCGGTCAGCGCACCGTTCATCACGAACAGCAGGCGCTTGTCCTTGCCGTCCTTGCTCTGCCAGTAGTTCATGCCGCGGTTGCCCGCACCGCCGCTCAGTTGCTTGCGCCACTTCTCGGCCCCGGTCGCGGGGTCGAGCGCGACCAGCGAGCTGCCCGCGCCGCGCGGACCGGCCACGAGCACGTAGAGGTTGCCGTTGGCGATCAGCGGATTGAAGTGCGGACCCTGGCCCGGACCGGTCTTGTAGGTCCAGGCCGGCACCAGCTTGGCGACGTTGCCCTTGTTGATCTGGTCCAGCGCCGAATATTGCGACGAATCGGCGCCCCCGCCCGAAGCGTCCCAGGTCACGTGATCGAACGTGTCGCCCGGCTTGGCGTCCGCGGCGCCGGCCGAGGCCAGGCCGAACGCGGCGGCGGCAAGAAGAAAGGCCGCGCGGCGGCCGCGCGCGCGAGATTCACGATGCTGGTGCAACTAACCACTCCCGAGTTGTCGTCATGCCCTGTTGTGCTTCAACGGCCGGTCCCGGGGCACGGGCAGGCGGGCGCAGCCTATACGAGATCGCGGCGGTTCAACAAGGGCGAAAACACCCTGTCGTTGACAAAATCCGATATGAAGGAAGGCGGCAACAGTCGGCGGGAAAGCGGCGCCGACCCCGTGCCGAACGGGGCTGCGCCATGGGCCGAATGCCGCCTTCCCGTGCCGCAAGGGTGACCTTGTCCGCCCCGCGGCGGCGCTACTTCGAGACCTCGTCGGCGAGCATCTCGGGCGTCGGCGGCGCGGTGTCCTTCGGATCGGAGCCGAGATGCTTGTCGGTCGCCGGGAGCGGTGCGCCGTTCGCAACGCCGAAGCCGACCGGCTCGCCGGCGAATTCGGCATAGGCGACGTTGACGTTCATATGCGCGCGCGCCAGCGGCGTGTTGCCGTATTCGAGGCCCTTCTTGATATGGGTGTCGAGCAGCGGCGCGAAGTCCGGGTTCTTCTGCAGTGCGGCCACCGCAACGCCCGGTGCCTCGTGCGCGTCATAGGCCTTGCGCGCTTCGGTCACCAGCGCGCGATCGAAGCGGGCGAGGCGTTCGAGCCCGGCCCAATCGTTCACGTAGCCGTGGCCCTCGACCACGATGTCGACCTGGCCGCGCACCGTGCTCACCAGCTTCTCGGTCTCGTCGGCGATCGCCTCGGCCCCTCCGCTCGGGAGGAACGGCGCCATGTTCCACGCCATCACGTCGCCCATGAACAGCAGGCGGGCGGCGGGGATCACCACGAAGGTGTCGGCATTCGTATGGCCGCGGCCGAAATGGTAGAGTTCCAGCCGGTCGTCGCCCGAGCCGACCGTCATGTGGTCCTTGTAGGTCTCGGTCGGCTTGAGCTCGGGCTTGGAGAACGGTCCCGAGGCGAGCTCGGCCAGCGCGTTCTCCTGCATGATCACGCGCACGTCGGGATATTTCGAGCGGATGTAGTCGGTGCTGCCGATGTGGTCCGGGTGACTGTGCGTGCTGATGATCGTGGTGACCGGCTTGTCGGTGATCTTCGCCACTTCGGCCAGGATCGCGGGTCCGTTGCCCGGCATCTTGGTGTCGAGCAGGGTCACCCCATCCTTCTGCACGAACACCAGCGTGTTCCCGCCGCCGCCGAAGATCTTGTAGACGTTGCCGGTGACATGCTGGATCGGCTCCGGCGGAGGCAGGCCGCCGCCGCGCGGGGCCGCGCCCGCCGGCGGAGCGGCCGGGGCAGGCCCCGCGCCTTGCTGGGCCGAGGCGGTCGCCGCCAGGCTGCCGGCGACCAGCGCCACCAGAACCATCTTCGAATTCATTTCGTCTCTCCCGCCAGAGCCCCTTTTCGTTCCCGCTGCGGCCGCTATGGTCGCGCCGGATTCGGGCTGAACGCGAGGCTGTTCTAGCGTTAAGCACCGGTCAATGTCGACTGGGCAATTGATGATTTTGTCCGGCTTTGCTTGACACGGTTTTCAGTTGGGTTAGTGGGGCGCGCGACCGATTTCTGCGGTCTTCCACACATCCGCCAAGATTGGGAATGGACAAGATGGGTGACAAAGTTTCTGGCCGTAAGGTTTTCGGCCTAGGGTTCGCCTCCGCTGCGCTGGTGCTTGCCGCGGCGTCGGGCGCGATGCTGGTGAGCGGCCCGGCCGACGCCGCCGCCAAGGCCAAGCCGAAGGCTGCCGCGGCCTCGCCGGGGCGCAAGCTGTTCGTCGACTGGTCGTGCGGCAGCTGCCACACGCTCAAGGATGCCGGCGGTTCGGGCCATGTCGGTCCGCAGCTCGACGGCGCGAAGCTGTCGAAGGCTTTCGTGACCGGTCGCATCACCAACGGGCAGGGCGCGATGCCCAGCTTCGGCGGTTCGCTGACCCCGAAGGAAATCGACACGCTGGCGACCTACGTGTCCGCGCAATCCAACAAGTGATGGCGAAAAGGTAATTCACGTCCCCCCCGGGCTGAAACGAAACCCCGCCGGAAACGGCGGGGTTTTTGTTTGCCCGCGCTATTGTGCGGGGGGCGCCCGCTTCGCGCCGATCTGCGCGAAATAATTCGTCACCCCGTCGGGATCGTTGAGCCAGATCGTCGTCAGGTCGAAGCCCTTGAGCTTGTTGAGCGGCGTTTCGACCGCCAGCCCGCGGCGCTTGCCCTTGGCCTCCGCCATCGCGGCGTCGCTCACCACGTACTGGATCCCGGCGCTGCCGTTGTCGACGCCCGGCCCGGCCGCCTTGAACAGGTATAGCGTCGTCTCGTCGTGCCGATAGGGATAGAGCGTCACCCCGAGGAACTTGTCCTTGATCGGCGGCAGCTCGTCGAGCCCGACGAACTCGCGATAGAAGGCGCGGCTTTTTGGGACATCGGTCACCCCGATGCCCACGCCGACCCCGTCGTTCGATCCGTCCTTCGCGCCTTTCCGGATCACCAGCAGGATGTCGAAGCCGCCCGGATCCTTGACCAGCGCCGCGCGCGTCCCGTCGCCGCGGCTGGCGAACACCGGCGGGGTGAAGCCGGCCTCCACGAAACGCTGTACCACCGCCGATTCGTCGGGATAGGTCAGCATCCACATGCGGATGCCGCTGCCGCCCTTGTAGCCCCCGGTCAGGTCGTATTTGCGATTGCCCTGCTGCCCGGCGGAGAGCTTGATCTGCCCGCTGCCGACCCCGGTCAGGATCATCTGCTGGGTGGCGGTGAGCTGGATCGGGTTGAGCGATTTCAACGCCAGCGCCTCGGTGTAGAACTTCACCATCGCGGCGGTGTCCTCGCGCGGATAGCGGCGGAACACATTCATCGAATGCTGCGCGAAATAAGGCCGCATCGGGCTCATCAACTGCGCTTCGGTCAATTCGCCCGGCTTGTAGGCGAGGCTCGAGGCGTCATCCATCTTCGCCCCTTCGGGGGTGGTGATCACGCCAGCGGTCGCGCCCTTCGGCAGCGCGAACACCACCAGCCCTTCGGTGTTGAGCGGCTTGCCGTCGGGCCCGCGCACGCCGGCGCCGAAGTTCGCCGCGGTGACCGCGACATACTGGCGCCCGTCCTTGCCCTGGTAGGTGATCGGCACCGCCTGCGCGCTGTAGGTCAGCTGCTTCTCCCACAGCTCCTTGCCGTCGGATGCGTCGAACGCGCGGAAGCGGCGGTCGCCGGTCGCGCCGATGAACACCAGCCCGCCGGCGGTCACGATCGGCCCGCCGAAGGTGTTGAGCGCGCCGGTGCCCTGCTTGTCCTTGGGCAGGGCCTCGGTGATCCCGAGCCGCGTCTGCCACGCGATCTCGCCGGTGTTGGCATCGACCGCGGTCAGCCGGCCCCATGGCGGCTTGATGCAGGGAAGCTGGGTTACCGTCCCGTCGGGCGCGGTGTAGTTCGCGCTGAACGAGGCATAGGCGCCGGGGCCGCTCAGGCTGCCGCGGTCGTAGAGCTGGTTGGAGGTCGCGGTACCGCGGCCGTAATCGCCGCCGGGCTTGCGCTTCTCGACCCACCCGATCGAGCCGCCCTCGCTGGTGTTGACGTAGACCACGCCCTTGGCCGGATCGGCGGCCGAGCCGCCCCAGTTCGACCCGCCGTTGTGCGGCATGTTGATCGATGCGATCGGCGGCTTGCCGTCCTCGTGGTAGAAGAACGGCGTGAACGAGCCGGAGTTGAAAAAGGTGCCGCCGTAGGAATCGAGCAGCGCCTTGCACGCCGCGACATGCTCGGGGCTGGTGTCCGCGGCGGTGACCATGTCTTCCGGATCCCAGTGCCCGCGCGACAATTGCTGCGGCTTCACCGGGAAGGGCTGGGTCGGCGAATACCATTCGCCCGGCACGTTGCCCGCCGCGACCGGCCGCTCGACCACGCCGTGGATCGGCTCGCCGGTCTCGCGGTTGAGAATGTACATGAAGCCGTTCTTGCCGGTCTCGGCCAGCGCGGGGATCGTCTTGCCATCCTTGTGGACGTCGAACAGCACCGGGGGCGGGGGCATGTCCCAGTCCCACAGGTCGTGGTGGATCGTCTGGAAGTGCCACTTGTACTTGCCCGTCTGCGCATCGACCGCGACGATCGAATTGCCGAACAGGTCGTTGCCGGGCCGGTCGCCGCCGTAATAGTTCGGCGAAGGCCCGCCCACCGGCATGTAGATCGTGCCGGTTGTCTCGTCCGCGGTCATGTACCAGACCCAGACATTGGTGCCGCTGCGGCCCTTCCACCCGTCGTTGAGCCAGCTTTCGTGGCCCACCTCGCCCGGCTGGGGCACGGTGTTGAATTCCCAGATCTTCGCGCCGGTGCGCGCGTCGTAGGCGCGCGAATTGCCCGACAGGCCGATCGGGTCCTCGGCGGTGTTGGCGCCGATCACCAGCACGTTGCGGAACACGGTCGGCGGGCCGTTGTAGGGCACCGTCAGCGCGACCTGGCCGTGATTGCCAAAGCTCGTGTCGAGTTCGCCGGTCGCGGCCTTGACCGCGATGATCGCGGAGCCGGAGGAGAAGAAGATCCGCGGCGCGATCGTGCCGTCGCCCGCCCAGTAGGACACCGCGCGGCGGACCGCCCCGTCGGCGACCGGATAGCGCCAGAGCTCCTTGCCGCTTGCCCCGTCGAGCGCGACCACCGCGTCTCCCACCGGGTAATAGAGCACGCCGTCGATCGCGATCGGGGTCGCGCTCGAGACCAGCGCCCCGCCACCCTGCGGCCGTGCGACGAAGGACCACGCGATGTCGAGCCCGGCGACGTTGCCCTTGTTGATCTGGTCGAGCGGGGAGAAGCGCGTGCCCGCCAGGTCGCGGGCGTAGCGCGGCCAGTCGCCCGGTGCGGGTGCGGCCTCGCCGGACAGCGCCGGGGTGATGGGGGCCAGCATGGTGGCGCCCAGAGCCAGGGCAAGCGTGAAGGAACGGCCGCGTCGCATGAATTTTCCTCTCCAGGATCGGGCCGCCCTCCGGGAGAGCTTGTTACCCTTCGATTCCGGACCGGGTGTAGACGCCGAAGCGGACAGAATCAATTTCGTTGGCGACGCGCAGCCTTGCCTGAATCGAAACGGCGGCATCCAGGGGATGCCGCCGTCCGAAAGGTCCAGCCTTGCGGCGCGGATCAGAAGTCGAAGCGGACGCCTGCGCGGATCGCGTAGAGCGAGGGCTTCGAATAGGTCTGCGTCGTCGGCGCGGCGTAGGACGAATAGAGGTAGCCGGGGCAGGTCTGGCCGCCGGTCGGCGCGCCGGTGCAGGCCACGGTGATCACCGTCTGGCTGACACCGTAGTCCTGATAGCTGCCCCAGTTGCGGTTCAGCAGGTTGAGGAAGTTCTCGATGCTGAACAGCGCGGTGAACTTGCCCTTGTCGGTGAACGGCACCGGGATCTGCTGGGCGAAATTCAGGTCCACCTTGTTGTACCACGGGCCGGTCAACAGGTTCTTCGGTGCGATCTTGCCCTGATACTTTGCAAGATCGGTGCCTTCGACCAGCGCCTGCAGCGCCTTGCGCGTCGCGTCGTCCTTGAAGGTCACGATACCGTAGGTCAGCCCGCCGTTGGTGGGGGTCGCGGTGAAGTCCGGCACGTAGAGCAGGTGCGCAGTGGTGTTCTGCGCGGTGCCGAATACGCCGTTGCGCGCGCCGAAGTCGTTCATCGTGACCGAGAAGGGCTGGCCGGAGCGCAGTTCCCAGTTCACGTTGAAACGGGTTTCGTTGTCGCCGAAGAACTTGTGCTTGAAGTCCAGGCTGGCGCGGATCGTGTGGGTCACCTCGAAGCTCGACCGGCCATAGTCGCCGCCGCTGTTCGGATCGCTGGTGGCGATCGCGTAGCTGCTGTTGACCGACGAGCTGGTCAGGATGCCGGCGACGTCCTTCACGTTCTGGTGGGTATAGGACGCGCTCAGGTCGAAAGCGCCCATGCCCTTGGTGAAGCCGCCCGACCACACCCAGGCTTGCCCCTTGGTGGTGTTGGTCAGCTCGACGTCCCAGTTGCCGCTGCCGCCGATGCCGCCATAGCGCGGGCGGCCGTCGGGGGCGACCTGGGTCACGCCCGAAACGACCAGCGGCTGCGCGCGCAGGTCGATCCAGCGGACCGCCTGCTGCGCTTCGGAATGCAGCACGTCGGCGCGGAAGCTCCAGTCGCGGCCCAACCAGGAATCGCCGAACTGCGGGGTCCAGATCGCGGACAGGTTGTACTTCCACTGTGCCGGGATCTTGAAGTTCGGGTCGAGCAGGTTGGTCGAGGCCGCGGCCGAGACGGTCGCATTGGCCTTGATGTAGTCGACCACGGCCTGCGGCGGTGTGCCGCCCGCGACGTTGTTCAGCGCCGCGGCGCAGAGCGCCGAGGTCAGGACGACGTTCGAGGCGCGTTCGATACAGCTATTTGGGCCCGTGCGAACGATGTCGACACTGGCCAGCGCGGCCCCGCTCGAATTGATCGCCGCGCCGCTGTTGGAGAAGTTGTTCGAGATGAACACATCCGACAGGCCGCCCGCGAACAGGCCGGCGCCGCCGGAAATGCGCAGGTCCGAGGTCGGGCGCCAGTTGAAGCCGATCCGTGGCTGGAACTTGCCGCGGCCGTCGAGGCTCGCGGTGTTGTCCAGGCCCGGATAGAGCGACGAATAGCGGGTCACAAGCGAGCTGTTCAGCTCGGGCTTGTCCGAGGTGTAGAAGTCGTAACGGCCGCCGGCGTTGATCGTGAAGTTGCTGAACGGACGCCAAGTGTCCTGCAGGCCGACGGTGAACATGTTGTAGGCCCAGTCGACCGCGCCATCGGCCTTGTTGCCGGTGGTCGGAACGTTGAGCGACAGTTCGTTGGCGACGCGGTTCTGGAAATCGTCGAGCGAGTCGAAATAATACGCGCCGTTCGCACCGCCGGTCGCACCCGCCGAAAGCGAGGAGCCGCCGTAGATAAAGAGGTTGTAGATCCGCGTCCGGACGAAGTCGCCTTCCAGCTTGATGTTGTGATCGCCGAGCGCGAGCTGCGCGTTGGCGGTGAAGCTGGTCTGGTAACTGTGGAACAGGTTCGCCTGACGCGGCGTGTCCGGACCCATGCGGACGATCGGGACGCCGGTGGGCGTGTCCGTGCACTTGGTCGCGGAGGCGGTGGCCGAGGCGTTTGCCGGATCGTAATAGCCGCCCTGGCTGGTCGGATCGAGGCAGACCGCGAACTGGGCATAGTCGGCGCCCGACCACGCATCCTGGCCGCGCTTGTAGTATTTGTAGGCGCCGCGCAGTTCGGTCGAGAAGTTGCTGGTCCACTGCGAGTTCAACTGGCCCGACACGGCGTTGGTGAATTCGCTCAGCTTGTACTGGTTGGACTGCAGCTGGATGTAGGGGGTGGAGGTGCTGCTGCTGCCGGTGGCGGCGCCGGTGGCGAAGTTCGGCAGCGAGTTTTCGTGATGGATATAAGTCGCGGTGAAGCGCTGGCCGTCGGTGATGTTCCAGTCGACCTTGATCGAGCCCTTCTTGTCGACTTCCGACAGCGCGCCCGGAACGTTGCCGACGTTGTAGTCGTCGTAGCCGGCCGAGTTGAAGATATCGATCACGTTGTCGACTTGCGCCTGGGTCAGCCCGGGCACCGTGTTCGCGGCCGAACCGTCGGTCGTGCCGTAGGTGTTGGCCGCACCTTCGCTGAGGTATTCATAGGTCGCCGCGACGAACAATTTGTCCTCGATCAGCGGGCCCGACAGGCTGAAGCCCCAGTTGCGGAAATCGAGGATAGTCGTCTTGCCGACCTTCTTGGTGCCGCTCGGGAGCGTCTGGTTGTCGCGGGTCAAATTCCCGGTGCCCCAGTCGCCGCCCCAGGTGTGGAACGCGCTGAAGTGGATGTCGTTGGTGCCCGACTTGAGCACCACGTTGACCGCGCCGCCCTGGAAGTTGCCTTCCGAGATGTCGAACGGCGCCGCCTTGACGGTGAGCTGGTCGATCGCCTCGATCGAGACGATGCCGCGGGTCGAGGGGAGACCGCCGTAGTTGAGGCCGAAGCTGTCCTGCAGCTGCAGGCCGTCGACCGAGAAGCGCTGGGTGCGGATGTTGCCGCCGGCGATCGTCACGCCGCCGATGTTCGGGTTGTAGGCCGACATCGGGTCGCGGCGGATGATGTCGCGCACGTCGCGGCGGGCCGAGACGATGTCGCTGATCTGGTCGGAATCGTAGCTCGACTGCGAGCCGCGGACCTGGTTGTTCGCGCCGACAGCGGCGGCGGTCACCACGATCGCATTGCCGGTGATCTGCACCGGCACGTTGGTGACATCGCCCAGCGTCAGCGAGACGTCGTTGACGGTCTGCTCGGCATAGCCGCTGGCATCGACCGTGATCGTGTAGGGCCCGCCCGGACGCAGGCCGCGCAGCGTGTAGCTGCCCGAGGCGTTGGAAGTGCCGACCGAGGTCGTGCCCGAGGGAACATGGGTGACGGTGACCGTCGCTCCGGCGACGGCGTTGCCGTTGTCATCGACCACCTGCCCGGTGACCGCCGAGGTGGTTTCCTGCGCCGCGAGCGGAGCGGGAAGAATCACGCCGGCAGACAGGCTGACGACGCTGGCGGCCAGAAGGTACTTCAATTTCATTGGAAGGGGCTCCCCTGTAAAAGCCTGGAAATGCAGATTCCCTATGGGGGCCTCGGGTCGCAACCGTGTCGGTTTTGTGACCGTATCGTTACAGCCGCAACTTGTGTGCTCCGATTGTTGCGGCGCAGCGTGCTAACGCTTGATTTAGCGGGAGTTTTTGTCCTTTGTTGCCGCAATGCAACAAGTCGAATTTTTCACGCTGGCCGTAGTTTTCCCCAAGGTTTCCACCGGGCTGCGGCGGCAAATTGCCGCGGTGCAGCAACGTCCCTTGGCGCGACTCACCCCAGATTGATCTCGCGCAGCCGCTGGCGCAGGAAGGCGTCGCTCGATAGCGGCTCCGGATAGAGGTTTGGATGCTCCGCATCGATGCACTGCGGCAGGGTCTCGATCGTGAAGTCGGGGCGGAAGTGAAGGAAGAACGGCATCGAATAGCGCGCCCGCCGTGCCGCTTCCCCGACCGGGTTCACCACCCGGTGCTTGGTCGACTTCAGCCGGTCGTTGGTCAGCCGTTCGAGCATGTCGCCGATGTTGACCACCAGCGCCCCTTCGGGCGGATGGATCGAGAGCCATTCGCCGCCGGCCGAAAGCAATTGCAGCCCGGCCTCCTCGGCCCCCAGCAGCAGGGTGATCGCGTTGATGTCGCCATGCGCGGCCGCGCGGATCGCCCCCTCGGGGGCGCCTTCCGGCAAGGGCGGGTAATGCAGCAGGCGCATCACCGAATTGCCGTCTTCGATCGGCCCATCGAACCAGTGCCGGTCGAGCCCGAGGTGCAGCGCGATCGCCTGCAGCACCCGCCCGCCAGCGGTCTCGAAGGCGGTGTAGAGTTGCTGCAAGGTCTCGCGGAACTCCGGCACCTCGGCGGGCCACAGGTTCGGCGGCATGAAGGCTTCCAGCGGATCGCCGGGCGGCAGGCTGCGGCCCACGTGCCAGAACTCCTTGAGATCCTGCACCAGCGCATCCTTCGCGCGCTCGGTACCGAACGGGGTATAGCCGCGCTGCCCGCCGCCGCCAGGGATGTGATAGGCGCGCTTGGTGGCCTCGGGCAGCGCGAAGAATTCGCGGGTCAGGTCCCAGGCCCGCGCGACCAGCTCGGCGGGGATGCCGTGATCGCGCACCACCGCGAAGCCCCATTCGCGAAAGCTCATGCCGAGTTCGTCGGCCACTTCCTCCAGCGGCCGCGCGAGCGAGACGGTTGCGACCTCTTTCATGACAGGAACAGCCCGGCCAGCGCCGCGCTCATCAGATTGGCGAGCGAGCCCGCCGCCAGCGCCCGCAGGCCGAGCTTGGCGATCACCGGGCGCTGGTTCGGCGCGAGCCCGCCGGTCACCGCCATCTGGATCGCGATCGAACTGAAATTGGCGAAGCCGCACAGCGAGAAGGTCACGATCGCGCGGGTCCGGTCGGACAGCGTGGCGCCCATGTCTCCGCCGAGATCGATGAAGGCGACGAATTCGTTCAGCACCACCTTGGTCCCGAAGAAGCCGCCGGCGACTTGCGCCTCGTTCCAGGGGATGCCGAGCAGGAACATCACCGGCGCAAAGACATAGCCGAGCAGCTTCTGGAAGGTCAGCCCCTCGATCCCCGCCAGATGGCCGAACTCGCCGAGCAGCCCGTTGGCCAGCGCGACCAGCGCGACGAAGGCGAGCAGCATCGCGCCAACCGCGACCGCCAGCTTGACCCCGGTCTGTGCGCCCTGCGCAGCGGCTTCGATGATGTTCGCCGGACGCACCCCGTCTTCGAAGGTTTCGGCGGCGGCAACCTCGTGCGGGGTTTCGCCGCCTTCGGTCAGCGCCGCGGGGCCTTCGGCGCTGATCCGGTTCTTGGGCAACCTGACCTCTTCCGGTTCGGGTGCCGTCGGCAGTTCGTCGGGCATGATGATCTTGGCCATCAGGATGCCGCCCGGCGCGGACATGACGGCCGCTGCAAGCAGATAGGGCAGGTAGCTCGGCCCGAGCACCCCGGCATAGGCCGCAAGGATCGTGCCCGCGACCCCGGCCATCCCCACCGTCATCAGCGTGAAGATTCCCGAGGGGGCGAGCGCGGCGAGATAGGGCCGCACCACAAGCGGGCTTTCCGACTGGCCGACGAAGATGTTGGCGGCGGCACCGAGCGATTCGACCTTGCCGATCCCGGTGACCCAGCCGATCCCGCCCCCGACCCAGCGGACCACCAGCTGCATGATCCCGAGATAATAGAGGATCGAGACCAGCGCGGCGAAGAAGACGATCACCGGCAGCGCGCCGAGCGCGAAGCTGCCCGCGAGCGGATTGTCCTTCGGCGCGCCGAACAGGAACTCGGTCCCGCTGCCGGCATAGGACAGCAGGGCGGAGACGCCGTTGGCCATGGTCTGGATCACGATCCGCCCCCAGGGCGTCGCCAGCACCAGCGCCGCGATCCCGGCCTGCAGCGCGAAGGCCGCCCCGACCACGCGCAGGCGGATGCGCCGCTTGCCGTTCGAAAGCAGAAAGGCGATGGCGAGGATCGCGACGATCCCTGCGAGGTTGATCAGCAAGCCTGTGCCCCTTTCACAGCAAGGAACGAATCCCCGGTCGGCGCGACTATGCGTCGGCCCTCGCGCGAAGGTCAAACAGGTTACGCGCTCAACCACTTTTCATTTGCCGCAGTGCATAATACGCAAGGCGGATGGCATCGTCTTCGTCCGAGATATCGCTCCCGCGTCCGCTCTTCGCCCTTGCGCTGCTGTATGGCGGAATGACCTGCACCGCCGGGGTGCTCGGCTCGAAGCAGGTCGGGCTCGGGCCGCTTGCGGTCGAGGCCGGGATTTTCCCCTTCCTGATGCTGGTCGCGCTGTCGAGCGCGGTCGCCGAGCTCTACGGCCGCGCCACGGCGGACCGGCTGGTGCGGTTCGGTTTCATCCCGCTGGTCACCGCGATCGTGCTGACCTGGATCGTGATCCAGCTGCCGACCGATGCGGGAATGTGGGAGCCGGCCAAGGCGGCTTTCCCGATCGTGCTCGGCCAGAGCGCGCGGCTGATGGTCGCCGGGGTGATTTCCTACGGCGTATCGATGACGCTCAATGTGCTGATCTTCGCAAAGCTCGCCAGCGCGCAGGGGCGGCTGCTGGCGGTGCGCGGCGCGGTCGCCTCGATGCTCAGCCAGATCGTCGACACGATGATTTTCATCACCATCGGCTTCGCCGGCGTGCGCCCGATCGGCGACCTCATCCTCGGCCAGGCGCTGGCCAAGGTGGTGCTGTCGATCGTGCTGGTGCCGTTGCTGATCACGCTGTTCGTCAAGCTGGCGAAGCGCTGGGCGTAGCCGCCCACCCGGCTGCGACCAACCTCGCCTGCGGTTCGGCAAGTCTCGCCCCCCTCCCGCTTGCGGGAGGGGCTGGGGGTGGGCATGATGCCGAAAAATCGGAGAGGGCATGAAATTCGGGATTTTCGACCACGTCGATGACGACGGGCAAAGCCTCGCGCAACAACTCGAGGATCGGCTGCAAATGGCCGAGGTCTACGACCGCTGCGGCTTTCACGCCTATCACGTCGCCGAGCACCACGGCACGCCGCTCGGCCGCGCGCCGTCGCCCTCGGTGCTGCTCGCGGCGATGGCGCAGCGCACCAAGAGCCTGCGCTTCGGACCGCTGGTTTATCTGCTGCCGATCTATCACCCGCTGCGGCTGATCGAGGAAGTGGCGATGCTGGATGCGCTCTCGAACGGGCGGTTGCAGCTCGGGGTCGGGCGCGGGGCCTCGCTGATCGAGATGGGCTTCTACGGGGTCGCGATGGACGACCAGCGCGCGCTGTTCGAGGAAAGCCTCGACGTGCTGCGCAAGGGCCTGACCTCCGACGAGCTGACCCACGAAGGCCCGCACTACCGGTTCGACCGCGTGCCGATGCGGGTGAAGCCGGTCCAGCAGCCGCATCCGCCGCTGTGGTACGGCGCGGGCAGCCCGGAATCGATCGCCTGGGCCGCGCGCGAGGGGATCAACATCGTCACCCTGGCCTATGGCGAGCGGGTGCGGATGGTGACCGAGACGTTCCGCCGGGCCTGGCGCGAGACCGGGCGCCCGGAGGGGGAGCTGCCGCTGGTCGGGATCAGCCGGCACATGGTCGTGGCGGAGACCGACGAGCAGGCGCTCGCGATCGCCCGCCCGGCCTACCTGCGCTGGCGCGACAGCTTCGCGCAGCTCTGGATCGAGCGCGGCTATCCCCGCCCGCTGACCGACGCCTATCCCGACAGCTGGGACGAATTGCAGGCGCGGGGCAATTGCTGCGCCGGATCGCCCGCAACGGTGCGCGCCTTCGTTGCGCAGGAAGTCGCGCGCGGGGTCAACTACATGGTCGGCTGGTTCGCCTTCGGCGGAATGCGGGTCGCGGAAGTGACGCACTCGGCGGAGCTGTTCGCGCGCGAGGTGATGCCGGCCTTCCGGCTCTAGCCCCCGCCGCCTTGGTCCTTTCCGCGCTCGTTCGAGATTACCCCGAAGCCCTGCGACTTCTCGCCGGCATTGGCGGAAAGGAAGCCATCGGCGGCCAGGCCGCGGCGCAGCAATTCGCGCACTGCGGCCGCTCGGGTCGGCATCCGGCGGTCGAACCGCCAGTCGTCGATCGCCTTCAGCTCTTCCTCGCTCAACATGATTTGCAGGCGCTGTTCGCGCGCGAGATCGCTCACGGCACGGTCTCCGCTGTTGTCTCCTGGCGCGGATATGGGATCGAGGCTTTTAGCTGACAAGACGCCAAGTTTGTATTCGGCGCTACTTACTCATTTTTTGTGGCAACGGCCTTGGCAGTATACGTCTGCTGCTCGGCAAGAAGCCGATTTTGCTAAATCATACCATTGAAAATAAAAGATAAAGTGAGGCGCTCCCTTGCTATCCAAGGTTAGGTGTGTATGGTGTGCAGCATTCTCGCTGTCCGTTTGGGGCAGCCACGCGCCGCTCCAGAATGAACAGGCTCAGCGGTCGGATCTTGTAAGATCCTGTTTTTACGAACAAAAAAGACAGGAGCGCACCATGCGCAAATTCACATTGTTGCTCGAAGATGGCGGCAGCGACGAGTCCCCCGGCGAAGGCGAAACCCGCCGGATCGAATTCGACGCGGTCGATACCAGCGCCGCCTTTCCCCTGCTCGAACGCGAGCTCGGCGCCCGCCGCGCGACGCTGTGGGAGGACGACCGCCGGCTGGGCACGATCGTGCGCAACGACGGCGATTTCTGGGAAATCTCGGCCTAGCGCCTCAGCGCTCGCGCGGCATCCGCTTGCCCTTGAGCCGGCCGGTCAGGTGATACTGCCGGCACTGGTTGCAGGGGTAGGGACGCAATTCGATGTCGGCACTGCGCGCGACGACCAAAGCAGCCTCATAGCTCGGATAGCGGGCCTTCTTGCGGCAGATGCTCAGGCGGGTGCGCATGGGCTCGTCGCTTCGCTTGACCGCGTCAGGACCCCTGATGAGCGGCGGCCGCGGCAATGGCCTTTTGCGCCTGGGGCATGGCATTCGCCACCGCCTTTGCCTTGCACTCGGGGTCCACATCGAGCGGATACAGGCGGTCGAGGTAGCCGCATGCGTCCCGCGCGACCGACTGGATCCGAACCATCAGCCGGTCCACATTCTCCGGCTTGCTCAGGTCGAGATCTTCGAAGCGTGCCGCCATGCTGATCGAGATCACTGCCTTTTGCCGCGGCTTGTCTTCGTTTTGGGGAAGGTCCGGCGTGATCGAGCGCGGCGCCATAACCACGATTTCGGCGGTGTCGTCGGCAGGCTGCTCGCCGCTCTGGGCGAGGGCGGGACTCGCCGCAGAGAAAAATGCGGATGCGGCGAGGATCGGGAGTATCCCTGTTTGTCGCCAATTCTCGATGTTCATCGACTGCCTCCGGAAAGTTTTCCCGGCCGACAAACCTTGCCCCGGCCGCCTGGTCATTGATGCGTATCATATTCGGCGGCCGCTCAAAGAGATCGCCGAAGATCAATCCACGACCGATACTCTCAAAACCCGGGCGCGATCATCACCTTGCACTGGCTGGTGCGCTGCTTCAGGCTTTCGTAGACCTCCGGCACCGCTTCCAGCGCAATCGTGTCGGTCACCAGCAGGCGCGGCTCGATCGCGCCGGCGGCGAGCGCGTCGAGCGCGGCGCGGTATTCCTGCACGGTGAAGAAGGCGCTGGTGACCAGCCGCACTTCCTTGCTCAGCATCGCGAAGCTGTTGAAGGTGTCGGGCTTGGTGCACAGGCCGAGCAGCAGAATCGTGCCGCGGTTGCGCAGCTGGTCGACCGCCTGCGCGATCAGGCCGGGCAGGCCGACGCATTCGAACACGATGTCCGCCTTGCCGTCCAGCGCGCGTTCGGCGCCGCCGATCGGGTCAGCCGGGTCGACCACGAACACGTCCGCGCCCATGTCGAGCGCGCGTTGCTGCTGGAAGTCGCTGATGTCCTGCACCGCGACCTTCGATGCCCCCGCGCGCTTCGCCCAGAAGGCGGTCGCCAGCCCGATCGGGCCTGCGCCGAGCACCAGCACCCTGTCGCCCGGCCGGATGCCCGAAAGGTTCACCCCGTGAAGCGCCACCGCGAGCGGCTCGATGATCGCGCCGTCGGCGAGGGTCAGCGCCTCGGGCAGCTTGACGCACTGGTTCGGCCGGGTGACTGCGAATTCGGCATAGCCGCCGCCCTGCAGGCCGAATTGCGCGCACCACTGGACCTCGCCCTTGCGGCAATGCACGCAGTGCCCGCAGCTCTTGAGCGGGCTGACCGAGACGAGCTCGCCGGTCCTGAAGCCTTCCGCGCCTTTGCCCAGCGCGACCACCTCGCCGGCGAATTCGTGGCCCAGCACGTCGCCGTGCTTGCAGCCATAGGCCGCATCCTCGGTCATATGCAGGTCGCTGCCGCAGATCCCGCAGCGGCCGATCCTGACCACCAGTTCGCCCTCGCCGGGCGTCGGATCGGGCAGGGTCTCGTAGGCGAGGGGGGTGTGGAGGGCCTGGAAGGTTACAGCGCGCATTGTGTTCTCTCAAATCCTCCCCGGCACGGGGAGGCTATCCATCGTTCAGCGGCTTGACCGGCCCGAGCTGCATCCCGCCGTCGATCATCACGTGACTGCCGGTCATGTAGCTGCCGGCGTCGCTCGCGAGCAGCAGCGCGAGCGGTTTGACCTGGTAGGTCTCGGCCATGCGCCCGACCGGGACCAGCTCGTCCCACGCCGCCTTGGCGGCCGGGTTCTTCTTGACCCAGCCGTCGCCGATATTGGTCACGAACGGCCCCGGCGCGATCGCGTTGACGCGGATGCCGAAGGCCGCAAGCTCATAGGCCGCGTGGCGCATGAAGTGCTTCACGCCTGCCTTGGCCGCCATATAGGGCACGCCGACGATCGCCTCGTTGACTTCGGCTGCGTTGGAGCTGGTGATCACGATCGCGCCGCCCCGGCGTTCGGTGTTCGCCTTCATCGCCCGCGCCGCCTCCCGCACCGTATGGAACACGCCGGTGAGGTTGATCCCGATCGACTTGTACCAGCGCTCGGGATCGTAGACGTCGATCTGCCCCGCCGGATTGCGGTCGCCCTCGGGGGACCAGAAGCCGTTGCCCACGTCGAGCCCGGCATTGGCGAAGCAGATGTCGAGCCCGCCATAGGCCGCGACATGCGCGTCGATCGCAGCGGCGACCTCGTCGAGCTTCGACACGTCGCAGCGGTCGGCCCGTGCATCGTAGCCTTCGGCGCGCAGCCGGGCGGCCTCGCGCTCGGCGCCTGCAGCGTCGATGTCGGTCAGCGTCACCTTCGCGCCGGCTTCCGCCATGCACTCGGCATAGGCGAGGCCGAGGCCGCTGGCGGCGCCGGTGACGAGGGCCGAGCGCCCGGTCACGTCGAACTGGTCGAGTGTCTTCATATCCGCTCCCGCCGCTCCGTTCAGATGTAGAGCTGCTCGTTGATCTTCAGGCCATTTTCCCGGCAGTAGGTCTCATAGTGGTTCATGAACCACCACACGTCGAGCGTCTCGACGAAATTGCCCTCGGCATCGAAGAACTCGTTCGCGCCCTGCATGAAGAACAGCGCCTTCATCCCGTTGGGATCGTCGGTCACCAGCGTGTGGGCGGTGCCCGGCGTTTCGGTGATGAATTCGCCGGGGCGGCAGACCCAGTCGTATTCGAGATAGCGGAAGCTGCCTTCCAGCCCGATCGCCCACACCGGCCCGCGGTGGCGGTGGGTGCCGATCACGCCGGGGCCCTTGATCCACAATATGTTGCAATAGGTGTTCTGGCGCACGTCGAAGGAGAGGTGGCGGATCGCGGCGTTGTCGCCGAAGGGGACCCACGGGCTTTCCTCCTCGGACGAGCCGACATAGGTCCCCTCCTGCCCGCGGCGGCCGATCAGCGCGGAGAAGGGTTCGGGAATCTTGACGATCTCGTAGGCGCTCGACGGGGGAGCGGTCAGCGTTGCCATCGCAGGGATCCTTACAGGTACAGCTTGGGATTGATCGGAATGCCCTGCTCCCTGCAGTAGCTCTCGTAGTGGTTCATCATCCACCACACGTCGACCGTCTCGATGAAATTGGCGTTCTCGTCGTAAAACTCGATCGGGCCCTGCATCCAGCCGAACAGCTTGCAGCCCTCCGGGTGGTCGGTGACGAGCGTGTGGCTCTCGCCCGGAACCTCGAGGATCAGCCCGCCGGGCGTCGCGACCCAGTCGTATTCCAGATAGCGCACGCTGCCGGTGATGCAGACCATCGTGATAGTGCCGCGGTGCAAATGCGTGCCGACCACGCCCGGGCCCTTGACCCACAGCACGTTGGAGAAGGTGTTGCTGCGCACGTCGAAGCTCAGGTGCTTGATCGCCGCGGTCTCGCCGAACGGCACCCACGGGCTGTCGGCATCGGTCTCCATGTCGATATAGCGCCCGCCGGGGCTCGTGCGGGCCACCAGTTCGCGGTAGTTGAACGGTACGTCGACGATCGCCTTCTTGGTCGAGGGCGGGGCCTTCATTACGCTTGCCATCGGAAAAGTCCTCTCAGAAAACCGGGTCCGAGGCGCTCTGCACCTTACCCGGCGGTGTGGTGCCTGTTAGCAGGTCGGGGCAGGCACTGCTTGCACCCGCGCGCCCGCGATTTGCACAAAAGCGCCCCCGTTCGCCCCCTCATCGGCCACGCCGCCATTGCAGCGGCGAGCGTCCGAAACGCTGACGGAAGCAGCGGCTGAAATAGGCGCTGTCGCTGAAGCCGTATTCGAAGGCGACTTCGGTGACCGAGGCTTCGAAATCGACCGCCAGCCGCTCTGCCGCGCAATCGAGCCGGGCCGACTGGATCAGGCCGGTCGGGGTGGTCCCGCGCCGGGCGCAGGCCTTCTGCAGTGCCCGCATCGTCAGGCCCGCCTCGCTTGCGAGCTCGTAACTCCCGAAGTCGGGTTCGTGGAGCCGTGCCGCGACGATCTTCGCGACGCGCTCCATCACATTGCCCACCGGGGCAGGCTCGCCGACATCGGGTGCGAGCGCGAGCGAGACCAGCGAAAGAAACACCCGGTCGATCTCGCCGGACAGGCTGTCGCCCTGCCAACGCACCTGGCGCCAGAGCGAGAGCAGGAAATCGTGCAGCAGCCTGACCTCGGCGCGAGTACCGTCGATCACCGTCCCGATCCGGCTGTCGATCACCGCCGGGGCGAGGCCGAGCGCATCGCGCGAGAACTCGACCGCCAGCGTATCGTGCGCGGTCAGGTCGATCGTGTAGCCGTCTGCGGAATTGCACAGCACCATGTCGCCCGCGGTGATCTCGATCGCGCGGCGATCGTGGCGATAGCGGCCGCCGCCGCGGTGGTGCAGGTGGAGAATGACCTTGTCGGCCTCGCTCGCGCTGGCCTGGCGGGTGACCCGACAGGCTTCGGTCTGCGGGCGCAACATGCGCAGTCCCCCGACCGTCCAACTCCACATCCGCCCGTGAAAATCCTGCCGGCATTCGACCGAGCTGCCCGAATAGGCCTCGCCCGTGAGATCGTTCCAATAGGCAAGCTTGCGGGCATCGGGAACGTCGCTCGTCGCGTAATGCTGCAGCGGACCATGCATCGTTCCCAACGGCTCCTAGCGGATCAGACCGTCGAGATAGTCGTCGGCGATCCCGGCCTCTTTATAATGGGCGCGGGCGTCGCGCATATAGTCGAACACATCGTAATGGCCGACCGAATTGCCCTGCTCGTCGAGCCACATCAGCGGACCCGAGACGACGAAGAACACCTTCATCGGATCGGCGTGCTCGTAGGAGACCAGCGTGTGGCTTTCGCCCGGGGTCTCGAAGATGAAGTCGCCCGCAGTCGCGGTCCATTCGTGCTCGAGATAGGCCCACTTGCCGCTGATGGTGTAGGCCCAGATCGGCTTGGGATGGTAATGCCGGTTCACGATGCAGGGCTTCTTGGCCATCAGCACGTCGGCCCACATGTTCAGCGTCGGGCTGATCCACACCGGCTTGGAGAACACGTCCTCGACATGGGGGCGCCCGATCGGCACCCACAAGCGTTCGTCGCCCTCGGCGATATTGGCCATATAGGCCTCGGGCAGCGCGCCCGGGCGGAAGATGTGCGGAACGGGCGGGGTGCCCGCCCAGGGCTCGGTGGTCGGTGCTTCAGGCAATGTCTCTCTCCCGGCCGGTCATCTCGGCGTGACTCGGCCGGGAGGGACACTGCCCAAAGGCAAATCGCTAGGCAAGCGGAGTCAGGCGGCTGCCGCTCCGCGTTTGGCGAGCACGGCCGGGGCGGATTCCTTGAGGAACAGCGCGAACAGGAAGCCGACGAAGGTCAGCCCCGCCATCATCCACAGCGGCGCCTGCAACCCGTAGGCGTCCGCCGCCACGCCGGCGATCGCCGGGCCGCCCGCGCCGCCGATGATCTCGCAGCTGCCCATGCACAGGCCGAACACGGTCGCCGCCATCGCCGGAGGGACGCTTTCGGAAGGCACGGTCGCCATGAACAGCGGGAAGATCCCGTTGAGCGCCCAGCCGACGAAGAAGATCGCGATCATCCCGACATAGGGTCCGTGGTAATACATCGCGCCCAAGGGCAGCAGCAGCGAGAGGAACGGACACAGGATCATCACCGGCCGCCGCCCCAGCACGTCGCTGAGGCCCGCGGTGGCGAAGCTGCCGATGGTGGCCGAAATGCCGAGCACGCTCATCAGCCAGCTCGCGTCGGTCTGCGAATAGCCGCGGACCTGGGTGAGGTAGAGCGGCATGAAGGCCCAGGTGATCACCAGGTAGGCGACCAGCACGATCCCCATCGCGACGCAGATGAACACGTTGCGGATCTTGAGCGCCTCGCCGACCGCCTTGATGTAGTCGCCCACCGCCTGGCCGGTCGATTTCTTCGGCGCGGCCGGGGCGGGCTCGGCCACCTTCTCGGGCTCCTTGAGCAGGAACCAGATCAGCGCGGCGCTGACGATGCCCGGAATGCCGGCGATGTAGAAGGCGCTGCGCCAGCCGTAATGCTCGGCCAGCGCGACCAGCACCACCGGGGCGACGAAGCTGCCGAAGAAGTTCGAGCCGAAGTTCTGCGCGATCCCCTGCGCCAGCCCGCGATACTTGGGCGAGACCTCGCTCGCGACCATCGCATGGCTGATCGGCATCACCCCGCCTTCGGCGATGCCCATGATGATCCGCGCGCCGATCAGCATCGCGAAGCTCGCGGCGAGGCCGGTCAGGAACGAGCAGGCGGAGAAGGCCACCGTCGCGATCACCAGCAGCAGCTTGCGGTTGCCGGCCACGTCGGACACGCGGCTGACGCCGAAGGCGGCGATCGCCCAGATGAAGCTGAAGATGCCCGCGACCGCGCCGACCTGGCTGTTCGACAGGTGCAGTTCGGGCTGCACGAAGGGCATCAGGAAGTTGAGCGAGTTCCGGTCGAAGAACACGATCCCGAAATTGAGGCTCAGCAGCCCGACCAGCAACGCCTGGTAGCCGGTGGAATTGCGCGTCGTCGTGCCGGTATCGGCGCCAGTGTCGCCAGTTGCTGTCGCTTGCATTGTCCTGTCTCCCGTCACCCGTCTCGGCGGGCTCCCAAATCAAATCCTTATAGGAACGAGCGCACCGGGTCGCTGCCGTCCCAATCCTGCGATGCCTGCCAGAAGCGCGTGAAGGTCTCGTCCATCCCCGGCGTCACCGGCAGCAGCTCGAGGAAACCCCATTGCGGCCCGTTGCCGTCGTCGAGATAGACCACCTCGCCCCCGGTCGGCACCGAGGCGCGGAACGCCTCGACATAGCCGCGCTTCTGGTATTCGAGGCTCGACGCGTCGACGTCGGCGCAGGCGAGGCCGAAGTGGTGGAAGCCGAAGCCGCGATGCTCCTTCGTCTCCTTGTAGACGCTCGGGTGGTCGTCGAGCGGCTGGATCAGCTCGATCAGCATGTGCCCGGCAAAGCCCATCGCGATGGTGATGTCGGCCTGCGATTCCGCGCCGCGGTAGTTCTGCCCGGGCACCAGGAAGTGGTCAAGCACGAAGAACGGCCCCGCCTTGCAGTTGCTGACCCAATGATCGATTGCGGCGTGCAGGTCCGGAACGATGAAGGCGGTCTGCGCAATGCCTTCCATCGGCTGGCCGTAGCCCAGCTGCTTGGTCATCTCGATCCCCTCCACAGGAGCGGGCGGCGTTGGTTCGCGCGATTCCCGCATTTGGAAGCGGACGGCTTGCCATGCGGCGGGGCAAAGTCAACCAAGGGTTGGTGTGGCGACAGGAGTCACCCTTACAGACCCGTCATCCTGAACCTGTTTCAGGATCCATCGCGCCTGACGCGCTGAGGTTCGAACCGGGCGCGACTTCGGGGTTAGGCGGTGCCCGCTTCTTCTCTCCGGACAAATCGAGGAATGGATCCTGAAACAGGTTCAGGATGACGGAGTGGGGTAGCCGGGCGATCCGGGGTGACTAAGGCAAGGCGAGGGGATAAGGTCGCCCCATAAACGGAGAGTGACATGGCCACCCAGCTCAAGACCGGCTACGAATGCAGCGAGGCGGAATGGAGGGCGCGGCAGGATCTTGCCGCCTGTTACCGGATTTTCGACCACCTCGGCTGGTGCGAGTCGATCTACAACCACATCACCCTGCGCGTGCCCGGCGAAGAGGCGTTCCTGATCAACCCGTTCGGGCTGCTGTGGTCCGAGGTGACCGCGTCGAACCTGATCAAGATCGACAGCGAGGGCAACAAGCTCGACGGCAGCCCGCACTGGGTCAATCTGGCCGGCTTCACCCAGCATTCGGTGTTCCACAAGGAGCTCTCCTGGGCGCATGCGATCGTTCACACCCATACGCCCGACACGATGGCGGTGTGCTCGAGCGAGGAGGGGCTGACCCCGACCAATTTCTATTCGTGCTTCTTCGAAGGCGGGATCGGCTATCACGATTTCGAGGGCATCACCGTCAATGCCGAAGAGGGCGAGCGGCTGGTGCGCAATCTCGGCAACCACCGCGTGCTGATGCTGCGCAACCACGGGCCGGTGGTGATGGGCGAGACGCTGCCCGAGATGTTCCTCAAATACTACATGCTCCAGCGCGCCTGCGAGATCCAGGTCAAGACCGCCGCGCTGGGCACGCCGATCCGCGTGTCCGACGCGGTGATCGAGAAGCACCAGCAGGATCGCGACAAGATGCTGCGCGCGGGCTTCGGCGTGCTCGACTTCGAGGCGTGGAAGCGCAAGATCGACACGATCGACCCGAGCTGGCGCGACTGAGGCCACCGAAAGAACCGCCATGTCGAGCATGACCGTCAACGGGAAGCCGGTGCAATTCGACATCGATCCGCAGACCCCGCTGCTGTGGGCGCTGCGCGACGCAGCCAATCTCACCGGCACCAAATACGGCTGCGGTGTCGGCGATTGCGGCGCCTGCATGGTGATCGTCGACGGCGAGGCGCTGCGCAGCTGCCTGATCACCATCGCCGAGGCCGAGGGGCGCTTCGTGACCACGATCGAGGGCCTCGCCCGCGACCGCTCGCACCCGGTGCAGCAGGCGATGGTGGCCGAACAGGCGATCCAGTGCGGCTTCTGCACCCCCGGCATCGTGATGGCGGCGGCCGCGCTGCTCCAGCGCAATGCCGCGCCGAGCGAGGAGGATATCGAGGCCGCGATCCAGAACCTGTGCCGCTGCGGAGTTTATCCGCGCCTGACGCGGGCGATCCAGCGCGCCGGGCGGGTGGCGCTGCGGCAGGAAACCATCAGCGCGGCCCCTGCGCCGGGGATCAGCGCCGAGGATGCCGAACGGGCAGTCCCTGCGATGCGCGCGGACAAGGGAGCGTAACGGCGTGAAGGCCACCATCTGGCACAATCCGGGCTGCAGCAAGTCGCGCCAGGCGCTCGAAACCCTGCGCGCGACGCCGGGGATCGAGTTGACCGTGGTCGACTATCTCAAGCATCCGCCCTCGGCCGAAAAGCTGGCCCAGCTCTATCGCGACGCCGGCATGGAAGCGCGCGAGGGCCTGCGGACCCAGGGCACCGACGCTGCCGAGCGCGGGCTGACCGCGGCGGAGGATGCGACCGTGATCGCGGCGATGGTCGCGAATCCCAGGCTGATCGAGCGGCCGCTGGTCGAGACCGAAAAGGGCGTGCGCCTGTGCCGTCCGCCCGAGCGAATCCACGCAATCCTCTGACATTTCATCGCTTGCCAGCCACGCTTCGTGTCCCATTCCACGACGGATCGGCGGATGGGCGGCGCGCAATCCTTGCAAATGGACTACGGATTTGCGAACGCGAGGTTACGCAAATTTGGTCCCCCGGTCGGGACAGCAAAGGGGAAGCGGGCCTTCATGTCAGGTTACGAGCTCACTCGGGAACGCAGGTCCGACAGGTTGAAACGCAAGGTTCGCGATTTGCTCGGCCCTTGGGGCGTATTCTTCCAGGGCTTCCTCGAACACCCGGTGATGGTCGGCTCGATCATTCCCTCGTCGCGTTTCACCATCCGCAAGATGCTTGCCCCGGTGAACTGGGCGGAGACGAAGCTGTTCGTCGAATACGGCCCCGGCGTCGGCACCTTCTGCCGCCCGGTGCTGGATCGGCTGCCGCGCGACGGCACGCTGCTGGTGATCGACACCAACCCGCTGTTCATCGACTATCTCAAGCGCACGATCCGCGATTCGCGCTTCATCGCGGTCCACGGCTCGGCCGAGGACGTCGAGGAGATCGTCCGCGCCCACGGCCATGACCATGCGGATTACGTGCTGTCGGGCCTGCCCTTCTCGACCCTGCCCGAAGGCGTCGGCCCGAATATCGCGGCCGCCACCCAGCGGGTGATCCGCCCGGGCGGCGCCTTCCTGACCTACCAGTTCTGCAAGGCCGCGCGGAATCTCTGCGCGCGCTATTTCGACCGGATCGACGACGGGTTCGAACCGCTCAACATCCTGCCCTGCGTGCTCGCCTGGGCGTGGAAGGACAAGGCCGACTGACCCGCAGCGCGGGCCGCCGGTTCAGCTGAAAGTATCGTTGAGGCTTGTGGGGGATTCGCCGGCCAGTTGCCCGTGGATCGCCGCTTGCACCGCAAGGAACAGCAGCACCCACACGGCATTGGTCAGGCCCGAGACCAGCGCGCTGCCGAACAGCATCGCCTGCGTGCCGAGCAGCATCAGCACCAGCGAGACGACGGTCGAGACGACCATCGACACCACCACCGCGACCACGCCGAGCAGGAAGTAGAACAGGAAGATCCGCAGGCTGTTGCCCTTGGTCAGTTTCCACGAACGCGTGAGCGCCGCGACCGGGTTGAGCACGTGCTCGCGCGCCATCACCGCGGTGCCGAGCGAGAACTTGGTCAACAGATAGGCCATCGCCACGATCGCCGCGGTGGCCACCAGCACGATCGCCGCGGTCGACTGGCTCGCGATCGCCGCGCCGAGCGGGATGCCCAGTGCGAAGACCAGCACCAGCGATTGCAGGATCTGCATGCCGAGGAACGGCAGCAGCGCGATCAGGCCGAATTTCAGCGCATCGCCCACGGTCGGCCGGCGATGATCGGTCAGCAGGCTGAACAGCGCGAGCGTGCCGATGCTCTGGGCGACCAGCAGCAACAGGACGATCCACCAGATCTTGCCGTAGAACGACAGCAGGATACGGCTCGCCTCTTGCGGATCGGTAGCGCCGCCCGAGGGGATCATCGCCGCCGCGCCGGGCAGCATCAGCATGAACACGACATAGGGCAGGAAGAAAAACAGCCCCGCTACGATCAGCAGCACCTCGCGGTTCGCGCTGATCCGCGCCACTGCGTCGTTCCACGCGCGCGTCATGTCGAATTGCATCCGTTCCCCTCCGCAGCAAAATCGCTTCCGTGGCGGGCTTGATAAACCCGCCGGATGCGGCCACGCAATCGCGGATGGTCGAATATTTGCCTTCCGGGATCGAATGGCGCGCCGAAACCGCGCCGCTCGCCTATCGCGAGGCGCTCGCCCGGCAGGAGGAACGGCTCGCGGCGATCCGCGCGGGCGAGGCGCGCGAGCTGATCTGGCTGCTCGAACATCCGCCGGTCTACACAGGGGGAACCAGCGCCGATCCGCTGGAACTGACCGACCCGCGCTTCGAGGTGATCGAGACCGGGCGGGGCGGGCGCTACACCTATCACGGACCCGGCCAGCGGGTCGGCTATGTGCTGCTCGACCTCGCGCGGCGCGGAAAGGATGTGCGCCGTTTCGTCCACGCGCTCGAAGGCTGGGTGATCGCGACGCTGGCGGACTTCGGGGTCGAGGCCTGGGCCGTGCCCGAGCGGGTCGGGATATGGACCCGCGACGTCGACGGCAGCGAAGCGAAGATCGGGGCGATCGGGGTGCGGGTGAGCCGCTGGGTGACGATGCACGGTTTCGCGGTCAATCTCGATCCCGACCTGACGCATTTCTCGGGCATCGTGCCCTGCGGGATCGCCGATCTCGGGGTGACCAGCATGGCCCGGCTCGGGGTTCCGGTTGCGCAACCGGTATGGGATGAGGCATTGCGGCGCCGCGCGGGCGATTTCCTTGCCGCCCTGGCGCCGTCGGAGGTCGAGTGAAGCGCATGAAGATCCGTCCCGCCCTGCTGATCCTGCCGCTGGCGGTGCCGGCGCTGCTGCTCGGCGCGTGCCACAAGAAGAAGGAAGAGGACAACCGGATCGCCTCGGGCAAGGTGCTCGACGGGACGATCAGCGACAAGCAGCTTCCGCTCGAAACGGTGACTTCGCAGCCGCCGCTGATGAAGACCGTTCCCCATGCCGCAGCCAGCGGCGTGACGATCGACGAGAGCCAGGCCGCGGAAGACGCGGCCGATCTCGACGCCGAACAGCCCGCGGTGGAGAGCCAGGTCCAGGAGAACTAGGCAGCGCCGTGGTCAGGAACGCGCTCCCAGATCCCCCTTGCCCACGGTCCCGCTCGCCATTGTCAGCATCGCGTCGAGGCTCTTCTTGGCCGCCAGCCGCAGCCCTTCCTCGATTTCGATCCGCGGCTGCAGGTCGCGCAGCGCGAGGTAGAGCTTCTCGAGCGTGTTGAGCGCCATGTAGGGGCAGATGTTGCAGTTGCAGTTGCCGTCGGCGCCGGGCGCGCCGATGAAGGTCTTGTTCGGCAGCTCCTTCTGCATCTGGTGGATGATGTGCGGCTCGGTCGCGACGATCAGCGTGTCGCCGGGGAAGGTCTTCGCGAAGCTGAGGATGCCGCTGGTCGAGCCGACGTAGTCCGCGTGATCGATGATCGCCGGCGGGCATTCGGGATGCGCGGCCACCGGCGCGCCGGGATGCTGCGCCTTGAGCTTCATCAGCTCGGTTTCGCTGAAGGCCTCGTGGACGATGCACACGCCCGGCCACAGCAGCATCTCGCGGTCGAACTTGCGGGAGAGGTAGCCGCCCAGGTGCCGGTCGGGCCCGAAGATGATCTTCTGCTCGGGCGGGATCTGCGCGAGGATCGATTCCGCGCTGGAACTGGTGACGATGATGTCGCTGAGCGCCTTCACCTCGGTCGAGCAGTTGATGTAGGTCAGCGCGATATGGTCGGGATGCGCTTCGCGGAAGGCCTTGAACTTCTCGGGCGGGCAGGAATCCTCGAGGCTGCATCCGGCATCGAGATCGGGAAGCACGACGATCTTTTCGGGGCTGAGGATCTTGGCCGTGTCGGCCATGAACTTCACCCCGCAGAAGGCGATCACCTCGGCATCGGTCGCGGCTGCCTTGCGGCTGAGCTCCAGGCTGTCGCCGACGAAATCGGCGAGGTCCTGAATCTCGGGTTTCTGGTAGTAATGCGCGAGGATCACTGCGTTGCGTTCCTTGCGCAGGCGGTCGATCTCGGCGAGCAGGTCTGCTCCGGCGGGCGGTTTGGTCTCGGCGCTCATGGAGCGCAGATGGCCCCGAACGCGCGCGCGATCAACCCGCCAGTTGCGCGGTCAGGGCAAGCACCGGGGGCAGGTTCGCGGTGGCGAAGCTCAGCGTCACCCAGGCGAGCAGCGCCCCGGCACCCCAGAGGGTCGCCGGGTGGACCTTGCCGAGCGTGCGCCGGTCGTAGAGCGCCATCGCCCCGAAATAGACGAGCAGCGCCAGCGTCACCAGCCACATGCCGCGCTGGTCGAACAGCAGCGGCAGGATCAGCCGGCCCCAGGCGACCGAAATCAGGTTGATCGTCGCGCCGAGCATCAGCCGCTTGTGCCAGTCGGAGCGGCTGCGCAGGCGGATCGCGGTCCAGGCCAGGCCGGCGAAGGCGACCATGTTGAGCCAGTCCATCACGAGGAAGAAACTCGGCTGGAAGAACGGCGGCACGCGGCCGGAGCGCACGTCCATCGCGGTCACCACGAAGCCGAGCGCGAAGATCCACAGGCTCCACACCGCGCCGAACACGCCGAGCCTGCGGTGCGCCGACACCTCGCCGCGATAGACCAGCGTGTTCTGCGCGACGAACAGCAGCACCCAGGTGCCCATCGACAGGGCGTGGAGATGCACCCACCACGGCGCGCCGAAGCTCGACGCGCCGATCGCGAAGAAGAAGCCGAAGCCGGCCAGGACGGTGACGAGGACCGCCAGCGCCATGTAGAAGAAGAACGCGCGCTCCCGCTGCAGCGCGGACGGTTCGGGTGACGCAATGCTGGCCATGGCTCGAGAATCCCCCCTGCAAGCCGATGATGGCGAAGGCTGCGCCCGAACTGTTACCGAGTCAATTCGGGCGCCCGTCTTCCGGTCCGGTGGAGGCGGTTATCCGGGAGCGGCCAGCTTCCAGCCTTCTCCCTCCCGCCTTACGCGCCCTTGCCGTTCCAGCTCGATCAGATGCGCGAGCACCGATTGCGCGGCGGCGGTGTGGAGCCGCGGGTCGAGGCCCTTGTACATCCGCTCGACCAGCGCCGGGATCGCGCGCGGCGCTTCGCCCAGCAGCTCCAGGATCTGCCGCTCGCGCTGGCGGCGGTGCCCGATCATCCCGCGCACCAGCTGACGCGGATTGCCGATCGCCGGGCCGTGGGCGGGGTAGTAGATCCGGTCCTCGCGCCGGTAGAGCCTGTCGAGGCTGGCCATGTAGTCGGCCATGTCGCCGTCGGGCGGCACCACCACGCTGGTCGACCAGCCCATCACGTGATCGCCGCTGAACAATGCGCCGCTCTCTTCGAGCGCGAAGCAGAGGTGGTTCGAGGTGTGGCCGGGGGTGGCGATGGCGGTGAGGGTCCAGCCCGGGCCGGAGAGCTTATCGCCGTCGGCCAGCACCCGGTCGGGGGCGTAGGTCTTGTCGAACGGGGCATCGACCCGTGGCTCGCCACTCTCGATCACCAGCGGCGCGCAGCCGACGATCGGCGCCCCGGTCGCCTCGCTCAGCGGAGCGGCGGCCGGAGAGTGGTCGCGGTGGGTATGGGTGCAGCAGATCGCGACGACCTTCGCCTCGCCGATCGCGGCTTCCAGCGCGGCGAGATGGGCGGGATCGTCCGGCCCCGGATCGATCACCGCGACCCCGTCGCCCGCGCCGACGAGGTAGCTCTGGGTGCCGGTATAGGTATAGGGCGAGGCATTGGGCGCCAGCACCCGGCGCACCAGCGGCTCCATTTCTTCGGTAATGCCGGTCGGCCAGGGTTGCGGGGGCAGCGCCATGGCGGGCATATGGCGCAGCGGAGACCGGATTGCCATGGCCGAACCATTCATCCTCGTGCTCGACGAAGGGACCACCTCGACCCGCGCGATGCTGTTCGCGCCCGACGGCAGCGTCCACGGGGTCGCCCAGCGCGAGATCACCCAATATTACCCGCGCTCCGGCTGGGTCGAGCACGATGCCGGCGAAATCTGGGACAAGACGCTCGCCTGCGCGCGCGAGATGGTGCGCAAGGCGGGCGGGGCGAAGCGGATCGCCTGCATCGGCATCACCAACCAGCGCGAGACGGTGGTCGCGTGGGACCGCGAGACCGGCGAGCCGCTCGCCCACGCGCCGGTGTGGCAGGACCGCCGCACCGCCGACCGCTGCGCCGAATTGCGCGCGGCCGGGCACGAGCCGGCGGTGCAGGACAGGACCGGCCTGCTGCTCGATCCCTATTTCTCGGGCACCAAGATGCGCTGGCTGATCGAGAACGAGCCGGCGGTGGCGGAGGCGGCGCGGGCCGGCCGGCTGGCCCTCGGCACGGTCGAAAGCTGGCTGGTGTTCAAGCTGACCGGCGGCGGCCATCTGTCCGACGCGAGCAACGCCAGCCGCACACTGCTGCTGCCGCTCGAAGGCGCGAGCTGGGACGAAGGCCTGTGCGAGCTGTTCGGGGTTCCGCGCGCGGCCTTGCCCGAGGTGACCGACAATGCCGGTGCGTTCGGCGCGACGCTGCCCGAATGGTTCGGCCATCCGATCCCCATCGCCGGAATGGCGGGCGACCAGCAATCGGCCACGATCGGCCAGGGCTGCCTCTCGCCCGGCGACACCAAGGCGACCTACGGCACCGGGGCCTTCGTGCTTGCGAACACCGGCGGCGCGCTGCCGCGCTCGCGCAACCGCCTGCTCGGCACGGTGCTGTGCCAGCTCGGGGGCGAACGCAGCTATGCGATCGAGGGTTCGATGTTCGTCGCCGGCAGCCTGATCAAATGGCTGCGCGATTCGCTCGGCCTGATAAGGGAAGCGGCCGAGACCGAGATGCTCGCGCGGTCGGTCCAGTCGAGCGGCGGGGTCTGCATCGTGCCCGCCCACACCGGGCTCGGCGCGCCGTGGTGGGAGCCCGATGCGCGCGGGGTGATGACCGGGCTGAGCTTCGCGACCGGGCGGGCCGAGATCGCCCGTGCCGCGCTCGAGGCGATGGCGCAGCAGACCCACGACCTCGCGGGCGCCTTCGCGGCGGACGGCGCGGCCTGGTCGGTGCTGCGGATCGACGGCGGGATGAGCGTCAACGGCTGGATGGCGCAGGATCTCGCCGACATCCTGCAACTGACGATCGAGCGCCCCGCCAATGTCGAGACCACCGCGCTCGGCGCGGCGATGCTGGCCGGGCTGGGGCAGGGCCTGTTCGGTTCGCTCGACGAGGCGGCGAAGGCGATGCGCGGCAGCGTCACGCGCTTCGGGCCGGCGATGGAGGATGCGGTGCGCGCGGAGCGCCTGGCCCGGTGGGGCAGGGCGATCGCGGCGGCGCGGCTCTAGAGCGAGCTCACCCGGTCGCCGAGCCGTTCGCGCAGGCGGTGAACCGCGCTCGGCTGCATCCGGAAATTGTCCTGCCACGCGGTGTCGAGCCGTTCGATCCGGGCATAGAGCCGCTCGGTCTGGCCGATCAGCCCGCGCAGCGCCGGATCGAGCAGCGCGAGCTGTTCGGGATCGGCGCGGGTCGCCTTGGCCGGCAGGCGGCCGTGCCGGCGGAGCTGGAGCTGGGTGATCTCGCCCGCGAAGAACGCCCGCTGGTTCAGCAGCCAGGCGATCACATGCATCATCCGCGTGGTCGTGCGCAGCGCCTCGCACGAGAGCGCGATGCGCGCGAGGTCCTCGTCCTGGCTGGCATCGTCGAGCCGGCCCGACAGGTCGAACGCCGAGCGTGCCTCGTCGGCGAGGAGCAGCGCCTCGTTGTAGAGCGCTTCCACGATGTGCGGATTTATGTCGGTCGGACCAGTCATCAGCCGTCACCGCTAGCGGGCCGACTCGCGCTTCGCCACCGCAAGCCACAGGTTTTCCTGCGCCATTTGTGGACTGTCCCTAAGCGGAACGTTTCTTGTCCGCCTGACGCGCGGGTGCCCAGCCGGCGTTTGGGGTGCAACCAGCTACGCGATGATATCGGGCGTCAAATAGTCCTCGAAGATCGCGATCTGATCCTTCAGCAGGAGCTTGCGCTTCTTGAGTCGGGCGATCTGCAGCTGGTCCTGCGAACCGGCTCCGGTCAGCGCGTCGATCGCGGCGTCGAGATCGCGGTGTTCGATACGCAGCGCAGCCAGCCGTTTGCGCATTTCCTCTTCCGTCACCGCCCGGCTGCTCCCTGTCTCGGCCCATCGAAAAGCGCTGTCCGGGTTTGGTTAGCGCGGCAGATTGCCGATCTACGAGTATTATGATTTGATGACAATCGCGCGGCTTCGCCCCGCCTGGCGAGTCGCGCCGAGGGAGCTTTCGGGCTCCCCCTCAGGCCGAAGGAGAACGCCCTATGGAAACATCTCACATCGTCGCGCTGCAGACCAAGCACGATGGTCTCGAACGCAGAATTCGCGAAGAGATGAACCGGCCTTCCCCCGACGACACGATCCTCCAGACCCTCAAGAAGCAGAAGCTCCAGCTCAAGCAGGAAATCGTCGCGCTCTGACGCGCGGCGCGCGGTCGGTACGGCGCAATCCGCGCCGATCCGCATTCCCTTGGCGCCGATAGTGCTATAGGCGGGTCGGCATGAGCGCAGCCCAAGCCGCCCGATCGATCCTGACCCGGCTTCACGAGGTGATGGCATCGCGCCTGCACCCGCAGGGCAAGCTCAACCAGGTGGTCGACGTGATCGGCGAGGCGCTGGATAGCGAGGTCTGCTCGATCTATCTGCTGCGCGAAGGCGCGCTGGAACTCTTCGCCACCCGCGGGCTGGCGCAGGAGGCGGTCCACGTAACCCGCATGGCGGTGGGCGAGGGGCTGACCGGCACGATCGCGGCCAATGTCGAGACGCTCAACCTGGCCGAGGCGACCGCGCATCCCGAATTCCAGTACCGCCCCGAAACCGGCGAGGACAAGTTCCACTCCTTCGCCGGCGTGCCGATCGTGCGGCGCGAGCGCGCGGTGGGCGTGCTGACCGTCCAGCACGTCGATCCGCGGCGCTACGAGGAAGTCGAGATCGAGGCGCTGCAGACGGTGGCGATGGTGCTGGCCGAGATGATCGACAACGCCGGCCTGGTCGATGCGGAGGATGCCGGGGGCGGTGCCGCGCTGTCCGAGCCCGACCAGCTTTCCGGCCTCACCCTGGTCAAGGGGCTCGGCGCGGGGATCGCGGTGTTCCACCAGCCGCGCATCAAGATCGAGCACATCGTGGCGGAAGACACCGAGGCCGAGCGCCAGCGGGTCTATCTCGCCTTCGACAAGATGCGCGAACAGATCGACCAGATGGCCAGCCAGGCCGAATTCGGCGTCGACGGCGAGCACGAGGCGGTGCTCGAGACCTACAAGATGTTCGCCTACGACGAGGGCTGGAGCCGCCGGATCAACGAGGCGATCGACAGCGGGCTGACCGCCGAGGCGGCGATCGAGCGCGTGCAGCAGCGCACCCGCATGCGCATGCGCGAGATCGACGACGCGCTGCTGGCCGACCGGATGCACGATCTGGAGGATCTCGCGAACCGGCTGCTGCGGATCGTCTCGGGCCAGATCGGCACCGCGGCCAGCGCCGGCCTGCGCGACGACACGATCCTGATCGCGCGCAATCTCGGCCCGGCCGAACTGCTCGAATACGACAAGCGCAGGCTCAAGGGCGTGATCCTCGAGGAAGGCTCGCTCACCGCGCATGTGGTGATCGTCGCGCGCGCGATGGGCGTGCCGGTGCTCGGGCGGGTGCGCAACGCGCGCTCGCAGATCCGCGAAGGCAATCTGCTGCTGCTCGACGCCGATCAGGGCGTCGTCACCGCGCGCCCCTCGCCGAGCCTGATCGAAGCCTTCGAACAGCGCTCGGCCAAGAGCCGCCAGCGCCAGGCCGGCTATGCCAAGCTGCGCGACGTCGAGCCGTTCAGCCGCGACGGCACCCGCATCATGGTGATGATGAATGCCGGCCTGCGCGACGATATCCCGAACCTCAACCTCACCGGCGCCGACGGGATCGGCCTGTTCAGGACCGAGTTCCAGTTCCTCGTCTCGGCCGCCATGCCGCAGCGCGACCGGCAGACGCGGCTCTACCGCGACGTGCTCGACGCGGCCGACCCGCGGCCGGTCATCTTCCGCACGGTCGATATCGGCGGCGACAAGTCGCTGCCCTATCTGCGCTCCGAGCATTCGGAGAACGACGAGAACCCGGCGATGGGCTGGCGCGCGCTGCGCCTGGCGCTCGAACGCGAGGGCCTGCTGAAGGTCCAGGCGCGGGCGCTGCTCGAAGCTTCGGCCGGGCGCACGCTCAACGTGATGTTCCCGATGGTGTCGGAGCCGTGGGAATTCGATGCGGCGCGCGCGGTGTTCGAAGGCCAGCTCGCATTCCTGAGGCGGCAGAAGAAGAAATTGCCCTCGGCGATCCGCTACGGAGTGATGCTCGAAGTCCCGGCGCTGGCCGAGCAGCTCGACCTGCTGATGCCCAAGATCGGCTTCCTCTCGATCGGGACCAACGACCTCACCCAGTTCCTGTTCGCGGCCGACCGCGCGAATCCCAAGCTGGCCGAACGCTACGACTGGGTCAGCCCGTCGATCCTGCGCTTCATCCACCGGGTGGTCGTCGCTACCGCCGGGCAGGAGGTGGACGTGACCGTGTGCGGCGAGATGGGCGGGCGCCGGCTCGAGGCGCTGGCGCTGCTCGGAATCGGGATCCGCCGCCTGTCGATCACCCCGGCCGGGGTCGGGCCGATCAAGGAACTGGTGCGCAAGGTCGATCTCGAAGAGATCGGCGCCGCGATGAACGGCTGGCTCGCCAGCCCGCCGCCCGACATGCGCCGCGCGCTGGAGGACTGGGCCGGCGAGCGGAATATCGAGATCGACTGACCCGCCCGACGCTTCGCTCCGCCGCTTGTGCGATGGTGCGCCGCATCAAGCGCTTGACTTCATGGCCCCGGCCCCGTTTTGTGCGCCGCGCGGGTCGGAACGGGACGGTTAATGGACGAGCAACCAGAAGGCGCAGCGGAACAGTACCAACTTCCCGTCGGCGTGGGCGAGACCTTGCGGCTGGCGCGCGAGGCGAAGGGATGGACCCTGGCTCAGGTCGCCGCCGAAACCCGCATCACCCAGCGGCATCTCGCGCTGATCGAGGCAGGCGATTTTGCCGCCCTGCCGGGACGCACCTATGCGGTCGGCTTCTCGCGCACCTATGCCAAGATGCTGGGGCTCGACGAGAGCGAGGTCGCTCAGGCGGTGCGCGAGGAACTTGGCCGGATCGAACCGCGCGACACCCGCGCGATGAGCTTCGAGCCGGGCGATCCGGCGCGGGTCCCCTCGGCGCGGCTGGCATGGTTCTCGGCGCTGGCGGCGCTGATCCTGTTCATCGGCGGGGGTGCCTTCGTCTGGACCAACTACATCGATCCCGAGGTCTCGTTGCCCTGGCTGACGGGGGGCGAGGCGCCCAAGCCCAAGCCGGCACCCAAGCCCGCCGCGCCAGCCGTGCCGGCGGCCAACGGAGCAGTGGTGTTCACCGCACTCGAGCCGAAGGTCTGGGTCAAGTTCATCGACGGCGCCGGCAATCAGCTGATGCAGGGCGAGATGCTGCAGGGCGAAAGCTACACCGTGCCTGCAGAAGCGGTGGGGGTGACGGTCTCGACTGCGCGGCCGACCGCGCTGTCGATCACCGTCGGCGGTCAGCCGGTTCCGCCCCTGGCGGACAAGGACAAGGTCATGAGCAAAGTTCCGGCGACCGCCGCGGCGCTGCTTGCGCGGCCCGCCCCCTCGGCAACACCGAGCCCGGCACCTTCGGCGACGCATCGGGCTACGCGCCCCGCTGCGGGGCAGTCGGGCGTCCCGGCGAGCGAGGCTGCGCCCGCCGCTCCGGCAGCAGCCGCACCGGCGCCCGCGGTATCGCCCACAGCTTAACCGGGGGTTCGGCTCGACAAGCGAATCCGCTGTTGGTTAAAATCGCGCGGGCGTGTTCAGCCGCGGTTTGGCGTCGCTTTGCCAGACTGCGCGAGATCGGAAAATGACAGGAGGTTGGGAAATGGTGACCAGGTGGGCCAAGCGGCGCATTTTGGTTCTGGCGCTGGCGGGTTCGGGCCTTACCCTGCTGCCTTCGCTCGCCCATGCGCAGGATCAGGACGCGCGGCTGCGCAAGATCGAGAGCGAGATCAAGGCGCTCCAGCGCACGGTGTTTCCTGGCGGGGACGGAAAGTTCTTCCCGCCCGAGGTGACCACGCCGCAACAGGCCGCTGCGGATTCGGGGATAACCGGAACTTCGACCAGCGCGATGACCGACGTGCTCGCGCGGCTGGATTCACTCGAGACCCAGCTGCGCCAGCTGACCGCGCAGACCGAGGAAAACAACCACGCGATCAGCCAGCTTGCCGCGCGGCTCGACGCGGTCGAGGCGGCCGAGCGCCAGCCCGCCGCGGATGCCGTGCCGGCGGTCGCACCCCCGCCGGTCGCCTATGGTCCCGCGCCGACGCCGGCGCCGACACCAACGCCGGCTGCGGCACCCGCGCCGAAGCCCGCCCCGCCGCCGCCCCCGCCGGTGCAGCAACCGTCGGCCGCGCGGATCGCGGCAGTCAAGGCAATCCCCAAGCCGGCCACCGCGGATCCGGGCGACGACGAATACGTCTACGGCTTCCGCCTGTGGGATGCGAAGTTCTATCCGGAAGCGGAGCAGCAGCTGCAGCTGTTTTTGCAGAAATATCCCAAGCATCCGCGCGCCAGCTATGGCCGCAATCTGCTCGGCCGCGCCTATCTCGACGATGGCAAGGTGGACGAAGCGGCGCGCTGGTTCTTCGAGAACTACCAGGCCGACAAGGCCGGCGACCGCGCGCCCGACAGTCTGCTCTATCTGGCCGAGACCATGATCATCAAGGGCGACACCGCCAAGGCCTGCATCGCGCTGGCCGAGATGGGCGAGGTCTATCCGGCGATCGCCTCGGGCCGGCTGCAGGCGCAGTACCATGCCGACAACGCCAAGGTGAAATGCAATTGAGGCGCTGCCCCATCGTCTGATCGCGCGCTTCGCGGGCGATCTCGCGCAGCTCTGGCCCGAGGGCGAGACGCTCGGGCTTGCGGTTTCGGGCGGGCCGGACAGCCTTGCCTTGCTGCTGCTCGCGCGGGCCGCGATCCCCGAGCGGATCGAGGCGGCGACGGTCGATCACGGGCTGCGGCCCGAGAGCGGGTCCGAGGCGGCGATGGTGGCGGAGCTGTGCGCCGCCTACGGCATTCCGCACCGGATCCTTCCGGTCAGGCTGGCGCGGGGCAATCTGCACGACAAGGCCCGCGCCGCGCGCTACGCGGCGATGGCCAAGTGGATGCAGGAGCGCGGGCTGGCCGCGCTCGCGACCGCGCATCATGCGGACGACCAGGCGGAAACCTTCCTGATGCGGCTCAACCGTGGCAGCGGCGTGCCCGGTCTGGCCGGGGTGCGCGCGCGCGGCACGGTGCCGGGCACGCAGCTCGCGCTGTTGCGTCCGCTGCTCGGCTGGCGGCGCGAGGAACTGGCGGGGATCGTTGCGCGCTCGGGGCTGGAGCCGGCGCAGGATCCCTCCAACGACGATCCGAAATACGACCGCGCGCGGATCCGCGAAGCGTTGAAGACGGCCGACTGGCTCGCCGTGCCGGCGATCGCCGCCAGCGCCGCGCATTGCGCCGAGGCCGAGACGATCCTGCAATGGGTGACCCAGCGCGAATGGGAGGAAGCCGTGGAGGTGGGGGAGGGCGAGATCCGCTATCGCCCGAAGGCGCCCGGCTTCATCCGCGCCCGCGTGCTGGTGCGCGCGATCGGCATGCTCGGGGTCGAGCCGCGGGTCAGCTCGGTGGTCGGACTGATCGGCAAGCTCCAGCGCGGCAAGGACGCGACGCTGGGTGGGGTGGTCGCGCGGGTGGACAAGGATTGCTGGACCCTGCGCAAGGAACCGCCGAGACGGATCGCCGGGATGGAGTGAGCTTTTTGCCCCCTCCTCTTCAGAGGAGCGGCGGTTACCCGAGCAGCGATTTCCCCACGCCGGTGCGCTTGCCGCGGGTGATGATCACCACGTCGCCCTTTTTCGCGATGTCGTAGAGCTTGGCCTGGAAATCGTCGGGCGGCGAGATGCAGCCGTGGCTGGCATAGCCGTTCTCGACCGTGTGGCCGCCGTGGATCGCGACCCCGTCCCAGGTCAGCCGCAGGGTCCAGGGCATCGGCGCATTGCCGTATTTCTCGGACACGTTGTGGCGTTCCTTGGTCAGGATCGGGAAGCGGCCGAGCGGGGTCGGGTATTCGTCGGTGCCGAGCAGCACCGCCGCCGCGCCGATTTCGTAGCCGCCGCGAAACACCGAGATCACCCGCGCGTCGAGATCGACCGTCATCACCAGCGGGCCGGGCGGCACGCCCTTGTCGTCCCAGAACCACTGGCCGTATTTGATCGGGTTCCTGATATCGAGCACACGCTTGATCACGAAGGGCTCGTCCGGATCGATCGAGGGCTTGGGGGGAGGCGCCTTGGCTTCCTCCGGCGACACCGGGTCCAGCCCGGCGGCCGGGGCCGCGGAGGCGCCCGGCGATGGGGCCGGGCGGTCCATCTTGAGCACGTCCTCGGCGGTCAGCGTCGGCGCCGCCTCGCCTGCGCCGCCGACGCGGCCCGCGACCGTCGCGCCCGCGAAGGCGAGCGCGGCGGCGATGCTGATGCCGCCGATCCATTTGATTGCCGGGTCCATCGGCGCCTTATGCCCCCAAAAGCGTGCCGAATGCCAGAGGGGGCAGGGCCCGCGTCTCGCCGCGGGACGCGCGGCGGCGAAGGGTTAATCAGCCATGCGCGCCGAAGTGATTGGCGATCGCGGTGGTGATCCGCAGCGACAGGCGGTGCGCCTGCTCGATCGGATCGACGAAGTCGCGCTGGATGAATTCGTAGCCTTCGCCCGCCGCCGCGTCGGGATAGTCGGTCGGCTCGTCCATCGCGAAATCGCCGATTGCGGGGAAGTGGGTCGGGAAGGCGCGCCGCAATTGCGCCAGCGCCTCGTCGACCCGCAGGGTGAAGACCATCTCGAGCACGTCCTCGCGGCTGATGTCGTTCGCGCGGCTGAACACCGGGATCGAGACCGCGCGGATGAACATGTGCTGCATCAGCGCCAGCCGCAGCGCCTGCAGCACCCCGATCCCGCGGCGGACCGGCTCGCGCTCGGGCGTCTCGGCTTCCTCGGGCATCAGGTCGAGCAGGCGGCGCAGCTTGAGCGCGTCGATCCGCAGGCGGCTGGCGAGCCGGCGGAACACGCCCGCCCTATCGTCCTTCACGAGGTATTCGGCCAGCGTCTCGCAGGCGTCGGACAGATGCGCCTCGGTCCCGCGATAGGGGCGGCTGGCCCAATAGGCGGAGTTGAACAATTCGCCATAGGCGGCGACGGTCTTGATGCTGGCGAGCGCATTGGCCGCGCGGACCATGCGGATCAGTTGCCGCCCGCGGTCGCTGCCGGTGAGCAGCGCGGCTATCTCTTCGTAATTGCCGTCGGCCGCCGTGCCCACGCCGCAGATCACGTTCACCGGATAGCCGAGCTGCTGCAGGATCGCATTGTGCGGGATCGCGCGGATCTGCCTGAGGCTCATCTCGCGGTCGGCCGAGATGTCCGACTGGCGGCGCGACACGCGGCTGCCGGTCGGGTTGAGCATCCCCAGCCCGAAGGCGGTGATCGCGCGGCTGTAGGTGCGGCTTTCGAGATGCTCGCGCTGGTGATCCTTGATCGCGCGGTAGAAATCGAGGCTGAGGTCGGTGCGGCGGTAGAACAGGTCGGTCGGCGCGTCGGGATCGGTTTCCGACGGGCGCAGCTCGGCGATCCGGGTCAGCGTCGCCAGCGCCAGCTCGGGCGTGGCGAAGAACAGATAGCCGTCGCCGCCCTGGAAGCTGACCTCGGGCTCGAGCCTAATCCCGGCGCGGATGAAGCGCCGCCGCGCCCAGGGGCTTAGCGGCCATTCGAGCCGGTCCTGGAAGCTCGCCGGATGCGCACCGCGGCCCATGCTCTCGCCGTGGGTGTCGAAGATCAGCGCGGCGACGTCGGTCAACCCGTTGGCGACCATCGCCTCGGCCAGCCGGCCCTGCAGCCGTTCGATCGCGAGGCTTGCCGGAAGCTGGCCGACGAAGCGACCGGCGTCGGAGAAGCCGGTCTGGATCGCCACCCGCCCGCGCACCCGCACGTAGTCGCGATAGACCTCCTCGGCCAGCAGCGCGTCGAGCAGGCGCCCGCCGTTTTCCAGCGCGTTCTCGGTCTCGAACAAGGGCGAGACGTCGACCTTGTCGGCGATCCCGAGCAATTTGGCGAAATAGAGCGCGGCGAGGATGGTCGAGGGCTGTTCGCATTCGGCGATCAGCATCCGGATCGGCGCGTCGCCGTCGATATGGTGCAGGATCTGCGCCATCGCGAGGAACTGGCGGATCGCGGTCGAGCTTTCGATCGCCAGCGCGGCGAAGTTCGAGCGGTGCGGCTTGGCGGCGGCGAGCAGCTCGCGCAGCCGCACCAGCGCGCCGCGGCTGCCGAGATCGAGCTCGCCCTCGGGGTCGATCACCCGGCGGATCGCGTTGTGGAGCTGGCTCGAATTGACCCGGAAGTGGATCCAGCCCGCGCCGAGCCCGTCGGCGCGCATCGCCGCGGTGAGAATCTTGAGCGCGATCGCGCGTTCGTCCGGTGCTTTTTGCGCTTCGGTTTCCAACTGCTCGATCAGCGGGGCGAGCGAGAGCAGCTTGGCCGGATCGTCGGCGGTCAGCCGGTTGGCGACCGCCGAGAGTGTCTCGGGATCGGTGAAGTCGGCGGTGAAGTCCTGCGCGCGGGCCTGCGACCAGGCGGTCGCGGCGCGCAGCGTGTCGAGCAGCGGATGGCCCGGATCGATCGCTTCCAGCTTGGCGGTGTAATCGGCCAGCCGCCGCGCCTTCTCGGTCAGGCGGAACTGGACCGAGGTGTACCAGTTGATGTCGGTCCGCCCGTCCATGTCGTAGCCGACCCAGCTCGCGAAGCGGAACGGCAGCGGTGCGAAATCGTGCCACTTGCCCGGCCAGCGCCTGGCCGCCTCGGCCAGCAGCGCGCCGACCAGCCGGTCGCGCGCCTCGGCCCCGCGGGCGATCGCGGCGAGCGCTTCCTCGTGCTCGTAGGTCAGCGTGATCGCGGGCTTGTCGTGCGACACCGCGCAGACCGCTCCGTCGATCGGCCCGTCGCTCGACGCCGCCTGCGCGACCGCGGCGGTCTCAGCCGGAGCGAGCAGGAAAGTCGGGTGGGCGGTGAACACCGCGTGGAGCTGGGGGCGCTCCCAGCGGGTGCGGAATTCCCAGAAGTCGTCGGGCTCGCGGTCCAGCGCAGCGGTGAACGCCGCGAGGTTGGCGTCGATCCCGACCGGAGCCACCAGCCGCCGCAGCCGCGCGGCGCGGCTCTGGAGCGCTTCGCATTCCAGCTCCTCGACCATCGCGCCGACCCGGTCGAGCGTCAGCGTTCCCGCCTCGATCTCGCGCGAGAGTTCGAGGCTGAGCTGGAAGGCCGGATTGAAGAGCGGTGTTTCGGATGTGCGCTCGCGCAAGGTTTCGAGGCGGGCGACCAGATCCGAAACGCTCTTCATCGTGCCAGTTCTCCTGCTTTGCGCGCGGCCTCGGCGACCGCTTCGAGATCGGGTGGGCCCTTGGGCACCAGCCAGCTTCCGCCGACGCACAGCACCGGCTCGATCGCGAGCCAGTCGGGCGCGGTGGCCTGGGTGACCCCGCCGGTGGGGCAGAACTTGCACTGGCCGAACGGCGCGGCAAGCGCCTTCAGCGCCGGAATGCCGCCGGCCGCGGTGGCGGGGAAGAACTTGAAGTGCTGCAGGCCGAGATCGAGCCCGCGCATGATGTCGCCCGCGGTGGCGATGCCGGGGAGGTAGGGCACCTTGTGGCTGACGATCACCCGGGCGAGGCTTTCGGTGAGCCCGGGCGAGACGATGAATTCCGCCCCCGCCTTCATCGCCGCATCGAACTCGCGGTCGTTGGTGACGGTGCCCGCACCGACGATCGCGCCCGGAACCTGCTTCATCTCGGCGATCACGTCCAGCGCGGCCGGGGTGCGCAGCGTGACTTCGAGCACGGTCAGCCCGCCGCCCACCAGCGCCTCGGCCAGCGGGCGCGCCTGCGCCGCGTCGTCGACCACCAGCACCGGGATCACCGGGGCCATCAGCATGATCGTTTCGATATCGGTTTTCACTTGAAGTGCTCGTTTGCAAAGGCGGCCGCGGCGCCGAACAGGCCCGGCTGCGGGTGGGTGATGAGCTTGACCGGGATGCCGGCCATCATCTGTTCGTAGCGGCCCTTGAAGCGGAACCGCTCGGCGAAGCCCGATTTCAGCAGCGTGGCGCGCAGCCGTTGTCCCAGACCGCCCGCGATCACCACCCCGGCGGCGCCGTGCGCCAGCGCATAATCGCCCGCCACCGAGCCGAGGCTCATGCAGAACCGCTCCACCGCCGCGGCGGCGAGGCTGTCGGAGCCGGAGAGGCCGGCTTCCCACAAAGCCTTGTCGCCCAGCTCGGCCACTGCGCGCCCTTCGATCGCGGCGAGCGTGTGGTATATGTCGTCGAGCCCGGGACCGGACACGACCCGTTCGGTCGAGACGCGGCGGTGCAGCTTGCGCAGCCGCGCAAGGATCGCGTCGTCGATCGCATCGACCGGGGCGAAATCGACATGGCCGCCCTCGGTCGCCTGCGCGTGGTATCCGCCCTCCCCGTCGCGATAGAGATGCGCGACTCCGAGGCCGGTGCCGGGGCCGAGCACGCTGATCGTGCCGCTCGCGGGCAGGGCGCCTTCGGGCCCGGTCAGATGGACGAACTGGCTCTCGTCGGCGCGCGCCACCGCATGGGCGACGGCCGCGAAATCGTTGAGCACCACCGCCTCGTCGATTCCGAGCTGCTCCTCGATCCGGCCGGTGTGGATCACCCAGCTGTTGTTGGTCATCCGCACCGTTTCCCCGGTCACCGGGCCGGCGATGGCGATCGCGGCGGCGTTCGGAACCGGCTTGGACGAGCGGCGCTCGAATTCCTCCCACGCGGTCTTGAGGCTGGTGAAGTCGCTGGTGTTGAGCGTCTCGGGCTCGCCCAGCCGGATCGCCCCGTCGCCGCCGACCGAGGCGAGCGCGAAGCGGGCATGGGTGCCGCCGATGTCGAGCGCGACGAGATCGGTCATCAGAGGCCGGCCTCCGCCAGCATCGCCGATCCGCCGCGCTCGGCGCCGTCGGCATGGTTGCGGAACATCGCGAACAGCTCGCGCCCGGTGCCCATTTCCGCCGGCGGGACCGGGGCAGGCTGGCGGGTGGAGAGATCCGCGGCGGTCGAGAGTTCGCCCTTCTCGCCGCAGAGGCGGATCACGTCGCCGTCCCGGACCAGCGACAGGGGTCCGCCGCCCAGCGCCTCGGGAGTGACGTGGATCGCCGCCGGGACCTTGCCCGAGGCGCCGGACATCCGCCCGTCGGTGACCAGCGCGACCTTGTAGCCGCGATCCTGTACCACGCCGAGCACCGGGGTGAGCTTGTGCAGCTCGGGCATGCCGTTGGCGCGCGGGCCTTGGTGGCGCACCACCACCACCACGTCGCGGTCGAGCTCGCCCGCGGCGAAGGCATGGGCGACGTCTTCCTGGCGCTCGAACACCCGGGCCGGGGCCTCGATCGTCCAGCGCTCGGGATCGACCGCGCTGGTCTTGAAGGTCGCGCGGCCGAGATTGCCGGCGACCAGCCGCATCCCGCCGTCGGGCTGGAAGGCCTGCGCGACCGGCCGCAGCATCGCATCGTCGCCCGAGGGACCGGGATCGCGCCAGGCGAGCGTCCCCGCGTCGAGCCACGGCTCCTCGCCGTATGCGCCAAGGTCGGTGCCCGCGACCGTCACGATGTCGCGATGGATCAATCCGGCTTCGAGCAGCTCGCGGATCACGAAGGGCATGCCGCCCGCGTGGTGGAACTGGTTCACGTCGCCCGCGCCGTTCGGATAGACCCGCGCGATCAGCGGCACGGCCTTGCTCAATTCGTCCATGTCCTCCCAGTCGATCGCGATCCCCGCCGCGCGGGCGAAGGCCGGGATGTGGAGCGCATGGTTGGTCGAGCCGCCGGTCGCGAGCAGGCCGACCGCGGCGTTGACCACCGCCTTCTCGTCGACGCAGTGGCCGATCGGGCGATAGTCCTCGCCGTCGCGGGTGATCGCCGCGAGCCGGTGCATCGCCGCGCGGGTCAGCTGCTGGCGCAGCGGCGTGCCGGGGTTCTCGAACACCGAGCCGGGCATCACCAGCCCCATCAGCTCGATCATCATCTGGTTCGAATTGGCGGTGCCGTAGAAGGTGCAGGTGCCCGGCGCGTGGTAGCTCTTGCTCTCGCTCTCGAGCAGCTCGGCGCGGGTCGCCTTGCCCTCGGCATAGAGCTGGCGGATCTTCTGCTTCTCCTTGTTGCCGATCCCGCTGGGCATCGGGCCCGAGGGAATGAACATCGCCGGGAGATGCCCGAAGCGCAGCGCGCCGATCAGCAGGCCGGGGACGATCTTGTCGCAGATGCCGAGCAGGGCGACCGAATCGTACATCGCGTGGCTGAGGCCGACCGCGGTCGCCAGCGCGATCACGTCGCGGCTGAACAGCGACAGCTCCATCCCCTCCATGCCCTGGGTCACCCCGTCGCACATCGCCGGGGTCGCGCCGGCGACCTGCGCGGTGGCGCCGGCCTCGCGGGCATAGATCTTCAGCTGCGGCGGGTAGGCGCCATAGGGCTGATGCGCGCTGATCGTGTCGTTATAGGCGCTGACGATGCCGATGTTCGGCCCGCGCTGGGTCGCGATCGACTGCTTGTCCTCCTCCGCGGCGGCGAAGCCGTGGGCGAGGTTGGAACAGGGCAGCGCACGGTTGCGATCGGCGTGCTTGCCGCCTTCGGACTCGATCAGTTCGAGATAGGCGGCGCGGCCCTTCTTCGAGCGTTCGATGATCCGGTCGGTGACCTTGGCGACGGTGGGGTGAAGATTACTCATGCCAGGTCACTCCGTCGCGCTCGGCCAGCGCGATTGCGGCGGAAGGCCCCCAGCTTCCGGCGGTATAGGGTTTGGGCTTGAGGTCTTCCTCGGCCCAGGTCGCGCGGATCTGGTCGATCCAGCGCCATTGCGCCTCGACCTCGTCGCGCCGCACGAACAGCGTCGGCCGGCCCTCGATCAGGTCGAGCAGCAGCCGCTCGTAGGCGATCCGGCGGTGGGTGCCGGTAAAGGCGTCGGGCATCGCGATCTTGAGCGGGACCTTGCGCAGCCGCACCCCGTCGCGGTCGAGCCCCGGCACCTTGGCGACCAGCGACAGGGTGATGTTCTCCTCCGGCTGGATGCCGATCAGCAGCCCGTTGGGATTGTCGGTCGCGCCGCGGCCGAAGATCGAATGCGGCACCGGGCGGAAGCGCACCAGGATTTCGGTGGTGCGCTTGAACAGCCGCTTGCCGGTGCGCAGGTAGAACGGCACCCCCTGCCAGCGCCAGTTGTCGACATGCGCCTTGAGCGCGACGAAGGTCTCGGTGTCGCTGTCGCGCTTGAGCTCCTCGTCGTAGCCCGGCACCACCGCCCCGTCGATCGCCCCGGCGCGGTACTGGCCGGTGACGACCTCGTTGGGCGCGACCGGGCGCAGCGCGCGCAGCACCTTGACCTTCTCGTCGCGCACCGCGGTCGCGTCGAAGCTCGACGGCGGCTCCATCGCGACCAGCGCCAGCAATTGCAGCATGTGGTTCTGCACCATGTCGCGCAGCGCGCCGGCGCCGTCGTAGAAATCGACCCGGCTTTCCAGCCCGACCGTTTCCGCGACCGTGATCTGGACGTGGTCGATATGCGCCGCATTCCACAGCGGCTCGAACAATATGTTCCCGAAGCGCATGGCGAGCAGGTTCTGGACCGTCTCCTTGCCGAGATAATGATCGATCCGGAAGATCCGTTCCTCGGGAAAGGCATGCGCGACCGCATCGTTGATCTCGCAGCTCGACGCGAGATCGGTGCCGAGCGGCTTTTCCAGCCCGATGCGGACGTTGCCCTTGGTCAACCCGGCCTGCTCCAGCCCGGCGATGGTCGGCTCGAACAGGCTCGGCGCGGTCGAGAGGAAGATCGCCAGGCCATGGTCCGGCCCGTCGCCGATCGGCCCCAGCGCGGCGCCCAGCTTGCCGAATTCGTCGGGCTGGTTGGCATCGACCGATTCGTAGTGCAGCCGGTTGAGGAAGGTCGCGACCCCGCCGCGGCGGTCGGCCGGGAGGAATTTCTCCAGCGCGGCGCGGGCGAACTGCCGGTATTCGTGGGTGTCGTGCTCCGAGCGCGCGGTGCACACGATCCTGAGGTTGGGATCGACCAGCCCGTCGGCGTCGAGCGCGCAGAGCGAGGGCAGCAGCATGCGCTGGGCGAGATCGCCGGTGGCGCCGAACAGCAGCAGGCGATCTGCCGTGAAGCTCATGATTGCGCGGTTCCTTTCCCGCTGGAGGCGGCCGGAAGAGTCTTGCTGCACCGCAGCATGGCTAACAGGTTTGGCATCTCTTGGCCAGCATCGCGGGCGAACGCAAGCAACAGCGCCGTGGCGGCCTTATGCGAGCGAATTGAACGCGATACGAGTCGCCCAATTGCGCGCTCATCCGGCGCTGCGGGTCACCGCGATCTGCTTGTTCCCGAACTCGCAGGGGCTGAAGCAGGTCAGGAAGCTGACGTCTGCCGCGTCGCGCCCGACGCCGATCTTCACCATCTCGCCCGGCTCGGCCATGCCGGTCGCATCGACCGGCAGCCAGGTGCCGCCGATCCCGCCCGGATCGGCCAGGAACACCTCGGCCACCGCGTGGAAATCCTGCGGCTCGACCCCGGGGGCGTAGACCCCGGCATAGCGCGCCGGGATCGACGAGGCGCGCGCCATCGTCACCAGCACATGGGCATAGTCGCGGCAGATCCCGCGCCGTTCGACGAAACTGTCGAGCGCGGTGGTGCGCGCGTCCGACACGCCGGGCTCGTAAGCGAAGTGGCGCGCGATCCAGTCGCGGATCGCGGCGACCCGCGCGCCGCCGAAGGTGCCGCCGAACTCGGCCTCGGTGAAGGCGTACATCCGGTCGACCGGGCAATAGGCCGAGGAGAGCAGATATTCGACCGTCTCGCCCGGCAGCAAATGCGGGTCGAGCTGGGCGAGCGGGGCGAGGTCGGGGAGCTGGCGCCGCACCTCGACGCTGGCGGTATACTCGACGTGGAACGCACCCTCGGCCCGCACCCAGATCCGCTCGCCGATCCCGTCCTGCGCCGGCACCCGCGCAAAATGCTCGCTGGCGGAGAGCCGCGTGTCCGCGCCCAGCAGCGCCTGCTCGGGCAGCACCGCGGCCTCGAACTGCAGCAGGCAGTCGGTCGGCGCGGGCAGGGCGAAGTCGAAGCTGGCGGAGATGTCGATGGGCATGGGGCGGTAACGCGGCTGCGCGTCCTAAGTTTCTATTCGCCGAGCAGATGCAGCGCGATCGCGCGGCGGTGGGGCGCGCGGCGGTGCTCGGCGAGGAAGATCCCCTGCCAGGTGCCGAGCATCGGCCGCCCGCCCGCCACCGGCAGCGACAGGTTCGGATTGGTCAGCACCGCCTTGAGATGCGCGGGCATGTCGTCGGGCCCCTCGTCGTCATGCGCATAATGCCCGCCCTCGGGCGCCACCCGGTCGAGCCAGGCGAGCAGGTCGCGCCGCACCGCGCCCGAGGCGTTCTCGGTGATCAACAGCGAGGCGGAGGTGTGCAGGCAGGTGAGCGTCAGCAGCCCGGTGGCGATCCCGGTGGTGCCGATCCAGTCGGCCACCTCGCGGGTGATCTCGGTCAGCCCGCGGCCGGCGGTGTGAAATTCGAGGCGGGCGAGCGATTGGCGCATGGCTTCCTATATAGGCAGGCATGGCGCGCCAGCGAGACCTGTTTGCACCCGAACCGGCGGTCGCCGGGCTGGTCCTGATCGAGGAGGCGATCGCGCCCGTCGAGGAGCGCGCCATCGCCGCGCGGATCGACGCCGCCCCGCTCGCCCCGTTCCAGTTCGGCCAGTGGGAAGGCAAGCGGCTGACGACGAACTACGGTTCCGGCTACGATTACCGCCGCGGCCGGGTGGCCGAGGCGTCGCCGCTGCCGGAATGGCTGGCGGATTTGCGCGACCGGCTCGCCCCGCTGGTCGGGGTCGCGCCCGAGGCCGCGCAACAGGCGCTGCTGATCCGCTACGATCCCGGCGCCGGGATCGGCTGGCACCGCGACCGCCCGCACTACGACAAGGTGATCGGCCTGTCGCTCGGCGCGCCCGCGACACTCCGCCTGCGCCGCCGGATCGAAGGCGGGTTCGAGCGCCGCGCGGTCGAGCTGCCGCCGCGCTCGCTCTATCTGCTCAGCGGCGCGGTGCGGCAGGAGTGGGAGCACTCGATCGCGCCGATGGAGGTCGCGCGGCGCTCGGTCACCTTCCGCACGCTGCGCTGACACTTTGCGACAATTCCCCCGGTGGACGGCGCCGCGCCGCTGCTCCAGACTGCCGCGAAAGAACAGGAGGAAATCGATGAGAACCTGGGCACTCGGCCTCGCGGCAACGCTGGCACTCGCCGCACCGGCACAGGCCGAAATCGCCACCGCGCAGGTCACCGGCGGCACCGTCGCGGGCGAGACGGTCGACGGCATTTCCGAATTCAAGGGCATCCCCTTCGCCGCGCCGCCGGTCGGCGATCTCAGATGGAAGGCGCCGCAGCCGCTCGCGCCGTGGAGCGGGACGAAGCGCACCGTCGCCTTCGGCCCGGCCTGCATGCAGGGGCCGATCCTCGCGCAGATGGGCAGCACCGCGCCGGCCTCGGAAGACTGCCTCTATCTCGACATCTGGACCCCGGCCCACGCGCCGGGCGACCGGCTGCCGGTGATCGCGTGGATCTACGGCGGCGGGTTCAACAGCGGGGCGACCAGCGTGCCGCTCTACGACGGGGCCCATTTCGCGCAGCAGGGCGTGGTGTTCGTCAGCATCGCCTACCGCGTCGGCATGTTCGGCTTCCTCGCCACCCCCGAACTGAGCGCCGAAAGCGGCCACGGCTCGGGCAATTACGGCTTGCTCGACATGATCGCCGGGCTCCGCTGGGTGCAGGACAACATCGCCCGGTTCGGCGGCGATCCGGGCAAAGTGACGATCATGGGCCACTCCGCGGGCGGCTTCGCGGTGAGCATGCTCAACGCCTCGCCGCTCGCCAAAGGGCTGTTCCGCGGGGTGATCTCGGAGAGCGGCGGCAATTTCACCCCGGTGCAGCGCGAACCGGTCGGCGGCGCGCGCGCGATATCGCTCGGCATGGCGGAGGCGAGCGGCAAGGCCTGGCTCGACGGCTTGGGCGCGCATTCGCTGGCCGAGGCCCGCGCGCTCCCCGCCGCCGCGCTGCTCGAAGCGCAGGGCAAGCCCGGCGCGCCGATCAGCCAGCCGCCGATGGACGGCTACATCGTCCCGGGCGACCAGTATGTGCTGTGGCAGCAGGGCCGCTTCAACGACGTGCCGCTGCTGATCGGCAACACCTCGGACGAAACCTCGGTGTTCGGCAGCCAGAAGACCACCGCCGCCGCCTTCGAACAGCAGGTCCGCAGCAGCTACGGCGCCAAGGCGGACGCAATCCTCGCCGCCTTCCCGCACGCCACCGACGCGCAGGCCGCCGCCGCCGCCCGCCACCTCGCGAACGCGACCGTGTTCGAATGGAACACCCACGCCTGGGCCGGCCAGCAGGCGCACTACGGCAAGGCCCCGGTCTACACCTATTACTTCGACCGCCCGACCGCGCAGAACCCCAATGGCTCGGGCCACGGCAGCGAGGTCGGGCTGGTGTTCGCCAACGAAGACACCCGCCCCGGCCGCGCCCCCTGGACCGACGCCGACCGCGCGCTCTCGGCGCAGCTCCAGGGCTACTGGGTCAACTTCGCCAAGACCGGCGATCCGAACGGGGCGGGGCTGCCCGAATGGCCGCGCTATGCGGCGGGTGAGCCGACGGTGTTGAAGGTCGGGGCGGAGACGAAGGTGATCGGGACGCCGAATGCGGGGCAGATCGAGGCGGTGGATGATTACTTTGCGTGGAGAAGGGATGGGGGCGGCGAATGATTTTTAGTCGCCCCGGACTTGTTCCGGGGTCCCGCTTTCTCTTCGATTTTCCGCACAAAGCCGCAAAGCCGCAAAGAGTGCTGCTTGGCTCGGCCTCTTTGCGCCTTTGCGCGATCCCGATTTAGCGGGACCCCGGAATAAATCCGGGGTGACGGGGATGGGACGAGTTGCCCGCCCCGACCAAACCGATCCCGGCGCAGGCCGGGGTCTCGTGCGGTAAAGCGCCCAGCTGCCTGACGTCCCTGCCTGCGCGGGGATTCCGGCTGGCTAGATCTCGTCGAAGAATTTCTCGTCGACGCTGATCTCATAGGTGGTGATCGGCTTCACCGTGACGCCGAGGCCGACTTCCCGGAGCAATTCGCACAAGGCCTCGCCGTCGATCAGGTCGATCGCGGGCGCGCCGTCGCGGGTCGCCTCGCGCCGGGCGTCCGGCGTGAAAGTGCCGGTCGTGATCACAAGCCCCTTGTCCGCCCGGCCCTGCATCGCTCCCCGGAAATCGCGGATCGTCGATGCGGAGACCGAGCCCTTATAGCGCTTGCACTGGAACAGCACATGGAAGGATACGAGGTTCACGCGCAGCACGCCGTTGCCGTCGATCCCGCCATCGCCCGATTTTCCGGTCACCTCGACCCGCGTAAACCCGTGTTCGCGCAGCAGGCGCTGGCACAGGCGTTCGAAGGCCGAAGGTTCGATCGATTGCAGCTTGGTCAGCAGCGTGTCCGACCAGTCCAGTGCGCTTTCCTCCGCGTCTTCATCGGCGTTTTCGAGCGGCGCCAGCGCGGCTTTGGCCTTGAGCTGTTCAGCGCGGCGCGCCGCCTTGGCTTCGCGAACCTGTCGGCGCACGGTCTCCAGCGGCTGGTCGGCGGCAAGGCGGCCGGCTTCGGTCAGCACCCACACGCCCTTGCTGTCGTTCGAAACGAAGCCCGGAAATTTGAGATAGCTGCGCGCCCAGGACATCTTGTCGGTCACGATATTGTCGCCGCTGGTGGCGTAGCAGATGTCGAGATCGTCCTGAGTGAAGCCGAAGCGGTCGATCAGCTTTTCCTCGATCTCCTCGATCGATGCGGAGCCGCCCAGCTCGCGCAGCACCTGCAGGGTCGGGATATAGAAATCGTCCTTCTTGATCGCTTCGACGTTCATTCCGCTTCCTCCCAGCCGCCTCGGTCCAGCGCCTGCATCGCATCGGTGATCGCGACCGTATCCATGCTCACCCGCACCACCTTGGCGAGCAGGTCGATCATGCTCTCCTTGTAATCGGCGAAGCGATAGGTGTTGAACTTCTCGCGGATGGTGGGATCGCGCGGGGTCTTTTCCTTGTGCTGATCCAGCACCCAGTCGATCGCGCTGCGGTTGCCCAGGCGATAGGACCAGGCTTCGGGCGGAATGCCGGTGATCTGTGTATCCTCGTCCACGCGCACGATGCCCTGTTCGGGCAGCGATTTGAGGATCGGCTTCGGGCTGGTGCCTTCGGCGCGCCTGGGATTGGGCGTGTCGATCCGCTCGACGGGCCAGGGCTCGACGTCCTCATAGCCGATATGCATCGCCATCAGCGCCTCACCCCAATCCGCCCATTTCCGGAAATCGGGATAGAACGGGATGCGCGGGAATTCGCGCTTGAGGTTCAGCGCATATTTTTCGCGATAGATGGGGTCGTGAAGGACGGCATAGCAGTAGTGGAAGATCGTATCTTTGGTGACACCTGCCTTCTTGCCGTATTCTACGATGAATTTGTTGAACGCCCAATCGGTGATATTGTCGATGCGCTCGCTAGTCTCGGTATAACGGTAGCGGGAGATCAAATTGGATTTCTCTATTGCCTCATAATCCGCAAGTCCACGGATGCCTAAGACTTGGAAAGGTTTTGCGGACGATCCGCCAGAGCACGAAATCGAAAGATTTGAAGCTCTTAAATTATTGCCGAAAATCTTAAAATGAAGCGAGGTAAGGCGATCGCTCAAATCCGGTTCGGCGTAAAATTTCAGCTTCGTAAACGGGCGCCAGAGGCTGGTTGTGAGATGCCGCTGCTGGAATTGAATTTCGTTTTTTTTCGTCTTGAGTGAACTGCTCCACTTGATCGAATAATCAAGACGGTCATCATCCCTTATCCGCGAGCGAACTTGCTCATTGAACCGGTTGAGAAAGAAGTCGACTTTCCCGGTGAGCGCGGAGTCTTCCCAATCATAAAGCCATTCATCGCGGTTGGTTTTGATACCATTCGCAAAGAGCTTGAAGACCGCGCGTTCATCCGTCTTTCGCGTCGCTGCTTTGGTTCGCTTGCTAATCAGAGGGATCAGCCCTTCCCATCCATCCACCCGATCAACATCCAACCAATCATTGTCGGAGTTAGGCCGAATCCACACTGTCTCCAACGCGTCGATGCCCTGACCGCTCAGCCAGCTTAGTTTATCTTCTGCTGTCTCATCCTCCGGTCGCCTAACATATTTGATCTGGCAATCGGCTGAACCCTTTCGGCGCGTCATAAACGCGATGGCGACGCCCGTTTGAATGCCGAAGACATTATGCTTTGGACCTGAGAGTTTTGGATTGGCGCGAACATCGCCGCCTAAGTCGACGATCCAAATTTCGCTGAAGTCGTGAGCCACCATCTTGCGGAACCCGTCGAACGTTCTGCTGTCGATAAAGCTTCGGTTCGTGACAAAAGCCAGCACTCCCTCATCGCCAAGCCGATCGCTCGCCCAGCGGAAGAACCTTGCGTACATGTCATAGAGCTTGGTCTTCTGCGCCGTACTTGCCTTGATGTAGGTTTCCTTGATGCGCTTATCGATATGCGCATAGGTGCGGTTCTTGTTGTTGTCGTTCTCGTTCTGCTGGTTGGCATTGTAGGGCGGATTTCCGATGATCACGCTGATCTTGCGGCGGTTCTGGCGCTTGATCCGCTCGATGTTCTCGTCGGTAAGGCTGCCTAGCAGGTCGAACTGGTGCCCCGCGTGGATGCCCAGCGCATCGACATTGTCCAGCGTATCGACCAGGCACAGATTCTCGTATTCCGCGAACTGCCCGGTGATCGCCTGATAGGTCGCCTCAATGTTCAGATTGGCGACGTAATAGGGCAGGATCGCCACTTCGTTGGCGTGGAGTTCTTCCTTGTATTTGTGGCGCAGCTTCTCGTGATTGCCGCGGAAGTGCTCCAGCAGCTCGACGATGAAGGTGCCGGTGCCGGTGGCCGGATCGAGGATTTCCACCCCGCGGTCGATCAAATTCTTCCCGAAATGCTTCTCGCACAGCCAGTCGGCGCTGCGGATCATGAAGCGCACGATCTCGCCCGGCGTATAGACCACGCCCAGCCGGTCGGCCGCCTTGCGGTTGTAGGCCTTGTAGAAATCCTCGTAGAGCGCCTTGAGGAAGCCCTGCTTTTCCGAATGGCTCTGGATCAGGGCGGCGGTGCTGGCGATGCCGGCGTAATAGGGCGCGAGCGCGCGCAGCAGGGTGGATTTCTCGCCCCGGTCGAACAGTACGTCTTCCAGCTTCTTCAGCTCGGCGGCGACGTTGTTCTGCTGGTGGAAGTCCGGATTGTCGAACACCTTGGCGAAGATGTCTTCGGTGAGGATATGCTGGATCAGCATCTCGCGCACGTCGTCTTCGGTGACGGCCGGATTGATCGCGTCGCGCGCGTGCTGGAGGAAGGCGGCGAGGGCGGCGGCGAAATCGCGGCTGGTGGCGTTCTTCTCGGCGATCCGGTCGCGTAACGCGCCAAGGATGTTCGGCAGGTCGATCGCGAACTGCTTCACCGCCCGGTTGAAATCGGCGATCTCGGCGCGCTCGTGTGCGAAGAAGCGGGTCAGCAGTTTCAGCAGGCTGTCGTCGTCCGCCTGCATATGCGCGCGCATCGTTTCCGCGCCATCCTGCCACAGCACGGCGGTCGCATCGTCGGTGAAGACGATGTTGTCTTTCGGATAGCCCTTGCGGAACTTGGCCTCGATCTCCCGGTCGAGATCGTCGTTCTCGTCTTTCGCTTCCCAATAGCCGAAAGGCACGCGCAGGCCGTGGAGCAGCGCACCGTCAACATAGATGCGCGTCATCTGCTTGGTCAGCAGATCGTGCTCGGCGATGAATTGGAGGTCCTGGCTCTTGCCCCAGGCCTTGAGCAGATCCTTGAAGGCTTCGCGCAGCACGCTTTCCCGGGTGCTGCCCGAAACGGCGCGCAGCCGGTCAAGCTCGGCGCGGTACTGGTTGATCAGCAGCTGGCTCATCGGCCCCCCTTGTCCCAACTCATGCCCAAGGAAGGCGGGGGCGACAAGTCATTGCGATTGCGTAGGCCGCCCGCGCGGCGATGCGCGAAACCATTTTCCTACACGGCCCAAGCCTGCCACACTCCGCGCGGCTCTTTCAAACCGTCGATATCGCTGCTCCTCGCGAAGTTTTTTCGCAGGCTTCTCGCATGTGTCTGGAAAACAAAGAATTTCCGGAAACTTTCCATGCGTCCCATGCGCGAAGATTCCGAACTTCGTGTGACCTTCCGGGTGCCCTCAGACCGGCACCCCGAACAGATCGTGCGCGTCGGCGTCCTCGATTTCCACGTCGATGAAATCGCCCGGCTTCAGGTCGGGCGCGACGTTGCGGAGGAACACATTGCCGTCGATCTCGGGCGCGTCGGCCTGGCTGCGGGCGGTGGCGCCGATATCGCCGTCCTCATCCGGTTCGCCGACCTCGTCGACGATCACCGGGAGGACGCGGCCCACCTTGGCGGCGAGCTTCGCGGCGCTGATCGCCTCGGTCTTTTCCATGATCCTTGCGTAGCGCTCTTCCTTGACCTCCTCGGGCACCGGATCGGGCAGGGCGTTGGCCTGCGCGCCTTCGACCGGCTCGAAGCGGAACGCGCCGACGCGGTCGAGCTGGGCTTCGTCGAGCCAGTCGAGCAGGTACTGGAAGTCTTCCTCGGTCTCGCCCGGGAAGCCGACCACGAAGCTCGATCGGATCGTCAGGTCGGGCGCGATCGCGCGCCAGATGCGGATCCGCTCGAGCACCTTGGCCTCGTTGGCCGGGCGCTTCATCGCGCGCAGCACTTTCGGGCTCGCGTGCTGGAACGGGATGTCGAGATAGGGCGTCAGCAGCCCCTCGGCCATCAGCGGGATCACCCCGTCGACATGCGGATAGGGATAGACGTAGTGCAGGCGGACCCAGGGCTGCTGCCCCTCCGGCGTCTTGAGCCGGCCGAGCTCGCGGGCGAGGTCGGTCATATGCGCGCGGACCGGGTGCCCCTTCCACAGGCGTTCTTCGTGGCGGATGTCGACCCCGTAGGCGCTGGTGTCCTGGCTGATCACCAGCAGTTCCTTCGTCCCCGCGGCGACCAGCTTCTCGGCCTCGCGCAGCACCGCGTCGATCCGCCGGCTGGCGAGCTTGCCGCGCAATTGCGGGATGATGCAGAAGGCGCAGGCGTGGTTGCAGCCCTCGGAAATCTTGAGGTAGCTGTAGTGGCGCGGGGTCAGCTTCACGTATTCTTCTGCGCTACCGCTTCGCTGCTTGAGCGCGCCGGGTTGGGGAATGAGATCGACGAACGGCCCCTGGCTCGGCGGGGCGGCCTCGTGGACCGCTTCCACCACATCCTCGTACTGGTGCGCGCCGGTCACCGCGAGCACGTCGGGGAAGCGCGCGCGGATCAGCTCCGCCTCGTCGCCCATGCAGCCGGTCACGATCACCCGGCCGTTCTCGGCGATCGCCTCGCCGATCGCGGAAAGGCTCTCCTCCTTGGCGGAATCGAGGAAGCCGCAGGTGTTGACCAGCACCACGTCGGCCCCGGCGTAGTCGGGGCTCATCGCGTAGCCGTCGGCCCGCAGGCGCGTGAGAATGCGCTCGGAGTCGACGAGCGCCTTGGGGCAGCCCAGGCTGACCATCCCGACCTTGCGTTGCGACGGAATGGTGCTGGCTTGGGGTGCCTGTCCTGACAAAGATTCGGCCATAGCGCGCGCCCCCTACACCCATGGGCGGAAATAGGCTACCGCCGCGCTTCCCTAGGGGTTTCCGCAAGGGAAACCCGCTTCGAACGACCAGGGGGTCAGATGGGTCCGGTTAACTGGCTTGCGGTTTTCGTGGCGGCGCTCGTCGCCGGGGTGGTGGCGTTCGGGTGGTACGGGCCGCTGTTCGGCCGCGCCAAGCTGGAGGAAGTCGGGCCGGGCCGGCTGGCCGGACGGCGCAGGCCGGGGCAGGCGATCGCGATCACCGCCGGGGCGCTGCTGCTGGCCGCGGTGATGATGGGCCACATGTTCGCGCGGGTCGGGCCGCAGACGCTGGAGATGAAGCCGTGGCTCTATTTCATGATGTCGGGCGGGCTGGCGCTGACCTTCGTCGCCCCGGCGGTGTGGGTCAGCTATGCCCATATGCGCGCCTCGACCCGGCTGGCGCTGATCGACGGGGGATACTGGATCGTCGCCTATCTGGCGATGGGGGGAACCTTCTGGCTGCTCGGGTGAGCGGCTAGTCGTCGAGCCCGAGTTCGGGCGCGGGGTCGATCGGGCGGTTGTCCTTGCGGATCTCGAAATGGAGCTCGGGTTCGGTGGCTTCGCCGGTCTGTCCGCCAAGCCCGATCCGCTCGCCCGTGCGGACCTTCTCGCCCTTCTTCACCGTGACCTTTTCGAGATGGCCATAGGCGGTCGCCCAGCCGTTGCCGTGGTCGATCACGACCAGATTGCCGAAGCGTTCGGGCGCCGCGCCGGCGAAGATCACCCGGCCCGCCGCCGCCGCGCGCACCGCGTCGCCCTCGGCCAGCGCGAAGTCCAGACCCTCATGCCCGCCGCCGTCGGGCCGGCGCCGCCAGCCGAGAACTACCTTGCCCTCGACCGGGCGGCGGAACACCGGCTCGGGCGCCGCCTTGACCGGGGGCCTGGCGGGCGCCTCGGGTGTGGGGGCGATCGCTTGGGGCTGCCCGATCAGCGCGGGGATGATCAGTCTGCGCCCCGGTTTCAGCGGGGCATGCGGATCGAGCCCGTTGGCGGTGGCGATGGCGGCGAAGGGCACGCCGAAGCGGAAGGCGATCCCGAAGCCGGTATCGCCCTGCTTCACCACGTAGCTCTGCTGGCGCGGGATCCTGAGCGTCTGCCCGGCTTTGACCGCATAGGGCGCCTCGATCCCGTTGGCCTCGGCGATCGCCGCGAGCGGCACGCCGGCGCGCTCGGCGATCCGGCTCAGCGTCTCGCCTTTCGCGACGACATGCTCGGTTTCGGTCTTGGGATCGCCTGCCGCGATCAGCAGCAGGGCCGCGAAGGGCAGCGCCGCCAGCCGCTTCACCCGAAGCGGTCCGCCAGCAGCCCGATCGAGGCATGGTGGGTCAGGTCGAGTTGGAGCGGGGTGACCGAGACGTAGCCGTCGCTGACCGCCTCGAGATCGGTCCCGTGGTCGAGCGTGTGCTCGATGTCGTCGAGCCCGAACCAGAAATAGGGCCGGCCCCGCGGATCGACACTCTCGACCACCGAACCGCGCGCATAATCGTGGAACCCCTGCCGCGCGACCCTGATCCCGCGCACGTCGGCCGCGGGAAGCGCGGGGAAGTTCACGTTGATCAGCGTGCGCTTGGGCATGGCCAGGTCGATCAGCGGGCGCAGGACCTGTTCCGCCCAGCCTTCCGCTGCGGAAAAGCCGTGTCCCCGGTCGCGCAGCGCCTGGCTCAGCGCGATCGAGGGGATGCCCGCCAGCGCGCTCTCCATCGCGGCCGAGATCGTGCCGGAATAGGTGACGTCGTCGGCCAGGTTCTCGCCGTTGTTGATCCCCGACAGCACCAGATCCGGCGGCCCCTCGGGAAACAGCTTGCGCAGCGCAAGGTTCACCGCGTCGCCCGGCGTGCCGGTCACCGCATAGCGCTTCTCGCCGAACGAATGCAGCCGCACCGGCATGTGCAGGGTCAGCGAATGGCCCGCGCCCGATTGCTCCTCCGCCGGAGCGCAGACGGTCACGTCGTCGCTCAGCGCGCGCGCGATCCTTTCGAGCAGGGCGAGGCCCGGAGCGTGGATCCCGTCGTCATTGGTGAGCAGGATGCGCAAGCGAAACCCCTATTGAACGAGTCGTGTGAGGCCGCCCATATAGGGGTGAAGCACCTCGGGCACGTCAACGCTGCCGTCTTCCTGTTGGTAATTCTCCAGCACCGCGACCAGCGTGCGCCCGACCGCGAGGCCGGAGCCATTGAGCGTGTGCACGAAGGCGGTGCCCTTCTCGCCTTCCGGGCGGAAACGCGCGTTCATCCGCCGCGCCTGGTAGTCGCCGCACCACGAGATCGAGCTGATCTCGCGATAGGCGCCCTGGCCGGGCAGCCACACCTCGAGGTCGAAGGTCTTCTTCGCGCCCGCGCCCATGTCGCCCGCGCACAGCAGCATCGTGCGATAGGGCAGGCCGAGCGCCTCGAGAATGCCCTGCGCCGAGCGGACCATGTGATCGTGCTCGGCCTCCCACTGGTCGGGGCGACAGATGCTGACCAGCTCGACCTTCTCGAACTGGTGCTGGCGGATGAATCCGCGCGTATCGCGCCCGGCCGCGCCGGCCTCGGAGCGGAAGCAGGGGGTGAGGGCGGTCAGACGGATCGGATCGGCGAGGCCGGGCAGGATCTGCTCGCGCACCGAATTGGTCAGGCTCACCTCGGCGGTCGGGATCAGCCAGCGGCCGTCGGTGGTGCGGAACAGGTCCTCGGCGAACTTGGGCAGCTGCCCGGTGCCGAACACCGCCTCGTCGCGCACCAGCAGCGGCGGATTGCATTCGGTATAGCTATTGGCCGCGGTCTGCGTGTCGAGCATGAACTGGCCGAGCGCGCGCTCCAGCCGCGCGATTGGCCCGCGCAGGAAGGTGAAACGCGCGCCGCTCATCGCCGCGCCGGTTTCGAAATCCATGCCCAGCGCCGGGCCGAGATCGGCGTGTTCCTTCGGCGCGAAGGCGAAATTGCGCTGGTCGCCCCAGCGCGCGACCTCGACGTTGCCGTCTTCGTCCGCACCGTCGGGCACTGCGGCGTCGGGCAAATTGGGGAGGGCGGCGAGGCGCAGGTCGAGCTCGGCCGAAAGCTTCGCCTCCTCGGCTTCCAGCTCGGGCAGGGTGCGCTTGATCTCGGCGACTTCGAGCTTGAGCTCCTCGGCCAGCTCGACCTCGCCCTTGCCCATCGCCGCGCCGATCGCCTTGCTGGCCTCGTTGCGCCGGTTCTGGGCCTCCTGCATCCTGGTCGCGACTTCGCGACGCCTTGCATCGAGTTCGAGCACGGCGCCCGACGACGGCTCCGCTCCACGGCGCTTCAGTGCGGCGTCGAAGGCGGCGGGATTTTCGCGGATCGAGCGTAGGTCGTGCATGGGCGCGGGCTATGCCTACTTGGCCGACGCCATGCAAGCCAAGCCGGCCCTACTTCGCGCAGGTGTTGACACCGATCAGCGAATAGAGCGGGCAGGTACGCAGGAAGCCGGTCGCCAGCGGGATGATCCCGAGCCAGCCCCATTGGGTTTTCGGCCCGACGAACACGAGTGCGATCAGCGCGAGCCCGACAACGATGCGCAGGATACGGTCGATGTTTCCGACGTTGGTTTCGAACATGAGTGCCCTCCTCTGGCTGAGAGGAGAAGGTGTGCCCGGCGGTCGGCCGCGGCGATAGGGAATGTTCCGTAGAAATGGCGGGCGCGGCGTTGCCCGTGCCCTGGTGGGCGCGGCAGGGATTGAACCTGCGACCCCACCCGTGTGAAGGGTGTGCTCTACCACTGAGCTACGCGCCCGCCTGCAAGGCAGGGGCGGGCCATTGCCATGAGTCCTGCACGAACTCAAGCGCAAAGGCCCGACGATGCAACGATCGATCAGCCGCCCTCGAGCCAGTTCAGCAGGCTGAACACGCCGGAGATCGCCTGCGGGTCCTTGCGCACCGGCGTTTCGCTGCATTCCAGGCAATAGGCCTGCGCCCCGCTCGCGCCCAGCAGGCGGCGCATGTCGTGCGCGATCCGCCAGCTGCGGTCCTGTTCGGCCATCGCCATCTGCGCGAACAGGTCCTGCGCCCGCGCGCTGTGCGCCTCGGTGTTGCGGCCCATCAGCTTCTCGATCAGCGAGGCATAGGGGTTGCCGGTGCTGCCGAGATATTTCGCATGCCAGCCGCCCTGCTTGAGCCCGGCCTTCTGCGCGGCATAGGCGAGCGCATCGTCGAGATTGCCGAACTGGTCGACCAGCCCGTTCTGGCGGGCCATCCCGCCGGTCCACACGCGGCCCTGGCCGATCGCGTCTACCTGCTGCGGGGTCTTGTGGCGCGACTGGCCGACCAGGCCCAGGAACACGCCGTACTCGTGCTCCACCGTCATCTGCAGCACCTGCTCGGTCTCGGGGGTGAGCCCGCCGATCACGTCGGGCTGGCCGGAAAGCGGGGTGGTCTTGACCCCGTCGTTGCCGACGCCCCAGAACTTGGCGGCGCGCTCGAAGGTCGGGAGCACACCGAACACCCCGATCGATCCGGTCACCGTCTCGGGCTCGGCAAAGATCCGGTCGGCCGGGGTCGAGACCCAATAGCCGCCGCTCGCCGCGTAATTGCCCATCGAGACCACCACCGGAATGCCCCGCGCCTTCTGCCGCAGGATCGCGCGGCGGATAGCCTCGGAGCCGGTGATCGTGCCACCCGGTGAATCGACCCGCACCACCAGCGCGGCCAGGTCGTCGCCCAGGGCGTCGTCGAGCAGCCCGGCGATGCGGTCCGCGCCCGCCTCGCCCGGTCCGGCGTCGCCGTCGCTGATCTCGCCCGCGATCGTGATCACCCCGATCGCCTTGCCGGTCTTGCCCGGCTTGATCGCCGCGAGCCACGGCTCGAGATCGGTATGGGCGAAATTGCCCGGGCTGTCGTCCCAGTGATCCTTGCCGACGATCTGCGCCACGCGGCTTCCGAAGGCGTCCCAGGCGCCGATCCGGTCGACCAGGCCCGCGGCCTTGGCGGCCTGCGCCGTATCGCCGTTGCTGGCCTTGAGCCAGGCGACCGGGTCGCTCGTGATCGCGTCGATATCGACCTGCGGGCGCGCCTTCTTGAGGTCGGCCTTGTAGGCGTTCCAGATCGACGCATAGAGTTCGTTCGCATCCTCGCGCGCGGGATCGGACATGTCGTTGCGGATATAGGGCTCGACCGCGCTCTTGTAGGTGCCGACGCGGAACACATGGGCATCGACCTTCAGGTAATCGAGCAGCGCCTTGTAGTACTGCCGGTTGCCGCCGGGCCCGCGGATCAGCGCGCCGCCCAGCGGATCGACCCAGGCCTCGCTCGAATGCGCGGCAAGCAGCGCGCTGTCATCGGTATAGGCGAGGGCGAAGGTCAGCACCGGCTTCTTCGCCGCGCGCACCCGGTCGAGCGCGGCGCCGAGTTCCTGCATGTGGATATGCGCGCCGCCGATGAAGGTCGACAGGTCCAGCACCACCGCCTTGATCCGGCTGTCGCCGGCGGCCGCGTCGAGCGCCGCGACGAGATCGCGCGCCTGGTATTGGCGCGCGGGCAGCTCCCGGTTGATCAGTGCGGTCAGCGGATCGATCGGCGAGGCTTCCTCCACGACCGAGCCGTCGAGCGTCAGCAGCAATGCCCCGTCATGCACCTGGCCGGGGCTGGGCCGTGCGCTCAGAATGCCGAACAGCAGGCTGAAGAAGGCCAGCAACATAAGCAGCGCCAGCCCGTCCTTGATCCCGACCAGCAGACGCCAGACCTTGCCCGCAAAACTCATGCCCGCTCCGTTTCTTTAACCCGTCGCGGCGCAGTCTAGGCACGGACGCCGCCGGGTTCCACAGGAAACCTTAACCCACCGCTGCCGGTTTCGGCCGCGGGCGTTGCCTTCCGCGCAAAGAGACCCTATTCGCCCGGCTTTAATGACATCGACGCGCACCTCTTCCCCCGCGGGCCGCTTTCCGGCCGGCGCGCTGGCTTTTCCGCATCGCGACCTGGTCGGGATCGGCGAGCTCCAGACCCACGAGATCCTCTACATTCTCGAAGAGGCGGAGCAGTGGGTCGCGCTCAACCGCCAGCCCCACAAGCATTCGGACCTGCTTTCCGGCCTCACCATCATCAACGCCTTCTTCGAGAACTCGACCCGCACGCTGCTGAGCTTCGAGATCGCCGGCAAGCGCCTCGGCGCCGACGTGGTCAACATGCACGCGGCACAGTCGAGCGTGAAGAAGGGCGAGACGCTGATCGACACCGCGATGACGCTCAACGCGATGCGTGCCGATGCGATCGTGATCCGCCACGGCAGTTCGGGCGCGGTACGGCTGATCGCGAACCGGGTCGATTGCCCGGTGCTCAACGCCGGCGACGGCCAGCACGAGCACCCGACCCAGGCGCTGCTCGACGCGCTGACCCTGCGCCATGCCCTGCGCGCCCGCGGACGCGAGGAATTCAACGGGCTGCGGATCACCATCTGCGGCGACATCCTCCACAGCCGGGTCGCGCGCTCGAACATGCTGTGCCTCACCGCGCTCGGGGCGAAGCTGCGGGTGTGCGCGCCGCCCGCGCTGCTGCCGGCCGGGATCGGCGAGATCGGGGTGGAGGCGTTCCACGATTTCGACGCCGCGCTCGACGGCGCGGAAGTGGTGATGATGCTGCGCTTGCAGAACGAGCGCATGAGCGGCCAGTTCATCCCCTCGGCGCGCGAATATCGTCATCTCTACGGGCTTACGGCGAAGCGGCTGGCGTTGGCCGAGCCCGATGCGCTGGTGATGCATCCGGGCCCGATGAACCGCGGGGTCGAGATCGACAGCGACGTCGCGGATCTTCCCGGGCGTTCGCTGATCACCCGCCAGGTCGAGATGGGGGTCGCGATCCGCATGGCCTGCCTCGACGTCCTGACCCGACGAACCCGCGGCGTGGAGGGCTGGGCATGAAGCAACCCTATCCGCTGACGATCGTCAACGGGCGGCTGGTGCTGCCGGACGGCGTGCGCGCAGGATCGCTGCGCTGCGCCGGCGCACGGATCGTCGCGCTCGACGCCACGCCCGAGGGCGGGGACGACGTGGTCGATGCCAAGGGCGCGCTGATCGCACCGGGCCTCGTCGACCTGGGCGTGTTCGCGGTCGACAAGCCGGCGTTCCATTTCGGCGGGATAACCCGTGCCGCGCTGATGCCCGACCAGAGCCCGCCGCTCGACCACCCGGCGCGGATCCAGTTCCTCGCCTACAGCGGCAAGCCCGATTTGTGGGTTCACCCGCTCGCGGCGGCGACCGTGGGGCTGGCCGGCGCGGACCTCGCCGAGCTCGCACTGATGCGCGACGCCGGCGCGCGCGCGGTCGCAACCGGGCGGCGCTGGATTGCCGATTCGGGCGTGATGCTGCGGCTGCTGCGCTATGCCGCGATGCTCGACCTGACAGTGGTGACCCACGCCGAGGACGGGGGCCTTGCGGGACAGGCGGTCGCGACCGCGGGCGAGATCGCCACCCGGCTCGGCCTGCCGAGCGCGCCGGCCGAGGCCGAAGCGCTGGCGGTCGCGCGCGACATCGCGCTGGCGGAACTGTCAGGAGCCCGGCTGCACTTGCGGCAGGTGACCACCAAGGCTGCGCTCGATCTCGTGCGCGCGGCGAAGAAGCGCGGGGTTGCGGTAACCGCGGGGGTCACCCCGGCGCATTTCATGCTGTCCGATCTCGCGACGGCGGAATTCCGCACCTTTGCCCGGCTCTCGCCGCCCTTGCGTGAAGAGGCCGACCGCCAGGCGGTGATCGAGGCGATCGGCGACGGCACGATCGACGTGATCTCCAGCGGCCACGATCCGCGTGGCCCGGAAGACAAGCGCCTGCCCTTTGCCGATGCCGAACCGGGCATGGCCGGGGCCGAGACGCTGCTGGCGATGGTGCTGTCGCTGGTGCGCGACGGGGTGATCGACCTCCCGCGCGCCTTCGACCTCGTTGCGTGGAAGCCCGCGCAATTGCTGGGGGTCGATGCCGGCGTGCTCGAGGTCGGCAAGCAGGCGGATATTGCGCTGGTAGACCCCGACCGGCCGTGGATCGTCCAGTCGGCCCGGATGGAAGCGAGCGCAGGCAATACGCCCTTCGACGGCCAGCCCGCGCAGGGCAGGGTGATCGCGCTCTACAAGGGCGGGGTCAGGGTCGGGAAGTAGGGCTGACGTGGCGGCACTCGTCCTGCTCGGGGCTTTGCTTGTCCCGATCGCGCTGATCGCGGCAATGGTCAGGGGCGGCTGGCGCGCGCGCCGGGAACGCGCGACAAGAAAGCGGCAAATCAGGGATTTTGAATAGCAGGCGCTGCGAATTGCTTGGCGGGGCCTGGATGGGAAGCTCTACTTCAGCGCCATCCGCGTATCGCTGCCGGGCATGATCGCGCCCTTCATCGGGCTGCCTTCGGCATAGGCGAAGCAGCCGTCGCCATGCATGCTGTCGACCCGGCCGCACATCGCGCGCGACGAGGCGGCGTTGTAGCCCCCGGCCGAGACGCGCCAGTAGCGCTTGCCCTTCACCACCGCCTCGCTCAGCACCATGTCGTGGTTGGCGAGCTCGGGATAGCGGCTGACGTAGATGCCCCAGGCGCGGCGGGCGCCCTGCTCGCTCGCGAAGGAGCCGAGCTGGACCAGGTGGGTGGTGCCGGATTCGTCGCCGGTGAAGCCGGCCTTGCGCGGGGCCTTGGTCTTGCCCGCGAAGGCCGACTTCGGCGGTGCGGGCGGTTCCTGGGCGAAGCGCTGCGAGTCCATTGCGACCCCGGCGAAAGTCGGCGCGGGCGCGCTGAATGCGGCCTCGAACGCGGTCGGCTTCGGCGCCGCCTGTGCCGGTTGGCTGTCGGCCGAGGCGATGCCCGGGGCATCGCCGACCGGCGGCAGTTCGTTGCTCGCTGCATCGGCCTGCGCATAGGCGGCATACGTCGGGGTGGCTTCCGGAACCGCGGGTTGCGCGGCGGCGGATGCTTCCGCGGCAAGCTGTTCGGCGGCGGGCGAGTTGGCGAGCGCGAGCTGCACCGGCTGGCCCGGATCGGCGACGTTCGGCGCGACCTTGAGCAGCCCGGCGACGCGCTCGCGATAGGCGGCGGGATCGACGCTCTGGGCCCATTCGGCCATCCGGTCGCCGACCTTGTCGGAGCCGAGGTCCTGCTCGGCCATCACCCGCGCTTCGCGCCACTGGCCGTTGAGGGCGTAGGAATAAGCAAGGTTCTGGCGGGTCTTGGCGGTGTTCTCGCCGTTGCGGATTGCGTTGGAGAGGATCTGCACGCCCTTGCCGGGATTGCCTGCCAGCGAATAGGCCAGGCCGAGATCGGCCGCGGCGATGTCGCCGTGCCAGTCGTCCAGCACCGCCTGTGCATCGCTGCCCTTGCCGTCGGCGGAGAGCGCCAGCGCGAGGCTCAGCGCGGTGCGGGGCGAATTGTCGCCGAGCTTCATCGCATCGTCGAACGAGGTCGCCGCGGAGGTGAAGCGGCCTGCGTCGAGATAGGCGGCGCCCAGCATCGCGCGGTAGGAGGCGTTGCGCGGCTCGGCCTGCACCGCGGCTTCGGCATGCGCGATCGCGGTCTCGTACTTGCCCTGCGCCAACGCCGATTCGGCCTTGTCGGCCGAGGTCGAGGCGAGCGGCGCCGACGAGGTCGCGCAGCCGGTCAGGGTGATGCCGGCGAGGGCTGTGGTCAGGGCAAAGCCGATCAGCCGCGTTTCCCGGGCGATGTTGGTCTTGGCGATGCGCTTCATGTCAGGTCCTTTCGGCTCGCGGCCGGTTCTTGAATTATCGGTCGGTCAGGCCCGCTTCACGCCCGTTTTACCTGGGCGGCGAGCGAGGCGACTTCGGGGATCTCCGCCAGCAGCCGATCGAGCGCTTCGGTCACGATCTGCTGCGCGCTGAGATTGCGGATGGTGCAGGCAAGACGGAGCTTAAGGTGCCGCTCGGCATCGACCCGCAGAGTGAAAGCGGCACGGCGTCCCTCGTCGAACGCGTTGCGGCGGTCGTTGGCAGGCCGGGCAGGCGCCTCGGCGACGCTGCGTGCGAGCGCTTCCTGGCGATGGCGGATGACCGGCTTGCGGACTTCCGGTGCTCGCCCGACAGGAGCCATGGCGAGCACGCCATTGTCCTGTTGCGGGGCCTCTTGGGCATCGTCCCAGTCGAACTCATCGACCGGCTGGGCGGCCGGACGTTCGAAGCCTGCAAAGGGCTGGACTTGCTGCGCACGCATCGCCGGGCGGGCTCCGCCCTTGCGTGCGAGAAGGGTTGGGCCGAGCGATGCGAAGGGTTTGGGTTCGTTCATCATGGCCGCCATCTCAGTTCTGGGCGACCCGGCGGCCGAAGCCCCCGACCGGCCGGTGCATTCCGGGGACTTGCGCGACCCCGGGCGAGGCGAACACGGTGCGGCGGAAATTCTTCTCGAGGCGATCGGCGATGTAGTTCCACAGCGCGGCGACCTCGGTGGCGGACTTCCCGCTCGGATCGACTTCCATCACCGTGCGCCCGTCGATCATCGAAGCGGCGAAATCGGTGCGGTGGTGCAGGGTGATCGGGGCTACCGTACCGTGCTGCGACAGCGCGACCGCGGCTTCAGAAGTGATCTTGGCCTTGGGCGTGGCGCCGTTGACCACGAAGATCAGCGGCTTGCCGGCGCGTTCGCACAGATCGACCGTGGCGCCCACGGCGCGCAGATCGTGCGGGCTGGGCCGGGTCGGAACCAGGATCAGCTCGGCGACCGAGATCACCGACTGGATCGCCATGGTGATCGCCGGCGGGGTGTCGATCACCGCCAGCTTGAAGCCCTGATGGCGCAGGGTCGCCAGATCGTTGGCGAGCCGTGCCACGGTGGTCTGTGCGAAGGCGGGGTATTCCGCCTCGCGCTCGTTCCACCAATCGGCCAGCGACCCTTGCGGATCGATGTCGATCAGAACGACCGGGCCGGCGCCCGCCCGCTGGGCCTGCACGGCAAGGTGCCCGGAAAGCGTCGTCTTCCCGGAACCGCCCTTCTGCGATGCCAATGCCAGTACGCGCAAGGTCGTTCCCCCTTGAAAAGCAAGCCGGTCCTGTCTTCAAACTCCGGCAATCCCGTGGTGGGATCGCAGATCACCCCTAATTTTGAGTTAACGCCGTGGGTGAAAACGGGCGGGGACTTGGCCTTGCCCGCCGGTTTGGTAAGCAGGTAGTGCTAACGCCGCGTTCACTATGTCGGGCTAAGGCCCGTAACCGTCCGGCTGGATGTGGAGCATTGAGGAATGGCGACAACTCGCCCGATGGGATTGGTGGCAGGCCTCGCAGCAGGGTGCGCGGCGCTGGCTTTCGCCGCGCCCGCGCTGGCCGATGTCAAGGCCGGGGTCGATGACTGGAGCCGCGGCGATTATGCGGCCGCGATCAAGGAATGGCAGGGGCCGGCAAGCCAGGGCGATCCCGATGCGATGTTCAACCTCGGCCAGGCCTACCGCCTCGGGCGGGGGGTCACGGCGGATGCCGCCAAGGCCGAATATTATTACGCCCGCGCGGCCGAGGCCGGCCATGTGCGCGCTGCCGACACCTATGGGCTGATCCTGTTCCAGACCGGGCGGACCCAGCAGGCGCTGCCCTATATCGAGGCGGCCGCCAAGCGCGGCGATCCGCGCTCCGAATATTTGCTGGGCCTGTCCTATTTCAACGGCGAGCTGGTCTCGAAGGACTGGGTCAAGGCCTATGCGCTGCTGACCCTCGCCAATTCGCAGGGCCTGCCGCAGGCCGCCTCGGCGATCGCACAGATGGACCAGTACATCCCGCTAGCGCAGCGCCAGCAGGCAGCGGGCCTCGCGGTGCAGATGCGGCAGGACGCGGATACCACCCGCGCGAGCGAACAGGCGGGCTTCGACCTCGCCACCGCCGCCGACGCGCCGTCCGGTGTGTTGTCCAGCCCGGGGGCCAAGCCTGCCGCAGCCGCGCCGCTGCCTACCGCCAGCCCGCGGATTCCGCAGCCGGTCCCGACCACGCCGGTTCCCCCCTCGCAGGCCGCCTATGACGGTGCCGCGCTGGCCGAGGCGCAGGATGCAGTCAGCCAGGCGATGAGCGCGACCGGGACCGAGGATCCGCGCGAGGCCGGGGCTGACTACACCCGCAGACCGCCGCGCACGGCGACGCCCGCACCGGTGCAGATGACCGAGGCTCCCTCCGTGCCGAAGGCGCCCGCTCCCAAGCCGGTCGTGCCGAAACCTGCGCCAGCGCCGGTTGCCGCCGCGGGACCGTGGAAACTCCAGCTCGGCGCCTTCGGAGTCGCCGGCAATGCGGAAAAACTCTGGGCGAAGCTCAGCAGTCGGGCCGAGCTTGGCGGCAAGACCCGGCTGCTCGAACCGGCGGGCAAGCTGACCAAGCTCCTCGCCGGCGGCTTCGCGACCAAGGCGGAGGCCGATGCGGCCTGCGCCGGGCTCAAGGCCTCCGGGCAGGTCTGCGTCGTGACCCGCTAGTGCCCGGATCGGGGGGGAGGCCGCACTGGGACAGCGCGCCGGTCGGGGCGGACGAACGGATCGTCGCGCTCGATTTCATCCGCGGCTTCGCGGTGCTCGGCATCGTGTTCGCCAACATCGTCGCTTTCTCGCAGGTCCACCTCGCCTATAGCTGGCCCGGCGCGCTCGGGCAGCCGATGGACCGGGTCGACACCGGCGTGTGGCTGGTGCAGTTCGTGCTGATCGACGGCAAGATGCGCGGGCTGTTCACCCTGCTGTTCGGCGCCGGGATGGCGCTGTTCATGGACCGCGCCTGGGATCACGGACAGACCCTGTGGCTGCAGGTGCGGCGGCTGCTGTGGTTGGGCGCCTTCGGCCTCGTGCATTTCCTGTTCCTGTTCTGGGGCGACATATTGTTCCTCTATGCCGAGGCCGGGCTGCTCGCGGTTCCGTTCCTGCGGCTGGACGCACGGCCCCTGCTGGCGATCGGGCTGGTGTGGTACGTGGTCGGCGCGCTCTATCTCGCGGTGCCCTATGCCGGGGTGGTCGAGCTCGAGCAGAGCGGCCCCGCGCGGCAGGCAGCGCCGGCCGATTACCGCGCGATCGCATCCGACTGGGACCGCACCCTGCGCGAAGCGAGCGCCGAGCGCGCCGCTTATACCGCGCACAGCTATGCCGCCGAGCTGGACTTCGTCGCCCGCTACCGCGCTCCCGCGGCGCTTGGAATCCCGTGGTTCGCGCTGTTCGAGACGGTCCCGCTGATGCTGATCGGCATGGCGCTCTACCGCTGCGGGCTGTTCGCGGGCGCGTTCGGCCGCACGACCTTGCGCCGCTGGGGTTGGGCGGGGGTTGCGGCCGGCACCGCGCTGACCCTGCCGCTGGCGCTGTGGGCGATGGGTCGGAGCTTCCCGCCCTATTTGACCCGCTTCCTCGCCGAGGACGCAAGCCAGCTGCCGCACCTGCCGACGATCCTCGGCTATGCCGCGCTGCTGACCGCCTTGGCACCGACCGCGGCCAAGGGATGGCTGGGGCTGCGGCTGGCGGCGGCCGGGCGGATGGCGCTGTCCAACTATATCGGCACCTCGATCGTGATGCTGCTGCTGTTCCGGAGCTGGGCCGGCGGCCTGTTCGGCACGCTCGGGCGGGCCGAACTGCTGCTGCCGGTGCTGTTCGCCTGGGTGCTGATGCTCGCCTGGTCGAAGCCCTGGCTCGACCGCTTCCGCTACGGACCGCTCGAATGGCTGTGGCGCTGCCTGACCTATCGCCGGCTGTTCCGGTTCCGCTGGTGAATTTTCCTGCTTGCTAATGCGATCTATTCGCATTAGCTAAAACCCATGTTCATCTGTATCTGCAATGCCATCCGGGAATGCGAATTGCGCGCCGCCGCGCGCGAGCACGCGGGCGATGCCGATGCAGTCTACGAACAGCTCGGCAAGCGCCCGCAGTGCGGATCGTGCCTCGACGAGGCGACGCTGATCCTGCTGGAGGCGCGCGGCGAGGTGCCCGAAGTGGCGCCGACCACCGGCCAACCGGCGCTTTCCGTCTAACGCTAATGACTTGCAAAACCGCGGAAATCCGCGGTTTTTCCACAGTTGCTGCTTGTCAGCCCGGGTGATCGCGCGCATGGTTCGCGCATTCCGGAACAACAACAGCGAGGCTCCGATGAAGGGCGACGCACAAGTCATCGACTATCTCAACAAGGCGCTCACCAACGAGCTGACCGCGATCAACCAGTACTGGCTGCACTATCGTACGCTCAACCACTGGGGTGTCAGGAAGCTCGCCGAGAAGGAGCGCGAGGAATCGATCGACGAGATGAAGCACGCCGACATGCTGGCGGAGCGAATCCTGTTTCTCGACGGCCTGCCGAACTTCCAGGCGATCAACCGGCTCAAGGTCGGCGAGACGGTGGAGGAAATCCTCAAGGCCGACCTCGCGCTCGAGATGGAGGCGATCCCGCTGCTCCGGGATGCGATCGAGCATTCGGAAAAGGTCCGCGACTACGTCAGCCGCGAGATTTTCGAACGGATCCTCGAAAGCGAGGAAGAGCACGTCGATTTCCTCGAGACCCAGTTCGACATGATAGAGCGCATGGGCCTGCAGAACTACGTCCAGCTGAACAGCAAGCCGGCCGAGGATTGATTCCCCGCCGAGGGGGAGAGCTTCGGCTCCGCATACTTTTGCTTGCTTGCGGACGCGCCGCCTCCGCCACAGCTAGGCGCCTCTCCCCTCGGGCAGGAGGCCCTGCGATGAATCCCACCACCACTTTCTCTTACGTCGGCGTGATGCTGCTGGCCGGCATGGCGATCCCGGTGATGGCGGCGATGTCCGGCGGCATCGGCATGCGGGTGGGCAACCCGTCCTTTGCCACCGCGACCGTGTTCGCGCTCGCTTTCGCGATCTGCGCCGTCGCTGCGGCATTTACCGGCCTGCCGCGCCTCGCCCAGGTTGCGGCCGTGCCGCCCTGGCTCTATCTCGGCGGGCTCTGCGTCGCGTTTTACGGGCTTTCGATCACTTTCGTCGGCCCGCGCTTCGGCCTGGCCAACGCGATCTTCTGCGTGCTGGTCGGCCAGATCGTCGCCGCCGCGCTGATCGACCATTTCGGGCTGTTCGGCACGCCGCAGGCCAAGCTCGACGGGACTCGCCTGCTGGGCATGGCGGTGATGGTCGGCGGACTGTTTCTGGCGAAGAAGTAGGAGACCCGACCGTGCCGTTCGTATCCGTCAGGATCACCAAAGAAGGGGCGACCTCGGCGCAGAAGGCCCGGGTGATTGCCGAAATCACCGAAACCCTGCGCAGCGTACTGGGCAAGAACCCCGCGACCACCCATGTCGTGATCGAGGAGGTCGATCCGGACAACTGGGGCGTCGGCGGGCTGCCGGTGCCGGAGTTCCGGGCGAAGCTGGCGGCGCCGCCGTCTTAGGCAGCCGCTCCTTACCGTCGTCCTGAACTTGTTTCGGCATCCATCGCGCCTCAAGCGCAGAGGAAGGGGCCGGACCTGACTTCGTGGTTATGTTTGGCCTTCGCTTCCTCGCTCCGGGCAAACCGACGAACGGATCCTGAAACAGGTTCAGGATGGCGGATGGGGGTGGGCGCGGGGCCCCTAATCCTTCTTCGCGTAAGGGCTCTTCGAGCTGCGCAGGGTCAGGCGGATCGGCACCGAACTGAAACCGAGTTCGCGCCGCAGCCCGTTGACCAGGTAGCGCTCATAACTCGCCGGGAGCAGCTCAAGCCGCGAGCCGAAGATCACGAAGCTCGGCGGGCGGGTCTTGATCTGGGTGATGTAGCGCAATTTGATCCGCTTGCCGCCGGGCGCCGGCGGCGGATTGGCGGCCAGCGCGTCGTCGAACCAGCGGTTGAGCCCGGCGGTCGGCACGCGTTTCGACCAGGTCTCGCGCAGGTCGAACGCCGCGCCGAGCATCGTGTCGAGCCCCTTGCCGGTCTTGGCCGAGACCGAGAACAGCGGCACGCCCTTGACCTGGCTGAGGCCGTCGCCGAGCGCCTCGCGGATGCCGTTGAACAGGCCCGAAGGATCTTCGGCCACGTCCCATTTGTTGATCGCGATCATCAGCGCGCGACCTTCCTGCAGCACCAGATCGGCGATCTTGAGGTCCTGGTGCTCGAGGCCCAATGTCGCATCGAGCAGCAGCACGACGACTTCGGCGAAATCGACCGCGTGGCGCGCATCGGCCACCGCCATCTTCTCGAGCTTCTCGGTCACCCGCGCCTTCTTGCGCATTCCGGCGGTGTCGATCAGGCGGATGTCGCGGGTCTCGCCGCTCTTGGGATCGGTCCACTGCCAGTCGATCGCGATCGAATCGCGGGTGATCCCGGCCTCGGGCCCGGTCAGCAGCCGGTCCTCGCCGAGCAGCCGGTTTATCAGGGTCGATTTGCCCGCGTTCGGGCGGCCGACGATCGCCAGCTTGAGCGGGCCGGAGGCGATGACATCGCCGTGCTCGTCGAGCTCGGGGCCTGCCGGCTCCTCGACATCCGCGCCGTCGATCAGCGGCCGCAACGCCTCGAACAGGTCGACCAGCCCCTCGCCGTGCTCGGCCGAGAAGGGGATCGGATCGCCCAGGCCCAGCGAATAGGCTTCCATGATGCCGTCCTGCGCGGCGCGGCCCTCGGCCTTGTTCGCGACCAGCACGACCGGCAAATCCTTTTCGCGCAGCCAGCGGGCGACTTCCTCGTCCAGCGGGGTGACCCCGGCGCGCCCGTCGAACACGAACAGCGCGGCGGTCGCGCCTTCGACCGAAATCTCGGTCTGCGCCCGCATCCGCCCGGGCAGCGTGTCGGGATCCTCGTCCTCCCAGCCGGCGGTGTCGACGATCGTGAAGTCGAGCCCCAGCAGGTGCGCCTCGCCGAAGCGGCGGTCGCGCGTGACCCCGGGCTGGTCGTCGACCAGCGCCAGCTTCTTGCCGATCAGCCGGTTGAACAGCGTCGATTTCCCGACGTTCGGGCGGCCGATGATGATGACTTGCGGGAGCATAATTCTGCGGCAGGTGGCGGTCCGGGACGCGAAACGCAAGGATTTCGACAGAAGGTAAGCCCGGCGGCACTGTTCCTTACCCGCAGGTTAACCATGATTGGAAAGGTCATACTAACCCTCGCGGGCAAGAATCGGCGCCATGTGGGGACAGTCTTCAAAGTTCATCGCGGGGACGGCGCTGGCCTTAATGGCCGCGCCGTCGCTGGCGACGCCCGTCCCGGCGGGAGCAGTCGATCTCGGCGGAAGGGTCGCACCGGCCGAGATCGATTCGCTGCCCTATCTCCAATGCGTGCCCTATGCGCGTCAGGTCTCGGGCATCCAGATCTACGGCGATGCCTGGACCTGGTGGGGTCAGGCCGAAGGGCATTACCGGCGCGGTTCGCGGCCCAAGGTGGGCGCGGTGATGGCATTCCAGCCCTTTGGCAACATGCGCCTGGGCCATGTCGCGGCAGTCAGCCGGATCATCGATTCGCGTACCGTTCTGCTGCGTCATTCGAACTGGTCGCCGATCAACGGGCGGCGCGGACAGGTCGAGGACGATGTGCGCGCGGTCGACGTGTCGGACGCCAACGACTGGAGCGAAGTACGCGTGTGGTACGATCCGATCCAGTCCCTCGGCGGCACCGCCTGGCCCGTGACCGGCTTCATCTACAACGAGCGGATCGATGGCGCGAAACCGGGCCGTCCCGCAGTGCTGCTGAATGCGTCCTATCGCGCCGGACAGCCCGCGGAACCGAAACGCCGCGACGTGATCGGCGAGATTATCGCCGCGGCCCAGACGCGCAAGCGCTAGAGCTTCGCGACCGGCGCGTCTTCGCCGAGATCCTCGTACCAGGCTTCCACCGGCCCCTTGAGCTTGATCAGCAGCGGCTGGCCGCGGCGATCGAGCGAGCGCCCTGCCTGCACTCGCACCCAGCCTTCCGAGATGCAATATTCGTCCACATTGGTACGAACCGTGCCCTTGAAGCGGATCCCGATCCCGCGCTGCAGCTTCTCCGCGTCGAAGAACGGCGAGAGATGGCTGATCGCCAGGCGATCGGGCGGGACGTCCGGGCCGGCTGCGGGCGCGGGAGGGGAGGTTTCTTCGCTCATCCGCGGCGCTTAGGCAGCACGGCCACGAAAATCAATCGGGCGCGGGCGCTTCGGCCGGGATCGCGGGAGCCGCCGGAATTTCGTCCGGGGTCTCGCCGGGCTGGTCGATGCTTTCCTCTCCCGGCGGCACGCCTTGCTCGGGGATCGAGGGATCGTAGGTGTCGCCGCCGGGCTCCACCGTCTCGTCCGGCGTGCTGCCGGGATAGTCGCTGTCGCCGTTGGTCTTGGCCAGTCCGGCGTCGGCGGGATTGGCGTGCTCGTTGATCACCGGCGGAGTGGCGGGCGGCACGGTCGGCGTGTCGTAGAACGGGGTCGATTGCGGGCGATCGGTCATGGCGCGCTCCTTTCGCGGTATGGGAAGGAAACGCGCCCGCCGCACGGCCCGTTCCTTCCGGCCGTTCGGCCCGCCGTGGCGCTTGCCCTTTTGGCCGCGCCCTTCTAAGGGCCTCTGCCTGCTCGCAGGCCCTGAAGAATCGGGGCGCTGTTGGCTGCGCTGGGCCGCGGGCGTGGCGGAATTGGTAGACGCGCTGGTTTTAGGTACCAGTATCGCAAGATGTGGGGGTTCGAGTCCCTTCGCCCGCACCAGTTCCCCCGCGCGGAGAAGCCGGCACGGAAGAGATTTTTGGAAGGCAAGACAAGCGACATGCAGATCGTCGAAACCAGCAGTGAAGGCCTGAAGCGCGCCTATACGCTTACCATCGATGCCAAGGATATCGAGGCCCGGATCGACCGCGAGATCAAGCGCATCGCGCCACAGGTGCGGATGCCCGGCTTCCGTCCCGGCAAGGTTCCGGCGAACCTCGTCAAGAAGATGCACGGCGAGGCGCTCCACGCCGACGTGCTGAACACGACGATCCGCGAATCGGTCGACGGGCTGATCTCGGGCCGCCAGCTGCGCCCGGCGCTGCAGCCGAAGGTCGAGCTCAGTGAAGGCTACGAGCCTGGCAAGAACGCCGAACTGGCGATCGAGCTGGAAGTGCTGCCCGACATCGTCGCACCGTCGATCGAGGGCCTGAAGCTCGAGAAGCTGACCGTGCCGGTGACCGATGCGCAGGTCGACGAGGCGGTGGCGAACATCGCGAAGAGCCAGAAGAGCTACACCGACGCGCCCAAGACCAAGAAGGCGGCGGACGGCGATCAGCTGATCATCGACTTCACCGGCAAGCTCGACGGGGTCGAGTTCGAAGGCGGCAAGGCGGAAGACGCCCCGCTGGTGCTCGGCTCGGGCCAGTTCATCCCCGGCTTCGAGGACCAGCTGGTCGGCGTGAAGGCGGGCGACGAGAAGGTCATCACCGTGACCTTCCCGGCCGACTATCCGGCCGAGAACCTCAAGGGCCAGGAAGCGACCTTCGACATCGTGGTCAAGGCCGTGAAGGTCGAGGGCGAAACCAAGGCGGACGAGGATTTCGCCAAGGCGCTCGGCCTCGAAAGCCTCGACAAGCTGAAGGAACTGCTGCGCGGCCAGCTCGAGCAGGAAACCGCCGGGCTCACCCGCACCGCGATGAAGCGTTCGCTGCTCGACATCCTTGCCGCGGACCACAATTTCCCGGTCCCGCCGACGATGGTCGAGGCCGAGTTCGAGCAGATCTGGAACCAGCTCCAGCAGGAAGCCGCGCGCGAGGCCGATCCGGAAGCCGCGATGAAGGAGATCGAGGCCGAGAAGGACGATTACCGCCGCATCGCCGAGCGCCGCGTGCGCCTGGGCCTGCTGCTGTCGGAAATCGGCCAGGCCAACGGGGTCGAGGTCAGCCAGCAGGAAATGCGCATGCTGATCCAGCAGGCCGCCCAGCAGTATCGCCCGGAAGACCGCCAGCGCTTCGTCGATTACGTCGCGCAGGACGCGATGGCCCAGGCCCAGCTGCGCGCGCCGCTGTATGAGGACAAGGTCGTCGACTTCCTGTTCGACAAGGCCGAGGTGACCGAGCGCGAAGTGACCCGCGAGGAAATCGAGGCCGCGATCGAGGCCGACGAGGCTCCGGCGGCCGACGCCAAGCCGGCCAAGAAGCCCGCGGCCAAGAAGGAAGCCAAGGCTCCGGCGGAAAAGGCCGAGAAGCCGGCCAAGGAAGCGGCTCCGAAGAAGGAAGCGGCGCCCAAGAAGGAGGCCGCTCCCAAGAAGGAGGCCGCTCCCAAGAAGGAAGCCGCTCCGAAGAAGGCTGCCGCCGACAAGCCGGCCGCCAAGAAGGCGCCTGCCAAGAAGTAACGCGCCAGCGCTGCACGAACGAAAAAGGCCGCGGGCGATCCCCGCGGCCTTTTTGGTTTCACCCGGTCAGGGGACGGGCGCCCAGGGCTTGAAGGTGGGTTCGGCCAGCTTGGCGCTGCGCGCCCGCTCATAGGCCGCACCGGCCTTCAGCACCTCGGCGTCGGACCATTGCGGACCCATGATCGACAGGCCCACCGGCAGGCCCTCGACCGCGCCCATCGGCACGGTCAGATGCGGATAGCCGGCGATCGCCGCCAGGTTCCCGGCGCCGATCGAGCCGCTGAAATGATCGCCGTTGACGAGGTCGCTGGTCCAGGCCGGACCGGCGGTGGGCGCGATCAGGAAGCGCACGTCATTCTCCTTCAGCAGACGGTCGATCCCCTCGGTACCGGCGAGGCGGAGGGAATTGGCGCGGACCTTCTCATAGGCTGCGGTGTCGGTCGCGGCTTCCGCCTGCTCGAACACGTCCTGTCCGAACCAGCGCATCTCCTCGGCCGCATGGGCCTTGTCGAAGGCGATCGCGTCGGCGAGGCTGCGGATCGGAATGTCGGCGGGCGAGGCCTTGAGATAGGCGCCGAGGTCCGCGCGCAATTCGTAGAGCAGCACCGCGAATTCGTCGCGTCCCAGCGCTTCGTCGGGCTCGAAGTCGATCTCCACCGGCACCGCGCCGGCCTTGCGCAGATCCGCCAGCGCCTGTTCGAACAGCGCGGCGACCTTCGGATCGGTGCCGACCGCCTTGCGCAGCACTCCGATCCGCACACCCTTGAGCGAAGCCCCGGCCAATCCGGCCGCGAACCCGACCTTGTGTGCATCGGCGGCGGCGGTCGCCGGGTCGGCCGGATCGCTCCCGGCGATGGCATCGAGCAGCAGCGCCGCATCCTGCACATTGCGTGCCATCGGCCCGGCGGTGTCCTGGCTGTGGCTGATCGGGACCACGAAGGTCCGGCTGACCATGCCCACGGTCGGCTTGAACCCGACGATCCCGTTGAGCGAGGCGGGGCAGGTGATCGAGCCGTCGGTCTCGGTCCCGATCGCCGCCCAGGCGAAGCCGGCCGCGACCGACGCGCCGCTGCCGGACGAGGAGCCGCAGGCATTGCGGTCGGTTGCATAGGGGTTCCTGGTCAGGCCGCCGACCGCGCTCCATCCGCTGGTGCTGTTGGACGAGCGGATGTTGGCCCATTCGGAAAGGTTGGTCTTGCCCAGCACCACGCCGCCTGCCGCGCGCAGCCGCGCGATCAGCGGTGCGTCGCGGCCGGTGGCGTTGGCCGCCAGCGCCAGGCTGCCGGCGGTGGTCGGCCATTCCCTCGTTTCGATATTGTCCTTCACCAGCACCGTGCGGCCGGCGAGCGGCAGGGTAGCTGCGGCTTGGGCAGCTGCCTTCGCCGCCTGGGGATCTGCATGCACGATCACCGCGCCGAGCTGCGGCCCGGCATCGTCGAGCGCCGCGATCCGGGCGAGATCGGCGTCGGCATCGGCGGCCGGAGCGGCCTGGAGCGAGGCCGAGCAGGCGAGCAGCGCGGCGGTGACGAAAGCTTTCCTCATCGCGCCATGCTGCGCCTGCGAAGGCGGGCTCGCAAGCGCAAATAGCGCGCGCTAGAACGTGCCCTTGACGTTGAACTGGAAGATCGGCCCGATCAGCTGGTTGCGATGCTCGACGTAGAGCACCGGCGCGCTGTTGCGCGGACCGTCGTAGATCGTGCGCTTCACCAGCCCGCGCCCGTTGGTCAGGTTGAACACCTCGAAGTGGACCGTCAGCCCGAGCACGTCCTTGTTCTCGATGAAGGCCCAAGTGTAGATCGGCCCCTCGTGGTCGTAACCGACCTCGTCCAGCCGGTAATAGGGCAATGCGTTGGCGTAATTCATCCCGCCGCCCCAGGCCCAGCTGCTGTGCGGAATGTCGTGGCGCAGGCTGACGTCGAAGCTGACCGGGCTCTCGTAGCTGAACTGGCGGATCGTGTGCGTCAGCGGGTCTTCCAGCCGGGTGCGTTCGAGCTTGCCGTTGAGATCGAGCTTGGCGCCCTTGAAGCCGAGCGGATCGAGATTGACCGTGCTCGACAGCGCGACGTTGCGGACCGAGGCATGGTCGACATTGCCGACCGCCTCGACCAGCTCGCCGGGATTGGCGCCGGGCAGCGGGATCAGCGCGATCCAGTCGCGCGCCTGCTCGCCGTAGAAGGTCAGGGTGGACGAGCCCCAGCGGCCGAAATCCTTGCGGATCTCGAGCGTCGCCTGCCAGCTCTGGGTGGGGACCAGTTCGGCATTGCTGGCGTTCTGGGTCTGGTCGCCGAGGTCGACCTCGGCCAGGAAGTCGCCGAACGAAAGCTGCCCGACCTTGCGCAGCAGCTTGAGCGAGATGTCCAGCCCCTTCTTCGGGGTCCAGGCCAGCGTGGCGGAGCCCTTCGGCCGGTAGAAATTGCGCACCAGCCCGTCGGGGCCGGTCTCCGCCAGCCGGGAATATTCGCCCCCGCCGCCGAGCTGGAGCGACAGATTGGGCGCCAGCTGGCGGGTATGGGTCAGCATCGCCTCGTAGCGGTCTTCCCTGACCCCGCCCGAGCTGCCGGGAAAGGGCTCTTCGGCAAAGCTTGCGTCGGGCTGCAGCAACAGCAGGTGGGCCTCCTGGTCCAGGCTGTTGTAGGCGGCCTCCACCGCAACCTGCCAATCGCCGCCGAGCATCTTCCAGCCGTATTCGCCGCGGGCCACGGTTTCGGCGGAATCGGTCGCCTGGGTGAAGCGGCTGCCGTCGCTGGGGGTCGCGTCGAGGTAGGTGCTGATTGCGCTCTCGTGATAGAAACCGTGGGTCTCGTTGTGCAGCCCGATCAGCTTGAGCCGCCCGGGGCCGAGCGCGAATTCGAAATCGCCGCCCAGCTCGTAGTCATAGCCACGGTTGTGCGCGTCGTAGCGCCAATCGCTGTCGTTGCCGGCCATGACCTCGCGGGTTTCGTCGCGCAGCTGGTCGGAATAGAACCGGTGGTAATTGGCGTGGAAATTCCCCACTGCGCTGCCGGGGGGCATCCCATTTGACGGTCGCGGCGACCTTCGGATTCTCGTTGTCGACCGTCATCACCATGCGGCGAGTCTCGGTCAAGGCACCCGCGCCGTCGGTGAGGGTGTAGGGTCCGCCCACGGCGCCGCGGCCGTTGTTGTTCGACAGGGCGAGCGTGTATTCCAGCTTTCCCTGCGTGCCGCTGAGCGAAGCCTCGCCGCCGTAGAAGTTCTTGTGCGCATAATGCGATCGCACCGCGCCCCGCCATTCGAAGCGGCCGCTCACACCGCCCGCCCCGGTCACGATGTTGGCGACCTGGCCGGCGAGCCCGGGGATCGCGAAATTGGATGCGTCTACGATCTCGATCCGCTCGACCCTGTCCGCCGGGATGCGCGCCATCCGGTCGTAGACACTCTCGGCCTTGTTCGCGACCCGCTCGCCGTTCACCAGGATGTTGGCGGTCGCTTCGCCGAGCCCGCGCGTTTCCTCGTTGTCGCGGATCGTGAAGCCCGGTGCCCGCTCGACCATGTCGAGCGCGCTCTTCGGCGCGAAGCGGGCGAAGTCTGCCGGGACATAAGAGGTGCCGCCCTTGACCGCTACGCCCTGCACGGGCCCCGCCGTTTCCACCGGACTTTCCGCTCGCGCGGCACCCGCCGGCAACAGCGCAATCATAGCCGCCGCGACCGGCAGCACCGTCCTTCCCATACGATCTCCCCAGATCGACCACATCCGTAGACAGTCCCTCATACGAGGGTTCCGGAACCTGTGTCGCCGCAATCGACCGGTGTCGTCGCCGGGCCGACGAACACCTTTGTGGGTCGATCGGCGAAGGGCCTTGAACTAAGCGCCCGCAGTCGCGACATAGGCGGACGACTTCACGAGAGGGCATTTTTCATGATCGACCTGTTTGGCAATTCCGGCGAAACCTACGGCAGCCAGGGCCGGTTCGGCCGCGATCCGGTGACCGGGGCGCTGGTGCCGACCGTCGTCGAGAGCACCAGCCGGGGCGAGCGCGCCTTCGATATCTTCAGCCGCCTGCTGCGCGAACGGATCGTGTTCGTGACCGGCCAGGTCGAGGATACGATGGCCTCGCTGATCGTGGCGCAGTTGCTGTTCCTCGAGAGCGAGAACCCCTCGCGCCCGATCAGCATGTACATCAATTCGCCCGGCGGCGTGGTTACGGCCGGCATGGCGATCCACGACACCATGCAGTACATCAAGCCGCGCGTTTCCACCGTGTGCATCGGCCAAGCCGCTTCGATGGGCAGCTTCCTGCTCGCGGCGGGCGAGCCGGGCATGCGCATCGCGCTGCCGAATGCGCGGATCATGGTCCACCAGCCTTCGGGCGGGGCGCAGGGCATGGCTTCGGACATCGAGATCCAGGCCAAGGAAATCCTGCGCATCCGCGCGCGGATGAACGACCTCTACGTCAAGTATACCGGGCGCAGCCTGTCGGACATCGAGAAGGCGATGGATCGCGATACCTTCCTCGAAGCCGACGAGGCGCTGAAGTTCGGTATTGTCGACAAGGTGTTCGAGACCCGGCCGGAGAGTGAGACCGGCGAAGCGGAGCTCGGTTCGGGCGGTGCGCCGGAGTAATCCGGCCGCCTTAACCGGTGAAAGAGAACTGTAGCATTTTGGCAACCCTTCCGCTTCAGCAAGCCGCAAGGCGGCATCTCTTACCGGGGTACATTGATTATCAAGACCGCAAGGTTACACTCTGCGGCGAATCCCCTTTGGCCCGTGGCGGGATCGCGGGCGCGGGGATCAGGAAGAAAGCATGACCAAGTTGAGCGGATCAGACAGCAAGAGTACCCTTTACTGCAGCTTCTGCGGGAAGTCGCAGCACGAGGTGCGCAAGCTCATCGCCGGGCCGACCGTGTTCATCTGCGATGAATGCGTCGAGCTGTGCAACGACATCATCCGTGAAGAGACCAAGGCGGGCATCGCCGGCAAGAAGGACGGCGGCGTACCCACGCCGAAGGAAATCTTCGAGACGCTGAACGATTACGTGATCGGGCAGGACCGCGCCAAGCGCGTGCTCTCGGTGGCCGTGCACAACCACTACAAGCGCCTCAAGCACAGCGGCAAGGCGGGCGAGGTCGAACTCGCCAAGTCCAACATCCTGCTGGTCGGGCCGACCGGTTCGGGCAAGACGCTGCTGGCGCAGACGCTGGCGCGTACCTTCGACGTGCCGTTCACCATGGCCGATGCGACCACGCTGACCGAAGCCGGCTATGTCGGCGAGGACGTCGAGAACATCATCCTCAAGCTGCTCCAGGCCAGCGACTACAATGTCGACAAGGCCCAGCAGGGGATCGTCTATATCGACGAGATCGACAAGATCACCCGCAAGGCCGAGAACCCCTCGATCACCCGCGACGTGTCGGGCGAGGGCGTGCAGCAGGCGCTCCTGAAGCTGATGGAAGGCACCACCGCCTCGGTCCCGCCGCAGGGCGGCCGCAAGCATCCGCAGCAGGAATTCCTGCAGGTGGACACGACCAACATATTGTTCATCTGCGGCGGCGCCTTCGCCGGCCTCGAAAAGCTGATCGCCGACCGCCTGCAGAAGCGCTCGATCGGCTTCGGCGCGCATGTCGCCGATCCCGACAAGCGCCGGGTGGGCGAACTGCTCCAGAAGGCCGAGCCGGAAGATCTGCTCAAGTTCGGGCTGATCCCCGAATTCGTCGGCCGCCTGCCGGTGATCGCCACGCTCAACGACCTCGACGTCGAGGCGCTGGTGCAGATCCTGCGCGAACCCAAGAACGCGCTGGTCAAGCAATACGCCAAGCTGTTCGACCTCGAAGACGTCGCGCTGAGCTTCACCGACGACGCGCTCGAGGCGATCGCCAAAAAGGCGATCAAGCGCAAGACCGGCGCGCGCGGCTTGCGCTCGATCGTCGAGGGCCTCCTGCTCGACACGATGTTCGACCTTCCGAGCATGGAAGGCGTGACCGAGATCGTGGTCGACAAGGATGTGGTCGAAGGCCGCAAGGAGCCGGTCCGCGTTCTCGGGGCGGAGAAGAAGGAAGACGAGGCGGCTTGATCGCCGCCGAGCCTCACCGCCAGACCCGTCATCCCGGCGAATGCTGGAATGACGGTTATGCGCGGTTCTTCCGCTCCACCAGCGCCATCAGGCGCCCGAAGGCCTCTTCGCTGTAAAGCGCCTTCGGGCTGTAATATTCGTCGAACGTCGGCACGCCTTCGGGCAGGGTGACCCACGGCATCCTGTAGGCGGCAAACACCACCGCCGTCGGGGTGAACACCGTCGGATCGTCGAAACTCCCGACCCTTATCCCCGCGCCGAACCGTCCCACGCGCGGGTAGTAGCTGAACACCGCCGTCCCGCACTCCGAACAGCGGCAGATCGTGTGGTCGCCGCCGCTGCCGCCCTTCACCACATGTTCGGTCAGCTCGCCCTGCAGCACCTCGACCCGGTCGCTTTCGTAGAAGGCGTTGACCACGCTCGTCCCGCCGGTCTGGCGCTGGCACAGGCGGCAATGGCAATTGTTGACGAAGATCGGTTCGCCTTGGGCGCGGAAGCGCAGGGCGCCGCAGGCGCAGCCGCCATCTCTCAGGTCTTCGCTCAGCATGGGTCGCACTCCGCTCCGCCGGTTTCGATCTGCACCGTCGCGTGGTGGATGCCGAAGCGGTGCTCCAGCTCAAGCGCGATCTCGCGCAGGAAGCCGTCGCCGGGATAGCCGGCAGGCAGCACCAGATGCGCGGTAAAGGCGTTCTCGGTGGTGCTCATCGGCCAGATATGCATGTCGTGCACCGCCTCGACGCCGGGGAGCGAGGCCAGCCAGCTGCGCACCTCGGCCTCGTCGATCCCCTCGGGCACCGCGTGCAGACCCATCTTGATGCTGTCCTTGAGCAGTCCCCAGGTGCCCCAGGCGATCACCGCGACGATGACCAGGCTGGTCGCCGGATCGATCCACGGCAGGCCGGTGTGCAGCACCAGGAAGCCAGCGATCACCACGCCGACCGAGACCAGCGCGTCTGCCGCCATGTGCAGGAAGGCGCCGCGGATGTTGATGTCGTGCTTGCGCCCGCGCATGAACAGCAGCGCGGTCGCGGTGTTGATCGCCACGCCGATCGCGGCGATCGCGATCATCACATTGCCTTCGACCGGGGCGGGCTCGAACAGCCGGCGGACCGTCTCGATCAGGATCGCGCCGAGCGCCACCAGCAGCAGCCCGGCGTTGACCAGCGCGGCGAGGATCGAGCTCGACTTGTAGCCATAGGTATAGCGGGCGGAAGGCGGCTTGGAAGCCATGATGCTGGCGGCCCAGGCGATCAGCAGGCTGAGCACGTCGGACAGGTTGTGCCCGGCATCGGCAACCAGCGCCATCGAGCCGGAAATGAGCCCATAGGTCGCCTCGACCACCACGAAGCTGCCGTTGAGCACCACCCCGATGAAGAAGGCGCCGTTGTAGGCGACCGGACCGTGATCGTGGCCCTGAGCGTGACCGGACGCGTGGCCGTGCCCGTGAGCGTGCCCGTGATCGTGCGAATGGTGATGGTGACCGGCGCCCATGTCAGTCGTAGACGCAGGCATCCAGCCCGCCCTTGCGGACCGTGCCGATTCGCGCGGCGATGGTGTTGCCATAGCGGCGGGTGAAGCCCGAGGGATCGACCGCCGCACGCTCCTTGGGCAGCGGCAGCACCGCGGCGATCCGCGCCGCTTCGGCCGCGCTCAGCCGGGCGGCTGAGTGCTTGTAATAGCGCCTGGCGCCTTCCTCGACGCCATAGGTGCCGATGCCGGTCTCGGCGACGTTGAGATAGACTTCCATGATCCGCCGCTTGCCCCAGATGTTCTCGATCAGCACGGTGAACCAGGCTTCGAAGGCTTTGCGGACATAGCCGCCGTTCTGCCACAGGAACACGTTCTTGGCAGTCTGCTGGCTGATGGTGGAGCCGCCGCGGATGCGGCCGCCTTTCGCGTTGCGCTGGATCGCCTTCTCGATGGCCTGGCGGTCGAAGCCGTTGTGGCTGCAGAACTTGCCGTCCTCTGCCGCGATCGCGGCGTCGACCATGTTGCGGTCGATGCTGCTCAGCGACCGCCAGCTCTTGGTGATGCCGTGGTCGTCGAGGATCATCGTCATCGTCACCGGCGGGGGGACGAACTTGTACACGATCACCAGCCCCACGCTGAGCGCGAGGAACCACACGATTACCATTACGAAGAAGCGCATTACCCGGCCGACCATGAAACGGGTGTAGCGGGGAAGGGGCGGAACAGGCAATCGCCGATCCTCACCCGACTCGCCGCGCCCAGACGATCCGCCGCAGCGGGCTTCGGGTACCGCCGTCGAACGGATAGCAGGTGGTCAGCGCGAGCCACTCGCCGTGGCCCGAACGGGGCACCGCGAAACGGTCCCAGCGCAGCGTCGCGAAGCCTTCGACGCGGTAGGTCGTGCGGTGCCCGTCGATCGTCTCGCGCGTCACCAGGTCGCCCAGCCGCAAGCGCCGGATGAAGGCGAAATGCGTGTCGCGGTGCGCGGCGAGCACGGTAATGCCACTCGCCGGATCGGTTGCGAGCCGGGTCGGCCCGAAAGCCATCGCCTCGCCCGAGGCGCCCGACAGCACGATCGCGCGCTCGCCGAGCCGCGGGACCGCGATCCGGGCGAGCGGGGCCATGTCGGCCCATGGCCAGGGTTTCTCCGGCCGGCCGCTTGCGCGGCTTGCGTCGAAGGCCCGTTCGAGCAGCACCTGTGCCAGCATGGCCTTGGCCGGGATCCACGCCGCGCCTGCCGCCTGCACGGCTCCGATCAGCGCGAGCGCGGCGAAGAGGTGGGGGACGAGGGAGCGGCGCGCGCCGCTCCCTCTCCGCCCGGCGAGTGGGATCGCGAGGCTCATGCGCGCCGCTCCCGCGCGCGGCGGCGGGCCAGCAGCAGCCCGGCAATTCCGGCGAGCATCAGCAGCCCTCCGTTGCGCAGCGGCTGCTCGAACAGCGCCGCGGTCTGGGGCAGGTCGAGCGCGTCCGCCTGCTCGCCTTCGCTGGCGTCGGCCGGGCGCCCCGCAGCGTTCGCGGCATTGCCGAACAGACGGTCGAAATCCCACCCGGCCGGAAGCAGCAGCGGGAGTTCCTCGCGAGTCAGCCGCGCGCCGGCGGGGCGGGCGGGGGTATCGTCCTCGGCGATCAGGCTGGTCTGGCTGGTCACGATATGGAACTGCAGGCCGATATCGCGGACGCGCTTGTCCGCCTCGTCGTCCGCGATCGTCGAGCGCCAGCGGTCGGCCTCGATCTCGTCGATCCGGCGGCGCGCCCAGAGCTTGGCCACCGCATTGCTTTCGACCGCGCCCGACAGGGAAAGCGCGCGGCTCCAGGGCTTGCTGTCGAGCGTGCCGCTGATCGTCATCGTGCCCGAGAGCCGCTGCGTCCGCCCGAGCAGCACCAGCGGTTCCCCGGCGTAGAGATCGGGCAGGTCCTGCGGCGCGAAATCGACCGCAACGCCGTCCACGGCCACCTTGAGGTTCTGCGCCACCGGCGCGGAAAGCCGGTCGAGCAGGTCGTGCATCTTGGTCGAGACTTCGCCGCTGGTGCCGATATTGGTGTAGGTCCCGCGGCCCGCCTGCGCCATCGCGTTCATCAGATAGGTGTTCGGCGCCGACCCGATCCCGACCATGAACACCCGGCTGCGGCCGCGGTGCGCGAAGATTTCGGCCATCATCTCGCTCTCGTTCGACAAGTCGCCGTCGGTCAGGAACACGACCTGGCGCACCCGCGCGGCATCGTCCGCATCGGGATCGACCAGCGCCGCCTTGAGCGCGGGCAGCATCTCCGTCCCGCCGTCTGCCTCGAGCCGCTGGGTGAAGCGCTTGGCGGTCGCGATTCCGGGCGCGTCGGCCGCCACGGCGCGGTCGAACAACTCGGTCATCGTGTCGTCGAAACGGATGATGTTGAAGCGGTCGCCCGGCCGCAGCGTGTCGAGCGCATACAGCAGGCTGGCCTTGGCAGCCTCGATAGATTCGCCGCTCATCGAGCCGCTGTTGTCGATCACGAAGATCATGTCGCGCGCGGGCGCGCTGCGGGTTGCGGAGGCGGCAGGCGGGGTGATGGTGGCCATCACATAGTCCATTCCGTCGTGTCGCTGGTGGAACAGCCCGACCGACGGTTCCTGCGCCGGCGCGCGCCAGCGCAGCTCGAAGTCGCGGTCGGCCGGTACCACGCCGTCCCTCAGCGTGACGATCCGGCCGTCGCCCTTGCCCTTCGCGACGTCGATCGCGTGATAGGAGCTGACGATCCCTTGCGGCGCGTAGCCGGGGGTCAGGTCGACCGAGATCGAGACCGGGTTGAGGCCATCGGCCAGAGCCGGATCGATCACTTCGCTGCCGACTTCGACTGCATCGTTGAGGCCCTTCATGTCGATCAGCCCGCGGCGGCCTTGCAGCGTATGCGGCGGGACGTAGCGTGCGCCGACGACCAGCGGCAGGCGCAGCGCGTATTCGCCGCCGATCTCGCGCACCGGGGCCTGGAATTCGATCGCGATCAGCACGGTCTGGCCCGGGCCGACGTTGGCGACATTGCTGCGGAACATATTCGGCCGCGCCTGTTCGACCAGCCCCGCCTGCCGTCCTTCGTCCAGCGCCTTTTGATAGATCTGCCGCGCTTCCTCGCGCGGCTTGATCTTGCCGATAAAGATCCGGTCGCCGACCACCATCTTGAGGCTGTCGACCGCGCCGTTGTCGGGCAGCGGATAGAGATAGCTTGCTTCCATCCAATCCTTGCCGGTGTTGCGGAAGGCCTGGGTCACGGTAACCCGCGCGACGTTGCCCGATACCACCGCCTTGATGTCGGTGCCGAGCCTGACCGCGGGCAGTTCGGTCTTGCCGCCCTTGCCGCGCAGCAGCAGCGAACCACCATCGGCCGGATCGCGCCGCTCGGCGAATTGGGCATTCAGGCTTGCTGCGATCAGCCCCGAGAGGAGCAGCACGCTCAGGAAGACGAGCAGGACCACGCTGTGGATCCCGGGTATATGGCGCAATCTGGATAAGGCACGCATGGCAGACACTCCGCTGAAGGGAGCGTCCCAGCTATGCGGCCTGCCGAACGCGTGCCACGGGCAATGGTTTCCTGTTCCGTCCAGCCGTTGCCGGGATGTCCGGTTCGCCGCATTTCGCTTGACGGATTGTCCGCAGATGTGCGGATATGTGCGGTAATTCCGCGGGGAACTGTGTGCTGTGAGCGACGAAGCGTTGGAAGAGCAGGCGATCGCCGCGCGACTGCGGATCGAGATTGCGCGCCGCCGGATCTCGCGCCAGGCGCTGGCCGACATGGCGCGGATCAGCCTTTCCACGCTCGAGAAGGCGCTGTCGGGCAGCCGGCCCTTCACCCTGGCGACGGTGGTGCGGATCGAGGAGGCGCTTGATTGCCGCCTGCGATCGCGCGGCGCGTCTGCAGAGGCGCCTGCCAGCGGGTTCGCCCCGGACCACATGGGTTCCTACAGCCGGCCGGCGGTGAAATGGGTAGAAGGCGACTACCTGACCCTGCGCCCGAGTTTCGGGCACGAGGGGGCGATCTACGCCTATCGCACCCGGATCGCGTGGGACGACACCGCCAGCCACCTGAGGTTTGCCGAGGCCGAGCGGATCGACGCCGCCTTTTCGCAGAGCGGCTACGTCTCGCTCCCCAATCTGTCGGGCCACATCTATCTCGTGACCAGCGAAAGCGGGCAATACCGGCTCATCATGCTCGGCCGCGCGACGCGCGAGCGACGGATGTTCGGGCTGCTTTCGACCTTGCAGGTCGGCGCCGGGTCGCAACTGGTGCCGGTCGCGTGCCCGATCGCGCTGGTGCCGCTCGATCAGATCGAGAATCCGGCCTTCGGGCTGATCGAAGGCGAGGCTGCGGAACCCTATCGTGCGGTGCTCGACATGGCGCTGGCGAGCGATTTCTGCCGGCTGCGGCAGTGATGCGGTGAAAACCCCTCCCCCGAAGGGGAGGGGGAGGACGATCAGGCCGCGTGGGCGATCAGTTTCTCGCCGGCGATGCGCTGCATCGCCTTCTGGAGCTTCTCGAACGCGCGCACCTCGATCTGGCGGATGCGTTCGCGGCTGACATTGTATTCCTGGCTCAGCTCTTCGAGCGTCTGCGGATTGTCGACCAGCCGGCGTTCGGTGAGGATGTGCTTCTCGCGCTCGTTGAGGCTGTCCATCGCTTCGGTCAGCATCTCGTGGCGCAGTTGCGCTTCCTCCGCGTCGGCGACGGTCTCGTCCTGCAGCGGCGTGTCGTCGACCAGCCAGTCCTGCCACTGGCCCGAGCCGTCCTCGTCGCTGCGCAGCGAGACGTTGAGCGAGGCGTCGCCGCCCATCATCATCCGCCGGTTCATGTTGATCACTTCCTGCTCGGGCACGCCGAGATCGGTGGCGATCTTGGCGACGTCGTCCGGATGCAGGTCGCTGTCCTCATAGGCGTCGAGTTGGCGCTTCATCCGGCGCAGGTTGAAGAACAGCTTCTTCTGCGCGGCGGTGGTGCCGATCTTGACCAGGCTCCAGCTGCGCAGGATGAATTCCTGGATCGAAGCCTTGATCCACCACATCGCATAGGTCGCGAGGCGGAAGCCGCGATCGGGCTCGAACTTCTTCACGCCCTGCATCAGGCCGACATTGCCTTCGCTGATGAGATCGGAGATCGGCAGGCCGTAGCCGCGATAGCCGTGCGCGATCTTCGCCACGAGCCGCAGATGGCTGGTGACGAGCTGCGCGGCAGCTTCGGGATCTTCATGTTCCGCATAGCGCTTCGCGAGCATGTATTCCTGCTCCGCGGTAAGCACCGGGAATTTCTTGATTTCGGCAAGATAGCGATTGAGGCTCTGCTCCCCGCTCAGCGCGGGAACGGCAAGGGCCCTCGTTTTGCCGTTGGTTGAATTGGTCACGTTTCCCTTTACCTTTCCTGTGTCGACCGCAGTTTTTCCAAGGACCCCTGCTGGGCGTCCCTGCGGGGCACGGCCACTTGCCCCACATATGTATATAACGACTTCGCGCGCCTTTCGCGCCGCATTTCGTCGATATTATTGACCTAGTTCGTCGATCAATCGCCGCATGTCTGCCGGCAAGGAACTTTCGAACCGCATCATTTTCATCGTTACCGGGTGGTTGAAACCGAGAATCGCCGCATGGAGCGCCTGGCGTTCGAAGCCCAGATCGGCGAGAATCGGGCGAATCCTGGCGGGCGTGCGGCCATAGAGTGGGTCCCCCAATAGCGGATGGCCGATTGACGCCATGTGAACGCGGACCTGATGGGTCCGTCCGGTTTCCAGCCGGCATTCGATCAGCGAAGAATTGTCGAGTTTTTCCAGAACCTTGTAATGCGTGACCGCGTGCTTTCCCCGGTCCGATCCGGCGGGAAGCACCGCCATCTTCTTGCGGTTGGCGTCGGACCGCCCGACTCGCGCGTCGACCGTGCCGCTCGCGGCGGCCGGATGCCCGCCGGCGACCGCCAGATAGGCGCGCTCGATACTGTGCGCGGCGAATTGCGCCGCAAGCCCGAGATGCGCGGCATCGCTTTTGGCGACCACCAGCAGGCCCGAGGTGTCCTTGTCGATCCGGTGGACGATTCCCGGCCGCGCGACGCCGCCGATGCCGCTCAACGCACCCTTGCAGTGATGCAGCAGCGCGTTGACCAGCGTTCCGTCGGGGTTGCCGGCCGCCGGATGGACCACGAGGCCGGCCGGCTTGTCGAGCACGATCAGGTGTTCGTCCTCGAACACGATGTCGAGCGGGATGTCCTGCGACCGGGCCGCCGCTTCGGCAGCCGGCGGGACTTCGATCGCGAAGCGCGCGCCGGGGGCGGATTTCGCCGAAGCGCTGCCCGCAGGCTTGCCGTCCAGCGTGATCCTTCCCTCGCCGATCAGCGCCTTGATCCGCTCGCGCGAGAGGCCGCTGGCAAGGCTCAGCGCCTTGTCGAGCCGCTCGCCGCCGGGAAGCGTACCGGTGATGATCTGCTGTTCCCCCACGGATGCGAATGTGGGGATTGGCGGGGGGTTTTTAAAGGGTCTAGGGGGTGTCGGTGGAACTTGCCCGCACCGCCCTGATCGCGATCCTGGCCCATGCCGCCGATGCCGCGCCCGACGAGGCCTGCGGGCTCCTGCTTGGCTCCGGCGGGCGCATCCTCGTAGCGCGTCCTGCCGCAAACAGGGCCCCCGACCGCGCCCGCCATTTCGAAATCGACCCGCAAACCCTGATCGACGCGCACCGCGCCGAACGGTACGGTGGACCGCAACTGATCGGCTACTACCATTCGCACCCGACCGGGCTGGCCGAACCTTCGGCGACCGACCGGTCCCAGGCCGCGCATGACGGCAGGGTCTGGGCGATCGCGGCGGATGGCGCGGTGCGCTTCTGGCGCGACGGCGAAGCGGGGTTCGAAGAGCTTTCCTACACGCTTGTCGAGGCGTAGACCCGGTTCGACGATGTCGGACCAGCTTTCTTGCCGCCGGGGATTCCGTGGGCGGGCCATGCCTGCTAGGGGCGGCTGCGAAGGGCGGGGTTTTTCCGCCTATAACACTGTCACATGTGTCGCACCCCCCAATGGCCGGGTGTCGCCGTGTGCAGAATGCCGGGCCAGAAGCTGACCATGACCATTTCCGCCACCGACCTAGCCAGCATGATGTGCTCGCGCCTGTGCCATGATCTGCTGAGCCCGGTGGGCGCGCTGTCGAACGGGCTCGAGCTGCTGGCGGAAGAGAAGGATCCGGAGATGCGCGCGCGCTGCTTCGAGCTGCTCGAGCAGAGCGCGCGGATCAGCACCGACAAGCTCAAGTTCTTCCGCCTCGCCTTCGGTGCTGCCGGCGGCTTCGGCGAGCAGGTCGATGTAGCCGAGCCGCACGGGGTGATCGCGGCGCTGGTCGGGGACAACGGGCGGATCGAGCTGCAATGGGCGGTCGCGCAGCCGTTCCTGCCCAAGCCCGCGGTGAAGCTGCTGCTCAATCTCGCGGCGATCGGGATCGAGGCGCTGGTGCGCGGCGGCACGCTGGTGATCGGCGCGGAAGTGCGCGGCGGCAGCTGCGAGATCGCGGTCAGCGCACAGGGGCCGCGGATCGTCTTCGACGAGAACATCGGCAAGGCGCTGTCGGGCAAGCTGCCGGCGGAAGAGCTCTCCAGCCGCACGGCGCCGGCCTATATGATGCAGCTGCTTGCCGCGCAGACCGGCGGCGGGGTGCAATATGCGCTGGGCGAGGACCGGCTGGTGCTCGGCGCGGTGCTGCCGCGCGGATGAGCGCCGGGGAGATCAGGCACTGATGTCCGATCTCGTCGACCGCGAGGCGCCGTCGCCGAACTGGAACGACCGGCGCCTGCCCGTCTCGATGGTGGTGCTGCACTACACCGGGATGCGCAGCGGCGCCGAGGCGCTCGAGCGGATGTGCGATCCGGCGGCCGAAGTCTCCGCGCACTACATGATCGAGGAGGACGGCACCGTCTTTCGCCTGGTCGATGAGGAGAAGCGCGCCTGGCACGCCGGGCGCAGCTACTGGCGCGGCGAGACCGACATCAATTCGGCGAGCATCGGGATCGAGCTGGTCAATCCAGGCCACGAATGGGGCTATCGCCCGTTCCCCGAAGCCCAGATGGACGCGCTCTATCCGCTGCTGGCGGAGATCAAGGTGCGCTGGGACATCCCTCGCGCGAACATCGTCGGCCATTCGGACATCGCCCCCGCGCGCAAGGAGGATCCCGGCGAATTGTTCGACTGGGACAGCCTCGCCGCGATCCATCTGGCGTTGAAGGCGCCCAAGGTGACTCTCGGGTCGCCGTTCGAGAACGACGGCGCCTTCATGCTCGCGCTCGAACGCTGGGGCTACGACATCGCCGACGGCCGCGCGGCGGTGCGGGCCTTCGAACGCCGCTGGCGCCCGCGCCGGATCGAGGGCGAAATCGACGGGGAGCTCGGTGCGATCCTGTTCGCATTGCTCTTGGATCGCGACCGCGGATTGACTAGATAGCGTCCCGCCAGGGGGCCGGGCAGCCGCGTCGCTTATGCGCCGAGGAAAGTCCGGGCTCCACGAAGCAAGGGTGGCGGGTAACCCCCGCCGGGCGGGTCTGCTTGCAGGCGAAGCCCAGGGAAAGTGCCACAGAGAGTATACCGCCGATGGCCCCGGATCAGGTCCGGGGCACAGGCAAGGCTGAAAGGGTGCGGTAAGAGCGCACCGGGGCGTTGGTAACAAGGTCCGCATGGCAAACCCCACCCGGAGCAAGACCGAATAGGGGTGTCGCGCCGCAAGGCAGGCCGGCTTCGGCCGAGGCACCCGGGTTGGTTGCTTGAGCGCTGGGGCAACCCAGGGCCTAGATGAATGGCTGCCCCTGCGGCGCGGGTCCTTCACGGATACCACCCGCAGGACAGAACCCGGCTTACAGGCCCCCTGGCACTATTTCGCGAAACCGATGCCCTTGAGCATCGCCGGATCGAGCGGCTCGCCCGGCTTGAACCCGTTGGCTTCGAGCAGGAAGATCATCGCCGCGAGATAGTCCTCGTCGCTCAGCGAGCCGGCCGCGCCGGGCGGCATGGTCTTCACCTTGGCGTAGAGATCGGCGAGGCTGCGGCCCTTCCAGTTGGCGAGAAAGGCGTCGCCCTTCAGCGGCGGGACCCCGCCCGCGGGCGAGAAGTTGGCGCCGTGGCAGGCCGCGCAATGCTGGGCGTAGACGGTACGGCCCTGCGCCGCCTGCATGGCAGAGAACATCCCGTCGATCGCTTTCAGCGCCGCGCCGCCCCCGGGCGCCGGATCGACCGAGGCCGCCTCGGGCTCCGGATTGACCGGTGCGCGCAGCGGGCCGGCCTGGCCGATGCCCGCGTCGGGCAGGGCGAAGACGAACAGCGTGCCCTGGGTTCCGTGCAGCAGTTCGGGGGTGAAATTGTCGCCGAGCCAGAAGCCGGTCGAGACCGCGACATACTGATGCCCCCCGGCGGCGAAGGTGATCGGATAGCCGGTCACCGCCGAGCCGAGGTTCATCTCCCACAGCACCTTGCCATCCGCCTGGTCGAGCGCGCGGAAGCGGCCCGCCGCGTCGCCCGCGAACAGCAGCCCGCCGCCGGTGGTCAGCAGCGACTGCATCCCGGCGCGGATCGAATATTTCCACGCGGTCTTGCCGGTCACCGCATCGACCGCGGTGATCGTGCCCAGCTTGTCGTCGGCATCGGGCGAAAGGCCGATCTTGGCGGCGACCGAATAGCCGGGATTGTCCCAGTCGGGCTTCACCGCCGTCACGCTCTCGCACAGGTTCTGGGCCGGGAAATACATCGTCCGGGTCAGCGGGCTGTAGGCCGGGGCCTGGTAGTTCGCGCCGCCGGTGGACGAAGGGCAGACGAAGCGGGTCTGGCCGATATGATCGAAGATCGTCTCGGGATTGCCGGTGACCTTGCCGGTCCTGCCGTCGATCGACTGGACCACGTTCTGCATCACCGTCGGGCGCGCCCACAGGAATTCGCCGGTCTTGCGGTCGAGCGTATAGACGATCCCGGTCTTGCCCGGGATGCCGGTGACGACCTTGTAGGTCTTCGTGCGGTCGATCTTCGGGTTGATCCAGCTCACTTCCGACGGATCGGGTGCGACCTGTTCGTCGAGCAATATGCGCGGGAAGGTGTGGTCGAGATCCCAGTGATCGACGAGGTGCTGGTAGTACCACACGATCTTGCCGGTCCGCACGTCGAGCGCCAGCGTCGAATTGTGATAGAGATAGGTCTTGTCGTTCCCCGCGAGCAGGAACTTGGGCGCCGGGGTGCTGACCGAGGTGCCCATGTAGAGCAGCTTGAGCTCGGGGTCGTAGCTCGCATTCATCCACGCGCCGACCTGCATCCGCTTCTCCAGCGGCAGCCCGCCCCAGGTCTTGTCGTTGGGATCGCTTCCCCGCGCGATCGTGCTCGTGCGCCAGACTTCCTTGCCTGTCTTCGCGTCATGCGCGGTGATCACGCAGGCGTCGGGGCCGCCCTCGGGCTCGCAGGAGCGGCCGGTGATCGCCAGCCCGTCGGCGATGATCGGGCCCGAGCTCTGCTTGGCGCCCTTGTGATAGTCGAGGATCGTGGTGTCCCACGCGAGCTTCCCGGTCTGCGCATCGAGCGCATAGATATGGTCGTCCGATCCGCGGGCGATGATGAGGTTGCCGTAGATCGCAAGGTTGCGGTTGGTGTCGGGGAACGAGAGATAGTCGCGAAAGTCCTTCGCCAGCTCGCGCTTGTGCACCCACAGCACGTTGCCCGAGACCGCGTCGAGCGCGGTAACCGTGTCGCTCGGCCCGGGGAAATACATCACCCCGTCGTGGACCAGCGGGGTGCCTTCCTGGTGCCCGGCGTCGAGCGGGCGCACCCATACCAGGCGGAGCTGGTTCACATTGGCCTTGTCGATCTGGTCGAGCGGCGAATAGCCCCAGCTGTCGAGCGTGCGGCGCCAGCTGAGCCAGTCCTTGGGATCGGGGTGCTGGATCATCGCATCGGTGACCGGAGCGGTCGGCGGCGCCACTTGCGCGCTGGCCTGCGCGAAGGCGGCAAGGCCCATGACCGCCGATGCGAAAATCCGTCCGAATCCCATGCCTGCTCTCCCGTGGGCGTCCGGCGCCCTTGCCGGCTTACTAGCGCGACCGCGCGGTTTGTCCCACCCGATCTGTGTCGGTGCAATGATGGGATGCGCGCCGACGCCTCTCACCCCCCGTCATCCCGAACTCGTTTCCGGATCTATTTCCCGATTGGCGCCGGTCGGCGACGGGCCCGCAGTGTCTGCCGCGGAGTTGCTATCGAGGCCGCACCTTGGAACGTCCGGCCCGACGGATTCCGAAACGAGTTCAGCATGACGGGATCGAACGACCGGGCCGCCCGAAGTTGACACGGTTGACGGTGTCCTGGCCAAAACCGCATCCACTCGCCTGAAGGCGCGCTCGAACCAGTCGTCCCACCGCGCCGCCGCCTCGAGCATCCAGTCCTCGGCGGCCTGCGCGCTCGTCTCCTCCAGCGCGCGCATCCCCTCCTCGTCGAGCTCTTCGCCCGCCTGCTCGCGGCATGCGTCCCAGGCGCTCTCTTCCGCTTCGGTAACGAAGGTGCCGCGCCCGAATTCCAGCACCTCTTCGCCGTCGAGCCCCTCGGGCGCCGGCTCCCCGGCGATCAGCGCCAGCACTTCGTCGAACCTTCCGGCGTCTCGCGCGACCGGTTCCTGCGCGACCAGCCGGTCGAGCCGCGCGAGATGGGCGAGCAGCAGGCGGGTGTCGTAGCGGATGCGGGTGCCGACCTGCTCGCCGCGATACCAGATATCTTCCGCGACCCCGTCGAGCGCGCGGCAGGTCAGCACGTCGGTGGCATTCTCCCGCGCCAGCGCGAGCGCCGCATTCCACCCGCGCGCGAACAGCGGCTCGCGCCGTCGCAGGCGATAGGCCGCCTCATGCGACATCCCGACCGCCGCACAGGCGGCGCGGACGTTGCCCCTCACCGACAGATGGTCGAGGAATCCGATCTTGCGTTCGGCGCTCCACCCGTCGTGACGATGGCCGGGCGCTTCGGTTGCGAATTGCGAGAGATCCATGATCCGCTTCTCCTGATGAGAACAAACAGCGAATCGAACCTATCGGGCATTTCGGGTCGTGTAGGAAAATGGATTTTGGGGCAGGGGTGGGAGACCCGCATCGGGATGAGGGTCGCCTCGCTGCCTAGACCCGCCCCACGCTGACATAAGTGAACCCTTCGGCGCGCAGTTCGGCGGGGTCGTAGACGTTCCGCAGGTCGACCAGCACCGGGGCCTTGGCGATGTCCTTGACCCGCTTGAGGTCGAGCGCGCGGAAGGCGTCCCATTCGGTCACGATCACGATCGCGTCGGCGCCCTCGATCGCCTCGTAAGGATTGGCGGCCATCGCGACTTCGGGCATCAGCGGCTTGGCCAGTTCCATGCCTTCGGGATCGTAGGCGACCACCTTCGCCCCGGCGTCGTCGAGTGCCTGGGCGATCGCGATCGACGGGCTGTCGCGCATGTCGTCGGTGTTGGGCTTGAAGGTCAGCCCCAGCATCGCGACCTTCTTGCCGCGGGCGTCTCCGCCCAGCGCCTCGACCACCTTGCGGCCCATCGCGCGCTTGCGGCTGTCGTTGACCTTGACCACCGCCTCGACGATCCGAGTCGGGCTGTCGTAATCCTCGGCGGTCTTGAGCAGCGCCAGCGTGTCCTTGGGAAAGCAGCTGCCGCCATAGCCGGGCCCGGCGTGGAGGAACTTAGGCCCGATCCGCCCGTCCAGCCCGATCCCGCGGCTGACGTCCTGCACGTCGGCGCCGACCTTCTCGCACAGATCGGCCATCTCGTTGATGAAGGTGATCTTGGTCGCGAGGAAGGCGTTGGCGGCGTATTTGATCAGTTCCGCACTGCGCCGCGCGGTGAACAGGATCGGCGCCTTGTTGAGGAACAGCGGGCGATAGACCTCGCTCATCACCTGTCGCCCGAACTCGCTTTCGGCGCCGATCACGATCCGGTCCGGGCGCTTGAAGTCGGAAATCGCCGCGCCTTCGCGCAGGAACTCGGGGTTCGAGACCACCGCGAATTCGACCCCCGGCTTGGCTTCGCCGATGATCCGTTCGACCTCGTCGCCGGTGCCGACCGGAACGGTCGACTTGGTGACGATCGTCGCGGGGGTCTTGAGATTGGCGCCGACTTCGCGCGCGACCTCGTAGACGAAAGTCAGGTCGGCATGGCCGTCGCCGCGGCGCGAGGGGGTGCCGACCGCGATGAAGATCGCCGAGGCGCCCTCGATGCCCGCGGCAAGGTCGGTGGTGAAGGCCAGCCGGCCCGCACGCACATTGGCGCCGACCAGCTCGGCCAGCCCCGGCTCGTAGATCGGCATGACCCCGTCGAGCAGCGAGGCGATCTTGGCCGGATCCTTGTCGATGCAGACGACATCGTGCCCGAAATCGGCCAGGCACGCACCCGATACCAGCCCGACGTAGCCCGAGCCCACCATTGCAATCTTCATTCTTCGATAGCCCTTTCCTGGACCTTGATGCCGCCCTTCTTCTTCCTCACCTTGGTTTCGATCAGCTTACGTCGGGTGCCTTCCAGCACCAGCGCGGTCAGGCGCCCGCTGTCGAAGGCGCCGGTGTCGATTCCAATGCGGTTGGGCAGGATCACCGCGCGGTCGTAGATCGTATGGCCATGAACGATGACATGTGAATGAGAGCCCTTGTGCGACAGGAAGGGCTCGCGGATCCACCGCAGATCGAGTGGCTGCTGTTGCTTCAGCGCAACGTCGGGAACGATCCCGGCGTGAACGAAGGCATAATCGCCGACCACGATCATTTCCTCGAAACCGCGAATGAAATCGATGTCCTCCTGCGGCACCGCCTGGGCCATCAGCTCCTGGAGCGCGGCGAATTCGGCCTTGGTCCGCGCGCGGGGCTGGATGCCGTAGCTGAGCAGCGTCTCGCGCCCGCCGAAGCGCAGGAAGTGGCGCAGCACGTCCTTGCGGCGGAAGCTCTCGATGAACATCTCCTCGTGATTGCCGGCGAGGATGCGGACCGCGCGCTGCTTCTGCCAGCGGCGCGCGCGCGCGATAACCGCGGCGCTGTCCGGGCCCCGATCGACCAGATCGCCCAGCAGGATCACCAGGCTGCGGGAGGCGCTTCGCGCGTCTTCCTCGATCGCCTCGATCATCGCCGCAAACAAATCGTCGCGCCCGTGGATGTCGCCGATCGCATAGATTCGCCGGCCCGACGGAACGCCGGGCTCGCGCCTGTGCGCCGAGAGGGTGAAGAGCTGGCGAAGCGACTGGATCATGGACAGGCGGCCGTTTTACGATTCCTCCAACGCACGACAAGCGGCGATGGGCATGCGGGCTCCGATTGGCCGAAACTGTGGCTCGTGTGGACCATGTGATGCGGAAAATCCACAGTAGGACGAATAGTAAGTGACACTTACGCAATCTCTCTTGTGCGCTGCAACAGGGTTGGGCAAATTCATTGCGCAAACAGCAAGGATCGCACGCCTAATGATGCGGCCGCGTTTGCGCAGGTGGGACGAGGCATCCGCTTAATAAGGAAGAATTGCCATGCTTACGTCCGTCCGCAGCCTCTTGGCTGCTACCGTTCTCGCCGGTTCCGTTCTGGCCGCCGCTCCCGCGATGGCCGAAGACGCTTCGACCCCCGACATCAAGGTCACTGGCAGTGTCACTCTCGCCACCCAGTATCGTTTCCGCGGCGTCGGCCTCTCGGACGGCGATATCGCCATCCAGGGCGGCCTGACCCTCAACACCAAGCCGGGCTTCTACGTCGGCACCTGGGCGTCGTCGCTCGAGGACACGCCGACCTACGGCGAAGTCGAGATGGACATCTTCGGCGGTTGGGCCGGCCAGATCACCGACAGCATCGGCGTCGACATCGGCGCGACCTACTACGCCTATCCGTCGAAGGACAATGGCGCCGGTCCGTCGGACGTGATCGAGTTCTACGGCAAGGTGAAGCCGACCATCGGTCCGGTCGGCCTGACGCTCGCCGCCTATTACTCGCCCGACCAGGATTCGCTGGGCGGCGGTGACAACCTCTACCTCGCGGCCGACGCCACCGTCGCGATCCCGAGCACCCCGCTGAGCATCACCGGTCACGTCGGCTACACCGACGGCTTCCTGACCTACACGCCCGACGGCAAGGCCTGGGACTACTCGATCGGTGCCTCGGCGACCGTGCTCGGCGGCCTGCAGCTCGGCGTCAGCTACATCGGCGTCGATGGCCCGCACTTGAACGGCATCACCGACGACGCCGTCGTCGGCACGCTGGGCTATTCGTTCTAAGCGAACGGTTCCCAACCGAACAAGCGGGGCCCGCGCCGGAGACGGTGCGGGCCCTTTGCTTTGTCCGCTTTGCTTTAGGCGGGCTTCCGTGCTTGAAGGCGCAAAACTTCAACCACAGGTGAAACCGTGATCAGATATCTCCACACCATGATCCGCACGAGCGACCCCGATGCGACGATGGCGTTCTTCAAGCTGCTCGGGCTCGAGGAAGTGAAGCGGATCGACAACGACAAGGGCCGCTTTACCCTGTTCTTCCTCGCCGCGCCGGGCCAGGCGGACGTCGCCGAGGTCGAGCTGACCTACAACTGGCCGGCCGAGGGCGAAGCGGGCGAGCAATACACCGGCGGCCGCAACTTCGGCCATCTTGCCTATCAGGTCGACGATATCTACGCGACCTGCCAGCTGCTGATGGACAATGGCGTGACCATCAACCGTCCCCCGCGCGACGGGCACATGGCGTTCGTCAGGACCCCCGACGGGATTTCGATCGAACTGCTGCAGAAGGGCCATCTCGAGCCGCAGGAACCCTGGGCGAGCATGGAGAACACCGGCAGCTGGTGATCAGCGCCGGGGACTCTGCGCGAACCGCAGCACCGCATAGCCCAGCAAGGCCGAGAGCAGCGAGCCGGCAAGGATGCCGAGCTTCGCTTCCTCGATCAGCGCGCGGTGCAGCGGGAACGCCAGCTCGGCGATGAACAGGCTCATCGTGAAGCCGATCCCGCACAGCACCGTGGTGCCCCAGATCTGCGCCCAGCTCGCGCCTTCCGGGCGCCGGGCGATGCCGAGCCGATCGCACAGCACGATGCAGGCGAAGATCCCCGCCTGCTTGCCGAGCGCCAACCCCGCGCCGATCGCCAGCGGCAGCGGGGCGAGGATCTGCGCGATCCCGATCCCGGCGAGCGAGACCCCGGCATTGGCGAAGCCGAACAGCGGCACGATCACGAAGCCGGTCCAGCCGACCAGCGCATGCTCCATCCGCTCCAGCATCCCGCCGCGCAGCGGCACCGTCAGCGCCGCGACGACCCCGGCGATGGTGGCGTGGACGCCCGAATGCAGCACGCAGAACCACAGCGCGACCGCGCCGAGCACGAACGGCCAGATGCGCCGCACGCCCAGCCGGTTGCAGCCGATCAGCGCCGTGGTCACCCCCACCGCGGCGAACAGCCAGCCGAAATCGATATGGGCGGTATAGAACAGCGCGATCACCAGCACCGCGCCGATGTCGTCCACAATGGCGACGGTCAGCAGGAATACCCGCAGCGCGGTCGGCACGCGCTTGCCGAGCAGGCCGATGACGCCCATCGCGAAGGCGATGTCGGTCGCCGCGGGGATCGCCCAGCCGTTCGCCAGCAGCGGCACCTTGCCCGCGACCAGCAGGTAGATCGCCGCCGGCATCGCCATGCCCGCGATCGCAGCCAGAACCGGCAGGCGCCGCGTCTTCGCTTCGGCGAGATTGCCGGCCACGATCTCGCGCTTCACTTCCAGCCCCACGGCGAAGAAGAACACCGCCATCAGCGCATCGTTGATCCACAGGTGCAGCGTGTCGAGCTTGGCGATCGGGCTCCACGGCAGCGGGGCCAGGAACAGGTTGTGATAGGAATGGGCCAGGGGCGAATTGGCTGCGGCGATCGCCAGGGCCGCGATCGCGAGCAGCAGCACGCCGGCGAAGGCGTCCCCTGAAGCGAGCAACCGCAACAGCCGGGCGGTGGATCCAAGTGCTTTGCGCATAGGCGCCCGCCATTCCGTATTGACGCGTAGATGGCAAGCTTTGACGGCTTCGGCGTTGCGGATCGCCGCGGCGCCCCGTATTCTCCCCCTCGACAACGGGTTGGGGGTACCCTGTGGTCATAGGGGGTTTCACACCGCTGGAGTGGCTTGCGCTCGTCGAGCGCGAGCTGTTGCTGTTCGCCGGCAGCTTCTTCCTGCTCGGCGCGCTCGACGAGCTGGCGGTCGATCTGGTGTGGATCTGGCTGAAGCTGACCGGCCGCGCCAGGACCGGGCGGATCGATCGGGCGGCGGAACGCCATCGCCCGCTTGCCGGCGCGGTCGCGGTGCTGATCCCGACCTGGCGCGAAGCCGAGGTGATCGGCGCGACCGTGGCGCATGCGCTGGAGGCCTGGCCGCAGGCCGGGCTGCGGCTCTATGTCGGCTGCTACCGCAACGATCCGGGCACGGCGGAGGCGGTGCTGCACGCGGCGCGGGGCGATCCGCGCCTGCGGCTGGTGGTGCACGGCAATCTCGGGCCGACCACCAAGGCTGACTGCCTCAACCGCCTGTATCGCGCGCTCGAGGAGGACGAGCGCCGCACGGGGCGAAATTTTCGCATGGTGGTGCTGCACGATGCGGAGGACATGGTCGATCCCGCCGCGCTCGGGGTGCTCGACCGCGCGATCGCCGGGGACGAGGGGGGCGCGGACTTCGTGCAGCTCCCGGTCCGCCCCGAACCGCAACCGGAATCGCGGTGGGTAGCCGGGCATTACTGCGAGGAATTCGCCGAAGCCCATGCCAAGGCGCTGGTGGTGCGCGACGCGCTCGGCGCCGGTCTGCCCGCCGCGGGGGTTGGTTGCGCCTTCTCGCGCGCGATGCTCGATCGGCTCGATCGGCTCGCCCGCGGCGCACAGCCCGCGAAGGGCGGAGGTCCGTTCTCGGTCGAAAGCCTGACCGAGGATTACGAGCTCGGGCTGCGGATCACCGCGCTGGGCGGGCGCTCGCGCTTCCTGCGGCTGCGCGGCGAGGATGGCGAACTGGTCGCGACCCGGGCCTGCTTCCCGCCCGGCCTCGGCCCGGCGGTGCGCCAGAAGACCCGCTGGATCCACGGCATCGCCTTCCAGGGCTGGGACCGGCTCGGCTGGTCTGCGCGGCCGGTGGAGCTGTGGATGCGGCTGCGCGACCGCCGCGGCCCGCTCAGCGCGATCGTGCTCGCCGCGGCCTATCTGATGCTGGTGTTCGGAGCGGTGCTGGCGATCGCGGGATACCTCGGCTTCGGCCGGCCGTGGAAGCCCGATCCGCTGGTCGGCCTGCTGATCGGGGCGGGGGCCGCCAGCCTGGTGCTGCGTGCCGGCGCGCGCTTCGGCTTCACCGCGCATGAATACGGGCTGGCGGAGGGCTTGTGGGCGATGCCGAGGATCGTCGTTGCAAACGTCATCGCGATCATGGCCGGACGGCGCGCGCTGTTCGCCTATCTGGCTACGCTCGGCGGCAAGCTGCCGCGCTGGGACAAGACCGACCATGCCGCGCATCCGGCGCTGATGCGCGTGGGCCCGTCCTCGTGAGCGCGCGCACGCGGCTGCGCGGCCAGCCGGTACTCGCGCTGGTACTGGTGCTCGGCGGTTGGGTGGCCTTGCGCGCTGCCTTCTGGGAAAGCCCCTTTGCCGATGCGGTCGCGCGGCTGCCCGGCCTGATCGCCAGCCCGGAGCCCGCCGGTCGGCTCGTCGCGGAGGCGATCGACGCCTTGCTGCCATCGGTGCCTCGGCCGCCGGGCGATGCGGCGGCGCGGGACCTTCGGCTGCCGGTTGCGCAAGTGCCCGCCGTGCAGCTTGCCGAACCCGCTCTGGCGATGCCCGCGTTCGAACACTCCGACAGGCTGCGCCCGGTTCTCGCGCCGGCTGGTCCCACGGCGCCGGTGCCGCAACGCCTTGCCGCCGCGCATACCATGCTGATGCTGTCGGGCCTCTCGGCGATCCCGCTTCCGGCGGAACTCGCGGAGCTGCTCGCCAATCCCGCGCGGCCCGACAGCGTGCCCTACCAGCCGCTCGCGCGTTTTGCCCCTTCCGTGGCCGGAAGCCGCTGGTCGGCGGACGGCTGGGTGCTGCTGCGGCGCGACACCACCACTGCGCTGACCTCCGGCCGGGGAAGTTACGGCCGCAGCCAGGCCGGGGCGGTGCTGCGCTATGCGCTCGCGCCGGCGAGTGCCGCGCGCCCGGCGGCCTACGCGCGCGTCAGCCGCTCGCTCGACGGGCCGGGGCAGGGCGAACTGGCGCTCGGCCTGTCCGCGCGCCCGGTGCCCGGCGTGCCGCTGCGCGCGGCGGCGGAAGTCCGCGCGACCCGGAGCGGGGAGGCCACGTTGCTGCGGCCGGCGGCCTTCGCCGTGACCGAGCTCGCCCCGCTGGCGCTGCCGCTCGGCTTTTCCGCCGAGGCCTATGGCCAGGCAGGCTATGTCGGCGGCCGCTACGCGAGCGCCTTCGCGGACGGGCAGGTCCGGGCGGAGCGTGCCCTGGCGGATCTCGGCAAGGCGCGCTTCAGCGCCGGCGGCGGGGCTTGGGGCGGGGCGCAGAAGGGCGCGGCGCGGCTGGATATCGGGCCCAGCGCATCGCTGCGGCTCAGGCTCGGCGCTGTCGGCGCGCGCGCCTCGATGGACTGGCGCTTCCGGGTGGCGGGCGATGCGCAGCCGGCCAGCGGCCCAACTCTCACGATTGCGGCGGGTTTTTAGGGGAAGGTTGCTCCGCTCGCCTTTAAACCGCCGCAACCCTGCGTTAGTCGGGGACATGGACGTCTACCTTCCGATTGCGAACCTGGCGGTCAACGGGCTGGTGATCGTCGCGCTCGGCGCGCTGACGGGCCTGCTGTCGGGGATCTTCGGCGTCGGCGGCGGCTTCCTGACCACGCCGTTGCTGATCTTCTACGGTGTGCCCCCCACGGTCGCGGCGGCCTCGGCCGCCAGCCAGGTGACCGGGGCCAGCGTCTCGGGCGTGTTCGCCCACACCCGCCGCGGCGGGGTCGACTACCAGATGGGCTGGGTGCTGGTGGCGGGCGGCGTGATCGGCACGGGGATCGGCGCGATCCTGTTCCGGATTCTGCAGGCGCTCGGCCAGATCGATACGGTGATCAGCATTCTCTACGTCGTGCTGCTCGGCACGATCGGGCTGCTGATGGGCAAGGAGAGCCTGCAGACCCTGCGCGCGATGCGCGGGGGCACTCCGCCCCCCGCGCGCAAGCGGCGGCACCATCCGCTCGTCGCGAGCCTGCCGATGCGCTGGCGTTTCTACCGCTCGGGCCTCTACATCTCGCCCTTCGCGCCGCTGCTGCTCGGCATGGCGACCGGGATCGTGACCATGCTGATGGGGATCGGCGGCGGCTTCATGCTGGTGCCGGCGATGCTCTACATCCTCGGGATGAGCGCGAACGTGGTCGTCGGCACCTCGCTGTTCCAGATCCTGTTCGTGACCATGGTCACCACCATGATGCACGCGCTCACCACCCATGCGGTCGATATCGTGCTGGCCGGGCTGCTGCTGTTCGGCTCGGTCACCGGGGCGCAGATCGGCGCCAAGTTCGCGCAGCAGGCCAGCCCGGTGTATCTGCGCCTGGCGCTGGCCACGATCGTGCTGGTGATCGCGCTGCGGATGGCGTGGGGGCTGGGGGTACGCCCGGACGACATCTATACGGTCACCGCGCTGTGACCGGGCGGATCCTCCTCGCGCTGGTCGCCTTTCTCGCGCTCTCGGCGCAGCGCGATCCGATCCTCGTGCCCGAAGTGTCGCAGCACGAAATCCAGGTGCGCCAGGGCTTCACCGGGCAGGAACTGCTGCTCTACGGGGCGATCCTCGATCCGTCGGGCATTCGCGCCGGTCGCGATTACGACATCGTGGTGGTGCTCAAGGGCCCGACCCAGTCGATCAAGCTGCGCGAGAAGCAGAAGATCGCCGGGATGTGGATCAACGCCCACAGCACCGATTTCCGCTCGGCCCCGTCGTTCTTCGCGGTCGCCGGCTCGAAGCCGATCAAGGACATCGTCGACGACCGGACCGCGGCGATCTACGAGCTCGGCCTGCCGTGGCTGCAATTGTCGCCGATCGGCGCGATCGACCCGAAGGAGCAGGCGCGCTTCGCCGCCGGGCTGGTCTCGCTGCGCCAGGGCGACGGGCTCTACAAGGAGGACGACCAGGGGGTCAGCATCAGCGAGCAGGTGCTCTACCAGGCGCGGATCTCGCTGCCCTCCAGCGTCCAGACCGGGACCTATACCGCCGAAACCTTCGCGATCACCCGCGGGCGGGTGGTCGCCTCGGCGATCGCGCGGGTCGAGGTGCGCAAGCTCGGCTTCGAGCGCTTCGTCGCCGTTTCCGCGCAGGACCAGCCGGTGCTCTACGGCCTGCTGGCGGTGGCGCTGTCGGTGATGATGGGGTGGATCGCCGGCCGCCTGTTCGCGCTGATCTGACCGAGCCGCGGGCTTGCCGGCGGGGTTGCGTTCGGGCGTGCGGTTGACGCGATCTTAACCCACTTCGCCCTAGGTCCGACGCTCTAGCAAATACGTGGACAGCCACGGCAGGGGCGTATGACCGATCTGGGCAAACAGACCTTCACCGATTTCCAACCGGCGCAGGCGCCGCGCGAGTTCGTTCCGCAGCGTGCGGGCGAGGCCGCTCCGCGCCGGGTGCAGGGGCCCGACAATGCGAGCCAGCCGATCGGCGTGGTGCTCGAGATCGCGGGTTCCAGCTCGCAGATCGCGCTCGACCTGCAGCGCCTGAGCGAATGCGGCGCGGATCCCGATCCCTCGATCGCGCTGGCCGGGCAGGTCGGCAGCCAGATCAAGATCCGCGTGCCCGGCGGCTGGCTGCTCGCCAGCGTGCGCAACCAGCGGCAGGACCGGCGCGAGGCCGGCAGCATCGTCGCCAACATCGATTTCCTCGGCGAAGGCGAGGAAGAGCGCCTGACCAGCCGCATCCACGGGTTCCGCCGCGGCGTCACCCGCTATCCGATCCCCGGCGCGCTGGTCTATCCGGCGACCAATGCCGACCTGCGGCAGATCTACGCATCGGACGGGCGCTCGGCGATCCAGGTCGGCACGGTCTATCCGACCACCGATATCCGCGCCGGCATCTATGTCGACGCGATGCTGGGCAAGCATTTCGCGCTGCTCGGCTCGACCGGCACCGGCAAGTCGACCAGCGCCGCGCTGATCCTCCACCGGATCTGCGAGGCGGCGCCGCAGGGCCACATCGTGATGATCGACCCGCACGGCGAATATTCGGCCGCGTTCCGCACCACCGGGGTGATCTTCGACGTGTCGAACCTGCAGATGCCCTATTGGCTGATGAACTTCGAGGAGCACTGCGAAGTGTTCCTCAAGACCACCGGCAACGATTTCCAGGAGGATGCGGACATCCTCGCCAAGTGCCTGCTCGAGGCGCGCAGCAAGAACCGGCTGGCCGAGACGATGGGCAAGATCACGGTGGATTCGCCGATCCCCTATCTGCTCTCGGACCTGACCAACATTCTCCAGAACGAGATGGGCAAGCTCGACAAGGCGACCTCCAGCGCGCCCTATATGCGGATCAAGACCAAGATCGACGAGCTCAAGGCCGATCCGCGCTACCAGTTCATGTTCTCGGGGATGCTGGTCGGCGACACGATGGCGGATTTCCTCGCCAAGATCTTCCGCATGCCGCCCTCGGGCAAGCCGATCTCGATCATCGACGTCTCGGGCGTCCCGTCGGACATCACCAGCACCGTGGTCGCGGTGCTCAGCCGGCTGACCTTCGACTTCGCGATCTGGGGCCGGGAAGAGAAGCCGCGGCCGATCCTGCTGGTGTGCGAGGAAGCGCACCGCTACGTCCCCAACGAGAAGAATGCCGACGGCTCGTCGGTCGGCAAGATCCTCAGCCGGATCGCCAAGGAAGGCCGCAAATACGGCATCAGCCTCGGCCTGATTACCCAGCGCCCGTCGGACCTTGCCGAAGGCGTGCTGTCGCAGTGCGGCACGATCATCTCGATGCGTCTCAACAACGAGCGCGACCAGAGCTTCGTCAAGGCCGCGATGCCCGAAGGCGCGCGCGGCTTCCTCGATTCGATCCCGGCGCTACGCAACCGCGAATGCATCATCTGCGGCGAGGGCGTTTCGATTCCGATCCGCGTCGCCTTCGACAATCTCGACGATGCGAAGCGTCCGGCCTCGGACGATCCGAGCTTCGTCGATCTGTGGCGCCAGGGCGGCGGGGAAGAGGACCAGGTCCACCGCGTGGTGCAACGCTGGCGCGCGCAGGGGCGGTAGTCGCGCTCCCAGTTTGCATATGGAAAGCGGGCACCCGCTTCTATAAAGTCCCCGCATGTTTGTGATTGAAGACGAAACTCATTGCGAGCCCGGCAGCGAGTTCGCGTCACGCGACGCCGCTGTCTCCGAATTGCGGCGGCTTGCGGAACTGCCATGGGATGTACCGCCCAATTTGGCGCCGTGCATGAGCTGGCGGACTTGCGGGCGTTCTTATGAATTGGTCGAATATGACGATGCACGCGAGCCGTGGCGCGAGATAAGGCGAACCGCGGCTCTAGAGATTTCAGCTGAGGGCGTGCGCTGGTTGCTTTAGCTTGAGTTTCTTCTCCCGTTGACGGGAGAAGGATGGTGGAGCTTGCTCGCTTGCGAGCTAGCGAAACCTGGATGAGGGTTGGTCTTCGAAAAACAAGGCAGCCCTCACCCAACTCCAGCTAGCGAGCGAGCTCGCAAGCTTGCGTATCCCTCTCCCGTCAACGGGAGAGGAGTTTCCCTCAGAGGTCCGGAATCATCCGTCCGGCCGGGTCGGCATCGGCCTGCGCCTGTTCCGCCGCTTCCTCGGCGCTCTCGGGCCGCGGGTGCTTGCGCCAGTTCGAGTAGCGGTAGAACCACCAGCCGAGCACCAGGCTCGCGACCGCCGAGACCGGGAAGCCGTACCAGATCGCATCGGCACCGAGCTGGTGATAGGTCAGATAATAGAACCCCAGCCGCACCGGATAGAGCGCGATGGTGATGATGATCAGCGGGATGATCACCGCGCCGCCGGCGCGCATCGTCGCCGAATAGACCATCGTCACGCCGAACAGCACGAAGTTCCAGCTGGCCACGAGCTGGATATGCTCGCCCACCGGCACCGCGTCGCTGCCCGAGCCGAGGAACAGCCCGAGCGCCTGCCGGTCGAGCAGCAGCAGCAGCAGCGTCAGCACCCCGGTCATCACGAAATTGATCATGATCCCGGCGCGGGTCACCCCGTCGAGCTCGTGCCATTTCTTCGCGCCGATGAACTGCGAGGCCATCGCGCTCACCGCGCCGCCGATCGCCATCGCGGGCATCTGGATATAGGTGAACAGCTGCATCGCCGCGGCATAGGCGGCGGTGACGACCAGCCCTTCCTGGTTGACCAGGCTGACCATGATCACGCCCGATGCGCTCATCACCAGCATCTGCGCGCCCATCGGCAGGCCCTTGGTGATGATGAACCGCAGCTCCTCGCGTGCCGGGATCAGATAGCGCACTTCCGGGCCGCGCAGCCGCAGCGGCAGGTCCTTGGCATAGGTGAAGGCGAGCATGCCGAGGAACGAGATGAAGCTCGCCGCCATGGTCGACAGCGCCGAGCCGGCGATGCCCAGCGGCGGCACCGGGCCGAAGCCGCGGATCAGCAGCGGGTTGAAGATCGTGTCGATCACCACCGTCACGATCATGAAGATCAGCGGGGTGCGCGCATCGCCCGCGCCGCGCAGGCCCATCGTCAGCACGATCGAGACCATCAGGAACGGCATCGAGAGGAAGATGATCCGCAAATAGGTGACCGCCAGCCCATAGGCATCGCCCGGCGTGCCGAGGGCCTTGAGCAGCGGCGGCGAGACGAAATAGCCGACCACCGCGATGATCAGCGCCAGCAGGAAGCAGAACCCGATCGCGGTGCCGAACACCCGTCGCGCCCCGTCGATGTCGCGCGCGCCGAAGCGCTGGCCGATCAGCACCGTGCCCGCCATGCCGAAGCCGAAGGCGGCGCTGGAGATCAGGAACATCACGATGTTGGCGTTGGCGGTCGCCGCCAGCGCGTCCTCGCCGATCAGCCGCCCGACCCAGATCGAGTTGATCGTGCCCGATGCCGATTGCAGGATATTGGCCAGCAGCGTGGGCACGCTGAACATCAGCAGCGTGCGCAGCACCGGCCCTTCGGTCAGGTTGCCGCGCATCGGAGGCGGGGAGGCGGGTGCGTCGCTCATGTGCCCCTAGTGTCGCCAAACATCTCGATGTGCAACCTTCTGGACATAGTCAAACCGTGCGCTTCGCAAAATGGTTCGAGCCATTCTTCTCTGGCGTGCAACACTGACGCTACGGTACCCTCCGGCATCAGCAGTATTCGTTCGCGCGGAATTGCGTGGACTTCTGCGAGCGCCAGCGCTTCGCGGGCATCCGCCTCGCTCGCGACCACGAATTTGAACCACGCGCGCGAGTTATCCACCCATTCGGCAAGCCGTTCGGGCACCAGCGCGAGCTCGGCCGGATTGCCGCTGTGCGAAAGCTTGGGGCTGACGTTGTACTGGCCGACGAATCGGTCGAGCGCCGCGGGCGGGCGGACGGTGCCGTTGGTCTCGATCTCGACGAAGGTTTCCGGGAGGAGTTCGAGCATCCGGGCGAGCGCCGGCGCCTGCAGCAGCGGCTCGCCCCCGGTGATCACCAGGCGGTCCTTGCCGAAGGCCGCGATCCGCTCGGCCGCCTCGGCTTCGGTGAGGGTTACCTGTTCTTCCGCCCGGTCGTAGGTCACGCCGTCGCGGTGCGGGCGCTCGTCCCCGTCGAAGTGCCAGGTATAGGCGGTGTCGCACCACACGCAGGCGAGGTTGCAGCGCGACAGGCGGATGAAGGTGCATTCCTTGCCCGCACTCGCGCCTTCGCCCTGGATCGAGGCGAAGATCTCCGGCGCGCCCGGGGTGACAGTGGCGAGGGTCAGCATGGGAGGCTCGGACAGGGTGACACAAGTGACAGGGTGTCACCCTGATGATTTCGGGCCAAGCCGTTCAGATACGGGCGGAATTCTGCCGGGGTGGCAGGGTGACGCCTGCAAGAAGAGTTTTGGCCGGACATGGCGGGAGCCTTGGGTTGGAGTCGGTTTTCCTGTGGCACATCGGGGGCGTGTAGGAAAACGATTGAAGGGGAGGGGAAGGCAGCCCTCATCCAAGCTCCGGTAGTCGGCAAGCCGACAACCTGCGCTATCCTTCTCCCATCAATGGGAGAAGAAATGCACGCCGCTACCCCTTCTTCTCCCGTTGACGGGAGAAGGATACGAAGGCTTGCTCCGCAGGAGCTAGCCGAAGTTGGATGAGGGTTGGCCTTTTCTTCCTGGCTACCCCAGCCGCGCCAGCGCCGCGGCCAGCCGTTCGGCTTCGGCCGCATGCTGCGCATGGTCGGCGCGGGCCTTCTCGACCGCCTCGGGCTTGGCCTTCTCGACGAAGGCCGGGTTGCCGAGGCGCCCTTCGAGCGACCTGGCTTCCTTGCGCGAAACCTCGAGCGCCTTGGCGAGCCGGGCCTTTTCGGCCTCGATATCGACGATCCCCTCGAGCGGGATCACGAAGCTGTCCTCGCCCGCCCCGATCTGCATCGCGGCGCCCGCCGGGGCAGGGGCGAAGTGGATCGCGGAGAGGCGCGCCAGCCGGTCGATCGCCGCGGCATTGCCTTCGACGATGGCCTTCGCGTTGGCGCTCGGGCTTTCGAGATAGGCCTCGAGCTTCGCGCCCGGCGCGATGCCGAGTTCGTTCTTGGCGGTGCGGATGTTCGAGGTCAGCGCGATCAGCCACTCGACCTCGGCCTTCGCCGCCGCATCGACACCCGCCCTCGGCTCCGGCCACTTGGCAAGGATCAGCTCATAGGGCCGCTTCCCTTGAGCGTTCCACAGTTCCTCGGTGATGAACGGCATGAACGGGTGCAGCATCACGAAGATCTGGTCGAGCACCCAGCCGGCAACCGCCTTGGTTTCCTCATCGAACTGACCCTTGATCAGCTCGATATACCAGTCGCAGAACTGGTCCCACACGAAGTGGTAGATCGTGTTCGCGGCGGCGTCGAAGCGCAGATCGGCCATCGCCTGGTCGAGCGCGGCGACGGTTTCGACCACTTCGCCGATGATCCATTTGTTCACCGCGAGGCTGGCCGCCGGGGCTTCGAGCGAAGTGCTCGCACCGATCCCGTTCGCCTGGCAGAAGCGCGTTGCGTTCCACAGCTTGGTCGCGAAGTTGCGGTAACCCTCGACCCGCTTCTCATCCATCTTGATGTCGCGGCCCTGGCTTTCCATCGCCGCCATGAAGAAGCGCAGCGCGTCGGCGCCGTACCGGTCGATCAGCCCGAGCGGATCGACCACGTTGCCCTTGGACTTGGACATTTTCTGCCCGTCAGGCGCGCGGACGAGGCCGTGGAGATAGAGCCGCTTCCACGGCACGTCCTGCATGAAGTGAATCCCCTGCATCGCCATGCGGGCATCCCAGAAGAACAGAATGTCGAAGCCGGAGATCAGCAGGTCGTTGGGATAGTGGCGGGCCAGCAAATCCTCCCCGGAACGGGGAGGGGGACCAGCGAAGCTGGTGGAGGGGCAGGTGCCGTCAATCCCATTGTCGCGTTCTGACGAGGGTGCCCCTCCACCATCCTGCGGATGGTCCCCCTCCCCCGAGGGGGGAGGAACGCTGTGGGGCCACCCCAGCGTAGCGAAGGGCCACAGCGCGCTTGAGAACCAGGTGTCGAGCACGTCCTCGTCGCGGTAGAGCGCCTTGCCGCCGGCGATCGCCTGCGCCTCTTCCTGCGTCTCTGCGACGTAGACTTCGCCCTCGTCGTCATACCATGCCGGAATCCGGTGGCCCCACCACAGCTGGCGGCTGACGCACCACGGCTGGATGTTCTCCATCCAGTTGAACCAGGTCTTCTCCCAGCTCTTCGGCACGATCTCGATCGCGCCGCTCTTGACCGCCTCGATCGCCGGCTTCGCCAGCGTCGCCGCATCGACATACCACTGGTCGGTCAGCCACGGTTCGATCACCACGCCGCCGCGGTCGCCGAAGGGCGTCGCGATGGTGCGCGGCTCGGCGTCGAGTTCGCTCTCCTCGCCGTCCTTGTCCTTCACCAGATGCGGGATCAGGAAGCCCGCGGCCTTCATATCGGCCACTACATGCTCGCGCGCCACGAAGCGGTCGAGGTCGAGGTATTTCTCGGGCACCAGCCCGTCGGCGGTCTGGACCACCTTGGCCTCGGCATCGAACATGTTGAGCATCTCGGCGGGCTTGATCCCCGCGCGCTTGCCGACCTCGAAGTCGTTGAAGTCGTGGCCGGGGGTGATCTTCACCGCGCCGCTGCCGAGCTCGGGGTCGGCATGCTCGTCCGCGACGATTTTGAACCGGCGCCCGGTCAGCGGCTGGAGGATCTCCTTGCCGATCACGCTCCGGTAGCGTTCGTCCTCGGCGTTCACCGCCACCGCCATGTCGGCCAGCATCGTCTCGGGCCGCGTGGTCGCAACCTCGATATAGTCCTGCCCGTTGTCGAGCGTGACGCCGTCGGCGAGCGGATATTTGAAGTGCCAGAAGCCGCCCTTGATCTCCTGCGTCTCGACCTCGAGATCGCTGATCGCGGTCTTGAGTTTGGGGTCCCAGTTCACCAGCCGCTTGTCGCGGTAGATCAGGCCTTCGTTGTAGAGATCGACGAACACCTTGAGCACCGCGCGGGTGAAGTGCGGGTCCATCGTGAACTGCTCGCGGCTCCAGTCCATCGAGCAGCCGAGCCGGCGCAGCTGGCGGGTGATCTGGCCGCCGCTCTCGGCCTTCCATTCCCACACCTTGTCGACGAAATCCTCGCGCGAATAATTGGTGCGCTTGTCCTGGGCCGCTTCCATCTGGCGCTCGACCACCATCTGGGTCGCGATCCCGGCGTGGTCGGTCCCGACCACCCACAGCGCATCCTTCCCGCGCAGCCGCTCGTAGCGGACCACCACGTCCTGCAGCGTGTTGTCCAGCGCGTGGCCGATGTGCAGGCTGCCGGTGACGTTGGGCGGGGGATTCACGATGGTGAAGGGCTGCGCGTCGGGGCGCGCCGGGCGGAACAGCCCGTGCTCTTCCCAATGGGAATACCACTTCGCCTCGATGGCGGCGGGATCGAATGTCTTGTCGAGCGTTTCCGTCATTATGGGACGGGCCTTTGCCAGCGGCTTTTGTGCGGTGCAAGAACGGCGTGATGCCCGCGGGGGCGCGCGCAGGGTTTGCTTGTCGGAAAAGGATTTTCCCCGCATAGCAGCGCGCGATGCGTGAATGGGCCGATTTCAGCGTCGATGAGGGCGACGGGGGCGGGGCTAAGCTCACGCTGACCGGCGCCTTGCTGATTTCCTCGATCGCGGTGCTCGACCGCAGGTTCCGCGAATGGAGCGGCGGCGAGGTGGCCGAGATCGACCTGTCGCAGGCCGGCGCGATCGACACCGTCGGCGCGTGGACCGTGTGGCGCTTCGCGCGCGATCACGATGCGAAGATCACCGGCTGCACCAACGAGGCCACCAGGCTGATCGACGCGATCAAGGACTTCGGCGGCGAGGCCGACATCAGCCCGCGGCGCCCGCCGATCCTCGAGCGCGTGCCGCAGGGCGTCGGCAATCTGGTGGTGAGCTGGGGCTTGGGGGTGATCCGGCTGGTCGGCTTCCTCGGCGCGATCATCGCCAGCTTCGGCACGCTGATCGCCCATCCCCGCCGCCTGCGCTGGACTGCGATCACCCGCCAGTTCGAGCTGGTCGGCGTCTCGGCGCTCGGGATCATCGGGCTGATGAGCTTCCTGATCGGGATCGTGATCGCGCAGCAGGGCGCGGTGCAGCTGCGCCAGTTCGGCGCGGAGATCTACACCGTCAACCTCACCGGCCGGCTCGCGATCCGCGAGCTGGGCGTGCTGATGACCGCGATCATGGTCGCGGGCCGTTCGGGCTCGGCCTTCGCGGCGCAGATCGGCACGATGAAGCTGACCGAGGAAATCGACGCGATGCGCACGATCGGGGTCTCGCCGATGGAGGCGCTGATCATCCCGCGGCTGATGGCGGTGGTGTTCATGATGATCCTGCTCGGCTTCTATTCCTCGATGGTGGCGATCGTCGGCGGCGCGGTGATCTCCGACCTCACCCTCGGCATCCCCTTCATGACCTTCCTCAGCCGGATCCAGGAAGTGGTGCCGACCCACGACATCTGGGTCAGCCTGGTCAAGGCGCCGGTGTTCGGCCTGATCGTCGGCGTCGCGGGCTGCTATCAGGGAATGCAGGTCGAGGGGAATTCCGAGGAAGTCGGCCTGCGCACCACCTGGGCGGTGGTGCAGGGCATCTTCATGGTGATCGTGCTCGACGCGTTCTTCGCAGTGTTCTTCACCGAGGTGGGTTGGGGATGAGCGAGGAGGAAGAGCACCTGGTCGAGCAGGTCGACCATCACAGCCGCCCGTTCGAGCCCAAGCATTTCGACGGCGAATATCCGATCGTGGTCAAGGGGCTGGTCAACCGCTTCGGCGACCAGACGATCCACGACCGGCTCGACCTCGAGGTGCGCAAGGGCGAGATCCTCGGCGTGGTCGGGGGGTCGGGCACCGGCAAGTCGGTGCTGATGCGCTCGATCATCGGGCTGCAGATGCCCAAGGAGGGCGAGATCGAGGTGTTCGGCCGCTCGGCGGAGGAACTGCTCGACGAGCACGAGGTCGATATCCGGTCGCGCTGGGGCGTGCTGTTCCAGGGGGGCGCGCTGTTCTCGACCCTGACGGTGGGCGAGAACGTCGAGGTGCCGCTCAAGGAATTCTACCCCGAGCTCGATCCCGAGCTGCGCCACGAGATCGCGCGCTACAAGGTCCGGCTCTCGGGCCTGCCCGACGAGGCGACCAGCAAGTATCCGTCCGAGCTTTCGGGCGGCATGAGGAAGCGCGCCGGGCTGGCCCGTGCGCTGGCGCTCGACCCCGAGCTGCTGTTCCTCGACGAGCCGACCGCCGGGCTCGACCCGATCGGCGCCGCCGCCTTCGACCGGCTGACCCGCGAGCTGACCGACGTGCTCGGCCTCACCGTGTTCCTGATCACCCACGATCTCGACACGCTCTACGAGATTTGCGACCGGGTCGCGGTGCTGGCGGATCACAAGGTGATCGCGACCGCGCCGATCCCCGAGCTGCTCGAGCTCGACCATCCCTGGATTCAGGAATATTTCAACGGCCCCCGCGGCCGCGCCGCCAAGAGCGGCAAGGAAGACCTCGAGGCCCGCGTGGCGTCCAGCACGGGGGCGAAAAAAACCAAAGCGATGGACACAAAAGGCAAATCGGGGGATTAGGCGCACTATGCACAGGGGAATTTCCTAAGCGATGGAAACGCGCGCGAACCACGTCTGGGTGGGTGCGGTCACCCTGTTCCTGCTGGCGACGCTGGCGGCCTTCATCGTGTGGGTCGCGGGCCTCAGCAATGCGACCAAGAAAGAGTACGACATCTTCTTCAAACAGTCGGTCGACGGACTGGCGAACGGCTCGCAGGTGACCTTCTCGGGCGTCCCCGCGGGCGAGGTGTCCGACATCGAGCTGTGGCCGAAGAACCCCGAATACGTGCGCGTGCGGATCCGGATCGACCCGAAGGTGCCGATCCTGCTCGGCACGGTGGCGACGATCCAGTCGAGCTTCACCGGCACTTCGAAGATCCAGCTCGACGGTGCGCGCGAAGGCGCGCCCAAGATCACCTGCGAGAACACCTCGTGCCTCGAGGGCAAGCCGACCATCGCGGCCAAGGCCGGCGGGCTGGGCGAGATCCTGTCGAACGCGCCGCTGCTGCTCGAACGGCTCGCGACGCTGACCGACCGGCTGACGATGATGCTGTCGGACGAGAACCAGGCCTCGATCGCCGGGATCCTCAAGAACACCCAGCGGCTGACCGACAACGTCGCCGACGCGAGCCCGCAGATCAAGGCGACGCTCGGCCAGCTGCAGGAGACCCTCAAGTCGGCCGACGGCGCGCTCGCCTCGTTCCAGAAGACCATGGGCACGACCGACGACCTGCTCCACAAGAACGGCGACGATCTCGCCCGGCAACTGCGCGAGACGCTCAAGTCCGCCAAGGGCGCGGCCGACGCGCTGCAGGGCACGCTCGACGACAGCCGCCCCGCCGCGCGCCAGCTTTCGGCTACCACCCTGCCCGAAGCCGAGGCGACGATGCGCGAATTGCGCGCCGCCACCGCCGCGCTGCGCAAGGTGACCGAGAAGCTCGACGACCAGGGCGCCGGGGCGCTGATCAAGGGCAACGCGCTGCCGGACTACAAGCCATGAGGACCGGCGCCATGAGGATTTCGGCGATGAAGAAACTGGCTTTCGCTCTGGCGCTTTCGGCGGCCCTTTCGGCGACGCTGTCGGGCTGCGTCAGCCTCGGCAAGAAACCGCCGCCCTCGCTGCTCACGCTGACCCCGGCGGCCACCGCGCCGGCGGGCCTTTCGGCCACCGGCAAGCCGATCGACGCGCTGACCGTGATCGATCCGGACGCGCCGCAGAAGCTCGACGTGACCCGCGTGCCGGTGCAGGTCGACGGTTCGACGGTCGCCTATCTCAAGGATGCGGTGTGGGTCGAAAAGCCCGCGCGGCTGTTCGCCCGGCTGGTTGCCGAAACGATCCGCGCCAAGCAGACCCGGATGGTGATCGAAGGTTCCGACGTGCGCTTCGCCGCGGCGACCAAGCTTTCGGGCCAGCTGGTCGAGATGGGCTACGATGCGCGCACCAGCACCGCACTGGTGCGGTTCGATGCAGTGCTGCAGCAGCCCGACGGGCAGGTGATGACCCGGCGGTTCGAGGCGAGCGTGCCGGGCGTGCTGGCCAATCCGCAGGCGGTCGGCACCGCGCTCAACCAGGCGGCGAACAAGGTCGCGGCCGATGTGGCGAGCTGGATCGGGTAAGGGCCGAGAAGGGCAACCCTCATCCAACGCCGACTAGGTTCTGCGAACCAAGTCTGCGTATCCTTCTCCCATCGATGGGAGAAGAAGTCCCGCAAACGCCGCGCTATTGCCGCGAGACGGGCCGGCGGGCCGGCATTTTTCCGAATGGGCGTAATCCGGCCTGCCCGAGAGGGGGGCGGACAGGCCGGACCACTGCCGGCAAGGATCAGGCCGGCATCAACACGGTGTCGATCACATGGATTACACCGTTCGATTGCATGACATTCGCAGGGCCGATCCTGGCCGAATTGCCCTTGGCGTCGGTGACGTACCAGACGCTGCCCTTCTTCCACACGGTCAGCTTTTCGCCCTGCACCGTGGTCAGCGTCGCCTTGCCGCCGTGGGCCTTCGCCATCTTGGTCAGATCCGCGACGGTCAGGTGGCCCGGCACGACGTGGTAGGTGAGCACCTTGGTGAGCATCGCCTTGTTTTCCGGCTTGAGCAGCGTGTCGACGGTGCCGGCGGGCAGTTTGGCAAACGCGGCGTTGGTCGGCGCGAACACGGTGAACGGACCGGGGCCCATCAGCGTGTCGGCGAGCCCGGCAGCTTTCACCGCGGCGACCAGCGTCGTGTGGTCCTTCGAATTCACCGCGTTCTGGACGATGTTCTTCGACTCGTACATGGCTGCGCCGCCCACCATCGGGTTCTTGGCCAGTGCGGCGCCGCCACTGGCGGCAAGCAGGATGGCAGCGGCGGGCAGCGTGAGTTTGGAAAGCTTCATCGGGAAATCCCTTCGTGTTTCTGCATCCTCTCGGCGGGGAGCGAAGCAGTTACGAAGTGGCGGGCGCTGCGGATGCAGCACGATCAGATAAAGATGATTTTTCCTGCCGCGATCGGCGCGCCGCTGGGCGCCGCATGGGGGGCGCCGGCCGCCGTTTCCAGCGTAACCGCCAGGGTCGCGCCATCCTGGAGCAGCGCCCGCCGGCCGGGCGAAACGGTCAACTCCGTGGACCCCGACGGACGAATCAGGCCCAACGACACGGGCGTTCCGTCTGCCGGTATGACCCACAGCTCGGGCGCGAGTTCTCCCGGCGCGATACCCTCGATCGCCAGCCGCATGTGCCCGCTTTTCCGATCGAGGCTTGCGCGCACGAGCGGGCCGGCCGCGGGCCCCTCCAGCCGCGCCACCGCCAGTTCCGGCGCAGCCGGCGGGGTCGCGGGCCGCGGCTGAAGCACCAGCACGAGCGCCAGCGCCGCAGCGAGCGCCGCGCTGGCGCTCGCCGCGACGCGCCACCGCCGCAGCTGCCGCACGGTCGCGGAAGCCGCAGCCGGGGATGGCAGCCGGGCTTCGATCCGATCGAAGAGCCCGTCTGTCGGGCGGGCCGGCGCAAACCGGTCGTACAGAGGCTCCAGCCGGCCATCCCACGCGGCGGCCGCCGCCGCAAAGCGCGGATCGGACAGCAGCAGGCGCAATGCGTCCGCGCGCTCCTGGCCTTCCAGCAGGCCGAGCGCGAGCTCGGCCGCGAGCGCCTCGCGCTCTTCCTCGGGGCTCAATTCATCCGTCACCGATACAATCTTTCAGCTTCAGCAGGGCTCGCCGGATGACGCTCTTCATCGTGCCCAGCGGGATATTCTCGCGTTCGGCGAGGTCGGAATAGGTCAGGCCTTCGAAAAAGGCGGAGCGGATGCAATTTTGCGCCCGCCCGTCGAGTCCGTCGAGGCACGCATGAAGCCGGGCCTCGCTCTCCGCCTCGAGCAATTGCGCATCCGCCAGCGGCTGTCCGTCGACAACCGAAGCCATCGCCCGCTCAGTCGCGTTCACCGTGGCCGCGGCACGCCCCGCCGCCGATCGACGCCAATCGATCGCGGCGTTGCGCGCGATGGTGCACAACCATGTAATTGGGCTCGCGCGGCTCGGTTCGAACTGACCGGAGCGCTCCCATACCTTGACGTAGATGGTCTGCAAGACGTCCTCCGCGCTGGCCCTGTCACCGCAGATACGAAGGCAAATTCCGAATAGTTTCGTCGAAGTGAGCTCGTAGACTTCGCGCAGCGCGGTCCGATCCCCGCCCGCCGTCGCCTTCAGCGCCAGACTGAGTGCCGCGCGGGCGGTGTCGCCGCCGGAACGATATGGCCCGCCGGCGCGAGAGGGATCATCGGTCACGGGTTCAGTTGGTAAGAGCAAAGACGAATTTGGCAAGCTTGGTCGGGCCGAGCTAGTCTGACGGACGGTCCGCTTTTGTCAGCCTTGCGAACGCGAATGCCGCGGTGAACTCCGCGAGCTTCTTCGCCCGCTTTTCCTCGGCGGTCCATTCCCAGCCCCAGTGCTCGGCCTGCCAGTCTTCCTCGGCATTGGCGGCGGCGTAGAGCGTTTCGGGGTCGGCGCCGTCCTCCAGCGCCGCGAGCGCGACCGCGAGCGAGGCGGCGAGCGAGGCCATGGTGTTGAGCGCGGCGAGGGTGAAGGGATCGGCCGCGTCGAGCAGCGCCTTCAGCGCCGCGATCGTGGCGGGCGGCTGCGGGCGGTGGACGATGCCGCAGATCCGGTCGAAGCCGACGCCCAGCTTCGTTTCCAGCGCGCCGAGGATCGGGTCCCACAATTCGCGCTGGCGGGCGGCGAGCGGGTCGTCCGGCTCGGCGCGATAGCACAGCGTGTCGGTCTCGGCGAAGCGCAGCAGGTCCACGCCCTCCTTTGCCGCAATGTCGATCGCGTAATCGGCCAGGTCGCGGAAGACGAAGCGCGCCGCGTCGATCTCTGCGCCCTGACCGGCCCATTCCGCCGCCATCGCCTCGGCCAGCGCGCGGCTCGGGACGATCTGGTTCGCCCCCATCTGGGTCTTGATCCCGCGCCCGTCGAGCGTGACCCGCCAGCCGTCGCCGGCCACGGGCGCCGGCTCGACCGCAACCTCCTTGTAGAAGCGCTTCATCGATCGGCCGGCGGCGTCCGCCACTTGCGCGCGAGCATCTGCGGGATCACGAAAACGTCGAGCAACCCGATCAGGATCACCACCACCCCGGCCCAGGCATAGCCGGGCAGCACGCCGCGCACGATCAGCACGCCCGCACCGGTCACCACCACGCCCAGCAGGCGCATGATGCCGATGATCAGGAAGCGGTTGCGCGCGTGGGCGTCTTCGGGGCTCACCGCAGCAATTCCTCGAGATGGTCGGGATCGTCGGCGACCTCGTCAGCGCCGCCGGCGTAGAGCTCTTCCGGCGCGTGATAGCCCCAGCCGACCCCGATCGCGCGGACCCCGGCGCTGCGCGCCATCGCCATGTCGTAGGCGGTGTCGCCGATCATCACCGTGTGATCGGGCGCCGCGCCGACCGAATCCATCGCGGCCTGCAGCATAGCGGGATCGGGCTTGGACGGATGGTGGTCGGCGGTCTGGACCGAGACGAACAGGTCGGCGATCCCGTGCGTGGTCAGGGCGCGATCGGCCCCGCGCTGGGACTTGCCGGTCGCGACCGCGAGATCCCAGCCGTTGCCGCGCAGCGCCTCCAGCAGTTCGCGGATTCCGTCGTAGAGCGGTTCCTCGACCCGGCCTTCCTGGCGCATCGCGAAGAAGGCCGCGCGATAGGCCTCGACCGCCTGGCTGACCAGCTCGGGCGCCGCATCGGGCGCGAGGCCGCGGATCGCGACCGGCAGGCTGAGGCCGACGATCCGGCGGATGTCGTGATCCGGCGGCACCGGCAGGCCGACCGTGGCGAAGCCGGTCCGCATCGCTTCGCAGACGGCGGCCTGGCCGTCGATCAGCGTGCCGTCGCAGTCGAACACGGCAAGGCGGGTCATTGGGGCAATCCTCTCATCAATTGGGCCAGCGCCTTCGCGCCGGTGGCTTCGAGCCCGTCGGCAATCCGTTCGCGGTCGGCCTCGGGCTTGTTCTGCGACAGCTTGAGCGTCGGGCGCCAGGCGAGCACTTCCATCTCGAACCCGGTGATCCCCCGGATCAGTCTGTCCCAGTAATCGGCGGGCACCGAATCCGGTTTCCACGCCGTGCCGTCATCCGCGATGCGCGCTTCCTGCCGTTGCCCGATCGCGTCGAGCAGCGCGGCAAGGCCTTCCTCGTGGGTCTTGCGCACCCGGCCTTCCAGCTCCAGCGCGACATAGTTCCAAGTCGGGACCTGCCCCGGCTCGCCGTACCAGCGCGGGCTGACATAGGCATCGGGCCCGTTGACCACGATCAGCGCGTTCATCCCGTCGAGATGGCGCGCCAGCGCATTGGCGCGCGACAGGTGGAACTGCACCGCGCCGTCTCCGGTCGAGACCAGCGGCGTATGCGCGACCCGTGGCCCGTCGGGGACCTGGCCGAACACCATGCCGAAACCCACCTGGTCGATCAGCGTCTCGAGCAGCGCCCGGTCCTCGCTGCGGAAGGCGGGGTTGGGATGCATCAGGACCGGCCGCGCGGCCGGGCCGGCGGTTTCGGTTTGCCCTGGGGTCTGCCCTGGGGCTTGGGCGAACCCCTGCCTTTCATGGGGCCCTTTGTCGGGCCGCCCTTGGCCGCCGCTGTGGCGCGCTTGCCGGTGGGCTTGCGGCCGACCGGGCCTTCCACCCGCTTGCGCCGCTCGCCGCGCCGTTCCTTGCGGTATTGCTTGGCGTGGGCCTTGGCTTCCTGCTTCTTTTCGGCGCGACCGGGCTTGAACGGCGTTTCGTCGGGCAAGGCGTCGCTCAGCGCTTCGTCGAAGCCGAGCTGCGCCATGCTGGCCGCGAAATGTTCGGGCAGCTCGGCGGTGACGTCGAGCTTGGTCCCGTCCGGATGGTCGATCACCAGCCGCCGCGCATGGAGGTGCATCTTGCGGCTGACGCTGCCGGTCAGGAATGCATCCTGCCCGCCGTATTTGCCGTCGCCCACGATCGGATGGCCGATCGCCGCCATGTGCACGCGCAGCTGGTGGGTGCGGCCGGTGAGCGGCTGCAGCTCGACCCAGGCGGCGCGCTTGGCCGCGCGGTCGATCACGCGGAATTTGGTCTTGGCGGGCTGGCCGTTCTCTTCGTCGACCCACATCTTCTCGCCGCCGGTCCCCGGCTGCTTCGCGAGCGGGGCCTCGATCGTGCCTTCGAGCGCATCGGGCACGCCGACGATCAGCGCCCAATAGACCTTCTTCGCGGATCGCCCGGCGAAGCGCTTGGAGAAGAACGCCGCGCTGCCCGGGGTGCGCGCGACCAGCAGCACGCCGCTGGTGTCCTTGTCGAGCCGGTGGACCAGCCGCGGGCGGGCCTCGTCGTCGCGCACGAAGGCGTCGAGCAGCCCGTCGACATGATCCTTCGTCTTGGTCCCGCCCTGGGTCGCGAGGCCCGGCGGCTTGTTGAGCACGATCGCCGCGCGATCCTGCGTGATCACCATCTCCTCGGCCCGGGCGATCTCGTCCTCGCCGAGCTCGCGGCGCTGCTGCGGCTTGCGTTCGGCGGGCTCGCCGCCGGGGGGGACGCGGAGCTGCTGCCCGGCGCTGAGCCGGTCCTCGGGCTTGGCGCGCTTGCCGTCGACCCGGATCTGCCCGGTGCGCGCCCAGCGCGACACGGTCGCGAAGCCGATCTGCGGCAGGTGCCGCTTGAACCAGCGATCGAGCCTGATCCCTTCGTCGTCCGCGCCGACCGTGAACTGGCGGACGTCAGTGCCGTCGCTCATCCGGCCACCCGCATCGCCACGAGGCCGAGATAGAGCGCGACGAGCCCGGCCAGCATCGACACTGCGACATAGGTGAGCGCGAGCGAGGGCTGGCCGCGCTCGATCAGCATCATCGTCTCGAGGCTGAAGCTGGAGAAGGTGGTGAAGCCGCCGAGCACGCCGATGCCGACGAACAGGCGCCATTGCTCGCCGCCGGTCCCGTGGCGGGCCAGGAAGCCGGCCAGCGCGCCCATCGCCAGGCTGCCGACCACATTGACCGTCAGCGTCGCCCAGGGAAAGGCCGTCACGGCGGCCGGGCCGAGCAGCAGCGTGATCGTCCGGCCGGCCTGGTAGCGCAGCACCGATCCGATCGCGCCGCCGAGGGCGACGATGCCGCTGGCGGCTAGGGGTGAGGGCGGGGTCATCGCGCGAGCCTTAGCCGGGCATCGTCCGGGAGGAAAGTGCAGCGGGCGCATATCGCGCCCAAATGCTTGCCTTTGGGCGCCGATTTGGCTAGGGGCGCCTCCATTCGAGCCGGTCCTTAAAGGGATTCGGCACGGTTTTCGTTCGATTTACCGGGCTCCGACCCACTCAGGTGGGCTGATTCCCGTGTTGCTGTGAGGTGTTGGAATTTATGCAGATCATCGTTCGCGATAACAATGTCGACCAGGCCCTGCGCGCGCTCAAGAAGAAGCTGCAGCGCGAAGGCGTGTATCGCGAAATGAAGCTGCGCCGCCATTACGAGAAGCCGAGCGAAAAGCGCGCCCGCGAAAAGGCCGCCGCGGTCCGCCGCGCCCGCAAGCTCGAGCGCAAGCGCGCGGAGCGCGACGGTTCCAAGTAAGACCGCTTGAACCCACAGCACAGTTAAGCCAAGAGGGCGCGGGCCTAAAACCGCGCCCTTTTCTTTTGCAGGATGTCCCGATGGTCGAAGTCACGCAGGTTCCGCTCCAGCCCGTCAAGAAGGCGTCGCTCGCCAAGCTGTGGATCGGCGTGGTGCTGGCGATCGTCCTCGGCGCCGGGCTCGCCTGGCTGACCACGCCGCCGGCGGTGAAGGTGGTCGAGACCAAGGCCGGCGTGGGCGCGCATCCGGGCAAGAGCGACGTGGTGGTGATCAACTACGTCGGCAAGCTCAAGGACGGCAAGATCTTCGACCAGGCGCAGAACGCGCCGATCCCGCTCGGCCAGGGCATGATCAAGGGCTTCGTCGAAGGCCTGACCAAGATGCAGAAGGGCGGCAAATACGTGCTGACCATTCCGGCGTCCAAGGGCTACGGCGATCAGGAACGCACCAATCCGATGACCGGCGAAGTGGTGATTCCGGCGAACAGCGACCTGACCTTCGACATCGAAGTGGTCGATTTCATGTCCGAAGCCGATTTCCAGCGCCGGATGCAGATGATGCAGCAGCTCCAGCAGATGCAGCAGGGCGGTGCCGGCGGCGCTCCGGGCGGTGCGGCCCCGGCGGGTGCGCCTCCTTCGAACTGACGGGCCGGACCGGGCGCCCGGCCGACGCCTCTCGCCGGGGCGTCACTCGGGTGCTTGAAGGCGCTAGCGGCCCCTGCTAGCGCCCCGGCATGTCCGTAGACAAAGCAACCGTAGCCAAGATCGCCTCGCTCGCGCGGCTGAAGATGGACGATGCCGAGCTCGAACGCATGGCGCCCGAGCTCAACAAGATCCTGTCCTTCGTCGAGCAGCTGGGCGAGGTCGATACTGCCGCCGTCGAACCGATGACCGCGGTGATCCCCAACCACCTGCGCCTGCGCGACGATGTGGTCGATGCCGATCCGCTGACCGGCGGCGGCAAGCGCGACGCGGTGCTCGCCAACGCGCCCGCCGCCGAACACGGCTTCTTCGGCGTGCCCAAGGTGATCGAATAATGACCAACCTCACCGAACTCGGCGTCGCCGCGATCCGCGACGGCGTGGCCAAGGGCGATTTCACCGCGCGCGAAGTGGCGGAAGGCTTCAACGCCAATGTCGCCGCGGCGCAGGAAGCGCTCAACGCCTTCATCGTCGCGACCCCCGAAAAGGCGCTCGAAGCGGCGGACCGGGTGGATGCGGACCGCGCCGCCGGCAAGCCGCTCGGCAAGCTGGCCGGCGTCCCGATCGGGATGAAGGACCTGTTCGCCACCAAAGGCGTGCAGACCACCGCCGCGAGCCATATCCTCGAAGGCTTCAAGCCCGAATACGAAAGCACCGTTTCGCAGAAATTGTGGGACGCGGGCGCGGGCATGCTCGGGAAGCTCAATCTCGACCAGTTCGCGATGGGCTCGTCGAACGAGACCTCGTATTTCGGCAACGTCATTTCGCCTTGGCGGCGCAACGACGGCGGCAATGCCCCGCTCGCGCCGGGCGGTAGCTCGGGCGGCAGCTCGGCGGCGGTCGCGGGCCGCCTCGCCCCGGCCGCGACCGGCACCGACACCGGCGGCTCGATCCGTCAGCCGGCCGCCTTCACCGGCATCTCGGGCATCAAACCGACGTACGGGCGCTGCTCGCGCTGGGGCATCGTCGCCTTCGCCAGCTCGCTCGACCAGGCCGGTCCGATGGCGCGCGACGTGCGCGACTGCGCGATCATGCTCGAGGCGATGGCCGGGTTCGATCCGAAGGATTCGACCAGCCTCGACCTGCCGGTGCCCGCATGGGAAGCCGGTCTCTCGGGCGACCTCACGGGCAAGAAGGTCGGCATCCCGCGCGAATACCGGATGGACGGGATGGACGCCGAGGTCGCGAAGGCATGGGACGATGGGATCGCCTGGCTCAAGGATGCCGGGGCCGAGATCGTCGACATCTCCCTGCCGCATACGAAATACGCGCTGCCGACCTATTACATCATCGCCCCGGCCGAAGCCTCCAGCAACCTCGCCCGCTATGACGGCGTGCGCTACGGCCTGCGCGAGCTGCCCGAGGGCGCGAACCTCCAGGACATGTACGCCGCCACCCGCGCCGCCGGCTTCGGCGACGAGGTCAAGCGCCGCATCCTGATCGGCACCTATGTGCTCAGCGCCGGCTTCTACGACGCCTATTACACCCAGGCGCAGAAGCTGCGCACGCTGATCGCGCGCGACTTCTCCGAGGCCTTCGAGAAGGTCGACGTGATCCTCGCGCCGACCACGCCGACCGCCAGCTTCGCATTGGGCGACAAGCTCGACGATCCGCTGGCGATGTATCTCAACGACGTGTTCTCGGTCCCCGCCTCGCTCGCCGGCCTCCCCGCGATGAGCGTGCCCTCGGGCCTCAACCGCGAGGGCCTGCCGCTGGGGCTGCAGGTGATCGGCAAGGCGTTCGACGAGCAGGGCGTGCTGAATGCAGGGCTGGCGATCGAGCAACGGGCGGGGTTCGCGGCCAGACCCGAGCGGTGGTGGTGAAATTCGCCGGGCGAACGGTCCTGGCTTTGCTGGCGCTCACTTGCGCGCTTCCAACCGAGACCTTCGCCAAAAGCGCCAAACTCGTCGCGGACTGTGTTTCTCCGGCGGATTCGGTCACGCGAACGCCGACCGATGAGATGGGAAACTGGCTCGCCAAATTCTCGAGCGCGTGGAATGAGGACGATGACTATTCCATTTCCGCTTACGGCGCGTTGGGGCGGGTATTCTCAAGCGATGGCCGGCTGATTCATCCACGCGAAATGGCCACGGCGATCCAAACTTCCGCGAGTTTTGCCGGCAAGAAACGGAAAGAGGTGTGGCTGGGGGCGAGTGACAGCCTTGCTGGCGGCGACAAATCCTATGCCGAGCAACTTTCTCGCCTGCTCAAAGTGAAAGTGCACGGCTGCGAAGCTGATGCATTTTTCATGAAGAAGGGCGCGATGCTGTGCGGCTGGAATCCAGTCTATGTGACCTCGTCGTCCGATAGCATCGGCAGGTCGATGCCAGCCGGTTTCAAACTGGGCGATAGCGATTTCATGATGCTGTTCTGCCCATCGCAAGCCAGCGCTTCGATCGACCCGCGGTCGATGCTGTCCGCCGCAGCCGTCTTCGGGCTTTATCCTGACGAGCTGACAGACCTTACCGCGAAGGCTCAAACCGACGGGAGCGCATCGTTCCGGCTTTACCAATATTACTGGATCGCGAAACGCGATCGGGAAAAGGCGATCGGTTGGCTTGAGAAATCGGCGGACCAGGGGTTTGCCGTTGCGCGTTACAATATCGCTTACGAATTGTTCGAAAGCGGACTGCCTGAAAACGCCGACCTTGCAGTGAGGTTGTCGCAGCAACTGGCGGGGCAGGGTTTTCCGGGTCCCGACCTCAGGCAGTATTATGGTGCAACGACTGCCGAGCAATAGGTGATCGGTGGGGGCAAGGACGCCGCGTTGATGGTAATACCAAAGCGGGGTATTACTTCTTCTATGGATATCCCGGTTCGTATCTTCCGCTCGAACATGACCTCGAAATGCCAGGTCACCATTCCTAAGGAGATTCGGGATGCGCTCGGGTTGAAGGCGGGCGACCGGATCGGGTTCGAGCTTACCCCGGAAGGCGATGCGCGGATCGTGGCCGCCGATAGCGAGGACGCCGCCGCAAGCCGCACGGAGCGGGCGCTGGCAGGCGTGCGTGAAGCGCGCCAGATATACAAGGCGCAAGGAATCGACCTCGGTCTCGATCCCGCTGAGCATGTCGATTGGGTGCGGGGCCGGGCCGCAGAAGTATGATCGTAGATACGAACATCGCCCTGCATCTGCTGGATGATCGGCATCCCGACTCCGAACAGGTTACGCTGGCTTTTGCGTTACTCAGCGGAACGCGCGATCCAGTGGTCAACGAGATTATCTTCGCGGAAACCTCGCTGAGCTTTGTTTCGCCGGAGGCAGTCCATGCGCAGTTCCGGGCGCTGGGCATCGTGATCGACCGGCTGACGCTGCCTGAATGCCACCACGCTGGCGCGGCATTCCGCAAATATCGCCGGAGGGGCGGTCCGCGGCAGACGATCCTGCCCGATTTCCTGATCGGGGCGCAGGCCGCAGTAGGGGGCTGGCCAATCCTGACCCGCGATCCTAAGCGATTTTCGAGCTATTTCCCCGAAGTGGAAATCATCGATCCAATGAAGGTTGAAGCGCGACCGAGTCCACCTACCGCATCAAAGGCGAAACCGGCGAATGGGAGGTCGTGATCGGCCTCACCCCTTCTTGATCGGACGCACATAGCCCTCGGGAAGCTCGTCGCCTTTGCGCGGTGGTTCGCCGCTCTCGCGCGACATCACCCTGTCGAACAGGTCGAGATCGGCACGGCGAGCGCGCTCCTCAAAAAACTCGGCGGTTTCGAGCGCAGAGAGCTTTTCGGCCACGGCCGTCGCAATGAACTGGTTCATGCTGATGCCTTCGCGTGCCGCCAACCGTTCGACATGACCTTTGATCGAACGCGGCAGACGGAGCTGCAATACGGCTGGGTTGTTCATCTCAATTTCTCCAAGGCTTGCAAGGGCGACCAGCATTCGAAGGCGAACTTCGCAGGTGCGTTTCCGAAATCTCGAACATTGAACGTGACGATCGCGTCTGCGTGGGCGTTGATCGCAGTTTCAAGGATCATCTCGTCGTCGGGATCGCGTACGCTTGGCCGATAGGTGAAATAGGCCGGGGTGCGCTCGCCAACGGCGACCAGTGCATCAACGACCGCCAACGCTTCGCGCCGGGTTATGCTACCGGCAGCGAGATGCTCCTCCATTGTCGCTTTCGCCTCGTATTCGAGGACAAGCGGGACACTGATCGCAATCGTAAAGTGTTCGAGACGCGCCAATCGAACCAACTCGGCCGAAGCGCCCTTCGTGCTTCGGATGGAGGATACGATCACATCGGTGTCGATCACCATTTTCATATCATATATGGTATCAATTCTTCCGCTATATCGCAAGCCAAGGTTGCAATCGCAAGCGTGCCGGGGCATCCGCCGACGATGACCAATTCATCCTACCGCATCAAAGGCGAAACCGGCGAATGGGAGGTCGTGATCGGCCTCGAGGTCCATGCGCAGGTGGTTTCGCAGTCCAAGCTGTTCTCCGGCGCGGCGACCGCTTTCGGCGCGGAGCCCAACGCGCAGGTCAGCCTGGTCGACGCGGCGATGCCGGGGATGTTGCCGGTGCCGAACCGCGAGTGCATCCGCCAGGCGGTGCGGACCGGCATGGCGATCGAGGCGCCGATCAACACATGGTCGCGCTTCGACCGCAAGAACTACTTCTATGCCGATCTGCCGCAGGGCTACCAGATCAGCCAGCTCTACCACCCGCTGGTGGGCGAGGGGCAGCTGACGATCGAGGCCGACGAGAAGGCCGGGATTCCCGAAGACAAGGTGATCGGGATCGAGCGCATCCATGTCGAGCAGGACGCCGGCAAGCTGATGCACGACCAGCATCCGACGATGAGCTATGTCGATCTCAACCGCTCGGGGGTCGCGCTGATGGAAATCGTCAGCAAGCCCGACATGCGCTCGCCGGCCGAGGCCGGGGCCTATGTCCGCAAGCTGCGCTCGATCCTGCGCTATGTCGGTTCGTGCGACGGCAATATGGAAGAAGGCTCGATGCGCGCCGACGTGAACGTCAGCGTACGCAAGCCGGGCGAGGCCTTCGGCACGCGGACCGAGACCAAGAACGTCAATTCGGTGCGCTTCGTGATGGCCGTGGTCGAGCAGGAAGCCCGCCGCCAGGTCGATCTGATCGAGGATGGCGGCACGGTGGTGCAGGAAACCCGCCTCTACGATCCGGACCGGAACGAGACCCGCTCGATGCGCAGCAAGGAAGATGCGCACGACTATCGCTACTTCCCCGATCCGGACCTGCTGCCGCTCGAGCTCGACGATGCCTTCCTTGCCGAATGCCGCGACAGCCTGCCCGAACTGCCCGATGCCAAGAAGGCGCGCTACGAAGGGCCGCTCGGCCTGTCGGCCTATAACGCCGCGGTGCTGACCGCCGAGGTCGATACCGCGCGCTGGTTCGAGGCGCTGCTCGCCGAAGCCGCCAAGGCGCAGGGCAAGCCCGAGGCCGACGTCGCCAGGCAGGCGGCCAACTGGCTGATCTCCGAACTGTTCGGCGCGCTCAACAAGCTTGGGAAAGATCTGGCGGATTCGCCGGTCTCGCCCGCTGCCGGCGGCGAGCTGCTCGCGCTGGTCGCCGCAGGCACGATCTCGGGCACGATCGCCAAGCAGGTGCTCGAGAAGATGCTCGAAACCGGCGATGCGCCGGGCGCGATCGTCGAGCGCGAAGGGCTCAAGCAGGAAAGCGACACCGGCGCGATCGAAGCCGCGGTCGAGGGCGTGCTCGCCGCCAATGCCGACAAGGTCGCCGAATACAAGGGCGGCAAGGAAGCGCTGTTCGGCTTCTTCGTCGGCCAGACCATGAAGGCGATGCAGGGCAAGGGCAATCCGCAGCTCGTCAACCAGGTGCTGAAGGCGAAGCTCGGCTGAGGGGGCCCGCGGTGCCGCTGAGCATCGTTCTGGTCCAGCCCGAGATCCCCGGCAACACCGGCGCGGTCGGGCGCACCTGCGTCGCGCTGGGGGCCGAGCTGGTGCTGATCCACCCGCTCGGCTTCGAAATCTCCGACGCGCGGGTGAAGCGCTCGGGCCTCGACTACTGGCCGCATGTGCACCTGACCGAATATGCGAGCTGGGACGCCTTCGTCGCCGAACGGCAACCGCGGCCCGAGCAGCTGTTCCTGTTCGAGGAACACGGCTCGGCCTCGTTCTACGACGCCGATTATCCCGAGGATGCGATGCTGGTGTTCGGGCAGGAGACCAAAGGCATCCCCGAAGCGATCTGGCGCGCCTGGCCGGGGCGGCAGTTCCATCTGCCGATGCGCTCGGACGTGATCCGCTCGCTCAACCTCGCCAACACGGTAGCGGCAGCGGCCTATCAGGCGATGCGGGGAAGGTTCTAGCGGTACCGCATTTGCCCGGATTGACTCGCGGCGCCTCCGTTTTACTCTTGCGCCGGGGGCACGGGGTATGCGGAGATTGTCTTTCGTCGCGGCGGTCGCGTGCGCATCGCTGGCGGTTCCCGCCGGCGCGGAAACTCTCACCAACGAGCAGGTGATAAGGCTTTCCGCCGCCGGGCTGGGCGATCAGGTGCTGATCGCGAAGATCCGCGCGTCGGACAATGCCTTCGACACCAGCACCGAAGGCCTGCTGGCGCTGCGCAGGAAGGGCGTTCCGAACGCGGTGATCGCGGAGATGATCGCGGCGGGCAGCCGGGAGGGGAAGGCCGCGGCCCTGCGCACGAGCGCATCGGCGGACCCGGCGCCGGCCGCCTTCGCGCCGGACTCGCCCGATCCGGCCGCTCCGCACCCGCCGGGGATCTACCTGCTGGTGGACTGGCGCTCGCCGACCGCGATGGTCGCGCTTCCGCCGGTGGACAGCCGCCGCACCAAAAGCGGCAACCTGTTCGCCTACTGGCTGACCGGCGGGATCGCCCGGCGCAGCCGCAAGGCGGTGATCCCCGAGCAGCAGGCGCGGGTCGAGACATTGCGCCGGCGCCCGGTGTTCTATTTCTATTTCGGCCGACCCGGCGCCGGGGACGCGGCGGGCGGCCTGCTGGAGGTGCGGGACCGCGCCGCCTCGCCCGACGATTTCGCCCTGGTCCGCTTCGCGGTGAAGGACAAGGGGCGCGAAGCCAAGGTGGGTTCGTCAGGCCGCTTCGGATCTAGCGGCGGCGTACCCGAGAAGGATCGCATCGCCTTCGTGTCCACCCGGCTCTCGCCGGGCGTATACTCGGTGCAGCCCGAGGAGGACCTGGCGGATGGCGAATACGGCTTCGTCAGCCCGCTTCCGGCGAGCGGCAATGCCGAGGAGCGGGTGCGGGTGTTCGATTTTTCGGTGGGGGGTAAAAGGCGGGGTTTCTCTAAGTAATATTGCCTAGGCTGAGCCTACCTTCATTCGCATTGACTTGGCTGTCTGGGTGATGCTGATTGAAGGAGCATCTTGGACGGTGTTTCTCGGGGGTAGGGTCACATGAAAATCGCTCTAACAGGCGCCGCTATTGCGGTGCTCGCTTCCGCACCTGCGTGTGCTCAACTGGTCGAGGCGCGCACACAGACATACGAGCCTCCGTCGGCAGAAATAACCGAACTGGCCGATGAGCCGCCTTCGGTTTCCGCCCCGGCGGGCTCGTCAACGCTGACCATCGACCAAATTCTGCAACTCAACGGGTTGGGGATCGGTGATGATGCGATCATCGCGAAGATCGAAAGCGACAATGCCATTTTCGATCTCTCGACCGATCAGATGATCGACTTGCGGCAGAAGGGCCTCAGTTCGGCGGTCGTGGCGGCGATGCTCAAGACCAAGCAGAACCTGAAACCCGTGCTGTCGCTGGATTCACCCGACCCTGCGGTCGATCATGCACCGGGCCTTTATGCGCTGATGGGCAGCGGACCTACCGCAAAGATGGAGCGCATGAACTTCACAGTTTCAAGCCAGGCGAAAACTGGTGGGATTTTCGGCTATGCGCTGACTGGCGGCCTCGCTTCGGCAAGCGTGAAGGTGGCTATCCAGAACGAGACTGCGCCGATCCACACTGGCCCCAACCCCCGATTTTTCTTCTTCTTTGAAGACGTCTCAAAAGCCGCCTCCACCAACACTTGGGCCAGTGGCGCTAACACGTTTGTGAACTCGCCGGCCGAATTCACGCTGATCGAACTGATGCAGAAAGACGGCCGGCGCGAAGCGCGGGTCGGCAGCCTCAACATCGCCGGTGCGAAGACCGGTGTGATGGACAAGGATCGCATCGCGTTTCGGTCGAATGAGATCCGCCCGGGCGTTTTCGAAGTGAACCCCGACCGCCCTCTGGAAACCGGAGAGTACGGGTTTATTTTCTCGCTCGGCGCCGGCGGCACGAACGGTGCGATGACGGCGCGGATTTTCGATTTTTCGGTCGAGGGCGGCGGCAAGAAAAAATAAGCGTCCGCCAACAAAAAAGGCGCCGGATCGCTCCGGCGCCTTTCGTTTGTCCGCGCGCGGTGGCTCAGGCCTTCCGCGTCCCCGTCATCGGCATGTCGCCGAAGGCGCCGGCGTTGACGGTGCCGGTCAGCGTGTCGCCGTCGATCGTCGCGGTGGCGTTGAGGGTCAGCGGCATGGGCACGGTCATCTGCATCGTCCAGGTCAGCGTGTTGCCGTCGATCTTGCCGTTCTCGATCTCGAGCGAGCCGAGCGGGCCGACGTTGCTGCCGGTGAAGGTGGTGCCGTCGGCCGACGGGGTCACGGTGAACACGCTGTTCTGGTCGCCCATCGGGGTCTTGGTCAGGGCGTCGTAACTTCCGGCAACTGCCATTGGAGGGTCCTCTCTGCTGGTGGGCGAGGGGATCAGTCCCCTCCGCCCGCGGTGGTGCTTACATTAGTGTCAGTATCGACATATTCAATGGGCAAGTCCAGCCCGGCCAGCTGCTGGTCTATCACCTTGCGGTCGCCCACGACAATGATCGCGAGATCGCCCGGCGCGAGATATTTGCCCGCCGCCGTGTCGATCTGCTGCTTGGTGATCGCGCGGTAGAGATCGGGCAGCTTCGCCTGGTAATCGTCGGGCCGGCCAAGCCGCTGGTTGGAGACCAGCGCGCCGAGCACCTGCGCATTGGTCTCGTAGCGGTTGGGCATCCCGCGGATGTTGCCGTCGGTCACCCGCTGGAACTCGGTGTCGTCGACCGGCTTGGCCGAGGGGAAGGCCTTCATGTCGTCGAGGATCAGCTTGATCGAATCCCCGGTCCGGTCCGACTGGACCTGGGTGTAGACCAGCATCGTCTCGGGCCCGGCATAGGCGGTGACCTGGCTGCCGACGCCGTAGCTCCAGCCCTTGTCCTCGCGCACGTCGAGGTTGAGGCGCGAGAGGAAGCCGGCGCCGAGCACCTGGTTCGCGAGATCGAGCGGCTCGGTGCCCTTGGTCGCACCGTCGATCGGCAGCGCATGCGCGAGGATCAGTACCGATTGCGGCGAGTTCGGCCGGTCGATCACCACCAGGTGCTGCTGGCCCGCGGGGAGCGGGGCGGTGAGATCCTTCACCGGGCGGGCCGAGCGCACGCCGGGCCAGGTGCCGAAGGTCTGTTCGAGCTGCGGCAGCAGGTCCTTCATCGAAATGTCGCCGACCACGGTGATCCGCGCGGTGTCGGGACGCAGCCAGCGGTCGTGCTCGGCGCGCAGCGCATCGGGGGTCAGCGCGGTGACCACGCTTTCGACGCCGAGCCCGCCGACATTGCCGTAGGGGTGGTTCGGCCCGTAGATGATCGGGCGCATCGCGCGGCTGGCAAGGCCGAAGGGATCGGCCTTTTCCTGCGCGATATCGGCCAGCCGCTGGCCCTTGACCCGCGCGACGTCGGCCGCGTTGAACGCCGGGTTGCGCACGATGTCGGCCATCAGGTCGAGCGAGGGGGCGAGGTTGGCGGTCAGCGCGGTCAGCGATACCGAGCTGGTGTCCATGTCGCTGCCGGTGCCGATCGAGGCGCCGAGCCGCTCCTGCTCCTCGGCGATCTGGATCGCGCTGCGGGTCTTGGTCCCTTCCTCGAGGAGGTCCATCATCAGCGACTGGGTGCCGGCGTTCGCCGCGCCGTCGGCGGCATAGCCGGCGTCGAATTCGAGCCGCAGCGACAGCTTGGGGATCGCGCTGCGGCGCGCGAGGGTGACCGGGATGCCGTTCTTGAGCGTCGCGTGCTCGACCGCCGGGAAGGTGAGCTTGCCGACTTCGGCCACCGGCGGATAGTCGCGCTTGGGCCCGGTCGCGAGCGGCGGGGGCGGGGCCTTGGCGTCGGGCGCGCGGGCGGGGGTGGTCGCCTCGTCGCCCCAGCCGCCCATCTTCGCGCCATCCTCGGTCCGCTCGCCGGGAACCACCGTCAGCGTATAGGCCGGGCGGGTCAGCCAGCGCTGCAGCGCGGCCTTGACCTCCTCGGGCTTGAGCGCGGCCATCCGCTCGAGCTCTTTCTTGTAATTGTCGGCGTCGCCCGCGTAGATCAGCCCTTCGGCCAGCGTGGCGCCCTTGCCGTTGAACCCGCCGACCAGTTCGAGCGCGCCGATCTGGCTCGACACCACGCTGGTCGCCGCGCGCTGCAATTCGTCCGCGGTCGGGCCGTTCTTCACCAGCTCGGCGATCACCTCGTCGAGCCGTTTCTCGGCCAGCGCCCGGTCCACGCCGGGCTTTACGTCCATCTGCGCCTGCAGGAAGCTGACCTGCTGCTGCTGCTGGTCGCCGGCGGTGACGCTCACCGCAAGCTCGTCGCCCTTGACCAGCGCATTGTCGAGCCGGCTCGAGGCGAGCCCGCCCAGCACATACATGCCGATCTGCAGCGGCACGGCGTCGGGATCGGTCAGCGACGGGCCGCTCCAGCTCTTGATGATCCTTGTCACCGGCACCTGGTCGGCCATCTCGCGGCTGACCGGGGCCGCGAGGGTGACCGGCACGGCCGCCACCGGGGCGATCTCGGGCCCGCGCGGAATGTCGCCGAACCACCGTGCGACCTTGGCCTTCGCGGTCGCGACGTCGATGTCGCCGCTCAGGCTCAGCACCACGTTGTTGGGCGCATAGTGATCGGTGAACCACTTGCGCACATCGGCGATGCTGGCGGCGTCGAGATCGGCCATCGAGCCGATCGTGGAATGGCGATAGGGGTGGCCGACCGGGAACAGGCCCTCGTTGATCGCATAATCGACCAGCCCATAGGGCTCGTTGTCGCCCTGGCGCTTCTCGTTCTGGACCACGCCCCGCTGCTTATCGAGCTTGTCCTGGGTCACCGCGCCGAGCAGGTGGCCCATGCGGTCGCTTTCCATGAACAGCGCCAGGTCGAGTGCGCCGGTCGGCACGGTCTCGACGTAATTGGTCCGGTCGTACCAGGTCGAGCCGTTGGTGCTGGTCGAGCCCGCGCCTTCGAGCGGGATGTCGAAATTCTCGACGTTTTCCGATCCGCCGAACATCAGATGCTCGAACAGGTGCGCAAAGCCGGTGTGGCCCTCCGGCTCGTTCTTCGAACCCACGCGGTAATAGAGCGTCACGCCCACCACCGGGGCCTTGCGGTCGGTATGGACCAGCACGGTCAGGCCGTTGGGGAGGGTGAAGCTCTGGTACGGAATGTCGACCGTCTTGACGAGATCGGCCAGCGGGGCGGGCCTGCCTGCGGTGGAGGTCTCGGCGAAGACCGGCTGGGTGGTCGCGACGAGCGCGCCGGACAGGAGCAGGGTGGTGAAGAAGCGGCGCATGGTCAGTCCCTTGAGCAGGCGTGTACCGCAGGCGAAGCCTGCGAAGCTATCGTTCGGCCTAACGCCTCGTCAGTCGCTCGTCACATCATATCGACGAACGGCATTCCGCAGCACATCGGCGCGTTCGAAATGCACCGGCTTGCGCCGCATCGCCACGAACAGGCGCGACTGGTCGGTATAGTGCGGGCTGCCGGGGCGGGTGGTCGCGCTGCCGAAGGGCATGGCGGAGGTAGAATGGACCTTGCCGTCCTTGTCCCATTCCATGAACATCACGAAGCTGTCGCCGTGCTTGACCGACAGGCGGCCGTCGGCGGCGACGTCCCAGTTGGACGCGGCACGCAGCGTGTCGCTGCCGCCGAAATAGGGCAGGTCGACCGCGTATTTTCCCGGTCCCTGCCGCAGCCGCAGCACCTCGCCCATCGGCGGATCGAGCCGGTGGAAATAATGCGTCAGGTGGTCCGCCGCCTGCCTCAGCTCGGTCTTCGGATCCGGATCGGGGCGGTTGTTGTAATCGGCGCTGGTCGCGTCGTGCAGCACCAGCAGTGCCAGCGCATCGGCCGCGCCCTTGCCGTCGGACGTGAAATCCCACCGGCCGAGCAGTGCCTGGGCTTTCGCCAGTTCCGGATCGCCGCGCAGGTCGAGCTTCGCGATCCCGTCGAGCAGCCGCGCGACATAGCCCGCGCGCTCCCAGCCGAGGTCGTACTTGATCGCTTCAAGCCGCCTCAGGCCGATCGGGCCCGGCTCGGCGAACAGCTTCTGCGCCCGCCGCGCGCGGTTGGTCATGGTCAGCTCGACCCCCCATTCGGGCGGCACGCTCGCCGGCGCCAGGTCGCTCGGGCCAGAGGCGTGGAACGGCGAATTGTTCGAATTGTAGAGATAGCCCGACGCCGGATCGAAATAGTGCGGGATGCGCTCGAACGGCACCAGGCTGTGCCAGATCAGGTCCGAGCGATCGCCCGGCAGAACCCGGCGCCAGTCGTGGCCGGGCGGACGCTCGGGGATCGCGGCATTGTACTGATAGGCGATGTTGCCCGCCGCATCGGCATAGACGAAATTGGTCGAAGGGATCGCCTGCCGGCTCAGCGCGGCGCGCCATTCGGCGTAATCGCGCGCCTTGTTCAGCCGGTAATATTCGGTGAGCTGGTCGATCCGGTCCATTCCGCCGTAACGGATCGCGAAGGCGCCGTTGGCGTTCACGATCACCGGCCCGTGCGCGCTGCGCCACACGCTGCGGCGGATCGGCAGGATCACCGGGCCGAATTTGACCGGCAGCACCACGTCCTCGCGCACCAGCGGCAGCCACTTGCCGTCGAGCCGGTACTTCGTGCCGCTCTCGTCGAGCACCAGCCTGTAGACGTCGACCAGGTCGGGCCGGTTGACCGTGTTGGTCCAGCCGAGGCTCTCGTTGTGGCCGAGCAGCGGGAAGGGCGCGCCGGGGAAGGTCGCCCCGGCATAGTGCCAGCCCTCGTCGCTCTCGACCTCGAGTTCGTACCACGCGACCGGGCCGCGCCATGGCTGATGCGCGTTGGAGACGAGCCGGGTGGTGCCGTCGCCCGATTTGGCCGGGGCGATCGCGAAGGCGTTGGAGCCGTTGTCGTCGCCAGAGGGATTTTCCTCCCCCTTGAGGGGGAGGGTAGGGTGGGGGTGTACGGCGCCGGCGATGGACGCGAGGCCTTGCGGCCCCGCTCCCCCTCCCCTCGATCCCCTCCCCGTCGGGGAGGGGAGGACAAGATCCCTGTCCGCCGGCGGATTGCCCGGCGCGGTCTTGTCGAACACCGGACCGAAATCGACCGGGGCCGGCTCGCCCTTGGCCAGGGCGCCCAGCGTCTTGTCGAGGCCGAAGAAGAACGGCTGGCGCAAGGCGAAGCCGGTGGCGATGTCGACGCCGTCGACCGGGAACAGCCGGTCGAGCTTGACCTCGCCGGGATGGCGCCGGGCATAGGTGTTGAGCCCGGTCGCATAGGCTTCGACCAGCGCGCGCACATCCGCCGGCAATTCGGCATAGTGGCGCTCGGCGGTCCCGCGCGCGTCGAGCAGGTGATAGGCGAAATCGACCGCCGCGCCGTCCTGCCCGGCGATCGCGCCATAGCGGCCGCGGGTCATCGCCACCACGTCTTGCAGGGTGGAGAAATCGTCCTCCGCGTGGGCCATCGCGATGCCGAAGGCGACATCGACGTCGCGGTGTCCGTGGATATGCGGCACGCCGTATGCGTCGCGAACGATCTCGGCCGCATAGTGCCGCGCGGGCGGCGGCGCGCCGCGGGTGGCGGCAAAGGGCTCCCAGGTCCGCAAGGCGATGAAGGCGATCAGCAGCACGGCCAGCACGGCAAAGCCGATCCGCGCGAATGCCTTCCTCATGCCGCTTTCTCCCTCCGCCCCTTTTCGGACTTTCCTACACGCGCCGAAGCGATTTAGACAGGGGAATGCCCTTGAAACTCCAGCCTTCCGCGCCGCGCAACCGGGGCCCGGACCGAGGCGGAATTTTTTCGTCTATAACCCTGTCACACCCGTCACACCCTCCCTATCTGACTAACACACTTCCGGAATGAAAATATCGGCTGGATGGGCTTGTGTTGCCAATATGCAACACCATATCGAACGGGAAAGGTATTGAGGGCTTCCCATGAATCTCGAAAAATTCACCGACCGCGCGAAGGGTTTCGTCCAGAGCGCCCAGACCGTCGCGATCCGCATGAACCACCAGCGGATCACCCCCGAGCATCTGCTCAAGGCGCTGCTCGAAGACAATGAAGGCATGGCCGCGCAGCTGATCCAGCGCGCGGGCGGCAATCTGCAGGTCGCGGTCGCCGAGACCGACAAGGCGTTGGGCAAGATCGCCGCCGTTTCCGGCAGCGGCGCGCAACAGACGCCGGGGCTCGACAACGACACCGTGCGGATTCTCGACCAGGCCGAACAGCTCGCCGCCAAGGCGGGCGACAGCTTCGTGCCGGTGCAGCGCATCCTCCAGGCGATCGCGCTCGCGCCGACGACGGCTGCGGGCCAGGCGCTGAAGGCGGCCAATGTCGACGCCAAGGCGCTCGAAGCCGCGATCCAGGAAGCGACCGGCGGCCGCGCCGCGCACAGCGCCGGGGCGGAAGACGCCTACGATGCGATGAAGAAATACGCCCGCGACCTGACTGAGGCGGCGCGCAACGGCAAGCTCGATCCGGTGATCGGCCGCGACGAGGAAATCCGCCGCACGATCCAGATCCTCGCCCGGCGGACCAAGAACAACCCCGTGCTGATCGGCGAGCCCGGCACCGGCAAGACCGCGGTCGCCGAAGGCCTCGCGCTGCGCATCGCCAATGGCGACGTGCCCGACAGCCTCAAGGGCCGCAAGCTGATGGCGCTCGACATGGGCGCGCTGATCGCGGGCGCGAAGTATCGCGGCGAGTTCGAAGAGCGGCTCAAGGCCGTGCTCGACGAGGTCAAGGGCGCCGAGGGCGACATCATCCTGTTCATCGACGAGATGCACACGCTGATCGGCGCGGGCGCGTCGGAAGGCTCGATGGACGCGTCGAACCTGTTGAAGCCCGCGCTCGCGCGCGGCGAGCTGCACTGCATCGGCGCGACCACGCTCGACGAATACCAGAAATACGTCGAGAAGGACGCCGCGCTGCAGCGGCGCTTCCAGCCGGTCTATGTCGACGAGCCGACCGTGGAGGACACGATCTCGATCCTGCGCGGGCTCAAGGAGAAATACGAGCTGCACCACGGCGTGCGCATCGCCGACGGCGCGATCGTCGCGGCGGCGACGCTGTCGAACCGCTACATCACCAACCGCTTCCTGCCCGACAAGGCGATCGACCTGATGGACGAGGCCGCGAGCCGGATCCGCATGGAGGTCGAAAGCAAGCCCGAGGAGCTCGAAGGGCTCGACCGGCGGATCATGCAGCTGCAGATCGAGGAAAGCGCGCTGGCCAAGGAGAAGGACGAGGCTTCGAAGGACCGGCTGAAGGCGCTGCGCGAGGAGCTTGCCAATCTCACCCAGCAATCGAGCGAACTGACCACCCGCTGGCAGAACGAGCGCGAGAAGATCGCGGCCGAGAGCAAGATCATGGAGGAGCTCGATCAGGCCAAGATCGAGCTCGAACAGGCGCAGCGCTCGGGCGATCTCGCGAAGGCGGGCGAGCTGTCCTACGGCCGGATTCCCGAGCTCGAGAAGAAGCTTGCCGAGGCGCAGAGCACCTCCAAGAACGCCCTGCTGCGCGAGGAAGTGACCGAGGACGATATCGCCGCGGTCGTCAGCCGCTGGACCGGCATCCCGGTCGACCGGATGATGGCGGGCGAGCGCGAGAAGCTGCTCAAGATGGAGGAGATCCTCGGCAAGCGGGTGATCGGCCAGTCCGACGCGGTCGCGGCGGTGTCCAAGGCGGTGCGCCGCGCGCGCGCCGGGCTGCAGGATCCGAACCGGCCGCTCGGCAGCTTCCTGTTCCTCGGCCCCACCGGCGTCGGCAAGACCGAGCTGACCAAGGCGCTCGCCGAATTCCTGTTCGACGACGACAGCGCGATGGTGCGGATCGACATGAGCGAATTCATGGAGAAGCACGCGGTCGCGCGGCTGATCGGCGCCCCTCCGGGCTATGTTGGTTACGAGGAGGGCGGCGTTCTAACCGAAGCGGTACGCAGGCGTCCCTATCAGGTTGTGCTGTTCGACGAGGTCGAGAAGGCGCATCAGGACGTGTTCAACGTGCTGCTGCAGGTGCTCGACGACGGGCGGCTGACCGACGGGCAAGGCAGGGTGGTCGATTTCTCGAACACGCTGATCATCCTGACCTCGAACCTCGGCAGCCAGTTCCTCGCCAATCTCGACGAGGGGCAGGATGTGGAGACGGTCGAGCCGCAGGTGATGGAAGTGGTACGGGCGCATTTCCGGCCCGAATTCCTCAACCGGCTGGACGAGATCATCCTGTTCCACCGGCTGGCGCAGGACCACATGGGCCCGATCGTCGATATCCAGGTCGCGCGGGTGCAGAAGCTGCTCAAGGATCGCAAGATCGTGCTCGACCTGACCGATGCGGCGCGCCGCTGGCTCGGGCGGGTCGGCTACGATCCGGTCTACGGCGCGCGTCCGCTCAAGCGGGCGGTGCAGCGCTACCTGCAGGATCCGCTCGCCGAGAAGCTGCTCGGCGGCGAGATCCACGACGGCTCGACCGTCAGGGTCGACGAGGGCGACGGCGCGCTGGCGATCGCGGTCGAATAGTCAGCCGGCATAGGTCCGCTCGAGGTCGCCCACCGCCTCCTCGAGCGGGCCGAGCCATGCGGCATAGGCGCGCCAGGCGCCGATCCCGTCGCGGTTGAGCGGACGGCGGACCTGTTCCGAACTGGCGGTCGCGACCGGGCGGGCGGTCTTGTGGAAGTCGAGGCAGGCCGGATCGAACGGCACGCCCACGTGGTCGAGCAGGCGGCGGACCTCGGGTTCGAAATCGTCGACCAGCCGCTCGTAGATCACCCGGTGGATCGCCCCCGGCATCGCCGCGTCGTAATCCGCCATCATTGCAACATAGCTGCGGTAATAGGCCGCCATTCCGCCAAGGCTGTTCGATGCCGGATGGCCGCGCGCGAACAGCAGCCTGAAGTTCGACCAGCACACATCCATCGGCGCGCGGCGCATATCGACGATCCGCGCCCTGGGCAGGATCAGCCGGATAAAGCCGGCATCGGCCCAGTTGTGCGGCAGCTTGTCGAGGAAATACGGCCTGTCCGTCTTGCGGTGCGGGCGGGCCAGGCGGAGATATTCCTCCCCGATCCGCGTCAGCTCGGACGCGGGGAGCCCCGGCAGCAGCGTGCGATAGGACCCGCCGGGCGCCAGCCCGTGCTCGGCGCCCATGATCCGCACCAGCGCAGGCAGGATCGGCAGCTCGGCGGTGCCTTCGATCTGCGGATGGCTCGCCAGCACCTGCTCGACGAGGGTCGATCCCGAGCGCGGCATGCCCACGATGAAGATCGGATCGGGCGCGGGGCAGCCGTCGCCGCCGCGTTCGGCGAACAGCGCCGGGGTAAGCAGCCTCCGGCTGCGCGCCACCTCGGCTTCGACCGCCACCGCATCGAAGGGCTCCGCCGCGGCCTTCAACGCGTTGCCGGCGGCGAAGTGGCGGAAGGCATCGGACCGCTCGCCCGCCTGTTCGTGCCCGACTGCCAGCGCGAAATGGAGGTAGGGCAGCTCGGGATCGCGCGCGGCGTCCGACAGCATCGCCCGCATCGCGGCCATGTCGGCGCCATCGAACGGCCGCCTGCCCAACGCCGCCAACCCCCACCACGCCCGCATCGACGCGCCTGCGCCGCGATAGGCTGCCTCGGCCTGCTCGCGCGCGCCGAGGGTGCGCTGCTCGTCGCCGATGCTCACCCGGATGTCGGGATTGGCCGGCTCGAGCGCGGCCGCGGTCGCAAGGCTCTCCAGCGCAAGCGTATGCTGGCCGAGATTGCTCAGCAGCGACGCCTTCCAGCGGTGCAGATCCGCCAGCCCGGGCCGGTCGGCCAGCAGCGGCTCGAGCGCGGCCAGCGCCGCCGCCGGATCGAAATACTGCTGGTGGACCCGCACCAGCTGCATCCGCGCCTCGACATATTCGGGCATGAAGGCCAGCGCGGCCTCGAACCGGCGCACCGCTTCGCGCGCACGGCCGATCCGCGCCAGCGCCTCTCCGTCGATCATCAGCGCGACCGGATCGTCCGGATAGAGCGCCAGATGATCGCGCAGCAGGGCTTCGACCCGCTCGGGGTGCCCCGCCAGCGTCGCCCGGTGGGCTTCGGTCAGGGCCGGGACCTCGCGCGAGAACTGGACCGCGCGGGCCCGGGCCATGCGCGCATCCTCGCTCCGCCCGAGCGCGGCCATCGCCTGCGCGAACAGCCGGTGCGCGGCGGTGTTGCGCGGCTCTGCCCTGAGCAGCGCGCGCGCCTGCAGCGCGGCGGCGGCGGGCTTGGCTTCGAGCAGCTTCCTGCCGTTCTCCAGCCCTGCCTCGATCGAGCCCGACCGGTAGCTGACCGGCTGCCGCGCCATCAGCTATAGCCGAGGAAGGCCCGCAGCCCCGGCGCGGCGAGTTCCACCAGCCGCTTCTGGCCCTCGGGCAGTTCGTCGGGCACGGAGGCCTTGCCCAGCGCCAGTTTCTCGCGCGCGGTCGCGCTCTGCCGCCGGTCTGCGCCGGTGGTCACGCGTTCCGCCCAGTTTGCGGGCATCGCGACGCCGCAATGTTCGAATAGCGCGGCAAAATAGGCCTCGGCCTCGGGCGTGCCGGTGGCGTTGGCGTGACGGACCAGCTCCTCGTAGCGCAGCATCAGCGCCCCGGTGTGGAGCCAGGCCACCGCATTGAAGCGGTATTGCTCGGCCAGCGCGGCGGCCTTGCCGTGGATCCCGAAGATCATCAGGTTCATCAGGTCCTCGATCGACAGCGCGCCGCCCTTGAGGTGATCGAGATTGGCGGAGAATTGCTCCGACACGAAGAAGCGTGCTCGGGCGAGCACCCAGTCGTAGGGATCGCGCACCAGGATCACCCGGCGGCAGCCGGCGGTCTCGAAGGCCGATGCGTCGGAGAACAGCAGATGGCCCCAACTCAGCATCGGCCGCGCGGCCGAGAAGGCGGCGAGGTTGTCCTGCAGGTTGGGCCACTGGAGGAAGGTCTTGTGGTACTGCTGTTCGACCGGAACGAACATCCGCAGGATGTTGCGCAGCAGGTGCGTGCCCGATTTCGGCACCGAATTGAGGAAGATCGGCGCCGCGATCGGCGGGGGCGCGAAGCGCCTGGTCGCCTCGTCGAGCGTATCGCGTTCGAGTGTGAGCTTCACGGACATGTCAGAGCGGTTTCCAACGGGCCGGCATGGGTGCGGGCTAACAAAAAAAACGGGCGACGCCTAGGCGCCGCCCGTTCTGCCTTGCGTGGCGGGCTTAGAACTTCGCTTTGACGCTCAGGAACCCGCGGATGCCGTAATAGTCGTACTGCGAGACCAGCGGCGACTGGCCGACGGTCTGGATCACGCCGCCGTTCATCGAGTTGCCGCCGCTGACGGTGACCCGCGGCGGGGCGGTGTTGAACAGGTTGGCGATGCCGCCGGTAATCTCGAAATTCTTGAAATTCCGGGTCAGCGAGATCGAATGGTAGAACACGGTCGGCGTCTTCACCACCACGCAGTAGTCGCCATAGACCGCCACGTCGGTGCGGCAGAGCGAACCGTATTCGTCGAGATAGTCCTGCTCGTTGGAGGACTTGCCGACCACCTCGACGCCGTAGAACAGCTGCCAGTCGTCGTTCGGCCGCCAGACCAGCTTGAAATCGCCGACCCACTTCGGATCGCCGACCTCGCCGTTGTTGTCGATGCTGGTGCCTTCGAACAGGGCCTGCTCGGCGGTGAACTGCCAGTTCATCTGCGCGAGGAACTGGAGCTCGCCGAACTTGCCGACATCCTGGGTCGCGTCGATGGTGACGTCGAGGCCTTCGCTGCGCTGCTTGTTGACGTTGAGATACTTGTCCTCGACCTCGGCGATATTGTTGATCCCGGCGCCGGTGACGTTGCGGGTGAACAGATCGCAGAGCGGCTCGTTCGGGAAGAATTGCGAATTGTAGCAGCCGTAGATGATGTTCGCCGCGCCGAGCGAGGCGACCTCGCCCTTGATCCGGATGTCGTAATAATCGACCGCGACGTTCAGCCGCGTGCCGCCGCCGAAGCGCGGACGCAGGATCACACTGAAGGTCTTGGCGGTCGAGGTTTCGGGATCGAGCACGCCGATTCCGCCCTGGGTGATGATCGTCGCCTCGACGCCGCCCCCCGGGTGATCGCCTTCAACGCCCGGCAGCTTGCCCGGGATGCCGGCGAGGCAGTTCGCGCGCACGCGATCGTTGACGGTGGGGTTGGAATCGAGATTGATGCAGGGGTCGATCGCACGCTGCGATAGGAAGCCGGTCTGGTCGGCCAGAAACAGCTCGAACAGCGCGGGATAGCGGAACGAAGTCCCGTAGCGGGCGCGGAACTGCAGCCAGTCGGTCACCTCCCAGCTCGCGCCGACCGAGTAGGTCCAGTTGCCGTTGCTGCTCGCGCTGAAGCCGTCGCTGGCACGGGTGCCCTTCACATTGGTGACGCGGCCCGAGCCCGACAGGGTGAAGGCCTTGATCAGCGGGGTGTCGTGGATCACCGGAATCTCGACTTCGCCGAACGCTTCGAGCGTGGCGCTCTTGCCTGCGGTGACGCCCGAGGTGCTTGCGCCCCAGACGTTGCCGGTCAGGGTTTCGAGACCCGGCGTGTCGTTGATCTTGTCCCACCGGCCGTCGACGCCCGCGGCGATCTGCAGGTCACCGGCGGGGAGGGTGACGATCGGCCCGGAAACCGAAACTTCCCCGATCATCTCGTCATAGGTGGTGTGGCCGATGTCCTGGCCGTAGAGGAACGCCTGTTCCTCGGGCGAAAGATCGCCTGCGAGGAAGTCCGGCTGGGTCCAGTCGATGTCGACGCACTGGCGCCCGCCGCTGAAGGTCGCGCCGGCGCAGGTGTCGGTCCGGTAGTTCGCGATATCGACCGCATCGTTGTAGATGATGTCGTTGTTATAGGCGCCCTTCGACTTGCTGTACTGGAAATAGGCAGTGTAGGTCCACTTGGGCAGGAAATCGCCGAACTTCCCGTCCGCCCACAGCACGCCGCGGTAGTAATCGACGTCCACGCGGGTGTCGTTGTGATCGGTGATTGCGGTCGGGCTGAGGAAGAACTCGCCGCTCCAGCCGGGCGAGTAGGGGTCGCCGAAGCCGGACCCGTCGAAGTTCTGAGTATAGCCGGTCAGATAATAGAACTGGCCGTAGGAATCGTAATAGGTCTTGCGCTTGTTGTAGAGCAGCTCGGTGCCGATCGTGAGATTGTCGGACACATCGTACGAGCCTTCGACGTAAGCGGTGTACAGCTCGCTTTCGGGGATCACCGACTGCTTGGCCTGGAACGGATGATAGGCATTCTCGAGGCCCTGCGCCAGGCGCTGGTAGGCAAGCCCGCCGGGCAGGGGATATTTCGGGCTCTCGTCGCTGACGCGATAGAAGCCCGCGGGCACGCCGAGCTGGCTCCCGCTCACCGGGTCCCTGACCGCGTTGACGCCGAGATACTGCGCCAGGCTGCCGTCATAGTCGTATTGGTACAGGCCCGACTGGCGGAATTCGTAGTCGTAGGTCCAGACCTGGCCCCACAGATAGTCGTCGCAACGCGGCGCGCCGGTGCGCGGGTCGATGATGTCGGCCCGGTTGCCCTGGGCGTCGAAGATATATTCCTCGGGGCAGTCGAGATACTTGCGATCGCGCCGGCGGAGCATCGCCTGCTTGTAATAGTCGACGGTCGCCAGGATGTGGCCGTTGCCGAAATCCTTGCCCCAGGTGCCGCTGAGCCGGTATTCCTCGCCGCCGCTCTTGAAGGGCTGCGAGATGAAGCCGTCGAGCTCAAGCCCGTCGGTGTCCTTCTTGGTGATGATGTTCACCACGCCGGCGACCGCGTCGGAGCCGTAGACCGACGAGGCGCCGGTCTTGAGGATCTCGACATTGTCGATGATCGAAGTCGGCAGTGCGTTGAGGTCGAACGACGACACGCCGCCGCGGGTGCCTGAGGGGCCCGCCCGGCGGCCGTTGAGCAGCACCAGCGTGCGGTTCGCGCCGAGTCCGCGCAACGAGATGGTTTCCGCGCCGAGGCCGCCGTTGGTGTTGAACACCGCCGAAATTGCCGAGGTCACCTGCGCCGAGCCGGCCGCGATCGGCGAGCTCTGCAACATCTGCGCAGCGGTCATCTGGCCCTGGGCGGCCGCCATTTGCGGGCTGACGATGGTGATCGGATCGGGATTGTTGAATTCGGAACGCCGGATGCGCGAACCGGTCACGACGATCGAATCGCCTTCGTCTTCCTTGGATGTCTGGGTTGTGGCGAGATCGTCCGGCGAGACGGACGCGGCGGGTGCCGGCGTCTTGTCGTCATCGTCCTGGGCGAAGGCGGGTTGAGCAATCAGAGCAACGGAAAGTGCAATGGGCGCGACTGCGCCCTTCAGACGTGATTGGATCTTCACAGGTCAGTCCCCAAACCAGGCCCAGGCCTTCCCCCGGGCGAGAAACATCCGCTGACCGACGAGCCCCCTTCCAGCGCGGCCGGACAACGACAGCACTCATGCTGTGGGGAAGGTGCGCAAAGCGCGGAATAGTTTCAATTAAAATCAGTTTGGAGTCGGCTTTAACTTCAGTAATGTTGCAATCGCACAACAGTTGCCATTGATACGAAATCTGACGCCACATTCGGTCATATTGCGGAGGGACGCCGGGCAGACGGCGCACGCCGTTCGAGCGCACGAAAAAGGGCCCCGATCCTGCGATCGGGGCCCTTTCGAGAAGCGGTGCGGCAGGGCCGCCGCAGCTTAGAAGTCCAGGCTGACGTTCAGGCGGACGTAACGGCCCATGACCGCATCGTACATCTTGTTCGTGCTGAACGAGGTCTGCGGGAAGGGCACGCCGATGTTGAACACGTTGTCCACCAGCAGGCGCAGCTTCATAGTGTCGTTCACCTTGAAGCCGATCGAGGTGTTGAACATCCAGTAGGCATCGACGTTCGGGTATTCGTACGTGCCGGCGCCGGCGTCCGGATCGACCACGGTCGGGCCGTAATAGGTCACCTGCCACAGCCAGTCGAAGCGCTTGGTCGCCCAGTCGAGGTTGCCCTGCACCGCGTCCTTCGGATCGGTGTAGCTCGTCACGACATGGGTGATGTCGTCCGAGCCCACCTTGTAATAGTGGGTGTAGGTGTGGAGCCAGTTGACCGAGAGCTTCAGCGCACCGGCCTTCTCCGACATGCCCAGGCGCGACAGCGGGAGCGAGTAGTCGAGGGTCGCCTGCAGCGCCCGGAACTTCTCGATCGCGATGTTCGTGTAGGAGTCCTGGAAGTCGACAATCTGGCCATCGGAATCGCGCGTGAAAGTGTTGCACGCATCGACGTTCGGGTAGGTGGCCGAGTCATAGCAGGCATTCAGCAGCGAGGTGACACCCGGCGAGGCAATCTCGTTCGAGATGTCGATGCTGACATAATCTGCCGACAGACGGAGGCCCGGCACGAACGCTGGGGTGAACACGGCGCCGGCAGTCCAGCTCTTCGCCAGTTCGTTCTGCAGGTCCGTGTTTCCGCCTGACGAACCGAGAACCGTATAGTCGACGATGTTCGACTGGAAGTTGGCCGGCACCCCGGCGGCGGCGCAGTTGGCTGCGCGCGTGGCCGGGTTGGGGCCGCTGTCGATGTAGCGGGCGTCGCACGGATCGTCCGCCGTCTCGTAGACCGAAGCGACCGGAGCGTAGAGCTCCGTAACTGCCGGCGAACGGAACGAACGGGTGTAGTTGCCGCGGAAGGCGAAGCCCTTGATCGGCTCGAGCGTCGCACCGCCGGTGTACGACCAGAAACCGCCGGTCAGGCTGTTGTCGGTGTAACGCGCCGCGCCGTGCAGGTCGAAGCTGTGAATGAAGGACACGTTCATGTCGGGCGAGACGAGCGGAATGGTCAACTCGCCGAAGCCTTCGTCGGTGTTGTAGGCGCCCGAAACCGGGGTGATCGGAATCGAACCGCCGTATTGCGCATAGGAACCGTCCTGCTGGAGCTCGCCCCGGAAGAACGCACCCGGATCGAAGCTCTGGCTTTCGCGGCGATGTTCGTAACCCACGACGAACTGCACGTCGCCGCCCGGAAGGGTGAACAGCGCACCCTTGAGGTCGGCCACGATGTCGAGCTGGGTATCGACCTGGCGAGTCTTCGCCGGCGCGGTGATGTAATCGAGCGCGGCCTGGCTCGCGAGACCGTAGCCGAACACATCAAGCGGAGCGCAGGTGTCGCTGAAGGCGGCGATCGACGCACTTGTATAGCCCGGGCGGCAGACGATGTTCCCGCTGGAGTCCTTCACTGCGTCGAGCGCATTGAGGAAGTTCTGGTTGATGATCTCGCGCGACTTGGTGCTCGAGGTGGTGCGACCGTAGTTGAAGGTCGCTTCCCAGGTCCACTTGTGATCGCCGACGTTGAAGTCGCCGTCGAAGCCGCCGACCCCCCGCACCAGCGTGGTGGTGGTGGTAAAGGCGCCGCTCGACAGGTCGGTGTTGGCGCGCGCCATGTAGAACTGGTCAGTCGGCAGGCCGTTGGCGGCAAGGCTGTCCTTGATCGCCTGCTGATCGGCGCCGCTCAGGAAGGGGTTGCTGGTCGACAGGATCAGGTTCCCGTTGGGGTCCCCGGCGTCGGCGAAGGCGGCAGTGCTGTAATAGGGCTGTTCGGCGACGTTCGAGGCCTTGCTCTGGCCCAGCCAGAACTCGCCGTGGAAGCGGATGTTGTCGGTCAGCTCGTAATTGGCGAGCAGCGTGCCCTGGATACGCTGGTCCTTCGCCAGGAGGTTGCCGTAGTCGTTGATCGGGAAGCCGTCGCCGCCAGCCTCGGTGATGCCGTTTGCGAGCGGAGTGCCGGGGTTGTAAACCTGCAGCGCGCCGCCCGGGGAGAAGAACAGCGCTTGCCCGGAGGCGTTGGTGATCGAGCCGTAGGCGCTGCCGCCGACCACCGGATAAGTGTCGTACGCCAGCGGCATGCCGGTATTCGTGAACAGCGAGTAGTGGAGGCCGCCCCGGTAGCGGGCATAGGCATATGTGCCCGTCGGATCGGAGCCGTTGAAGATCCGGTCGCCGTCGGTGGCGGGGCGCTGCGACGTGGCGACGCCCTGCTGCTTGTCGAAATAGACGTTCAGGGTCACGTTGCCGCGGCCGTCGGCGAAGTTCTTGCCGGCCAGCAGCGAGAAGTTGTAGTCCGAGGCGTCGCCGTACTTCGGCGAGTTGCCGTAGGATGCGTCCATCGAGATGCCGTCGTAATCCTTCTTCAAGATCACGTTGACGGTCCCCGCGATCGCGTCGGAACCGTAGGTCGGCGCGCCGCCGACCGAAACGATCTCGATGCGCTGCACGAGGCTGGGGGCGATCTGGCCGAGATCGACCGGCGAGCCCTGGACCGAACCGAAGATCGACGAGCTGCCCGAGCTGACGAAGCGGTTGCCGTTGACCAGGGTCAGCGTGCGCTGCGCGCCGAGGTTGTAAAGGTTTACGAAGGTCTGGCCGGCGCCGAAGCTGCCCTGCGAGCCCACGTTGCTGTTTCCGGGGACGCCGAAGGTCGGCAGTTCGGTCAGCGCCTGACCGATATTGGTGTAGCCCTGGTCGACCAGCGTGCCGCCTTCGACGGCCTGGATCGGCTGGGCGGTGACGGCGGTCTGGCTGAGCCGCGAGCCGGTAACGATGATTTCGTCATCGGCGGAAGCGAGTGTGGGGGTCGCCGTGGTCGAGTCGGCGGGGGCGGCGGCATCGTCCTGCGCGAAGGCGGGCTGCGCGAGGAAAGCGATGACGAGTGCAACGGGTGCGGCTGCACCCTTCAGACGGGTTTGGATTTTCACGACAAAGTCCCCATTGTAGGCGCCGGCCGAGCACCGGTCGCCACAGATGAAACATGGCCCGGACGCCTCCCCAAGGATCCCAGCGCGTACGGGCACACAGCAAGTGTGATTCCAGCCGTCTGGGAGATGACCCAAATGGTTTCAATTCAAATCATTTTGTGTTGCAAGATTTGCTGCGGGCATGTTGCAACTGCACAACAGTTGCCATCATTATGAAATGTTTCACGTCGCTTCACGGGCTTGACCCCTTGCAGCAGTGCATTTAGCCGAACGCTTAATTTTGCGCCGAATCCGGCATGTGGGGGACATATCTTGAAAATCGATAGCTCGGTTTCGGCGGTGGTGACCGGCGGCGCATCGGGGCTCGGCGAGGCGACTGCGCGCGCGCTCGCGGCCAAGGGGGCCAAAGTCGCGCTGTTCGACCTGCAGCAGGACAAGGGCGAGGCGGTCGCGGCCGCGATCGGCGGGATCTTCTGCCAGGTCGACGTCACTTCGGACGAGTCGGTCGATGCGGGGCTGGCGAAAGCGCGCGCCACGCACGGGCAGGAACGGATCCTGGTCAATTGCGCCGGGATCGGCACGATCGGCAAGACCACCCGGCGCGATCGCGAAACCGGCGCGATCACCCATTTCCCGATCGACGCCTTTGCCAGGACGCTGCAGGTCAACACGGTCGGCAGCTTCCGCTGCATCGCCAAATGCGCTGCCGGAATGATGACGCTCGACCCGCTCGAAGACAACGAGCGCGGCGCGATCGTGAACACCGCGTCGGTCGCCGCGGTCGATGGGCAGATCGGCCAGGCCGCCTATTCGGCGTCCAAGGGCGGGATCGTCGGCATGACCCTGCCGATCGCGCGCGACCTGATGGACGAAGGGATTCGGGTGAACACCATCCTTCCGGGCATCTTCCATACCCCGCTACTCGCCGGCCTTCCCGAAAAGGCGCAGGAATCGCTCGCGGCCTCGGTGCCGTTTCCGAAGCGGCTCGGGCATCCGGAGGAATATGCCGCACTGGTGCTGACCATGATCGAGGTCGGCTATTTCAACGGCGAGCATGTCCGGCTCGACGGTGCGATCCGGATGCAGCCGCGCTGAGGCGCGCGCGGCGGGGGATCAGGGCGAGACGATGGCGGCGCTGCCCTACACCACTTCCGAAGCGCGCGAGCAACTGCTCGCGACGGCCTCCGCGATCATGCGCGAGACCGACACGGTCGATATCTCGCTTGCCCAGCTCAGCCGCAAGTCGGGGCTGAACTCGGCGCTGGTCAAATATTACTTCGGCAACAAGGCCGGGCTGATGACCGCGCTGCTCGAGCGCGACATGGAGGCGATCGTCGCTTCGCTGGACGCTCTGCTGGCGAAGGAGTTCGACCCCGAGACCAAGCTGCGCCGGCATCTCTCGGGCGTGGTCGATACGTTCTACGAGGTGCCCTATATCCAGCGCCTGCTGATGCGGATGGTCCGCGAAAGCGAGCCGGCCGAGGCGCAGCGCATCGCCAACACCTATCTGACCCCGATCTATGCTGCCTACGACCGGCTGATCGGAGAGGGCGTGGCGGCCGGCGTGTTCCGCCCGGTTGACCCGCAATTGTTTTATTTCACCGCTACCGGTGCGGTGGACCGGTTCTTCGCCGCGCGCCTGTTTCTGCGCTACTGTTTCGGCGAAGACGGGTTCAGCGAGGAATTGCGCGACCGGTATCGCGAGCATACGATCGATTTCATCATGGCGGGGCTTCTGAAAAACTGATGGCTGGCTGGCATATCGGCGTGATCGGCGGGACCGGGCTGTACGATGCCGCGGTGCTTGAGGACGCGCAGGAAATCCCGGTCAACAGCAGTTTCGGCGCGCCCTCCGGCCCGGTCGCGACGGGCCGGATCGGGGGAGTGCGGTTCAGCTTCCTCGCGCGCCATGGCAAGGGCCACAGGCTCTCGCCCGGCACGGTAAACTACCGTGCCAATGTCGATGTGCTCAAGCGCTGCGGGGTGACCGATCTCGTCTCCATCTCGGCGATCGGCTCGCTGCGCGAGGAACTGGCGCCGGGCAGCTTCGTCGTGGTGGACCAACTGATCGACCGCACGCTGGTGCGCGAGCGCAGCTTCTTCGGCGAAGGCCTGGTTGCCCATGTCAGCCTGGCCGATCCGGTCTGCGCGCGGCTTTCCGCGCTGTCCGGCGATGCGGCCGAGCGGGCGGGTGCCAAGGTCCATCGCGGCGGCTGCTACGTCGCGATCGAGGGGCCGCAATTCTCGACCCGCGCCGAAAGCCTGATGTACCGCCAGTGGGGCGCCGACGTGATCGGGATGACCGCGATGCCCGAAGCGCGTCTGGCTCGCGAGGCGGAACTGCCCTACGCGGTGCTCGCGATGGTCACCGATTACGATTGCTGGCGTACCGAGGAGGATGGCGTCGGAGTGGAGGAAATCCTTGCGGTGATGGACGCGAACGTCGGCAAGGCGCGCGCCGCGCTGGTCGAACTGGCTGCCCTTTTGCCCGAAACGCGGGAGCCGAGCTGGATCGATAACGCGCTCGACGGGGCGATCGTGACCGCGCCCGAACACTGCGATCCGCAGGCGATGGCGCGGCTCGATGCGGTGGCCGGGCGGGTGCTCGCGCGCGGCTGACGCGCAACACCTCACCGACATTACCTTACGGAAACCCGCTTCGCGGCTTGCCATTCCGGTCGCGGCATCGGTAGAGGTCGGCCATTATGAAACCCACGCCGCGCCTTTCCGAATTCCTGCCCTACATGCTTTCGATCACCTCCAACGCGGTGAGCGGACGGATCGCGCAGGAATATCGCACCCGTTTCGGACTCAAGGTCCCCGAGTGGCGGGTGATGGCGGTGCTCGGTGACGCCGGCGGGCTGACCCAGCGCGAACTCACCGCGCTGACCATCATGGACAAGGTCGCGGTCAACCGCGCCTGCAAGGAGCTCGAGGAGCGCGGGCTGGTCTGGCGCCAGCCCAACACCAAGGACGGGCGCTCGCATCTGCTGGAGCTGACCGAGGACGGCCGCCGCATGCATGGCGAGATCATGCCGCTGGCGCTGGAAATGGAACGCCGGCTGCTGTCGAACTTCGCCGAAGAGGAGATCGAGGCGTTCAAGGCGCTGCTGGTGCGGATGAAGGCCGAAGTGCGCGACCTCCACGCTGAAGGTATCGACAGCGGCATCTACGACAACTGAGCGGCCGATACGCTCGCGAGAACGGAAAAGGCCCCGCCTCCGGTCAGGAGCGGGGCCTTTTCGTATGCGGCTGCCGGCGTCGGCCCGGCGGGCTCAGTGCGGATCGCCGGGGTGCTTGGCGAAGGCGTCGGCGATCGAGCAGGAAGCCGGACCGAGGATCACGATGAACAGCACCGGCAGGATGAACAGGATCAGCGGCACGGTCATGATCGCCGGCAGGCGCGCGGCCTTTTCCTCCGCGCGCATCATGCGCTCGTTGCGGAATTCGGCCGACAGCACCCGCAACGCAGAGGCCAGCGGCGTGCCGTAGCGTTCGGTCTGGATCATCGTGGTGACCACGCCTTTGACCGCATCGAGCTTCACCCGATAGGCAAGGTTCTCGAACGCCATCCGGCGTTCGGTGAGGAACGAGAGCTCGATCGAGGTCAGCGCGAATTCGTCGCCGAGTTCGGGGTAGGCGCGGCCCAGTTCCTTTGCCACGCGGTTGAACGCCGCATCGACCGTCAGGCCGGCCTCGGCGCAGATCACCAGCAGGTCGAGCGCGTCGGGCAGGCCCTTGCGGATCGCATTGGTGCGCTTGCTGATCAGGTTGGCGAGATAGACGTCGGCCGACTTGTAGCCGGCGATCACCGCCAGGGCGAAGGCGGCGAAGCGCTTGAAGCTGCCCCACTGGGGGAAATAGTTGATCCAGTAGACCATGATTACCACCAGCAGGCCCAGCACCACCGGCATGACCATGCGCGAGAAGATCACCGCGACGGCCCATTCCTTGTTGCGGAAACCGGCCTGGGCGAGCTTCTGCTGCGCCTGCTTGAGCTGGCTGTCCTGCAGGACCTTCATGCCCTGCAGCGTGTCCTTCATGCGGTCGGTGGTTTCGGTCTTGCGGACCAGGCTCTGGCGCTTCTTCGCGGTCGCGGTGACGAGCCCGGTCTTGAGCTCCTCGCGCCGTGCGTTCAGCGCCTTGACGCGCTTGGCCATCGGGTCGCGCACGGTAACGGCCGCATAGACCGCCAGCATCATCGCCAGCGCGGCGAGCCCGGCCAGCACGGTGCCGACCGCGATGACGTTGAAACCGAGCAGTGTCGGGCCGGCAGGGGGGGTGATCATCGTTCTGGTTCCGTCCTGCTCAGATTTCGAAGCTGACCATCTTGGCCATGATCAGCGCGCCGATGCCCATCCAGATCAGGCCGCCGATGCCGGCCACGATCAGGCGGTCGTCGGTGAAGAAGCCGCCGAGGTATTTCGGGTTGATCCAATACACCATGCCGAACACGATGAAGGGGAGCGCGCCCACGATGTAGGCCGACGCCTTCGATTCCGAGCTCATCGCGCGAATCTTGAGCTTCATCTGCGAGCGTTTGCGCAGCACGTCGGCGAGGTTCGAGAGGGTTTCGGCAAGGTTGCCGCCGGTCTCGCGCTGGATCGCCAGGGTGATGCAGAAGAACTGGAATTCCGGGGTTCCGAGCCGGTCCGCGGTTTCCTGCAGCGCCTCGTCCATCGTCCGGCCGACCCGGATACGGTCCACGATCGCGCGGAACTCGATCCCCACCGGGCCCGGGATCTCGGACGCGACCACCGCCAGCGTCTCGGTTACCGGCAGGCCGGAGCGCAGCCCGCGCACCAGCAGTTCGATCGCGTCGGGGAACTTGGCGTTGAACGCGGCCGTGCGCCGCTTGATCATGCTGTTGAGCAGCATATGCGGAATGCCGGCACCGAACAGCACCCCGATGCCGAGCGACATCAGCGCCGCGCCGCTCTTGAGGAACACCAGCACCGCCACCGCCAGCGCGATGCCGATCGAGGTGTAGATATATTGCGAGATCGTCCAGTTCTTGCCGCTGCGATGCAGCCGCAGCGCCAGCGCCTCGATCCGCGAGCTCGAGCCCGCGATCCGGTGCATCGCCGGCTTGCGCGCCGCGATCGCCTTCTTGAGCTGGCTTTCGACCTTGTCGGTGGTGCTTTCCGAATGGCGATAGCGCAGGCCCTGGAGCCGGCGGGCGCTCTCCTTGGCCGCGTTGGGGCCGGCCAGGGCGGAGTAGGCGAGCGACAGCGCGGTCAACAGACCGACCGCGAACAGCAGGAGCTGGCTCATGGGCATTGTCTGGCTCGCCTTTCGTAACGCATCATATTCGGGGGCGGACGGGCGGATCGATCACGCGATCGCTCCGCCGCATCCCGCCATTTCAGTCGACCGCCTCGGCGGCCTTCTTCTTGGGCATGATTGCCTTGAGATCGAACTTGCCGAGCAGCGACTTGGCCGAGCTCGTCGCGGCAGCCGGCGAAGCGTCTTCGGCGCCCGATCCGATCACGCCCGCCGCGATATCGCGGATGACCGCCGCAGCCTTGGCCGACTTGTTCGCATCGACGAAGGTCTGGCCGAGCTTGGCCGCATTGACCGCGGCGCGCTGGTCGAACGGGATCTGGTAGTTGATCTTCCGCTCGATCGACGCTTCGAAGTCGGCCTTGCTGATCTCGCTCGCGCCGGGCTGGACCTTGTTGGCGACCACCAGCGGCACAGCGTGCGGCGCGTTGGTCTTGAGCCAGGAGAGGATACGGATCGCGTCGCGCGCCGAGGCCAGCGTCATTTCGGTCGCAAGAACCACGACGTTCACATCGGCCAGGAGGTGCGGGAAATTGATCAGCATGTTCCGCGGCAGGTCGATCACCGTCATCTCGAAAGCGTGACGGAATTCCTCCTCGAGCTGCACGAAGGCCGAGCCGTCGGTCATCAGCGGAGCATTGATCGGCGCCTCGGCCGAAAGGATCGCGAGATTGTCGTTCGCGCGGATCATCGCGCGCTCGATGAACAGCCCGTCGATGCGGCTCGGATTGTCGATCGCGTCGGTCAGGCCGCGGCCCGGCTCGAGGTCGAGCGCGAGCGCGCCGGTTCCGAAATGCACGTCGAGGTCGAGCAGCGCAGTCGGCATGCGGTGATCGGTCGCGAACAGCCAGGCGAGCGAGGTCGCCAGCGTCGATGCGCCGACCCCGCCGCGGGTGCCGACGACGGCGGTCGAGATGTGGCGCTTGGCGTTGGCGCCGTCGGCCGTCTTGGGAGCGGAAAACACGGTCTGCGCGCCGACCAGCGCGTCGCGCACCTGGCTCGACGACAGCGGCTTGAGCAGATAGTCGTGGATCCCGCTCGCGAGCAGGTCGCGATAGAGCCGCACGTCGTTCACCTGGCCGACCGCGATCACCACCGTGCCGGGTTCGCAGACCTCGGCCAGGGCGTTGATGTCGTTCAGCGGGTCGCCGCTTTCGGACAGGTCCACCATCAGGATGTTCGGGCTCGCGGTGATCGAGAGCGACTGGACGGCATTGCGAAGCCCGCCCTTGGCGCACTTCTCGGGCTGCCAGCCCATCTCGATCACGACCGGACGCAGCACGTCCAGCGCGGCTTCGTCGCAGATAAAGGCTGCGAAGGGGTCACGCCCATTGGGCGAACCGGCTTTCCAAGGCGCGTTCATCTCTTAGTTGCTCCCGCTGCTGCTCGACTGTGCCTTGATCCCGGCTTCCCCGGTGGGGGCCTGTTTGCGGTAGGATTCGATCGCCTTGTTCGCGGTCATCACCAGCGTTTCGCTGGAGCCCGTCTGACCGTGGATCAGGTCCTCGGGATTGGCGACCATTGCCGCGAGGTTGCCGTTCACCGCGCAGCCGAAGCCGCTCGCGGTGGCGTTGTTGTAATTGTACGATGAGTGCTTGTCCCAATCGGGACAGCCGGGAACCGAGGCCTTGGCGCGGGTGATCACGATCCGGGTGCGGCCCGGATCGACCAGGCCCTGGGTCACCGGGGCGCCATCGCTCAGCAGCAGTCCGTAGCGCGCCGCGATCGCCGCCACGGCCTGGCGGGTGGCCGGGCTGGCGAGCGGATCGTCCACCGAGATGCGGTCGCCATAGGAGACGTCCATCGCCGCGAACCACTCGTTCAGCCGGCGCTGCTCGGGGATCGACAGGCCGCCGGAACCCGAGTTGAGATCGAGCGTGAAGTTCGAGCGTTCGACCACCGGCTGCTTGACCGAGTCGAGCGAGCGGTTGGCGTTGGGCTGGCCGGCGCAACCGGCAAGCGTCAGCCCCAGGGTGAGGGCGATGGCCGCTGCGGCGTGTTTGGTCATGCGGATAGACATCGTCTGCACCTTTCTCACTTGAGGCTGAAGCCGGGCTGCGGATCGGCCTCGGCGCGGCGGTCGTCGCGCGCGGCCTTCTTCGGCTGGCCCTTGTCGCCGGTCGGCGTCTGGTCGTCGTCGAACCCGATCTTCGGCGGCGGAGCGCCTTCGCCGACCGCGGTCGGCTTGGGGCGTTCGCCGCCGGTCACGCCGGCGTTGTCGTTGTTGCCGAGCAGCTGATCCATCGTGGTCGAGGTCTTGAAGCCGTCGGTCGGCAGCTTGATGTCGTTCGCGTCGACCGGCTTCACCAGATAGGGCGTGACCACGATCACCAGCTCGGACTGGCCCTTGCGGAACTCGCTCGACTTGAACAAATTGCCGAGCACCGGCAGGTCGCCGAGGCCCGGCGCCTTGCTGATCTGGTTCTGCGCATTGTTGCTCAGCAGGCCCGCGATCATGAAGCTCTGGCCCGAGCCGAGTTCGATCGTGGTTTCGGCACGTCGCACGGTCAGCGCAGGGATCGTGAAATTGTTCAGCGTCACCGCGCCCTGGGTCGAGAGCTCGGACACTTCGGGGCGAACCCGCAGCGAAATCCGGCCGTTCGACAGCACGGTGGGCGTGTAGGACAGGCTCACGCCGTATTTCTTGTATTCGACCGAGGTCGAACCGAGGCCCTGGCTCATCGGGATCGGGAATTCGCCGCCCGCCAGGAATTCGGCGGTTTCGCCGGAAAGCGCGGTCAGGTTCGGCTGCGACAGCGTGGTCACCAGCCCGTCCTGCTCCGCAAGGTCGAGCGCTCCGAGGAGGTCGAGGCCGAGGAACTTGCCTGCACCCGCAAGGGTCGAGCCCGGGCTGATCGGATTGACCGCGGTGCCGGGCACCATCGTCGGGTTGCCGGTCGAGTCGACCACCGGCAGGCCGGTGAGGGGATTGACCGCCGGCACCGAAACGCTCGATCCGGTTCCGAGGGCGCGACCGGGCCAATAGGTCGGGGCGAAGCCGGAACGGCCGCTGCCGACGCCGAACTTGAAGCCGCTGGTGCCGTCTATCGTGGTCAGGTTGGCGCCGAGCGTGCGGACCAGCGAGCGGCTGACCTCGGCGAACTTGACCTGCAGATTGACCTGCAGCGGGGTCGCGGTCTTGAGGCGGCTGATCACGTTGGCGTCCTTGCCGAGATAGGCGGTCACCAGGCGTTCGGCCTCGGCGGCGTCTTCCGGCGCGGCCACGGTGCCGGTCAGCAGCACGGTGTTGGTGCCCATCGTCGCGACCGAGACCTTTGCATCGGGCATCGCCAGCGCCAGCATCTGGTCGATGCTGTCGATGTTCGAGCCGACGCGGATGTTTGCGGCCCACACGATGTCGCCGGCGGCGTTCGACGCATAGACCGTGGTCTCGCCGCCGGCCAGGCCGAAGACATAGAGCTGGCGCTGCGACTTGACCTGGACGTCGGCGATCGACTCGTTGGCCACGAACACGTCGGCCATGTTGCCGGGGACCTGGACGAGCTGGCCCCGGCCGACCGAGAGGACGATATCCATCGACGGCTTGAGCGCGGTCTGGGCGGAAGCCTGCCCGGCGGGCACGGCGGCCGGCAGCGCGGCGCAGGCCGCGGTCAGCAGGGTGGCGATAAGGCGGCGGTTCATGGTCTTGCCCCTCGAATGGGTTCCGGTAGGTGCCGGGCGAGTGATGGTGCTGCGCATGGCGTTATTTCCCGACCGGCACGGCAACGGTGTTCTTGCCCCGGGTCACCCGCACCACCGGCCCGATCCGGACCGCGGCAGGGCTTCCGCCGCCGGCGGGACCCATCGCAAGGACGGGAGCGGACTGCGGCGTGGCATTGATCGGCGGGATCGAACGGCGCTGGAAGCGCGACACGTCGCCGCCGGTGACGAAGCTCGAGGCACCGTCGCGCGGCTTGCTCATCGCGGCGCGCAGGATGCTTTCTTCCTGGGCCTTCGAAGCGCCCTCGGGGATGTTGACCTCGCCCGCGGCGATCGCCTTTTCGAGATCGGTCTGGTTGTCGGCGATCGAGCGCAGCGACAGGCTGAGCGTGCCGATCGTCTGGGCGACGGCGACCTTCTCCGCGATCTTCGGCGTGACTTCGAGGGTTACGGTGCGGAAGGCGCGGACCACGGTCTTGCCGTCGGGCGTGTGCTCGCTTTCGGTCGACTGGTCGGTGGCGAGGACGCGGATGTTCTTGAGGATGGTTTCCGAAGCCTTGAGCGGCTGGCTCTCGCCCCCGCCCTTGACCGTCTGGGTCAGGACCATGTCGACCCGGTCGCCCGGGAAGACGAAGCCGCCCACGCCGGTTTTGGCCGACACCGGAACGGTGACCGCGCGCATGCCCGGCCCGAGGGCGGCAGCGAGGAAGCCGCGGTCGCCCGGCGCGACGAGCGAGCCTTGGGTAACCGGCTCGCCGGCGGTGATCGGGTGCCGCACGACGGTGCCGAGCAGCGTGTTCATGTCGGCTTCGCCGTCGATGAAATAGGCGTCCTGAACCATTTCCTTCGGCCAGGCCTGGTAGGCGACCGCATCGGCGGTGATGATCGTGCCGACCGGAAGCGCGCGCTGCGCCACCAGCACCTTGGGTCCGGTAGGCTCGGGCGCGATCGCCGCCGCGGCATGCGGGGCCGAGGCTCCCGCGAACATGCTGCGGGCTGCAAGTGCGGTGCCGATCGCGACGATCAGTGCCCCCAGCAGCAGTACCAGTTTCTTCCTGTCCATGGTGCGTCAAGCCCCCTCAATGGCCGAAAAGCGTATGTCCAAAGTCGACTTTTCGGCCGGAATGGTTAAAATCAGGTTTACCCCAGGCTCGCGCCGAAGGTGGCGCGGGCGGGGTCGAGATAGTTTGCAACGAGTACCCACAGGCCGCCCGCGGCGATCGCGACGCCATAGGGGATCGCCAGCCGGTCGCGCCGGTGGCGGGCGATGTGCCAGGATCCGATCACCAGCGTCAGCACGCCGCCCACCAGCGCCATCACGATCAGCAGGCTCAGGAACTGGGCCGGCGGAATCCACAGGGCGAGTGCCGTCAACAGCTTGACGTCGCCGCCGCCCATCGCGCGGAACGCGAACAGCACGGCCAGCACGGCGAAGGTCGCCGCCGCGACGCCGAGCTGGATGCCTACGTCGGGCCACAAGGCGATGCCGCTGGCCCACCAGAACAGCGGGGCGCACAGCGCGATCGCGGCGTTCAGCCAGTTCGCGATCTGGCGCGAACGAATGTCGGTGAATGCGGCAAACAGCAGTCCGATTGCCAACATGGCGAGCAGAACGTACTGGATCGAAGCGTTTGGCATCGGAGCCCCCTGGATGTCCTGGAAGCTCTGGTACTCGTCAGGGCTTACCAAAAAGTAACCAAGGGCAGGAGGCTTGCATTAGCCACTCGGATCAACCACGAACCCCCGCGATGGATCGACGGGCGATACCGACGGATGCGCTCGAGGCATTCTGGTATGCCGAGGACGGCTGGCCGATCCGCCGGATCGACTGGCCCTTGCCGGCCGGCGGTGCCCGGGGCTCGATCCTGTTCCTGCCGGGGCGCGGCGATTTCTACGAGAAATACCTCGAAACGCTCGATCACTGGGCGCGTGCAGGCTGGCGCGTCACCGCTTCGGACTGGCGCGGGCAGGCGGGCTCGGGCCGGCTCGGGATGGACGCGGTAACCGGGCATGTCGACGATTTCGAGACCTGGGTGCGCGACCTCGCGTGGTTATGGCGGCGCTGGGTCGCCGAGACCCCCGCCCCGCACGTGCTGATGGGGCACTCGATGGGCGGGCACCTGGTGCTGCGCGCGCTGGCCGAAAAGCAGGTTTCGCCCGACGGGATGGTGCTCTCCGCGCCGATGCTCGGGTTTCTCAACCACGGCCTCCCGGCGGCGGTCATGCATACGCTCGCACGGGTGATCGCGAGCCTTGGCGATCGCCGGCGTCCGGCCTGGAAATGGAGCGAAAAACCGGGCGAGGTCCCGGCCGGGCGGCAGGATCTGCTGACCCATGACGCAGCGCGCTACGCCGACGAGCTATGGTGGCGCGCGCACCGCAGCGAACTGGTTATGGGCCCCGCCAGCTGGGGCTGGGTCGAACGCGGCTATGCCTCGACCCGCTCGCTCGCTGCGGCCGGGCTGCTCGAAGCCGTGGATACGCCGGTGTTCGTCGTGGCGACCGATGCCGACCGGCTGGTCGATTTCGGAGCCATCGAAGCGAGCGTGCGCCGGCTGCCGCGGGGCGAGGTGTTCATCTTCGGCAAGGAAGCGTGGCACGAGATTCTGCGCGAGGTGGACGCGGTTCGCGATCTCGCGATCGAGGCGATCGACGGCTTCCTGGTCCAGGTCGCGGCAAAGAAAGGCGGAGCGTGAGCGACAAGTTCGACATTGCGGTGGTCGGTGCCGGGATCGCCGGAGCCAGCATCGCGGCAGAGCTCGGCGCCCATGCGCGGGTGGTGCTGCTCGAGGCCGAGGATCGGCCCGGCTACCACTCGACCGGCCGCTCGGCGGCGTTCTGGGCGGAAAGCTATGGCGGGCCGCTGGTCCAGCCGCTGACCACCGCCTCGGGCGCATGGCTGGACGAGCACGGGTTCCTCGGTCCCCGCAGCGGCCTGCACATCGCGCGCGCCGGGCAGGAGCAGGCGACCGAGCATTTCATGGCCGAATTTGCATCCGCCGGGGTCCACGTCGAATGGCAGGACCGCGCCGGACTCGAAAGCTTCGTCCCCGGCTTCCGTCCCGAATGGACCCACGGGGTCTACGAACCCGACTGCAAGGACATCGACGTTGCCGGCGTCCACGCCTGGTATCTCGCGGAAGCGAAGCGTGTCGGAGTCGCGCTGCGGGTGCGGGCAGGCCTGCGGGCCGCCCAACACGGCCCCGACGGCTGGACGCTCGCCACCGCGGACGGTGCCCGGATCCGCTGCGCCACGCTGGTCAATGCCGCAGGCGCCTGGGCCGATCCGGTGGCCGAGCTTGCCGGGGTCCGGCCGGTCGGGATCCAGCCGCTGCGGCGCACGATCGTGCAATTGCGCACCGCGCCGGTCCCCGTGCAGACCATGCCGCTGGTGATCGACATCGGCGAGGAATTCTACTTCAAGCCCGAACACGGCAGCCTGTGGCTGAGCCCGCACGACGAAACGCCGACCCCCCCGGTCGATGCCGCGCCCGAGGAACTCGATGTGGCGATCGCGATCGACCGCTTCGAGCATGCGGTCGACTGGCAGGTCGAGCGGGTCGAGCACAAATGGGCGGGGCTGAGGAGCTTCGCGCCCGACCGGCTGCCGGTCTACGGGCCCGACCACGGCAATCCCGCGTTCTTCTGGTTCGCGGGGCAGGGCGGATTCGGCATCCAGACGGCCCCGGCCGCCGCACGGCTGGCGGCGCAGGTCCTTCTGGGCTTGTCATCGGACGGCCTTACTGCTGCAATAGACCGCGACCGCTATCTCGCCGCACGCTTCGGCTAGGGCAGCGGCAAAATAGGTCAAGAGGGAGGTCCAGGTGGCCCACAAGTTCGAAATCTACAAAGACAAGGCCGGCGAATTCCGCGTGCGCTTCAAGTACAATTCGGAAGTGATGTTCTCGACCGAGGGCTATGCCTCGAAGGCAAGTGCGGAGAACGCCATCGAGTCGATCAAGAAGCACGGCCCCGACGCTCCGACCGAGGACAACAGCTGAAGGGTTCCGGCCCACTTTTCGGCCTCGCCGCGCTGCTTGCCGCTTGCGGGCCTTCCGCCGGCGGCAGCGGGGCGGCACCCGAGGCCGGGATGCTGCGGCTGAGCAGCACGGCCTTTGCCGCAGGCGCGGCGATCCCCCAAGAATACAGCTGCGGCGGGGCCGGACTCTCGCCGCCGCTCGCCTGGACCGATCCGCCCCGCGGCACCAGGAGCTTCGCGCTGCTGGTCGAGGATCCCGACGCGCCGGGCGGCGTGTTCCGTCACTGGGGCGTCTACGACATTCCGGCCGACCGGCGCGAAATCCCCGCCGGCGGCGTGGTCGGGGTGCAGACCACCAACGATTTCGGCAAGCAGGGCTACGGTGCGCCTTGCCCGCCCGTGGGCGACCCGCCGCACCACTATGCGTTCCGCATCCTTGCGCTCGATGTCGCGCATCTGTCGGGCGCACCGGCGCATGCCGGAGCGCTGGTCGATGCGCTCGACGGGCATGTCCTCGCCAGTTCCGACATGGTCGCGCTTTACGGGCGCTAGGAGAAGCCTAGCGCTTCGCGGCCTTCTCCGCGGCGGCGCAGGCGAGCCTGTCTGCCCGCTCGTTCTCGGCATGGCCCGCGTGGCCCTTTACCCAGTTCCACGATATGCTGTGCGGCCGGGCCGCCTCGATCATCTCGCGCCACAGGTCCTCGTTGGCGACCGGCTGCTTTGCGGCATTCTTCCAGCCGCGCTTCTGCCAGCCGAACACCCATTTGGTGATCCCGTCGATCACATATTTGGAATCCGAATAGAGCTCGATCTCGCATGGCCGCGTGAGCGCCTGGAGCGCGCGGATCACCGCCAGCATCTCCATCCGGTTGTTGGTCGTGGCCGGATCGCCGCCCGACAGCTCCTTTTCGGTCGTGCCCTTGCGCAGCAACGCCCCCCAGCCGCCGGGGCCGGGGTTGCCCTTGCAGGCCCCGTCGGTGAAAATCTGCACCTTGCTCATGGATGCGCAACGAAAGCCGAGGCGCCGCGATCGGCGTAGAAGGCCAGCCGGCGGGCGAAGGCGAGCGGGTCCTTCCTGGTTACCAGCGCATCGGCGGGCGTGTTGAGCCAGTCTTCCGCGCGGGTCATCATGAAGCGCATCGCGGCTCCGCGGGCGAGCACCGGCAGCGCGGCGCGTTCGTCGTGGCTCAGCGGACGGACGCTTTCGTAGCCTGCGATCAGCGCGCTGCCGATCTCGGGGCGGAAGCCGCGGCCCTCGTTGTCGAAGCACCATGCCGCGTGGGTCACGGCCAGGTCGTAAGCGGTGATGTCGTTGCAGGCGAAGTAGAAGTCGATCAGCCCGCTGACCTCGGCACCGAGCATCAGCACGTTATCGGGGAACAGGTCGGCGTGGATGACCGATCGCGGCAGCCCTTCGGGCCAGTGGCCGGCGAGGAATTCCAACTCGTCCGCGACCAGGGACGGAAGCGACGGATCGATCCGCGCGAGGCCTTCCTGGGTGCAGGCTTCCGCCAGCCTCGACCACGACGCGGGGCCGAGATCGTTGGGCCGCGCCATCGCGAAACCGGCGGAGGCGAGGTGGATGCCCGCCAGCGCCCGGCCGACCGAATGCGCCTGCTCCGCCTCCGGGCGGTCGATCGAGACGCCGGGAAGGAATTCGATCAGCGCCACCGCCTTGCCGTCGAGCCAGCGGAACGCCGCGCCGCTGCGGTCGTGGATGGTGCGCGGCACCGGGCAGTGCTCCGCCGCGAGATGGTCGAGCAGCCCGAGGAAGAACGGCAACTCGGCGAGGTCGATCCGCCGCTCGTACATGGTGAGGATGAAGCGCGCGCCTTCGTTTCCGCTGCCGGTGGTCTCGATCAGCCAGTTGGAATTGGATACGCCTTCCGCGATCCCCTTGGCCGAGACGAGTTCGCCCACGTCATATTCGGAGATCAGGGCCGCGAGATCCTCCGCGCCCAGATGGGTGTAGACGGCCATGGCTCTCAGTCGACCAGCTGGCGCGGCAGCTTGAAGATCATCTTCTCTTCGGCGCTGACCCGCAGATGCTCCTCGACCCTGCGCCACCGGGCGATCGCGTCGACCACCTCGCGCACCAGGGTTTCGGGTGCCGACGCGCCGGCGGTAAGCCCCAGGGTCTCGACCCCGCGCAGCCAGGCCGCATCGATCTCGTCGCCGCGCTGGATGAGCCGGGCCGGAGTGCCGCAGCGTTCGGCCACTTCGACCAGGCGCAGCGAGTTCGAGCTGTTGGGCGCGCCGATCACCAGCATCAGGTCGCATTCCTCGGCGATCGCCTTGACCGCAGCCTGGCGGTTCGAGGTGGCGTAGCAGATGTCTTCCGCCTTCGGTCCGACGATCTGAGGGAAACGCCGCTTCAGCGCCGCGACGATCTCCGCCGTGTCGTCCACCGAGAGGGTCGTCTGGGTGAGGAAGGCGAGCGGCTGCCCGTCCGGGAAATCGAGCGCCGCGACGTCGCCCACGGTTTCGACCAGGGCGATCGTGCCCTCGGGTACCTGACCCATCGTGCCGATCACCTCGGGGTGTCCCTTGTGGCCGACGAACAGCACGTGCCGCCCGGCTTCGAGCTGGCGCTCCGCCTGGCGGTGGACCTTGCTGACCAGCGGACAGGTCGCATCGAGCCAATCGAGCCCACGGTCGGTCGCCTCGGCCGGGACCGACTTGGGCACGCCATGCGCGCTGAACACCACCGGCACGCCGTCGGGAACCTCGCTCAGTTCTTCGACGAACACCGCGCCTTTGGCCTTCAGCGTGTCGACCACATAGCGGTTGTGGACGATCTCGTGACGCACGTAGACCGGCGGGCCATAGCGCTCGATCGCGCGCTCGACGATCTCGATCGCGCGATCGACCCCGGCGCAGAAGCCGCGCGGCGCGGCGAGCAGCAGCGTGAGCGGGCGGCGATCGGATTCGGCGGCCGGATCTGGAAAGGGGGCGTTCATCGGGGCCCCTCTACCCGTTGTGCCGCTGCGGCGAAAGGGCTAGGGCCGCGCTAGCAAAAGTTCGAGGATTCTTGATGACCGCTCGCTTCCGCCTGCTCGCCGTGCTCGCGGCCACCACCGTTCTCGCGGGATGCAAGTCGCATGGCGACCTCGTCGTCGACCAGGGCGTGGGCATCACCGCGCTGCGCACGACCTGCCCGGCGGTGGGCATTCCGGACTACACCGGCGACATCACCCTGTTCCACGGGGCCGACCGCACGGCCGACGCGATCGACGTGGTCGCTTCGATGACCAATGTCCGCACCACCTGCGACAACAGCGGCCCGAAGGTCTATTCGGTCGCCAGCTTCGACGTGCTGGCGCGCCGCACCAACACCAAGGGCGCGCGCACGATCCAGCTGCCCTATTTCTCCACCGTCATGCGTGGCGGCGGCGTGGTGGTTTCGAAGCGCGTCGGCACGGTGACGATCAGCTTCGCCGACGGGCAGGAGCGCGCGCAGGGCAAGGCCAGTGCCGGCGCCTATATCGACCGCGACGAGGCGACCCTGCCGCCCGAGATCGTCGCGCAGATCAACCGCAAGCGCAAGGCGGGCGAAGCCGACGCGGCGACCGATCCGCTGACGCTGCCCGAAGTGCGCACCGCGCTGAATCGCGCGAATTTCGAACTGCTGGTCGGTTTCCAGCTGACCGAAGCGCAGCTCGCCTACAACGCCACCCGATGAACCGGCTCTCCCGCTGAGGGAGGGCCCGGCACACCGCGTTCCCGTCGGCCGCCAGCGATGGCGGCTGCGCGCTTTCCCCATTCCGGCAAAAAGGCTAACGGCCCAACCATGTCCGATACCACCACGATCCACGCCGCCTTTGCGGACCACGTGCGCGACGCGCTCGAAGCGCTGGTTGTCGACTGCGTGCTTCCCGCAGGCCTTCCGCTCGCCAATGTGACGGTCGAACCGCCGCGCGATCCGTCGCATGGCGACCTTGCAACCAATGCTGCGATGGTGCTGGCGAAGCCCGCCGGCTCCAATCCGCGTGTATTGGCCGAGGCGCTGGTCGGCAAGCTGACTGCGCTCGCCGACGTCACCGGTGCCGAGATCGCCGGCCCCGGCTTCATCAACCTGCGGGTGGCGGATTCCGCCTGGCTGGCCGAACTCAGGGCGATCGCCGCGCTCGGCGGCGATTACGGCCGGTCGAACGCGGGCGCGGGCCGGGTGGTGAATGTCGAATACGTCTCCGCCAACCCGACCGGACCGATGCACATGGGCCATTGCCGCGGCGCGGTGGTTGGCGATGCGCTGGCCGCCCTGCTCGAATGGGCGGGCAGCAAGGTGGTGCGCGAATATTACGTCAACGACGCGGGCGGTCAGGTCGATACGCTCGCGCGGTCGGTCTACCTGCGCTATCGCGAGGCGCTGGGCGAGACGATCGAGATTCCCGAGGGATTCTATCCGGGCGACTATCTCAAGCCGATCGGCGCGCTGATCGCCGAGGACGAGGGCGATCGCTACCTTTCCGAACCCGAGGCCGAATGGCTGCCGATCTTCCGCGCCCGCGCGGTCGCGGCGATGATGGACACGATCCGCGGCGATCTGGCGATGCTCGGCATCCATCACGACCTGTTCTCGTCCGAAGCGGCGCTGCAGGCGGCGGGCAAGCCCGAGGCCGCCGAGACATGGCTGCGCGCGCACGATCTCGTCTACGACGGCGTGCTCGAAGCGCCCAAGGGCAAGGTGGTCGAGGATTGGGAGCCGGTTGCGCTGCCGCTGTTCCGCTCGACCAAATTCGGCGACGACCAGGACCGGCCGATCCGCAAGTCGGACGGCAAGTGGACCTATTTCGGCGCGGACCTCGCCTATCACATGCAGAAGGCCGAGAGCGCCGACGAGCTGATCGACATCTGGGGTGCCGACCATGCCGGCACGGTCAAGCGGATCAAGGCCGCGGTCGCGGCGCTGTCCGAAGGGGAGGGCAAGCCCATCCCGTTCGACGTCAAGCTGGTCCAGATGGTCCAGCTGCTGCGCGACGGCGAGCCGGCGAAGATGTCGAAGCGCTCGGGCAATTTCGTCACCATCGCCGACATGGTCGAGGAAGTGGGCAAGGACGTGGTGCGCTTCACCATGCTGACCCGCAAGCCCGAGGCGCAAATGGACTTCGACTTCGCCAAGGTGGTCGAGGCGTCGAAGGACAATCCGGTGTTCTACGTCCAATACGCCCATGCGCGGATCCGCTCGACGTTGCGCAAGGCGGCGGCGGAGGGGCTCGCGCCGTCTGATGCCGATCTTGCCCTGCTGGGCGAGGCCGAGATCGGCCTCATCAAGCAGGCTGCGCAGTTCCCGCGGGTGGTCGAGAGCGCCGCCGCGGCGCGCGAGCCGCACCGGATCGCCTTCTTCCTCTATGATCTCGCCGCGGCGTTCCACGCCTACTGGAACCTCGGCAACGACGATCCGTCGAAACGGTTCATTCTCACCGATCAACCCGCGCTGACCGGAGCGAGGCTTTTCCTCGGCACGCAAATCGGGCAGGTTATCCGCAACGGCCTGGGCATTCTCGGGGTCGAGGCGGTGGAGGAGCTGTAACCGATGGCGATCAATCCTTACGGCGAGGAAGAGGAAGCGGCGGAGGCTGCCGCCGAAACCCAGAGCGAGCAACTCGACCTCGACGACCGCGAGGAGCAGCTGCCGTGGCTGGAAGGCGACGACGAGTACGAGCAGAGCGGCGTCGACACCGCGCGGATCGCAGCCTTCGCGATTATCGGCCTGCTCGTGATCGGCCTGGTCGTGGGCAGCATCTGGCTTGCGACCCGGCCCAAGACCGATCCGGCGCTGCTCGCCGACGGCAGCACGATCCCCGCGCCCGCCGGCCCCTATAAGGAAAAGCCGCAGGATCCCGGCGGCAAGCAGTTCGCCGGCACCGGCGACACCAGCTTCGCGGTGGGCGAGGGCAAGACCCGCGAAGGCCAGATCGCCGAGGACGAGGAGCCTGCGCCGAGCATCGACACCCAGGCCGCTTCGCCGATCTCGACCCCGGTCCTGACCAAGGGCGTCGGCGTGCAGGTCGGAGCCTATCAGTCGAAGGACGCCGCGGAATCCGGCTGGACCAAGCTGGTCGGGCAATACGATGCGCTCTCCGGCCTCAGCCATAGGGTGATCGAGGGCCAGGCCGATATCGGCAAGGTGTTCCGCCTGCAGGCGATCTCGGGCGACCGCGCCAGCGCCAACGCCCTGTGCGCGAAGCTCAAGGCGGCGGGTGGAAGTTGCCAGGTAAAGTAAACGGGCATTTCCACATGTCCGGCGGGGGGAAGCTTGCGAATCCCCGGTCCAACTGCAAGCGTCCGGTATGACCCCCGCCATTTTCGGCCTTTCCGGATTGACGCTGACTGCCGAGGAGCGGGCGTTTTTCCGTGAAAGCGATCCGGCAGGCTACATATTGTTCGGCCGCAACATCCGGGACCGTGCGCAGGTCCGTGCGCTGACCGACGAATTGCGCGCGATCCATGGGCGCGAGCGTCTGTTCGTGTGCATCGACCAGGAAGGCGGGCGGGTCGCGCGGATGAAGCCGCCCGAATGGCTGGCCTTTCCGCCGGGCGAGAGCTTCGACCGGCTCTACGACGTCGCGCCGATCAGCGCGATCGAAGCCGCGCGCAGCAATGCGCAGGCGCTCGGGATCGATCTCGCCGAAGTCGGCATCAGCGTCGATTGCCACCCGCCGCTCGACGTCCGCCAGCCGGGCGCCAACGATGTGATCGGCGACCGGGCGCTGGGCTCGGAGCCCGTCAGAGTGGCGGCGCTGGGGCGGGCGATCCTCGACGGGCTCGGCCGCGCCGGCATCGCGGGCTGCATCAAGCATATGCCCGGGCATGGCCGTGCGATGGCCGACAGCCATAAGGATTTGCCGGTGGTCGATGCGAGCGAGGAGGAGCTGGAGATCGATCTGGCGCCGTTCCGCGCGCTCGCCGATGCGCCGGTCGGGATGACCGCGCACATCCGCTACACCGCGTGGGACAACGACAATCCGGGCACGCTTTCGCCCTTCGTGATCGGCGAGATCGTGCGCAAACGGATCGGCTTCGACGGACTGCTGCTGACCGACGATCTCGATATGCAGGCGCTGACCGGCACCGTGCCCGAGCGCGCCGCGCGCGCGATCGCCGCCGGCTGCGACATTGCGCTCAATTGCTGGGCGAAGATGGACGACATGGTCGGTATCGCGAATGGGCTGCCCACGATCGCCGATGCGGCGGCGGCGCGGCTCGATCGCGCGCTGCACGCGGCGCAAGCCGACGGATCGGAAGTCGCGCAGTCGGCTCTGCTCGCCAAGCGCGACGCATTGTTGGCGCTGACGGAGGCGGCGGCATGAGCGAAGAGGCGATCGCGATCGACCCGTCCGAAGCGGAAGCCGAAAGCTGGGACCTGCCGGCCCCGGCCAACGATGCCGATGCGCTCTATCTCGATCTCGACGGGTGGGAAGGGCCGCTCGACCTGCTGCTCGATCTCGCGCGGCGGCAGAAGGTCGATCTCAAGAGCATCTCGATCCTCGCGCTGGTCGACCAGTACATCGCCTATATCGAGCGGGCCGAGGCGCTGAAGCTGGAGCTGGCGGCGGACTATCTCGTGATGGCTGCGTGGCTCGCCTATCTGAAATCGGCGATGCTGCTCCCGAAGGACGAGCAGGAGGATCCGAGTCCCGAGGAACTGGCGCTGCGGCTGCAGTTGCGGCTCCAGCGCCTGGGCGCGATGCGCGAGGCGGCGGCGCGGCTGATGGGCCGCGACCGGGTCGGGCGGGATGTGTTTGTGCGCGGGGCGCCCGAAGGCCTGCGGGTAGATCGCAAGAATCTGTGGCAATGCGACTGGTTCGAGCTCGTCCAGGCCTATGGCCAGGTCAAGATCCGTACCCAGCCGGTGGTCCACATGGTGCGCGACCGGATGGTGATGACGCTCGATTCGGCGATCGAGCGGGTCTCGTCGATGCTGGGCGTCACGCTCGACTGGATGGAATTGCGCGACTTCCTGCCGCCCGGCTCGGACCGGCGGCTGCGGCGCTCGGCGCTCGCATCGAGCTTCGTTGCCGCGCTCGAACTCGCGCGGCTGGGCAGGGCCGAGCTGCGGCAGGAGGAGACCTTCGGGCCGATGCATCTCAGGCGGATCAAGGCATCGTGAGCGAGAGCGAACTCGACGAACTGGTGCGCGCGGTCGAGGCGACCCTGTTCGCTGCCGAGGAGCCGATGAGCGCCGAGGCGATCGCGACCCATCTCGGCGGGGCCGAGGTGCGCCCGGCGCTGAAGGCGCTGCAGGAGCATTATGCGAAGCGGGGCGTGCGGCTGGTCGAATACGGCAAGCGCTGGCAGTTCCAGACCGCGCCCGATCTGGCACACCTGCTGCGGCGCGAGCGCGAGCAGCCGCGCAAATTGTCGCGCGCGGCGACCGAGGTGCTGGCGATCGTCGCCTATCACGAGCCGGTCAGCCGCGCCGAGATCGAGGCGATTCGCGGAGTCCAGACCAGCGGCGGCACGCTCGACGTGCTGATGGAAGCGGGCTGGGTGCGGGTAGTCGGCCGGCGCGAGGTTCCCGGGCGCCCGGTGATCTATGCCACCACGCCCGAATTCCTGATCCACTTTTCGCTCGAATCGCGCAGGGACCTGCCCGGCATCGACGAATTGCGCGCCGCCGGCCTGCTCGATCCGGTGGACGATGCCTATGAGGCGCTGACCTCCGGCGGAAGCGCCGAGACGGACGAGCCCGAGCCCGCCGATGAGCCGGAGGAGGACGAATTCGTGCCGCTGGCGCACGAAGAATCGGGCGACTGACTGGCAAGTGCGGCTATAATGTCCTAGATGGGCTCGCATCGGGCCGCGAGCGGCCGCGCATTCTTGCGGAGTGGAGTTTCCAATGGGTGGTTTGTCGATCTGGCACTGGTTGATCCTGCTGGTCATCGTGATGGTGCTGTTCGGTCGGGGCCGGATTTCCGAGACGATGGGCGATCTCGGCAAGGGCATCAAAAGCTTCAAGCAAGGCATGAACGACGAGGACAAGCCGGTCTCGCCGCCCCCGCCGCCGCAGATTCCCCCGCAGCCCTCCGCCCAGGCCCCGGCCGAAGGCGAGCGCACCGGAGCGGGCGACAGCAAGTCCTGATCCTTCTGCCCCGGCGGGCCTGAACCATGTTCGACATCAGCGGCTCGGAATTCATGGTCGTGGTGCTGGTCGCAGTGCTTGCGATCAGGCCCAAGGATATGCCTGCGGCCCTGCGCACCGCGGGCCGCATCATCGGCAAGATGCGGCGCGTCTCCAACCATTTCCGCTCGGGCATCGAGACCATGATCCGCGAGGCGGAGATGGAGGAGATGGAGCGCAAGTGGCAGGAACAGAACCGCAAGGTGATGGAGCAGCATCCGGGGGTCGAACTGACCGCGGCGAACAACGGCGGGGCCGATATGGTGCCGCTGCCGCCTCTGCCCGCACCGCCGCCCGAACCGCAGGTCGCGCCCGTGCCGGCTCCCGAAGCGGCGCCTGAACCGCCCGTCACCGCCAAGGCGGCGGAAAACCCGGCGCCGGCGACCAAGTCCAAGGCACCGGTCAAACCCAAGGCACCGGTCAAACCCAAGGCGGCGCCGAAGCCCAAGGCCGACGCCGCGCCCCGGCGCAAGCCTGCGGCCCGCAGCGCCAAGCCCAAGTCAAAGGGCTGACCATGGCGTTCAAGATCCACGATATCGACGAGAGCCAGGCGCCGCTGCTCGAACATCTGATCGAGCTGCGCACGAGGCTGATGCGCTGCCTGGCCGCGATCATCGTCTCGTTCCTCGTCTGCATGGCGTTCGCGCAGAAGATTCTCGCCTTTCTGGTTCACCCGCTGGTGGAAGCCGGGCAGGCGAAGCTGATCTACACCAAGCTTTACGGCCAGTTCTTCGTCGAGATGAAGGTCGCGCTGTTCGCGGCGGTGTTCATCAGCTTCCCGGTGATTTCGAACCAGTTGTGGGCCTTCGTCGCGCCGGGCCTCTACGCGAAGGAGAAGAAGGCCTTCCTGCCGTTCCTGTTCGCGACGCCGGTATTGTTCATCGCGGGCGGGGCACTTGCCTATTACGTGGTGATGCCGACCGCGTTCCACTGGTTCCTCGGCTTCCAGGGCAACACCGGCGGGCTCGAGATCGAGGCGCTGCCCAATTCCGAGGACTATCTCGACCTGGTGATGCGCTTCATCCTCGGCTTCGGGATCAGCTTCCTGCTGCCGGTGCTGTTGCTGCTGCTCAACCGCGCCGGGATCGTCAGCCGCAAGCAGTTGATCGGCGCGCGGCGCTACGTGATCGTCGCGATCGCGGCGGTTTCGGCCATCGCGACCCCGCCCGATGTCGGCTCGATGATGATGCTCGCGGTCCCGCTGCTGCTGCTGTTCGAGGCCTCGCTGGTGCTGATGTGGTTCGGCGAGCGCAAGCGCGAGAAGGAAAAGGCCGAAGAAGCCGCGGCCGAGGCGGCCGAGGCCGCAGCCGCGCAGGCCAAGGCGCTGGAAGGCCCGCCAGGCCCCTGAGGGCTCAGCGGCTTTCGAACACCGGCTGTTTCGGCTCGGGCTTGTCGTAGGTCTCGGGCGGCGGGGCAGTGGTGCCGGTCACCTGCTGGCCGTTGATCCACACCTGCAAGACCTTCGTCGCGCGTATGTCTTGCGGGCTCGCCAGCAGGGGATCGCGGTCGAGCATCAGGAAGTCCGCCCGCTCGCCCGCGACGAGCTGTCCGAAATGCCCGTCGGCGAAGCCGGCATAGGCGGCGCCGGATGTATAGGCCGCCAGCGCTTGTTCGCGGGTGATCACCTGCTCCGGATGCCAGCCCCCGAAGGGCTGGCCGTTCGCGTCCTCGCGCGTGATCGCGGTGGCGATCCCGGCGAAGGGATCGGGCGTTTCGACCGGCGCATCGGAGCCGAAGGCCAGCGGGACCTTCTCGTCTTCCATCGACTTCCACGCATAGGCGCCCGACAGGCGGTCCGGACCGAGCCGGGCCTCGGCCATGGTCCGGTCGCTGGTCTGATGCAGCGGCTGCATCGAGGCGACGATGCCGTGCTCGGCGAAGCGCGGCAGGTCCGCCGGATCGACGATCTGTGCATGCTCGATCCGCCAGCGCCGATCGCCCGCGTAGGTGTCGGACATCTCGCCGATCGCGCTCAGCACCTCGGCATTGGCGGCATCGCCGATCGCATGAACCGCGACCTGGAAGTGGTCGAGCGCGGCGCGGCTCATGATGTTGCGCAACTGGCTCGACGACAGACGCTGGAGGCCGGTATTGGCCGGGTCGTCGGCGTAGGGGGCCTTGAGCCAGGCCCCGCGCGAGCCGAGCGCACCGTCGAGCCACAGCTTGATTCCTTCGAGCTTGAGCCGGTCGTCGTAAAGCCACGGGCTCGGCCCCGGCCCGGCGATCAGCACCATGTTCTCGACGCTGTTGGCGTAGGCCATGATGCGGATGCGCAGGTTTCCGGCATCGCCCGCGCGGCGATAGCTCTGCCAGTCCTCGATCCCGATACCCATGTCGGCCACTGCGGTGACGCCGCGCTTCAGGAGCATGTCCTGCGCGGTGAGGAAAGCGAGGTCGCGGTCTTCCGGCCGCGGGTCCGGCACCTTGGCCGCGATCAGCGCCTGCGCATTGTCGATGAACACGCCTGCAGGGGTCTTCACGGCGCCGGCGACGCGGGTGATCCTGCCCCCGGCCGGATCCGCCGTCTTGGCGGTGATCCCGGCGGTCGCGATCGCCTTGCTGTTCGCCCAGCCGGCATGGCCGTCGACCCGGCTGAGCCACACCGGGCGGTCCGCCACCGCCGCGTCAAGCTCGGCGGCCGTCGGGAAGCGTCCGAGGCCCCACTTCTCCTGGTTCCACCCGCTGCCGATGATCCACGGCCGCATCGGGTATTTCGCGGCATAGGCGGCGATCTTCGCCTGCGCTTCGGCCAGCGAGTTGGTGTCGGAGAGGTCGAGGGTCAGCGCGCCGAAGCCGATGTCCATCAGGTGGACATGCGCGTCGATCATTCCCGGCACCACGGTGCGGCCCTCGCCGTCGACGTGATACTGCACCGGAACCCGCGGCTCGTCGCCCTTCTTGAGGATCTGCCGGATGCGTCCGTCGTCCTGCACCAGCATGCCGACGAAGCGGGTCACGGTGCCATCGCGCGCGACCGAGATGCCGTTGATGTCGTCGATCAGCGTATCGGCATGGGCCGGGGCGGTGAGGGTCAGGGCCAGCACGGCCGCGAGCGTGAGCCTCACTTGCCTGCGCCCTCCGGCAGCCGCCGGATCAGCGCGCTGGTGTCCTGCCGCCCGCCGCCCATGGCCTGGACCTCGGCGTAATAGCTGTCGATCAGCCCGGTGACCGGCAGGTCCACGCCCAGCGCCTTTGCCTCGGCCAGCGCTATGCCGAGATCCTTGCGCATCCAGTCGACCGCGAAGCCGAAGTCGAACTCGCCTGCGGCCATGGTCTGCCAGCGGTTGACCATCTGCCAGCTCTGCGCCGCGCCGCCCGAGACCGCCTCGAGCACCCGTTCCATGTCGAGCCCTGCCGCCTGGCCGAAGCGGATCGCCTCCGACAGGCTCTGGAGCACGCCGGCGATGCAGATCTGGTTGACCGCCTTGGTCGTCTGCCCCGCGCCGGCTCCGCCAACATGGACGATCCGCGCCGCATAGGCCTGCATCACCGGCACCGCCGCGACGATCGCATCGGCCTCGCCGCCGCACATGATCGAGAGCTTGCCGCTCTCCGCCCCGGCCTGTCCGCCCGAAACCGGCGCGTCGACCGCGAGCAGGCCGAGCCGCGCGGCTTCGCCGGCGATCCGCCGCGCGATTTCGGCCGAGACGGTCGTATGATCGACGAACAGCGCGCCGGGCGTCATCGCCGCGAGCGCGCCTGCGGGGCCGAGCACCACCTGGGCAAGGTCGTCGTCGTTGCCGACGCAGGTCAGCACCGCGTCCTGCCCTTCCGCCGCTTCTGCCGCGGTGGCGGCGACGCGGACGGCAAACCCTTCCTGAGCCAGCGCCTCCGCACGCGCGGCGGCTTTCGCGCTCGTGCGGTTCCACAGGGTGACGGCGTGGCCGGCGCGGGCGAGGTGGCCGGCCATCGGCCCGCCCATCACGCCCAGGCCGAGAAATGCGATCTTCAGGGGAGCAGTCATCGCCGCACCCTCTGCATGGTCTTGGCTCCCAACGCAATCGGGCAAGGCAATGGGGCGAGGCGATGGGGCAAGGCAATCGGCTGCGGCCCCAAGCGATTGTATGTTTCCCTATCGGGCGCTTTTCCGTTACGTGCGCCCCACTATGAGCAAGAGCAACGCCCTGGAAAATGCAGCGCCGCCGCTGCTGACGCTCGACGATGTGCGCGCAGCCGCCGCGCGGATCGGCGATGCGGTGGTCCGCACCCCGACCGACTACAGCAAGACCCTGTCGCAGATTACCGGCGCGAACATCTGGCTCAAGTTCGAGAACCTGCAGTTTACCGCCGCCTACAAGGAGCGCGGCGCGCTCAACAAGCTGCTGCTGCTGACCGAGGAGCAGAAGGCGCGCGGGGTGATCACCGCGTCGGCTGGCAACCATTCGCAAGGCCTCGCCTACCACGGCACCCGGCTGGGAGTGCCGGTGACCATCGTGATGCCGCGCACCACGCCGATGGTGAAGGTAATCCAGACCGAGCAGGTCGGCGGCAAGGTCGTGCTCGAAGGCGAGACCTTCGACGAGGCGAGCGAATACGCCCGCGCGATGGAGAAGCAGCTGAACCTGACCTTCGTCCATCCGTTCGACGATCCCGACGTGGCCGCGGGGCAAGGCACGGTCGCGCTCGAGATGCTGGAGGACGTGCCCGAGCTCGACATGCTCGCGGTGCCGATCGGTGGCGGCGGCCTGCTTTCGGGCATGGGCACCGCGGCGCGTGCGCTGAAGCCGGACATCGGCCTGATCGGGGTGCAGCCCGAGCTGTATCCTTCGATGTATGCTAAGCTGCGCGGCCTCGACCTGCCCGCCGGGGGCGACACGCTGGCAGAGGGCATCGCGGTCAAGCAGCCGGGCGCCTTCACCGCCAAGGTGCTGGAAGGGCTGGTCGACGAGATCGTGCTGGTCGACGAGCAGGCGCTGGAGCGGGCGGTGGCGTTGCTGCTGCAGATCGAGAAGACCGTAGTCGAAGGCGCCGGCGCGGCCGGACTGGCCGCGGTGCTGACCTATCCGGAGAAGTTCAAGGGCCGCAACGTCGGGCTGGTGCTGTCGGGCGGCAACATCGACACGCGCCTGCTCGCCAATGTGCTGCTGCGCGATCTCGCCCGCTCGGGCAGGCTCGCGCGCCTCAGGATCTTCCTCCAGGATCGGCCCGGCGCGCTCTACAAGGTGATGCACGAATTCGATGCGCACCATGTCAATATCCTCGAGATCTACCACCAGCGGATCTTCACCAATCTCCCCGCCAAGGGCCTCGTCACCGACATCGAATGCGAGGCGCGCGATCGCGAGCAACTGGTCGCGCTGATCGAGGCGCTCCAGGGCAAGGGCTATTCGGTTAGCGAAGTCGAACTCAACTGACCGATTTCGGGTCAGGGGACTCGCCTGGGCGCATCACTGTGTAAAATAACCCTTCGTTAACCGCGATTCTTGGTTAAGGTTGTTTCAACGGGCGATTCCGCCGGGCATAGTGCCGGCATTCATCCGCGCCGCAACTCGAGAGGGGGATTTCGCACGTGACCGCGCCGGTTCGCTTTCCCCGCTTTTACGTCACCAGCCCCGCACCCTGCCCCTATCTGCCGGGCAAGACCGAGCGCAAGGTGTTCACCGAGCTCAAGGGTCCGCATGCCGACGCGTTGAACGATGCACTGGGCCGGATCGGCTTCCGCCGCAGCCAGACCGTGGCCTATCGCCCGAGCTGCAGCAATTGCCGCGCCTGCGTGTCGGTTCGGGTGGTGACGCGCGAATTCAGGCCGTCGAGCGCGCAGAAGCGCAACCTGAAGCGCAACAGCGATCTGATCGCGATCGAATGTCGACCGTGGGCGACCGGCGAGCAGTTCGAGCTGCTCCAGGCCTATCTCGGCGCGCGCCATCCGGGCGGCGGCATGGCGGCTATGGACGAGACCGACTTTGCCGACATGGTAGAGCACACCGCGGTCACCTCGGTGCTGATCGAATACCGCGAACCGACCGAGACCGGCGAGCCGGGGCGGCTGGTCGGGGCCTGCCTGACCGACCGCCAGGCCGACGGCTATTCGATGATCTACAGCTTCTACGATCCGAGCCATGAAACCCGGGCGGGCCTGGGCAATTACATCATCCTCGACCATATCCGCCGGGCGGCCGATGCCGCACTGCCTTATGTCTATCTCGGCTATTGGGTCGAAGGCTCTGCGCGGATGCAGTACAAGGTCCGCTATCGTCCGCTCGAGCGGCTTAGCCCCGAAGGCTGGCTGCGGATGAGCGGAGAGGAGCAGGATCGGCTGATCGCGAAAGCCACTTCCGCGCCGGGCCGGGCCCGCGCGATCCCGCTCGAAGGATCGGGCAAGGACGGGGTTCCCGGCGGCCAGGAACAGTACCGGCTGGAAAACGGCGAAGTGGCTCAGGCCACGGCGAGATCGGTCGCGTAAAGCTCGGCCTCGGCCGCCCGGCGCTTGACCAGCCCGGCCATCACTCTTCCGCCGGCGCGGTTCCAGCGCGCGAACTCGGCCTTGGCCCCGGCATAGTCGCCCGCCCGGTGCTTCTTGGTCAGGGTTGCGGTCGCGATCGCGCCGGTGTTGTAGTGGAAGCTGACCAGCGCATCGAATTGCGCCTGGCTGCAGGGCGCGCCGTCCAGCGCCCGCTCCACCGCGGCGGCATAGCGCCGCATGTCCTGGTCCAGCCGCGTGTCGCATTCCGCCTGGGTCCAGACGGTTCCCCGCACGATCCCCGGCCCGGTCGCGCCCCAGCCGATGGTCCACGGCTGGTCCCCCGTACCGGGATCGGGATAGGCGTCGAACCGGCCGTCGGCGCGCAGCCTTCGAAGCGCTTGATCAGCGCCAGCCCCTGCGGGCCGAGCGTGCGCGTGCCGAGGGGCGCGGGCGGCGGAGCGGGCGTGGCGCCGATGCGCGCGGGCAGCGAGCCCTCGGCGAGGTCGATCGCGGCGTCCAGCGCATCGACCTCGGGCTGGGTGAAACCCTGCCCGCGCAGTGCGCGCACCGCGTCGAATATCGGTTTGCGGTTCATGGAACTTCTCCCGAATCCATCAAGGGAGAGGACAAATAGGCGCCGGCCGGGTGTGTAGGAAAATCGTTTTTGCTCGACTTTCGAACAAAAAGGCCCGGGGTTTCCCCCGGGCCTTTCGTTTCGCGGTTCGGAGACCGGGCGGGCTCAGTTGCCCGAGCCGGGCCCGTAGGTGATCTCGACCCGGCGGTTCTGCAGCTCGCGCACGCCATCGGCCGTGGGAACCCGCGGGTTCTCCTCGCCATAGCCCTTGCTGGTGATCGCTGCGGCGGGGATGCCCTTGCCGGTCAGATAGGCGGTCACCGAGGCATTGCGGCGGTTCGACAGGCCGACGTTGTAGGTCGCGCTGCCCGAGCGGTCGGCATAGCCGGCCATCATGATCGGCACGTTGGTGCAATTGCCATAGGCCGCCATGGCCGAATCCAGCGTCGATGCCGCCTCGGGCGTGATGTCCGACTTATCCCAGTCGAAGAACACGATGTACGGACCCTTGTCGCACACCGGCGGGGGCGGCGGCGGAGGAGGAGGGGGCGGCGGAGGCGGCGGCGGAGGGGGAGGAGGCGGCGGCGGCGGGGGAGGCGGCGGTGCCGGCGGCTCCTTGTGGCCGAGCGCGAAGGTCAGCGTTGCGAGCGCCGAATGGCTCTCGTAATCGGTCCTGGTGCCGGCGCCGAAATCGAGCTTGTCGACCCGGAAATAGCGGTACTTGAGGCCCAGATCGAGCCGGTCGCTGACCGGCACGCGCACGCCGGCGACGCCCTGGTAGGCGAACCGGTCGTCCGACACATTGTAGCCGTCCCGATCGCCGACCCAGACCTTTGCCCAGCCGGCACCGGCGCCGACATAGGGGCGCACGCCGCCGTCATGGCCGAGCTGGAAGATGGCGTTGAGCATGCCGGAAACGACCTTGGTACGGCCGCCGATGTCGGTGGTGTAGCCGTCCAGACCGTAGTCGCTCGGCTCGTAGTTCGGATCGAGCACCAGATTGCCCAGGTCGGACCATTTGTAGGCCACTTCGCCCTCGAGCCGGAAATGGCCGAAATCGTAGCCGACCGCGCCGCCGAGATCGTAGCCGGTCTTGTTGGTGACGGTGACCGGCGCCGGGCCGCCCTCGCCACCGGAAATCTCAAGGCCGGTATAGTCCTGCGGGAGCAGCACGCCGCCCTCGACCTCGATATAGGGGGCATTGTCCTTCGCCAGCGCCGGGGTGGCGACGACGGCGGCGGACAGCGCCAGCAAAGTCAGCGATTTTCTCATTCGGTTTCCTTTCGGGGGGGATGCGACCAATAGGGCCTCCGGGCATAGGTACGCGGCCGGCCAGATGGAAGCTTTTGAAAGAAAATCCGTAGCTTATGGCATACTTCTAAGAGAAGTCTGTGGCCTGAGGGCAACATAGATCACCTCCGCCGGGCGATTTGCAGGCCGGGCGGCACGAAAAAGGCCCGGAGGTTTCCCCCCGGGCCATTTCGGTGCCCGCCGCACAGGGCGGGCAAAGGTCGAGTCGCGAGAAGGACTTAGTAACCCGACCCCGGACCGTAGGTGATTTCCACCCGGCGGTTCTGCAGTTCGCGCACGCCGTCGGCGGTCGGAACCCGCGGGTTCTCTTCGCCGTAGCCCTTGCTGGTGATCGCCGTGGCCGGGATGCCCTTGCCGGTCAGATAGGACTGGACCGAGGCGTTGCGGCGGTTCGACAGCCCGACGTTGTAGGTCGCCGTGCCCGACCGGTCGGCATAGCCGGCCAGCATGATCGGAACGTTCGGGCAATTGCCGTAGGCCGTGATCGCGCTGTCGAGCGTCTGCGCGGCCTCGGGCGTGATGTCCGACTTATCCCAGTCGAAGAACACGATGTAGGGCCCCTTGTTGCACACCGGCGGCGGAGGCGGCGGCGGTGGCGGAGGAGGCGGAGGGGGCGGCGGAGGCGGCGGAGGGGGCGGCGGCGGCGGCGGGGGCGGCGGCGGTGCGGCCTTGTGCCCGAGCGAGAAGGTCAGCGTCGCGAGTGCCGAATGGCTCTTGAGGTCGGTCTTGTAGTCGGCCCCGAAATCGTCGACCAGCCGCAAATTGTCGACGCGGAAATAGCGATACTTGAGGCCGAGATCGATGTTGTCGCTGATCGGGAAGCGGATGCCCGCGATGCCCTGCCAGGCGAAGCGGTCGTCATGCCCGTCGAGGATCGCCGGGTTGGTGATGTCGCCCCAGACCTTGGCCCAGCCCACGCCGCCGCCGATATAGGGCTGCACGCCGCCGTCATGGCCGAATTCGACGATGCCGTTGACCATGCCGGACAGCGATTTGAAGCGCCCGTCGATCGACGCGCTCGAACTGCTGAGACCATAGTCGGCCGGGACCAGCGAGCTGTCGAGCGCGATCTCGTCGAACTTGGCGTGCTTGTAGCTGCCCTCGGCCTCGAGCCGGAACATGCCGAAATCGTAACCGACGACGCCGCCGAATTCGTAGCCGTTCTTGTTGCTGACCGTGATCAGGTCGTCGTTGGTGCCATCGTCGATCTTGAAGTCCTGCGGAAAGATGATCCCGCCTTCGACGCCGATGTAGGGCGCATTGTCGGTCGCCATCGCGGGAGCCGCGAAAGCGCTGGTCGAGAGCGCCAGGATTGCCAGGGTTTTCCTCACTATTAGTCCTCCTATCCGAGGGTGCCGCGCGACCCGCACGCTACGGCACGTGTTTTCTCCGTCCGGTGAGAGAAGCCCGCGGCGTGCGATCCGTTCCGCCCGGCGCACCAAAAGCCGGCGCTGTGGCGTTTGCGCCACAGTGCGGGTCTCCGGCGGCGCCTGACACATGGCGGACAGACTGCGGATCGAACCGCATCGGACTCCCGCAATCGGCCTGACCGATTTCGATGCGACTGCAGTGCCGGGGATGGGCTGATGCGCCGGTCGGCGCGAGGGCCTGCAACAAGCGAGAATCGTCGTCCATGGCCCGTGAAGACCTGCCGCTGCTGATCTGCGACCTGACCCAGAGCTACTCGCCCAAGGGCGGCGGGGGGATCAGCACATACCTCAAGGAGAAGCGGCGCTATGTGCTGTCGCAGACCGATCACCGCCTGCTGCAGATCGTGCCGGGGCCGGAGGATCGCGTGGTCGAGGACGGGCGCTACATCTGGGTCGAGATCGGATCGGAACGGGTTCGTGGCAGCCCCAACTACCGCTTCATCCTGCGCACGAAGAAGGTGCGCGAGGTGCTCGCGCATTATCGCCCCGACCTGATCGAATCGCTGTGCCCGTGGATCCTGCCGTGGACCGCGATCAGCCATCGCCGCGCGTTTCCCGACACTGCGCTGGTGGCCGGCTATCACACCGACTTCCCCAACGCCCATGTCTACCGCGTCGGCCGCGAAGTCGCCGGCGAGACCGTCGCCGCGGCGGCGCGCTGGCTGATCCTGGGCTATGCCGAGATCACCTATCGCGAGTTCGACCGGGTCTACACGCTGGGCGAGGATGCACGGCAGGTGCTGGCGAGCCGCAAGATCGACCGGGTCGATCTGCTCGATCTCGGGGTCGACACCAATCTGTTCGATCCGTCGCGGCGCGATCCGGGCTTTCGCGCGCGGATGGGCATCCCGGGAGACGGTCCGCTGCTCGTCTATGCCGGGCGGATCGACAATGAGAAGCGCGCCGACCGGCTGGTCGAGATGTTCAGGCTGCTTCCGCCCGGGCTCGGGGCCGGGCTGGTGATGCTGGGCGACGGCAAGCTCCATGAGCAGCTCGTGGCGGAAACCGCCGGGCTGCCGATCGCCTTCCCCGGCTTCGTGGAAAATCGGGTGGAACTCGCGACCGCGCTGGCCTCTAGCGACGTCTATGTCTCGGCGATGGCCGACGAGACCTTCGGGATCTCGGTGATCGAGGCGCAGGCGAGCGGCCTGCCGGTGGTCGGCGTCGCCGGCGGCGAGATGCCCGCGCGGGTGCGCCCGGGGCTCGGCTTGCTCGGCCCGGTCGACGACGTGGCGGCGATGGCGCGCAATGTCGAGGCGTTGTGGCGGGGCGATCACCGCGCAATGGGCTGGGCCGCGCGCGCCCATGCAGTGACCCGCTACAGCTGGACCCGCACCTTCGACCGCCTGTTCGGAGATATCTACCCGGCCGCCATCGCGCACAAGCGGCGCCGGTTGGGCGGCGTGCCCCTGTGGGGCAAGCGCAGCCGCCAGGCGGAGCTGGAGCCGGCCTGAGCGCCCGCCTTCCATTCCATACGTCAAAAGAAAAAGGGCGGAGCCTTTCGGCTCCGCCCGTTCCCTTCCGCGATTCCCCCCGAAATCGAGCGGAAGGTATGCCCCCTTGAGGGGAAAGTGTCCGGCCTTTAGGCCGAGTAGTACATGTCGAACTCGACGGCCGACGGCGTGGTTTCCCAGCGCAGCACTTCCGGCCACTTGAGTTCCATATAGGCTTCGATCTGGTCTTCGGTGAAGACGCCGCCTTCGAGCAGGAAGGCGTGATCGGCTTCGAGCGATTCCAGCGCTTCGCGCAGCGAACCGCAGACGGTCGGAACCAGCGCGAGCTCTGCCGGCGGCAGGTCGTAGAGGTTCTTGTCCATCGCTTCGCCCGGGTGGATCTTGTTCTTGATCCCGTCGAGGCCGGCCATCAGCAGCGCGGCATAGGCGAGGTAGGGGTTGGCCATCGCATCCGGAAAGCGGAATTCGACGCGCTTCGCCTTGGCGCCCGCGCCATAGGGGATGCGGCACGAGGCCGAACGGTTGCGGGCCGAATAGGCCAGCAGCACCGGCGCTTCGTAACCCGGCACCAGACGCTTGTAGCTGTTGGTGGTCGGATTGGTGAAGGCGTTCAGCGCCTTGGCGTGCTTGATCACGCCGCCGATGAAGTAGAGGCACATGTCGCTCAGGCCGGCATAGCCGTTGCCGGCGAACAGCGGGTTGCCCTTGTCCCAGATCGACATGTGGGTGTGCATGCCCGAGCCGTTGTCCTTCATGATCGGCTTCGGCATGAACGTGGCGGTCTTGCCATAGGCCTGCGCGACCTGCTGCACGACGTATTTGTAGACCTGCATGCGGTCGGCGGTGGTGACCAGCGTGCCGAAGGTCAGGCCGAGCTCGTGCTGGGCCGAGGCCACTTCGTGGTGGTGCTTGTCGCAGGGCAGGCCCATCTCGATCATGGTCGAGACCATCTCGGCGCGGACATCGACCATGCTGTCGACCGGAGCGACCGGGAAGTAGCCGCCCTTGGCGCGCGGACGGTGGGCGAGGTTGCCGGCTTCGTATTCCTTGTCGGAATTGGTCGGCAGCTCGATGTCGTCGATCTTGAAGCCGTTGCCGGTGTAACCGTCATAGAAGCGCACGTCGTCGAACACGAAGAATTCGGCTTCCGGGCCGACATAGACCGTGTCGCCCACGCCCGAGGACTTGACGAAGGCTTCGGCGCGCTTGGCGGTCGAGCGCGGATCGCGCGCGTAGAGCTCGCCGGTCGAGGGCTCGACGATGTCGCAGCAGATGATCATCATCGGCGTGGCCGAGAACGGATCGATATAGACCGCTTCGAGGTCGGGCTTCAGGATCATGTCGGATTCGTTGATCGCCTTCCAGCCTTCGATCGACGAACCGTCGAACATCAGGCCGTCTTCCAGCTCGTCCTCGCCGAGGATCGAGGCGACCATGGTCAGGTGCTGCCACTTGCCCTTGGGATCGGTGAAGCGCAGATCGACCCATTCGATCTCCTCTTCCTTGATCCGCTTCACGATTTCCTTTGCACTAGCCATGGTATCAATTCCTCCAATAGGCCTGGTTTGGTTCCAGCCCGCCGGACGATCCCGGCCTGCGAGCCGATTTTGCGTTGTGTCCCGCTTTTCCTGAAATCCTAGATCGCGTCTTCGTCGCGCTCGCCGGTGCGGATGCGCAGCACGGAATCGATCGGGGTGACGAAGATCTTGCCGTCGCCGATCCGGCCGGTCTGGGCCGCATTGGCGATCGCTTCGACCACCTTTTCCGCCAGATCGTCGCCGACGACCACGTCGAGCTTAACCTTGGGCAGGAAATCGACGACATATTCGGCGCCGCGATAGAGTTCGGTATGGCCCTTCTGGCGGCCGAAACCCTTCGCCTCGGTGACGGTGATGCCCGAAACGCCGATTTCGTGCAGCGCTTCCTTCACTTCGTCGAGTTTGAACGGCTTGATGATCGCCTCGATCTTTTTCACGTCGTACTTCGCCCCTGTGTTCTCGTCCCGGCTCCGGTGACGGGGAGGCCGGGTGTGGTTTCCCCGGCGTTATTCATCTTCAAGAATCGTGCCAACACGATCGAGAATCAGGGCGGGGCGCCGGAAGCGTGGCGTAAAGGATCGCGGAGCCGCGGGAAAGGGCGGATTCGCAAGATAAGAATCGCCAGCCTGCAAACCCGGCAAGATTGCTGCGTTCGGGCCTGCCGTCCAAAACTCTGAACAATGGGTAAAATTGAGGCATTTTACTGCCTAAAAAACGGGCAGAAGCGCACCCTCAGACGCGCAATCCGGCGGTTTCCGCGAGCCCGGCCATCAGGTTGAGGCTCTGCACCGCGGCACCGCTGGCGCCCTTGCCGAGATTGTCGAGCAGGGCCACCAGCCGGGCCTGCGACCCGTCCTCGTTGGCGAAGACGTAGAGTTCCATCCGGTCGCTTCCGGTGGACGAACGCCGCAGCAGCAGCTCCGCCGGCCGGTCGTCGTGCACCGTGATCAGCGGGCTGCCGGTGTAGAAATCGACCAGGCACAGCAGCAGGGTTTCGGGAGAGCCCGCCATCGGCATCTGCGCCAGCGGCAGCGGCACTTCGACCACCATGCCGCGATGGGCCGGGATCACCGAAGGCGCGAACAGCGGCGGATGAGCAAGTCCGGCATGCACGGTCATCTCGGGCACGTGCTTGTGCGCGAGGTTGAGCCCGTAGGTGCGGAAGGCGATGTCGGCATCGTCCTCGAACCGCTCGATCAGGCTCTTGCCGCCCCCCGAATAGCCCGAGACCGCGTTGACCGAATAAGGCCAGTCGTTCGGCAGCAGGCCGGCGCGCACCAGCGGCGCGACCAGCGCGAGGAAGCCGGTCGGATAGCAGCCGGGGTTGGAAACCCGTTTCGCCTGCGCCACCGCATCGCGTCCGATCAGTTCCGGAAAGCCGTAGGTCCAGCCCGGCGCGACGCGATGCGCGCTGGAGGCGTCGATCACCCTCGTGGTGTCGTTCTCGATCATCGCAACCGCCTCGCGCGCCGCGTCGTCGGGCAGGCAGAGGATCACGAAATCGGCGGAATTGAGCGCCTCGGCCCGCGCGGCGGGATCCTTGCGGCGGGCCTCATCGAGGGTGATGAGCGAGAATTCGCCGCGGCCGGCGAGCCGGTCGGCAATCTCGAGGCCGGTAGTACCGACTGCTCCGTCGATGAAGATCGTATGCGTCACGAGAAGGGATCCAGCAGGTCGCTGAGCTTGACGTAACCGACCGGGCCGCCCGGCAGCCAGCCCCAGGCCCATCCGGGGGTGCTGTCCATCAGGTCGAAGCGCTGGCCGGGCGAAAGGTCCCACAGGATCTCGCTCTCCTCGCTCGGCGCGGTGCGCAGGTTCGCGCCCATGTCGCCGACCATCCGCTGCAGCGGCACGACGTAATGCGGCACGAAATAGGTCCCCGCCAGCGCGACATGCGCGATGTCCCCGCGCAGCGGCGTGCCGTGCGGATCGGGCTTCTCGACCGGACCGGCGAGCGGGAACGGCCCCAGGGGTTTGGAATCGATTGCGGAATCCATGGTGGCGGGCCGCTTAGACTGCACGGGGGCGGGGGGCAAGGGATGCGCTTCGCGCCGGGCTCGCGGCTCTTACCCGAACCGCGCCTGCAGCATCCGCCACGCCGCGCGCAGCCCAAGCGCGTCGCCGCCCTTGGGCCGGCCCGGCTTGCTCGCGGGGCGCCAGGCGAAGGTGTCGAAATGCGCCCAGTCGATGCCGTCGCCGACGAACTTCTCCAGGAACAGCCCGGCCACGATCGCCCCGGCGAAGCCGTTGTCGTTGGCATTGTTGAGGTCGGCGATGTCGGACTTGAGATAGTCGGCATAGGCGGCAGGGAGGGGGAGCTGCCAGACCTCGTCGTCCACCGCCTTGCCCGCATCCATCAGCGCGCGGGCGGTGCCGTCGTTGCGGGCCATCAGCGCGGGCAGGTCGGGGCCGAGCGCGACGCGCGCGGCGCCGGTCAGCGTCGCGAAATCGACGATCAGCTCGGGCTTGCCTTCCGATGCCAGCGCCAGCGCGTCGGCCAGGATCAGCCGCCCTTCCGCGTCGGTGTTGCCGATCTCGACCGTCAGCCCCTGGCGCGACTTGATCACATCGCCCGGGCGGAAGCTGTTGCCCGACACCGCGTTCTCGACCGTCGGGATCAGCAGTTGCAGCCGCACCTTCAGACCGGCGCCCATCACCAGCCCGGCGAGCGCCAGCGCATGGGCCGCGCCGCCCATGTCCTTCTTCATCAGCAGCATCGCGCGCGACGGCTTGAGGTCGAGCCCGCCGGTGTCGAAGCTCACGCCCTTGCCGACCAGCGTCAGCTTCGGCGCCTTCTCGTCGCCCCACAGCAGCTCGATCATCCGCGGCGCGTGATGGCGGCTGGCCGCGCGGCCGACCGCGGCGACCAGCGGGAATTCCCGTTCCAGCGCATCGCCCTTGGTCACATGGACCTTCGCGCCGTGGGCCTTGGCCAATGCCTCGACCTCGGCTTCCAGCGCGGCCGGGCCCATGTCCTCGGCCGGGGTGTTGACCAGATCGCGCACCAGATTGACCGCGCGGGCCTCGGCCAGCGCGGCGTCGATCGCCTTGGCGTCCCTGGTCAGCAGGATGCGGTCGCCATCCTCGTCCTTGTCCTTGCGGTAGCGGGTGAATTTGTACTGCGCGGTCTGCCAGCCGTGCAGCGCCGCCCCGGCTTCCCCTTCCGCCAGGCGATAGGTCCCGGCGGGCAGGACATCCGCCAGCTTGGCCAGGCACCAGCTCGTGAGCGCCTTGGCGTCGGCCACGCCGCCCGCCGCGAACCACAGATCGCCATCGGGCACGATCGCGGTCTGCGAGGCGCCGCCGGTGAATTTCTGCGCCTGCACCGCGGCGCGCTGGGGCGCGCCGAGGCCCTTGAGCCAGGCGTCGAAGCCGGCCTTGTCGACGAGGTGAATCGGGGTTGCCTTCTGGCCGCGGTCGGGCTGGATCAGTGCATCTTTGTCGGTCATATTCCGGAACCAATAGCCGCATAGGCGTTGATCGCGCGAGAGGATTTACCGCAATGCGACATATTCCCGTCCTGATCTGCGCCGCCCTGCTCGCGGCCTGCTCGGGCGCCAAACCCGACGCCCCGGCGCAGGAAACCCAGGCTGCGCCTTCGGCACCGGCGGTACCCGCCGTGCCGCCCGCGCAGGCTCGCAAGGTCGAAGTGAAGAACGAGCTGATGGATTTCAGCTACGCCTATCCGGCCGCGGCGGCGGCGATCCCGAAGCTCAAGAGCTGGCTCGATGCCGATCTCGCCAAGCAGCAGGAGGATACGAAGCAGGGCACGCTCGACGAGCGCAAGTCCGCCAAGGAGGGCGGGTGGGAACCGCGCACCTATGCCCATGCCACCCAATGGAAGGTGGTGACCGAGATTCCCGGCTGGCTGAGCCTTTCGGCCGACCGCTGGGAATACACCGGCGGCGCGCACGGCAATCCGTGGTTCGAGACCATCCTGTGGGACAAGGCGGCGAATGTCCGCCGCGATCCGCTGTCGCTGTTCACCTCCAAGTCCGCCCTGAGCGCGGCGATCCGCCCGGCCTTCTGCGCCCAGATCGACAAGCAGCGCGAGGAGAAGCGCGGCGAGCCCGTGACCCGCAGCGCCGACGGATTGTTCAGCGACTGCATCGATCCGGTCGAATCGACCGTGATCCTCGGCTCGTCGGACAGGCAGCACTTCGACCGGATCGGCGTGCTGGTCGGCCCCTACGCCGCCGGCCCCTATGCCGAGGGGAGCTACGAGGCGACGATCCCGGTCGATGCGAAGATCCTCGCGCTGGTGAAGCCGGAATTCCGGGCTTTCTTCGCCGCGAAGCGCTGAATGAGATTATTACGATTGACAGATTAGGTAATAAGCCTATCCATCGTTTCCGCGATGGCGGCTGCTGCCAACCCCCCTCTGCCGGCCGTCATCGCAAATCCTCCCCGGATGCAGGGCAGGCTTAAGTCTCGCAATTCGGCCCCGTAATCGCTACATGGCGGCGATGACCGAATACCAGACCATTACCGGCAGCGAAGCCGTCCTGCGCGACGGCACGATCAAGCTTCACGGCCCGGCGGGGTTCGAGGGCATGCGCAAGGCCGGGCGGCTCGCGGCCGATATCCTCGATGCGCTGTACGATCTGGTGAAGCCCGGCGTCACCACCGGCGAACTCGATGACGTGGTCCGACAGATGACGCTGGACGGCGGCGGTGTGCCCGCCACGCTCGGCTATCGCGGCTATACGCACAGCTGCTGCATCTCGCTCAACAACGTGGTCTGCCACGGCATTCCGGGCGACAAGGTGATCCGCGAAGGCGACATCCTCAACATCGACGTGACCCCGCTGGTCGACGGGTGGCACGGGGATTCGAGCCGGATGTACATCGCCGGCGAGATTCCCCTGCGTGCCAGGCGGCTGATCGAGGTCACCTACGAGTGCCTGATGATCGGGATCGACCACGCGAAGCCCGGCGCGCGCCTCGGCGATATCGGCGCGGCGATCCAGGCGCATGCCGAGGGCCACCGCTACGGCGTCGTCCGCGAATTCTGCGGCCACGGCCTCGGGCGCATCTTCCACGACGCCCCCGAAGTGGTCCACGCCGGCCGCGCCGGCACCGGGCCGGAACTGAAGCCGGGCATGTTCTTCACCATCGAACCGATGATCAACCTCGGCAAGCCGGGGGTGAAGATGCTCAGCGACGGCTGGACCGCCGTGACCCGCGACCGCTCGCTCTCGGCCCAGTTCGAACATTCGATCGGGATTACCGAGACCGGCTGCGAGATCTTCACCAAGAGCGCGAAGGGGCTGGACGGGCCGTTCGGGTGATCTTGGGCTGTCGTTCCTTCTGCCGTTGACGGGAGAAGAAGTCGTCGTGACCACTCCCGAAATGACTCGACAAACCCCCGCGACTGTGACGAATTCCCGTGCGCAGTGGGAGTTCGGCGTGATTACGGCCAGGGGGCCTCACTCATGGTTGACGACAACGATTACCTCGAAGGCTATGTGCAGGGCTTCGCCGCGGTGATGGGTGCCTCGCGCCCGCTGCCGCCGGTTCCGCCGCAGCCCGCCACCCGTCCGGGGCGCACGCCGTTCCAGATGGGGCTGATGGAAGGGATCTCGAAGGGATTCCTGCGCAAGGGCATGGATGCGCCCGAGTTCTTCAAAACTGTTATTCCCGTGCAGCCCGCAGAGCCGCTCCGCCGGCGAACGGCGCGATAGCCAGCAGCACCAGGCTGAACGCGGCGGTCAGGGCCAGTCCGCTCTGGCCGGCGCCAGAATGCATTTGGGAGAGCGCGCCTGCGCCGAACACCAGCAGGGGCACTGCCAGCGGGATCAGCAGCAGGCCCGAAAGCGCCGCGCCGCTGCGCAGCCCCGCGGTCAGCGCGGCGATGGTGACGCCGATCGCGGCGAGGCCGGGGGTCCCCGCGAGCAGGCCGAGTTCGACCGTGCGCAGCGCCGCGCCGTCGATCCCGACCAGCGCGGCGGCGGGGACGGTCGCCAGCATCAGCGGCGGGCCGAAGCTCAGCCAGTGCGCCAGCACCCGCATCGCGATCACCGCTTCCTCGGAAATCCCGCGCAGCGCCCACTGGTCGAAGAAGCCCTGCTCGACATCGGGCGCGACCAGGCGGTCCAGCGGCAAGATCGCCGCGAGCAGCGCCGCGACCCAGATCACCCCGCCGCCCGTCCGCGCCAGCAGCGGCCCATCCGGGCCCACCGCGAAGGGATAGAGCATCGCGACGCTGAGGAAGAACAGCACCGGCAGCAGCGTGCCGCCGCGCCGCCCGCCGTGGAGCAGCATCGCAAGATCGCGCCGCAGAATCTGGAGCAGTGCGCTCATTCGCCGATCTCGTCTGCGGCGAAATCCTTCAGCGCCAGCACCCGCGTCCCGTCGAGCCGGAACGGCTGGTGCGATGCGATCACCGCGATCCCGCCATTGGCGCAATGGTCGCGGGTCAGTTCCTCGACCAGTTCGACCGCATCCGCATCGAGTCCGTTGAGCGGCTCGTCGAGCAGCCAGATCGGCGCCTTCTGGTCGATCAGCCGGGCAAACGCGGCGCGTTTGCGCTGGCCGGTCGAGAGATAGCGCACCGGTACCTCGGCGAGCCCGTCGATCCCCAGCAGCGCGGTGTGGGTGTCGGGCGCGCAGCCGTCGATCCGGCACCAGAACGCCAGCGCCTGCCGCAGCGGCCGGTGCTCGTCGAGCGCGGGCCGCTCGTCGAGCAGCGCCACGGCGCCGGTCCGCTCGAGCGTGCCTTCGAAGGGCCGGGCAAGGCCCGCGAGAATTCGCAGCAGGCTCGATTTGCCGATCCCGTTGGTCCCGGCGACCTGCAGCGCCTCGCCCGGCCGCAGCGCGAACGAAAGCCGCGCGAACAGCAGCCGGTCGCCCTTGCGGCAGGCGAGATTGTCGGCCGAGAGTTGAGCCTCTTGCATGGCCCGGCGGCTTAGGCGAAAGCCTTCCCAGCGACAAGCGAAGGAGCCCGACGATGCCCATTCCCCAACTCACCGACGGCGAGCGGATCGAGGCGATGTCGCATCTCCCCGGCTGGGCGCTGCGGCACGACAAGGCGGCGATCACCCGCGATTTCGGGTTCCGCAACTTCAGCCAGGCCTTCGCCTTCATGACCCGGGTGGCGTTGCTGGCCGAGAAGCTCGACCACCATCCCGAATGGTCGAACGTCTACAACCGGGTCGAGATCACCCTGACCACGCATGACGCGGGCGGGCTGTCGGCGCGCGACATCGCGATGGCCCAAGCGATCGACGAGATCGCATGACCGGCTCGATCGACGAGATCGCATGACCGGCTCGATCGACGAGATCGCATGACCGGCCCGGCCGGCGGGACCGCCTGATGGCGGGCGGGCGGCGTTCCGGATCGGTCGCGCTGCTGCGCGGCATGAACGTCGGCGGGGTGACGCTGCCGATGCCGCGGCTCAAGGAACTGGGCGAAGAGGCGGGGCTGCACAGCGTGCGGACCTATATCGCCAGCGGCAACCTGATCTTCGCCAGCGATGAAGGCGAGGATGCGATCCGCGCCCGGCTCGAGCAGCTGATCGAGCGGGAGCTGGGCCGCCGGATCGGGGTGACGGTGCGCACGGCCGGGGAACTGGCCGACGTGCTGGCTGCGAACCCTTTCGCGCAGCATCCGGGCAATCGCACGGTGGCGATCTTCGTGGATGGCCCGCTGACGCTCGACGGCCTGCGGCATCAGGCGGACGAGCAGCTCGAACTGGGAAAGCGGGCGATCTACGCCTGGTACCCGAGCGGCCAGGCGAAGACCAAGCTCGTGATCCCGGCCGCGAAGGACGGCACCGCGCGCAACATGAACACGGTCGCCAAGCTCGCCGAACTCGCTGCGGCTGCGGGCGCATGAAGCTGCTGCGCCTGCTCGTGCTGTTCGTGCTGCTGCCCGGGGTCCCGGCTGCGGCGCAGGATGCGCCGAAACCGGCCTATTACGGCGTCTGGAAGGGCGCAATCGGCGCCTATCCGGTGATGGTCTGCCTGGACGAGGACGGGCTCGGCCAGGCGCGGGGCGCCTATTACTATCTCTCGCACCTGAGCCCGATCGGGCTGGCGGGTCGCGACGACGGACCGGATTGGGACGAGCGGGCGAATGACGACGCCAGCGGCGCCCGCTGGCACGGGGTGGCGGTGAAGGGCGATACGCTTTCGGCCAGCTGGATGCAGGGCAAGAAGATCCTCCCGGTGAGGCTTGCGCGGCAGAAATTCGTCACCAAGGACGACTACGACGGCCCCTGCATGGGCGATGCCTTCATCGCCCCCCGCGCGGGCGGGGGCAACGTGACCTCGACCGATGCAAGCTTCGAGGGCACGGCCTATCGCAAGCTCAGCTACGTCCCGGGCAAGCAGTTCGGCGAGGACGGCGGCTCGGTCGAGACGATCGCGCTGGTTTCCGATGCCCCGGGCGACCGGGCGATCAACGCGCTGCTCGCGCAGGACCTGCCCGATGGCGGCTGGCGCTCGGACTTCATCCAGTGCCTCAGCTTCGAAGTCGCGAACAGCGGCTCCGACGGCTACTTCAACCTCGCGATCGAGCCAGACCTGATCACCCCGCGCTGGCTCGACGTCAGCGTCGGCAACGAGAATTCCTGCGGCGGCGCGCACCCGAACGCGTGGTCGTCCTTCCGCACCTTCGACCGGGCGAGCGGGAAGGAGGTCGATCTGTTCCGCTGGCTCACCGACAAGGCGGTGGCGCACGTCGCGGGCGACCGGCCCGAGGATGCCTACGACACGGTGCTGCCGCCGCTGCGCGACCTCGCGCTCGCGCACAGGCCCGACGATGCGGACGGCGACGATCCCGATTGCGCCGAGGCGAGCAACGACGCCGACTTCTGGCGCCTCGGCCTCGCGCGCGATGGGCTGCGGATGATCCCGAGCCTGCCGCACGTGCTCGAGGCCTGCGCGGCGACCTATGTGGTGCCGTGGGCCGAGCTGGCGCCCTATCTCAGCGACGCGGGCAGGGAAGGCGTGGCGGCGCTGAAGGCGGGCCGATCCTGATTAGTAAACTGTCCCCGAATTGCCGGTTCAAACCGTTTTCCTACACGCCCCGGATTTGCCATGCCGGCACCGGCTCTTTTCCATCGTGATTCCCCCCGCGCCCGCTTGGCGCAGCCTCGCGGCATTTTCTCCCCGCAGGACTGTCACCCTGTCATTGCGGCTGCGGAAGCCTCACGAATGCGCCATTTCCGGGGCGGGAGGGGCAGGGTGACAGGGTGTAACTTGTGTAACCCTATCCGCCCGCTCGCTATCCGCCCGCCCGCTGGTTCGCCTCGTCGAGCTTCCTCGCCCGCTCGCGCAGCTTGCTCGGCATCCAGCGCGCGGCGAAGCGCAGCTTCTTGGCGGTCTCGCCGACGACATTGTGCATCCTTGCGCCGTGGACCGCGTCCCACGCGCTCTGCGCGACCGTCTCGACCGGGGTGAATTCCAGCCCGGCATCGACCACCACCTGCCGGATCGAGAGGTTGCTGGCCTCGTTGGGCGCGTGTTCGAGCAGCGGCGTGTCGATGAAGCTCGGCATCAGCGAGCGGACCTTGATCCCGTCGCGGCCCCATTCGGCGTCGAGCGTTTCGGTCAGCGAGCGGACGCCCGCCTTGGTCGCGCCGTAGATGCTCTGGTTTGCGAAGCCATAGAGTGCGGCGGCGCTGGCGGTGTTGAGCAGGCAACTCCCGGGCGCGGATGCCTTGAGCCAGGGATAGGCGGCCTGGGCGCCGAAGATCGCGCCCTTGAGGTTGATGTCCAGCGTGCGCTCGATCTCGGCGGTGGTGAGGGCGGCGAGCGGGCCGGCCAGCGGCACGCCGGCATTGTTGGCCAGCACGTCGATCCTTCCCCCGGCGGCGGTGGCGAAGCCCTTCAGCGCAAGGTCCCACGCGGCGCGGTCGCGCACGTCGAAGGCGTGGGCATAGGTGAAGCCGTTGGCGATCAGGCGCTGGGTCTCGGCCATCCCGGCCGCGTCGATATCGCCCAGCCCGACGAACCAGCCCTGCGCCGCAAAGCGCAGCGCGATCGCCCGTCCGATGCCCGAGCCGCCGCCGGTGATGAAGATCGCGCGCCGTACCGCCATGTGCCTCTCCTTTTGCAGGAGGTCTAGCGGCTGGCGGCGGCGCTGTCAGCCGTGCCCGTCAGCTATCGTGGCTGAGCCTGGTCCGGGCGATCCTGCGCGAACGGTTGCGCACGATGCCCGGCGCCCAGCGCGAGAGGAACGCGACCGAGCGCGCGGTGCGGCCGACGAAGACATGCACCTTGTGCCCGTGCACCGCATCCCACGCGGCTTCGGCGACCCGTTCCACCGGGGTCAGCTCCATCCCGGCGGCGATCGCGGCCTCGCGCTTGGTGCGGCTGGTGTTCTGGTTGGCCGGCTGGCGCAGCATCGGCGTGTCGATGAAGCCCGGCATCAGCGAGCACACGGTGATGCCGTCGTTCTCCCACTCGACGTCGAGCGCCTCGGTGATCGAGCGCAGCGCGAACTTGGTCGCCGAATAGATCGCCATCCCGGCGACGCCGTACATGGCGGAGGCGCTGGCGATGTTCAGCAGGCAGCTGCCGGGGGCGCTGGCCTTCAGCCAAGGATAGGCGGCCCGCGCGCCGTAGACCGCGCCGCGGAAGTTCACGTCGATCACCCGGTCGATCTGCGCTTCGCTCAGTTCGGTGAGCGAGCCCCCGTGGCCGATCCCGGCGTTGTTCACCACCACATCGATCGTGCCGCCGGCGGCCTCGGCGAAATCCTCGAGCGCCTGGCGCCACTGGTCGGAGATGCACACGTCGAGCGGATGTCTCGAGAAGTCCCCCTGCGGCAGCGCGTTGGCCGTCCCGGCCATGCCGGCTTCGTTGATGTCGCCGAGCCCGACGAACCATCCGCGCGCGGCAAAATGCTGTGCGATCGCGCGGCCGATTCCCGAGCCGCCGCCAGAAATGAAAATAGACCTCGGTCCGGACATGCCGGAGTCCCCCTCAGAAACGCTACAGATTGCGACCCGTACCGTTCGCGCCCGCCGTTCGGACGTGAGGTTTTTGCAGTGGACGCCCCTTAGAGCGCTGAATTATTATAGCAATGCCAAGTGAAGATTGCGACCGCTCCGCGATGCGGACGCCACTTCTCCGCAATGATACGTATCTCCTTCTCGCTCGGCCGCTCCTCCATCCCGAGAATCTTGCCGAGCCCCGCCTGGACCGCAAGATCGCCGGCGGGCCAGATATCCGGCCGGCCCTCGGCGAACAGCAGATAGATCTCGGCCGACCAGCGCCCGATGCCCTTGATCTGGGTGAGTTCGGCGATGGCCTCCTCGTCGTCTTGCGGCAGCGCATCGAAATCGAGTTCCCCCGAAGCGACCAGTTCGCACAGCGAGCGGATGTAGCCCTGCTTCTGCCGCGACAGGCCGCAGGCGCGCAGCGCGTCGAAATCCTGCGCCAGGATCGCCTCGACCGGCACGTCTTCGCCCACCAGCGCCTCGAGCTTGCGCCACATCGACGCGGCTGCGGCGACGCTGACCTGCTGGCCGACGATGGTGCGCAGCAGGGTGGCGTAGCCGGTCTCGCGAATGCGCGGCTCGGGATAGCCGACCAGCGCCAGGACCCGCGCGAAAGCGGGCTCTCCGGCGGCCACCATATCTATACCTAACTTGAGGTTATTTGCTGTCAGCCCCATCCGCTCTGCCTTGCCAAGTCTGCCTTCTGCCCTTAGCGCCGCCGATGTTGCAACGCAAAACAGGGAAGCTTTCCGAATGCCCACTTTGACCATCGTGAACCGCGCCGGGGACGAGACCACGATCGACGTCGCTACCGGCCTGACGGTGATGGAAGCGATCCGTGACAACGGGTTCGACGAACTGCTCGCGCTGTGCGGCGGCTGTTGCTCCTGCGCCACCTGCCACGTCCATGTCGATCCGGCCTTCGTCGACAAGCTGCCCAAGATGAGCGTGGACGAGGACGATCTGCTCGACAGCTCGGACCATCGCGACGCGAATTCCCGCCTGTCGTGCCAGATTCCCTTCACCGACGATCTCGACGGCCTCAAGGTCACGATCGCCGAGGAAGACTGATCCAGGATCCTCCCCGGGCCGGCTCGGGGAGGATTGTATTGCACCTGATCGCCGCGCACCCTAACTCCCTGCGCATGACTGCACCCGTTCGCCAGAATGCGCTCGATCTGATCGGCAACACTCCGCTGGTCCTCCTCAAGGGGCCGAGCGAGGCCGCCGGCGCGGAGATCTGGGGCAAGTGCGAGTTTGCGAACCCGGGCGCCTCGGTCAAGGATCGCGCGGCGCTGTGGATCATCCGCGACGCCGAGGCGCGCGGCGAACTCAAGCCGGGCGGCACGATCGTCGAAGGCACCGCGGGCAATACCGGCATCGGCATCGCGCTGGTCGCGAATGCGCTGGGCTACAAGACGATCATCGTCATGCCCGACAACCAGAGCCACGAGAAGATGGACACGCTGCGCGCGTTGGGTGCGCAACTGGTTCTGGTTCCGCCGGCACCGTATAAGAACCCTGGCCATTTCGTGCACACCAGCCGCCGGCTTGCGGAAGAGACCCCGGGCGCGATCTGGGCGAACCAGTTCGACAACACCGCCAACCGCAAGGCGCATATCGAAAGCACCGCGCCCGAATTGTGGGCGCAGCTGGAAGGGCGGATCGACGGCTTTACCTGTGCCGCCGGCACCGGCGGCACGTTGGCCGGCACCGGCATGGGACTGAAGGAATTCGACGACAACATCACCATCGCCTTGACCGACCCGTTCGGCGCCGCGCTCTACAATTACTACGCGCATGGCGAGCTGAAGGCGGAAGGTAGCTCGGTTGCCGAAGGGATCGGGCAGGGGCGCATCACCGCCAATCTCGAGGGTGCGCCGATCGATACGCAGTTCCGGATCTCGGACGAGGAAGGCCTCGAGTGGGTCGGGCGGCTGCTGCGCGAGGAAGGCCTGGCGCTCGGCCTGTCGAGCGGGATCAACGTCGCGGGGGCGGTCGCGCTCGCGCGGCAGCTCGGCAAGGGCTCGCGCGTCGCGACGATATTGTGCGACACCGGGTTCCGTTATCTGTCCTCGCTCTACAATCGCGCCTGGCTGGAGTCGAAGGGCCTGCCGGTATTCGACTGGCTCAAATGACGCGTTTGCGATAGACTGGCGCAATGGCGACCGATCCGGCGATCATCCAGCCCGAAGACGACGATGCGGCTCCGATCGTTTCGCGCCGCGCGCGCGCCGAGGCGATCCGCCGGCTGCAGATCGGGCTGACCGGCCTGTTCACGATGATCCTGCTGGTCAGCCTGGCCAATATCATCCGCGATCGCGCGCAGGTCACCGAGGATACGACGGTTCCGAATGCGGTTGCGAGTGCCGACGGCGAAAGCACTCCGGCGAAGGATCCGCTCGCGGATGCGGGCGTCGTGCCCGAGCTTCCGGCAGCCCAGCCGAGCGCCGGCCCGGCCGCCGGTGCCCATGCCGGCGGCGGCAACCGCCCGCATTGATGCGGCTGCCGTGCCGCGAAGCGCGCGGCGGGGCGATCTTTCGAAATTCGGGGATTTTGCGGGACACAGCGACTCGATTTGTCCGGATTCGCGCGCAAACCCTTGAATTCGAATGGAACATCAATGGAACACGGACGAGTTTTACGCGTTGTGCGCTACTGAAAAACATCAATAAAACAATTGATTATCACTAAATCCCCGAAATTCCCGTGATTTTCCCTTCCATCCCCGTCTGGGCCGGGTTACACGGTGTTTCCATCGGACAAACTGTTCCCGTTGCATCCCCGGATTCCGGGGGGTCGGGCCGCGGCGTTGCGCGGCACGGAGCGGAGGGAGTCTGTCCGGTGGTGAAGACTTTGGCCCAAGGCAGGGTAAGGGCACGTGACAGGGGAAAGGCAGGTCATCTACAGCGGTCAGGAATTCTCGCTCAAGGGCGAGAAGGGCCGTTTTGTGCTGCCTTCCGGCTTCCGGAAGACGGTCGCCCAGTCGAGCGGCGGGAAGATGCTGTGCCTCGACAAGCATCACCGCTGGAACTGCCTGGTGGGCTTCGGCCTGTCGCGCGAAGGCGAGCTCGAGGCGCAGCTCGATAAAGAGGAAGAGCGCGCGATCCGTCTCGGCCAGCCCGATTTCGACAGCGACCGCCGCCGCATCCAGCTGTTCGGCTTCGCCCGCCTGCCGTTCGACGACAGCGGCCGCTTTGTGATGCCGCAGCACCTCGCCGATGTCGGCTGCCTCGAAGGCGAAGTGTTCTTCCACGGTGCCGGGACCTTCTTCACCCTGTGGAATCCCGAAGAACTCTACCGCATGGGCGAGGGCTGGGAGGCGGCGCAGGCCGCCTGCCGCGCGCTCGCCGCCGAGGCGAAGGGGAAGAAGGGATGAGCAAGCCCCCCGCTTCGCCTCTCGCCCCGCATATCCCCGTGCTGCTCGACGAGGTGATCGCCGCGCTCGATCCGCAGCCCGGCGACGTGATCGTCGATGCCACCTTCGGCGCCGGCGGCTACACCCGGCGCCTGCTCGATGCCGGGGCCACCGTCCATGCCTTCGACCGCGATCCCGATGCGATCGCCGAGGGCCGCAAATGGTCCGAAACCACCGAGAATCCGCCGCGCCTGATCCTCCATCCGCGCCGCTTTTCCGAGATGCTCGCCGCGCTGTCCGAGGCGGGGATCGCTTCGGTCGACGGGGTGGTGATGGATATCGGCGTGTCTTCCATGCAGCTCGACCAGGCGGGGCGCGGGTTTGCCTTCGCCATGGAGGGCCCTCTCGACATGCGCATGAGTCGGGAGGGCCTTTCCGCCGCCGATTTCCTCAACGGGGCGGACGAGGCCGAGATTGCCGACGTGCTCTATCAATATGGCGAGGAGCGCCAGTCGCGGCGCGTGGCGCGGGCGATCGTCGCTGCGCGCCCACTCGAAACCACCGGCGATCTCGCGCGGGTGGTGCGCAAGGCGCTCGGCCACCGGCCCGGCGCGCCGAAGGATCCGGCGACCCGCAGCTTCCAGGCGGTTCGCATCCACGTGAATGCCGAACTGAGCGAGCTCGAAACGGCCCTCAACGCGACCGAGACGCTGCTCAAGGAGGGCGGGCGGCTGGCGGTGGTCAGCTTCCACAGCCTCGAAGACCGGATCGTGAAACGCTTCCTGCGCGATGCCTCGGGCGGCGCCGGGCAGGGCTCGCGTCACCTGCCGGTGGCCAACGACGCCGCACAGGCGACCTTTGCCGATCTCTCCAAGGCCATCCGTCCTTCGGCGGCCGAGCTCGATCGCAACCCGCGCGCCCGCTCCGCCACGCTTCGCGCCGCGACCCGCACCGGCGCGCCGGGGAGGGCGGCGGCATGAACGTGACCAACCCGCTCGGCGGCAGCCGCCTGCGCAAGATCGGCTGGGCCGCGGTGCTGGTGACCTGCACCGCGCTCTATCTCGCGCTGCACCTGCGGGTGAATGCGGTGCGCAGCCAGGTCCAGCGGGCCGAGCGCCAGATCGTGGCGCTGCAGGACCAGAAGACCATGCTCGAGACCGAGTTCGAGACCCGCTCGAACCAGCAGCAACTCGCGACGTGGAACGATGTCGATTTCGGCTACAAGGCGCCCACCGCGAGCCAGTATCTCGAAGGCGAGCGCCAGCTCGCCCAGTTCGGCACGCCGCGGGCCAAGGGTGCGCCGGAGCCGATCATGGTCGCCAACGCGCCGAGCACGAAGGGCGAGGGTTCGTCCTTCGCGGCGATGGTCCCGCCGATCGCCGGCGAGGCGATGGCCGCCGAGGTCTCGCGCAAGAACCCGCCGCGCCCGATTGCCAAGCCCGATCTGGCGGAACGGCTGATCCGCCCGGCCGAACGGGTCGCGATCCAGAATGTGAAGGCGAGCGTCCGGTGAACGCGCTCACCTTCAGCACGGCGATCTCCAGCGGCCGTGTCGAACTGGTCAACACCCGCCAGCGCTCGCTCTTCACCGCCCGGCTGCGGGTGCTGATCGTGATGGGGTTGTTCACCCTGCTCGCCTGCATCGCGCTGCTGCGGATCGCCTGGATCGGCGTGGTCCAGCCGGGCCCTTCGCGGGAATCGATGGCCGAGGCGCTGCTGCCGGAGCGCGGCGAGATCACCGATCGCAACGGCGTGCCGCTCGCGCGCGCCTTCCCCGCCTATGCACTGTGGTACAATCCCGGGGCGTTGGGCGACGGCGGTTCGCCGCTGGTCAAGTCGCCCGCCGAAGTCGCGCGCGAACTGGTCCGGATCTTCCCCGACATGGACGTCCGCTGGCTGGCCGGGCGCCTGGCGGACGGCAAGGCCGGCTATCTGCGCCGCCGGGTGCTGCCGGAAGAGGCGAACCGGGTGCAGGCGATCGGCGAGGTCGCGCTGGAAGTCCCGCGCGAGACCGACCGCCACTATCCGCAAGGCTCGATGGCCGCGCATGTGCTCGGCTATGTCGCTTCGGACGGGCACGGCCGGGTCGGCATGGAGGCCGTGCTCGACAAGCAATTGCTCGATCCCGCCACCCGCAGCCGGCCGGTCGCGCTGTCGATCGACAGCCGGGTGCAGGGCGCGCTGGAGGACGAATTGCGCCGCGGCATGCTGTCGGTCGATGCCAAGGGCGCGGCGGGCATCGTGCTCGACGTCGATACGGGCGAAGTGCTCGCGCTCGCCTCGCTGCCCGAATTCGACCCGAACAAGATCGACGCGGCGGGCGAAGCCAACATGTTCAACCGGGTGACCAACCAGGTGTACGAACTCGGCTCGACCTTCAAGCCGCTGACCGTCGCCGCCGCGATCGACGCGGGAGTGGTCAACAACCTTGCGCGCCGCTATCCGGCGGCGCAGCTGCATGTTGCCGGTTTCACGATTCACGACGATGAAGATCTAGGATCCTCGCTCAACGTCCCCGAGATGCTGATCCACTCCTCGAACATCGTCGCCGCGCAGATCGCGGACGAGCTCGGTCCGGTGCGGATGAAGGCCGCGATGGCCAGCCTGCATTTCAACGAGCGGCCCTATATCGAGCTGCCCGCGCGGGGGTTTCCGATCTGGACCAGCGGCACCTGGCCGCGTCTGCGGACGATGACGGTCGGCTACGGCCACGGCGTCGCGGTTACCCCGCTGCATCTGGCCTCGGCCTATGCCGCGCTGGTCAACGGCGGCATCTGGCGGCCATCGACCCTGCTCAAGGTCGAGCCGGGGCATGCGGCGCCGGGCCACCGGGTGTTCAAGGCCTCTACCAGCGCGCGGATGAATCAGCTGCTGCGGATGATCGCGCTGTACGGCACCGGCAAGAAGGCCGACGCGCCGGGCTTCCGGGTCGGCGGCAAGACCGGCAGTGCCGAGAAGCCCGGGGCCGGCGGCTATCGCCGGCATTCGGTCATCGCGACCTTCGCCTCGGCCTTCCCGATGGACCGTCCGCGCTATGTCGTGATCGCGATGCTCGACGAGCCGCAGGGCACCGCCGCCAGCTCGTTCCAGCGCACTGCCGCGTGGAACGCCGCCCCGATCGTCGGCCGGCTGGTCCCGCGGATCGGCCCGCTGCTCGGCGTGATGCCCGACGACCGGCACGATATCGACCTCTCCGATCTCGCGCCGCTGGTGGGCGGGAGCGATGCGCAATGAAGCTGGGCAGGCTGGCCGAAGCGGCGGGCCTGGCGGCCCCCGGCAATGCCGAAGCCATCGTGACCGGCTTTGCGATCGATCACCGCAAGGTCGCGCCCGGCACCGTTTTCGGCGCGTTCCGGGGGGCCAAGTTCAACGGCGAGGACTTCATTCCCGCCGCCATCGCCGCCGGAGCGGTGGCGGTGGTCGCCGCTCCCGAAGTCAGGGTAGAAGGCGCGGCACATTTCTCCTCGGCCGAGCCGCGGCGCACCTTCGCGCAACTGGCCGCGCAGTTCTTTCTCCCGGTGCCGCAGACGATCGTCGCGGTCACCGGCACCAACGGCAAGACCTCCACCGTCGAGATGACGCGCCAGCTGTGGCGGATGGCAGGCGAGCGCGCGGCGTCGATCGGCACGCTGGGGGTGACCACGCCCGACGAGAGCGTCTCGACGGGGCTGACCACGCCCGATATCGTCACCTTCCTCGCAAACATGCACGGGCTCGCGCAGGAAGGCGTGACCCATGTCGCCTATGAGGCGTCGAGCCACGGACTCTCGCAGTTCCGTAACGAGGGCCTGCCCGTCGCGGCCGGGGCTTTCACCAATCTGAGCCGCGACCATCTCGATTACCACAAGGACATGGACGACTATTTCGCAGCCAAGATGCGGCTGTTCGACGAGGTCGTGGTCGACGGCGGCGCAGCGGTGATCTGGGCCGACGACGAGTGGTCGGGCCGTGCTTGGGAACACGCGCGGGCGCGCGGCCTCAAGCTGTTCACCGTGGGCGAGCAAGGCTCGGCGATCCGTCTCCTCGGCCGCACGCCGGGCCAGCTCGGGCAGGAGCTGACACTCTCGTTCGAAGACTCGCCGGTGAAGGTGAAGCTGCCGCTGATCGGCGCCTATCAGGCCGCCAACGCGCTGGTCGCGGCGGGGCTGGCGATCGCGACGGGCAGCGATCCGGCGGCGACGTTCGACGCGCTCGGCCGGTTGCAGCCGGTGCGCGGACGGCTCGAACGCGCAGCGATCACCGCCGCCGGGGCACCGGTCTATGTCGATTACGCGCACACCCCCGACGCGCTCGAGGCTGCCATGGCCGCACTCCGCCCGCATGTGGCCGAAGGGCGGGGCGGCAGGCTGATCACCGTGTTCGGCGCGGGCGGCGACCGCGACCGGGGCAAGCGCGCGGAGATGGGCAAGGCCGCGGTTGCGCATTCCGACGTGGTGATCGTCACCGACGACAATCCCCGCGGCGAAGACCCGGCGGCGATCCGCGCGATGGTGCTGCAGGGCGCGAACAGCGGTGCCCGCGGCGCGCGCGAGATCGGCGACCGGCACGCCGCGATCGCTGCCGCGATCGCCGAGGCGGGTGAGGGCGACATCGTGCTGATCGCTGGCAAGGGCCACGAGCAGGGGCAGATTATCGGTGCGGGAGACACCATGACGATCCTACCTTTCGACGACGTGGCGGTGGCGCGCGAATGCGCCGCCCCGCAGGGGAGCTTCGCCTGATGGCCTCGCTTCCCCAATCCCTGCCGCTGCCTTTGGCCTGGCTGCCCCAGACCTCCGACGCGCTTCCGCTGGCCCTGTGGGACGCGGTTTCGATCGCGGTCGCGACCGGGGGCAAGCCCTCCGGCCAGTTCCAGGTCTCGGGCGTCGAGATCGACAGCCGCGACGTGGTCGAAGGCGATCTGTTCTTCGCGCTCAAGGGCGAGGCGAGCGACGGGCACGCCTTTCTCGACAAGGCCTTTGCCAACGGCGCCGCCGCGGCGGTGGTCGACCGGCCGATCGACCGGCCGCATATCCTGGTCGAGAATACCTCAAGCGCACTTGAGGCGCTGGCCCGGGCGGCGCGCGCGCGGATCGCGGGCAAGGTGGTTGGCGTTACCGGCTCGGTCGGCAAGACCGGGGTCAAGGAGGCGATCTTCGCCGCGCTCGATCGTTCCAGCCGCGGGGCGGCGCATCGCTCGGTGCGCAGCTACAACAACCATGTCGGGGTTCCGCTCAGCCTCGCGCGGATGAGCGCGCGCAGCAAGTTCGGCATTTTCGAGATGGGCATGAACCATGCGGGCGAGATCGAATTTCTCACCGGCTTCGTCCGCCCGCATGTCGCGGTGATCACCACTATCGCGCCGGCGCATATCGAGATGCTCGGCAGCGAAGAGGCGATCGCCGACGCCAAGGCGGAGATTTTCCTCGGCCTCGAGCCGGGCGGCACCGCTGTGATCCCGGCGGACAGTCCGCATTTCCGCCGGCTGGAAGCGGCCGCGATGCAGGCCGGCGCGAAGATCGTCAGTTTCGGCAGCGCTCCGCATGCGAATGTCCGCCTGCTCGACGCGATCCCGCACGACAACGGCAGCTCGCTCGTCACCGCCGACCTCGGCGACCGGCGGCTGTGCTACACGGTGGCCGAGCCCGGCGGCCATTGGATCGCCAATTCGCTGTGCGTGCTGGCGGCGGTGCGTGCCGCCGGCGGCGATCTCGGCGCCGCGGGCCTTGCGCTGGCGGAGATGGGCGGACTCAAGGGGCGCGGCGCGCGGCACCGGATCGCGGTCCGCGGCGGGCAGGCGCTGCTGATCGACGAAAGCTACAACGCCAATCCCGCATCGATGCGGGCAACCCTGGCGCAACTGGGGCACACGCCAGCGAAGCGCCGGATCGCGGTGTTGGGAGCGATGAAGGAACTGGGCGACTTCGGCCCGGGGTTCCACGCCTCGCTGGTCGAACCGCTCGCCGCCGCCAATGTCGACTTCGCGGTGCTGGTCGGTCCCGAAATGGAAGCATTGGTGCGCGAATTGGGGAAAGGCGCGGGGTTCGCGCTTGGCAAGGCCCCGCGCTTCGCCCATTGCGCAAATCCGGAGGAAGCGATCTCGGTGCTGGAGGAATTCGGACTGTCGGGGGGTGACGCAATCCTCGTGAAAGGATCGAATTCGGTCGGACTGGCGCGGCTTGTCGCCCATTTCGCCCAAGGCAAGGATGGGCGCAAGGAAGGCCGATGATCTATCTTATCGCGCATTGGCTGGGCTTCGAGGGGCCGCTGGGCAATCTGGTGCGCTACCAGACGTTTCGTGCGGGCGCGGTGCTGATGACCGCGCTGCTGATCGGACTGCTGATCGGCCCGAAATTCATCTCGATGCTGCGGGTGCGCCAGGGCAAGGGCCAGCCGATCCGCGCCGACGGGCCCAAGACCCATCTGGCGAAGACCGGCACGCCGACCATGGGCGGGCTGATGATCCTGACCTCGCTGCTGATCTCGATGGTCCTGTGGATGGACCTGCGTAATCCCTTCGCCTGGGCCTGCATGGCGGTGACGGTCGGCTTCGGCTTCATCGGCTTCCTCGACGATTACGACAAGGTCACCAAGCGCAGCCACAAGGGCGTTTCGGGCAAGGTGCGGCTGTTGGCCGAATTCGTGGTTGCCGGGATCGCGGCATGGATCATCGTCGACCAGGTCGGGGTGACCAACATCTACGTCCCGTTCTTCTCGGGCCGCAGCATTCCGCTGGGGCCGTTCTACTATGTCTTCGCGGCCACGGTGATCGTCGGCTTCGGCAATGCGGTGAACCTGACCGACGGGCTCGACGGGCTCGCGACCATGCCGGTGATCATCGCCGCGGGCACCTTCGCGATCATCTGCTATCTCGCGGGCCGCGTCGACTATGCGCATTACCTGGGCATTCCGCATGTTCCGGGGGCGGGCGAGCTGGCGATCTTCTGCACCGCGATCATGGGGGCGGGGCTCGCCTTCCTGTGGTTCAACGCGCCGCCGGCAGCCGTGTTCATGGGCGATACCGGCAGTCTCGCGCTCGGCGGGGCGCTGGGCGCGACCGCGGTCGCGAGCCATCACGAGATCGTGCTGCTGATCATCGGCGGGCTGTTCGTGCTCGAAACCGCCTCGGTCATCATTCAGGTGTTCTTCTTCAAGCGTACCGGCAAGCGGGTGTTCCGCATGGCCCCGATCCACCACCATTTCGAACAGCTCGGCTGGCCGGAATCGACCGTGGTGATCCGCTTCTGGATCGTCTCGATCGTGTTCGCGCTGCTGGGCCTCTCGACGCTCAAGCTCAGGTGATCCGCTCCCCCCACTTCGCCGGCAAGACTTACGCCGTCCTCGGTCTCGCCCGTTCGGGTCTGGCCGCGGCGGAATGCCTGCTGGCGAGCGGGGCGCGGGTGGTTGCGTGGGATCGGCAGGACAATGCCCGCGCCGTGCTGGAAGGCCGGGCCGAGCTGGCGGATCCGCTCGAAATCGACCTTCGCGGTTTCGACGCGGTGGTGGTTTCCCCCGGCGTGCCGATCAACGTCCATCCGATCGCCGAGCGTGCCAAAGGCGCAGGCGTGCCCCTGATCGGCGATATCGAACTGTTCGCGCAGGCGCGGCCCGATCTTCCGCCGCACAAGGTGGTCGGGATTACCGGGACCAATGGCAAGTCGACCACCACCGCGCTGGTGCATCATTTGCTCGAGAGCGCGGGAGTGCCGGCACGGATGGGCGGCAACATCGGCCTGCCGATCCTCGGGCAGAAGCCGCTGCCGGAAGGCGGGGTCTATGTGCTCGAACTGTCGAGCTACCAGATCGACCTGACCTTTTCGCTCGATTGCGAAGCGGCCGCGCTGACCAACATCACTCCCGACCACCTCGATCGCTACGCCGGGTTCGAGGCCTATGCGGAGTCCAAGGCGCGGCTGTTCGCCTTGCAGCGGCCCGAGCGCTTTGCGGTGTTCGGCTGCGAGGACGAGTCGACCCGGGCTGTCTGCGACCGGGAAATCGCCCGGCGGACGGATGGCCGGGCGGTGTGCATGGCGGCGGACAAGTGGGTGGGCGAGCAGGCCGGCTGGCCGTCGCTGCAGGGGCCGCACAACCTCCAGAACGCCGCGATCGCGGCAGCGCTGGCGATGGAACTTGGCCTTTCGCGCGACCAGATACTGGCGGGGCTGGCCAGCTTCAGAGGCCTGCCGCACCGGATGGAACGCCTGGGCACCTTCGGCGGAGTGCTGTTCATCAACGACAGCAAGGCGACCAACCCCGCCTCCACCGCGCCTGCGCTCGCCGCCTTCCCGCCTGCTCCGGAGAAGCGCCTCCACTGGATTCTGGGCGGGCTGCCCAAGGGCGACGGCCTCGGCGAATGCGAGCAATTCTTCGACAACGTCGCCGCCGCCTACACCATCGGCGAGGCCGGGCCGCGTTTTGCCGAAATCCTCGATTCCGTAACCCATGTCGAACGCTGCGAACTGCTGAGCGAAGCGGTTGCGCGGGCGATCGCCGCGGCGAAACCCGGCGATGTGGTGCTGTTCAGCCCGGCCTGCGCCAGCTTCGATCAGTTCCGCGATTACGAGATGCGCGGCGACGCCTTTCGCGAGATCGTCGGCGCGCTGACCGGCGATGACGATGCGAGGCCCGCCGCATGAGCCTGCCGCCCGCCATTCCGCAACCTTATGTCCCGCGCGCGGGCGGCAGCGCGCTGGTGCTGCAGAAGCCGCGCCGGCGGCTCGACAAGCGCAGCCAGCTGCGGATCTGGTGGCGCGAGATCGACCGGGTGCTGCTCGCGCTGATCCTCAGCCTGATGGCGATCGGGACGATGGCGGTGGCGGTCGCATCGCCGGCCAGCGCGCGGCGGCTCTCGACCGCGGCGGTCAAGCTCGACGATCTCTATTTCTACTGGATGCACCTGCGGTTCCAGCTCGTGGGCCTCACCGTGATGCTGGGGGTGTCGATGGCGCCCAAGGAGTGGGCCCGGCGCGGTGCGATCCTGCTGTGCGGCGCGATGCTGGTCGGTTTGATGCTGGTTCCGCTGATCGGCGGCGAGGTCAACGGTGCCCGGCGCTGGCTCAATCTCGGGATAAAGCTGCAGCCGTCCGAATTCCTCAAGCCGGGCTTCGCGATCACCATGGCCTGGATTCTGGCGTGGCGGGTGCGCGATCCGCGCCTGCCGGTGATTTCCATCGCGACCGGGCTGGTGCTGCTGATCGCCGGCCTGCTGATGGCGCAGCCCGATTTCGGCTCGGCGATCCTCTACCTCGGCACCTGGTTCGTGCTGGTGCTGCTGTCGGGGATCGACCTCAGGCGCATCGGCCTGCTGGCGGCTGCCGGTTCGGCTGCGCTCGCCGCGACCTATCTCCTCTACGACAACGCCCGTCACCGGATCGACGCCTTCCTCGGCGGCGGGACCGCCTTCGACCAGGTCGATCTCGCGCGGCGCACGCTGATGGCGGGGGGCTGGACCGGCACCGGCATCGGCCTGGGCATCCGCAAATACTCGCTGCCCGAAGCCCATACCGACTATATCTTCTCGGTGATCGGCGAGGAATTCGGCCTGCTGGTCTGCGGGCTGATCGTGCTGATCTATCTCGCGATCGTGATCCGCGTGCTGGTGCGGCTGGTGGACGAGGAGAACCTGTTCACGATCCTCTCCGCCGCCGGGCTGGTCTCGCTGATCGGCGGGCAGGCCTTCATCAACGTGCTGGTCAACCTGCAGCTGTTCCCGTCCAAGGGGATGACGCTGCCGCTGGTGTCCTATGGTGGGTCATCCACCATCGCGCTGTGCCTTACCGTGGGCCTGATGCTGGCGCTGACCCGCCGCAACCCGTATCTAAGCCGCGACGGGTTCGACTGGCTGGCATTCCTGCCCGGGCCGGAAACCGGACGGCCGGCGCGCAAGATCAGCTTGCGCCCGAAAAGGACGAAGACATGAGCGGCGCTACCAGACATTACGTGCTCGCGGCGGGAGGCACCGGCGGGCATCTGATCCCGGCTTTCGCGCTGGCGAGCGAACTGCACCGGCGCGGGCACCATGTCGCCCTGGTCACCGATGCGCGCGGCGCGGCGATCCCGGGCAAGCCCGACTATCTTCCCGCGCATGTCCTGCCGGCCGGGCGGTTCGGCAAGAATCCGCTCAAGTGGCCGGGCGGGATCAAGGCGGTGCTCGAAGGCCGGCGCATGGCCTTGCGGCTGTTCGAGAGCTTCGAGCCGAGCGCGGTGGTCGGCTTCGGCGGCTATCCGGCGCTGCCTGCGCTGCTGGCAGCGACCTCGGCCCGGATCCCCAGCGTGCTCCACGAACAGAACGCGGTGCTGGGGCGGGTCAACCGCCTGCTCGCCGGGCGGGTCGATGCGATCGCGACCGCCTATCCCGAAGTCGCGCGGCTCAAGGACAAGCTGCTCGACAAGGTCCATCTGGTCGGCAATCCGGTGCGCGCCGAAGTGCTCGCCTTGCGCGACGAACCCTATCCCGCCTTCACCGAGGACGGGCTGCTGCGGGTGCTGGTCACCGGCGGCAGCCAGGGCGCGCGGGTGCTGTCGGAAGTTGTGCCCGATGGGCTCGCGATGCTCCAGCCGGCGCTGCGCTCGCGCCTGCAGGTCACCCAGCAGTGCCGCGCCGAAGACATCGATGCGGTGCGCGAGCGCTACGCCAGCCACGGCATCCCGGCCGAGCTCGGCACCTATTTCGAGGATATGGAAATCCGCCTGGCCGACGCGCACCTGTTCATCGGCCGGGCCGGTGCCTCGACCATCGCCGAGCTGACCGCGGTCGGGCGCCCGGCGATCCTGGTGCCGCTGCCGATCGCGACCGACGATCACCAGGCGGCCAATGTCCGCGAGATGGTCAAGGCCGGGGGCGCACGCTCGATCCGCCAGCCGGCCTTCACCGCAAAGGAACTCGCCAAGCAGATCCAGGCGATGGCCCAGCATCCCGAGACGCTGGCCAATGCGGCGCACGCGGCGTGGAACTGCGGGCGGCCCAATGCTGCGAAAGACCTTGCCGACCTGGTCGAGGGCTTCGGCGGGGTGCCGCTGATGGATGTGATCCGGGTCAATGCCGGAGAGACGATCGTGCCGGGCGATACCGCGCTGGCCAGGGACGTTGCGGCATGAAGGGCGTCGGCACCGATATCGGCACGATCCATTTCGTCGGCATCGGCGGGATCGGGATGTCCGGCATCGCCGAGGTGATGAACAACCTCGGCTATACGGTGCAGGGCTCGGACATTTCCGAAAGCGCCTCGGTCGAACGGCTGCGCAAACGCGGGATCAAGGTGATGATCGGCCACGCAGCCGAGAACCTCGGAGACGCGGCAGTGGTGGTGACCTCTACCGCGGTGCGCCGCACCAATCCCGAAGTCGCCGCGGCGCTGGAAGCGCGCGTGCCGGTGGTCCGCCGCGCGGAGATGCTGGCCGAACTGATGCGGCTCAAGTCGACCGTCGCGGTGGCCGGAACCCACGGCAAGACCACCACCACCAGCATGATCGCCGCGCTGCTCGATGCGGGCGGGATCGATCCCACCGTGATCAACGGCGGGATCATCGAGAACTACGGTTCCAACGCCCGCCTCGGCGGCAGCGACTGGATGGTGGTCGAGGCGGACGAGAGCGACGGCAGCTTCCTGCGGCTCGACGGCACCATTGCGGTCGTCACCAATATCGATCCCGAGCATCTCGACCATTACGGTTCGTTCGACGCGGTGAAGGACGCCTTCGTCGAATTCATCGAGAACGTGCCGTTCTACGGGCTCGCAGTGCTGTGCATCGATCATCCGGTGGTGCAGGAACTCATCGGCAAGGTCCGCGACCGCCGGGTGCAGACCTATGGCTTCTCGGCCCAGGCCGACGTGCGCGGCGATGCGATCCGGCCCGAGGGCGGGGGCAATCTGTTCGACGCGGTGATCCGCCAGCGCGACGGCAGCCAGCGCCGGATCGAGAACATCCAGCTCCCGATGCCCGGACGTCACAACGTCCAGAATGCGCTGGCCGCCGTCGCGGTGGCGGTCGAGATGGGATGTCCGGACGAAGTGATCCGCACCGGCTTCGCCAAGTTCGCCGGGGTACAGCGCCGCTTCACCCGCGTGGGCCAAGTTGCCGGCGCGACGGTGATCGACGATTACGCGCACCATCCGGTGGAAATCCGCGCGGTGCTTTCCGCCGCGCGCGAGGCGGCCGGGAACCGCGTGATCGCAGTGGTCCAGCCGCACCGGTTCACCCGCCTGCGCGATCTGATGGAAGAGTTCCAGACCTGCTTCAACGATGCCGACATGGTCTTCGCCGCGCCGGTCTATCCGGCGGGCGAGAGCCCGATCGAAGGGGTCGACAGCGGCGTTCTGGTGCAGGGCCTCAAGGATCGCGGCCATCGTTCGGCGAGCGAGATCGCCGGGCCGGGCGAACTGGCCGAGGCGCTTGCCGGGATCGTGCAGGACGGCGATCTGGTGGTCTGCCTGGGCGCGGGCGACATCACCAAATGGGCCGCCGGCCTCGCTCCGGCGATCGCCCAGGCGCGGGAGCAGGCGGCATGAACCGCGCGCCCTTCTCGGACATCGACGAAGTCACCGTCGCGCCCAAGCTCAATGTCCGCGAGGTGCGCGGCAAGCTCACGCCCGACGCGCCGCTCGCGCCGCTGGTGTGGTTCAAGGCGGGCGGGGCGGCCGACTGGCTGTTCGAGCCGGCCGACCTCAAGGATCTCACCCATTTCCTCACCCAGCTCCACGGTCGCGTGCCGGTGATGGCCTTGGGCCTGGGCTCGAACCTGATCGTGCGCGACGGCGGGGTACCGGGGATCGTGATCCGCCTCGGCAAGCCCTTCGCCCAGGTCGAGAAGCTGGACGACACGACCCTGCGCTGCGGCGGCGGAGCGAGCGGGATCCTCGTGGCCTCCACTGCGCGCGACAACGGGATCGCCGGGCTCGAATTCCTGCGCGGCATTCCAGGCACGGTCGGCGGCTTCGTGCGGATGAACGGTGGCGCCTACGGCCGCGAGGTCGCGGATATCCTCGTCGATTGCGACGTGGTGCTGGCGGACGGCAGCTCGCTCAACCTCCCCGCCGCCGATCTCGAATACACCTATCGCCATTCGGCCCTGCCACCGGGCGCGACCGTCGTCTCCGCACGCTTTCGCGGCACCCCGGGCGATCCCGCCGCGATCGGCGCCGAGATGGACCGGATCGCCGCCGCGCGCGAGGAATCGCAGCCGCTGCGCAGCAAGACCGGCGGCTCGACCTTCAAGAACCCCGACGGAAAGAAGGCTTGGCAACTGGTCGACGCGGCCGGCTGCCGCGGTCTCTCCATCGGCGGGGCGCAGGTGAGCGAAAAGCACACCAATTTCCTGATCAACACCGGCACCGCCACCAGCGCCGACATCGAAGGCCTGGGCGAAGAGGTCCGCCGCCGCGTGAGCGAAAGCCAGGGCGTCGATCTCCAGTGGGAAATCCAGCGAGTAGGCAGACCGTGAGCACCCTCCCCAAACTCCACATCGTCGTGCTGATGGGCGGCTGGGCGAACGAGCGCGAGGTTTCGCTGATGAGCGGCAACGGCGTTGCCGATGCGCTCGAGAGCCGCGGGCACCGGGTCACGCTGATCGACATGGGGCACGACGTGGCCGCGCGGATCGCGGAGGCGAAGCCGGACATCGTGTTCAACGCGCTGCACGGCGTGCCGGGCGAAGACGGCACGGTGCAGGGCATGCTCGACCTGATGGGCGTTCCCTATACCCATTCGGGCCTCGCGACCTCGGTGATCGCGATCGACAAGGAGCTGACCAAGCTGATCCTCAAGCCCCACGGCATTCCGATGCCGGGCGGGCGCGTGGTCAGGAGCGAGGAGCTTTACGCGGCAGATCCTCTGGCGCGGCCCTATGTGCTCAAGCCGGTCAACGAGGGCTCCTCGGTCGGCGTGGCGATCGTCACCGCCGAGAGCAATTGCGGCAATCCGATCAGGCGTGATGCCGAAGGCCCGTGGCAGACATTCGACGAACTGGTGGCCGAGCCGTATATCCGCGGGCACGAACTGACCACCGCGGTGATCGGCGGCAAGGCGCTGACCGTGACCGAGCTGGTCCCGAAGTCGGGCTTCTACGATTTCACCGCCAAATACACCGACGGCATGACCGAGCACGTCTGTCCCGCGAAGATCCCCGAGCGGATCGCGGAGCTGTGCAAGGACTATGCGCTCAAGGCCCACAAGGCGCTCGGCTGCCGCGGCGCGACCCGCTCCGACTTCCGCTGGGACGACGAGAAAGGCGAGGAAGGCCTGTTCCTGCTCGAGACCAACACCCAGCCCGGCATGACCCCGCTCAGCCTGGTGCCCGAGCAGGCGCGGCATTGCGGGATGGATTACGCCGATCTGGTCGAGGCGATCGTGGCGGAGGCGCTGGCCTTCTACGAGGCAAAGGGGGGGTAGCTTGGCACAGACGATCAAGCGCAAGCCCCAGGGCGTCCGCCGCGCTGCAGCCACGCGCAACAACGCGCGCAAGGTCCGCAAGGCGCGCAGCACCACCGGGATGGTGGTCGATGCGCTGATGCGCTGGCTGCCGTTCACCGAGGAACAGCTCCACCGGGTTTTCCTCGCGGCGATCCTCGGCGGCGCGGTCGTGCTCGCGTGGTTCGTCGCGAGCCTCGCGGGAGTGCCGGCCCTGGCCGCGCAGCAGGTTGCGACGCTGGCAGGCGATGCGGGCTTCGAAGTGCGGTTCATCGATGTGCGCGGGGTCCAGCGGATGAATGCGCTCAAGGTCTACAACGCTGCGCTCGACCAGAAGGACCAAGCGATGCCGCTGGTCGACATCGAGGCGGTGCGGCAGAAGCTGCTGCAGCTGAGCTGGGTCAAGGATGCGCGGGTTTCGCGCCGGCTGCCCGATTCGCTGGTGATCGACATCGTCGAGCGGCAGCCCCACGCGGTGCTGAAGAAGCCCGGCCGGTTGGTGCTGATCGACGAAACCGGTCACGAGCTCGAGCCGATCTCCGAAGCCAATGCCAAGGGCGAGTTGCTGATCGAAGGGCCGGGCGCCGGCCAGCAGGTCGCGGCGCTCGGCCAGTTGCTCGATGCCGCGCCGGCACTGAAGGCGCAGGTCACCGGGGCCGAATGGGTCGGCAACCGGCGCTGGAACCTGACCTTCAAGACCGGCCAGGTGCTGGCCCTGCCGCAAGGGGACAAGGATTCGGCCGACGCGCTGGTCTCCTTCGCCCGGCTCGACGGGGTCAACCGCCTGCTCGGCGGCAAGGTCGCAAGCTTCGACATGCGCGCGCCCGAACGGATCTACATGCGCATTCCGGGCCGTTCGGAGGCCAGCTCGGTTCCGGCAACCGCTCCCAGCGAGGAGGCGCAGCAGGAATAATGGCAGCCGCCCCGCGCATCCCCGGCCCCCGCATCACCAAGGTTTTCGGCGCGATCAACGTCGGCTCGTTCCGCATCTCGGCAATGATCGCCGGTGTGACCGAGAACGGCGAGATGGTCGTGCTCGGCTCCGGTCACCGCGCCGCGCAGGGGATCAAGCGCGGCTATGTCACCGACATGCAGTCGGCCAGCTATGCCGTGCGCGACGCGATCGAGCGGGCCGAGAAGCTCGCCGGTACCAGCGTATCGAGCGTGTGGATCGGCTGCTCCGGCGCGGGGCTGGCGAGCCGGATCGCGCAGGTCGAGGTGCCGATCGGCGGGCGCCGGATCGAGGAAGACGACATCGAGCACCTGCTGGTCGCCGCGCGCGACGGGATCGAGCCCGACGGGCGGATGGTGCTGCACGCGCAGCCCGCCCATTACACGCTTGACGGTGCGCACGGGGTCGCCAACCCCAAGGGCCTCCATGCCGAGCGGCTCGGAGTCGACATCCATGTGATGCTGGCCGACGGGGCACCGGTGCGCAATATCACCGAGGCGGTGCAGAACGCTCATCTCGAGGTCGAAGCGGTGGTCGCCTCGCCGGTTGCGGCCGGCTACGCCTGTCTCAGCGCCGAAGAGCGCGAATTGGGCGTTGCGTTGATCGAACTGGGGGCTGAAGTCACCAATGTTTCGGTTTACGCCGCAGGGATGCTGTTAGGCATGATGGCGATCCCGACCGGCTCGGCCGACATCACCGATGCGATCGCGTCGCACTTCGGCATTCGCCGGTTCCAGGCCGAACGGCTCAAATGCGTCTCAGGCTCGGCGATCGCCGCGCCGAGCGACCATCGCGAGCTGATTCCGGTCAATGGCCCGGGCGAGGAGCAGGTCGGGCCGATGGCCCGCCATGCGGATGACAAGAACCGCGTGCCGCGCTCGGAGCTGGTCTCGGTCATCACCGGTCAGCTCGACCGGCTGGTGGGCGAGATCGGCAAGGCCTTGAAGTTGCTCGGCTTCACTGGCCAGAACGGACAGCAGGTGGTGCTCACTGGGGGCGGGGCCGAACTCGCCGGGATCGCCGACTATGCGCAGGGCGCGCTCGGCCGGCCGGTGCGGATTGGCAAGCCGCCGTCGCTCAGGGGCCTGCCCGAGGCGCACGGCGTGCCCGGTTTTTCCACGCTTGCGGGGCTGGTGCTCTATGCCGCGGCCGATCCGGTCGACATCCGCTCGATCGGGCCGCGCTACCAATCCACCTTCAAGCTAACCGGAATCGCGCTGGCACGGCGCGTATTCGAGGCGGTTAAGGAATATTTCTGACCATTTGGCATCGCCCAGGCCGTACAGAAGGCCGAAATGTCACTGTGGATAAGGCTTGGAAAACTGTGCCCCCGCGATTCCAAATATGGCACAAGTGCAACAATGCATATCTTGGATGCGCCGCATCCTCGTGGAGAGCTTAGATGAGCATCAATATCGGCCCCCCTTCGGTTGACGAGCTGCGTCCCCGGATCATCGTGATCGGCGTGGGCGGTGCGGGCGGCAATGCGATCGCCAACATGATCGAGTCCGAAATCGAAGGCGTGGACTTCATCGTCGCCAACACCGATGCGCAGGCGCTCAACAATTCCACCGCGGCAACGCGGATCCAGCTCGGGCCGGACATCACCCAGGGCCTTGGTGCCGGATCGCGACCCGAAGTCGGGCGCGCGGCGGCCGAAGAGACGGTCGAGGATCTCGAACGTTCGTTCGACGGCGTGAACATGTGCTTCATCGCCGCCGGCATGGGCGGCGGCACGGGCACCGGCGCGGCCCCGGTGATCGCCGAGGCGGCGCGCCGCAAGGGCGTGCTGACCGTGGGCGTGGTGACCAAGCCGTTCCTGTTCGAAGGTACCCGCCGGATGCGCGCGGCCGAGGCCGGGATCGAGGAGCTGCAGAAGCACGTCGACACGCTGATCGTGATTCCGAACCAGAATCTGTTCCTCGTCGCCAAGGCCGAAACCACCTTCAAGGAGGCTTTCGCGCTGGCCGACGAAGTGCTGCAGCAGGGCGTGCGCTCGATCACCGACCTGATGGTGATGCCGGGCCTGATCAACCTCGACTTTGCCGACGTGCGCTCGGTGATGGGCGAGATGGGCAAGGCAATGATGGGCACCGGCGAGGGCGAGGGCGAGAACCGTGCGCTCGAAGCCGCCGAACGCGCGATCGCCAATCCGCTGCTCGATGGCGTGAGCATGCAGGGCGCCAAGGGTGTGATCATCTCGATCATCGGCGGCGACGACATGAAGCTGCTCGAGGTGGACGAGGCCGCGAACCACATCCGCGAACTGGTCGATCCCGAAGCCAACATCATCTGGGGCTCGGCGTTCAATCCCGATCTCCAGGGCAAGATCCGCGTCTCGGTGGTCGCGACCGGGATCGAGCAGACCGCCGAAATGGCGCACCAGGCCTCGCGCCCGGTCGATTTCTCCACGCCGCGCGGGCCCAAGCGCCCGGTGCTGCCGCTGCCGACGCAGGACGAGCTGGCGGCCACCAGCTATGCGCCCGAGCCGGCGCCCGCGCCGGTACCGCCCGCCCCGATGCCGCAGGCCTATGAGCCGGCCGTGTATGACGAGGGTGACGAGGAGGATTACGACGAAACCGCCGACGGCGGCTACGCCTCGCTCACCGGCGGCGACATCCAGACAGGTGCCGTCGAGGAGGAGGAAGACGACGACGGCCAGGCGGACGACTGGGGCGAAGTCTCGGGTCACGACGAGGGCGATGCGCTCGAACTGACGCTCGAGGCGCCCGAATCTCCCGAGGGACCGGGCGGGCAGGACGAGCTGCTGCTCGACGCCAGCCGCCTTGCCGGACAGGACGATCCGGTGAACGTCCAGCTCGGCGGCGGGCGTCGCCGCGGGCTGGTTTCGAGCGGCGAGGAAGCCGATGCGGATCCGACCTCGCGGTCCGATCCGGGCGCCGGCAGCACTTTGTTCGAACGCATGGCCAATCTCTCGCGCGGGGCTGCGAAGGCGCCGGACGAGGATGAAGATGAGGACGAAGGCTCGGGCCCCTCGCTCAGCATTCCGCGCTTCCTCGGCCGCCAGAACAACCAGTAGGCCGCGCTCGTAACGGTGCATAAGCGGGGGAACCCGTTCGTTCCCCGTTCACACCGGCTTCCCCACATGGTTACTTGTCCGCTAAGCAGCGGGCGCGAGTACGAGTGTGACGACGGCAAATAGCATCATCCGGTCTTCGAGAGCGCTAACGGCGGCGCTTGCATTCGGCATGGCGATGCCCGCGCTTGCGCAGGCGGACGCGGCGCCGGTCGGAACCGCGATCCCCGACGTGCCGCGCTCGCGCCCGGTCGTCCAGCCGCTCCCGCCCCAGGCTGCGACCGATCTTTCCGAAGCCCTGCGCCGGCTCGGGTCCAACGGCCAGGATGGCGATGCCCTGCTCAAGGCGGGCTGGGCCTCGCTCGATCTCGACAATATCGATGCCGCGATCGGCTTCTTCTCGCGCGCCGAGGCGGTGCCCTCGTCGGCTGCGGAAGCCAAGGCGGGGCTGGGCGCGGTGCTCGTCAACCGCAAGCGCCCGGTCGAGGCGATCCAGTATTTCAACGATGCCGAAGCGGCAGGCGCCAAGCTCGGCGCGCATGCCGCGCAGCGCGGGCTGGCCTACGATTTGGTCGGCGACAATGCCCACGCCCAGCAATATTACCGCGAGGCGCTGGCGGTGAAGCCAAGCGACGATGTGACCCGCTGGCTCGCACTGAGCCAGGCGATCGGCGGCGACCGGAACGGATCGGAGACCACACTGCTGCCGCTGCTGCAGCACAGCGATCTTGCTGCCTACCGGACCCGGGCTTTCGCGCTGGCCGCGCTCGGCAAGACGGAGGAGGCAGTGTCGATCGCGAATGCGGTGATGCCGATGTCGCTTGCCAACCGGATCGCGCCCTATCTGCGCTACATGCCCAAGCTGACCAAGGCGCAGCAGGCGGCGGCGGGTATTTTCGGCCACTTCCCCGAAGCGGATGCGATCGGCCACGACGATCCGCGGATCGCCGAATATGCGAGCGGGGCCAAGCCGGTCGCGGTGGCATCCACCGCGCTCGACGCGCGGCTGACGCCGTCGGGCAAGCCGCTGGGCGAAAAGCCCAAGCCCGCGGCGCCACCGCCTTCGGCGGTGGTCACCCTGGCGAAGGCCGATACCGCGCCGGTGCCGTCGTTCTCGCTCAAGCCGTCCGGCGCGCGGGAACTCCCGCCAACCGAACCGAAGACGCCGGAGCCGAAGCAGGAAGAACTCAAGCCCATTAGGCCCAAGCCGGTCGAAGCCAAGCCGGTTGAAGCCAAGAGGGTCGAGGCTAAGCCGGTCGAACAAAAACCCGTCGATACCGCGCCTGTCGAGCGGCCACGAGTGGCCGATGCCTTTGCCGGGCTGGGCGCAGCCAGGGGTGCGGCGGTGCCTGCGGCCGGTGCGGTCGATATCACCAAGATCGATCCTGCACGCGACGCACCGAAGCCGGTCGAGGATGCGAAGGACGCCAAGGACGCCGAAGCCAAGGATGCGGCGGACAAGAAAGACGCCAAGACTGCGCGCGAGCCGAAGAAGGAGGCCAAACCGAAGAAGCCGACCAATCCGAGCCGCATCTGGGTGCAGCTGGCGAGCGGCCGCGACCGCGACGCGCTGGCCTTCGACTGGCGCCGCTTCAAGCGCGAAAACGCGCAGCTGCTCGGCAGCCGCGATCCTTACCTGGCCCGGTACGGGCGTTCGAGCCGGCTTGTGACCGGCCCCTTCGCAAGCGAAAAGGAAGCCAACGCCTTCGTCGCCAAACTCAAGAAGGCCGGGATCACTCCGCTGGTCTTTACGAGCGACGACGGCGAAGCGGTCGATCCGCTTCCGTAAGGGCGAGAGGCGAATCCTAACCGGCCGGCAACCATCGTAACGCACGGTTTTTTGCACAACTTGTGAACAGTCTTGTCGAGTTTTGCCCAAGCCTGCACGGGGGCCGGATTGCCGCACAAGGCTGCGGCGACGCATTGATTGCACGGGATCCGCGAAACTTGAGAACGGTATGATGCGAACGGGCGAAGAGGAAATCGGTGGCGACGACGCGGCGCCGGTCGACATGCTCGCGCAATTGTTCGATGCGCGCGGCTGGCCCTGCGAATTCGTCAGCGACGACGAGATTTCCGGCGAGATCCAGGGCAGCTGGACCAAGTATCAGCTTCGCGGGATCTGGCGCTCGGAAGACCGGGTCCTGCAACTCCTGTGCCTGCCCGATATCCGCGTGCCCGAGGCGAAGCGCCGCCAGACCTTCGAACTGCTCGCGCTGGTCAACGAACAGCTCTGGCTCGGCCATTTCGACATCTGGTCGAACGGCGGCGTGCTGCTCTATCGCCATGGGCTGATGCTTGGCGACGACGGGCTGCTGAGCCTTGGCCAGGCGCAGTTCGCGGTCGAAAGCGCGGTGGCGGAGTGCGACCGCTTCTATCCCGCATTCCAGTTCGTGCTGTGGGGCGACAAGAATCCGGCCGAAGCGCTGGCCAGCGCGCTGGTGGATGCGGCCGGAGAGGCTTGACCCTTCCGCGGGGCTGGGCCAACCGCTTGGCCATGAACAGTTTCCACTCCATTCTCCTGATCGGCTGCGGCAACATGGGCGGGGCGATGCTCGCCGGCTGGCTCGCGGGCGGCATCCCGGCCGCATGCTTCACCATCTCCGATCCGAGGCTGGAAACGGCACCGGAGGGCGTAACCCTGCTGCGCGAAATCCCGGCCGACGGCGCCTTCGACGCGATCCTGCTCGGGGTGAAGCCGCAGATGCTGGGCGATGTCGCGGCGCAGGTGGAACGGCTCGCCGGGCCGGGAACGACGATCCTTTCGATCCTGGCCGGGGTCGAACTCACAACGCTGGCCGAGCGCTTTCCGCGCGCCGCGGCGGTGGTCCGGATCATGCCCAACCTGGCGGCGGCACTCGGGAAGTCGCCGGTCGCACTGGTCGGCGCGGGCCTGTCGGACGAGGCGCCGGGCGCGATCGATGCGCTGATGGCACCGCTCGGCACCGCCGAATGGCTCGAGAGCGAGGGCCTGATGGACCTCGTCACCGCGCTGGCCGGCTCCGGTCCGGCCTTTGTCTATCGCTTCATCGATGCGCTTGCGCAGGGCGCTGCCGAGCTCGGCCTGCCCGCCGAGCAGGCGCAGCGGCTCGCCCTGTCGATGGTCGAGGGCGCCTCCGCGCTGGCCGCATCCTCCGATCATTCACCCGGTGAGCTCGCCCGGCGCGTCGCCAGCCCCGGCGGGACCACCCAGGCCGGGCTGGACGTGCTCGACCGCGGTGGAGCCTTCGCCCGGCTGATCGAGGACACGCTGCGCGGCGCGCGCGACCGCAGCGCCGAAATGGCCGCGGAAGCACGCGCGAACTCCTGAGGTCCGTTCAGGAAGCGTTGCCGGTTTCGCTTGTAAAAGCGGGCTTCAGCCACGATATTGGCGCTACCGGCTTGTCGTCGCTCGGCGCCGGAATGGAGCTTGTAATGGCAATTTGGAACGAACCCCGCGGTACCGAGCAGGGCTTCGGCACTTCTCCCCGCACCAGCGGCTCGCTTGCCGGAGGCGTCACGTTCGACGCCGGCCTGCGCAAGCACATGCTGTCGATCTACAACTACATGGCCTCGGGCGTGCTGCTCACCGGCCTGGTCGCGATGCTGTTCGCGAACTCGGGCTTGGTCGTCCCGGTGATGACCAGCGGACTCGCCTTCGTGGTCATGCTCGCGCCCCTCGGGATCGTCTTGGCGATGAGCTTCGGCGCAAACCGCTTCAGCACCGGCACGCTGCAGGCGCTGTTCTGGGCCTATGCCGTGCTGATGGGCGTGTCGCTGTCGACGATCTTCCTCGTCTATACCGGGGCTTCGATCGCCGCGACCTTCTTCGCCTCGGCGGGTGCCTTCGCGGGCCTCAGCCTCTATGGCTACACCACCCAGAAGGACATTTCGGGCTGGGGCAGCTTCCTGATCATGGGCGTGATCGGCATCATCATCGCGAGCGTGATCAACATGTTCCTGCACTCGCCGGCGCTCTATTACGCGATCGGGATCATCGGCGTGCTGGTTTTCGCGGGTCTGACCGCCTACGATACCCAGCGGCTGAAGGAACAGTATCGCTATGTCGCCGGCTCGCAGATGGCGGGCAAGGCGGTGGTGCTCGGGGCGCTGACCCTCTACCTCGACTTCATCAACATGTTCCTGTTCCTGCTGCGTTTCATGGGCAATAGCCGCAACTGATCGCAACGAGGGGTTGAAACACCGTGCCCGGGGCGCCGAAAGGCTCCCCGGGCATTTTCTTTGGCCAATCTTGGCGCTAGGGCGTATCCTTAATCCGGGCGACAGAACGGACGGCATATGGGTCACCGTCCGCAGAATGATGCTTAGGCTTGGAGGGGATTGGGCCCGATGAATGCCAGACTGAAAAACACTCTCGGCGCGGTTGCGGTGGTTGCCGGCCTCGCTTCGCTCGCCGGCTGCGGCCCGACCAAGGTCGCTTCGGCTCCGCCCCCGCCGGTGGTGGTGATCGGCTATCCGCAGCCCGAAGCGATTCCGATGCGCCCGCTTCCGCCGCGCATGGCTTCGCTCAATATCGTGCTGCCCACGGTCGGCCCCGACGGCATCCGCAACACGGTGAACGCGCGTCTCAACCCGACCGAGGCGGTGTGGAACTTCCGCTCGGGCTGGAACGTGGCCGCGCTCAATTGCCTCGACGCGCGTTATCAGCCGATCCTCGATGGCTACAAGGCGATGCTCAAGACCAATGCCAAGCGCCTGACCAAGGTGAATGCCGACCTCGACAAGCAATACCGCACCGAATACGGCGCTGGGGTCAAGGCAATCCGCGCGCGCGAAGCCTATCTGACCTCGGTCTACAATTATTTCGCCCTGCCGCCGGCGCGCGAATATTTCTGCGACGCCGCGCTGCAGATGAGCCAGGAGGCGTTGCAGACCCCGCCGAAGGACATCGATTCCTTCGCCATGGCCAAGCTGCCGACGCTCGAGGCGGCGTTCGAGCATTTCTATCAGGACATGGAGCGGTGGCGCATCGCGGTGGCTGCGTGGGACGCCAAATACGCACCCACGACGGCGTATGGCGCGGCTCCGGCCGGCGGCGCGGTCTATACCAATGCGACCTACGGTCCGCAGCCCACCGCCGGCGCGCCGCTGGCGCCGGTCGTGCCGCAGGCCGCCCAGCAGCCGGTGTTCAGCTCGCAGCCGGTGGTGCAGGGCCCGCCGGCCAGCGGAAGCTGAAATTAGCTCTTTCACGGGCGATGCCTCTTCGCTAAGAGGCGCGCTCCCGCGGGCAGCCGATGTATTTCGGAGGTCGGCAGATGCACTGGAACGGGGCCGTAGCTCAGCTGGGAGAGCGCGTCGTTCGCAATGACGAGGTCAGGGGTTCGATCCCCCTCGGCTCCACCAGTGTACCCTGGATTGCTCCAGACCGGCCTGCAAATGGCGACTTCCTCCGCTTCCGGTGCTCGGGGCCTTGAAGGCCACTGCGTACCGGTTCTCGGACCGCACCATGCTCGGCTCGGCCTGAAGCAATCCGTGGCACACTGGCAGTGCGCGACAATATCCCCCTAACCGGCTAGAACCATCCGATGCACTTCCTCGACCAGGCCAAGATCTTCATTCGCTCGGGCGCGGGCGGGCCGGGGGCGGTGAGCTTCCGGCGCGAGAAATACGTCGAATACGGCGGTCCCGACGGCGGCAACGGCGGCAAGGGCGGGGACATCGTATTCGAGGCGGTGAGCGGGCTCAACACGCTGATCGACTTTCGCTACGCGCAGCATTTCAAGGCCAAGCGCGGCGGGCACGGCATGGGCCGCGACCGGACCGGGGCGGGCGCGGACGATCTTGTCATAAAGGTTCCACTCGGCACGCAGGTGATCTCGGACGAGGACGGGGAGACGGTGCTGGCCGACCTCACCGAGGTGGGCCAGCGGGTGACCATGCTCGAAGGCGGGATGGGCGGGCGCGGCAACGCCAGCTACAAGACCAGCACCAACCGCGCCCCCCGCCAGCACCAGCCCGGCGAGCCGGCGCAGGAAATGTACGTGTGGCTGCGGCTCAAGTTGCTCGCCGATGCCGGGCTGGTCGGCCTGCCGAATGCCGGCAAGTCGACCTTCATCAACCAGGTTTCCAACGCGCAGGCCAAGGTCGGCGATTACGCCTTCACCACATTGGTGCCTAAGCTCGGCGTGGTGCGCCACAAGAGCCGCGAATTCGTGCTGGCCGACATTCCCGGGCTGATCGAAGGCGCAGCCGACGGCGCCGGGATCGGTGATCGCTTCCTCGGCCATATCGAGCGCTGCCGCGTGCTCATTCATCTGATCGACGTCGGCGGGATCGATCCGGTCGAGGCGATGCGGATCGTCGAGGAAGAGCTCGAAGCCTATGGTGGCGGGCTGGAAGATAAGCCGCGCCTGGTCGCGCTCAACAAGATCGATCTCTCCGGAGCCGACCTCGCGGCCGATTATGCCGAGGAACTCCTCGAAGCGGGGGCCGACCAGGTGTTCCCGATCTCCGGCGCGACGGGCGAGGGGATCGAGGCCCTGCTCGACGCGGTGCTGTCCTACCTGCCGGCCAAGACCGTGACCGAGCATCCCGATGGCGAAGTCGAGGATGCGGACGAAGAGCAGCCCTGGTCGCCCCTCTGAGCCGGGGTGAGTCGCAGCTGCGACGAACACGGTTCTAATTTCCGGCTACTCCCGCTAAGCGCGCGCCATGTCGATCGCCCATCTCGCAGATCTCGCCGACGCCGCGCATTGCCCCCGCCTTGTGATCAAGGTCGGCTCGGCGCTGCTGGTCGGCAACGGCCAGCCGCGGCGCGAATGGCTGGCGCAGCTGGTGGGCGAGATCGCCGCGGCGAGGGCGCGCGGGCAGCAGGTGATCGTGGTCAGCTCGGGCGCGATCGCACTGGGCGCGGCCAAGCTGGGATTGGACAAGGGCGGCCGCGCGAGCCTTGCCGACGCGCAGGCCGCCGCCGCGGTCGGCCAGATCGGGCTCGCGGGCCTGTGGTCCGAACTGCTGGCCGGCCACGGCATCACCGCGGCGCAATTGCTGCTGACGCTCGACGATCTCGAGGATCGCCGGCGTTATCTCAACGCTGCGGCTACGCTCGGCCGGCTGCTCAAGACCGGCGCCGTGCCGGTGGTGAACGAGAACGATTCCGTCGCAACCGAGGAAATCCGCTTCGGCGACAACGACCGGCTTGCCGCGCGCGTGGCGCAGGCCGCGCATGCCAGCGCGGTGCTGCTGCTGTCGGACATCGACGGGCTCTACGATCGCAATCCGAAGGAACCCGGCGCGGAGCTGTTGCCACAGGTCCGCGGGGTGACCGAGGAAATCTACGCGATGGCGGACGATCGTTCCGGTTCGGGCATGGGCTCGGGCGGGATGACCTCCAAACTGCAGGCGGCAGAGATTGCCGAGCGCGCCGGGATCGCGCTGGCGATCATCAACGGCACGCATCCCGCGCCGATCGCCCGCGCGCTGGATGGAGACGTCGGCACGGTGTTCCTGCCGCTGCGCAAGGATGCGGCGCGCAAGGCCTGGCTCGGCGGGCGGATGCGGATGCTTGGTGTGCTCGATGTCGATGCCGGCTGCGCGAAGGCGCTGGCCAAGGGCGGGAGCCTGCTGGCGACCGGCATCACCAAGGTGGTGGGCAGCTTCGAACGCGGCGATCCGGTCGCGATCCACGATCCGGCGGGCAAGCTGATCGCGCGCGGGCTGGCCGAATATTCCTCCGCCGAATGCGCGAAGCTCAAGGGCACAAGGTCCGACGAGCATGCCGCACTGCTCGGATATGCCCCGCGCTCGGCCGTGATCCATCGCGACCAGCTGGTGCTGCTGTGACGATCTCCGTTACCGGTGCGACCGGTTTCGTCGGTCAGGCGCTGCTCGACGAGGCGGAACGGCAGGGCGTGGCGATCCGCGCCCTGACCCGGCGCGAGCAGGCGCCGCGCAAGCACGTCCAGTGGGTGCGCGGCGATCTTGCCGACACCAAGGCGTTGCGGACTTTGGCGAAAGGTGCCGAAGCGCTGGTCCACATCGCGGGCGTGGTCAACGCCCCGACCCCGGCCGGGTTCGAGGAAGGCAACGTCGCCGGCACGCTGGCGGTGATCGAGGCGGCGGTGAAGGCGGGCGTGCCGCGCTTCGTCCACATCTCCTCGCTTGCAGCACGCGAGCCCAAGCTGTCCGCCTATGGAGCGTCTAAGAAACGCGCCGAGCAGGTGGTCAAGGCATCCGGGCTGGACTGGACGATCGTCCGCCCGCCGGCGGTCTTCGGCCCGCGCGACACCGAGATGTTCGAGCTGTTCCGAGCGGCGCGCTGGGGCATGCTGCCGGTGCCGCAGGACGGCCGGGCGTCGCTGATCCACGTCTCGGATCTGGCCCGGCTGCTGTTGGCGCTGCTGCCGGGCGGGGAGGACGTCACCCACCAGATCTTCGAGCCTGACGACGGGCACAAGGGCGGCTGGAGCCATCAGGACATGGCCCGCGCGATCGGCTGGGCGGTCGGGCGCAGGCCGTTCGTGCCGCGGCTGTCGAAGCCGATGCTGCTGCGCGCGGCGGCGGTCGACGGGTTTTTCCGGCGCGGCAAGGCCAAGCTGACCCCGGATCGGGTCAACTACATGTGCCATCCCGACTGGGTCTGCGCGAAGGGCAAGCGCCCGCCGGCCGCCCGCTGGACCCCGGCGATCGACACGCGCGAGGGTATGCGGGCAACCGCGGCCTGGTATCGCGAGAACAAGTGGCTTTAGGCCGGGCTCAGCCGGCCTTTTCCAGCGCCGCCGACTTCGGGTGCATGTGCTGCTGAAGCGAAGCGCCATAGGCGCGCGAGGATTCGCGGATCACCCAGGACTTCGGCGCTTCGTTAGACCCCACCCCGCTGCCCGGCTCCGGCAGGGCGAGATCGGCCACCAGCGCGCGAACCTCGGCGCTGGCCGAAGGGCGCGCGCTGGCCAGGCCCGGGATCAGGCGGAGGTCGAGGTGGGTCAGGCCGAAGGGAAACAATTCGCGATAGGCCACGCGTTCGCTCAGGCTGGCACCGAGCCGCACGTCGATTTTCGGCGCGAGCTGGGCGAGCGCATTGTCGACCCAGGCCTGCTGGCGCACTTCGGTGCTGCGGACGCGATTCTTCACCACCACCCAGTCGAGCGAGGGCAGGCCGAGCCGGGCGCGTTCCGCGCGCAGGGCGTTGACCATCTGCGCGAAATGGCCGGGCTTCTTGAACCGCTTGGTCACCGGGCTGAACTTGCCCATCAGGTCGAGATCGACCGCCGAGCTGTTGACCGGGGTCACCAGCGTGTCGGCCATCGCCATCGCATAGCGGGCGATCGCGGAATCGTGGCCGGCAACGTCGATCACGATCACGTCGCATTGCGTGCCGAGCCGGGTGATTTCCTGACTGAGCAGCGCGCCGCTCTGCTTTTCGAGCACGATGTGGCGCGAGCGGGGCAGGTTCACCTGCAGGCTGCGCGCGGTCGCATCGCGGTTGACGAAGGCGGTGTCGAGCGAGCGCTGGCGCCGGTCGAGATCGATCGCCAGCAGCTTGTAGCCGGCATGGGCCAGCGCCACTGCGGTGTGGAACGCCAGGGTGGACTTGCCGACGCCGCCCTTTTCGTTGGCGAAGACGATGACATGCGCCTTGGGCCGCGGCCGCGAGCAAACTGCCCGCAGCGTCACCGACGGATGTTCGCCATCAAAGGCTCGCTCACCGTCCCAGTCGGCGGAGCGACCGGCTGGCGGCTCGTTGAAATTTGCGTAATTAAGCACTGTCTCGCCCCCGATCCCGCGCAATCTGCGACTCGCAATCCACAAGATATAAACAGAATTTTACGCTGTTTCGCACTTGCGGCAAGGCGGAGACGGGTGCCTGCTCAACATTTTTCCCGTTTTAGCACCGTTTTGCAGGGACTTATGAAGGCCGAAAGGGCTTCGGAGGCTTTCGCAAATGCTCAAAGCCCCGGATCGAAGCCCTCGGGCGACTGGCGATAGGCATCCGGATTGTTCGGCGAATGGATGCCGCACTCGGTCTTGTCCCAGCCTTTCCAGCGGCCCGAACGCGGATCCTCGCCCGGTGCGACCTTGTGGGTGCAGGGCGAGCAGCCGATCGAGGGATAGCCTTCGGCGACCAGCGGATGGCGCGGCAGGTCGTGCTCGACCATGTAGGCTTCGATGTCCGCGGCGGTCCAGTCGATCAGCGGGTTGAACTTCAGCCGCCCCTGCGCATCGGTCATGTCGATCTCGAAGCGCGGCAGCTGCGAGCGGGTGCTGGCCTGGAACGCCTTGCGCCCGGTGATCGAGGCATCGAAATCCGCGAGCGCCTTCGCCAGCGGCTTGACCTTGCGGATTTCGCAGCAACCGTCGGGGTCCCAGCTCCAGCGCAGCCCGGCCTCGTCCTTCTTCGCGATCTCCTCGACCTCGGGGGTCAGGATGCGCAGGTCGGTCAGCCCGAGGAAGGCGACCAGCTCGTCGCGATAGGCGAGGGTTTCGGGGAAATGCTTCTCGGTATCGAGGAACAGCACCGGGATGGTCTTGTCGACCTGCGCGATCAGATGCAGCAACACCGCGCTTTCGGCGCCGAAGCTCGAGACGATCGCGACCTCGCCCAGCAGATTGTCCTTGAGCACGGTGCCGAGCATCTCGTGCGTGTCCTGCCCGCGGAACATCCGGTTGAGCCGGATCGCGTCGGCCTCGGTGAACCGAGGACCGGTGTCGATCCGGTCGAGTTCCCGACCGGGTTGGGGACGGGAAGACATGTCTGCTTTAGCCTTGGTCGCCATGGCGCAGTTTCCAGATCGGCGCGCGGGCATCCGCCGCGGCCTGGTAGACGTAGGGCCAGCGATCGAGCGCGGCCTGCGCGTCTTCCGGGTTGAAGGGAACGTCGGGGAAGAAGCTGTCGAAGCCGCAGCGGCGATAGTGACTGAGCTGATCGACGGCGACATCGCCCACCGCGCGCAGCTCGCCCTGGTAGCCGGCCTCGCGCAGGATCCGGGCGGAACTGTAGCCGCGCCCGTCGCCGAAGCTCGGGAAGTTCACTTCGACCAGGCGGAGCTGCTCGAGATGCGGCAGCAATTGCCTCGCATCGTCGCCCGGCTCGATCCGCACCGCGGCGGCGTTGGTCTGGTCGAGGAAGGCATCGACCGTCACCGCCGAAACGTCGGGGGTGTCGTCTTCGCGGAAGCGCAGATAATCAAGCATAGATCGCCTCCTTGAACGGATCCATGCCGATCCGGCGATAGGTGTCGAGGAAGCGCTCGCCCTCCTGCTTCTGGGCAAGATAGACCTTCGTCGCCTTCTCGACCGCATCGACGATCCCGTCCTCATCGAAGCCGGGGCCGGTGATCTTGCCGAGCGAAGTGTCGTCGCCCTCCGAGCCGCCAAGCAGCAGCTGGTAGTTTTCGGTGCCCTTCTTGTCGACGCCGAGAATGCCGATGTGGCCGGCGTGGTGGTGGCCGCAGGCGTTGATGCAGCCGCTGATCTTGAGCTTCAGCTCGCCCAGCGTGCCGGTCTGGCCGTTGTCCGCGAAGCGCTGCGCGATCTTCTGCGCGACCGGGATCGAGCGCGCGTTGGCAAGGCTGCAATAGTCGAGGCCGGGGCAGGCGATGATATCCTCGATCGTGTCAAGGTTGGCGGTGCCCAGCCCGGCCGCGTCGAGCTTCTGCCACAGCGTGTAGAGATCGGCCTTGCGGACATGCGGCAGCACGATGTTCTGCGCATGGGTCACGCGCAATTCGTCGAAGCTGTAGGTCTTCGCGAGCTCGGCCATCAGGTGAATCTGCCCGGCCGAAGCATCACCGGGAATCCCGCCGACCGGCTTCAGGCTGATGTTCGCGATCGTATAGCCGGCCTGTTTGTGCGGCAGCGTATTCCGCTCGACCCACAAAGCGAAGTCGGGATCGGACAGATCGAGAGCGTCCGACGCGCCCGCCTCGAACGCCGGATCGGCGAAATGCGCCTTGATCCGCTCGAGCTCGGCGATCGGCGGCTCGATGTTCAGCGTGAGCAGATGGGCGAACTCTTCCTCGACCTGGCGCTTGTATTCGTCCGCGCCCAGCTCGTGGACCAGGATCTTGATCCGCGCCTTGTACTTGTTGTCGCGCCGGCCGTAGCGGTTGTAGACCCTCAGGCACGCCTCGGAATAGGTGATCAGCTGGTCCAGCGGCACGAACTCGCGGATCAGCGGGGCGATCATGGGGGTGCGGCCCATCCCGCCGCCGACGTAGAACGCGGCGCCTATCTCGCCTTCCGCGTTCTTCACGATGCGGATGCCGATATCGTGCAGCTTCATCGCCGCGCGGTCGGTCTGCGACGCGATCACCGCGATCTTGAACTTGCGCGGCAGGGTCAGGAATTCCGGGTGGAAGCTCGACCACTGGCGCAGCAGTTCGGCATAGGGGCGCGGGTCGATCAGCTCGTCGGCGGTGGCGCCGGCGAACTGGTCGGAGCTGATGTTGCGGATGCAGTTGCCGCTGGTCTGGATCGCATGCATCTCGACCTTCGCCAGATCGGCCAGGATGTCGGGCGTGTCTTCCAGCTTGATCCAGTTGTACTGGATGTTCTGGCGGGTGGTGAAGTGGCCATAGCCACGATCGTATTTGTCGGCGATGTCGGCCAGCACATGCATCTGTGCCGAATTGAGCGTGCCATAGGGCACCGCAACGCGCAGCATATAGGCGTGGAGCTGGAGATAGAGCCCGTTCTGCAGGCGCAGCGGACGGAACTTCTCTTCCGACAGCGTGCCGTCGAGGCGGCGCCTGGTCTGGTCTCGGAATTCCTCGACCCGCGCATCGACCATCGCCTGGTCGTAAGAATCGTACTTGTACATGGCTCAGATAACCCAGTTTCCGGCCTCGGGATCGGCCGGCTTGAGAGTAAGGTCGGGGCGCACGGTCGGCCCGAGCGCGCGGATGCGGTCCTTGATATGGCCGGGGCGGACGCCGCCGTCGGCGTCGCGCTCGGCGTCGATCGCATAGGAGGAATTGACCCGGCGCGCGGCTTCCTCGCGGGCAAGGATCGTGTCAGCCTGATCGCCGACGTCGACCGCGTCGTTGACGTGGATCGACCAGTCCTGGCCGGTCCACCAGGTCACTTCCCCGGTCTTGAGATCGTTGCCGGTCAGAATCTTCATGCTTGCGCCTCCAGCGCCAGTTGCTTGAGCGCGGAATCTTCCCGCGCGGTGACATCGCCGATGATGATGAGCGCGGGGCTCTTCACCTTCTTGCGGGCGACAAGGTCGGGCAGCCCGGCCAGCGAGGCGCGCAGCACGCGCATCTCGGGCCGCGCGGCGTTCTCGATCACCGCGACCGGCACATCCGGGGCAAGCCCGTCGCCCATCAGCTTCTCGGCGATCTGCGGGGCCGTTTTCACTCCCATGTAGATCACCAGCGTGCGGCCCTTGCCCGCGAGCCCGGCCCAGTCCTGCTCGCTGAGACCCTTGCACTGGCCGGCCACGAAGCTGACGATGCTCGCACCCTCGCGGTGGGTCAGCGGAATCTGCGCCGCCGCGGCCGCGCCGGTCGCGGCGCTGATGCCGGGGACGATCTCGACCTTCACGCCCGCCGCGCGGCAGGCCTCGGCCTCTTCGCCGCCGCGGCCGAAGATCAGCGGATCGCCGCCCTTGAGGCGGATCACGTCCGTGCCGGCGAGCGCCTCGCGCACCAGCAGCGCGTTGATCCGGTCCTGCGGCATGGTGTGGTTCGCGCGGCTTTTCGCGACCGAGACCAGCTTCGCATCGCGATGCGCCAGTTCGAGCACCTTGGGATCGACCAGCCCGTCATGCACCACCAGCCGCGCCTGCATCAGCAGCCGCGCGGCGCGCAGGGTCAGCAGGTCCGGATCGCCCGGGCCCGCGCCGACCAGATAGACAGTTCCTGCAGTCTGCTTCTCCATGACGGGCCAGATGGGCCTCGCGCGCGCCCACTGCCAGCGAGAATGGTTTTGATGGGGGGTAGGAGAGCTTTAGGTGTGACCTTTGCGGTGACGCAGATGGCGGTACGAAACCGTGTGACCTTTCGCAGAAAACCAAAGCTCGGTCAGCCATTTACCGGCGGCTCGAGCCGCGCGCATGTGACCTTTCGCGCGCATGTCTTCGTGCTGCTTCGGGAATCACGATGGGAAAGAGCCGCGCTCACGCTAGCGGTTCGGTGCGCTGTAGGAAAATCTTCCGGCACGGCAGGTTTGGCGACGGTTTGCTTATCTTCAGCACAGGTCGCGCCACACCCCGCACTTGGGAGATAAGTAAACTGTCACCGAATTAGCGTTCGGCAGCGGATGTTTCGCTACTTCCCGTCCTTGTCGAGCAGCGCGATCAGGTCCTGCAGCTGCTGCGAATCCCGCAGATGCAGGTCGAGCTGCGGGAAGGGCAGGCGGACGCCGTGCTGCTGGAACAGCTTCCAGGCGCGCTTGTAGACGTCGGACCGCACGTTGCTGACCCCTTCCTCCGGATCCTGCACCCAGAAGCGGATTTCGAAATTGATCCCGCTGTCCCCGAACCCGACCAGCAGCGCCTTGGCCTCGGGCACGTCGAGCACGCGCGGCGATGCCTGGCAGGCTTCGACCAGCAGTTTTTCGACCAGTTCGAGATCGCTGCCATAGGCCACGCTGATCGGCGCCTTGATCCGCACGTCGCGCGAGGAATAGCTCCAGTTCTCGACCTGGTTGATCATCAGGTTCTCGTTCGGAATCAGATACTCCTTCATGTCGCGCGTGGTCACCGAGATCGCCCTGAGCCCGATCTTGCGGATCTGGCCGAAGCTCTCGCGCCCGGCCATGTCGCTCACCGCGATCACATCGCCCGGCTTGATCGAACGGTCCATCAGCAGGATGATCCCGGCCAGCAAATTGCCGAAGGTCTTCTGCAGGCCGAAGCCGACCGCGAGGCCGAAGGCGCCCGAGAACACCGCCAGCGCGGTGAGGTCGATCCCGAGCACGTCGATCGCGACGAGGATCGCGAGCGCCCAGACCATGATCGAGACGAGCTTCTCGGCCAGCAGTTGCTGCGCCAGATCGAGATTGGTGAACCGCGCCATCACCCGGTGCGCCAGCTTGCTGCCGAGCCGACCGCACAGGATCACCAGCAGCACCACCGCGAAGAACACCGAGGCGCTCCACAGCGAAAGGTGGGTGGAGCCGAGCTGGATGCCGTAGCCGTCGAGCCAGTCGATCCAGTCGCCGAGCCAGCCGCTGCCGTGCGCCACCGCCTGCTTGATGCCTTCGGCGCCGCCGACGGGGTGGACGGCGGCGGGCGTCATCCCCGCTCCATCGCGGCGAAGGCCTGATCGAGGTCGGCGATCAAATCGCTGGGATCCTCGAGTCCGATCGACAGCCTTACGCCCAGGCGGTCGGCCGGGTCCCACCCGGCGGGCGGCCAGGGCGTCGCGCTGCGCGTGTGCGCCGGGTCGAACGGGATCGCGAGGCTTTCGTAGCCGCCCCAGCTGAAGCCGATCCCGAACAGCGCGAGCGCATCGATCAGCCGCGCGCGGGCGCTTTCGTCGCGGCCTTTGAGGATGAAGCTCAGCAGGCCGCAGCCGCCGGTGAAGTCGCGCGCCCACAGCTCGTGCCCGGGTGCGCCGGGCAGCATCGGGCACAGCACCCGGGCGATCTCGGCCCGGCCAGCGAGCCATTCGGCGACCTGAAGCGCACTTGAGGTCTCGCGTTCGAGCCGCAGCGACAGGGTTCTCAGCCCGCGCAGCGCCAGCGCCGCATCGTCGGGCGAAACGACCTGGCCGAGCTGCTGCGAGGTGCGGCGCAGTCTGGCGAAATGCGCGGGCGTGGCACTGACGCTGCCCATCATCAGGTCCGAATGGCCGCCGACGTGCTTGGTCAGCGACATGATCGACAGATCGCAGCCCTGTGCCAACGCCTTGAAGCCGAGTGGACTGGCCCAGGTGTTGTCGATCAGGCTGGCCGCGCCGCGTTCGCGGGCGATCGCCGCGAGCGCGGGGATGTCGCAGACCTCCATCGACAGGCTGCCCGGGCTTTCGAGCAGCACCGCCTTGGTCCGTTCGCAGAATTGCGCGCGGTAGGCGTCGGGATCGAGCGGGTCGAACCAGCGGGTCTCGATTCCGGCATCTCTGAGCAAACCGCGCGCCATCGCGCGGCTCGGCTCGTAGGCATTGTCGGTCATCAGCAGCACGTCGCCGCTGCGCAGCACGCTCAGCAAGGCGCCGGCGATCGCGGCGACGCCGCTGGGATAGAGCTGGGTGCCGGCGGCGCCGGGTTCGAGTTCGGTCAGTGCCTCGGCCAGCGCCCATTGGGTCGGCGCGCCGCGGCGGCCGTAATAGAAATGGCCGTCCTCGTTCGGGCGGCCGCGGGCGAGGTCGGCGCTGTCCTGGTAGAGATGCGTGCTGCCGCGCCAGACCGGCGGGTTGACCATGCCGCCGGGCAGGCCGGGAACGCCGGTCCATTCCGCGCGCCGGCCGGCGGAGACCAGTCGGGTTGCCGGCTTGCTGTGTTTGCCCTGTGCCATCCGGGCCTCGCTAACACGCCGATCAGGCGCTTTGAAGGGCGGGCCCGGTTTCCTTGGGCGTATCGGGATCGACCGCCCATTCGCTCCAGCTTCCGTCGTAAAGCGCGACGTCGCAATTCTTGCCGAGCAGGTGCAGCGCGAAGCTCAGCACCGCCGCGGTCACTCCGCCGCCGCAGGTCGTGACCACGGGTTGCGACAGGTCGATCCCGGCCTGCTCGAAGGCGCGCTTGAGCCCGGACTTGTCCTTGAAGGTGCCGTCGGGATTGTAGAGCTCGGTAAAGGGCAGGTTGACCGAGCCGGGGATATGGCCGCTCGCCACGCCGGGGCGGAAATCGGGGATCGCGCCGCTGAACCGGCCGGCATCGCGGGCATCGACCACCTGCTCCGCGCGGCTCTTCACATTGGCCAGCATCTCGGCCTTGGTGCGGACCATATTGTGCTCGCGCCAGGCGGTGTAGTGGCGGCAGCGCAGCGATTGGGTCCCGGCTTCGAGCGGGCGCCCCTCGCGCTTCCATTTGGCCAGTCCGCCGTCGAGGATTGCGACGTTCTGCGCGCCGAACATGGTGAACATGTACCACGCCCGGCCCGAGGTCTTCACCTCGCTGTCGTCGTAGAGCACGATCCGGCTGCCGTCGCCGAGGCCGAGCTTCTGCATCCGGCTGGCGAACATCTCCGGCGTGGGGAGGGCCGAGGGAACCTCGCTCTCGGTGTCGACCAGCGCGGCCAGATCCATGAACACCGCGCCCGGAATATGCCCGGCCTCGTATTCGGCACGGGGATCGCGGCCCGCGGTCGGCAGGTGGTTCGAGGCATCGACGATCCTGAGGTCGCTCGACCCCATTTCCTCGGCCAGCCATTCGGTCGAAACCAGCGAATCCATTCGCGCGCGCTCCTCAATCGCGGGAAACAGGGGTTAAACCGCCGTTTTTCGCCCGTCGAGAGGAACTCACGAAAAGATTTTCTGTGTGACTTCCCGGTATATGCGCGGGCCGAGGTCGAGCCGGAACGGCTGCAGGCCGGCGCCGGGCGTGGCCGCGCGCTGGCCCACCAGCGCGGTGCGCATCAGCGCTCCGTTGCCCCCCTCGGCGGCCTGGACCCGCAGGCGCGCCAGCGGAACCAGCAGCGCCGCCTTGCCTTTGCGGATCGGATGCATCGCCTGGAACGGCAGGCGCAGTTCGCCGGTCACCTGCACGCTCTCGCCGGGCGCGATGCTCGCGATCTCGTGTTGCGGCGCCAGGGGCGAATCGGCGGTGGCGAGCTGATCGGTCAGCGCGAGCGAGGCATGGGCGGAAACCATGTCTCCGGCGATCGCGACCCCGCCGAGCGGCGCCGGGCCGTTGTTGGTCAGCGTGATGCGATAGGCGAGCGTCGCCGCGCTGAGCGAAATCGTCAGCGCGCGCGCTTCCACCGCCATGCTCAGCGTGCCGGGCTTGCGGACCGGCGGCGGAGGAGGCGGAGGAGCTGCCGGGGCCGGTTGCGGGGCAGGCTGCCGGGCGGGGGGCGTGGCTTGCGGAACCGGCGCCTGCGCGACCATCGGCCGCTGGATCGCCACCGGCGCGAGTTCCGCTTCGTCTTCGCCCTGCCGGCTGCGGCGGCGCAGGACCAGCGCCGCCAGTCCGCCGAGGATCGCCAGCAAAGCCGCTCCGCCGGCAGCCCAGGCCCACCAGGCAGGCCCGGCCGCCGGAGCGGGCGCCGTCGGGATCGGCGCGGGGGCGGTCGGGAGGCTCTGCTGCACCGTGGGCGCCGGAGCCGGAATCGCGGTCTGCGGAACGGGCGACGGCGTCGCGCTTGCCTGCGTGGCCGGCGCGGCGGAAGGGGCGCCGGCGGACAGGGTCGCGCGCGGCGCGGGCGCCGGGCTCGCAGTCGCGCGGGGGGCGGCGGCCGTCGGAGCCGGAGTCGGCACGACGATCACCGGCGCGGGCGCGCTCGGGCTCGGTTTGGGAGTGGGCTTGGGCGCCGGGGTCGCGACCTTGGGCGGCGGCGCGCCGGCATCGACCGGGCCCTGCGGCTTGGCTTGGGTGCTGTCGCCGGGTGGAAGTTCGTAAGTCCCGACCGCCTTGGCGGGCGCCAGCGGCGCGGCCAGTGCCGCCCCGGCGAGCAGGACCGGCAGCCAGCGCTGGCGATAGAAATACGCTCTTCCCATAAACCCCGTGACGAACCCGTTTCGTTGCCCCGGCAAGCGCGGGAGGCGCTGAATAGCGGATGAACCCGGCCCGTCAAACCGCCGACTTGTGCGCCGTGCGCGTTCGCGGCATCACGCGGGCATGACCGAACCCAGCAAGCCCCTCCATCTCGGCCAACCGAGCGCGCTTCCGGCGTCGCCGGACGAAGCCGTGCTCGATTACGTGCCCAACCCCCGCACCGGCGCGCTCTACCTCGTCCGCTTCGCCGCGCCCGAGTTCACCTCGCTGTGCCCGGTGACCGGCCAGCCCGATTTCGCGCATCTCGTGATCGACTATGCGCCGGGCGAGACGATCGTCGAATCGAAAAGCCTCAAGCTGTTCCTGGGCTCGTTCCGCAACCACTGCGGCTTTCATGAAGACGTCACGGTCGGGATCGGCCAGCGGCTGGTCGCCGAAATGCAGCCCCGCTGGTTGCGCATCGGCGGCTACTGGTATCCGCGCGGGGGGATCCCGATCGATGTGTTCTGGCAGACCGGCGCCCCGCCCGAGGGCCTGTGGGTGCCGGATCAGGGCGTCGCCGGGTATCGGGGCAGGGGCTGATGCCCGCGATCCCGACGCACAGCGAAGAGGCCGCCGGGCTGAAGGGCCTGCATCTGTTTTTCGCGGCGCAATCCGCCTGTTCCTCGCGGGTCCGGCTGCTGCTGGCCGAAAAGGGCATTCCCTGGACCGGCCATCATCTCGATCTCTTGAAAAAGGAGAACGTCGATCCGGCCTATTTCGCGATCAACCCGCGCGGCCTCGTCCCGACGCTGGTCGACGACGGGCAGGTGGTGATCGAGAGCGCGGACATCATGTTCTGGCTCGAGCGGCGGTTTCCCGAGCCGGGCTTCACCCCGGAAGGCCCGGCGGATCGCGCGGCGATGGAAGAGTGGGTGGTCCGTTCGGCGACCGACCACGTCAAGGCGGTGAAGACCTATGCCTATATCCGCCGCAACGCGAAGGCGGCAGCCAAGACGGCCGAGGAGGTCGAGCTCTATTACCGGCTGCAGAAGGATCCCGAAATGCTCGCGTTCCACGCGCGGCATGACGGGACGGGCGATCCGTTCACCGAGCAGGACCTGCAGGCCGCGGCCGAGCTGATCGAGACCCTGATGGCGCAGATGGAAGCCGCGATAACCGCGGACGGCTGGCTTGCCGGGCCGGCCTATTCGCTGGCCGACATGGCCTGGGCCGCCGCGTGGCGCACCTGGGAGCTGGCCGGCTATCCGCTCGACCGGCATCCGGTGTTGTGCGCGTGGTTCGCCCGGATCGCGGATCGCCCTGCCTGGCGGGAGATCGCGCGGCTGTGGGCGGAGCCGCCGCGCGAACGCGTGCTGCAGTTCGCCGGAGCCTGAACCGGCCGCCGGCTAACCGCAAAACCCGCGCCCCGCTTACTGGTGCAGGTAGATCGCGCGTTCGTGGCTGAACGCCTTGAAGCCGAAATAGCCGTGGTAGCTGCCCTGGCCGCTGGTGTTGACGCCGCCGAAGGGCAGGCGGTTTTCGAGATAGTGCGAGAACACGCCGTTGACGGTAACCCCGCCCGACGAGGTGCGGTCGAGCACCTTCTTCACGTTCGCCTCATTGGGGCTGAACACGTAGAGCGCCAGCGGCTTGTCATGCGCTTCGACATAGCCGATCGCCTGGTCCAGGTTGTCGTAGGTCATCACCGGCAGCAGCGGGGCGAAGATCTCGTCCTGCAGGATCTTCATCTGCGGGGTGACGTCGGTCAGCATGGTCGGGTGGACGGTGAGGTCGTCCTCCTCGAAGGTGCCGCCCACGGCAACGGTCGCGCCTTGCGCCACCGCATCGTCGAACATGCCCTTCACCCGGTCGAAATTGCCCTTGTTGACCACCTGGGCGATCGCGCTCTTGTTGATCGCGCCGTCGCCGTAAAGGTTCTTCTCGACATTCGCCTTGAACGCCTCGACCAGCGCATCCTTCTGGTCTTCGGGCACGAAGACGTAGTCGGGGCAGATGCAGGCCTGGCCGCCGTTGAACTGCTTCGCGCCTGCCAGCGCCGCGCCGATCGCGCCGATGTCCGCGCCTTCGTCGATGATCACCGGCGACTTGCCGCCGAGCTCGAGGGTGACGGTGGCGAGGTGCTTGGCCGCGGCGGCCATCACGATCTTGCCGACGCGGGGAGAGCCGGTGAAGAAAATGTGGTTGAACGGCAGCTCGAGCAGCGCGGTCGCGACGCTGACGTCGCCCTCGAACAGCGCCACTTCGCTTTCGTCGAACGCTTCGCGGATGATCTTGCCGGCGATGCGCGCGGTCGCGGGGCACAGGTCGGTGAGCTTGACCATGCAGGTGTTGCCGGCAGCGACCGCGGCGGCGACCGGGCCGAGCGTGAGGCCGAGCGGGAAGTTCCACGGCCCGAGCACCAGGCACACGCCGCGCGCTTCATAGGCGATCAGCGCCTTGTCGGTCGGCACGCGCGAGGGGGTGACTTCGGTCGGCTTCATCCAGTCGTCGAGGCTGTCGATGTTGAGCTGGATATTGCCGACGATGTTCATCACCTCGGTGACGCGGATCTCGCCTTCCGGCTTGCGGGTGTCTTCCAGCACCGCCGCCACGATGGCGTCCGCATGGGCCTGCACCGCATCGCGCAGCTTGGCGAGCTTGGCCTTGCGCTGCTCTGCGGTCGAAGCCTTGACGTCCCACTGATGCGCCTGCTGCAGCGCGAAGATGCGCTCGATTTCGGCGGAGACGTCGGCGGCGGTCTGGGTAGAGGCGGTCATGGGATATGCACCTGTTCGTAGTGGGGCCGGCCGGAGGCTTCTGACCCCCCGGCTGCAGCGACAGACGGGGTGGCCGGCAAGGTTAAGTCGCCCGCATAATTCCAAGCCGGGGAAAAACAACCACAAGGTGTTGCTGCCTCGGCCACGGTTTCATCCGCCGGGAGAGCGCGGTGTTCCCTATGTGGTTGCTTGGAACAGGCGCGCCAAGAGGCGCCCGCAGGAAAATCGGGCGATAGCGGGCGCGGCGGAAGCGCCGATCCTGGCCGGCGGAAAGGCTGTACGAAGGGCGCAGTTACGGGTTTTGCGCCGGCCCCCTTCGTGTCCCTTGCGATACCGAAGCGGCGGCGCGCTAGATGTCCTGAAAGTTCAGTCTCAACCCTGGGCGCGGCCAGTTGCATTTGAACAGCTTGCCGCTGGACGAGCCTGTGATCCACAGCGTCTGCATGTCGGGTCCGCCGAAGCACAGATTGGTGGTGATCGGGTCCGGAATCGGAACGTGCTCGTAGATGCCGGTCGCCGGATCGATGGTCTTGATTCCGTGGTTGAATAACGTCGCGGCGGAGATCCGCCCGTCCGCCTCGATTGCGATGCCGTCGGGCCACTGCCACCCGGGCAGGTTGATCACCACGCGCCCGCTGTCGTGCCCGACCTGCGCGGCCACGACGCCCGGCGATTCGATTTCCAGCGCCCAGATGCGCTGGAGGATCGAGTCGACCCAGTAGAGCGTTTTTTCGTCGGGAGAGAGGGCGAGGCCATTGGGCGAAATCTCGTCGCCACGCAGCCGCGTGATGTAACTGCCATCGGTGCGCGCGTAGTAGACGCCCCCGAGCCGCCGGTTCTCGCCGTCGGTGAAACCGAAGCAGGTGAAATAGATGCCGCCGTCCCGGTCGAAAGCGATGTCGTTGGGCGCGTTGAGCGGCTTGCCGTCGCAATTGTCGTAGAGCCGGGTAACCTCGCCGGTCGCAAGATCGACGCGCTGGATATAGCCGGTGTCGTAGCTCTCCGGCTGGCCGGCCCGGCCGATCTCCTGCCACCCCTCGGGGAAAGTCAGGGCGCCGCCGTTGTTCGCGACATAGACCGCGCCGTCTGGGCCCATCGCCGCGCCGTTGGGGCCGCCGCCGAGCTCCACCACCGTCTCGCGCACTCCGTCGGGCCTCACCCGGCTCAAGGTCTGCCGCGCCATCTCGACGAGAATGACCGAGCCGTCCGCCATCGCGATGGGGCCTTCGGGAAACAGCAGGCCATCGGTAACGGTTTCCACTTCAATCATCGTCTTCTCCCAGGGCGACGACGATCGACGCCCCTGCTGTTTTGATTTTCCGGCCGGAGGCGCCAAGACGCCGATGCGCATGCGCAACCTTCGGTACTCCGATGGCTAGACCGACGCCGGAGAGCGAGAACCTATCTCTGCGAACCGCAAAAGATAGGTAGGTGCGTTGGCCGTTTTCCGTGCAGACACGGCGGACAGGGAGAAGCCAATGAAAGAGCTTTCAGGCCGCACGGCCTTCATCACCGGCGGTGCCAGCGGCATCGGCCTCGGCATGGCGCGCACGTTCCTTGCTGCTGGGATCAAGGTCGCGATCGCCGACGTGCGCGAAGACCACCTCGACACGGCGCGGAAATTGATCGGCCCGGATCTCCCCGTTCTGTACCTGCCGCTCGACGTAACCGACCGCGACGCCTTCCAGCGTGCGGCGGACGAGGCCGAGGCCAAGCTCGGAACGGTTTCGATCCTGTGCAACAACGCCGGGGTCGGCGTGCTCGGCCGCGCACTCGACAGCCGTTATGCCGATTGGGACTGGACGCTTTCGGTCAATCTCGGCGGGGTCGTCAACGGCATTCAGACCTTTCTGCCGCGCTTCGCCGCCCGCGACGACGGCCATATCGTCAACACCTCGTCCATCGGCGGAATGCTGCCGATGCCCGGAGGGGCGCCCTATGTCGCGTCCAAAGCCGCAATCGACGGGATCAGCGAGGCCCTTGCCAGCGAATTCGACGGTTCCGGCATCGGGGTGACACTGCTCATTCCGGGCCCCACGCAGACCAATATCAACCAGGTCGGGCGGCTCCGCCCCGCTGCCTATGCCGACAGCGGCCTGACCGAGTTCGAGCGCCAGCTGGACCGTGAGCCGATATTCGCCGGCGGGCTAAATCCGCTGGAAACCGGCAGGATGGTTCTGGCCGCGATCGAGGCGAACCGGCTCTATCTGTTCACCCACAACGTGTTCAGGGAGGGTGTGGCCGAGCACTTCGCCGCGATCATGACCGGTTTCGAAGGCGCGTCGGACGAGGATTACGGCGTCGATGCCAGCAATCCGCTGTTCGCAAGAATCGTCCGGGCCGGAGCCGGCGGATCGCGCGATGGGTAGAAGGGAAGCCGCAATGTCTCTGGTCGGGAAAACACCCCAATTCGTCAGGGCGGGCGCGATGGCCGCCACCGCAGCGGGGGGAATAGCCGCGGCGACCTTCGGGCTGGTCACGCTGGCCGCAGCGCAGGATGCGTCTGCCGGGAGTGCGGCGCAGGTGAGTTCGGGAAAGGAACTGTATCTGCAGAATTGCGCCGTGTGCCACGGGAAGAACCTGACCGACGGGCAGTTCGCCCCGGCGCTCCAGGGTCCCGCCTTTCTCGCTAAATGGCAGGGCCCGAGCGCCGCACGGCTCGATCGCTACATACGTTCGTCAATGCCGCCTTCGGCCGCTGGCGCCCTGCCGGCAGAAACCTATTCCGCGATCGTGGCCTTCCTCCTCCAGGCGAACGGCGCCGAAATCGGAAACGAAGCCTTGGGCAACGATCCGGCGAGGCTCGACAAGATCGTCCTGCCCAAGCCGCCAGCAGATACGCTGACCGAATACGGCGTCGGCGGCGCGAGTCCCGATCGCGCGCTTCCCAAGTGGCCCACGCCGCCGGAGCGGTTCACCGATTACACCCCGGTCACGCAGGCAATGCTCGACAACCCGGCTCCGGGCGATTGGCTGACCTGGCGCCGCAGCCACGCGGGCCAGGGCTTCTCGCCGCTGTCGCAGATCACCACCGGCAACGTCGGGAAGCTGCAACTGGTGTGGTCGCAACCGCTGCCGGCGGGCGAGACGATGATCGAGCCGCTGGTAAGGGACGGAGTGCTCTATGCCTTCGGCTATGGCGACCAGATCATGGCGTTCGACGCGGCGAGCGGCCGCCTGCTGTGGCGATACCGGCGCAGTCTTCCGAAGGGCACGCAGCTTTCCTCGAAAAAGACCGTCGCGCTCTTTGGCGACAAGCTATACGCCGCCACCTCCGACCTGCACATGATCGCACTGGATGCCCGCACCGGGCAACAGGTGTGGGATACCGAGATCACGGACAAGCCGGGCTTCCGCAACCCCGGCGGGCCGATGGTGGCCGATGGAGTGGTCATGCAAGGGCTTACCACGCAGGAGGCCGGCGGCGGGCTGATCGCGGGCTTCGATGCAGAGACGGGCGAGCGCCTGTGGACCTTCGACACGGTGGCCAAGCCGGGCACTCCGGGCGGGGAGACCTGGAACGGCATTCCAGGTCCAGACCGCAAGGGCGGTTCGGTGTGGACCTCGGGGACCTACGACGCGAAAACCGGCCTTGCGCTGTGGGGTACGGCGCAGAGCTACGACACGCTGCCGCTGCGCGACCGCAAGCCCGGCCTCAATAACGACGCGCTCTACACCGACACGACGCTTGCACTCGAGCCGCGCACCGGCAAGCTCGCCTGGTACTTCCAGCACATGAAGGATGACCAGTTCGATCTCGACTGGGTGTTCGAACGGGTGATCGGACAGATGAAGGTTGGCGGCCTGGAACGGCGCGTCATCATGACGAGCGGCAAGGAAGGGCTGTTCGACGTGCTCGACGCGGACAGCGGCAAGTATATCAAGACGATCGATCTCGGCATCCAGAACTTCGTCACGAAGATCGATCCGGTCACCGGCGACAAGACCGTCGATCCCGCGCTGATTCCCGACAATACCCGAACCCGCTACGTCTGTCCGCACGCGGGCGGCGGCCGCAACTGGCTGCCGACCGCGTTCAATCAGGGCACCGGCCTGCTGTTCGTTACCGTGCGCGACGTGTGCATGGACATGGTGCCATCTGCCAGGGCGATGCTCACGACCGGGGTCGGCATCTACTATGCTCCGCCGCCGAACAGCGACGGGCGCTACGGCCTGCTTGCGGCGCTCGACATGCAGACCGGCGAGGTCCGCTGGCGCCAGCACCAGCGCGCGCAGTACAACATGGGCGTACTGGCGACCGCCGGCGGCCTGTTGTTCACCGGCTCGGTCGACCGGCGCTTCTCCGCCTACGACCAGGCGACGGGCAAGCTGTTGTGGCAACAGGTGACGACCGGCATCCCCAACGCCTCCGCCATCTCTTATTCGGTCGACGGCAAGCAATATATCGCGATGGTGACCGGGAACGGAAACCCGACATCGGCGGGTCTCGGAGACCTTACACCCGAAATCGAACTGCCCCCGGTGAACACCGCGGCGGTCTCTGTCTTCGCCCTGCCGAACTAGCTTGCCGATCGGCCCGGCGTTCAATCCAGGAGAGAGCATCATGGCATCCGTTACCGCCGCTTCCGAAGAAATCCCGAAAGGCGAACACGTCCTGTTCGCGGCCGGCGGTCCCAGCGGCCCTGCCCGGCTAAGCGGAATATTCTACGAGCCGGAGGCCCCCGGAAAAACCGCGGTCATCCTGATTCCGCAAGGCTCGGGCGCGCTGAACGAGGGCGATCACGACTACAACCCGCTTGCCCGTAAGCTGATGGATGCAGGCTATGCGCTGCTGCTGGCCAACATGCGCACCGCCAACGGAGCGTGGTTCTATACGCTGTTCGAGACGTCGAAGGACGATATCGCGGCGGCCATAGAGCTGATGAAGAGCCGGGGCTATACCGACATGATCCTGCTCGGAACCAGTCTGGGCGGCCCGCGGGGCGCCTATTATTACGCCAAGACCCGCGACAGCTCGGTCAAGGGCTTCGTGTTCCTCGCCTCGATCACCTCGCCCTATCTCGAGCGGACGGTCCGGCGAACCCCCGAGCAGCTGGCGCAGTTCGACCGCATCCTCGACGGCGCCCGCGATCTGATCGCCGCCGGCAAGGAATACGAGCCGGTCTGCTTCACGATGATGATGGACAAGAAGGAAGGCTTCACGATGGCAGGCGGCGAGGAACTTCCCTGCGACAAGCCGGGGCAGGGGGTCACCCTCTCCGCCGAGAGCTTCGTCAATCACTTCGGCAAGCCCGAGGAATGCAACGCTACCTCGACCAAGTGGACGCCCGAGTTCGATATTCCGACTGCGATCGTCCACAGCATCAACGACGAGGTGAGCTATCCGCCCGTCGCACAGGCGATCTACGACAGTCTCGAAAACGCTCCGCGCCGGGACATGATCTGGCTCGAGGATCCGGAGGTCTCGCACTATCTCTCGAAGGGTCTCGCCGCGAACCGTTATGCGGACGAGATCGTGACCTGGCTGCTCTCCGCGGTCCCGCCGAAAAGCTGACTTGCGGACCGGGGTCCTCTTCCCGTCGCTTGGACGCGGGAAGAGGACCCCGGCCGACCTTGCCGCCCGCAATCCGGCCGGTCAGGCCTTGCGCGGCCGGGGCAACAGCAGCGCGCAGACCAGGCTCAGCAGCGCCGTTCCGAAAGCGACCTGGAACGGCGTCTGGGCGCCGAAGCGGTCGGCAAGCGCCCCACCCGCGATCGGGCCGACGACACCGCCCAGGATCTCGCCCACCGCCAGAATCAGTGCGACGGTCGATGCAACCCGCGCCGCGGGCACGACGTCGCTGGGCACCAGTACCGCGTGGATCGGCAGCGAACCCATCGCGATCCAGCCGACGAATAGCAGGATGTTGAACCCCCATGCCGGGCCGCTCCACATCAGCAGTGTGACCGGCAGGCTCGCGGCGAGCAGCATGCCGAGGATCAGCGCCCCGCGGCGGCCGATATAGTCGGACAGCAGAGGCAGTCCGATCCCGCCGACCGCGCCCGCGACACCCAGCATGCCGAGGGTGTTCCCGGCCGCGACCGGTGTGTAGCCGAGGCGCTCGACCAGGTAGAGCGCGAGAAACGTCGAATGGATGATCGCCCAGAAGGTGAAGCCCGCCGAGATCACCAGGCACAGCAGAACCGTACGCCGGGCTTCGGGCGACATCGCGGTGCTTGCCGGTTCGGGCGAGTCCACGGTCGGCCGGGCCTTGCCGCTATCCTTCACGAACAGGCCGAGCAGGACGGCGAGGACGACGAAGGGCAGGGCAGAGATCGCGTAGCCGGCCTGCCAGCCCCAATGGTCTGCCACGCGCGTCTGCACGATCGGCGCCAGCATCTGGCTGATGAAGAACAGGAATAGCGTCTGGATCGCGATGTTCCTGCCGACCTTGCTCGGCTTCGACTGGGAGGTCGTGACCGCCTGAGTCACGGGAACGATGCCGCCCAGGGCGCAGCCGGATGCGGCGCGCACCAGCAGCAGCGTGAGATAGGCCTGCACCGGGAGAACCCCGATGGCGGCCATGGCCGCGAGCAACATGAGCGGCACCAGGATCGCGATCTGCCGCCCGAGCCTGTCCGACAGAAAGCCCATTGCATAACCGGCGACCGCCACCGCGACCGCCTGGATCGAATAGACGGCGCCGAGCTGCGCCTTGGAGATGTTGAAGGCCTCGACCAGATAGGGGCCGAGATAACCGGTCGCATAACGGTCGGCTGCGACGGTGGAAACCACCAGGCTGGTGATCAGCACCATCCGCGCTTCGTAGCCCCGGGGGCTGGACCTTGTGGTTTGCACCGTCCCGCCCGCGCCCGAGGCCGCGTTTTCAGTACCGTTCATCAAGCTTCCTCCTCCCGCGGCGTAATGCTGGCCGCCCCGATCTTCGCGTGAGCTGGCCGTCGCGCGGTCTTGTTGTCGGTGCAGGAAAGAGGATTTGCGCGCTGCGCGCACCTATCTCGCGACCCTCCTCTATTCCCCGAAAGATAGGTGGCATCGCCGGCGGCCCGGGCCGGCACGGTCACGCGATGACGCCGAGCCTCTGGGCCCGGCCTACCGCGAGCTTGCGGTTGCGGATGCCGAGCTTGTCGTAGATTTGCTGCAGGTACCACTTGACGGTGCCTTCGGTCAGCCCGAGCTGATCGCCGATCTGCCGGTTGGGCAGGCCGCTCGCCACCATGGACAGGATTTCCACCTCGCGGTTGGTGATCCGCCCGAAGATTGCGAGGTCGTCGTCCTCACCCTCGTTTTCGCCAGCCGGGGCGGGATCGATGCGCGCGGCCAGCTTGGTCCTGAATTGGTCCGAAGCCCTTTCCATGCCGGTGCCGGAATGCAGCATCTGCCGCAGAAGGGTCGCGACCGGTTCGCGCGCATCGACGAAGCGCCGGACGAGCTGCGCGGGGGCCGCATGAGCGAGCGCATGCGAAAGTGCGCGCTGCGCACTCAGCCGCTCTCCCGAAAGCAGCAGCAGTTCGGCCACGAGGATGTCCCATTCGACCGTCGCGTAATGCGCCTGTGCCCCGGACACGAAGGACCGCCATTGCCTCGCAAGCCGTAGCGCGTCGAGCAGCCGGTCGCTCGCCGCCATCAGGTGGCAGCACGCCATCGCGACCTCGCCGTCGAGCACGGTGAAGCGCTGGCGCCCCCGCGTCGCTTCCGCAGCCCTGTGCGTGGTGAGGCCGCGCCGTCGTGCAAGGCGCGACGCTTCCTCCAGCCGCCCCTGACCCAGCAATATCCGCAAGTGTTCGACGCTTGCGCCGATCCGCAGGCGGTCCAGCTCCTGCTTGCTCCCGAACTGCGCGGCTTCCTCGAGTGTGGCGATGCCGGCATCGACTTCATTGTCGAGCAGGTGCAGTCGCGCCTGGGTGATCCAGCCATGCAGCAACTGCTCGACCAGCCCGGCCGAAGTCATCAGCGGCACGTAGTGATCGATCAGCGAACGCGCCTCCGCGATTTCGTCGCATTCGTAATGGACCGCCGCGAGCGCCGTTGCGACCACCGCGCCGAGCGGGTCATGCCGCCCGGATATCCGCTGGGCGACCGCCAGCCCTGCTTCGAACGTCGCTTTCGCGCGCGCGGTCTGCCCCATCAGCAAGTGGGACGAACCGGCGATGGCGGCGGTGAAAACCAGCCCCTGGTCACCGCCGGAACGGGCAAGCTGCTCGCGGGCGCGTGCCTCGAGCTGGTCTATCCGTCCGAACTGGAACTGTTCGCGCTGCGCGTAATGGAGCGAGTTGTGGAAGCTGGCCATGAGGTCGGGATCGCTGTCGAACTCGGGCTGCGAGCCGAGCATTTCGACGCAGCGCGCTTCGAGCGGCTCGATGTCGTAGGAAGAATGCGCGATCTGGGCCGAGCGGTGAGCGACTACAAGTTGCAGCCGACGCAGCAGTGCATGATCGGCATCGGGTGCCTGCGCCATCTCGCCGAGACGCCGCTCGGCCACGGCAACCAGGCTCTTTGCGTCGGAAAACCGCCACTGCGAATTAAGCCGCCAGGCGAGGCTGAGGGTAAGCCGCGGGTAGAGCGCCAGGATGTGCGAGGGCAGCTTTTCGGCCATCGACTGGACCATCGGCTGCAGGCCGAGGGCGAACAGCTCGTCACAGGTCCGGTCGAGGATGTCTGCCGCCAGCATCGGTTCCTGCCCCCGCAGCGCGCAGTGGAAGGCTTCGACGTGGTTTCCGGTCCCGGTAAGCCATTCGGCTGCGCGACGATAGATCGGCGCGGTCAGGCGCGGCATCCGGTCCTGCAGGTGCCGCCGCAGGAATTCCCCGAACAGCTGGTGGTAGCGGTACCAGGTCCGGGTGTCGTCGAGCCGCTGGATGAACAGGCCCGCGGCTTCGCAGCGGTCGATCAGGTCGCGGCTTCCCGCGATACCGAGCGCGGCTTCGCACAGGGCGGGGCTGAAGCGTTCCATCAGCGACGACCGCAGCAGGAAGTCCTGGATGTCCGCCGGTTGCCGCGAGAAGGCGTCTTCGAGAAAGAAATCCGCGATCTCGCTGCGCTCCCCGGTGAAGTTCTCCAGGATGCGCCTGTTGTCGGGCTCGTGGTTGAGCGCCATGCAGAACAGCTTGATCCCCACGATCCAGCCTTCGGACCTTCTCTGCAGCAGGCAGGCATAGTCCGCATTGGCTGGCTGCAGGCCCTTGAGTTCCAGATAGCGCCGCGTTTCCTCCGCCTGGAACGAGAGATCCTCCGGGCCGAGCTCGAGAATTTCCTCGCACGCCCGCAGCCGGCCCAGCGGCAGACCCGTGTCGGCCCGCGCCGCGATGACGATCTGCATCTCCGGCGGCGCTTCGTCGATCAGCGTCCGCAGGCAGGCGAGCGCCCGCGAGCCGTGAATTTCCTGCGCGTCGTCGATCACGATCCGGCATCGGCGAGGATCGTTCGCGAACTGGTCGCACAGGCGCCGGACGATTTCCTGCCAATTGGAAATCCGGGTTTCGGCCGGCTGCGCGGACGGTTCGGGATGGCCGCTGAAGGCGAGGTCCAGATGGGTCGCGAAGATCATCGGATCGTGATGGCGCGCGTCGAGGCTGACCCAAGCGACAACGTCTCCGGCTTCGGCGCAGAGTGCGGCCCATTGTTCGAGCAGGATGGTCTTGCCGTAGCCGGCCGGCGCGTGAAGGTAGATCAGCCGCGCGTGGTCGTGCGCGTCGAGCAGGGAGTAGAGCCTCGGCCGGTCGATCAGGGCGCGCGGCGTGATCCGCCGGCGCCGCGGCCGCTGAATCGCGCTGGCCATCTCCGCGAAGGTCTTCCCCGTCATTCTTCGGCCCGCCTTCTCTCCGCTGCCCGGCCGTCTCCCGGACGGGTCAACCTCTCCGTCTCTCCGGCATAGATCAGACGCGCAACTGCGCGCCTATCCTTGAAGATAGGTAGTCCCGCAGACCGGCTGCCGTGCATCTCGACCGGATATGACCCTAACGCGATTCACGATTTCCGGGGCTGGGTGATCCATGACATCTCCTTGGGATAGTACCGAAGAGTAGTGTTTTCAAACGCAGAAGTAGTCTTGGGGAGTTCGCTGCTCCGGGTGAGAGCATACCAGATAAAACAAAGACTTGGGCGGCGAACAGCGCCGACATGGGGGATGTATGAAAAATTCGAACCGATTCCGTCGCGGCCGTTTCGACGCCGCTCTGCTTGGAGCGGCCGCTTTATCTGCATGGGCGGTGCCCGGCATCGCCCATGCCGAAGACGAGGCTGGCCCATCCGCCAACTCCGATATCATCGTTACTGCGCAGTTCCGCGAACAGAAACTGCAGGACACGCCGATCGCGATCACGGCGCTTTCCGGCGCCGACATCGAGAACAAGGCACTGAGCAATGTTTCGGAGATCGGTGCGACCGCGCCGAATGTGAACATCAACATCGCCAACAGCGCGCAGGCCGGCGCGGCCGTGTTCATCCGCGGCATCGGCCAGTACGATTCGAGCTTTGCGTTCGAGCCCGGCGTCGGTGTCTACATCGACGACATCTACCATGGCGTCATGGTGGGCTCGATGTTCGAACTGCTGGATCTCGACCGGGTGGAAATCCTGCGCGGGCCGCAGGGAACGCTTGCCGGCAAGAACTCCATCGGCGGCGCCGTCAAGCTGTTCTCGCGCAAGCCGAAGGGCGACAATTCCGGTTACATCTCGGCGACCTACGGCAGCTTCAACCGGATCGACATACGCGGTGCCTACGACATCGGTCTGACCGGCAATCTCGCGATGCGCGTTTCGGCGTTTTCGGACCATCGCGATGGCCACGTGAAGATCCTGGACTTTGCCTGCGATCGACCCGGCGACGTCCTGCCGGGGGATCCCCCGACCCAGAAGACCGGCAGCGACTGCAAGCTCGGCACCCTCGGCGGCGTCAAGTCGACCGGGGTCAGGCTGGCCTTCCGCTATACGCCCACCGACAAGATCGAGATAAATCTGTTCGGCTCGATCATCCGGGACGATTCGGAAGCGGCCGGAATCGAGCAGACCGCCACGATCGATCCGCGCTACCTGCCGACCCGCCCATACGTCTTCTACGGCACCTTCACCGGAGGCGGGTGGAGCACCCAGCCGCTGGCTACCACGCACTCCGAATCGATCGGCGGTCAGATCGACATCGATCTCGCCGACCATGTGAAGCTGACCTCGATCACCGGCTACGAACACCTCGACTCGCGGAACACGATCGATCTCGACGGCAGCCCGCTGCCCGCCCAGCTGACCTACAACGACGCCCCCTATCACCAGTTCACCCAGGAGCTCCGCCTTGGCGGCGACTTCGGCGACGGCCTGGTCGACTGGACGCTGGGCGGATATTATTTCAATAGCCTCGGCCGGGTCGCGTCGCGCATCTGGGCCGACACCGGGCTGAACTGGATCCAGAACGATCCGGTGAAAAGCAAGAGCAAGTCGCTCTTCGCGCATCTGGAGGTCCGCCCGGTCGCCGACCTGACTCTTACCGCGGGCATCCGCTACACCGACGACAGGAAAAGCTACAAGTTCGTCCGGCTGAACCCGGACACGGGCGTCGAGCTCAATGGCGGACCCGACGACCCGTTCGGCGTCGGCGCGCTGAACTTCATCCCGCCGCCGACCTACTCGGGGGATTCCTTCGACTATCGCCTTGGCGTGGATTACCGGTTCAGCGAACAGTTCATGGCCTATGCCAGCTTCTCGACCGGCTACAAGGGCGGTGGCGTCAATCCCCGCCCGTTCACCGCCTCGCAAGCGGTGTCGTTCGATCCCGAGCGGGTCGATGCCTATGAAGTCGGCTTCAAGAGCGACCTTGCCGGTGGCATGGTCCGGTTCAACGTCTCGGCCTTTCTCAACAAGTACAACAACATCATCCTCGTGGACGGCAATGGCTATCCCGGCGAGCCGGGCGATCCGGACTGGTTCCCGCTCTCGGCCGTCCCGTTCAATGCCGGCAAGGCGAACATCAAGGGCCTAGAATTCGAGACCACGATCAAGCCGACCGAAGGACTCACGCTCGAAGGTTCGCTGAGCTATCTCGACTTCAAGTTCACCGAAATCGATCCCAACGCGGCCGCCTCGGGAATTACCCTGGACACCGTTCCGCCGATGTCGCCCAAGTGGAAATGGTCGGGCTCGATCTCCTACGACATCCCGCTCGCCAACGGCGCGACGATCACCCCGCGTTTCTACGCTGACTACACCGACAGCTATTATACCGATCCGGTCAATTCGCCGACCAATCTGATCGCATCGCGTACGATTCTTAACGCGAATATCACTTTCAGGCCGGCGAGCGACGGATGGCAGCTGGTCGCCGGCGTCACCAATCTCACCGACAAGCATTACTACACGAATGCTTTCGACGTGATCTCGCTCAACGGGACCGGGTCGCGCGTGGTGGCGCGTCCGCGGGAATTCTTCGTCACGCTGCGCAAAAACTTCTGACCTGTCGCAGCGGTTCAGGCACGCCTATCTCCGTTCCGCGGAGATAGGCGTTGTCGTATCCGGCGTTTGGACGGGACTGCGGGCGACGTTCGCCGGGCTTCCGGTGCGGAACGGGGCGCTTTTAGCCCACAATCCGGCCTACCGCCCGGCCTCGCGGGAACCTTTTCCATCCCCTATCTCGCCGGTAGGTCATCGTCGCCCGCGGACCTGCAATAGCTTCATCGTCGGCCATGCCTGCAGGCACGGCCGGTGGATGGATGGAGAGACTGTATGAAAGCCGCATTCGGTGGGTTGGACCCAACCCGCCTTCAGCATTTGAAGCAGGTCATCGAGGCGGATATCGCATCGGGTGCCTACAAGGGCGCCGCCATTATCGTTAGCCGCCATGGCCGGATCGGACTCAGCGAGGCGCTGGGCAGCTACAGTAGCACCGACGATCGAAGGATTGCCGCGGACTCGGTCTTCAGCCTGTTCTCGCTGACCAAGGCGTTCACCAACGTCCTGATCCTTCGCAGCGTGGAACTGGGGCGTTTCGCGCTGACTACGCGGGTTTCCGACATCATTCCGGAATTCGCCGGCGCCCCCCGGAACGCGATCCGGATCGATCACCTGCTGACCCATCAGACCGGTCTCCCTTCGGTATTCACCCCCAGGCCGGACCTTCCGATCGACCGGCTCGACGTGGTGGTCGAAGCAATCTGCCGCAATCTCCACGGAATGGAGGAGCCGGGCGGCAAGGTATCTTACGCGCCGATGGCTGCGCACGCACTGATGGGCGAGATTCTGGTCCGGACCGATCCCGGGAAGCGCTCGTTTCGCGATATCGTCGAGCAGGATCTGCTTGGGCCCCTGAACATGACCAGCACCTCGGTGGGCGTCCGCGCGGATCTCAAGCCGCGGCACATCGTGCCCGAAATCCCGGCAGATTTTCCGGCAACCCACCCATCGAGCCGCGTGCCGGGGCCGCACGGCGCCTTCGAGGACGAGATCGCCGAGATGCCGTGGGTCGGCATGGTCTCCAGCGCCGGCGATCTGCTGCGCTTTGCCGAGATGCTGCGCCGCGGCGGCGAGTTGGACGGAGCGCGCATCCTGTCGCCGCGGACGATCGAAATGGCCACGACCAACCGCACCGGCGAAGCTCCCAACGAGGTATTCAAGGCAATGGCGCTGGCGCGCGGCTGGGCCCCCTATCCCGCCTATATCGGGCTCGGCTTCCTGCTGCGCGGACAGGCAATCTGCCATACCCAGTTCGGGACCCTGGCCACGCCACGAACTTTCGGAAACCACGGAGCCGGCAGCACCCTGTTCTGGGTCGATCCGGAGCTCGACATGTCGTTCGTCTGCCTGACGACCAAGCTGCTGCCCGAATATACCAACATCGAGCGCTTCCAGCGCCTTTCCGACATCGCGATCTCGGCTGCCTGCGAGCCCGGCTCGTCCTGATCCAACGACCCCGCCGGCAAGGCGCGGGGACACGCGTCCGCCGAATAAAAACTCCAGAAATCGAGGGAGAAAAGATGTGTTGAAGAAATCCGGATATGCCAGAAGCGCAAGTCTCGCCGCGGTCTCGCTCGCGCTGGCTTTCACAGCCTCCGCCGCGAACGCACAAGCCGCCGGCGCGGACTCGGATGAAGCTGGCCGGCCGGGCGTGGCCCAGCAGGCTTCCGCGAACGACGGCGATATCATCGTTACCGCCCGCAAGCGCGAGGAGCGCGTGCAGGACGTGCCCGCCGCGATTACCGCGATCAACACCGAGGATTTGCAGCGCTACAACACCAGTACGATCACCCAGATTTCCACGCGCGTTCCCAGCCTCGTGATCGGCACGGCGAGCGGCCCCGGTGGCTCGTCTCTGGTGCTGCGCGGCATCGGGACCTCGGGCTCCAATCCCACGCTCGATCAGTCGGTGGCGCTCAATATCGATGGCGTCCAACTCAGCCGCGGTACCGGCGTGACGCTCGGCAACTACGATCTGGAGCGCGTCGAAGTGCTCGAGGGGCCGCAGGCGCTGTTCTACGGCAAGAACAGCATAGCCGGCATCGTCTCGCTGGTTTCCGCCGATCCGGGGCCCGAGTTCGACTGGCGCTTCCGTTCGGCCTACGAATTCGAGGGCAAGGGCAAGACCTTCGAAGGCATGGTTTCGGTGCCGCTGACCGACACGCTCGGAGTGCGTCTGGTCGGGGCCTATCAGGATCAGGACGGCTGGTTCAGAAACCGGGTCAATCCCGCGATCGACGGAGCGCATGCGGCTTCGGATACCGCGCCGAACCAGCGGACCATCTTCGGGCGCGCGACGGTAAAATACGAGGCTCCCGACGACAGCCTCAAGATCAATCTCAAGGTCGCCTATTCCGATCTCAAGAGCCGGGGGACGGGCCTGGCATCAACCTTCCAGTATATCGACTGCCCGCTCGGCGCTCCGCAGCTCAACTTCGGCGTGCCCGGCGCAAATGCGGACTGCAAGCTAGACCGCTACGTGTCCGACAAGATCATGACCGCGGGTCCGGTGATGAATCCTTACATGTTCCCGAGTGCGGAGCCGTTCTATAACCAGCGGAACCTGCTTGCGAGCCTGGCGACGGACCTGAAGCTGTCAGACAATCTGACGCTTACCTCGATGACGGGCTATTATCGGTACAATGAGAGCTACGGCAGCGACTACGCGCCTGGCGACATCGAGCTGCTGGATTCCTCGGACCGGGGCTATCAACGGCAGTTCACGCAGGAGCTTCGGCTCGCCTCGTCCTTCGCAGGCCCGGTCAATTTTCTCGCCGGCGGCTTCTACCAGCACGAAACCTTCTTTTACCGGGCGGAAAACATCTTCTTCAGTCCGCTTTCGGACATGATCTACGGCATGCCGGGTCCGATTCCGACGACCGACGATTCCTTCAAGATTACGACCAACGCCTATTCGTTCTTCGGCCAGGTGACGGTCGACATCACCTCGCAGCTCGAATTGTCGGCCGGGGGTCGTTACTCGACCGAGCGGAAGGGTATCGAGTCCCTGCGTTATTACTCCGCGACGAACGGTTTCAGCCCGACGGTCCAGTCGATCCCGTTCGATCCGGCGAAGGCGACGTTCCATAATTTCTCGCCCGACATCACCCTGCGCTACCGCCCGAACCCCGACACGATGCTCTATGCGGCCTACCGCCAGGGGTTCACCTCAGGCGGGTTCAACGGCGTGCCCGGGAACTTCTCGGCCACAGTTCCCAACGACGCCGTCTACAAGCAGTCGACCGCCCGAGGTGTGGAAGGCGGCATCAAGGGCGCGTTGGCGGATCGTCAGTTCGATTACTCGATCACCGTCTACCGCTACAATTACCGCGACCTGCAGGCATCGCTGTTCGTCCCGCAACTGCTCGCGCAGAAGATCGTCAACGCCGGCCGTGCGCGCTCGCAGGGCGTGGAGGTCAACCTGTCGTTCAGCCCGCGCGCGATCGAGGGCCTGACGCTTCGGACGACGCTGAACTACGGGCACGCGCGGTACCTGTCCTATCCGGTTGCCGGCTGTTACGCGGGTCAGTCGATCGCGCAGGGTTGCAACATCTATCAATCGCCACTCGATCCTGCTCCGACGCTGCAGGATCTTGCGGGCCAGCCGCTTGAACGGGCGCCGGACCTGTCGCTCTCGCTCGGGTTCAATTACGATGTCGCGTTGTCGGACTCGCTCACGCTGTCGCTCAACGGCACCAGCAAATACACGAGCTCCTACGTCAACATGTCGGAACACGATCCGCGCGCGATCGCTCCTTCTGCGTGGATCCACGATGCGCAGATCGCGCTAAAGGGGCCGGAAGACGGATGGGAGATCGCGCTGATCGGCCGCAACCTGACCAACAAGCTGCTGCCGACCACCGTTTTCGCCTATCCCTTCACCGGCTCGCCCTCGGGGCTTGCAACGTCCGGTTACGGCTCGGACCTCGCGAGCGGTTTCACGCTGCCGAGATCGATCTTCCTGCAGGTGACGTTGAAGAACACTCTACTCCAGCGATGAGGGGCGGAAGGGGCGGGTGGCCGATCCGCCCCTTCTTTCGAGGCGTCGGGGAAACAGCTATCATGCCGGCGCGCGAGGACGGCACGGTTGCATGACGAAATTGCGTGAGGGGTCGCCATGGTCGCTTTTCCGCTGCAGATGCCCGGAGACGGCGTGAAACTGTTCGGTTTCACGGTCGGCCACATCCATATGGACCTGGGTTATTTCCTGGCCGGCGAGGCGGGCCGGATCACGATCCCCGTGACCGCCTATCTGATCGATCATCCCAAAGGCCTGGCGCTGTTCGACAGCGGCCTCGGTGCCCGTTATGCGCGACCGGCGAATACACCGATCGACGGGATCGTGGATCTGGCGGAAGGCGAGACGATCGACTGCCGCCTGCGCGCGATCGGGGTCGATCCGGCCGATGTCCGCTGGATCGTCGCCTCGCATCTGCATGTCGACCATGCTGGGGGAAACGCCTATTTCCCCAATGCGACGGTGATCGTGCAGAAGGCGGAATACTGCCACGCTTTCGGTGAAGCCGAGGGCGATCCGGTCTACGACCGTGCCGATTACGACACCGGCCAGCCGTTCCTGAGAATAGAGGGGGAGCACGACCTGTTCGGCGATGGAGCGGTCGTCGTCTTTCCAACGCCCGGCCACACGCCGGGGCATCAGTCGGCGAAGATTCGGATCGAGGGCGCGGAAGTCGTGCTGGCGGGCGATTGCTGCTCGCTGCGCCGCTCGCTCGAAGACTTGCGCTTGCCAGAGCATTGCCACGACGCAGGCCTGTTCCTGTCCTCGCTCAGGCGGTTGGCGCAGATGAAGCGATGCGGGGCACTCGTCATTCCCAGCCACGATCCTGAGGTATGGGCAAAAGTGCCCAAGGGCGTGCCCATCCTGCCTGGCGCGCTGGTTTCGTGATGCACGGTGCAGCCCTACCGCCGAGATAGGTCAGCGTGGCCGCGCGTGCGGGCTAAGGTCTGGAGGAAGGCTTGAAAGACAAGATGGGAAGCGACCGGTGACTCCATCCATCGTCCAACCTTGCGTTTCCAGGTCCTGCCCGGGCCGGGCGGGATTTCGCCGGTGACGGCGGCTGTCGAAGCGCATTTGCTGCGCCCGATCCGGATCGGGGGTCTTGAACTGCCCAATCGCATCGCGATGTCCCCGATGACTCGCGGGCGCACGCCCGGCGGGAGTCCCAACGCGCTCAATGCGACCTATTATTCCCAGCGCGCCTCGGCCGGACTGGTCTTCGCGGAATCGACCGCCGTCTCGGCGCAGGGTGTCGGCTTCACCAACACGCCGGGCATTTTTACCGGCGATCACGCGGCCGGCTGGAAAGGCGTCACCGACGCGGTGCACGCCCGTGGGGGCAAGATGGTCCTGCAGCTCTGGCACTCGGGACGCAATTCGCATTCCTCGCTGCTGCCGGACGGCGCGATCCCGATCGGGCCTTCGGCGGTTCCGGTCGAGGGCAGGGTGTGGACCCACCTCGGGCGGCTGCCGATCGAGGTGCCTCGGGCGATCGGACTGGCGGAAATCCCCGGCCTGATCGAGGAGCACCGCCAGGCTGCGATCCTGGCGATGCAGGCGGGCTTCGATGCGGTCGAGATTCATGCCGGCAACGCTTATCTGATCGATCAATTCCTGCGGGATTCGAGCAATCGTCGCACCGACCGTTACGGCGGCTCGCCGCTGAACCGCATGCGTTTCCTGCTGGAAGTGGTCGATGCGGTGGCGGACGTCTGGGGGACCGACCGGGTCGGCGTCCGCATCTCGCCGACGAATCCGTCCATCTTCGGCATCGTCGATTCCGATCCCGAGGGCTTGTTCTTCCGCGTGGCGGAAGAACTCGATGCGAAGAAGATCGCCTTCCTCGATGTGGTGGAGGGCGCCACCGCCGGCACACCCGATCCGTCGCCCTTCGATTTTCGGGAGCTTCGTTCCCGTTTCTCGGGAGTTTACATCGCCAACAACAACTACACGTTCGAAACCGGCAACCAGGCGATCGCGGAAGGGCACGCCGATATGGTCGCTTTTGGCAGGCCCTACATCGCCAATCCTGATCTGGTCGAACGATTTGCGAGCAGCGCGCCGCTGACGCCGCTCAGGGAAGAGACCCTCCACCTGCCGGGCGAAGAGGGCTATACCGACTATCCGTTCCTCGGCTCGTCCACGGCGGTGGCGGTATGACCGGCCCCCGGATTTGGGCATTGCTCGCGCCGGTCTGGTCGCTTGCGTGCGTCGCGACCGCGGTGGCCGCGTCCGAGCCTGTACCAGACGGCCCTGCCGGCTTCGAACGGATCGGGAAGTGCCCGGCCAAGTTCCTCGAAGGCGTATTGCCAGATGGCGAGGGCGGCCTGTGGATGCTCGATGTCGAAGCCGGGCGGATTCTGCACGCCGCCGCCGGGCAGGACTGCGTCGAACGGGCAAAGCTCGACGGAATGCCCTCCGGCGAAAAATACGCCCCCGACGGGACAATCACGATCGTCGGCCGCAGCGGGGTCCATTCCTTCGATCCCCGGAGCGGAAGGATCGTCCGGATGTCCGTGAAGTACCGGGGCAAGGAGATAACCGGGCTCAACGATCTTGCCTATGATCGGGAGGGCGGCTTCTATTTCACAGCGCCGGGCAATTCCGATGCATTCACGCCGACCGGCAGGGTGTTCTATCGCTCGGCCCAGGGAAGAGTTTCGCTGGTGGCAAGCGGTGTCGCATACCCCGACGGGATCGCGGTGTCTCCCGACGGCAATGCCGTCGCGGTCGCCGAGTTCGGCAAGAACCGGGTCGTTTCCGTGCCCGCCGTCCACGCGACCAACGCGTTGAAATTCCCGGTGGTGCTCGCCTATCTGGGCGGCGGCTACGGCCCCGACGGAATGACCTATGCGGCCGACGGGCGCCTGTTCATCGCGAATTTCGGCGGGGGCGGGATGGAGATTCTCGAACCGCGCCATGGCTTGCGGACGGTGACCCTGCCTCCCGAAGCCGGAAATCTCGCGACGAACATCGCGGTCGAAAACGGTGCGATTGTCATGATCGAAACCGAGAAAGGCGAAATCTGGCGGGTGGGCCTGCCGCAACCGTTGTCCGTCAGCCAGTGACCCAGGCGAGAACATCCCGAAACGGGGGGCAAGATATGAAGACCCAGGTTTGCATCATCGGGGCCGGCCCGGCCGGCCTGCTTCTGGGCCATCTGCTGCGGGCGGAGGGGTTGGAGTGCGTGGTTCTGGAGCGGCAGGCGCCGGACTATATCCT
>JAGIAR010000002.1 GCA_017744735.1 Novosphingobium sp. | reverse complement strand
TCGCTGACCCGGCTGATGCACCGCTTCCCCGAAGACGGCCCGTTCGAGCGCGCGATGCAGGTGGCCGAGCTCGATTACATCGCCTCCAGCACCGCAGCCCAGACCAGCATCGCCGAAAATTACGTCGGCCTGCCGGTCTGACCCGCAGTGTGACGCGGCGCACTAGAACTGCGTGCCGACGTTGAAGGTGATCAGCTTCTTGTCGTCGCCCGGTTGGGTGACGATCGCCTTGGCGATGTCGATCCGGAACGGGCCGAAGGGCGAGTTCCAGTTGATCCCGAAGCCGACCGAGACGCGCGGCTTGGCCGAATCGCCCAGGTACACCTCGCGGAACGCCGGATAGGTGGTGCCCAGCGCGGTGTTCGCATTGGTGGTGAGACAGGCCGGCGGGTTGGGGTTGATCGCGTTGGTGACGGTGGTGCTCGCGGTGGTGGTGCAAGTGCCGTCGGAGCCGAGGGTCGCGGCGGTGATCTGCGTGTAGAGCGCCTGGCCGCTGCTGTTGGTCGCGGGAATGAACACCGATTTGGGGCCGGTGTCCGACAGGGTAGGCTTGGTCAGGTCGAACACCGAGCCGGCATTGATGTAGATCGACGGCTTGAGGCCCATCTCGGCCGCACCGCTGCCGAGCGGGATGTGCAGCTCCGCGCGTGCGAGATAATAGGCGTTGCCGCCGAGCGCATCGTCGACCGAATTGTTCGAATTGCTCGACAGGACATAGTTGCCGTTGTCGTCCTTCACGGGGTTCCCGGAAGAATCGAAGGTGTAGTATTCGCGCCGGATGCGCGGCCCGATGCCGCGGATGTCGAAGCCCTGGATCTGCGGGTCGCCGAGGAAGAAGCGATCCGTCAGGCGCACGTCCTTCCCGATGCCTTTCACATAGCCGCCTTCGCCGTGGAACTGCAGCACGAAGCCGCTGCCGAGCGGCTTGTATTTGTCGGCCTGGAACCGGAACTTGGCGTAGCGCTCCGATCCGCCAAGACCGGCGACATCGAGATTGAGCGAATAGAGTTCGCCGCGGGTTGGGCGCAGCGTGTTGTCCAGGCTGTTGAACACCAGTGAAGCCCCGACGATCGAACTGAGCCGGCTGCCGACCGCGTCGCACAGATAGCGTCCGGCCAGCAGCGGGTCGCAAGTCGGCTTCCCGGTGGGGGACAGGCGGGTGCTGTAATAGGTCGACTTGTCCAGGGTCACGTCGTCCCAGTTGAGCGTGTAGCGCCCGACCAGCGAGGTGCGTTCCGAGATCGGAATACCGAACCGCGCCTGGAAGCCGGTGGTCGCCTGGCTGAAGGTGGTGCTGTTGTCGTTGTAATAGTCGTTGTTCGAATCCCGGCGGTACACGTCGAGCCCGAAGGAGATGTTTTTGTCGAACAGATAAGGCTCGGCAAAGCTCACGGTGAAGGAATGCGAATAGGACGAATAGTCCGCGCTCAGTCCGATCGTCTGGCCGAGACCGCGGAAGTTGCGCTGGCGGATCGAGCCCGAGAGGATGAAGCTTTCCTGCGACGAGAAGCCCGCCGAGACCTGCAATTCGCCGGTCGCCTGTTCCTGCACGTTGGCATTGAGCACGATCCGGTCCGGGGCGGAGCCCGCGGTCTGCTCGACCTCGAAGTTCTGCTGAAAATAGCCGAGCGAATTGATGCGCGCGGTCGAGCGCTTGACCGCGAGCGTGTTGAACGCATCGCCTTCGGCCAGGCGGAACTCCCGCCGGATCACCTTGTCTTCGGTCAACGTGTTGCCGTTGACGTTGATCGCCTCGACGTAGACGCGCGGCGCCTCGTTGATCACGAACTTGACGTTCATGGTCAGATTGTCCTTGTCGCGGTCGAAGTCCGGGCGGACGTCAGCAAAGGCATAGCCGAACAGGCCGGCAGTCTGGGTCAGCCCGTCGACCGTGTCCTCGACCAGCTTGGCGTTGTACCAGTCGCCCTTCTCGATGTTGATCGACTTGGTCAGACGCTTGCTGTCGAAGTCGCGCAGCTGGCTGTCCACCGTAACGTCGCCGAACTTGTAGCGTTTGCCCTCGTCCACGACGTAGGTAATGATGAAATCGTGCTTGTCGGGGGTCAGCTCCGCCACCGCCGAAACCACGCGGAAATCGGCGTAACCCTGGGTCAGATAGAACTGGCGCAATTTCTGCTGGTCGTAGGCCAGACGGTCCGGATCGTAGCTGGTCGCCGAGCTGAAGATGCGGAACGCCCGCGATTGCTTGGTGACCATCTGCTGGCGCAGATCGGCGTCGGAGAATTTCTCGTTGCCGATGATGTTGATCTGGCGGACCTTGGACTTGGGCCCTTCGGTGATCTCGTAGACCACGTCGACGCGGTTCTGCGGGAGCGAGACGCTCTTCGGTTCGACCACCGCGGCGAAGCGGCCCTGGCGCTTGTAGAGCTCGACGATCCGGGCGACGTCGGCACGGACCTTGGACCGGGTGAAGATCTGCCGCGGCGCGAGCTTGATCTCCGGATTGATCTTCTCGTCCTTGAGGCGCTTGTTGCCTTCCAGGATGATCCGGTTGACCACCGGGTTCTCCTGCACCGCGATCGTCACCGCGCCATTGTCGTTCTTGATCGAGGCGTTGGCGATCAGATCCGATGCATAAAGGTCCTTGAGCGCTTGATCGGCCAAGGCTTCGCTATAGACGCCACCGACGCGCAGTTGGATGTAGCTCAACACCGTTTCCGGCTCGAGCCGTTCCGTGCCGGTGACGGTGAGCGAGCGAATGACCGTCTGAGCCTGGTCGCCGGGAATCGTGGACGCAGCGGAGGCTGCCGGCGGGGAGGGGACGGCCGGCGCGGGAGAGGGCGAAGGGGCCGGGGCCGATTGTGCGAGCGCCGGCGAGGAATTGAGCGCGATCAGCAGCGCAATCGCAAAGGGAGTCTGAAGTTCAAAACGCGTCATATGGGAGCACCTCGCTACGAGGCTGCCTAAGGCGCGAGTTTGCCCGCCTGTTGTCGGGAGATTTCCTTCCGGCAATATTCCGGAAACCTCGACCGGGTTGCGACCGCGAAGGGCCCGGCGGGAATGTCGACGCGCGTGTTCCGCCGCCTTGTGCGCGTGTGAAACGCCCCCCTTATCCATGGAGCATACACCTTCGATTTTTCCTGGAGTTGTCGCCGTGTGGCGAATTTGTGCCGGGCGGTGTCGCGCCGGCACGATGCGTCGACGCCGCCGGAGCGACGGAATTCAGCGCAAGGTGACTTGCGGGATGAACATATAGCCTTCGTTGCGGATGGTGCGGATCAGGTCGTCGCTGCCGATGCCGAGCTTGCGGCGCAGCCGGCTGATCTGGGTGTCGATCGCGCGGTCGTACGCGTCACAATTGGCGCCGCGGGCATATTCGAGCAGCTGGTCGCGGGTCAGCACGCGTTGTGGCCGCTCGACGAAGGTGCGCAGCAGCGAGAACTCGCCTTCGGACAGCGAGGTTATCGTGCCCTGCGCATCGCGCAGCACCCGGCGTTCGACATCCAGGGTCCAGCCCGCGAAGCGGTAGCAGATCGATGAGGGCCGATCGATCTGGATCGCCTTGCCGGCACGGCGGCGAACCGCGCGGATTCGCGCCAGCAGTTCGCGCGGCGAGGCGGGCTTGGAGATATAGTCGTCGGCGCCGGCCTCGAGCCCCACGATGCGATCGATCTCGCTGCCGAGCTCGGACACGATGATGACGCAGATATCGGCCTGGATCGACAGCGCGCGGGCGATCGCCAGCCCGTCCTCGCCGGGGATCTTGACGTCCAGCACCACGAAGTCCGCGCCGTATTTCGACAGGGTCTCGCGCGCGCTGCCCGCGCTGTCGGCTTCGAGCGTCAGGAAGCCATGCTCCGCGAGGAAGCTGCTGGTAGCCTTGCGAAACACCGGATCGGCATCGAGGACGAGAATCCGGGTGCGGCTGTCCAAAGCGCCCGCCGCTTGGCCATCGTGATCCTCGCCGCGGGCGTGTCCGGTATCGAAGTCCTGGGAAACTGCTTGCAACATCGGCCTTCTCTCAAAAGAACTGGTGGTCCAGCACCGGCGAACCGAGGTTCGACGGCGCCCTCGCTTCCCATTTCCCATGGAGCCTAACGGGCCAGCGGCGGGTTCCCTTCGAAACGCGGCGCAATATTTCGAAACGTGGCGGCGAATGGCGCGAGCGCGCCGCAGGGCGCGATATGCGCCGCAAGTCTTTCAACCGAGAAAGGAGCTGTCGCGGTGCCGCGGATCAGTGCGGCATATGCAGCGGACCACCCCCGTGGCCGCCCATTCCGCCGCCACGGGGAAGGGCACCCGCGCCGGCAGACCCTTCGGGCATCGGCATGCCGCCCCCGCTGCTGATGCCAAGGCCCGCGGGCGGGCCATAGGGCGAATAGTTCGGAGCGAGAGGCCCGACCGCGGTGCCCGGATCGACCGGGCCGGTCTGGGCCAGGCCGGAGGCCTTTTCCGGGGCGACTGCGGCCCGGGCCGCTGTCCCCGAAGCCAGTTCGGCAGGGGCCGACGGCGTCGGCACGATCTTACTCCCGATTTCCGCCGGCTGATCCGCGCTCACACCCTTCGCGGCAGGATGCGCGAGTTGCGCCGGCTGTGCCGACGGCGCGCGGGGCGCGGCGGCCGGTCCGGCGGCGAGGCTTGCCGTGCCGGCAGGAACGATTTTCTGCATCGCGGAATGCGGTGCGGCAAGTGCGGGCGGGCTTGCGACCGCGACCTGCTCGTCTGCGCGCTCGTCTGCAGGCTCGTCCTGCATTACGAGCGTCGCCGCAGCGCCGGTAACCAGCACCAGCGCAGCGAATCCTGCGGCACGGAGCCAGTGGCGGGGGGATGGGCGCGCGACCTCGGCCGGCGGTGCGGGTGCAACCGGCTGCTGCGGCAGGCGCGTCACCTCGCGCACGATTCGCGCGGCGAGATCTGCGGGAACCTGCGGCGTTCGCGCGAGAGAGAGCGCCCGGTCGAGCTCGGAATCGGCCGAGGCCGGGCTGGCGGGCAGACGGATGCTCACTGGAGCACCTCCAGGTCCGCCAGGTGGAAACCGTTGGCGTCGAGCAGCTTGCGCAGATGGTGCCGGGCTCGCACCAGCAGGGATTCGAACGCCTTGAGATTCATGTCCATCGCTTCGCATGCCATCGCGTTGGGGAAGCCTTCATAGTAGCTCAAAACCAGCGCAGCGCGATAGTGGGCCGGCAGGGCCTCCAGCGCGCTCTCGATCGCCAGCCGAGCTTCGCGCCCCTCGATGGTCCGGTCCTGCAGCGGGGCAACGTCCGCAACGTCGGGAAAAGCGTCGGTTACCAGCGGGGCGGGCTTGCGCAGGCGATCGAGGCACAGGTTCATTGCAACCCGGTGCAGCCAGCCGACCAGGCCGCAGCCCTTGGGGCTCCACCCAGGCGCAGCGGTCCACAGCTTGACGAAGCATTCCTGCACCACATCTTCGGCCTCCAGCCGATCGCCCAGCATCCGGCAGGCGACCCGATAGAGCGGTGCGGTGTGGCGTTCGACGAGCAGGGCGAAGGCCTCGACATTCCCGGTCGCGGCTTGGGCGACGAGGGCGGGATCGGTCAGATCCTCGCCACCCGTCGCGGCATCGTCATTCTGTGCGACGCGCGCCGCGGCGAAAGGCTCGTCATGGCGAGGAGCTGTGAGGAACAGTTTCACAGTGAGCGACCCATATTTTGCTGCGATCCCGCACCCAGATGAACGTTTCGTCGCTGAACCTTGGATGTATCGCACAATTTTTTGCCCTTCTGCGGGGCGCGGCGAAGGATTGGCAGACCGGGTCCGTTACTCCCTATGACCGGCGGGCCTGAACTCCCCAACGACGATCAGCACTTGGGCTCGTCGGTCACTCGCAGTTGGGGGCCGATCCTCCCGAAACCGGAAACTTTCGCGCCCGCCCACCAGAAGGCGGGGTGCGCTCGCAGGGACCTGCCCGATGATCCAGACCTTCAAGACCCGCGCCCTTTTGACGACGGTGCTTACCGCCAGCATGGCAAGCGCGGCGATGGCCGACACCACGATCAGCGCGGACCGCACGACCCCGGTCAGCACCTCGACCGCGGGCAATGTCACCGTGACGGGCGATTCGACCCTGAAGGTCACCGGCAGCACGCCGGTCACCATCGACAGCAACAACACGGTGACGATCAACGACGGCTCGACCGTGAAGGCCGACGAAGCCGACGGCCGGACCGGAATCCTGGTCAACGACGGCACCAATTTCGGCATCGCCAACAGCGGCGCGATCACCGTGACCGAAGATTACGTGCCCGAGGACGAAGACGCCAACTCGGTGCCCGACGGAGCTGTGGCCAAGGCGAGCGGGCGTTACGGGATCCACGTTCTGTCGGGCGCGCCGGTAACCGGCTCGATCGAGAACGATGGCACGATCACTGTCGACGGTTTGAACTCTTTCGGCATTGCGATCGACTCCCAGTACACCGGCAATGTCGTGAACGGGATGGACGGCAGCATCGTCGTCACCGGCGATTACAGCAAGGCGGTCTCGATCCAGCAGGCGCTCGAAGGCAATATCACGCTCGACGGCACGATCACCGCGATCGGCAAGGGCACGCAGATCGCCGACATCGAAGGCGACGTTTCGGGCACGATTGACATCCAGGGCACGCTGACCAAGGCGGTGAGCTTCACCAATGACGATTCGGCGACGATGACGCTGTCGCGCTCTGCGCTCGATACCTATGCGCCGGCGGTGACGGTTGCCGGGAATGTCGGCGGCGGGATCCTGATCGAGAACCGGCCCTACGACCTCAGCACCACCAGCACGGACGAGGACAACGACGGTATCGCCGATGCCGACGAGCCGACCGGCGCGATCACGTCCAACGGCATCAGCCCGGCGCTGGTTATCGGCGGTGCGACCGATACCACGATCGGCACCGTCAAGGGGCGCGACGGAACCTTCTCGCTCGCGATCGACGGCAACGTCCAGGCCAACGGCTATTACAGCGGATTCGACGCGACCGCGCTGATCGTCGGCGGGCAGGGCGGCAACGTGTCGATGCCGGGCGGGATCGGCGTTTCGGGGACGCTCCAGGCGACCACAAACGATTCCGACGCAACCGCGCTGATCATCAACGCGGGCAGCTATGTGCCGACGCTCGAGGTCAGCGGTGTGATCCGCGCGAACGTGATTTCGAGCGGCGAGGCCACGCTGACGGCGGTGCAGGACCTTTCGGGCACCCTCTCGACGGTCAACAACACTGGCTACATCTATGCCAGCGGATCGCGTGAGGACTCGACCGTTGCGCTCGACCTGTCGCACAACACCAGCGGGGTCACGATCAACCAGTACCTCAACGACATCGACGCCGCCGCGAAGGCGACCGAGGAAACCAATTCCGATTACGATCCGGCGAACCCGACGATCTACGCCCAGATCACCGGCGATATCCGGCTCGGCACCGGCAACGACGTGTTCGACATTTCGACCGGGAACGTCACCGGCGATACCTATTTCAACGACGGCGACGACAAGCTCTCGCTGTCGGACGACGCGGTCTATGACGGCGATGTCTATTCGGGCAACGGCGCCTTCACGATGACGATGGCGGATACGTCGAAGTTCGTCGGCACGCTCGACGTCGCGAACCAGGTGGCCACGCTGACCCTTGCGGACAGCGCGAAGTTCAGCGGCGGGATTGCCAACGGCAGCAATCTGACCGTGAACGTGAACGGCGGCACGCTGCAGGCGGCCGACGGCGAGACGATGGCGTTCGACACGCTGAACGTCGGCGCCAACGGCGCGATCGGGGTGGTGCTCAACGGAACCACCGCCACAAGCTCGTCCTTTGTGGTCAATACCGCGAATTTCGCCGACGGCTCGAAGATCAATATTGGCGTGACCTCGCTTTCGAACATCGGCGGCACCTACACGCTGCTCACCGCGAATTCGCTGAGCGGCGAGCCCACGCTCGACCTGTCGGACGAGATCGCGCTGCCGCTGCTCTACACCGGCTCGCTGGATATCGAGAACAACACGATCACACTCGATATCCAGCGCCGCACGGCGACGGAACTCGGGCTGACCCGTCCCCAGGGCCAGGCTTTCGACGCAGTCATTGCCGCGGCGATCCAGAATTCCTCGCTCGAGGCGAGCCTGCTGCAGGCGGCCGACGTCGACACGCTCGCATCCCAGATCAACGGGCTGCTGCCCGACTATGCGGGCGGCGTGTTCGACTTCGTCACCCGCTCCACGCGCCTTACTTCGCGCCATCTGCTGGATACCGGCACCACCTACAATATCAGTCCGGTGGGCGCCTGGCTCGAGCCGGTCTATTTCCGCGGCAGCAAGGATGCCGGCCAGACCGCCGGCTACAAGAATTCCGGCTGGGGTTTCGACGGCGGGATGGAACGCGATTTCGGCTTCGGCTACCTCGGTCTCTCGCTCGCCTATACCAGCGGTTCGACCAAGAACGGCGATCTGCAGACCATCGACGACAATCTGCTTCAGCTTTCCGGCTTCTGGCGACTGCAGAAGGGGCCGTTGCGCGCCTTCGCGCAGGTTTCCGGTGGACGGGCGAAGATGTCTTCCACGCGCACCTTCACCGGCACGGTCGACGGCACCGATTTCTCCGATACGGCCAAGGGCAGCTGGACCGGCTGGCTGCTCTCCGGCATGGGCGGGGTGAGCTACGACATCAAGGCCGGTAGCCGCCTGACCCTGCGGCCGAAGGCGGTGCTCGACTATTTCCACTTCAAGGAAAACGGATACGGCGAGAGCGGCAGCGATCCGATCGACCTGACCGTCAGCGGCCGCACCAGCGGTGCCGCCACCGCGACCGGCAGCATGGTCTTCGCCTATCGCCTGGGCGACAAGGCGCGCGACGAGACGCCGTTTACGATCGAGGTCGAAGGCGGCTATCGCTCGATCCTGCAGAGCAACCTCGGCTCGACCACTGCGTTCTTCCAGGAAGGCGACGACGACGACGGTTCGCCGTTCACGCTGACCCCCGACAAGCTCAAGGGCGGCTGGACCAGCGAAGTGCGTCTGCTTGCCGGCGGCTACGACTTCACTTGGCAGCTCGCCGCCGGGGCGGAACAGACGCTGGGCGGGGTCGACCTGTCTGCGCGCGCCGGGTTCACGATCGCGTTCTGACGGGACGGTTTACTTTTCATCCAGGCGCGGCGTTTGGCGCGACCTGTGGGGTGAAAGCAGACCGTATCGAACGATCTTGACGCGAGACTCACTGCCCCGCGCGCAGCGCCTTGTAGTAATCCTCCCACGCCTCAAGCATCCGGAGGTTCGGAATCACCGAAACCCCCGGCGAAGTGCCGAGGATGCGTGCTTGCTGATCCTTCTGCGTGAACGCGGGCCATTCGGGAACGCCGGGCCCGTTCGGATTGCCGGTCTTCGCGAAATTGGTCCAGTAGGCCATCAACTGGTCCGACGTCGGCTTGTCGGGCTTGCTGCCGCCCATGGTCGGCTGGTCGATATTGCCGAACACATAGGGCATTTCCGAAGCGTGGTTCGAACCGTCGGGCTGCTCCGGCCCGCGCACGTCGAAATAATAGACGTAGGCCGGATGCCTGCCTTTCTCGGTCTGCAGCCGCGCCCAGGCCCAGGTCGGCCAGGCGAAGGTCGTATCGCGGAACACATCGCGGTTGGACTGGGTCGCCTCGGCGGTAGTCGCGTGCGGATAGGCGGCGAGCAGTGCATCCGCGCTGGCGCCGAACCGCTGGCGAATGCTCGCCTCGAACTCTTCGGGCGTGCTTTCGCCGCGCACGAACAGCCCGCCTTCGTTCGAATTGGTGCCGATCAGCACCGGCGTGTCGTTGAATTCGCCCTTGCTGTAGCGGGTGTATTGATCGCCCATCAGCACATGGCCGTCGACGCTCGGCCAGAAGCCGCCCATCGTGTTCGACCCGGGGCCGGACTGGATCGTCTCGGCCGACAGTGCGCGCGCGGCTGCGATGTCCGCCGCACCCAAAGCCTTGAGAAAGTTCGCGCCCTGCTCCTCGGCGCCCTGGCGGGGCGGGGTGAAGTTGCCGCCGCTTTCCGAGATCGCCTTAGCGAACAGGCCCTTGGCCAGCGGAGAGTCCGCCAGCATGGAGACCGAGATGCCGCCGGCGCTTTCGCCGAAGATCGTCACATTCGTCGGATCGCCGCCGAAGCTGGCGATATTGTCGCGCACCCACTTGAGGCCAGCGATCTGGTCCTCGAGCCCGTAATTGCCCGAGCCGTGCCCGCTCTCGGCCGAGAGTTGCGGGTGCGCCATGAAGCCCAGCGCGCCGAGGCGGTAGGACACGCTGACCACGATCACGCCCCGTTCGGCGAGTTTCGTGCCGTCGTAGACCGGCGAACTGGTCGCCCCGCCCGAGAAGCCGCCGCCATAGATCCACACCATCACCGGCAGCTTTTCGCCGCTCGATTTCGCCGGGGTCCAGACGTTGAGATACAGGCAGTCCTCGCTCGGCGCCTGCTGGATGCCGAGCATTCCCAGCATGCCCTTGTCCTGCATGCAGGGCGCGGCGAACCGGGTGGCTTGCCGGGTGCCGTTCCACGGCACCACCGGCGCGGGCTCGGCCCAGCGCAGCTTTCCGACCGGCGGCGCCGCGAAGGGAATTCCCTTGAACACGGCGACATCGCCCTCTGCCGATCCGGCGACGGTGCCGCCGGTGACCTTGGCGTTGATGACTTGCGCGGCGGCTGGCGCGGCAATGGTGCCCGCCAGCAGCGCGGCAGCGGTCAGGCTGCGGATGGTGTTCATCAGATCGTCTCTCCCGCTGTGATGGCGCGACGCGCCTTGAGCGCGAATGCACAGATCAGCACATAGCAGATTGCCGGGACGATCAAGGCGGTATGATAGGCGGTCAGTTCGGAAACCTTGCCCACCAGCAGCGGTACGAAGGCCCCGCCGATGATCGCGGTGCACAGCAGGCCAGAGGTGGCTTCTTCGCTCGCGCCCGAACGTTCGAGCGTGATCGTGAAGATCGTCGGGAACATGATCGAGTTGAACAGGCCGATCGCGAGCGCGACAAAGCCGGCGCCCACCCCGCCGACGAACACGACATAGAGGCACAGCAGGGTCGCGACCGCGGCGAAGGTCGAGAGCAGCTTCGGCGCGGAAACCCGCGACAGCAGTACCGAGCCGATCGCCCGGCCGACCATCGCGCCGCCCCAGTAGAAGGCGACCGCCTTGCCTGCTTCCTCCGCCGAGACGCCGCGAACCCCGTCGCTGCCCATCACCCAGCCGAGCAGCGGCACGGAGAAGGGCGCGTCCGAGTGGCCCCAGATGCCGGGTCCGTTGAGGAAGGCGGTCATCTGCGTGCCGATCGAGACTTCGGCGCCGACATAGAGGAAGATCGCGAGCCCGCCGGCGAGAGCCCAGCCGGAGCCCAGCGCTTCGCCGATCAGCGTGCCGACGCTCTTGCCCGACGCCTGCTGCGGGGGCAGAGCGCCGTTCACCACCTTGCGGCTGGCCCACAGGAACAGGCCGAGCGCGAGGATCATGCCGAGCAACCACACGTATGCCGTGTCGATCCCGGCCAGCGCATGCGCCCGGACCTCGTCGGTCACCACCGTGCCGTCCTGCACTTCCAGCCCTTTGAGGAACAGGTGCGCGCCAAGGATCGGGGCGAGGAAGGTGCCGAGCGAGTTGAAGGTCTGGCTCAGCGTGAGGCGGAAGTGGCTGCGCTTGGGATCGCCGAGCGCCGCGACCAGCGGATTGGCTGCGACCTGCAGCACGGTGATTCCGCTCGCGAGGATGAACAGCCCGACCAGCACCAGCGGGAACACCGCGAGGTTGGCCGCCGCCAGCATCGTTGCGCAGCCGCCGACCATCATCGCCAGCGCGACCAGGATCGCCGCCATCGGCCGCAGTTTCGAAATCAATCCCGCCGCCGGGAACGAGATCAGCCCATAGGCGATGAAGAAGGCGAAGGCGACCAGCTGCGCCTCCACCCGGGTCAGGGTGAAGATCCCCTTCACCGCGGCGACGAGCGGGTCGTTCAGCGCGGTGATGAAGCCCCAGGCGAAGAACAGGCAGGTGACGACTGCGAAAGCCGCTGCGGCGCCCGATTGAGCGGTTCCGCCGCGCGTCGATGGTGTGGGTGCGATCGCCATGTCAGGGCTTCAGGGTCTGCGCGGAAAGCTTGGCGCTGCCGCTGAGCTTGATCGTGCCCGCATCGGTGCCGATGCCGACGGTGTAATCGCCGGGGGCGATCACCCAGCCGTTCTTGCCGGTGTCGAATTCCGCCAGCAGGCGCGGATCGGCGGTGAAACTGACCTTCCTGCTCTCGCCGGGGGCGAGTGCGACCTTCTCGAAGCCGATCAGGCGGCGTTCGTCGCTGCCGGGTTTGCCGGTCAGGTACAGCTGCACCACGTCCTTGCCGGCCTTGGCGCCGGTGTTGGTCACGGTGACGCTGGCGGTCACGGTCTTGCGGCCGGTGACGCTGAGGCCCTGGTAGCCGAAGCTGGTGTAGCTGAGGCCGTGGCCGAACCAGTATTGCGGGCTCATCCGCTGGCGTGCGAACCAGCGATAGCCCACATCGGGCCCTTCGATCGTGTAATCGACCTTCACCCGCGCGTCGGGCGCGGCGCCGGTGCCTGGGACGACCGGACGCGGCAACTGGCTGACGTCGCGCTGCCAGGTGATCGGCAGACGGCCCGAGGGGTTGACCTCGCCGGTCAACACCCGGGCGATCGCCTCGCCGCCCTTCTGCCCGCCGTACCATGCCTGCACGATCGCGCCGACCTTGCCCGCCCAGGGCATGTCCACCGCGTTGCCGGTTTCGAGCACCACCACCGTGTTGGGATTGGCCGCGGCGACCGCATCGATCAGCGCGTCCTGTCCGAAGGGGAGCGAGGTGCTCGGCGCGTCCTCGCCTTCGCCAGAGGGCTGGTAGACGAACACCACCGCGACATCGGCATCCCGCGCGGCTGCGGCGGCCGCCTCGGGATAGATGCCGTTGTCGAAGCTCACATGGGCATTCTTGAAACGCTCGCGCAGCGCGGTCAGCGGGGCCGACGGATGGAACACCACGCTCGAGAATGCTGCCATCATCCCTTCGCCGCCCAGCGCTACCGAGCGCAGCGGGGTACCCGGCTTGCGGTAGGGATTGCTGACCTGCGAAGATCCGGTGCCCGAAGGCACGCCGGCATCGGCATTGCCGCCGATAACGGCGATCTTCTTGGCGCCCGCCGCGATCGGCAACACGCCGCGGTTCTCGAGCAGCACGATCGCGCCTTCCTCTTCGCGCTGTGCCACCTGGGCATGCGCGTCGAAATCGATCGGCTGCTTGGTATCGGTGCGGTCGAACAGGCCGGCGGTGAACATCGCGGTGAGCACCCGGCGGGCCGCATCGTCGACCCGCGCCGTCGGGATGGTGCCCGCGGCGACGCCTTCCTTCAGCGGCTTGTCGAACCACACCTGCTTGTCGAGCTGCTCGCCCGACTGCTGGTCGAGCCCGGCGGTGAAAGCGCCGACTTCGTGGACCGCGCCCCAGTCGGACATCACGAAGCCCTTGTAGCCCCAGTCCTTCTTGAGCACCTGGTTGAGCGTCCAGTCGTTCTGGCAGCCGTAGACCCCGTTGATGAGGTTGTACGAACACATCACCGATCCGGGCTTGCCCTTCTCGATCGCGATCTGGAATGCGAGCAGGTCGCTCTCGCGCGCGGCGTCCTGGCCGATCACGCTGTCGGCGGTCATGCGGTTATGCTCCTGCCCGTTCAGCGCATAGTGCTTCACGGTCGAGATGATCCCGTTCGACTGGATCCCGCGGATCGATTCGCCGGCCATCGTGCCGGCAAGCAGCGGATCCTCTCCGGCATATTCGAAATTGCGCCCGCCCCGCGGATCGCGGGCGAGGTTCACGCCGCCGGCGAGCTGAACGTTGATCGTCTTCGCGCGCGCCTCGGTGCCGACCATCTTGCCGCCGTCATAGGCGATCTGCGGGTCGAAGGTCGCGGCGAGGGCAAGGCTGGAGGGCAGGGCGGTCGACATGTCGTCCGCGCCGCGCACCAGCATCGGGTTCGCGACGCCTAGGCTGGCGTCGCTTTCTTGCAGCGCCGGGATGCCGAGGCGGGCGTTGCCGGGAATATAACCGGCCGAACCGATCGCGCCGTCCGGAAGCGGGCCGGGTCCGAAGGACATCCCCATCGGGCCGTGCAGCAGCGCTACCTTTTCGTCGAGGCTCATATGCGCGAGGATCAGGTCCGCGCGTTTTTCCGCAGAAAGCTTTGCGTCCATCCAAGGCTTCGCGCCCGGAGGCTCCGCTTGAGCGACCAGCGGCGCAGCGGCGAGCGCCGACATGCCGCACAGCAGTGCCGCAGCAAACTTCATTCCCTTCATTCGCTCAACTCCCGGAATACCGTCTCACTTCCTGGCCGTGTCGAGCTCGGCTCCCCAGGCATCCTTGCCCGGAACCGCCTCGCCTTCCGGGGTGAAGTCCATGATCTCGTCCTTCGCGGCGTCGTATTTCGGCCACTTGGGCAGGCCGTTGCCGTTTGGATCGCCGGCCTTGGCGAAGTTCACGATATAGGCGCTGATTGCCTTGCCCATCGCATTGTCGCGCGGGGTGGTCCGGTCGAGATATTTGATCGCCTGCGTGTCGAAGAAGAACGGGATGTCGCTCGCGTGGCCCGCGCCTTCCTGCGGCGGCATGCCAGCCGGGGCAGGCGGCGGGTTCTCGGCGACGTAGCTGAAGCGATAGGCGTAGACCGGCACGCCCTTGCCCGCGATCACGCCTTCGACATTGCGCGCGCCGGCTATCATCATCCCGGTCTTGCCCCCCATGTCCCCGCTGGTCGCGCCGATCATGATCGGAACATGCGCGAAATTGCCCGAGGCATAGGCCTGGCCGGCATTCACCGCCAGCTTGCCGTCAGCAAACGGACTGGCGAAGGTGCGCGGGCCTTTGGCCATGAACATCTGCATCATGCTGAGCCCGTCGGTGACCTGGTCCGCGCTCAGCGCGCGCAGCTTGGCGAGCGCCTGCGGGTCGTCCTTCGCGACGCCGAACTTCTGCGCGAAGGTATCGCCGATCTCCTCGGTGGAGGCGAGCGTCGCCCCGCCCATGCCGCCACCGTCGCCGCCCGACATCACCACCGCGCGCTCGAACAGGCCCTTGGTCATCGGCGAGGTTACCAGCGCGTGGACCGACATGCCGCCGGCGCTTTCGCCGATTATCGTGACGTTGTCGGGGTCGCCGCCGAAGGCCGCGATGTTGCGCTGGACCCACTGGAGCGCGGCGAGCTGGTCCATGTAGCCATAGTTGCCGAGCAGCCCGTTATCCTCGTTCGCCGCGGTCAGCGCGGGATGAGCGAAGGTGCCGAAACGGCCGACGCGGTAGTTCGCGCTGACGAAAAGCACGCCCTGTTTGGCCAGTTCGGCGCCCGAATAGGTTGGCGGCGAGGCGCCGCCGTTCACGAAGCCGCCGCCGTAGATCCAGAACACGACCGGCAGCTTGCCCTTGGCGTTCGCCGGCCGCCAGACGTTGGCATAGAGGCAGTCCTCGTTGGGCGGGGTGCCGAGCGGGGCCGCGTCGCCGCCGAAGGGCACCTGCATGCAGTCGTTGCCATAGGCGCTGGCGTCGCGCGTGCCCTGCCACCTGGGCGCCGGTTGCGGTTGGCGCCAGCGCAGGTCGCCGACCGGCGCAGCGGCGAAGGGAATGCCCTTCCAGCTGAGCACACCCGCTTCCGCAGTGCCCTTGAGCGCACCGGTGTCGATCGTGACGGTGGTTTCGTCCGCATGGGCGGGCAGGCTGGTGCAGGCCGCGATGGCCAGGGCGGCGAACGGGAGAATTTTCTTCATGGCAACCTCTCTGAAATCGGCATCGGGAGGTCATGGCGGGCCTCCTTCTAACGACCCTCTTTACACAAGCGCGCGAATGAGACAACGTTGTCATGAGACAGCGTTGTCTTTCCGGGAATCATGCCTGCGTCCAGTCAGGGACGGCCCGGTGATAGGGGGAGAGGGAGTGGAAAACAGTCGCCTATTTGCGCCAGTGCGCGACCAGCTTTCGACCGGAGCGTTCTACGCGCTGGTAAGCGGTGAAAACCTTGCGAACCATGGCGCTCCGGCGCGCGCGGCCTGGGAGATCGAACGTCTCGCCGCGCTGCAGGGGTGGTCGGCGGGGAAGTCGCTCGGCTCCGAGGCGGCATTGCGCGAGCGGCTTCGCGTGAGCCGCGAAACGATGCGCGAGGCGATTCGCATCGTCGAAGGCCGAGGAGCGATGCGGATGCGGCGCGGGCGTTCGGGCGGGCTGATCCTGGTTCGGCCGACGATCGAGCGCATGGCGGCGTCGTTCGCTGCCTATATGCGCGCCCTGCAGATCGGTGAGCATGCCTTCCACCAGTCGGTGCGGGGGCTGGACCAGCTCCTTGCCTGGCAGATCGAGCGCCGGAGCGGCCCCCTTCCCGATCCGCATGCCGGCGAAACCGCGCGCCACTGGCTTGCCCGCGCGGGCGGCCGGCAGACCTACCTGATCTACGTGAAGGCGCTTGAGGACCTCGCGCCGCAGATCGCCGATGTACCTGCTATTCCGGCCGCGTTGGCCCAATCTGCCCGGCGACGGAACGCTGCCGACATCCGTGCCCTGCTTTTCGAGCTGCCGTTCACCGGCCGCGGGCCGCACGCTGATGCGCCGGATACCGTCGCGGCAGCCCAGGCGACCACCATGGCGGTCGCGATGATCGGGCGGGCCGAGGCCGCCGGCAGCGCCGATCTCGGCAACGAGGCCAGCCTGTGCGAACGGTTCGACACCTCCCGCACGATCGTGCGGCAGGGCTTGCGGATTTTGCAGGATCTCGACCTGATCGAGGTTCGTCTTGGGCGTGGCGGCGGCTATACGCTCAAGCAGCCGGCGCCGATCGGTATCATCCGCCAGATGTTCGTCTGGCTCGCGGCCCGCAATTGCGATCCCTTCTCGCTCGATGAATTGCGCTGCGATCTCCACGCCGCCAACTTCCGCCTCGCCGCAGAAGTGCTCGCGGGGATGCCCGCTGCCGAGCGTGCTGCGCGGTGTGAACGGCTCGACGCGATCATCGGCGGCTTCAGCGGTCCCGAACGGTTCGTGCAACTCCGCCAGGAAGTCGCGGCAATCGCGCAAAGCCCGATGATCGACACATTCGCGCGCTCGATCGTTTCCTATCAGGCGCGCAGCTACGGCGATCTGCCCGAACTCGGCTCAGTCCGGGCATTCGAGGTGCTCGAGCGCAAGGTGGTCGCATGTTTGCGCCGGTGCGACCTCGACGGCGTGGAGCGGACGTTACGCCAGCTTCTCTACTACGCCGGGGAGCGGACGCTTGAAGGCTTCGGCTTGCGCGTCGCAGCCGAATAGCAGCGCCGTGGCGAGCCGGGTGGCTGGCCCGGCGCGGGATTTGCTGGCATAGGCGGACGCAAGAGCAGAGAAAGTCAACCGAATGGCGACCCAGAAGCGGCGTCCGACGATCATCGATATCGCCAAGAAGGCGGAGGTGTCGTTCAAGACCGTGTCGCGCGTGTTGAACGACAATCCCCGTGTCGCCGAGGAATTGCGCACGCGCGTGCTCAAGGCGATGGCGGATCTGGATTACCAGCCCAACCTCGCGGCGCGCTCGCTTGCCGGGCGGCGCGCTTATGCGATCGCGCTGCTGGTCGACCGCGACGAGTTCTTCCGCGAAGACGACGCCAACGCTTATTTCGCGCCCTATCTGGTCGATCTCCAGGCTGGCGCGCTGCTCGCGTGCCGCGAGGCGGGCTATCACTTCTTCGTCGAGCCCTACGACCCTGCCTCGCCGAACTTCTTCAACGATCTGCGCGCCCAGCTTTCGAAGGTGGCACTCGACGGGGTGTTGCTCGCGCCGCCTTCGAGCGACCGACGGGAGTTGCTCGACGCGCTCGACGAGTTGGGCATTCCCTACGTCCGCATCGCGCCCGGGACAGATCCCGAACGTTCGGCTTCGGTTTCGACCGACGAATATCACGGCACGATGCAGATGGTCGATCACCTGCTGTCGCTCGGCCACCGCAAGATCGGGATGATCTGCGGGCCGGAAGAGCACATCGCCGCGGGCGTTCGCCTGATCGCGTTCAAGGATGCCCTGCAGGGCAAGGGCGAGGCGCTGTTCCATCCGGGCGATTTCACCTTTTCCGGCGGACTGGCGGCTGGGGCGGCCTTGCTCGACCGCGTGGACCGGCCGAGCGCGATCTTCGCCGCGAACGACTTCATGGCCACCGGCGTGGTGGTTGCAGCTTCACGACTGGGGCTGCGAGTGCCGCAGGACGTCTCGATCGGCGGGTTCGACGATTCCGCGGTGGCCCATTTCAGCTGGCCCCCGCTCACCACGGTGCGCCAGCCGATCCGCGCCATGGCCCGCGCGGCGATCGACTATCTGGTCGCACAGGCCGGCGGGCGCGAGACGCCCGAGCGCAAGATCGAGTTGCCGCTGACCCTGATCGTCCGGGATTCGACGGCCGGCGTGGCCTGAAAAGGCCGCCCTTTAACTCCCGCCCAAGCCTGCTAGCACTCTCTCCAAAGGATTCGAGCAGGGAGAGAAGCATGTCCGACGAGATCGCCCAGCTGCGGGCGGAAGTGGCTGCGCTGGCGGCCAAGGCGCAGCAGGCGGAAGACTATGTCGCGATCTGCAATTTGCAGGCGGCCTACGGCTATTACGTCGACAAGGGGCGGTGGGACGATGCGGCGGAGCTGTTCGCCGAGGACGGGTCGCTCGAACTGGCCGGGCGGGGGGTGTACGAGGGGCGCGAAAGAGTGCGGGCCTATCTTCACCATCTTCCCCCATATGGCGATGGTGTACTTTATAATCACATGCAATTACAACCGGTTATCCATATCGATAGCGCAGCCGGCACCGCCCGCGGGCGCTGGCGCAGCTTCATGATGGTGGGCGGACTCGGGCGCGAGGCGCGCTGGGGCGAGGCGACCTACGAGAACGAATACCGCCGCGTCGGCGAGACCTGGCGGATCGCGCTGCTGCACGGCTACATGAACCTCTACACCGAATATGACGAGGGCTGGCACAAGGCCGGGGTCAAGCTGCTGCGCTCGATCGACGGGCTGAAGCCCGACCGCCCGCCGACGATGGAATACGAGGCCTATCCCTCGGCGGTGATCGCGCCCTATCACTACGACAAGGTCTGAGCCTCGGCGCCCCCGCGCAGCGCCGCGCGCCGCCCGGATTGCCTCGAGCGCAGGAAGGGCTATGAGGCCGGGATGCAGGATCGATCGGATCACTTCGCCTATTGTGTCCAGCTGTTCGGCGGCACGACCGCCTGTTCGCGGCGCCTCGGGATCGACGAGCGCGCAATCCGGCGGTTCATCCATGGCGAGCGGCCGATCGGCGACACGCTTCTCCAAGACACCGCGACGGCTTTGCGCGAACTCGCCGCCGAAGCCGGCGCGGCTGCGGAAGCGATCGCCGCCTCCGTGGGCGGAGCGCCGGGCGCCGCGTGAGCGGCCGGGTTCGAATTGCCCGCCGGACTCGGCGGGCAGTCGGCCGCTGCGCCCGGATCGCTACTCCCTGGCCGCGCTGTTTCGCATCTCCGCGCAGGCCTTGTCGCGCGCATCGGGCGTCAGCGACAGCAGGTAGCGGCTGATCTCCTTGTAGGTCAGAAACGGCTGGCCATCGACGATGACGGGCACCGTGCGGCCATTGCAGATCCTGCGCAGGAAGCGCCGCTGCGATCTGTCCAGCGATGGATTGCCATTGTCGGTGATGGTGTTGTCCTGACCCTGTGCCCGCGGCACCCGCCGCCGTGCGGAGACGCGAAGTCCGCCTCGATAGCGGCCGCCTTAGGCTTCCGACAGCCCCTCGGCTCCGGTGGACCGCCGCGACGAAAGAGGCCGCTGCGCGATCCCGCTGCCACCGGCGCTGCGAATGACCGCAATTGGGTGGAAAGCGGACGTTAGTCCGTCACTCGGAATGGATGCTTCGGATTTTGGCGTACAAATGTTTCGACGTCCCGACAACGCTCCGGATAAGGCTCCACCTCGCGCCAGCGCTCGTGGCTCAAAAAGCGGAAACCCTCCCGCCAAAGAGCTTCAACCTTTTTCCATTGTTCGAGGTCCGATTTCTTCGGCGCTTTGAAACCACGGCCCATCCAGTGAAGAGGATTGCCGCATTGCGGACATTTCGCAGCGGCTTGGTCAGATAGCTTCCAGGATTTTCGGCAACCAAAGCAGGCGTGCGCAACCAAATAGGCAGGGCCAAGATGGCAAGGAGGCGACTGGGGGCCAGGAATACCGCGATTACCGATAGCTTCGCGCAATTCCATACGCTTTGCTTTTGTTGGCGGCGCGCTCATCACATTAAGATGGAGCAATGCTCCAACGTCCGCAATGGGGTCGTTTGCGGATGGTCCGATTTTGCGTGTGGAGCTGCCTTTCCGGTTATGGACCCATTAGGTAACTAGGCGGACGAACAGCACTTGTTCGGAGTGTATAATTTTGCGCCGGATCACCAACCTTTTTCAAGCACACAAACCGCAGGGACAGTCTGTGCTGGGACAACAAATCAGTTCCACCCTCTGTTCTGGGATGGTGCTGCCTGACTCGTTCGAACTTCTCTTCCGTTGGATCGAGACGAGGCAGTGTTTTGTTGACACTCCGAATGGCAGGATCGGTTTCCTCTTTCCCGAAGCTGAAATGAAGCGCGGCTGGAGCGATCATGGGCGACCAGGCGGAACCGAAATTGCCTTTGCGGCTGAAGGCAATGTGAACCTTAGATATTGGTTCAAAACTACCAACCCCGAGGTCATGAGCCGGCTCTGCGTTTTTGCAAAGTCGGGCGGCGATGGGTCGATGACCGCATTCTGGTTGGCTGACGATGGAAGCCAGAAAATTGTCCATCTGGGATCAGGTTCAGGCTCTGTGACGCTCTGCATTCTTGCTGAGGACCCCATCGATTTCATACGGCTGTTAGCAATCGGATATGACGAGATTTGCTGGGGTGACGCATATTCTCAACCACCGAATGCCAGCGGAGAGTTCATTGTTGAGCCGAATTTACCTTTTAGGAATTGGGTAGAGCAAGGATTTCAGGTCAGCATCCCCTCTCGAGCTACTGAGATAGTGCGCTACCCGGCGTCGATGGATGACGGACACTCGGAAGATGCCTTTTGGCAGTGGGTTAAGAAGCACGCGTGGTGACTAACCGCTCTGCGCCACTGCTTGGGTCCGATCGAACGTCCACAATGGGGTCGTTTGCGGATGGTCCGATGATGGGGGGAAAGCGGTCATTCTTGCGCTCCCGCTCGTCTTGCGGCAAAACCTTCAAGTCATCGCACTGAGTATGCTTCGATGAAGACTTGGAGGGGTTTCTTCCTCTTCGTTGCCGCCGCCCTTCTTTGGGCCGCTGGCTTGGTCATCATAGGTCAATGGGGCTACGATAGAATATACTTCTGGGCCTCCGAGTGCGCGATAGCGATCGGCTTTGCCGTTGCTCCATTTTGGCGTCATCGCCGGTCGCGCTGGTATTGGCCTACCATTGTTTTTCTATCGGTCTCAAATTTGGGAGGGCTTCTCGTGACGGGGGCCTTGGCCGAGCACGAATTACCCTCCAAGGGAATTCTTCAACTCATACTTTTAGTCGACTGCATCACGTGTTGGGCATTCATGGTTGGAGTTGCGCGTCTTGCTGACGGTCAGTTTCCATGGAACTCTTAATCCGTTCCGTTCAAGGCGCTTCGCAGATAGAATGTCCGCAACGGGGCCGTTTGCTGCCCATCTGCTCGGTGAAAGTCGCAACCCCGATTGCCTCACCCCCGCCGGTTGGATACCCATGCTCCGACAAGGCGACCGCCCATCACGGGCGGCGCGGCGGGAGAGAGCTATGACACGGCCTTCGGTGGAAGACGAACTGCGCATCCGCGAGCTTTACGCGCGCTACAGCTGGGCGCTCGATACGGGCGACACCGAGGGTTATTGCGCGCTGTTCACCGAGGATGCCGAGGCGACCGAGGAAACCAGCAGCGGCGAGCTCGAGGTGCGCAAGGGCCGCGACGAGATCCGCAAGCTGGTGCTCAAGTTCCACGAACGGCCCGATTTCCCCGGCCACCAGCACCAGATGGACCAGCTTATCTTCGAGCCCGATCCGCAGGGCCGGCCGGATCACTGGGTGGTCCGCTCCTATGCCTGGGCGACGATCAACCACCCGCCCGAACCGCCGCATCTCCACTGGTGCGGGCACATCCGCGACACGGTGGCCAAGGTCGACGGCGAGTGGAAGATCGCCGCGAAGGACATCATGGGTTGGGCCGGCGAGGTGCTGAAGCGCTTCCACCAAAGCTGAGCCTGCGCTAACCGCGCCTGCAACCGGTTGGCGTTTCGCGCGTTGCCTGTTCATGCAGGCAGGGAGCCTGCCTTCGGGACTGGCAAGTGAGGGACGGTTTTCTGCGGCATTTGACACTTATCGGCGTGGTGTCGCTGGCCTTGTGGTCGCCCGCAGTCTTCGCTCAGCCCACCGGCGCGGCAACGCCCGCGCCCACGCCCACGCCCACGCCCACGCCTACGCCTGCGCCCACGGCGGACGCGCAGGATCCGATCGTGCCCGACGACGAGTTCGACAAGGAAATCCCTTCGCTCGACGACAATATCGAGAGCATCGGCCAGTGGGAGGCCGAGCAGCAAAAGGCCGAGGAAGAGGCGGTGCTCAAGGCGGGGGGCGTGCCGGTGCGCCAGCGCGCGGCCGACGGATCGACCGCCGGCGGCAAGGAGCCGGAGGACCCGGCGCTGCCCGCCTATATGGACGGCGACAGTTCGGAAGAGCTGGCGGACCCGGCGCCGCTCGATCCCGCGCTTGAACAGCCGCTCGAGCCGCTGTCGCAATTCGATCTCGAGCCGGTCGATGCCAAGGCCTTCGGCGAGGATCCCGACGAGCAGCGCGAAATGCGCTACAAATGGCGCATCGACGGGCTGACCGGCCTGCAGGGCACGGTGTCCGAAGACGCGATCCGCGACCGGTTCGGGCAGAATTCGGCGCTCGACGATCACGACGGGGATTCGGTCAACGGGGCCGAACTCAGCAGCTATCTCAAGACCGACCGCCAATTGCTGACCGACGTGCTGAGCGCGGCGGCCTATTTCGACGCGGTGGTCGATCCGGCGATCGAACTGCCGGCGGTGGGCACCAAGGATCCCGTGAATGCGATCCTCGAGGTCAAGCCGGGTCCGCAATACAGTTTCGGCACGATCGAGGTGAAATCCGACCCGGTGGTTCCGACGGACCTGCTCACGGCGAATTTTCCGCTCAAGTCCGGCAAGCCGATCCTCGCCGAAGACGTGCTGGCGGCGGAGGCCGGGATCGCGGTGAAGCTGCCGCGCAACGGCTATCCCTTCGCGACCGTGGGCCAGCGCGACATCTTGCTCGACGAGACCGCCCGCACCGGGGATTACACCCTGCCGATCACGGTCGGCCCGCGCTCGCGCTTTGGCGAGATCGTAGTCGTCGCCGACAGCCAGCCGTCCGCCGCGCCCCGCGGCAAGAAGGCCCGCAAGACGAAACGCAAGAAGGTCCTGGCCGGGCCGGTCTTCCAGCCGGACCATATCTACGAGCTCGCCCGGTTCAGGCAGGGCGATCTCTACGACAGCGACAAGCTCGACGATCTGCGCGAGGCGCTGGTCGCCACCGGGCTGTTCTCGGTGGTCGCGGTCGAGCCCAAACAGACCGACCGCCCGGCGCCCGACGACACCGTCTATGCCGATCTGGTGGTGCGCCAGGCCAAGGGCCCGCCGCGCTCGATCTCGCTGACCGGCGGCTATGGCACCGGGCAGGGCTTCAGCGTCTCGGGAAGCTGGACGCATCGCAATCTGTTTCCGCCGGAAGGCGCGCTGGTCCTCACCGGCGTTGCCGGCACGCAGGAGCAGGGCGCCAGCGCGACCTTCCGCCGCTCCAACGCCGGCCAGCGCGACCGCACGGTCGCGCTGTCGCTCTCGGCGCTGCACAACAACTACGACGCCTTCGATGCCTACACCGGCAAGCTCGCGGGAACGATCAGCTACGATTCGACCCCGATCTGGCAGAAGAAGCTGACCTATTCCTACGGCTTCGAACTGCTCGCCAGTGCCGAGAAGGCCTATGATTTCGATCTCGCCGAAAGCGTGCGGCGGACCTATTACGTCGCCGCCCTGCCGGGCCAGCTCGGCTTCGACACGACCAACGACCTGCTCGACCCGGTCAGTGGCTTCCGGCTCGCGCTGAAACTCTCGCCCGAAGTCGCGCTCGGCGGGGTGCAGACGACCTATTATGCGCGCGCGATGCTCGACGGGTCGGTCTATCATCCGGCCGGGCCGCTGGTGCTTGCGGCGCGCGCGCGGATCGGTTCGATCGTCGGCGCCGCGCGCGAGGATATCGCACCGTCGCGGCGCTATTACGCGGGTGGCGGCGGGTCGGTCCGCGGCTTCGGCTACCAGCAGCTCGGACCGAAGGATCCCAACAACGATCCGATCGGCGGCCGCAGCGTGGTCGAAGGCGCGTTCGAGACCCGCTATCGCTTCGGCAATTACGGCGTGGTCGCCTTCATCGATGCCGGCCAGGTGTACGAAAGCTCGATGCCGGGCTTCAGCGACATCCGCGCCGGCGTCGGCATAGGCGGGCGCTTCTACACCAATTTCGGGCCGATCCGGGTGGACGTGGCGACGCCGCTGGCCCGCCGCGCCGGGGAATCCAAAGTCGCGGTCTACGTCTCGATCGGGCAGGCGTTCTGATGGCGATCGGGCGGCGCGCGAAATGGATCGGGGGCGGTGTCGTCGGCCTGCTGCTGGTGCTGGTCCTGCTTGCGGGCGCGGGGCTGCTGTGGCTCGACACCGCGGGCGGGCACCGTTTCATCGCGCGTCAGATCGCCGGGCTCAAGTTCGAGAACGGGATGACGCTGAAGGTCGGGCGGCTCGACGGCTCGATCTACAACAAGCTGACCGTGCACGATCTCGCGGTCGGCGATCCGAAGGGCATCTTTCTCAGCGCGCCGGAAGCCGAGGTCGACTGGCGGCCCTTCGCCTATCTCTCGAACCACGTGGACATCCGTTCGCTCGCCGCGCCGCTGATGCGGCTGCACCGGACGCCCGAGTTCAAGGAGGTGCCGAGCGAGGGCCCGCTGTTGCCGGATCTCGATATCGACGTGGCCCGGCTCGATATCGCCCGGATCGACATCGACAAGCCGGTGACCGGCGACCGCCACCTCGTTTCGCTGAAGGGCACTGCGCATATCGCCGATCGCCGCGCGGTGGTGAATGCCGAAGCGCGCGCGCTGGTTGCGGACGGGCTGAAAGGCGGCGACCGGGTGGCGGTGACGCTCGACGCGATCCCCGAGAAGAACAAGCTCGATTTCGCCTTCGATCTGACCGCGCCGCAGGACGGCCTCGTCGCCTCCTACACCGGGCGTCACGAACCGCTTACCGCGCGGGTGCAGGGCAAGGGCGACTGGAAACGATGGGATGGGCGCTTCGCCGCGACCATCGGCGGCGACGAACTGGCCGACGTCGGCATCGCGGCGCGCAACGGCACCGTGGCGCTGAACGGCTGGCTCGCCCCGCAGCGCCTGCTGCCCGCCGCCAGCGCCAACATGTTCGCCGCACGCGCCGATATCGACCTCACCACCACGCTGGCGAACCGCCGGGCCGATCTCGACGGCTCGCTGCGCAACGCCAATTTCACCCTCGCCGCCAAGGGGCTGGTCGATCTGGGCGCCAACCGCTTCGAGGACCTGAAGGTCGATTTCCGGCTGCTCCGGGCCGCCGCGATCGCGCCCAAATTCGTCGGCGACAATGTCGCGGCGACCTTCGCGCTCGACGGCGCCTTCGCCACGCCGCAGGTCGATTACAATATCGCCGCCGCGCGGCTCGGCTTCGGCACCACCCATATCGTCGGCCTCACCGCGCAGGGCAGCAGCCGGGTCGATGCGGACAAGGCGCTGGTGCCGGTCCACGCCCGCGCGCGGATGATCGAAGGCCTCGATGCGGCGGCGAACCAGCTGCTCACCAACGTCCGCGTCGACGGCGATCTGGCGGTCAAATGGCCGCGCATCCTCAGCGACAATCTCAAGATCCGTTCCGACCGGATCGACGCGACCGCGGTGCTGGTCGCCGACGTCTCGAGCGGGCTCTACACCGGCGGGCTCAACGGCAAGGTCGGCAATTACATGGTCGCGGGCGTCGGCCGGTTCGACATAACCAGCAAGCTGGACCTCAAGACGCAGGGCAACGATTTCCGCATCGCCGGCACGATCACCGCGCGCAGCCGCGAGATCTTCAATTCGACCGCGCAGGATTTCCTCGGCGGAAACGGGGTCGTTTCCGCGAGGGTCTCCTACGGGACCGACGGGGTCGCCCGGGTCTCGTCCGTACGGCTGGCCGCGCCGCAATTCCGGCTGGCCGACGGCAGCGGCAGCTATCGCTCGGACGGGGCGATCCGCTTCACCGGGCGCGGCACCTCGGACAAATACGGGCCGCTCAGCCTCGATGTGTCGGGCACGACCACGCGCCCGGTCGCGGTGGTGGTGGCCGACCGACCCGATTTCGGCATCGGCCTGGCCAATCTGCGCGCCGAATTGCGCGGCACCGATCAGGGCTATGCGCTGGTCGCGAACGGAGCGAGCGATTACGGTCCGCTCGAAGCGGATCTGGCGATCCTCGCCGGAAAGGGGCCGCTGACGATCGACGTCAGGAAAGCCAGCCTCGCCGGCATCGGGCTGACCGGCCGGGTCGTCCAGAGCGCGGCCGGGCCGTTCGCCGGCACGCTGACCGCCGACGGCGCGGGCGTGGGCGGGCAGGTGCAATTGCTCGCGGCCGGAGACGTCCAGCGCGCGGTGATCGCATTGACGGCCAACAACACCAAGCTTTCCGGCCCGGCCGACTTCGCCCTGACGCGGGCGATCGTGAACGCCGACGTGACGCTCTACGAACAGCCGCAGATCGCGGCGGACGTGCAGGTTGCAGGCCTGAGCATGGCGGGCTTCTCGCTCGACCGCGCGCGGGCGCAGATCGACTATCGCGGCGGCGCGGGCAGCGCGAAACTGTTCGCGAACGGCCGCCGCAGCACGCCGTTCGAACTGGCGGTCAATGCGCAGATGAAGCCCGATCAGTGGCTGGTCGCGATGCGCGGCAATGCCGGCGGGGTCGGCTTCCGCACGCTCCAGCCCGCGCGGATCAAACCCGGCAAGGGCGAATACGAGCTGCTTCCGACGCGGCTCGCCCTGCGCGACGGCACGGTCGAGCTCGCGGGTCATTACGGCAGCGACCTCAAGGTGCAGACGCGCCTCGCGGACGTCGACCTGGCGGTGCTGCGTCCGCTGCTGCCGGAGCTCGGCCTGGGCGGCACCGCCACCGGCAGCCTCGACTTCGCGCAGCGCGGGCAGGATTTCCCCGATGCGGATGCGCGGTTGATGATCAAGCGGTTCACCCGCACCAGCCTCGCCTCGGTCAGCACGCCGGTCGATGTGCAGTTGGTCGGGCGGTTGTTGCCGGAAGGCGGCAACATGCGGGCGATCATCGGCCGCAACGGCGCGACCGTGGGCCGGATCCAGGTCGATCTGACCCCGCTCGGCCCGCAGAGCGGCAGCTGGATGACCCGGCTTACGGCCGCGCCGCTGAGCGGCGGGATCCGCTACAACGGCCCGGCCAGCGTGCTGTTCTCGCTTGCCGCGCTGCCCGACCAGCATGTCGCCGGCGCGATCGGCGTGGCGGCGGATTTCTCGGGCAGGGTGCAGACCCCGAGCCTGACCGGCGTGGTCCGCGCGAACGACCTGACCTATGTCAACGACACCTATGGCACCCGGCTGACCAAGCTCAAATTGCGCGGCACCTTCACCGACGACCGGCTGGAAGTGAGCGAGCTGTCGGCGGTCGCCGGCAACGGCACGGTGTCGGGCAGCGGCTTCATCAGCCTGTCGAGCGATCAGTCCTATCCGCTCCAGCTCGAACTCAAGCTCGACAACGCCAAGCTGGCGCAGAGCGCGGGAATGGAGGCGCGGGCCAGCGGCACGCTGAGCATCGTCAACAATCCGAACCAGCCGGCCACGATCCGCGGCCGGATCATGCTGCCCGAGACGCGCTACAAGATCGTCCGCCAGGGCGCGGCCGGGGTCCGCACGCTCACCGGCATCCGCCGCAAGTCGGCCGGGGCGCTGGCTTATGACGCGCAGCCGGCGAGCGTGCGCAAGCCCAAGCCGATCACCGGGCTGCCGTTGGACTGGAAGCTCGATATCGACATCTATGCGGACAACCGCGTGTTCGTGACCGGGATGGGGCTGGAATCGGAATGGTCGGCCAAGATCCACGTCGGCGGGACCAGCGGCGCGCCGCAGATCACCGGCGGGATCGATCTGGTGCGCGGCACGCTGGGCTTCGCCGGGCGCAGCTTCGAATTGCAGAGCGGGCATATCGATTTCCCCGATGCGAGCTCGCTCAATCCGACGCTGGCGATCGTCGCATCGGGCGATGTCGACGATGCGACCGTTTCGATCACGCTCTCGGGCTCGGCCAACAATCCCCGGGTCGCCTTCAGCGCGACCCCGTCGCTGCCGCAGGACGAGATCATGGCGCGGATCCTGTTCGGCAGCTCGATCGGCGAATTGTCGACGCTTCAGGCGGTCCAGCTCGCTTCCTCGCTCAACGCGCTGCGCGGCGGCAGCGGCGGGCTCAATCCGCTGGGCGTGCTGCAATCGGCGACCGGGATCGACCGGCTGCGGATTCTCGGCGCGGACGAGACTTCGGGGCGCGGCACCGCGGTCGCGGTGGGCAAATACATCACCAACGACATTTATGTGGAGGTGGTGACCGACGCGCGGGGCTATACCGCGACGCAGATCGAGATCAGCCTCACCCGCGCGCTGTCGTTGCTGAGCCAGGTCGGAAGCTTCGGGGGGTCGAATGTCAGTCTCCGCTATCGCAAGGACTATTAGCCCCGCGATCCTCTGCGCCGCCTGTCTGGTTCTCGCCGGATGCGGGAAGAAGGATTTCGACCAGCAGTATTCCGACAAGGAGAAGCAGCTCGCGGCCGAGCAGGCGGCGATGCAGAAGGAGCTCGACCGGCGGATGACCGAGAAGCCGGGGCTGGAAAGCGCCACTCCCGGCGAGAGCCCGGCACCGTGATCGAACTGGCGCGGGTCAGCAAGCGTTACCAGGGCCGCGCGGTGCTCGACGGCGTGTCGCTGCGGATCGGCGAGGGCGAGTTCGTCGCGCTGGTCGGCCAGTCGGGGGCGGGCAAGACCACGCTGCTCAAGGCGATCAACCGACTGGCGGAGATCGATGAGGGCAGCGTGACCATCGCGGACATCGAAGGCTCGCCCGCCGAACTGCGCCGCCGGATCGGCTACGTCTTCCAGGGCATCGGTCTGTTCCCGCACATGACCGTGGCCGAGAATATCGCGCTCGTGCCCAAGCTTGGCGGGGGAGAGGCCAGGGTCGGCGAACTGCTCGACCTCGTCGCGCTCCCGCGCGACCTGGCGGGCCGTTATCCGGCGCAGCTTTCGGGCGGGCAGCAGCAGCGCGTCGGGGTCGCGCGGGCGCTGGCGGCCGAGCCCAAGATCGTGCTGATGGACGAACCCTTCGGCGCGCTCGATCCGGTGACGCGCGCCGAGCTCGGCCAGGCCTATCGCGCGCTGCACACGCGCATGGGGCTGACCACGGTGATGGTGACCCACGATCTCGCCGAGGCGCTGCTGCTGGCGGACCGGGTGGTGGTGCTGGCGGGCGGAAGGATCGCCGCGGACCTGCCGCCGAAGGACCTGTTCCACTTCGAGGGCGATCCCGCGATCGCCGCGATGATCGCGACCGTGCGCGCGCAGGCGGGCCGGCTGGAAGAGCTCGCGCGATGATCTGGGGCGTCTCGATTGCCGAGCTTGCGCGGCTGATGCAGGCGCATCTGCTGCTCAGCGCCTGCGCGGTGCTGGCGGCCTGCGCGCTCGGCCTGCCGGCGGCGGTCTGGGCCGCGCACCACCGCCGCGCGAGCGCCCCGCTGATGGGCGCGATCAGCCTTGCGCAGACGATCCCCGGGCTTGCGCTGCTGGCGCTGTTCTATCCGCTGCTGCTGCTGCTCGCGCGCACGACCGGCTGGGCGATCCCGGCGCTCGGCTTCCTGCCCGCCTGCCTCGCGCTGACGGTCTACGCGCTGCTGCCGATCGTGCGCAACGGCGTCGCCGCGATCCGCGGGATCGACCCGGCGCTGCGCGAGGCGGCCGACGGGCTGGGGATGACTGCGGCCCAGCGCCTGCGATTGGTCGAACTGCCGCTCGGCGCGCCGGTGATCCTCGCCGGCATCCGCACCGCGACCGTCTGGACCGTCGGCACCGCGACGCTGGCGACCACCATCGGCCAGCCGAGCCTCGGCGACCTGATCTTCTCGGGCCTCCAGACCGAGGACTGGCAGCGCGTGCTCGCCGGCTGCGTCGCCGCGGCGGTGCTGGCGCTGGTTGCGGATGCGCTGCTGGCGCTGGTCGAGAGCGGGCTGGCACGCCGCTCGCGGCTGCGCTGGGGTGCCGGGCTGGCGCTGCTGGTGGCGGCTGCCGCGCTCGCGTTTGCCGGCCCGGGGGTGAGCACCGGACAGCGCACCATAGTGGTTGGCGCGAAGAACTTCTCCGAGCAATATATCCTCGCCCGGCTGATCGAGGATCGTCTGCACCGCGCGGGCTACAGGACCGAGCGGCGCGACAATCTCGGCTCGGCGATCGCCTATCGCGCGCTCGCGGCCGGGGATATCGACGTCTATGTCGATTACTCCGGAACTCTCTGGGCCAATGTGCTGCAGCGGAAGGATAATCCGCCGGCTCCGGCAATGCTGTCGGTGCTGAGGAGCGAACTGGCGAAGCGCGACGGGGTGACGCTCGCCGGCTCGCTCGGATTCGAGAACGCCTATGCCTTCGCGATGAAGCGCAGCCGGGCGGAGAGCCTGCATATCAACAGCTTGGCTGATCTTGCTGCCAAGGCACCGCAATTGAAATTGGCGTCGGATCTCGAATTCCTCAGCCGGCCCGAATGGCAGGCGGTCGATCGCGCCTATGGGCTGCGGTTCGCGGACAAGCGCTCCTACAGTCCGACCTTCATGTACCGTGCGCTGGAGGACGGTTCGGCCGACGTGATCTCCGCCTTCTCGTCCGACGGGCGGATCTCGGCGCAGGATCTGGTGACGCTGACCGACCCCCGTCACGCGCTGCCGAGCTACGACGCGGTGCTTCTGCTCGCGCCGAAGGGCGATGCGAAGCTGGCCGGGGCGCTCAAGCCCTTGCTCGGCGGGATCGGGATCGATGCGATGCGGCAGGCGAACTGGATGGTGGATCGGGATAAGGACAAGCGGACGCCGGCGCAGGCGGCGAAGTGGCTCGACGGCAAACTCAAATATACCGCGGAATAGGCCCCACCTGCGCCGTCTGGTCGGGCAGCTCGACCTCGACATCCTCGACATAGCACCAGCCCCAGCCCTCGGGCGGGTCGTAGCCTTCGATGATCGGATGGCCGGTGGCATGGAAATGCGCCCGCGCGTGGCGGTGCGGGGAAGCGTCGCAGCAGCCGACATGGCCGCAGCTGCGGCACAGGCGCAGATGGACCCAGGGGCTGCCGATCCTGAGGCATTCCTCGCAGCCTTTCGCGCTGGGGGTCACTTCCGCGATCGTATCGAGATGCGCGCATTCTTCCATCGTCAGGCCCTTTCCAGCTCGGCATGGCGTTCGCGCAGCGCGGCGAGCACCGGGTGCAGCGCCGCCACCACCTGTGCCCCGTCGCCGACCGAGGCAGCGACCCGCTTGACCGAGCTCGCCCGCACGTCGCCCACCGCGAACACGCCCCTGCGGCTGGTTTCGAGCATGTGCCTTCCGTCGCCGCCGGCGTCCTCGCCGGTGAAGACGAAGCCGCGCGGATCGGTCTTGATGCCCGACGTCTGCAGCCAGTGGGTGTTGGGATCGGCGCCGATGAAGGAGAACAGTTCGCGCACTTCGCGGCGGGTTTCTTCCCCGCTCGCACGGTCGCGGGTGACGACCGCGGCGAGGCAGTCGTTATCGGCCTCGAGCGCGACGATTTCGGATCCGGTCACGATCTCGACGTTCTTCAGCCCACGGATCCGGTCGACCAGATATTGCGACATGGTCTCCTCGAGCGGCCGGCGCACGATCAGCGTCACCCGCTGCGCGTTCTCGGCCAGGTAGACCACCGCCTGCCCGGCCGAATTGCCGCCACCCACCAGCGCTACGTTGCGCCCCTTGCACAAGGTCGCCTCCAGCGGAGAGGCCCAGTAATGGACGCATTTGCCTTCGTATTTCTCGAGGTCCGGGACTTCGAGCCGGCGGTATTGCGCGCCCGCGGCAAGCACCAGCGTGCGGGTCTGGACCGTTTCCCCGGTCGCAAGCTCCAGCCGCAGCGGATCGTTGCCGCATTCCAGCTTCACCGCCTCGTCGGGGATCGCGAACTCGACCCCGAACTTCTGCGCCTGGTTGTAGGCGCGGGCCATCAGCGCCAGGCCCGAGATGCCGGTCGGGAAGCCGAGATAGTTCTCGATCCGCGACGAGGCGCCCGCCTGACCGCCGAACGAGCGGCAATCGATCACCAGTACCGACAGGCCTTCGGACCCGGCATAGACCGCCGTCGCAAGCCCTGCCGGGCCGGCGCCGATCACGACGACGTCGTAGACCCGGTCCTGGTCGATCGCGCCGACCAGCCCGATGCAGCGCGCGATCACGTCCTCGCTCGGGTTGTGGAGCATCTGCCCGCCGGGGCAGAGCACGAAGGGCAGTTGCTCGGGCTCGACATGGAACTTCTCGATCAGCGCCTGCGCGGCGGTATCGCTTGCCGGGTCGAGCACCTGATACGGGTGCCCGTTGCGGCGCAGGAAGCCGGTCAGGCGCAGCACGTCGCCGCCTTCGGCCGCGCCGATGATCACCGGCCCGCCGCCGCCGGTCTGCAGCAGGCCGACCCGGCGCAGGATCAGCGCGCGCATGATCTGCTCGCCCAGCGAAGCCTCGGCGATCAGCAGCGCGCGCAGCCGCTCGGGCGGCAGCTCCACCGCCTCGACGTCGCTCAGCGCCAGTCCGTCGACCAGCGAAGGACGCCCGGAAAGCTGGGCCAGTTCGCCCATGAACGATCCGGGTCCGTGGGTGACGATATGGGCATTGCCGATCTGGCCGTTGTTCTGGGTGATCTCGACCTCGCCCGAGAGGATCGCGATCAGCCCCATTCCGGCCTCGCCGGCTTTCACCACCCAGCTGCCCTGCGCGAAGGACTTCTTCTCGCCGAACCGGCATAGCCGCTCGAGCGCATCGGGCGGCAGGGTGGGGAACATCTGTGCGCCGCGTTCCTCGATGATCGCGGCGGCCTGGGGCGGTAGTGCCATCGGCAGCCTATTCCTTGATGAAAGCCAGCAGGTCGGGGTTTACGACGTCCGGATGGGTCGTGCACATGCCATGCGGCAGGCCGGGGTAGGTCTTGATCGAACCGTGCTTGAGCAGCTTGATCCCGAGCAGCGCCGAATCCGCGATCGGCACGATCTGGTCGTCCTCGCCGTGCATCAGGAACACCGGCACGTCGACGCTTTTCATGTCCTCGGTGAAGTCGGTTTCGCTGAACGCCTTGATGCAGTCGTAATGGGCCTTGGTCCCGCCCATCATCCCCTGGCGCCACCAGTTCCAGATCGCGCCCTGGCTGACGTTCGCGCCTTCGCGGTTGAAGCCGTAGAACGGGCCCGAAGCGACATCGAGGAAGAACTGCGAACGGCTGGCGATCTGGGCCGAACGGAAGCCGTCGAACACCGAGAGCGGCAGGCCGCCGGGGTTGGCATCGGACTGGACCATGATCGGCGGCACCGCGCCGATCAGCACCGCCTTGGCGACGCGGCCGGGCTTGGCCCGCGCGACATAGTGGATCACCTCGCCGCCGCCGGTCGAATGGCCGACATGGACCGCGCCCTTGAGATCCAGATGGTCGGTCAGCTCGGCGACGTCGGCGGCATAGGTGTCCATCTCGTTGCCGGTATCGGTCTGGCTCGAACGACCGTGGCCGCGCCGGTCGTGCGCGATCACGCGGAAGCCTTCGCCGAGGAAGAACATCATCTGGTTGTCCCAGTCGTCGGCGCTCAGCGGCCAGCCGTGGTGGAACACGATCGGCTGGGCGTCCTTCGGGCCCCAGTCCTTGTAGAAGATCTCGGTGCCGTCCTTGGTGGTGATCGTGGGCATGGGGTTCTCCTGTGAAATAAGGGGTTTCGCCCGGTCAGAGGCGCGCGTCGATCCAGCCCAGCACGTCGGCCATCACCGCTTCCTTGCCGATGTCGTTCAGCAGATCGTGGTAGTGCCCTTCGTAGAGCTTGAGCGTCTTGTCGGCAGATCCGGCGTGGTCGAAGAAGAACTGGCTGCCCTGGTAGAGCGCCGCCTTGTCGCCGGTGCCGTGCAGGATCAGCACCGGCAGGGTGATCTGCGGAAACGACACCCTGAGCCGGTCGTCCGCGCGGGCCAGCGCCGCGACCGTCGCGGCGGGCTGGGTTTCGTCCTTGGTCAGCGGATCGGCCAGCAGCGCGGCGAGCGCCACCGGATCGCGGGTGAAGTCTTCCATCTTGAGCTTGAGCACCGGCAGGTTGGGAAAGATCCCGCCGATGAATTTGATGATCGCCAGCGCGAAATCGGGCGCCGGAACCTTGAACGCGAAATCCTCGCACACCAGCCCGGCCAGTTCGCCTTGATGATCCAGCGAATAGGTTACCGACACCACGCCGCCCGCCGAATGGCCGAGCAGGAAGGTCTTGAGCCCGGGATGGGCGGCCTTGGCCAGCAGCACCATCTGGTGGAGATCGCCGGTGTGCTCCTTCACGTCCTTGACGAAGAAGCGCTTGCCTTCGGACTTGCCGCGTCCGCGCATGTCGAGCGCATAGACCGCGAAGCCGGCGGCGGCGAACTGCCCGGCGGTCCAGCCGACCTGGCCGCTGTGGGCGTTGAAGCCGTGGTTGATTACGATCACGCCCTTCGGCGCGCCGTCAGGCTGCCATGAGCGATAGAAGATGGTGAGCCCGTCGGAACTCTGGAACGTCGCTTCCTGCATGTCGATACCCCCCGTCTCGTGCGATGAAATGCGTTCGGATACTCCCGGATCGATGCGGCCCGACGCGGCCGGAACGGGCCGATCGATCAACCGATTCGGCCTTCGTTGCAGTGGAAACTAGCAAGGACGCCCCCCGACCGACAGCGCAATCGGGGGAGCGCAGGATTTCAGTCAGAGCGGCTGGCCGCCGATCTTCCAGCTGAGCTGCAGATAGAAGCTGCGGCCGACCCCGTCGAACCACGAGATGTCGTAATAGGGGTAGGAGGCGTAGCTCGGATCGTAGGCCGGGCCCTTGTCGAACAGATTGTCGATCGTGCCCGACAGCTGCAGGCGATCGTTGATCGCGTACTGGGCCGAGAGATTGAACAGATAGCTCGCCTTGATGTAGCGGTCTTCGTCCCAGTTCGGCAGCTTGCCCAGGCGCTGGCCGGTCAGCGTGGTGGTGAATTTGCCGATATCCCAGGTGATGCTGGCCGTGCCCTTGTCGCGCGGGATGTCGTAGTCGCTGTCGTAGGCGAGCTTGTTGACCACCGGATCGCCCGGATACTGCTGGATCGTGTGCTTGAACACATAGGTGTAGCCGAGCGAGGCCGAGAAGGTCCCGGCGTGGGCGGTGGGAAGCTTGAGGTGCGCGGCCACGTCGATGCCGTCGGTCATCTCGCGGGCGACGTTGATCGGCATCACGTTGACCGCCTGGATCTGGCCCGCCAGCGCGCCGCTGGCGTAGCGCTCGACCCGCGCAAGCGCGTCGACGCAGGTCGGCGAGTTGACGTCCACCGGCGTGCCGTTGATGTTCTCGCCCAGGCGGCAGTCGGCCTCGTCGCGCAGCACGCTGTCGATGTTGAGATCGAGCACCTGGTTCTTCATCGAGACGCGGAAATAGTCGACCGAGAAGTCGAAGTTGCGGAACGGCTGGTAGACCACGCCGGCGTTCAGCGACCGCGCGGTTTCGGCCTTGAGCGCGGTGTTGCCGGTCTTGTGGTTGATGAAATCGGCGTCGTAATCGTCCGCGCAGTCGCTCAGCGACGGGCTGCTCTCTTCGGTCCGGCAGGTGTAGTAGTCGGTGCCGCCGGTGTGGGTGTTGCCCGGGCCGCGGAAGACATAGTGCAGGTCGGGCGCGCGGAAGCCGGTGCCGTAGGCGCCGCGCAGCAGCAGCGTGCTGGCCGGGCGCAGTTCGGCGCCGATGTTGTAGGTGAACTTGCCGATCCCGTTGCCGGCGAAGCTGTAGTGATCGTAGCGGCCGGCGCCGCTCAGTTCGAGGAACTCGAAGGCGGGCACGCGCAACTCGCCGCCCGCGCCCCAGTGGGTGCGCTTGCCCTTGCCGTCGGAATCGACCAGCCCGACGTAGTACTGGGTCAGCGCCAGCGGATCGGGGCGCAGGTCGTAGCCCTGGTTGCCGATTTCGGCGACCGCCGCGAAGCCGACCGGGCCGGCCGGGAGCTGGAACAGGCTGGTCGTGTTGACCGTGGCCGAGAAATTGTTGGTCCAGCTCTTCGGATGGTAGACCGAATAGGCGGTGATCGACTTGTATTCCTCGGGCGTCAGCGGCGTGTAGAGCCGCGCGGGGTTCGCGTCGAACCGGGCATAGCCGGTGTCGTTGTCCGGATCGGCGATCTCCTGGCCGAGGAAGAAGGCATTGGCCTTGTCGATGATGACTTCGGGGAACTCGACCTTCGAGGAATATTCGGCGCGGTTGAACGAGACCTCGTAGTTCCACTTGTCGCCCAGCTTGCCCTTGATGCCGGGAGTGACGTTGTAGGTGATCGAGCGGTTGCGGGTCATCCCGTTCTCGAACCCGCCCATCTCCTCGGGGGTGAACAGGCGGTACCAGTTGTCGAGCGAATCCCCGCTGTAGGTATCCTTCGGGGCGAGGTATTTCGGGTTGTAGAAGGTCCCTTCCTCGTTGCCGTCGGGGGCGACGTAGAACCAGTCGAGCACGTCCTTGAACAGCTTGAGCTTCGAATAGCTGAACTGCGCGTCGACGAAGAACTGCAGCGAATCCGACACGTCGTAGCCGATCGAGCTGTAGAGGCTCACCGCGCGCCGGTCGGAGATCATCGTGCCGTAGGCGATGCCCTTGTCGGTGCCGCAATAATGCCCGTCGACATATTCGTAGGTGTCGAGGTCGAAGCCGTAGTCGGGGCGGCTGCCGTAATAGGTCGTGCCTTCGTTGAGGTAGGCCAGCGGGGCGCAGGTCGCCGCGCCGGGATCGAGATAGTCGTTGTATTCGTCGGTCCGCAGGAAGTTGCGGCGCGCGACCGGATCGGGAGTGGTCGGGTTGTCGGCGGTCGAATCCTGCCGGCTGCGCTGATAGTCCCAGACCGGCGCCTGGCCCAGCACTTCGCCGCCGAACACCGCATGGAACCCGCCGCTCTCGAAGCCGCTGGTCAGGGTGATGCGATAGGATTGGCCGCCGCCATGCTCGGTCGCACCGTAGCGCACGTCGAGCCTGGTGCCGTCGGTCTTCTGCTTGAGCTGGAAGTTGACCACGCCCGAGATCGCGTCCGAGCCGTAGATCGCCGAGGCGCTGCCGCTGAGCACCTGGATGTTGTCGATCAGGCCGATCGGAATGTTGGAAATGTCGGTGAAGTTGCTGTTGCCGTTATAGGGCAGCGGGAAATCCGCGATCCGCCGTCCGTTGACCAGCACCAGCGTGTGGCTGGGGCCGAGCCCGCGCAGATCGACCTGCTGCGCGCCGGGGGTGAAGTCCGCCCCGGCGAAGCTCTGCTGGCTCTGCGTCTCGCCACCGTTCTGGTTCATCGCGCGCAGCACGTCGGGCACGCTCTGGTAGCCGTTCTTGAGAATGTCGTCGGAAGTGATGGTGGTGACCGGCGCCGGTCCTTCGATCTGGGCGCGCGGGATGCGCGAGCCGAGCACCACGATGTCGCCGGCGTTATCCGTGCTGTCGTCATCGTCCTGGGCGAGGGCGGGCGCGGCCGCCAGCGCCGCGGCGCCGAGGCAGAGCAGGGTGCGCAGGACGCGCATGCGGGAAGGCTGGCGGCGGCGGTCGGTCATTGAAAGTCCCCATGTTTCAGTGCGAAGCGGGGCCCCCTCCGATTCCGCTTCATGTCGCAGCATTGACCAAAGATAACGGAATATTTCAATCATTATGACGATTCAGGCATTCATATTGCCTGATTTTCCTGTCAACATGTGTCCCGTTTCACTCATAGCGTCGGTTTGGAGGCGATCGGTCGATGGCAAAAAGGTTCGGGCAGCTACTCCTCGCATTGGCGTTGTCGCTCGCCGGTCTCACGCCCGCGGCGGCGAAAGACCCCAGCTACAAGCATTACGCGATCGGCGATCTCGCCGCGCCGACCACCGGTGCGCATGGCGGCGGGATGCTGCTGATGGGCGGGGGCGACTGGGATTACGATGCCTTGCGGTGGTTCTTCCGCCACGCCGGAAACGGCCACATCGTGGTGCTGCGCGCCTCTTACGGCGGCGAGGACGGGGAGGAGTTCTACGACAAGATCGGCGGGATCCTTTCGGCCGAGACCTTCGTCTTCTCCGACCGCAAGGCCGCGTCGGACCCGAAGGTGCTTGCCGCGCTGCGCAAGGCGGACGGGATCTTCATCGCCGGGGGCGACCAGTCGAACTACGTGCGCTTCTGGAAGGGCACCGAGGTCGCGAAGATCCTCGACGCCCACGTCGCCGCGGGCAAGCCGATCGCCGGAACCAGCGCCGGGCTGGCGATGCTGGGCGAGGCGCTCTACGGGGCGATGGACGGCGGCAGCGTCACCAGTCCGGAAGCGCTGGCCGATCCGTTCGGCCCGGCGGTGACGATCGAGAAGGACTTCCTCCACCTGCCGCTGCTCGCCCGCGCGATCACCGACACCCACTTCAAGGAGCGCGAGCGGCAGGGACGGCTGATGGCGTTCCTCGCCAAGGCCCAGGCCGGCGACCCGCCGGATGCGCGCCCGATGATCGGCGTCGCGGTGGACCAGGCCGCCTCGCTCGCGGTGGAGCCCGACGGGACCGCGCGGCTCTATACCGAACTGCCCGACGGCAGCGCCTGGATCTTCGACGGCAGCAGCCTGCGCGGGCTCAAGTCCGGCGGGCCGCTCTACGCGCCGCGGGTCAAGGTGGTCGGCGTCGGGCCGAACTCGGTGCTGCACCTGCCCGACGGGACGGTCGATAATCCGCTGTTCACCCGCTATTACAGCGCGATGGACGGCAAGCTTTCCGAAGTGCCGCGCTGGTCGCTGGCGATCCACGGGGGTGCCGGCGTGATCGAGCGCGGCGCGATGACGCCGGACAAGGAGCGCGCCTATCGCGCCGGGCTGAACGATGCGCTGGCGGCCGGCGCCGCGGTGCTCGACAAGGGCGGCACCTCGCTCGACGCGGTCCAGGCCACGGTCCGCGTGCTGGAGGACAATCCGCTGTTCAACGCCGGCAAGGGCGCGGTGTTCGACGCGGAAGGCCGCAACCAGCTCGATGCCGCGATCATGGACGGCAAGACCCAGCGGGCCGGTGCGGTCGCCGCGTTGACCTCCACGCGCAACCCGATCGACGCCGCGCGCGCGGTGATGGACCACAGCCGCCATGTGCTGCTGACCGGGCCCGGCGCCGATGCCTTCGCGAAGCAGCAGGGCGTGGTGCAGGTCGATCCGTCCTACTTCCGCACCGACGAGCGCTGGAATTCGTTCCTCGAATGGAAGAAGGATCACACCGCCGGAATCGACCCGACCCACATGTACGGGACGGTCGGCGCGGTCGCGGTCGATGCGGACGGGAATCTGGCCGCGGCGACGTCCACCGGCGGGCTCACCGGCAAGCAGTGGGGCCGGATCGGCGATTCCCCGCTGATCGGCGCGGGCACCTATGCCAAGAACGGCGCCTGCGCGGTGTCGGCCACCGGCACCGGGGAATTCTTCATCCGCGACAGCGCCGCGCGGCAGGTGTGCGACCGGGTCGCGTGGAAGGGACAGACCCTCGCCGACGCCGCGCATGACACGATCATGTCGGTCGGCGCGCTGGGCGGCGACGGCGGGCTCATCGCCATGGGCCCGGCGGGCAGGCCGGCTTTCGCGATCAACGATATCGGCATGTATCGCGGCAGCGTCTCGTCCGATCGCCCCGCGCAGACCGCGATCTATCCGGACGAGAAGATCGGCGAATAATGGCCGGCCAGCCGCCCCGCCTCGACGAGATCGACGAGCGGTTGCTGGCCGTGCTGCGCAACGACGGGCGGCGGCCGATCGCCCAGCTTGCGAAGGATCTCGGGATCTCGCGCGGGCTGCTCTACACCCGCCTCGCGCGGCTGGAGGATGAAGGGATCGTGGCGGGCTACACCGTCAGGCTCGGCGATGCCTTCGCCGGCCGCCGGGTGCGCGCGCACATGATGATCAAGACCCTGCCGCGCTGTCACCGCGAGGTCGAGCAGGCGCTCGCGGCGCTGCCGCTGGTCCAGGCGGTGTTCGCGATCAGCGGCGAATACGACGTGATCGCGATGATCGAGGCCGAAGACGGCCCGCAGCTCAACGATCTGATCGACGACATCGGGCTGCTCGAAGGGGTCGAGCGGACGACGACCTCGGTGATCCTGGCGACCAAGCTGGAGCGGTGAGAGGATTCCGCTCCCGTCAACGGGAGAGGAGACGGGTTCAGCTCCCGCTGGGCTGCGCCCCGGCCAGTTCCCGGTCGCCGCCCAGCACGCGATACAGCGTGATCCGGTTTTGGACCGCGATCAGCGTGATCGCGACTTCCGCCTGACGGGCGTTGTACAGGCTGCGCTGGGCATCGAGGCTGTTGAGGAAGCTGTCGATGCCGCCGCGGTAGCGCGCGTCGGTCAGTCTCGCCGTGTCGGCCGCCGCTTCGGTGTTTTGCGCGGCCGCCTTCTGCCGGTCGGCGATCGTGCCATAGGTCGCGAGCGCGTCGGAGACTTCCCGGAAGGCGGTCTGGATTGCCTTTTCATAGGTCGCCACCGCGGCGTCCTTGCGCGCTTCGCTCACCGCGACATTGCCGCGCGCGGCGCCGCCGTCGAAGATCGCATAGCTCGCATCGGCTCCGGCATTGGCGAAGAACGAGCCGCTCTTGAACAACGAGCCCAGCGCGTCGCTGGCGAAGCCGAGCAGGCCGGTAAGGGTGATCTTGGGGAACAGCTCGGCCCGCGCGACGCCGATGTTCGCATTGGCGGAGCGCAGCGCGTATTCCGCCTCGACCACATCCGGGCGCCGCAGCAGAATTTCCGAGCCGGTCCCGGCGGGGAGGGTTTCGACCGAGCCGAGCACTTCCTGCAGCCCGCCCGGCAGCAGCGCGGGATCGACCTCGGCGCCGGCCAGCAGCCGCATCAGGTTCACATCTTCCGCCAGCGCGGCTTTCTGCTGGGCGAGATCGCCCTGCGCGGTCGCCAGCACCTGTTCCGCCTGCCGCAGGTCGGTGCGCGGGGCGACCCCGCCGTCGAGCCGCAGCTTGGTCAGCTCGACGCTGCGCTGCGCGCTCTCCGCCGTATCCTGCGCGATCGCCAGCAGATCCTTGTCCGAGGCATAGGTCGCCCAGGCGGAAGCCAGATCGGCAACCAGCCCGAGCCGCACCGCGCGCGCGGACGCCTCGCTCGCCAGCGCGGTGTCGCGCTGGGCGGCCGTCGCATTGCGCAGGCGGCCGAACAGGTCGAGCTCGAAGGCCGAGATGCCGCCTTGCAGCGCGTAGTTCTTGGCCCCGTCATTGTCGATGCTGGCGGAACCGCCGACCGCGACTTCGGGGAACTGGGCAGCGCGGGTCACCCGCACCTGCGCCCGCGCTTCCGCAAGATTCGCGGCGGCGACGCGCAGGTCGCGGTTGTTGGCCAGCGCCAGCGCGATCAGCCGTTGGAGCCGCGCGTCCTTGAACACGTCGGTGTAGGAATAGGACGGCAGGGCCGCTTCGCTCTGCGCGAGATAGGCGTCGCCCTGCGGCCACGACTGCGGCACGGGCGCCGCCGGCTGGACATAGGCCGGCGCCAGCGAGCAGGCGCCCAGCAGCAGCGTCAGGGGCAGGGCAGGGGCGAATGTCTTCATGCCGCCGACTCCTCTGCTTCGCGGCGGCGGCGGAAATATTCGTGCGCCGCCTTCAACGCATCGCGCGTGCCGCGCCGGACCATCACGAACAGCAGCGGGATGTAGAAGATCGCCAGCAGGCTCGCGGTCAGCATGCCGCCGACCACCGAGGTGCCGATCGCGATGCGGCTGTTGGCGCCGGCGCCGGTCGCCAGCGCCAGCGGCACCACGCCGAAGATGAAGGCGAAGCTGGTCATCAGGATCGGGCGCACCCGGATGCGGGCGGCGTCGAGCGCGGCCTCGATGATCCGCTTGCCCTTCTTCTCCTCCTGCTCGGCGAATTCGATCATCAGGATCGCGTTCTTCGAGGCGAGGCCCATCGTGGTGAGCAGGCCGATCTGCAGGTAGACGTCGTTCTCCAGCCCGCGCAGCGTGGCGAAGAACACCGCGCCGACCAGGCCGAGCGGGATCACCAGCAGCACCGCGACCGGGATCGACCAGCTTTCATACAGCGCCGCGAGGCACAGGAACACGACCAGCAGCGACAGCGCATAGAGCAGCGGCGCCTGGCCCGAGGCCTGCCTCTGTTCGTAGGACGATCCGGACCACGCAATGGTGGTGCCGGGGAACTGCGCCGCGAGCCGCTCCATCTCTTCCATCGCCTGGCCCGAGCTTACGCCGGGCGCGGCCTGGCCGGAAAAGCCGAAGGTCTGCACGCCCTGGAAGCGGCTGGTGGTGGCGGGGGTCGTCGCCCAGCCGATGGTGGAGAAGGCCGAGAACGGCGCCATCTCGCCGCTGGAGGTGCGGACGTACCATTGCGACAGGTCCTGCGGCGTCGCCCGGAACTGCGCGTCCCCCTGGAGATACACTCGCTTGACGCGGCCCTTGTCGATGAAGTCGTTGATGTAGCGGCCGCCCCAGGCGGTTGCGAGGGTGGAATTGACGTCGGCGCTGCTGAGCCCGTAGGCGCTGAGGCGCTTCGTATCGAGATCGATCTTGAGCGTCGGCGCGTCGGGCAGGTCGGAAATGCGGACCTGGCTGAGCAGCTTGCTCTTGTTCGCCTCGGCCAGCAGCCGGTCGCGGATATCGATGAACTTGTCGCGGCTCATTCCGCTGGCGTTCTGGAGCTGCATCGAGAAGCCGTTGTCGCCGAGCCCGCGCACCGACCCGGGGACGGTGGCGAAGAACTGGGCGTCGCGCAGCCCGCTCATCGCGAGCGTGGCCCGGCGCGCGACCGCGTCGGCGGTGTTGTCCTTGCCCGGGCGCTGGTCCCAGTCGACCAATGTCAGGAAGCCCTGGCCGGTGTTCTGGCCCGCCGCGCTGCTGCCCCCGCCGCCGCCCGCGACGAGGAACATCGCCTTGAGGTTGTCCTTTTCCTTGGTCTGGAAATATTTCTGGATCGCATCGCGCACTTCGACCGTGCGCGCCTGCGTCGCGCCGGCCGGCAGGCGCCATTGGAGCGAGATGCGGCCCTGGTCCTCGGTCGGCAGGAAGCCGCCGGGCAAGTGATAGAACAGAGCGATCATCAGCGCCAGGATCAGCCCGTAAAGCGCCATGAACCGCCACTTGCGGTCGGTCACCGCCTCCGCCGCGACCAGGTAGCGGCCGACCCCCTTCTCGAAGCCGGCGTTGAACTTGTCGCGCGCGTTCAGCAGCGCGGCCCAGATCTTCGGGTGTCGCCGCGGAAGCCAGCCCTCTTCCTCGCCTTCGTCGTGCCCGTCGGGCCGCTTGGCCTTGAGCAGGTGCGAGGTGAGCGCCGGGCTGAGGATCAGCGCCACGCCGACCGAAAGCACCATCGCCGAAATCATCGTCACCGCGAACTGGCGGTAGATCACGCCGGTCGAGCCGCCGAAGAAGGCCATCGGCAGGAACACCGCGGACAGCACCATCGCGATTGCGATCAGCGCGGTCTGCAATTCGCCCATCGACTGGATCGTCGCTTCGCGCGGGGACATGCCGGGATGTTCCTCCAGCAGGCGGGTGACGTTCTCCACCACCACGATCGCGTCGTCGACCAGCAGGCCGATCGCCAGCATCATGCCGAACAGGGTCAGCGTGTTGATCGTGAAGCCGAGCACATAGAACACCCCGAAGGTGCCCAGCAGCACCACCGGTACGGCGATCGCCGGGATCAGCGTGGCGCGCCAGCTTTGCAGGAACACGAACATCACGATCACGACCAGCACCATCGCTTCGAACAGCGCCTTCTCGACTTCGCTGACCGAGAGCTTGATGAAGTCGGTCGCGTCGTTGACGTAGGCGTACTGGATGCCGTCGGGCAGGATTGTCGACAGCTCGGCCATCTTGGCCTTGACCAGATCGGCGGTTTCCAGCGCATCCGCTCCGGGGCTCAGCGAGATGTTCATGCCGGCGGCCGGATGCCCGTTCATCTGCAGCAGCACCGAATAGTTTTCGGCGCCGATCTCGATCCGGGCGACATCCTTCAGCGTCACGGCCGAGCCGTCGCTCAGCGTCTTGAGCTGGATCTGGGCGAACTGCTCGGGCGTCTGCAGCTTCGAACGTGCGGTGACGGTGGCGTTGAGCATCTGGCCCTTGGGCGAGGGCAGGCCGCCGACTTCGCCCGCCGCGACTTCGGCGTTCTGGCTCTGGAGCGCGGTGACCACGTCGCTCGGCATCAGCTGGAAGGCGGCAAGGCGTTGCGGATTGAGCCAAATGCGCATCGCGTGCGGCGAGCCGAACACGTTGACGTCGCCGACGCCCGGCACGCGCGAGAGGGGATCCTGGATGTTCGAGGAAAGGAAGTCCGACACATCCTGGAAAGTGCGCGTGTCGGTGGTGTCGTAAACCGCCACCAGCAGCAGCGCGTCGGAGTTGGACTTGGTGACGGTCAGACCCTGGGACTGCACGTCGGCCGGCAGGCGCGACAGCGCGGCCTGGACCTTGTTCTGCACCTGCACCTGGGCGATGTCGGGATCTGTGCCCTTGGCGAAGGTGACAGAAATGCTCACCTGTCCGCGCGAATTCGAGCTGGAGCTGAAGTAGATCAGTCCGTCGAGTCCGGTGAGCTGCTGCTCGATGATCTGGGTGACGCTGTTTTCGACGGTCTGCGCCGAGGCGCCGGGATAGGTCGCACGGATATTGACCTGGACCGGCGCAATGTCCGGATATTGCTCGAGCGGGAGCGAGCGCAGCGCCATGATGCCACCCACCATCACGAGGATCGCGAGCACCCAGGCGAAGATCGGCCGGTCTACGAAGATGCGGGACATGACGGCTTACCCCGCCTTTCCGCCGGCCTTGCCCCCACCGGCCCCTTGCGGGACCCCGATCCGCTGCGGCGTGTTCGCCGGCACCGGCTTGAGCGCGGTGCCCTGGCGAACATTGTTGCCCAGGCCCTGCGTGATCACCTTGTCGCCGCGCTGCAGCCCGTCCGTGATGACCCAGTCGGCGCCGCTGGTGCGCGCGGCGGTCACCTTGCGCCGCGCGGCCTTGTTGTCCGCGCCGACGATGTAGACGAAGGCGGAGCCGTCGAAATCGCGCTGCAACGCGGCCTGCGGGACGAGATAGGCCTGCGGTTGCACCGCCTGCTCGAACACCGCGTTCACGAACATGCCGGGCAGCAGCAGCCCGCCCGGATTGGGGAAGCGTGCGCGCAGCGTGACCGTGCCGGTGGATTCGCTGACCGAGACGTCGGAAAACTCGACCACGCCGGGGAGCGGATAGGTCGTCCCGTCCTCTAGCTGGAGCTGCACCGTGGTGCTGCCCGGGTTGACCTGGCCCTTGGCGAGCTGCTGGCGCAGCGCGGTCAGGTCCGCACTCGATTGCTGCATGTCGACATACATCGGATCGTAGCGCTGGATCACTGCCAGCGGATCGGCCTGGCTGGCGCTGGCGAGCGCGCCGGTGGTCACCAGCGAGCGCCCGATGCGGCCGCTGATCGGCGCGGTCACGGTGGCGAAACGCAGGTTGATCCGCGCGGTCTCCAGCGCGGCGGAAGCTTGGGCCACGGCGGCCTCGGCCTGGCGGGCGGTGGCCTCCGCATCGGTGTAGTCCTGCTGGGCGATCGCCTGCTGTTCGGCCAGCGGCTTGTAGCGGTTGGCCTTCGCGCGCGCGGCCTCCGCGGTGGCGCGGGCGGCGGCCAGATTCGCCTGGGCCTGCAGCGCCGACGCGCGATAGAGGCTCGGATCGATCTGGTAGAGCGGCTGCCCCGCGCGGACGTTGCTACCTTCCGTAAACAGACGCCGCTGGATGATCCCGCTCACCTGGGGGCGGACCTCGCTGGTCTCGAACGCGACCGTGCGGCCGCCGAGCGACACCGGGATCGGGACCGCAGAGGGCGCGACAACGACGTAGCCGACGGTCGGCGGGCCCTTGTCGTGTTGCTTGCTGCTGTCCGAACAACCGGCAAGCGCGAGCGCGATCGACGACAGGCCGACGAGTGTGGCGGTGCGGAGGCTCAGCATCCCACGGCCCTTTCCGACATGTTACCGAAAGATAGAGCGCGAGAATCTCTTAGGGGGGTAAGCATCTCCCGCCCCATAGCATCGGCGCACGCAATCGGAAGCGAATCCTTACGCGTGCGACATTATGCTACATTTCGGGAAAATCGAGGGTTGCGATGCTTAACGGGGCCGCAGCGGCGTCGATCCCGGCGCCGCGGCAGGCGCGACAACCTGTCGACGATCCCGGTGGCGACCTGCGACGGGTCGTCCGAGCCGAGCCGGAAGCCCGGAATCCGTGACCGAATTCTCCGGTGAAGTTGCGCGGCTCGGCTGGGTTTTCCGGCTAGGTTTCGCGGCCGGCTTTCGCCAGAATCGCCTCGGCATTGCGCAGCAGCCGGTCCAGATCGCGCTTCAGCCCCGGGCTGCGGATGCCGTCGAGCACTTCGATTTCGGCGGCGAGCACATGCGGGCGGATCTCTTCCAGCAGGGCGCGGCCTTTCGGGGTGAGCACCGCCAGCGAGACGCGCGAATCCCTCGGGTCGAGGCGCTTCTGGACCAGCCCGGTGCTTTCGAGCTCACGCACCGAACGGCTGATCCAGGCCTTGTCGACATGGGTCCGGCGCGCGATCTCGCTGATCGGGATGCTTTGCGCGCCATCGAGTATGTTCAGGATCCTGAGATCGGTGTTGCGCAGGTTCCATGGGCGCTCGATCCCGATCCTGGCGAGGCGCGCGAACACTTCGGCCAGGCGGATGATCCGCACGCCGACATTGTCCTCGAACGTCTCCCGCGCCGGACCCGTCACGCCACCTTCCCCAAACGACCAGCGCGGTGTTAGAGCCAAGCGCGCCGCTCGTCAAAGCGTGCGAACGCCGGATGCTCAATAACCGAGGATCGCCTTGGTCTCGAGATATTCCTCCAGCCCGAACACGCCGTATTCGCGGCCGTTGCCCGATTGGCGATAGCCGCCGAAGGGGGCATAGCCGGACCACGCGGGGAAGTTGATATGGACCTGCCCGGCGCGAATGCGGCGGGCGACGCGGCGCGCGCTTTCCCGGTCGGCCGACTGGACGTGCGAGCTGAGGCCGTAGACCGTCGCATTGGCGATGCGGATCGCGTCCTCCTCGTCGCGATAGGGCATGATCGACACCACCGGGCCGAAGATCTCCTCCTGCGCGATGCGCATGTCGGTGGTGACCTCGGAAAACACGGTCGGCCGCGCGAAGAACCCGTGGTTGAGCCCTTGCGGGCGTCCGACGCCGCCGGCGACCAGCTTGGCGCCCTGATCGATGCCGGCCTGGATCAGTTCCTGCACCTTGGCGAATTGCGGGGCGTTGGCGAGCGTGCCGAGCACGCTGGCCTCGTCGAGCGGATCGCCGACCACGATCTCGTCGGCCGCGGCCGCAGCCAGCGCCTCGACCTCTGGCAGGCGCTCGGCCGGCACCAGGATCCGGGTCGGCGCGGCGCAGGACTGGCCGACGTTGCGCATCGCGCCGAGCACCGCCTTGGGCACGGAGCCGGCGAAATCGGCATCGGGCAGGAACAGGTTCGGCGATTTGCCGCCGAGTTCCTGCACCACCCGCTTGACCGTCGCCGCAGCGCCCTGCGCCACCAGCACCCCCGCGCGGGTCGATCCGGTGAAGGAAACCATGTCGACGTCGGGGTGGGCTGACATCGCCGAGCCCACTTCCTCGCCGGTGCCGTTGACCAGGTTGAACACCCCCGGCGGGGTTCCCGCATCGTGCATCACCTGGGCGAACATCAGCGCGGTGAAGGGCGAAAGCTCGCTCGGCTTGAGCACCACGGTGCAGCCGGCGGCGATCGCCGGGGCGACCTTGGCGGTGATCTGATAGAGCGGCCAGTTCCACGGCGTGATCGCCGCGACCACCCCGATCGGCTCCTTGCGCACACGGATGCCGTGGACCTCGGTCTCGAACTCGAAGCCGCGCAGCACTTCGATCGCGACGCGGACATGCTCGATCCCGAAATAGACCTGCCCGGCGCGGGCGAAGCCGATCGCCGCGCCCATTTCGGCTACGATCGCCTGGGCGAAGGCCTCGGCCCGCTCCTCCAGCAGGTCGCGGATGCGGATCAGCAGTCCGGTTCGTTCCTCGACCGTGGTCTGCGAAAACGGCTCGAAGCTGCGCCGCGCCGCCGCCACCGCCCGGTCGACGTCGGCGGCCGAACCGCCCGCGACATGGCCGATGATCTCTTCCGAATAGGGGTTGCGTACCGCGATCCGCGGCGCATCGGGGCGGTCGTGCCAGGCGCCGTCGATATAGAAACGCAGATCGTCGGTCATTCGGGGTCCTCTCGTTTTGCCTTCTCTGGCGGCGGCCAATCTGGCAGGTGCTAGCAAAGCGACACCGCCTGCGAAAGGCGGGCGCGAGGTCCGGGGGAGAGAACGTGGCCATTCGAACCATAGCCTGCATCGCCGGCGCCTGTGCGGCGCTGATCGCTTCTTCCGCTTCGGCCGAAGGCGCCGACTGGTATCGCGGCGGCTGGCGCACCGACGGCGGCGACCCGCTGGTCTATGAATTCGTAATCCGGGGCAGCGCGGTGACCGGCTACAGCTGCACCCGATGCTCGGACGGAACCACGCTCGCCCCGTTGAGCGGGACCTTCGACGAGAACCGGGGGATCGCCTTCACCGTGCGGCACCTGAACCTCGACGGATCGCTCGCGTCGGAAGAACACCTGACGGCGCGGCTCCAGGGGCACAGGCTGGTCGTGTCGGGGCCGACCGGCGAGAGGGTCACGATCAAGGATCCACGGGGGCCGGCGCGGAGCGTGGTCTACCAGTCGATCCTCCCGCCCGATGCGCCGCCGGTGCCGCAGCTCAAGCCGGCGGGCGGGCAGGGCGGCCCGCCGCCGCCCTACGTCCAGCCGGCGGCATGGCGCCCGCTCACCACGGCGGACGTGCTCGGCGTGTGGGTCGGGTTCGGCAGCGGGATGGACAAGCAGTATTTCGTGATCCGCCGCGACGGCGACCGCCTGTTCGGCCTCGCCTGCGGCCGCTGCGACAATCCCTATACCCACGGCGCGTTGGAGAACTTCCGGATTACCGGCGACCTGCTCGAATTCGACATCGTCCATCAGGACTGGGGCGACGGCACGGCGCTGCCGTTCGATCGCCACGTGAAGGCGAACATCGCGATGAACGAGATGCACATGGACGCCCGCCGCCCCGATCAGACCGGGCCGGGGATCGTCGCGTCGCTGGTCGGCCCGATCGCGATCGAGGCGACCCGGGGGAATGTGTATTTGCCCTAGCCGAAGTCCACCGGATAGGGCTTGAGTTCGCCCGAGGCGTAACGCTGCTCGAGCCCCGGCGTGCCGTTCTCGAGCACCATCAGCATCGAGCGCTTGGGGCTGAAGCCCTGGTGGCGGATGTCGGCCGGCATCGCGCAGATGTCGCCCGACTTCATCACGATCCGCCCGCGCGGCGCGCCGGTGTTCTTGTCGGCGATGTTCCAGTGGATCTCGTCGGTCAGCTGGATGAACCACTCGTTGCGATCGTTGCCGTGGATCACCGGCAGCATATGCTCCTCGCTGGTGACGCAGCAGATGCTCGCCCCGGTGATCGCGGTGAAGCTGGGGTTCCAGGTCACGTCGGCGCGGGCGATGTGGTCGAACAGGTTGATTGCGTGGAGCTGGCCCTCGAAGCCCGGCTCGCATTCGATCTCGGGCGTGTCGAACTCGAGGTCGGCGAAGGCGCGGTTGATCGGATGGCCGGTCTGGTCCGAGCGGACCGGCGCGTCGCCCTCGAGCCCGAGCATGCGGGTGGCCGGGCGGAACCCGCGGACGAGCTCGTCGGTGCGTTCCTTCGTCTTCGAACCGAGCGGAGAGCCGGTTTCGAGCGGGGCGGAAAGCGGGTCGTAGCCCTCGTTGATCCAGTTGCGGCTGATCGTCTCGAAGGCCTCTTTCACGACCTCGGCGGGGAAGGTCTCGAGATGGTCGATCCCCTGGTCCTTATAGCCCTGGTCGTAGGATCCGGCGAAGATGTCGACCGTGCCGTAGTGGTTGGTGGTGCCGAAGATGTCGTCGAAGAAAATCCAGCCGTAGAAGAACCCCCAGCCGATATCGCGCACCATCGCGCGCAGGAAGCGGTCGATCTCGATGATGTGGTTGCCCTTGGGCCAGGCGATATGGGCGAAATAGTCATCCCGGCCGAAGGTGAACTGGCCGAGGCGGAAGCTGTCGTAGCCGGTGTCCGGGCTGGTGCCGGTGGCGACGATCTTCGTGGCAGGCATGTCCATCGCGTCTCTCCTCTCAGGCCATCACGCAGATGTCGGACCAGCGCTTGACCGTTTCCGGCCCGTCCATCGTCTGGACGATCGCGACCGCCGGTGCGGCCGAGGCGAGCTGGTAGGCGGCGCCTTTCGGCAGCAACACCTGATGCCCGCGGCGCGCGGTGACCTTGCCCATGGTCGGGCCGTTCGGTTTGGCGCCGAGCCGCGTCGCCCCGCCCGCATGGCCGGGGACCTGGTCTTCCTCGAGCTTGACGAAATGGAAGGTCACTTCTCCGTCCATCACCACCGCGAACTCGTCATGCGGGGCTGCGTACCACGGGGACTCGCCCTCGACCCGCACCACCTCGGCAACGTATTCGAGGTTCTGCACCACCGCGACCCGTTCGAACGGCTGTGCGCCGCCCGCCACTTCGAAGATGTTCGAGAACGCATATTTGCGCAGGTCGTCGTTGAGTTCGATCACGCCCTTTTCATAGGCGGCGAGCGAACCGACACGGGTGTTGTAGGCCACGACTTCTCTCCCCAGTCCTGACTCATGTTTTTGTAGGCCGGAGCCTAGGTCGGTTCGGGGAAGCGGGCAAGCGGTAGCGTGTCAGAGCATCGAGACCCGTACCGGCTGCCGTCCGACCATGCGCTCCAGCTGCGCGATGTCGTGCAACACCACCCGCCCGTCGCGCCATTCGAACTCGCCCCGGCGACGCGCCAGCTGCAATGTGCGGCTGAGATGGACCGAGGTCAGGCCAAGCGCATCGGCGACTATCTCCTGCGTCAGCGGTAATGCGAAGCGCCCGTCGGCGGCGAGCCCGGCCAACGCCAGGCGCTCGTAGAGTTCGAGGAACAGGTCGGCCAGGCGCTCGAGCGCGCTCAACCGGCCGAGGCGGGTGATCTGCGCAAGCAGATGGGCCTCCTCGATGGCGCGGCTGACCTCGTAGGCTTCCTTGAGCGCATGCGTTTGGCAATGCGTCAGGTCGGCACTGGAAACAGCGGTGAGCGCCAGCACTGTCGAGACCGCGAGCGGCCGCTTGTGCCCGCAATTGCCGATCAGATCGCCGGGGATCAGGAAGCTGATCAATTGCCGGCGTCCGTCTGCCAGCAGCCGCGCCCGCGCGGCCCAGCCGCTGACGATCAGGCGCTTGCCCACGATTTCCTGCCCTTCGATCATCAGCTCGCGCCGAGCGGACAGGACGGATGCCTCGTCGATCGCCCGGTTCAGCGCCGTTATCGAGAGATCGTCGAGCGCGGCGATGGCCTCGAGCCGCCGAAGCGCGCCGGACCGGGCATGGGGTGGGGCGGAGTTCATGAGATACGCGTCCGTCGGCCGGAATTGGCCGCGCGGGAGCGGTGCCGCCGGCGGCCGCCGATCCGCGCGGCCATTCGCCACTGCTCGATCGTCGATGGCTTGTCAGAGAGGATTGGGAAGGTGTGGGACTTGTCGCTGCGATTCATGGCGTCCATTGCCGGCGTGAAGCGGAACGGATCCCGCTGCGCATGCATTGCGGCAGCATCGCGCGATCGTGGTGCTGTCAATGCGAGGTCTCCCGACAAACCCGCCACCGGCATCATGGCAACGGTTTCACCGGCGGAGAGTTCCTGCCCCGAACCGGCAGACACGAGGCGCGCGGTTGCGGCGGTCGGCGTTATCCTGCCGGAAAAACGGTCCGACATCGCTGCTCTTCCCCACTCATGCGAAAGCTTTCGCGGCGGCGGGCAGGTTCAGTGAAATCCTGCAGCGCACACCGTCGCCATTGAACTCGAACTCGGTTTCCGCGCCCGGTCGATAGGGCAAGGCCTGCTCGATCAATTTGCTCCCAAACCCCTGATTCGATGGAACATCCGATGCGGGTTCCACCCCTGTTCGATCCAATTAAGCACGAGCCGCCGGGGGCCTCCATGATCCATGTTAACCGTTTTATTTATTTCGGAAGGCAGCGAGCCCGAGCCGCCCCGGCAAGCCTTGGAGGTTGGCTCGTGGGCGGCAAGGCCGATCCTTTCCGCCTGCTGCGCGGATAGGGTCACGCCGCGCCACCAACCGCGGAAAAGAGCCGTCCGGCGCTCCCGCGCCACCACTTGCTGGCGCATCGGGCCCCCGGGACGAGAGCGACTCCGGCACGGCTCCCGACCGGGCTAACCCTGGATCTCGGGGAGGACTTCGGAGAATACGTAGTCGGCGAGCGTGCCGGCTTCTGCCTTGGCTGCGGGCACGGTCCCACGCCGGAACTCAGCTGGAGGCTTCCTCCGCGAAGCCCAAATCGCCCAGCACCCGGCGCAATGTCGACATGGTGTAGGGCTTTTCGATGCACGCCTCGCGTGCCGAAAGCTCGTCCGCCGCGTCGCTGTAGCCGGTGGCATAGACGATCCGCAGGCCGGGGATGCGCTTCTTCGCTTCTTCCGCAACTTCGCGGCCGTCGATCCCGCCAGGCATGCGGATGTCGGTGAACAGCAAGTCGAACTGGGTTCCGCCGTCGAGCACGTCGAGCGCCTCGCGGCCGTCGCGAGTGGTGGTAACTTCGAAGCCGGCATCGCTGAGATAGGCTTCGGCCAGTTCGCGAATGAGGAACTCGTCCTCGATCAGGAGGGCAGTGCTCATCGAAGGAGGGCGCTCCCCGCGCACATGGTGATGGTCATCGTTGCCCCTGTGAGCGAGTTAACGCAGGTTGATATCCTTGCGGAACTAACGTGCAGGCCAAGGGTTGGTTCCTCAAGGGCTGGGCTGTTCCGTGCTGCGGGAAGTGATCTGGAGTGAACTTGCGGGCCAATCCCTTTGTTTTCCCTAGGGGTGTTCAGGCTCGTCCGGGTCGGTTTTCCATGGCCGGCGCCACGGTCTCGCTTGCGCTTGCGGCCGCCTTGCCGCTGGCCTCGGCGTCCGCAGATCCTGCCGCTCCCGACGCCCAGGTAAAGGCCGGCTACCTCTACAAGCTCGCCGCTTTCGTGCGTTGGCCCGGGCCCGGACCCGAGCTGTTCCGGATCTGCGTGTCCGGCCGCGCGGACATTGCCGCGGCGCTCACCGGGCTGGCGCACGATCGGCTGGCCGGTGGCCACCGCATTGCGGTCGCGCAACTCGATCGGCTGCGGGCGCAGGACGCAGCGCATTGCCAGATCCTGTTCCTGGGCGGCGGCGACGGCGCGGCGGAAGGGGAGATGCTCGACGCGGTCGTTGGCATGCCCGTGCTGACCGTCGCCGACCGGGACGCAGGCGCGAGCGGCGGCGTGATCGAATTCTTCGACCGGGACGGCAAGCTGCGGCTGGCGGTCGATCGCGCCGCGGCGAGCGCGCACCGGCTGGAACTCAGCTCCAAGCTCGTCGATGCTGCCGTGCAGGTGAAGCCGTGAGCGGCGCGGCGGCGCGCAATGCGCCGGCCGGGCTGCTGCAACGGCGCTGGATTGCCTGGCTGCTCGCGGCGCTGCTGATCGTGCTCAGCATCGCGCTCGCCTGGCAGCGCGAGCAGGCGCAGATCGAGGACCAGTCGCGCTCGGTGAGCGTGCAGGCCAGCATCCTCGGCAGCAGCGCGGCCGGCGCGCTGGCGTTCGACGATGCCGATGCGCTCACCGAATACGTCAACGCGCTGAAGCTCGATCGGGGCATTCTCGCAGCCGGAATATATGGCGACGGCGGCCCGCTGGTGGCGGGCTTCTCGAAGGACGGCACGCCGCTGCCGACCGGTGTTGCCGTGCATTCGCCGCGGATCCAGGGGCTGCAGCTCTCGGTGGTCGCCCCGGTCAAGCAGGACGGCCTGGCGCTTGGCCGGGTCTATCTGCGGACCGCGGTCGAACCGCTGACCGAGCGCCTGTCGCGCTATGCGGCGATCGGGGTGATCGTGCTGATGGCGGCGCTGCTGATCGTGATCCTCGGCGCGTCGAACGCCGCGGCGGCCGAAGCCAACCGCCAGCTGCAGGAAGAGATCGACGCGCGCGAGCGCGCCGAGGCGGCTCTCCTCCAGTCGCAGAAGATGGAGGCGCTCGGCCAGTTGATCGGCGGGGTTGCGCATGATTTCAACAATCTGCTGATGGCGGCCTCGAGCGGCCTGGAGTTGATGGACCGGGCGAAGGAGCCGGCCCGGCGCGAACGGCTGAAAGAGGGCGTGCGCGATGCGCTGGATCACGGCGCGCGGCTGACCCAGCATCTGCTCGCCTTCGCGCGCCGGGCGCCGTTGCAGAAGGAAGTCGTCGTCATCGGAAGCCGGATCGACAAGCTGACCCAATTGCTCGACCGTGCGCTGCGCGAGGATATCTCGGTGAAGTTCGACATCGCCGAAGATCTCTGGCCGATCGAGGTCGACCTGTCGCAATTCGACATCGCGCTGCTCAACATCGCGGTCAATTCGCGCGACGCGATGCCGAACGGCGGGCTGGTGCGCATCACCGCGCGCAACCGGCCGGGCGCGCTGGAGGGGCAGGATGCGGTCGAGATCGGGATCGCGGACCAGGGCGACGGGATCGGGCCCGAAGCGATCGACAAGGCGTTCGAACCCTTCTTCACCACCAAGGACGTGGGCCAGGGCACCGGGCTCGGGCTGAGCCAGGTCTACGGTTTCACCCGCGCGGCGGGTGGGACCGTTTCGATCGCCGGCACGCCGGGCAAGGGCACCACGGTCGCCATGCTGTTTCCGCGCAGCCGCTTTCCCGATGCGGTCTACCGGGCGGGCACCCGTCCGAACTCGCCCGCGCCGGTGCTGGGCCTGCGGGTGCTGCTGGTAGAGGACGATCCCACGCTCAACGATCTGGTCAGCCAGATGCTGCAGGAACTCGGATCGGTGGTCGTCCGCGCCAACTCCGCCGCGGCCGCGCTCGACGCCCTTGCGCGAACGAAGATCGATCTGGTGCTGTCCGACATGGTGATGCCGGGCGGGATGGACGGGCTCGACCTTGCCCGAGAACTGCGCAAGCGTGACGGCAAGCTGCCGGTGGTGCTGATGACGGGCTACAGCGCGGCGACGGGGCTCGCCTCGGAGGAAGGATACGGACTGCTGCGCAAGCCGTTCGATTTGGATACGCTGACCGTGCGCCTGTCGGAAGCAATGGAAGCGGCCAACCGGGGCTGAGGATCCTACTCCTCCTCGTCCTCCCCATCGTCGTCCTCTTCCTCGTCGTCCATCTCGTCCTCGCCCGCGAAGGCGCTGCGATCGATCCGGCCTGACTGGACCATGTCGTTCATCGTATCGACCAGGTCCGGTACGTCGCGGGGTACCAGATCGTCGTCGGCCTGGTCGTACCCCGACTCGCTCTCCGCCGAGCTGCGGCCGAGAACCTCCTCGGGGTGAAGCGCTTCCTCGGCCAGATCCTGGGCCTGGGTGCCAGCTTCGTTCTGCTCCGAGTTTTCCACGTCCGGGTCGTTGGTGATGCTTCCCGGGGACCGGTCTTTCTCATTGGTGGCCATGCTTGCCTCGCTTTCGAATGGATGAAACGTCAAAACCCAGCGCCGTGCAAGGTTCCGTCATTTTCGCCACGGTGAAACACGGATACGGCAGGCTTGGAACGGCGGATGGCAGCGGGGGCGGAACGGATGAAGGAAGCTGCGCGGTCCCCGTCATGGCCCGGTCCCGACGGCAGCGCTCCGGCAGGGGCGGGTCCCGAGCGGTTCCAGGCCTTTCCGGTCGCGATGGTGGTGCTGGCGGTCACCCTGTTTGCGCTGTCCGATGTGGTCGCCAAGCAGCTCAGCGCCGGCTTGCCGGCGGAGCAGGTGGTCTGGCTGCGCTTCGTGCCGCAGATCCCGCTCGCGCTGCTTCTGGCGCTGCGGCGCAAGCGCCCGGTGATCCCCGCCCGACCGGCGGCGCAGCTGCTGCGCGGGGTGGCCATGCTGGGGGCGGGGGAGTTCTTCATCCTCGGGCTCCATTCGCTCGGCGTGGCCGAGGCGACCGCAATCTCCTTCGTGACCCCGGCCTTCGTCACCCTGCTGGCGATCCCGCTGCTGGGGGAGCGGGTCGGTCCGCATCGCTGGGCCGCGCTCGCGCTGGGGCTTGCCGGGGTGCTGGTGGTGGTGCGGCCGGGCGCCGACGCGTTCCAGCCCGCCGCGCTGCTGCCCGCCGCGGCGGCCTTCTGCGGCGCGGCGATGGCGGTGATCACCCGGCGGATCGCCGGGACGGATTCGAGCGAAACCACCCTGTTGTGTTCCGCCGTGGTCGGTTTCGGCCTGCTCAGCCTGTCCGCGCCGTGGTGGTGGACGGGGTTCGACCTCCGGCTCGCCGGGCGGGCGGTGGCGATGGGCGGACTCTACGCGGCCGGGCAATATTGCCTGATCCTCGCCTACAGCCGCGGCGACGCCTCGCTGGTCGCGCCCTTCGCCTATGTCCAGGTGATCGTCGCGACCGGCCTCGGCGCGGTGGTGTTCGGCCATGTGCCCGATGCGGTTTCGCTCGGCGGGATCGCCCTGATCGTCGCGAGCGGCGCCTATGCGCTGCACCGCGAAGGCGTGGCGCGCCTTCGCCCAAGACGGCGCTGAGCGCGAAAGAAAAATTTGGCCCGCCGGCAAATAGGGTTGATTGCCCTATCTCAATCCTATCAGTAGAGATTGATCGTCCGGTGCGGTTTCCCTCTCCCTCCAGCCGCACCGGAACGCGGCTTTTGAACGATACAGCTTGCTCCGCGTTACCAACGGCTAAAGCGCACGAACCCAAGCGTCCACGCCGGCTTCGTGTTCAACATGGAGTAAGGCGCAATGCGCAGACTGAGACCGTCGAAACCCTTGCAGGCGGCATATCGATACGTTCCGACGATCCCGCATCCCTCGTGGGTCCATCGCGACGAGGAAACCGCCGCGCGGGCGAAGGCACTGACCGCTTCGGAATTCTGGGCCGGGCTCGGAATCTGAGAGTTACGAGAGACGCATGAGCGCACCGCGCGCCCTGATCATCCGTCACGTCCCCGCCGAGGGCCTCGCCGGCTATCGCGAGCCGATCGAGGCGGCCGGTTATGCGGTCGATCGCGTCGATGTGGCCGATCCGGCGTTCTCCACGCTCGACCTCACCGAGCCCGACCTGCTGGTGATGATGGGCGGGCCGATGGGGGTCTACGAACAGGAGCGCTATCCCTGGATCGCCTGCCAGCTCAAACGCCTGGAACGGCGGCTGGCGGCCGGGCGGCCGACGCTCGGCGTGTGCCTCGGCGCGCAGATGATCGCGCAGGCGCTGGGCGGTGAGGTGTTCCGCGGGCCGGTCAAGGAAATCGGCTTCCACCCGGTCGCGTTGCGCGCGGTGGCGGACAATCCGCTGAGGCCGGTCGAGGGCGTGCCGGTGCTCCACTGGCACGGCGACACCTTCACCCTGCCGCCCGATGTCGAGTTGCTGGCATCGAGCGCGCTGTACGAGCACCAGGCTTTCCGCCGCGGCAACACCATCCTTGCGTTGCAATTCCATGCCGAAATGGGCCTCGATCCCCGTTTCGAGGAATGGCTTGGACGCTGGGGCGACCATGTGAACGATGCCGGGCAGGATGCGGACGACCTGCGGGCGCTGCATGGCGTGCTGGGGCCGCCCGCCGTCTCGGCTGGGCAGGCGATGGTCGCCGATTGGCTGGCCGGGCTGGGCTAGGACCCTAGGCGTCTTCCTCCTCGGCGGCGAATTCGGGTACCGGCTGGATCGGATCGGCGAGGGTAATCCCGTCGAGCACCGCGGCCATCTCGTCGCGGACCTTCAGCATCAGCGCGCGCAGGCGGCATTCGCTTTCGGGCAGGCAGTTCTCGCAATGCTCGTGCGCATAGCGGCTGGTACAGGGGGTCAGCGCCAGCGACCCGCGGGTAATGCGGACGATGTCCCCATAGCGGATGTCCACCGGGGCGAGGCCGAGACGATAGCCGCCGTCGCGGCCGCGGGTCGAAACCACCAGGCCCGCGCGCACCAGTTCCGACAGGATCACGGTCAGGAATTTGGCGGGAATCTTCTGGGCCGCCGCGATCTCGCCCATCTGCGCCCGCCCGTCCGGATACTGGTCGGCGAGGTGCTGCAGCGTGCGGATCGTATAGCGGGTTTTCTGCGAAAGCATGGTCGGCACGCCTCTATCACATGCGCGTTTCAAGTGCGACGATAGAGTTTGCGTCCGCGGGAGCGTCAGCGCAGTCTGTGCGTTGTTCTTCGCGAACAGGAGGCATGGATGGCAGCACGAGCATATTGGCAGGGTCAGATAAGGCTCGCGCTGGTCTCGATTCCGGTCGAGATCTACCCCGCCGCGAAGAGCGGCGCGTCGATCTCGTTCCGCCAGATCCACGAGCCCACCGGCAAGCCGATCCGCTACGAGAAGGTGGTCCCGGGGGTGGGGCCGGTGGACCGCGACGAGATCCTGAAGGGCTATGAAATCTCGAAGGGCAATTACGTGCTGCTCGACGACGAGGAGATCGAGCACGCCAAGATCGAAAGCCGCAAGACGCTGGAACTGGTGCAGTTCGTCGACACCGACGAGATCGATCCGCTCTATTACGAAAAGCCCTATTACGTCGTCCCGGCGGACGATCTGGCCGAGGAAGCCTATATCGTATTGCGCGAGGCTTTGCGGAAGGCGCGCAAGATTGCGCTGGGCCAGTTGTCGGTGCGCGGCACCGAAAAGCTGGTTGCGCTCAAGCCCTGCGGCAAGGGGCTGCTGCTGGAAACCCTGCGCTATGCCGACGAGGTCCGCGCGGGGCAGGGCTATTTCAAGGCGATCCCCAGCACCAAGCCCGATGCCGACCTGCTCGATCTCGCGACCACGCTGATCGACAAGAAGACCGCGCCGTTCGATGCGGGCGAGTTTCACGACCGTTATGTCGATGCGCTGAAGAAGCTCGTCGCCCGCAAGGCCAAGGCCAAGGGCAAGAAGGTGATCGAGGATGTCGAGGAGCCCGCCTCGGCCAAGGGCGGCAATGTGATCGACCTGATGGCGGCGTTGAAGAAGTCGGTCGGCGCGGAGAAGGCGCCGGCCAGGAAGGCGCCCGCTCCCAGGCGCAAGCGGGCCTGAGCCGATGGCCCGCGCCGATCCGCGCCGAGATCCTTTGGCCGAATACAACCGCAAGCGCGACTTCAAGAAGACCGCGGAACCGGCGGGCAAGCGCGAGGCAAGCGCGTCGGGCCGGCTGTTTATCGTCCAGAAGCACGACGCGACCCGGCTCCACTGGGATTTCCGGCTCGAGGTCGACGGGGTGCTCAAGAGCTGGGCGGTGACCAAGGGGCCGTCGCCCGATCCCGAGATCAAGCGGCTGGCGGTGCGGACCGAGGATCACCCGATGGCCTATGCGCGGTTCGAGGGGATCATCCCCGAAGGCGAATACGGCGGCGGATCGGTGATGCTGTGGGACCAGGGCACGTGGGAGCCGGTGCCGGGCAAGAGCGCCAAGGACATCGACAAGGGCCATCTCCATTTCGTGCTCCACGGCGAGCGGATGAAGGGCGAATGGCTGCTGATCCGGCTCAAGCCGCGGCCCGCCGAGAAGCGCGAGAACTGGTTGCTGCGCAAGCTGGACGACGCATTCGCCGAACCGGGCGATCCGCTGGTGGAACGCGGGCTGACCAGCGTCCTCACCGGCCGTTCGATGGCGGAAATCGCCGGGGATACAAAGGGTTCGCATTCGCTCAAGGGAAAGCGCGGCAAGGCCTTCGCAGCCGAGATGGCGGCCGCGGCCGACCATAACGCAAAGACTGCCAAAGCGCGTTCAAAGCCGGTCAAGCGCGCTGCAAAGCCGCCCAGGTTCCGTTCACCGCAGCTTGCGACGCTGGTCGATGCCGTCCCCGCCGGCAACCGGTGGATGCACGAGATCAAGTTCGACGGATACCGCGCGCTGATCGCCGCCGCGGGGGACGCGGTCACGATCTACACCCGCTCGGGCAAGGACTGGACCGACAAGTTCGCGCCGCTCGCCGATGCGATCCGCGCGCTCGATCTCCCGCCCGCGCTGATCGACGGCGAGATCGTCGCCTACGATGCCGAGGGCAATCCGGATTTCTCCTCGCTCCAGAAGGTGCTCAAGCGCGGGCACGGTTCCCAGGGGCCGGGCGACGCGCTGGAGCTGCACGCCTTCGACCTGCTGGAGCTGAACGGCGCGGATCTGACCCGCCTGCCCAATATCGAGCGGCGCGAGCGGCTGGAGGCCTTGCTCAGACATGCCAAGCCGCCGATCCGTGTCGCAGACCACGTGATCGGCGCGGGGGAGAAACTTTACCGCGCGATGTGCTCTGCCGGCCAGGAGGGCATCATCTCGAAGCGGATCGACGCGCCCTATCGCGGCGAGCGCAGCCGCAACTGGGTGAAGGTCAAATGCACGCTGCGCCAGGAATTCGTGATCGTCGGCTGGGCGAAGAGTGCCGCCCGGGGCCGCCCGTTCCGCTCGATCGCGCTGGCGCAGAAGGAAGGCGGGAAGCTGGTCTACAAGGGCAAGGTCGGCACCGGCTTCGACGGCGACACGCTGGAGGATCTGGCCAGGCGGTTCGCCCGGCTCGAAGGCGGCAAGGAGCCCGAGGGCGTCGAGCGGGCCGAGGCGCGTGGGGTCACCTGGATCAAGCCGGAACTGGTGGCCGAGATCGCTTTCGCCGAGATCACCGCCGACGGGCATGTGCGCCACGGCTCGTATCTCGGCCTCAGGAGTGACAAGAAGGCGAAGGATGTGGTTCCCGAACGGGCAGAGGAGGCGCCGGTGGCCGAGCCCGAGGTCAAGATCAGCAGCCGCGAGCGGGTGATCTTCCCCGGCGACGGCTACACCAAGGGCGATCTGGCGGACTACTACAGCGCGGTCGCCCCGCTGATGCTGCCGTTCCTCGCCCAGCGCCCCGTCAGCCTTATCCGCTGCCCCGAAGGACGCGCCAAGCAATGCTTCTTCCAGAAGCACGACAGCGGCAGCATGGGCCCGCAGGTCCGCCATGTCCCGATCCGCGAAAAAGACGGGAGCTTGGAGGATTATCTCTATGTCGAAGACGCGGCCGGGATCCTCTCCTGCGTCCAGTTCGGCTCGATCGAATTCCACGGCTGGCAGTGCCGCAGCGGCGATGTCGAGGCGCCCGACCGGATGATCTTCGATCTCGATCCGGACGAAGGACTCGGCTTCGACGACGTCAAGCAGGCGGCGGAGGACATTCGCGACCGGCTGGCCGAGATCGGCCTCACCAGCTTCCCGATGCTCTCGGGCGGGAAGGGCGTGCATGTGGTCGTACCCCTGACAAATCCTGGCGGTGCGGGGGGGCACTCATGGGATGAGCACAAGGATTTCGCCAAGCGTTTCGCCGAGGCGCTCAGCATGGCCGAGCCCGAGCGCTTCATCGCGACGATGAGCAAGGCCAAGCGCAAGGGCAAGATTTTCATCGACTGGCTGCGCAACCAGCGCGGGGCGACCGCGGTGATGCCCTATTCGGCGCGGGCGCGCGAAGGGGCGCCGGTCGCGGTACCGATCGCCTGGGGCGAACTGGCGGGAATGGAAAACGCGCATCCCTTCTCCATCGGCGATGCGAAGAAGCTGCTCACCCGCGCCAAAGGCAAGGGGCTCGCGGGCTGGGGCTTCGCCGAGCAGCGCCTGCCGAAGCTCTAGCTTCGTCCCGTCGGGAAGAAGGCTCGAGTGACCGCATGTTTCGCACGCTTCACGCGGGGGCGTGAACCGGAAACCCGCAGAATCGTTGGGAAAGCGCGACTAACAATCGGAGACATGCCATGACTGCCCGTGATTTCGTCCGTGAGGTTCCGACCCCCTATCTGGCTGCCGGTGCCGCCGCGGTTGCGCTGGGCGTGCTCGCCACGCCGCTGCGCAGGCTGCTGTTCAACGTGCCGGTGCTGACGATGATCGGCGGGGCGATCCTGGGCCGCAAGGAAGCGAAGTCCGAAGCGCCGGTGCGTGCCGCGCCCAGGAGCAAGGCCGCTTCGCGCAAGCGCGCTCCGGCGAAGAAGGCCGTCGGAGCCGCTTGACCCGCCGGTGTTCCTGCGAAAGCAGGAACCCAGGGCGGTCGGTTGGGGCGCTAGCCGCCCGGGCTCGGTGCCGAAGCGCTACGTCGGATCCTAGATCGAGGTAACCACCTTCAGATCCCCCTGCCGCTCCAGCACTTCGACCAGCACCTTGCTGCCCGAGCGCTGGAGCCGCAGATCCACCCATTCATCGCCCACCGCCAGTCTCCCGAGCTTCAGCTCGTCCACGAAGGACGGCAGCATCGGCTGATCGAACTGGATCCGGCGCGCCTCGGCATCGATCGACAGGCCGAGGCAGCTCTGCACTAGCGACAATTGCGCGGCGGCCGACCATGCCTGCGGGATGCACGAGACCGGATAGAAGGTCGGCCCGTTTGCCGGCCGCTTGACGAAACCGCAGAACAGTTCGGGCAGGCGCCGCAGGTCGACATAGGTCGAGGCGGCGAACAGACCCTCGAAAATCCGCGAGGTTTCCGCGCGGAAGCCGTACCGGGCCAGGCCGACCCCGATCAGCGCATTGTCGTGCGGCCAGATCGAGCCGTTGTGATAGCTCATCGGATTGTAGCGCGCCTCCGCGGCGTGGATCGTGCGGATCCCCCAGCCCGAGAACGAACCGGCATCCATCAGGCACTCGGCCACCCGGCCGGCGCGGTGGGGCAGGGCGAGGCCGGTGAACAGCACCTGGCCGGCGTTGGACGAGCGCACCCGGCACGGCTTCTTCTCGCCGTCGAGCGCGAGCACGTAGGTGCCGAGCTCCTCGTCGAAGAAATCGCGGTCGAAATTCTTCCGCAACGCCTCGGCGCGCCGCCGGAACACCGCAGCGGGCTCGCGCTCGCCGCGCCGTTCCATGATCGTCGCGGCGGCGTGCCACGCGCCATAGGTATAGCCCTGCACCTCGCACAGCGCGATCGGCCCCTTCGCGATGGTGCCGTCGGCGTGGAAGATCGAATCGTGGCTGTCCTTCCAGCCCTGGTTGAGCAGGCCCTGCTCGGTGTAACGGCCGTATTCGACATAGCCGTCCTTGTCGCGGTCGCCGAACTGGTCGATCCACTCGAGCGCGCGAGCGATGTTGGGCCATAATGCGCCGATCGTTTCGAGGTCGTTGGTGCGCTCGAGATAGGCGCCCGCCAGCATCACGAACAGCGGGGTCGAATCGATGCTGCCGTAATAGTGGCGGAACGGCACTTCGCCGAGGATGGCCATTTCGCCGTAGCGCACCTCGTGCAGGATCTTCCCCGGCTCGGCGTCGGATGCGGCGTCGAAGCGGTCGGCCTGGTTCGCGGCGAGATAGCGCAGCACGCCCTTGGCGATCTCGGGATCGAGCCACAGCAGCTCCAGCGCGGTGATCAGCGCATCGCGTCCGAACACGGTCGAATACCAGGGGATCCCGGCGTAGGGATACAGGCCGTATTCGGTCTGGGTAACCAGCATGTAGGTGTCCGCAACGCAGCGCCGCAGCGACTGGTTGAGCACCTCGTTGGTCGATTCGAGCGAGGTCGCGCGGCCCGAACTGCGGCGCAGATCCTCGCGTGCGCTGCGATAGGACCGCACCAGCCGCTTGCGCAACGGCAGGTCTTCATCCTCGGCGGGCGCGGCACCGCAATCGATCTCGACCATCACCACCTTGCTCTTGCGCGGTTCCAGCTCGATCCGGAAGCTCGCCTGATTGCGCGCGAGCGCGGTCGGGGCGGGGGAGAAACTCAGCCGGGTCTGGCGGGTGATCGCGTCGAGCCCGGTATAGGCAAGCAGCACCGAGTCGGTGCCGACCGCGGGCTGCAGCCGCTCGCCCCGGCGGATCCGCGTGGCGCCCCGCACTTCGAACAGATCGGCGAAGTCGCTTGCGAAATGCAGTTCGAGCGAGACCGTCGCAGGCACGTCCTGATAGTTGGTCAGCGTCATCCGCTCGTAGAGCCGCGATTCCGACAGGAAGCGCATCCGGCGGATGTGCAGCAGGTCGTTCTGCAGCGTCGAGCCGCTCTCGCCGGCGATGTCGGGATTGGTCACGTCGATCGTCAGCACGCTGTTGTCGTCGCGCAGGCTGGACGACAGCAGGATCGGGCGCACGTTGCCGTTGATCGTGAGGTAGTAGTGCGACAGGTGCCGCGTATCGCGGTGATACAGGCCTTCGGAGCTGCCCGCGACGCTGATCATGTCGCCGCTGTGATCGAACACCGCGAAGATGTCGTTGTGCTTGAGCGTGCGCGGCCGCCGGTCGTGGAACGATTCGGTGGTGACGATCTCGTAATCGTCATGCACGGCGCCGGTCGGCCCCTTGACCGGGGTGACCTCGCTGGCGGCAATCGGTTTCAGTTCAGCCGTAACGACCTCCCGTGGTCAGGCATGATGGCAGTCAGGCGATCCTTGGGGTGAGTGGCCGCTCGGGTTCGTGGAGCAGCACCACATTGTCCGTCCGGTGCAGGTTCGCGTCGACCAGATATTCGTACAGCGCGACATAGTCCCGCGCCATCCGCTCTGCGGTGAAGCGGGCTTCGAACCGGGCGCGCACGCCTTCGCGCGGCAAGCGGTCGAGCTGCCCGACCGCGGCGACCGCCCCGGCGATGTCGTCGACGATGAAGCCGGTCACGCCGTGGTCGATCACCTCGGGCACCGAGCCGCAGCGGAAGGCGATCACCGGGGTGGCGCAGGCCATCGCCTCGATCATCACCAGGCCGAACGGCTCGGGCCAGTCGATCGGAAACAGCAGCGCCTTCGCATTGCCGAGGAATTGCGCCTTCTGCTGGTCGTTGATCTCGCCCACGAACTCGACCACGTCGCCGTGCTTCGCCACTAGCGGGGCGATCGTCTCGTTCCAGTAGTCGCGATCGGCATTGTCGATCTTGGCCGCGATCTTGAGCGGGATGCCGGTCTGCGCGGCGATCTCGATCGCGCGGTCGGGCCGCTTTTCGGGGGAGATGCGGCCGAGGAAGGCGAGATAGCCGCCTTGGGGGTCGACAGTGCCGGGCAGCAGGCTCGCCGGCAGGCCGTGCAGCACGGTCCCCAGCCAGTTGACCGGCGGCATCGGCAGGCGCTGGTTGTTCGAGATCGAGACGAGCGGCAGGTCCGGAAAGGCGCGGTAGAACGGCACCAGGTCGGGCAGATCCAGCCGCCCGTGCAGCGTGGTCAGCGAGGGGATGCCCAGCGTGCGTTCGAACGGCGCCTGGATCAGGTCGATGTGGAAATGGATCACGTCGAATTCGTGCGCGCGGCGGCGGACTTCCTCCAGCAGCATCACGTGATAGCCCAGCGTGTCGCGCACCAGCGGATTGAGCCGCAGGGCTTGCTCGGTCACCGAGACCAGCTTGGCCGAGGTGACCGAATCGCCGCTGGCGAAGACGGTCACGTCGTGGCCCTGGCGGACCAGTTCCTCGGTCAGCCACGAGACCACCCGCTCGGTGCCGCCATAGAGTTTGGGCGGAACGCTTTCGGCGAGCGGGGCGATCTGCGCTATCTTGAGCGGGCGCATGCGGAGGGCGGCGCTCACGAGAGCTTCCTCGCGGCGTCGAGATGGCGTTCGACGGTGGGCGCCGCCTTGCCCGCGAATTCGCGCAACGCCGGGTCGGTGCCGCTGGTCGCGTAATCCTCCAGCAGCCCCAGCGCCTCCTCGTGCGCGCCGACCTGCTGCGCGGCATAGAGATCGTCGAACGCGGCGCCCTTGGCCTGCTTGAGCTGATCGAGCTTGGCCTGCTGGTCGGAGGTGAGCTGCGGGGTCAGCATCAGGTCGGGATTGGCCGCGACCGCGGTCTTCAGGCTGGCGGTCGAACCCGCATGATCCTTGACCATCATCGCGCCGAAATCCTTCACCGCCCGGGAGCCGCCGTTGGCCTTGGCGAGTTCGCCGGCTTCGGTTTCGTACAGATCGCTTGCGGACACCGTGTCGACGAATTGCTGCCCTGCGACAGCGGAGGCGGAGCCCTTCGACGGCGTCTGCGCCGGGGCCTGGTCGGCGGTTTCGCCGGGCGACGAATTGCAGGCTGAAAGGGCAAGGGCCGACAAGGCCAACAGAGGAATACGATGCTGCATGCACGCGATCTCCAACCCCTCCGATGGTGCAATGGTTTCCCCCGCTTCGCGTTCCGCAGCTGCGAAAAAAAGCGTGAATTCGGTGGGGGTGGCGCCGCAACCGCTTCTGCGACAACCATTTTCGAGTTCGTGCGTTGGGGGTGCACGGTTCCGTTCCAGAGACCCCCGCCTGCACCGCCATGCATTACGCCGACACTGAAACGCCCGCGATCACGCGCCGCAAGTTGCGCGGTCATTGGGCCTATTACCAGGCCGACGGCGAGCGCATCACCGACCGCGCCGAGATCGACCGGCTCAACGCGATCGGTCTGCCGCCCGCATATGAGAATGCCTGGTTCGCGCCCGATGCCAATTCGCACATCCTCGCGATCGGCTTCGATGCGCGCGGACGCCGGCAGTATCGTTACAACCCCGCGTTCGTCGCCCGGCGCGATGCGCGCAAGTTCGATCATTGCGCCGCCTTCGGGCGCGACCTGCCGAAGATCCGCGCGCGGGTGGAGCACGATCTGGCCCGGCGCAATCTCACCGCCGAGCGCGCGATCGCCTCGGTCGTGCGGTTGCTCGACAGCGGGCGGATCCGCGTGGGCAACGAAAGCTACACCAAGGAGAACGGCAGTTTCGGCGCCACCACGCTGCGGCGGCGCCACGCGCGGCTCCAAGGCAACCGCCTGTGCCTCAAATTCAAGGCCAAGTCGGGCAAGCAGTGCCTGCTCACCGTCACCGACCGGCGGCTGATCCGCTTCGTGCGGCAGATGCAGGAACTGCCCGGCCAGCGGCTGTTCCAGTATCGCGACGCCGGGGGGGAGTTCCATCCGATCCGCTCGTCGGAGGTCAACGCCTATATCCACGAGACGATGGGCGAGGAGTACACCGCCAAGGATTTCCGCACCTGGCGCGCGAGCGTGCTGGCGTTCGAATATCTGATGGAAGCAGGCGATGGGCCGCGGCTCAAGGGCATGCTGGCCCATGTCGCCGAGCATCTCTGCAACACCCCGGCGATCGCCCGCAAATCCTACATCCACCCCGCGCTGATCGAACTGGCCAAGACCGGGAAGGGGCGGAAACTGCCCGCGAAACTGCCCCGTGCGACCCGCTGGCTCAGCCCCGGCGAGCGCGGCTTCCTCGCTTTCATCCAACCCCGCAAACACAGGAGCTTGCAATGAATACCTACCAGCTCGTCTTCACTGCCGACGGCCGCGGCGAGGCCAAGGTGATCGAATTCGACGCGGAGGACGCGGCCGAGGCGCTGATCGTCGCGCATAGCGAGGCGCCGGGGCGGAATGCGGAACTGTGGCGCGACGACGAAATGCTCTGCGCGATCCGCCGGCGCGAGGTCGGCTATTGGGAGCTGGGCCATTCGGCGCAGGCGGCGGGCAATCCGGCGCCGCAATAGCGGGCCGGCCGGAAACGCCGCCGCCGGCCGCCGTTGTCAGGTCATCAACCAGACACAGGAGAGTTCCGATGCCCCAGGGTGACAAGAGCAGCTATACCGACAAGCAGAAGCGCCAGGCCGAGCATATCGAGGAAGGCTACGAAAAGCGCGGCGTGAGCAAAGAGGAGGCCGAAAGCCGGGCCTGGGCGACGGTCAACAAGGAAACCGGCGGCGGCAAGAAGTCCGGCTCCGGCCGCGGGCACAAGGTCAGCCACGCGTCTTCGCGCAAGGGCGGGCGGATCGGCGGCTCGAGCCAGTCGCACGCGCAGCGCTCTGCTGCGGCGAAGAAAGGGTGGGAAACCCGCCGCCGCAAGGCCGGCTGAGCGCCAACGGCACGAAAAGAGGGCGGCATGGATGACCATGCCGCCCTCTTTTCGTGCGCGCCGCTCAAGCCGCGTCGACGACGCTCAACCGGGCCGGGGGGAGGTCGCCCTGTTCCTGCAGCTCCTGCTTGCGAGCCAGCATCCGGTCGCGCAGCTCGACCAGGTCGATGTCGGTCTCGCGGCATTGCGCGAACATGCCTTCGGCCGGCCGCTCTTCCTCCCCGACATGGTGCTCGATCTCTTCCGACAGAACCTTGACCTTGGAGTCGTAGAATTCGTCGTCGGGCGACGAGGCTTCGATGTCGTTCACCAGCACTTTGGCGCCGTCGTGCTCGACATAGGCTTCGCGCAGCGTGTCCTCCTCGATCTTGCCCTCGAAGGCGGGGTAGAAGATTTCTTCCTCGATCGTGGTGTGGATCTTGAGCTCGACGCAGATCTCGTGCGCGATCTTCTGCTTGCGGCTGCTTCCGCTCGTATTCTCGAACTGCTCGAACAGCTCCTCGACCTTGCGGTGGTCGGCTTTCAGCAGGGCGATCGCGTCGGTGAATTCGGGGTTGGGCATCGGTCTTCTCCTTCGCGGGAAGAACTGCGCCCCGTTCTCATCCGTTCCGTCCGCGCTTGATGCAGGTTGGGGGCGGGCGACGATCCGCTCCACAGCTGCGACGGGCGTTCAGCCCGAACGCGCCCCGGCCAGTTCCGCGCGCAGCCGTGCCGCCACCCGGCGGTTCATCGTGTGGTGCTGGTAGACCGAAATCGCCAGCATCGCGTTCTGCGGCCCCATGGTGAACAGGAAGAACCACAGCGGGCTGCCGAACGCCATCGATATGCCCAGCACGATCGCCCGCGGGTTGGGTCCGACGAGATGCTGGAACAGAACCGGCACCCGGGCTTCCTCGCGCACGATCCGGCGCATCCGTTCGACGAGCAGCGGATCGCCGGCGCCCGTAGCGAGCAGCGCGTCGATCTCGGCGGAGTTGGGGTTCATCGCCCGCGACAGCCAGAGATAGGGATAGATCAACCAGCCGAAGGTGAGGGTGAACCAGTTGCGCGCGCCGAACACCCCTTCGCCCTGCTGTTGCACCTGGCCGATCCAGCCGGTGCCATAGGCCCACCAGCGATAGATCCGCCGCTCGGTCTCGGTGTGGTTGGACTGGACGATGTGCGAGATCGCCGCCGCCCAGGCGGCGGCCCAGGCCCAGCCGCCCAGCCACAGCGACAGGAACTGCGCCAGCGCGACATAGAGCACCACGTGCCCGGCATAGTCGCACACGCCATCGACCAGCTCGCCGATGGACGAGGCCTTCCCGGTCATCCGGGCGAGCGCGCCGTCGGCCCCGTCGACGACATGCCACGAGATGTGGAGCAGGAAGCCGAGCGCGGCGGAAACCGGCCACGGGAGTCCGGTATAGGCCGCCCCCGCGCCGCAGATCAGCAGGAAGCCGCCGAACGAAACCATGTTCGGGGTGACCCCGGTCGGGCACAGCGCGATCGCCAGGCGGTCGGACAGCGGGTGATAGACGTGCATGTTCAGCCAGCCCTCGACTTCGGGCGGCTTGCCATTCATCGCTTTGTTCGGGTGCCGAACCGGGGTGGTGACGCTTACCATCAGGCGCTTCTATTCATCGCGCAGCAATTTTCAAAGGCCGATGGCGATCCGCGCCGTCTGATGCCCGAATGCGGGATTCGCCGGCCAGCATGACCGGGCCGGGGAGCGGCTTCGACATAAACTGTTGAAATTGGGAACGGCAGGTCCGGACGGCGCAATTGTGTAAAGCTGATTACGGAACGACAATGGATTCTTGACCTTTCCCGTTAGTTCTGTGAACGCGTCACCACTCACTTTCTCTGGGCAGACATCAATGGATCCTATCAAGGTCGCAATCCTCGGCGTCGGAAACTGTGCCAGCTCGCTGGTTCAGGGCGTCACCTACTACGGCTCGAACAACGCCCCGACCGGGCTGATTCACGAGACGATCGGCGGCTACGGCCCTACCGACATCCAGTTCGTGCTGGGAATCGACGTCGATGAACGCAAGGTCGGGCTCGACATCGCCGACGCGATCTTCGCCGCGCCGAACTGCACCGCAGTGTTCGCGCCGAACATCGAGCCGACCGGCGGCAAGGTCATCATGGGCCGCGTGCTCGATGGCGTCGCCGGCCACATGGAAAGCGTTGCGGCGGACCGCAGCTTCCGCGTTTCGCGCCAGACCGAGGCCGACAAGGCCACGATCATCGCCGCGCTGAAGGATTCGGGTGCGGACGTGCTGGTGAACTACCTGCCGGTCGGTTCGATCGAAGCGGTGCATTTCTACATGGAATGCGCGCTCGAAGCGGGCGTCGGCGTGGTCAACTGCATGCCGGTGTTCATCGCCAGCGACCCGGAATGGGAAGCCAGGTTCGTCGCCAAGGGCCTGCCGATCGTCGGTGACGACATCAAGGCGCAGCTCGGCGCGACCATCGTCCACCGTGCGCTCGCCAACCTGTTCGCCCAGCGCGGCGTGCCGGTGCAGCACACCTACCAGCTCAACACGGGCGGCAACACCGACTTCCTCAACATGGCGGACCGCGCGCGGCTTTCGTCGAAGAAGGAATCGAAAACCGAAGCGGTTCAGGCCCTGCTGGCCGAGCGTCTCGCGGACGAGAACATCCACGTCGGCCCCAGCGACTACATCCCGTGGCTGAACGACAACAAGCTGTGCTTCCTGCGCATGGAAGGCACGCTGTTCGGCGACGTTCCGATGAACATCGAAGTCCGCCTGTCGGTGGAAGACAGCCCGAACTCGGCCGCCGTGTCGCTCGACGCGATCCGTTGCTGCAAGCTCGGCCTCGATCGCGGCATGGCCGGTGCGCTGGTCGGCCCCTCGGCCTTCTACTGCAAGCACCCGGCGCAGCAGTTCACCGACGACGTGGCTGCCCGCCTGACCGACGAATTCATCGCTGGCGATCTCGCACTCGCCGCCGAATGAAGTGCCTCATCATCGCAGCCGGCTTCGGTAGCCGGCTGCGCGAGGTTTCGGATTCCAAGCCGCTCACCCCGGTCGCCGGCACGCCGCTGATCGAGCATATCGTGCGCCGTTCCGCGGCGGGCGGGGCGACGTCGTTCGTGGTGGTCACGGGACACGAGGCCGAAGCGGTCGAACGCTTCGTCGCGAACCTGTCCGAACGCACCGGCCTGCCGATCGAATGCGTCCGCACGCCCGACTGGTCGCTGCCCAACGGCTATTCGGTGATGAGCGGGATCGCGCACGCCGACGGCGAACGCTTCATCCTGCTGATGGCGGACCATATCTTCGATCCGGCGATTCTCGCGGGCTTGATCGCCTCCCAGCCCGCGGGGGACGAATTGCGCCTTGCGGTGGATCGCCGGCTCGACAATCCCGCGGTGGATCTCGAGGACGTGACCTGCGTCGCAACCGATTCCGCCGGCAGGATCGTGCGGATCGGCAAGCTGCTCGAGACCTACGACTGCTTCGATACCGGCATCTTCACCGCCACGCCCGCACTGGGCGAAGCGATCGCCGCGTCGATCGCCGCCGGCGGCAAGGGCAGCCTGTCGGAAGGCGTCAAGGCGCTGGCCGAGCGCGGGCTTGCGAGCACCTTCGACGCAGGCGATCTGTGGTGGCTCGATGTCGACGACCGCAAGGCCTACGATATGGCGGAAGCCGCACTGTCCTGAGGTGGGGCGCGCAATGAAGCTGGCCTATCCGATGCTCTGGTCGCAGCCGCTGCACAAGGCGGACCGCGACCAGGCCGTGAGCACCGCTGCCGCGCTTGTCCGCCGCGGGCACGAGGTGACGCTGCTGCTGCCGCGGCTCGCGGCCGACGGCCCGGTCGACAGTGCGATGCTGCGCGACTATTTCGACGTCACGGGCGACTTCGAGACGGTCCAGATCCCGGTCCGGTGGGCCGGCCCGCCCGCGCTGCCCAGCCTGTGGTGGTTACGCAAGGCCCTGAAAAGCCCGCAGGTTCGCGGCGCCGATGTGCTGTTCAGCCGAATCCCCGCGATGCTCGCCGCCGGAGGTGCCAGTCCGGTGCCCTTCGTCACCGATCACTACCGTCCCTGGCCCGACGATCTGCCGGTGCTGCGCCCGCTGATCCGGCGCACCGCGCGGCTGCCGCGATGCCTCGGCATCCTGACCCATTCCGAGTTCGCCGCGGACAGCTACCGCGCCTGCGGCGTGCCGGACGAAAAGCTGCTGGTCGCGCATAACGGCGCGGAGCTGGGCCGGTTTGCGCTGCCGCTGGACCGGGTCGAGGCGCGGCGCGCGCTTGGGCTCGCCCCGGACCGGCCGACGGTCGTCTATGCCGGGCGAATCAATCCGAGGAAGGGGCTGGACCAGGTGCTGGCGATGGCCGACCTGCGTCCGGAGATCGCCTTCGTACTGGTCGGCTCCGAGGGCGAGGGCGAGATCGAGCAGGCCGCGCGCACCCGAGCGAATCTGCACGTGTTCGGGTGGCAGGGGCCGCGTACGTTGGCACCCTATCTGTTCGCGGCCGACGTGCTGGTGGTTCCGCCTTCGAGCGCTCCGCTGGAACGATTCGGCAATTGCGTGCTGCCGATCAAGCTGTTCGCCTATTTTGCCGCCGGGCGCCCGATCCTGGCCCCGATGGCTCGCGACACCGAGGGTTTCCTGCACCAGCGCGAGAACGCGCTGCTGGTTGCGCCGGACGATCCCCAGGCGGCCGCAGCCGCGCTCGACGAGCTGCTCGGCGACGGCGCGCTGGCCGGTCGCCTTGCCGAGGCCGCGCGGCGCGAGGCGCAGGAGCTGAGCTGGGATCGGCGCGCGGAGCGGATCGAGGCGTTCCTGAACGAACGCCTCGCCCGAATTACGGCTGCTTCAGCGTGATCGAAGTTTCGAATCCGTCCTTGGGAACGTTGATTCGTACCGATTTGAACGAGGGCAGACCGGCGAAAGTGGAGGCATTGTTCGAAAAGCCGTATGGTTCCGCCGGGAAACCCAGCCCGCTGCGGTTGAATTTCCGGTTTCCGTCCACATCATGGTAGACTGCGATCGCGTAAACCCCGGGATTGGGGACATAGATGCAAACCCGCGTGGTTCCGGCCTTTGCCGGGACACGGCCGACATAGAGCGAGCCATGCTTGACGAGGAACTTCTTCGAATTGTCGGCGTAGAGCGTTACCGCTACCAATCCCGCGGACGACTTAACGCCCTGTACATTCACATAGGCCCTAGTGGCGCTGGGCGTGCCGGTGCAATCTTCCGCATGGGCGGGGGCAGCCGCAGCCGCCACACTGAAGGCAAGCGCGCCGAGTGCCGGCGCGAGAAGGTTTTTCGCGCGTCGCGCGTTGTTCAGGAGTGATCGTTTCATTCGTTGGCCGTTCCCCGAAGAGGGTTCCTTTTTATCCGGCGCCGGCCAAGGGCCGACAAAAAGCAATTCGTCTATCAGGCGTGTTACATGAATAAGATATGAGCTTCATAGAGACCGTTCCGCTTGTTCCCCCCATGTCAAGAACCCCCCCTATGATCCCTACCGCAGTCCTTTTCCTGGCCGACGAAATTGCCGCCGAGCGGCGTATTGCCGGGGTTTCGGCGATCGGCCGGATCGTGCGCGAAATCGCCGCGGCGGGCCTTGCGGACATCCGCATCGTGGCTCCCGAAGGGGTGCAATTCGCGCAGCGCGTGCTCGACGATTTCGACCGGCTGGCGCCCGACGCGACAATCCGGATCTCGTCCCGCGTGCCGGAAGGCGAGGAAGTGATCGGCTTCGCGTCGGACTATCTGCTGCCGGCAGAGGTGATCGCGCGGTTCCTTGCCGGCAGCGAACGCGAACTGGCCTATGCGGACGAGCCGGTCGCATGGCGCTTTCCCGCGCCCGGCGGCTGCATGGTCGCCGACGACGCGATCCCGCTCGATGACAATGCGGGCTGGGAGCTTCTACGGCGCACGGTGAAGAAGGGCGACGGGCTGGTCTCGCGCTACATCAACCGCCGGATATCGCGCCCGATCAGCGGTTTCCTGCTGCTGTTTCCCTTCATCCGCCCGGTCCACGCTACCATCGGCACCGCGCTGCTCGGGGTTGCGATGCTGCTCTCGCTGCTCACCGGCAGCCACGCCGGAATGGTGGCGGGGGCGATCCTGTTCCAGGCCGCGTCGATCTTCGACGGGGTCGACGGCGAGATCGCCCGGGTCACCTTCCGCAGCTCGGATGCCGGCGCGTCGCTCGACAGCGCGATCGACCAGGCGATCAATATCTCCTTCATCCTCGGGCTGAGTTACAGCCTGACGCTGCAGGGATCGCAGATCGCGGTCTATCTCGGTCTGTGGTCGGTCGGCGCAATGGCGCTGGGCCTGTGGCTGATCGGGCGCAAGACGCTCAAGAACGGCAAGCCGCTCGGCTTCGACCTGGTCAAGCACAAGATGCGCGACGGCAATTTCGGCCCGATCGCGAAGGCGGTGATCGCCTTCTTCACCTTCCTGACCGCGCGCGACGGGTTCGCCTTCCTGTTCGCGGTCGTGGTCGTGTTCGGCTTCAACTGTGCCCTCTTCGCGCTGGAGGTGTTCGCGGCGGTCGCGGTGATCTGGCTTGCCACCGTGTTGGTGGCGGTGCTCCCGCGCCCGCGCCATGCCGAGGCAGCAGAGGAAGTCGCCGGTCTGCGCTAGGATCTAGCCGCGCCCGCGGCCCGCATTTCGTCGTACCGCTGCTCGAGCAGCCGCATCTGGCGCGCCGCATCGAAGCGGGTTTCGGTCAGGGTGCGGCCTGCAGCACCGAATCGCGCGCCGAGGTCGGGCGCCGCGAGCAGCTCCGCGATCCTCCGCGCAAGCGCCGCCGAATCGTGCTCGGGCACCAGGAAGCCGGTCTGGCCGTCGGTCACCGCCTCGCCGATCCCGCCGTGGTGCGAGGCGACCACCGGCAGGCCGGATGCCGCCGCTTCCATGATCACCGTCGGCAGCCCTTCGGCATCGCCGCTCCGCGCGGTCACGCTGGGAGCCGCGAGCAAGGCCGCGCGCGCGAACATTCCCGGCAGGGCGTCGGCGGGCACGGCGCCGCGGAATTCGACCGCGCCGGCAATGCCCAGCTCACCCGCCAGCTTTTCCAGCGCCGGACGCAGCGGGCCGTCGCCGCAGATCGCAAGCCGCGCTCCCGGTACCCGTGTCCGGATCGCCGGGAGCGCGCGCAGCAGCACTTCGGTGCCCTTCTTCTCCACCAGCCGGCCGACGTGGAGGATCAGCATATCCTCGCGCCGCCCGGCGGCCGGGCGGAAGCGCTCGCAGTCGATGCCGATGTAGTGGGTGAAGGTCCGCTCGGCCGGAAAGCCGCGCGCGATCGCCTGGTCGCGCAAGGCATTGGAGACCGGCAGGAACAGGTCGCCGCCGCGCTTCAGCCGCCCTTCGGAAACGGCGTAGCGCATCCACGAGAAATGCCCCGAGGCGAGCAGGTTCGTGCGCGAGCGGCTGACGTCGTAGCCGTGCAGCGTCACCGCCAGCGGAATGCCGAGGCGGCGCGCCAGTGGCAGCGCGGCCAGCCCGTCGGGCCCGAAATGCGCGTGGATCAGCGCCGGGTGGGCCGCCGCGACCCGTGCGCCCAGGGTTCCCCAGCGGCCGAGGGCGCGGATCGCGAAGGCCTGCGCTCCGTCCCGCGCGAGCATGACCCGCCCCTCGAGTGACGGCGGAACGTGGCCCTTGTCCTCCAGGCCCACCATCAGCGGCTGGTAGCGCGCCAGCGAGGTGGCCTGCAGCCGGACGAAGGTCTCCGACGCGTTGAACACCGGCGCGCGAAAGATTGCGGCGACCGGGCGTCCGTCATCGGGGAAGGGTTGGGCCTGCACCCCATCGCGCTAGTCACTGCCGGGCCCGCGCGCAATATCCGGCCCGCGACCCAGGCAAGGCGGCGGGCCGCCAGGGGCAATATATTGTCCTCGCTTGCAGACAGAATTCTGTACAAGCGGCGCGGAAGGAGGCCCGGCATCATGGACGATTTCATCGATCGCCTGCACGGCGGCAAACGCGGGCTGATCGGCACCTGGGTCAAGATCCCCTCGCTCGAAACCGTGCAGTTGCTCGCCCATGCCGGGTTCGAATTCGTGGTGGTCGACATGGAGCACGCGCCGCATTCGCTCGAACGCGCGAACGAGCTGGTCTTCGCCGCGCAGGCGATGGGGATGGCGGCGGTGGTACGGCTGGCCGACCATCTCGGCTCGGCGATCCAGCCGCTGCTCGACGCCGGGGCCGACGGGCTGCTGGTGCCGCGCGTGAACGGCCTCGAGCTGGCGGACTCGATCACCCGGCGAATGGTCTTCGCGCCCAAGGGCGAGCGCGGCCTGGGGCTGACCTCGCGCGCCGGCAGATGGGGGCTCGGAGCGATCCCGGACTACGTGAAGCGCGGCGACGAGCAGTGCCTGCGGATGATCCAGCTGGAGGATTGGGCGTCGCTCGAACGCGCCGCCGAGTTCGCCGCCCTGGAGCACGTCAACGGCATCCTGATCGGTCATGGCGACCTGTTCCTGTCGAGCGGCAAGCCGGCCAGCGATCCGGCGGTCCAGGCGCTGACTGCGAAGATGCTCGGTGCGACCAGGGACGCCGGGGTACTGTCGGGTATTGCCGTGGGTTCGCCGGCAGAGGCGCAGGCGGCCCTGAAGCAGGGCTTCTCGCTGGTGATGGTCAGCAACGACACCACGCTGTTCGGCAAGGCCGCCGCGGCGGCAGCGGGCGCGACGCTCGACGGGCTGGACTAGAACCGGACCGCATCCCCGCCCTTCAGCTTGAGCAGGTCGCGCGCTTCCGCCGGGGTCGCGACCTCGCGCCCGAGTGCCTCGATCACCGTCCTGATCTTCGCGACCTGCTCGGCGCTCGAAGTCGCCAGTTCGCCCTTGCCGATGAACAGGCTGTCTTCCAGCCCCACGCGGCAGTTCCCGCCGAGCAGAGCCGACTGGGTGCAGAAGGCGAGCTGGTGGCGGCCGGCGGCGAAGGCGGAAAAGACGTAATCTTCGCCGAACAGGCCGTCGGCGATGGTCACCATATGGGCGAGGTTGCGCGGATCGGCGCCGATCCCGCCGAGGATGCCGAACACGCCCTGGATCAGAAACGGCGGATCGATCAGCCCCCGGTCGGCGAAGTGGGCGAGGGTATAGAGATGCCCGATGTCGTAGCACTCGAACTCGAACCGGGTTCCGAATGCGCGCCCGACCTCGAGCATGATCCGCTCGATATAGGCGTTGTCATTGTACATGATGCGCCCGCGCGACCCTTCGACATAGGGCTGCTCCCAGGCATGGCGCCATTGCTCGACGCGCTTGGCGGCGCCCGAGAAATCGAAGATCAGCGGCCCCATGTTGAGCGAGCAGACCTCGGGCTGCGCGGCCTTGGCGCCTTCGAGCCGGTCGTCGAGCGACATGGTCGCGCTGCCGCCGGTCGAGATGTTGATCACCGCGTCGGTGGCCTGCTTGATCCGCGGGAGGAAGCGCATGAAGTCTTCCGCCCGCGGGCTCGGGCTGCCGTCGGCCTCGTTACGCGCGTGAAGATGCAGGATCGCGGCGCCGGCCTCGGCAGCTTCTATCGCGGCCTCGGCGATCCGGTCGGCCGTCACCGGCAAGTGGGGCGACATCGAGGGAGTGTGGATCGATCCCGTGGGGGCGCAAGTGATGACGACCTTCGAATGCTTGCGCATGATTTCCCCTTAAGGATGTTTTCTAAATGCCTGCGTGGCAGAGATATTTGAGATTCTGGTACTCGGCGAGGCCGTGGTGCGAGCCCTCCCGCCCGAGACCCGACATCTTGACCCCGCCGAACGGTGCCGTCGGGGTCGAGATCAGCCCGGTGTTGATCCCGACGATCCCGCTTTCGAGATCGCGGCCGACGCGCGCGATCGTCTTGGGGTCTTCGGAACACAGATAGGCTGCGAGGCCGAACGGCGTATCGTTGGCGAGCCTGACGCCGTCCTCCACCGTTGCGAAGCCGATCACGCCGGCAAGCGGTCCAAAAGTTTCCTCGCGGGTCAGCAGCGCATCGGGCGCGACATGGCCGACCAGAGTGGGCTGGGCCAGGCGCCCGCCGGGCGAGGCGCCGCCGGCGAGCAGTTCGCCGCCGTGGCTCAGCGCGTCCTCGCGGTGCTCGTCGACCTTCTTGATCGCGCGCTCGTCGATCAGCGGACCGACGTCGTTGGCTTCGTCGAGACCGTCGCCGGCCTTCATTGCACCGATCTTCGCCGCCAGCGCCTTGAGGAAGCGGTCCTCGATGCCCTTCTGGACGTAGATCCGGTTGGCCGCGACGCAGCTTTGGCCGGCATTGCGGAACTTGGCGATCATCGCCGTCTCGATCGCGGTGTCGAGATCGGCGTCGTCGAAGACCAGCAGCGGGGCGTTCCCGCCGAGTTCGAGGCTCAGCCGCTTGATCGTCGGCGCGCAGGCTTCGGCGAGCATCGCACCGACCGGAGTCGAGCCGGTGAAGGAGAGTTTCCGCACCACTTCCGACGCGGTCATCGCCCCGCCGATCGCCTTGGAGTGGCCGGTCACCACGCTGAACACGCCCTTGGGCACGCCGGCTTCCTCACCGAGCTTGGCGAAGGCCAGCGCAGTCAGCGGGGTCAGTTCGGCCGGCTTGGCGACCATGGTGCAGCCCGCGGCCAGAGCCGGGCCCACCTTGCGGGTCAGCATTGCGAGCGGGAAGTTCCACGGAGTGATCGCCACGCAGACGCCGACCGGCTCCTTCTCGACCAGCAGCCGCCGTCCCGGCACGGGCGCCGGGATGATCTCGCCGAGATCGTGCGCCGAATATTCGGCGTAGAACTCGATGAAACCGTTGCCGTAGTCGACCTCGGCCCGCGCTTCCTTAAGCGCCTTGCCGTTTTCCCGGGTGATGATCCGGGCAAGATCTTCCTTGTGCCGCAGGATCAGCTCCGACCAGCGGCGCAGGATAGCGCAGCGTTCTTTCACCGGGCGCCGCGCCCATTCGGGAAAGGCGGCTTCGGCGGCATCGATCGCCGCCTGGGTTCCGGTTGCTCCGACGTCGGGAATCTCGCCGAACTGGGCCAGGGTGAAGGGGTCGTCCACCGCGATCGGCGCTCCGTCGCCGGCGATCCATCGTCCGGCGACATAGGCCTTGTTCAGCAGCAGGTCGGGTTCGTCGAGAGCTCCACGCGTCATGTCAGTCGTCGTCCAGGTTGGGGTTGGTGATCGGCACGTCACCTTCGAACAAATGCTCGAAGCGGCGATAGGTGCACAGCCACTTGCCATCCACAAGGCGATATTTGTCTGTCGCGAGCGATATGGTGATCGGCGCGTGCGACGGCTGGATCTTCTCGCCGTTGCGCGCATAGAGCATCAGGAAGTTGGTCGCCTCCGCCGTATCCTCGCCGGTGAACCAGGCGCGGAAATTGGTGAAGCTGTGGACCGACAGGCGCGGGCCCTGCTCGATCCGCCAGTCGTAGAACTGCTGGATTTTCGCGACCCCCAGATAGGAGGCGTAGTTCCCGTGGAACTCGGCTTCGGGCACGTAGTATTGCGAAGCCTCGCGCCCGCCGTTGAAGTCGATTTCGTGCCAGTAATCGGCAAGCTGGAGCGCCAGCTCCGTGTTCAGTGCGAGCAGTGCGGCGTCGGCCATCGGGGTCCCTCGTTCAAAGTGCGGCTTGATAGATTGCGCGGGCGTCTTCCTCGGTCACTTCGCGCAGGTTGCGGCTGAGCAGCCGCTGCACCGTGATCGCGGCGGCGGCCATGTGCGGGATCGTGTTCGAGCTGATTCCGAAGGCGGACAGATGCCGCTCGATCCCGATCGCGGCGGAGAGCCGCTCGATTTCCTCGATTCCGCGGAGCGCGTCGGCACGGTCGTCGCCGCTGCAAGCGATGCCCAGCGCCCCGGCGATCGCGGCGTAGCGCGCCGGCGCGGCCTCGAGGTTGAAGCGCAGCACATGCGGCAGCAGCAGCGAATTGGCGACGCCGTGGGCGATGTGGAATTCGCCGCCGAGCGGATAGGCCAGCGCATGGACCGCGGCAGTGTTGACCGGCCCGAGGCACTGCCCGCCGAGATGGCTCGCCCGCAGCATCGCCGCACGCGCCTCCAGATCGTCGCCGTCGGTGCAGGCGCGCTCGATATTGGCGGCAATCAGGCGAATGCCCTCTATCGCCCAGGCATCGACCACCGGATGGGCGAAGCGGTTGGCATAGGCCTCGATGCAATGGGTCAGCGCATCGATCCCGGTCGCGGCGGTGACGCTCCGCGGCATGGAGCGGGTCAGCTCGGGGTCGAGATAGGCGAAGTCGGGCACCAGATGCGGGCTGACCACGCCCTTCTTGAGCAGCGCTTCGCTGTCCTCGACGATCGCGATGGGCGTGGCTTCGCTGCCGGTGCCGGCAGTGGTCGGGATGCAGGCGAGCGGAAGCCGGCGCGGAGCGAGCAGGTCGATCCCGACCACGTCCAGAATGCGCTGCCTCCCGCCGGCCAGGGCGGCGACCAGCTTGGCGACGTCCATCGCGCTGCCGCCGCCGAAGCCGACCACCGCGTCTGCCCCGAACCGCTCGGCGGCGGCGATCGCCGCGGCGAGGTCTTCGAGGGTCGGCTCCCCGTCGCGCGCCTCGTGCAGCTGCGCGGCGCAGCCCTGCGCAGCCAGCGCATCCTCCAACCCCCGGCAGAGCGCGCGGATCGGCGCTCCGGTGACGATCAGGACCCTGCCGCAGCCGAGCAGGGCGAGATCGCGCGCGCATTCGGCGGCGACTCCCCGGCCGGAGCGGACGGTCTTCACATTGTGCAGGGTAAGCGTGGCAGGTGTGGTCAAGGCGATGTCCTTTCCGGCCTCTCTTTACCCATGCGCGGCACCTGTCTTGACCGCAGCGGCGGTAACGGTTTGCCCTAATGCGCGCTGTCGCCGACGCCGGTCGGGAGATGCGCGATCGCCGTCGCGCCGATCTCGACTCGCGCCATCCGATCGGCAACTTCCGCGCCGACCTCGAGGACGATCGCCACGCGACCACCGTCGGCGTGATGCCACTGCTCGCGGTCGACGGCCCGCCGGCGCTGACCGCCTTGCCGGGGGCCTGAGCGCAGCCGTCAGTCGCCGTCGGGCAGCGCGAACACGTAGATCGCCGAGCTGTTCACCGAGGGGAGCTGCGTTTCGGGAATCACGTCGGCGATCCCGGTCGAGAGCGGATTGCCGACCCCGGTGACGATCGCGATATATTGCTTGCCGTCGACCGAATAGGTGATCGGCGAGGCATTGGGCACGCCGGTCACCCCGGTGCGCCACAGCTCCTTGCCGGTCTCCTGGTCGTAGGCGAGGAACTGGCGGTCCATCGCGCCGGTGAACAGCAGTCCGCCGGCGGTGGTGAGGATGCCCATGTCGAAGGTCTGGCGGCGGCGGGTCTCCCACAGCACCTTGCCGGCTTCCATGTCGATCGCCTGCAGCACGCCGTAATTGCCGTCGGCCTTGGGCGAGGGGAGGTATTCGGCGTTGACCCCGGTGCTGAGGAAACCCGGCCCCGATGGCGCCGGGACCAGGTCCATGCAGACGTCGCGCCCGTTGACGAACAGCAGCCGCGTTTCGGGATTGAACGAGGTCGGGCTCCAGTTGCGCCCGCCGCCGCCGTGCGGGCAGACATAGACCGCGCCCTTGTCGCGGCCCGGAATCTTGGCGGGGTCGACGTGCTTCTCGCCCGTCACCGGGTCGATCGAGGCGATGAAGTCCTGCAGCCCCATGTCGACCGTCTTGATGTATTTGCCGGTGTCGGCGTCGAGCGCGTCGAACAGGCCTTCCTTGCCGCTGGTCAGGATCACCCGGCGCGGCTGGCCGTCGATGTCGATCGTCGCGATCACCCGGTCGAACACCCAGTCGAGATCGTACTGGTCGTTCTTCATGTGCTGGAAATACCAGACCAGCTTCCCGGTGCGCGGCTGGAAGGCCAGGGTCGAATTGGTGAACAGCGCGTCGTTGTTCTGGCCCGGCTGGAGATCGCGCAGCGGGCCGGTGTCGTAGGTATTGCCGACCCCGAACAGCGCGAGCCCGGTCTTCGCATCGTAAGTGCCCGAGGTCCATTGCGAACCGCCCTTGCGCTGGTCGCCCGGCTCGCCGTTCCAGCTGTCCCCGCCCAGCTGGCCGGGCTTGGCGACGGTCTCGAACTCCCACAGTTTCTTGCCGCTCTCGGCGTCGATCCCGACGATCAGCCCGCCACCTGCCGCCTGCGAGGCCATGCCCTGCATGATCACCCCGTCGGCCGCGAGCGGCCCGCCGGGGCTGCGCATGTTGGGGCGGTCGGTCATCGCCGTGTCCCACACCGGCCGTCCGGTGCGCGCATCGAGCGCGACCATGTGGTTGTCCGAGGTCGCGGTGAACAGCCTGTCGCCGTAGAGCGCGATGGTCTTGTGCGACGAGACCGCGGTGCCCTGCGGCAATTGCCGCTGGTAGCGCCAGAGCTGGCGCCCGCTGGCCCCGTCGAAGGCGAACACATTGTCGCCATAGCCCGCGACATAGAGCACCCCGTCGCGCACCAGCGGCTCGTTCATGTTGTCGCCCGCGGGCAGCGCCTGCGCCCAGGCGATGTGCAGCTCGCCGACATTGCCGGTGTCGATCTGCCGCAACGACGAATAGCCGAGGCCCCGGTGGCTGCGCCGCCAGCTCAGCCAGTTCTCGGGCGCCGGATCGTCCAGCATCGCCTCGGTTACCGGGGTGTAGTCCGCGAAACGGTCGGGAATGACGGGCCCCGGCGGCAGCGGGAAGCGCGCCGAAAGCCCGCCGACGCCAAGGTCGGCCTTCGCCTCGGGCGGCGCCGCGGGGAAGGCCAGCCCGTCCAACGAAGCCGGCGCGATCGCGCGCCCGGCGTCGCCGCCGTTTTCATGCAGGATCAGCGCGGCGAGCGCCGCGTAGGTCTCGTCGCCGAGGCTTCCGGCGGCCGCCGGCGGCATCGAGGAACGGATGTAGCCGTAGAGCTTGGCGAGCGGGGTGTTTCCCCATTTGGCAAGGAACGCCGGGCCCTTCAGCGCGGGCGCGAAATGGCCGTCGTCCATCGTGTCGCCGTGGCAGGCGGCGCAGTTCTGCGCGTAGGCCTGCCGCCCGGCGGCGAGCTGCGCGTCGATCGGGGAGGGCGGGGCGACGTCCTGCTGGCCTGTGGAGATCGCGGCCCATGCCAGCGCCACAGCCGAAATTCCGATCGGACCGATTGCCCCGAGCCGCAGCCGTACCATCGCCTGTCTCCCCTCTGTTCTGTCCGCGCACTTTCGCGCGTTTGGAGGCATTGTCAAAGCCGGAGAGGCGGGTATTGATTGAAATTGCAATGATCGGGCGAGTCCGGAGCAGCCGGGCCCCCATGGAGAGGGATCGATGACCGACACATCCGGGCCGCAGCTTGGGCGGCGCAATTTCCTTGGTGCGGCAACCCTGGGTACGGGCGCGGCGCTGGTCGGGCTGGGAACCGGCGGTGCCGCGCTGGCGGCGGCGGGCTCGCCCGCGCCGCAGGTCGATTTCCCCGACGATCCGCGCGCCTTCGCCGGCGGCCCTCCCGGCACCAACAACCGCGCCGAGATCGATCTCTACGATTGCGAGGTCGAAGGGCAGCTGCCGCTCGACCTCGACGGGATGTTCTACCGCGTCGGGCCCGATCCGCAGTATCCCAAGCCCGAGCAGTACAAGGGCGACATCATGTTCGACGGGGAAGGCCATGTCTCGGCCTTCCGGATCAAGAACGGCCATGTCGACTACCGCACCCGCTATGCGAAGACCCAGCGCTGGAAGGCGCAGCACGATGCGCGGCGTTCGCTGTTCGGAATGTACCGCAACCCGCTGACCGACGATCCTTCGGTCAAGGGGCTCAGCCGCGGCACCGCCAACACCCAGCTGTTCCTCCACCACGGCAAATTGCTGGTGTTCAAGGAAGACAGCCCGCCGGTCTATCTCGACCCGCTGACGCTCGAGACCAAGGACGATTACTACACCTTCGGCGGCAAGCTCGACAGCCAGACCCACACCGCGCATCCCAAGATCGATCCGCTGACCGGCGAATACATCGCCTTCGGCTACGAGGCGGACGGGCTGCTGTCGAAAAGCGTGGTGGTGTTCTCGGCCGACAGGCACGGGGCGGTAAACTGGCACACCAAGGTGCAGGTGCCCTATGCCGGGATGATGCACGATTTCGTGGTCACCCAGAAGCACGTGATCCTGTACCTGACCAACATGGTCTCCGACATGGACCGGATAAAGGCCGGCGGGGTCCACTTCTCCTACGATTCCAGGGCGCCGGTCTATATCGGCGTGCTGCGCCGCGGCGGCGACGGCAAGGACCTGCGCTGGTTCACCGGCCAGAACCTGTTCTGCACCCACTCGATGGGCGGCTGGTCCGACGGCGACAAGATCGTGATGGATTGGGACGGGGGTGAGGGCAACCAGTTCCCGTTCTTCCCCAGCCTGCACGAGCCGTTCGATCCGGTGAAGGGCACCGGTTATCTGCGCCGCTTCACCATCGATCTGTCGAGCAAGAGCAACGACCGCTTCCAGGTCGAGACGATCTATCCCGAAGTCTCGGGCGTGCTCGCGCGGCAGGACGACCGTTTCCACACGCTCAAGTATCGCTATGGCTATCTCAACGGGGTCGGGCCGAAGGGCGGCTGGTGGATCGTCGACCACCAGGAGAAGACAACCCAGCTCGTCTCGGTGCCCGACTACATGCTGTCGGAGATGACCTTCGTTCCGCGCAAGAAGGACGCGCCCGAGGGCGACGGCTATCTGATCGGGATCGGCAGCAGCATGAAGGAGGCAGGCCGCTCCGACCTGATCCTGATCGACACCAAGGACGTTGCCGCGGGGCCGGTCGCGCGGGTCAAGATGCCGTTCAAATGCGTCGGCCAGGTCCACGGTTTCTGGGGCGATGCGAGCGATATTCCGGGAGCCGATCTGGCATGAGTTTTTCGAATTGGGCCCGCACCAGCCGGGCCGTCCGTTCCGTTCTCGCGCTTGCGATGGCGGCTCTGGTGGTGCCTGCGGCGGCGCAGAGCGGCCCGGGCTGGGTCGACGACGCGGCGCTGTCCAACCCCGATCCGGGCCAGTGGATGGCGACCGGGCGCACCTGGGACGAGCAGCACTTCTCGCCGCTCAGGCAGATCAACGACACCAACGTCGGCAAGCTCGGCTTGGCCTGGTATGCCGACATCAACACCACCCGCGGGATGGAGGGGACGCCGCTCGAGATCGACGGCGTGCTCTACAACATCCAGCCGTGGAATATCACCACCGCCTATGACGCGAAGACCGGCAAGGTGCTGTGGACCTACGATCCGCAGGTGCCGCTCAAGTACGGACGGCTGGCGTGCTGCGACATCGTCTCGCGCGGGCTCGCGGCGTGGCACGGCAAGATCTACATCGCCACGCTCGACGGGCGGCTGATCGCGCTCGACGCCAAGACCGGCAAGCCCGCCTGGTCGACGCTGACGGTCGACAATTCGAAGAGCTACACCATCACCGGTGCGCCGCGGATCTTCGGCAACAAGGTGATCATCGGCAACGGCGGCGCCGAGCTCGGCGTGCGCGGCTATGTCAGCGCCTACGATGCCGAGAGCGGCAAAATGCTGTGGCGTTTCAACACGGTACCGGGCAATCCTGCCGATGGGTTCGAGAACAAGGCCATGGAGATGGCCGCCAAAACCTGGACCGGCGAATGGTGGAAGCAGGGCGGCGGGGGCACGGTGTGGGACGGGCTCGCCTATGACCCGAAGCTCAACCTGCTCTACGTCGGGGTCGGCAACGGCTCGCCCTGGGCGCAGCCCTACCGCAGCCCCGGCGGCGGCGACAATCTGTTCCTCGCCTCGATCGTCGCGCTCGATGCGACCACGGGCGAATACCGCTGGCACTACCAGACCACGCCGGGCGAGGAGTGGGATTACACCGCGACCCAGCAGATGATCCTCGCGGACCTGCCGATCGGCGGAAAGACTCGCCAGGTGATCATGCAGGCGCCGAAGAACGGGTTCTTCTACGTGCTCGACCGCAAGACGGGCGAATTGCTCAGCGCGCAGAACGTCGTCCCGGTCAACTGGGCCAAGGGGATCGACATGGCCACCGGGCGCCCGATCCAGAACCCCGAGGTGCGCTATACCGCCAAGCCGGTGATGGTTTCGCCCGGCGCGGGCGGGGCGCACAACTGGAATCCGATGGCCTACAGCCCGCTCACCGGGCTGGTCTATTTGCCGGTGACCGAGACCTATATGAGCTATGCGCTGGCCGCGAATTACGATCCGGCAAAGGGCGGCCTCGGCACCGCCTTCATGGGCGACGAGCCCGAGCGCAAGGCGATCGCCGAATATGCCGATGCCCATTCGAAGGGCTGGCTCTCGGCCTGGAATCCGGTGACGCAGAAGGAAGTGTGGCGCGGCCCGGTGACCCAGAAGGGGGCGGGCGGGGTGCTCGCGACCGCGGGCAACCTCGTGTTCCAGGGCAGCATCGGGAAGACCTTCGCCGCCTATCGCGCGGACACCGGCCAGAAGGTCTGGGAAATGCCGGTGCAGAACGTGCCGATCGCCGCGCCGATCACCTACACCGTCGATGGCGTGCAATATATCGCGGTGAACGCGGGCTGGGGCGGGGGGCTCGCGCATGTCGAGCGCTCGAACTATTCGCAGCTGTTCCTCGGCAAGCCGCGGCTGCTGGTGTTCAAGCTGGGCGGCACGGCCCAACTTCCGCCGATGCCGAAGGAATCGGTCGAGGTGCCCGAGCTGTCGCCGCCGCCGCCGCTGACTGCCTCGGCCGAGGTCGTCGCCGCGGGCGGGCAGCTCTACGGCGACCATTGCGCGCTGTGCCACGGGGTCGGCGCTCGCGGCGGGGTCAAGGATCTGCGCCACATGTCGCCCGAAACCCACAAGGAATTCCTCGACATCGTGATCGGCGGCAAGCGCGCGGGCAACGGCATGGCGAGCTTCGCCGACGTGCTCAAGCCCGAGGAAGCCGAGAAAATCCACCAATACCTGATCGCGCGCGCCAACGCCGACTGGAACGGGAACTAAGGGAGAGACCATGAAGAAGATCGCCACCTTCGCGCTTGCCGCCGCCGCACTGGCGCTCGGCGCCGCGCCGTCGGCCGCCCATGCCGAACAGCAGTACGGCGCAAGCTATGCCGCCGACCGGGCCGAGATCGAGGATCTGATGGCGCGCTATCTGTTCGCGATCGATTACTTCGACTGGGACGCCTATGTCGCGACCTTCGCGCCCGACGGCGAGCTCGAGTTCGCCAGCGGCACCTCGAAGGGCCGCGACGCGATCCGCGCCGCGGTGACCAAGTTCAGCGCCGGGATCGGCAAGTTCTACCACACCGCCGACGGCAAGCCGGCCAAGCTGCGCCACGTGATCCTGCAGCACGTGATCCGGGTCGAGGGCGACCATGCCTGGGGCCGCTCGCTGTGGCTCGAGATGGCCAATCACGGCGAGGGCGACCAGCCCAAGATCGGCACCTACGGCATGTACGAGGACGAATTCGTCAAGCTCGACGGGCACTGGCTGATCAAGCGCCGCAACGTGCTGAACGATTTCATCCCGAACCGCGGCACCGGGCCCGACAACCCCGTGCGCGCGATGGACGCCACCGCCGACGCGCGCTGAAACCGGGCGGGGGCGGTGCCCCGGCTCGAGGACGTGCGACAATCCGCGACAACGTTGTCTCTTGACGCAAACGGGGCTGGCCGGTTAGCCCTGCGGCAACGAAACAGGGGGGGGAGAGTCATCGTGTCCAGCAAGCCATTCAGCTCGTCGCGTTGCGTCCGGCTCGCGCTGGCGATCGCCGCAGCCGGCGCGGTGCCGGTTGCCGCGCAGCAGGCGCCGGCCGATGCACCCAAGACCTGCGCGCCGCAGGGCTTCATGGCGCCGCCGCCGGCTTACAAGTCGGTCGAGGTGCTGCCCGACGGGCGCGTGACCTTCCGCATCTGCGCTCCCGATGCGCAGGCGGTGAAGGTCACCAGTTCCGACATCGCGGACGTCATTCCGATGGGCTTCCCCGCCGGCACGCCCAACGGGCTCGCGATGACCAGGGATGGGATGGGCCTGTGGAGCGTCACCACCGACAAGCCGGTCGCGGCGGACAATTACCGCTTTGCCTTCAACGTCGACGGGGTGAAGCTGCCCGATCCCAAGGGCACGACCTATTCCGAAGAGCGCGCCGGCACCAATTCGACCTTCGAGGTTCCGGGCGCCCGGGGGGATTTCCAGACCTACCGGCATGACGTCGCTCACGGCACAGTCAGCACGATTGAATATTGGTCGAACACGCTCGGCATCAAGCGCCGCGCGCATGTCTACACCCCGCCGGGCTATATGAAGGACGGCAAGTCCTATCCGGTGCTCTATCTGGTCCACGGCGCGGGCGACAGCGACGACAGCTGGACCAGCGTCGGCCATGCCAATTACATTCTCGACAATCTGATCGCTTCGGGCAAGGCGAAGCCGATGATCGTGGTGATGCCCAACGGGCACACGCCCGATCGGCCGGGCGGCGGCAACATGCTGGCCAACAGCGATTTCGGCAACGACTTCATCAAGGACCTGATCCCCTATGTCGAAGCCAATTTCCGCACCATCGACACCGCCGATGCGCGGGCGATGGCCGGGCTGTCGATGGGCGGCGCGCATACGATCCAGAACGGGCTGACCCACCCCGAGCTGTTCCATTCGATCGGGATCTTCTCGATGGGCCTCGGCATGGGCGGCAATCTGGACCAGGTCACGCAATACGAGACCGCCAACGATGCCGCACTGCAGCGCGACGCGAAGGATCTGAAAGTGCTCTACTATGCGATCGGCAAGGAGGATTTCCTCTACGGAACCTCGGCTCCGACCCGCGGGATCTTCGACAAGTACGGGATGAAATACACCTATCACGAGAGCACCGGCGGCCACACCTGGATCAACTGGCGGCGCTATCTTGAGGATTTCGCACCCAGGTTGTTCAAATAGGCCACTTTCCCCCGGGTCTGCCTCATCACGGATCCCTGCAGTTCCAGGGCGGCTCTTTTCAGGGCCGTCCGGGATACTTATTAGGCGGCTGCGTGTCGTCGTCCCCATCGCCTTCCGGTCTCGAGGCCGCGTTCATCGAGCGTCGCGCGAAGCTGTTGCGCTTTCTCGCGGCGCGCGGTGCGGGCGAGGCGGCGGAAGACGTGCTGCACGAGGTATGGCTCAAGATCGCCGCGGCCGACACCGGCCCGGTCGCTTCTCCACTCGCCTACCTCTACCGCGCCTGCGACCTGATGATGATCGACCGCTACCGTTCGGCCCGCCAAGCCCGCAAGCGCGAGAAGGACTGGACCGAGGCGATGGGCGGGGCGGTGCCGGGCGTGTCCGACGCGCCTTCGCCCGATCGCGCGATCGCCGCCCGCCAGCAGGCACGGCTGGCGGCGGAAACGCTCGATGCGCTGGGCGCACGGCCCGCCGCGATCTTCCGTCGCCACCGGGTCGACGGGGTGCCGCAGAAGCGGGTCGCCGAAGAGTTCGGCGTGAGCCTCAGCACGGTCGAGAGCGATCTGCGCATCGCCTATCGCGCGCTGGCGCAACTGAAGGAGCGGCTCGATGAGGCTTGAGCCGCAGGACTCCGTCAGGGTCACAGGAGACATTCGCAATGCCGCTTGACGACCGCGTTCCGGACCATCGCTTGCTGGACGAGGCTGCCGCCTGGGCCGCCCGCGCCGGCGATCCGTCGTTCGCGGATTGGGACGGCTTCACCGCGTGGCTCGAAGCCGACGCCGCCCATGCGCGCGCCTACGATGTCGTCGCCGCGAGGGCGCAGGATGCGGCCGATGCGCTGGCCGCCGAGCCGCACCCGGCCAACGACGATGCGCCCGTGCGGGGCAACCGTCGCTGGTTGCGCGGCGCGCTCGCCGCGGCGCTGGTCGGGATCGCGGCGGTCGGCGTGCTGCAGTTTCGCGGCGGCACCTACACGATCGAGACCGCGCCCGGCGAGACCCGCACGATCGCGCTCGACAACGGCAGCACGATTGCGCTCGGCGGCGGCAGCACGCTCACGCTCGATCGCAGGGACCCGCGCTTTGCCCGGCTGGACAAGGGCCAGGCGCTGTTCGCGATCCGCCACGACGCGGCAAACCCGTTCCACGTCGATGCGGGCGAGGACCGGCTGGTCGACATCGGCACGGTGTTCGATGTCCGCTTCGACGGCGCCATGACCACGGTCGCGGTGGCCGAAGGCGCGGTGTCGTTCAATCCGGGACAGCAAAATGTGCGGATCGCTCCGGGCAAAATCGTGTCGAGCGCGCAGGGCTCTCACGAATACGAGCTGGGCGACATCCAGCCTTCCGAAGTCGGCGCCTGGCGCACCGGGCGGCTGAGCTTCCAGCAGGCGACGCTGGGATCGATCGCCGACGATCTGACCCGCGCCACCGGCCGGACATTCGAGGCCGCCCCCGGTGCGGCGCAGCGGCGGATTTCCGGCAGCCTGCTGGTCGATCCGGTAAAGGCCGACCCGGCTTCGGTCGGGCCGCTGCTGGGCGTGCGGGTCGAACGGTCCGGCGACGGGTGGACCCTGGAGCCGCAGTGAGATGCGCTACCCGGGCGCCCTCCTGATCGCGGCGGCCGTGGCTGCTCCCGCCCATGCGCAAAGCGTGCCGATCGATGCTCCTGCCGGCCGCGCGGGCGATGCCGCGGTCGCGATCGCGCGCCAGACCGGCACCAGCATCGTGATCACCGATCCCGCGGTCTCGAACCGCCGGGTAGGCGCGATCCGGGGCCGCTTTTCGGCGAAGGATGCAGTGCGCAGGCTGGCGCGGGCGGCGGGTGCGCAGGCGATCCAGGTGGGGCCGGCGGGCTGGCGGCTGGTCGCCGCACCGGCGGTGCCGCGCCGGCGCGCGCCGCCCGCGCCGGAACCCGCCCAGCGTGCCCCGGGGCCCGAAGCGGCGCCTTCGCCCGACATCGTGGTGCTAGGCTCGAAGCGCGATGTCCTGCTCGCCGACTATGCCGGCGAGGTCGAGATGATCGACGGGCAGGAACTGGACTTCGGCGGAGCGGGCGGCACGGAGAAGATCACCCAGCGTATCCCGAGCCTGTCCTCGACCCATCTTGGCAGCGGACGGAACAAATTGTTCATTCGCGGGATCGCGGATTCCAGCTTCACGGGCCCCACCCAGTCGACCGTGGGCCAGTATTTCGGCGACTTGCGCCTGAGCTACAACGCGCCCGATCCCGATCTGCGGCTGACCGATCTGGCGCGGGTGGAGATCCTCGAAGGGCCGCAAGGGACGCTCTACGGCGCGGGTGCGCTCGGGGGGATACTGCGGCTGGTGCCCAATCCGCCCGAGATGGATGTGCTGGGTGGCGCCGCATCGGTCGGCGGCAGTCTGACGCAGCACGGCGCAGCCGGTGCCGACGCGAGCGCGACGATCAACCTCCCGGTGGCCGGCAGCGCCGCGCTGCGCGTGTCGATCGATGCCGAAAGCCGTGGCGGCTATATCGACAAGCCGCTGCTGGGCGAAAAGAACGTCAACCGCACCGACGTGCTCGGCGGTCGTGCGGCATTCCGCTTCGAGAGCGATAGCGGCTGGACCTTCGACGTGATCGGGATCGGCCAGGACACCGCCGGGCGGGACAGCCAATATGCCGATCGCGACGGCCCGCCGCTGACCCGCTCGTCGAAGGTCGGCGAGGGCTTCGATGCGGATTACGCGCAGGGCCAGTTCGTCGTCGGACAGGAATTCGGCGATCTGCGGTTCAAGAGCTCGACCGGGATCACCGCCCAGTCGCTCGAGGAACGCTACGATGCGACCCTGCCCGGCGGCGATCCGCGGCTGTTCGTCCAGAACAACGATACCACGATGATCGCCAACGAAACCCGGCTGTGGCGCCCGCTGCAGGACGGGCTGGGCTGGCTCGTCGGCGCGAGCTTCACCCGCAACCGCACCACGCTGACCCGCACGCTCGGCCCGCCGGGGATGCCCGCGCCGGCGACCGGCGTGCGCAACGAGGTGGACGAGGCGACGATCTACGGCGAGGCGAGCGCGCGGCTGGGCGAGCATCTGGTCGCCAGCGCGGGCGCGCGCTTCACCTGGTCGTGGCTCGGCGGCGATGGCGAGGATATCGCGGTCGCCCAGCTTGCCCAGCCGGTGGCGCTGGAACTCGCACGGATGACCGCGCGCCGCAGCGAGAACGCCTTCCTGCCCTCGTTCTCGCTCAGTTCGAACCTGTTTTCAGACACCACGCTCTATGTCCGCTACCAGGAGGGGTTCCGGCCCGGCGGGCTGGCGATCGCGGGCGACATCGTCACGCGGTTCCGCAACGATCACATCCGCACCTTCGAAATCGGCGGGCGCCACGGGCGGCCCGATCTCGACCCGTTCGAGATTTCGGCCAATGTCTCCTTCACCCGCTGGACCGACATCCAGGCCGATTTCATCGACAGCGCCGGCCTGCCGAGCACCGCCAATATCGGCGACGGCCACATCTGGTCCGCCACGGTCGACGGCAGCGCCGCGCTGGGGCCGGACCTCAGGCTGGCTGCGGCGCTGACCTTCAACGACAGCCGGGTGGACCAGCCGGCCGGGGCGCTGGTCTTCGCCCGCTCGCGCCAGGTGCCCAACATCGCCCGGGTGGCCGGGCGGGTGGGGCTCGACTACCGGCGCGAGCTTGGCGACGACTATGCGCTGACGGCGCGCGGCTGGGCGCAATATGTCGGCAAGTCGCGCCTTGGGGTCGGGCCCGAGCTGGGCGAGCAGCAAGGCGGCTATGTCGATAGCGGACTGACCCTGCGGCTGGGGCGCGAAGCCTTCGGCGTCACCCTGGGCCTGACCGACCTCGCCGACGCGAAGGGCAACCGCTTCGCGCTCGGCACGCCGTTCCAGATCGGCCGCGAGCAGATCACCCCGCTGCGCCCGCGCACCCTGCGGTTGGGATTCGACGCTTCGTTCTGAGGCCAGGTTTCCCGCAATTCGGCGAATTGCTTGGCGCGACCTGTGCTTGATGGAAGTCAGCCCCAAGGAAAATTCCAAGGCTCCGCGCAAAGCTCTCCGTCCAACGGACAACATCGACCTTGGGGAGCTTCTTCAATGCCTCGTCACCTGCTTCTGGCCACCGCGGCGATCGCGGCGGTGGGCGTACCCGCTTTTGCCCCCGCTTACGCGGCGAACGTCTCGACCGCGGTCACCACGCCCGTGCAGACCGCGACCGCGAACAACGGCAGCGCCGACAACGTCACGATCACCTCGAGCGGGTCGGTCAAGCCGGCGAGCGGCACCGCGGTCACGCAGAACAGCAACAACTCGGTCACCAACCAGGGCACGATCCAGATCAGCAACGCCAATGGCGCGGTCGGGATCGGGGCCGCGGCGGGCGTCACCGGCGATATCCTCAACAGCAAGGACATCACGATCGACGAGCCCTACACCCCGACCGACAGCGACAACGACGGCGATCTCGACGGGCCCTTCGCGCTCGGCTCGAACCGCTTCGGGATCAAGACCGACGGCGCGCACAGCGGCAAGGTCACCAACGACATCAACGGCACGATAACCGTGGAAGGCAATGCTTCCGCGGGAATCTGGCTCGGCGGGGCGCAGACCGGCAACGTTACCAACGACGGCAAGATCCTCGTCACCGGCGACAATTCGGTCGGCCTCCATGCGGGCGACGTAACCGGCGACGTGCGGCTTGCCGGGATCGTGACCGTGAAGGGCAAGGATGCGGTCGGCGCCGAATTCACCGGCGACATCAGCGGGGCGCTGGTGGTGCAGGGCGCGATCTCGGCCACCGGCTATCGCTATCCCACTCCGCCGACCGATCCCTCGAAGCTCGATGCCGACGACCTGCTGCAGGGCGGATCGGCGCTGGTGGTGGAAGGCAATGTCGGCGGCGGGATCGTGCTCGCAGTGCCGCCCAAGGACACCTCGCCAAGCGACAATGACGAGGACCACGACGGGATCGACGATGCCAAGGAAGGCAGCGCCGCGGTGGTTTCCTACGGCGCCGCCCCGGCCTTCGTGATCGGCTCGGCGACCGGGGACATCGCGATCGGCCCGGTTGCCGGCACTGCGGCCCATTACGGCTTGCAGATCGATGGCACGGTGGTCGGCAACGGCGTCTATGCCGGCATCGATGGCAACGGCCTCGCGATCGGCGGGCTGGGCGGCACCGTAACGATTGCCAACGGCGTGGCGGTCACCGGCAGCGTCAGCGCGATCTCGAAGGATGCCAACGCCACTGCGATCCGCTTCGGCGCGGGCGCGAGCACCCCGCTGCTGCAGAACTCGGGCACGATCCAGGCGAACGGCAGCGCCAGCGGCTCGACCCGCGCCACCGCGGTGCAGATCGACGCCGGGGCGTCGTTGCCCACGATCAGGAACAGCGGCACGATTTCCGCCACCGCGGTCAACGCGGCGGGCAATGCCACCGCGATCCGCGACCTGTCGGGCACGCTCACGCTGGTCGAGAACAGCGGCAAGATCTCCGCGACCGGCGCGGCGGCCGACAGCGGGCGGAATATCGCGATCGACCTTTCGGCCAATACGGCGGGGGCGACGGTCCGCCAGACCGCGGTCGCCTCGGGCTTCGCTGCGCCCTCGATCACCGGCGACATCCGCTTCGGCAGCGGCAACGATGTGCTCGACGTGGCGGACGGCACCGTCACCGGCAACGTCTCCTTCGGCGACGGGAACAATGGCTTCGCGCTGTCGGGCGATGCGGTCTTCACCGGCAAGGCGCTGTTCGGCACCGGCAACGACACGCTGACCCTGGCCGGCACTTCGGTATTCAACGGCGTGGCCGATTTCGCCGGCGGCGGCAACGACACGCTGACCTTGAACGGCACCTCGTGGTTCAAGGGCACGCTGGCCAATTCGGGCAATCTCGCGGTCGCGGTCAACGGCGGTTTCCTCGACGTCGCCAAGCCGGCGACCATGGCCTCGCTCAATGTCGGGGCGGGCGGTACGCTGGTGGTGACGCTCGACAAGGCGGCCGGGCAGGGCTCGCTCTACACGGTCACCGGCGAGGCGGTGTTCGCGCCCAAGTCCACGCTGCTGGTGCGGCTGGCCGATACGGAGAATGCGGTCGGGCGCTACACGGTGCTGCAGGCGGGCACGCTCACCGGCGCATCCGGGATCGTCACCCGCACCGATCTGGTCCCGTTCATGTTCAAGGCGGCGGTGGCCAGCGATGCCCCGGCGAACACCATCGCGATCGACATCACCAAGCGCAGCGCGGCCGAGCTGGGGCTCAACCGTTCGCAGGCGCTGGCCTACGATGCGATCTACAAGGTGCTGGCGAAGGACGACGAGGTCGAGCAGGTCTTCCTCGGCATCACCGACGGCGACAGTTTCCGCGACAAGGTGCGGATGATGCTTCCCGATCATGCCGGCGGCGCATTCGAGGCGATCAGCCTGGGCACCCGCGCCTTCGCGAACCAGATCGGCGATGCCTATGGCCCGGTCTATCGCGCGGGCAATCTCGACATCATCCTCAATTCCGCCGCCTGGGGGGCGAACAAGAAGGAAGGCAACACCGCCGCCTACGATATCGGCGGGCTGGGCTTTTCCGCCGGGGCCGAGATCCAGTCGGGCGTCGGCAGTTTCGGGGTGTCGCTGCAATGGCTGTGGAGCCAGTACACCAGCGACAGTTCGGACAACATCGTCCAGTCCGACACCTACGAACTCGCCGCCTACTGGCGCGGCCAGTGGGGCAAGTTCAACGGCTGGGCGCGCGGGTCCTACGGCATCGCGAACTTCAGCGGCCGCCGCAGCTTCATCGGCGCCTATATCGACGACGACGGTTCGACCAAGAACATCGAGCGCAGCGCACACCGCGACTGGGATGGGCGGCTGGTGACCCTCACCGGGGGCGGTTCGTGGGAAAGCGGCGGCACGCTGTTCGTCCGCCCGACGGTGACCTTCGATTACATCCGGCTGAAGGAGGACGGCTATACCGACAGCGGCGGCGGGGCGGGGCTGGACCTGACCGTGAACGACCGCACCAGCGACGAGCTGGGGCTCAACGCGGGCGTCGCGCTCGGCATCGATTTCATCGGCAACCGCCGTTACGACCGCAACTGGTTCCGGATCGAGACCGAGGGCGGCTGGCGCCAGATCGTCGGCGGCGCGCTCGGCGCGACCACCGCCCATTTCGCCGGCGGAAGCGACTTTACGCTCACTCCCGACCAGACCGCCAACGGCTGGTACGCCAAGCTGCGGGTGATGGGCGGCACCGAGGGGTTCTCGATGGGCGGGGAGGTCAGCGCGGAAGACCGCACCGATCACACCGCCTTCGGCGTGCGGGGAACGCTCCGCATGGGCTTCTAGCCAGGTCCGGCGAACTCGGGCGGCGCGGTTTCCCCCAATTTTCCGTGCCGTCCACCGCCCCCTGTCGCGAGGAATGTGACGAAGCGTTGCAGAGTCGCGGCAGGGGGTTCTTTCGCCGGAACGGCTTGTCTGCCCGCGCCGTTGGTCTGGGCGGGAGGGGACATGCAACGGAAGGATGAACCCATGTCCCGCTCGATACTGCTTGGCGCCGCCACCGCGATCGCGATGACCGCTGCCATCCCTCATGTTCCGGCCCTCGCGCAGGGCGAGGCCGACCGCGCCGATTCCTCCGCGATCACCGTTTACGCCCCGCTGCGCGAGCAGACCCGCCGCTCCAGCTCGGGCGTCGGCACGGAGCGCGTGCTGACCTCGTCTTCGTCGGTTTATTACGACGACCTCAACCTGCACACGCAGTGGGGCCGCGACCAGCTCGACGACCGGATCAAGCTCGCCGCGGAACAAACCTGCGACTATCTCGACAGCATTTACCCGCTCGACAGCTCGCGCAGCGAAACCTCCGACTGCGTGCGCAAGGCGGTGCGCGATACCCGGCCGCAGGTCTATGTCGCGATCGCCAGTTACACCGACCAGTACGCCTACGACGACTACTGACCCCGACAGCCGGCGCGGGACATCCCGCCCGCTCCGGCCATTCCCCGATGCAGGGCTTGAGCGCTGCGACAGGGGGTCTCAGGCGCCGGATCGTCTTCCCTCGACGATCCGGCGTCATTTGTTGCGAGCCGGACCCGATCCTACGCGTTTCCCGTCTGCGTGGCGCGGGGGCATCAGGCGTGGCGGGGAATTGCGGCGGCCCCGCGCGCGGCTTGCCCTTTGGGTTCGCCACGCTGTAAGCAGGCGAAGGGGAATGAAGGGTTAGGGAAGGCGGGGCGAGGTCGTCGTGATCCGCGATATATTCGAACACCATTCGAGCAGGGTCATCGCGATAGGGCGGGTCGTGCTGGCCTTGCTGTTCGTGCTGTGGGTCGGGATCGATCCTCAGCAACCCGTGCGCGGCGGGGCCTTCGGCAATCTGCTGATGGTCGGCTATGTCGCGTTCTCCTGCGCGATGCTGCCGATCGCGTGGCGCGACTGGTGGCTCGATTACCGCCTGACCCTCCCGGTGTTCCTGTTCGACGGTGCCGTGTTCCTGACCGCGCTCTATTGCACGGACGGCGAACAGACCGGCTTCCTCAGCACCTATTTCGCCTTCTTCATCTTTCTCACGCTGTCCGCTGCGCTGCGCTGGAACTGGCGGACCACCCTCACCGTCGCGGTGGGGCTGGGCTTGCTCTACACCGGGATGGAGCTGCGGTTGCGTGGCGACGGGTCGTGGCTGGAGGCGGCCAAGGTGCTGCGCCGGGCCAGCTATCTGTTCGTGATCTCGCTGATCGTCACCTGGTTCGCGCTGCAGCGCAGCTCTCCCCTGATCGGCAAGTTCATCCTGCCGCTGGCCGGCAGCGGGGTCTCCCCCTATGGCGCCGCGCTGGACTATGCCTTGCAGGCGACCGGCGCGAGCGGTGCGGCGCTGGCCTGGGAAAGCTCGGAAGAACCGGGGTCCACCCTGCAGCTGGCCGGCTCGCTCGCCGGGATGACCCGCCATGTCCCGCCCGAGGCGCTCGACGTTTTCGCCGATCCCACCCCGACGCTGTTCGATCGCGACCGCCGGCGCCTGCTCAAGCTGGAGCCAGACCGGACGCTCTCAGTGGAAAAGCACAGCGACGGACCGCAGCTTGCCGCGCTGCTCGGCCTTTCGTCGGGCATGTCGTTCCCGATCGAGGGCGCGACCGGTTTCGGGCAGGTGGTGCTGGTCGGGATTCCGGGCCTGTGCCGAGACCATCTCAACCTCGGCAAGGTGCTCGCCCGCGAGATCGCGCACGGGCTGGACGAGGAGGAAATTTCCTCGATCGCGCGGGAGACCGCGGCGGTGCGGCTGCGCGGGAATATTGCGCGCGACCTCCACGACAGCGTCGCCCAGTCCCTCGCCGGGGCGGGCTATCGCCTCGCCTCGCTGCGGCAGCAGTTGCGCGACGGCAAGGACGTGCTGCCCGAGATCGATTCGATCAGCGAAAGCCTGCATGCAGAACAGGCGCATATCCGCGAGATCATCGCCCGGTTGCGGACCGATTCCGTCAACCCCGGCGCGCGCAATCTCGGGACCGAGCTCGATCGGCTCGCCAATGTACTCGGGCGCCACTGGCAGGTCTCGGTGCGCCACGAAGACAATGCCGAGCCGCTGCTGGTTCCGGCCTGGATGCTGTTCGAGATCCAGCAGCTGATGCGCGAAGGCATCGCCAATGCGGTGCGGCACGGCATGGCCCGCGCGATCTCGGTGCGCACCGAGAAGATCGCCGGCGGCCTGTCGCTGACCATCACCGACGACGGCGGCGGCTTTCCCGGCGCCGGCGAGGGCGAAAGGCCCAAGTCCATCGCCGAACGGGTCGAGGCGCTGGGCGGGAAAATGGCCGTGGCCACGCTCGGGAGCGGGACCCGGATCGGGATAAGTTTACCTTTGGGAGGAAGACCATGACCAGGATTGTGCTTGCCGACGACCATCCCTTCCTGCGCACGGGAGTCGAAGGCGCCCTGGGCGCGCTGGGGATCGACATCGTTGCGTCGGTCGACAACGGTTCGGCCGCGCTGGAGGCGATCGAGCGCGAGAAGCCGGACCTTGCGATCCTCGACATCCGCATGCCCGGCATGGGTGGCATCGCAGTGCTGGAGCAGTTGCGCGCCAGCGGCGACGAGCGGCCGGTGATCCTGCTGACCGCGGAGATCGAGGACGCCGCGCTCCTGACTGCGGTGAAGGCCCGGGTCGACGGGATCGTGTTCAAGGACGGGGCGGAGACGCGGCTGCACGACGCGATCGAGGCGGTGCTGGCGGGCGAGCGCTTCATCGACCAGGCGCTGATGCAGCGCGCGCTCGATCTTGCGATCGAGAGCCCCAAGGCCTCGGCGCTCGGAAAGCTGTCGGCGCGCGAGCTGCAGATCGCCGAGGCGGTCGCGGTCGGCAAGCGCAACCGCGACATCGCGGAATGCATCGGCACCACCGAAGGGTCGATCAAGGTCTACCTTCACCGCATCTATGAGAAGCTGGGCGTCGGATCGCGCACCGAGTTGGCGGTGCTGGTGCTGCGCGAACGGGGCAACGCCTGACGCGCCCTTGGACCTTCGTGTGTCTGGCGGGGAAGCGCGCGCAGCCCCCGCCGCAGGGTGCGCTGGGTTGATGATGCGCCGAGGGCTGCGCGCCTGGTGGGGCCTTGACGTTCGCACGGCTGCCCCCACGCAGATATGGCCGAAGGGCGGCCGCGACGCGGACCCTTCGTTGACAAAGTCCATCGGCGCGCGAGTGCATCTATGTAAGTTAATTACGGTAACCTTCCCGGTTACAACCCGTTACAACGTACCCGCGCGCAGGTCGCTTTGCGCCGCTGCCGCCGCATGGTAGATCGCGCGCGATGGCGACCCTTTCCGAAACCCCCGCCGAAGCGCTGGCGCGGCTGCGTGCCGTGGTAGCGCGGGATCCGCGCAATGCGCCGGCCTGGCGCATGCTCGGCCGCGCGTTGCGCGCCGCGGGCGAGGAAAGCGAGGCGGCGGAGGCCGAGATGACGGCCGTGCGCGCGACCGCCTTCGAGCCGGAGATGGTCGCGATTGCCGGGGCGATGCTCGCCAACGACCTGCCGCGCGCCGAGGCCGGGCTGCGCGCGCGCCTGAAAGCCCAGCCGACCGACGCGGCGGCGATCCGCTTGATGGCGGAGCTGGCGGCGCGGATCGGGCGCTACGGGGATGCGGAGACGCTGCTGCGCCGCGCGCTCGAACTGGCGCCGGGCTTTGCAGTCGCGCGGGCAAACCTCGCGCTCGTGCTCAACCGGCAGCAACGCTATGCCGAGGCGCTGGCCGAGCTCGACGCGCTGTCGCTGAGCGGCGGCGATGCGCAGGACGCCTCCGCCAACGCCATGCTGCGCGCGGCGGTGCTGGGGCGGACCGGCGATTACGAGGAGGCCGCTACGCTCTATGCGCAGCTTGTGCAGGCCTTCCCGCGGCATGCCCGCATGTGGATGAGCTATGGCCACGTGCTCAAGACCATCGGGCGGCAGGACGAGGCAATCGCCGCCTACCGCACGGCGATCGCCTGCCAGGGCGATCTCGGCGAAGTGTGGTGGAGCCTCGCCAACCTCAAGACCGTGCGCTTCGACGATGCCGACGTGGCGGCGATGGAACAGGCACTCGCGGGCGATCCCGAGCCGACAGAGGAGGACCGGCTGCACCTCCATTTCGCGCTGGGCAAGGCCTATGGCGACCGGGACGAGCCCGAGCCCTCCTTCCGTCACTATGCGCAGGGCAACGCCTTGCGCAGCGCGCAGCTCGGCTACGATCCGGCTGGGGTCGCGGCGCAGGTCGACCAGGCGATCGCGACCTTCACGCCCGCATTCTTCGCCGCGCGCGCCGGGCAGGGCGATCCGGCCCCCGATCCGGTGTTCGTGCTGGGCCTGCCGCGCGCGGGATCGACGCTGGTCGAGCAGATCCTGTCGAGCCATTCGCAGGTCGAGGGGACGATGGAATTGCCCGACATTCCCGCGCTGGCGCTACGCGAGGCGCGGGCGATGGGCAGCCCGCGCGACTGGATCGCGGCGAGTGCGAAGATGCGGCCCGAGCAACTCGCCGCGCTCGGCGCCGAGTTCCTCGAACGCACCCGCGTGCAGCGCAAGACCGGCAAGCCGTTCTATATCGACAAGCTGCCCAACAACTGGGTCTACGCCGGCTTCATCCACCTGATCCTGCCGAACGCGAAGATCGTCGATGCGCGGCGCCATCCGCTCGATTGCTGCTTTTCGAATTTCCGCCAGCATTTCGCCAAGGGGCAGGCCTTCGCCTACGACCTCGCCCACATCGGGCGCTATTACGCGGATTATGTGCGGGCGATGGATCATCTCGACCGGGTGCTGCCGGGCCGGGTCCACCGGGTGATCCACGAGCGGCTGCTCGAAGACCCCGAAGCGGAGGTGCGCGCGCTGCTCGCCTATCTCGGTTTGCCGTTCGAAGAGGCCTGTCTGGCCTTCCACGCGAACACCCGCGCGGTGCGCACTGCCTCGAGCGAGCAGGTTCGCCGTCCGATCAACCGCGACGGGGTGGATGCCTGGCGTCCCTACGAAAAATGGCTCGATCCGCTCAAGCATGCGCTGGGTGACGTTACGGAAAGCTATGCTTCCAACCGTGTCTGAAAAATAACAGCGCGCGCGCCCGCCGTGGCAAAAATGTCATAGTTCCCGCAAATTGGTTTCGCCTGCGACGACCCCGGTCGATTGCACTATTGTTACTGTTTCAATCCTGTGGCGGATTGCGGACTGCTGCACCGCAGGAGGGATCTGATGCACGCGTCGCACTTCAATCGTAAGACCCTGGCTATCGCGCTGCTCGCCAGCAGCTCGCTGGTGGCCGCCACCCCCGCCTTCGCCGAGGACAAGACCGACGACGGCGATGCGATCATCGTGACCGCGCAAAAGCGCGAGCAGAATTTGCAGGACGTGCCGGCCTCGGTCACCGCGCTCAGCACCAAGAAGCTCGAGGACCTGCAGGTCAACGAGCTGGCCGACATGGTGAAGTTCCTCCCCTCGGTCACGATCCAGACCGCCGGTCCGGGCTTCAGCCAGGTCTATTTCCGCGGCGTGTCCTCGGGCGAGAACGCGAACCACTCCGCCTCCCTGCCGACGGTCGGCACCTATCTCGACGAAATGCCGATCACGACCATCCAGGGCGCGCTCGACATCCAGGCCTACGACCTCGCCCGCGTCGAGGCGCTGGCCGGGCCGCAGGGCACGCTCTACGGCGCAAGCTCGATGGCGGGCACGGTCAAGATGGTGACCAACAAGCCCGACATGACCAGCACCTACGGTGCGGTGGACCTCGAGCTGAACCAGGTCCAGCACGGCGGCGTCGGCGGGATCGCCGAAGGCTTCCTCAATTTGCGCCTGACCGACACCGTGGCCGCGCGCCTGGTCGGCTGGTATCGCCACGACGCCGGCTATATCGACAATATCCCCGGCTGCCGGACCTATCCGAGCTCGGGGATCGAACAGTGCAACACCGCCTATGCCAAGGACGATTACAACGACGCCGACACCTATGGCGGGCGTCTCGCGCTCGGGATCGATCTGGATGACAACTGGACCCTGCGCCCGACGGTGATGGGTCAGATCCAGAAGGTCCACGGCACCTTCGCGCAGGAACGCAGCAGCGCGGTGACCAAGGACTACCAGACGGTCCAGTACAATTACGAATACAGCCAGGACAAATGGCTCCAGGCGGCGATGACGATCGAGGGCAAGCTCGGCAACTGGGACCTGGTGGCGACCGGCGGCCAGCTCTGGCGTCAGGATGAGACCTATCAGGATTATTCGGACTATGCGTTCTTCTACGACAGCTACTACCACTCGCTCGACCCGGCCTCGGGCTATCTCGTCTACGACAACGACGGCAACCAGATCAGCCCGAACCAGTACATCCAGGGCACGGATCGCTATCGCAAGTCGTTCGGCGAAGTGCGCATCAGCTCGCCGGCCGATGCGCCGATCCGCTTCATCGGCGGCGTCTTTGCCCAGCGTCAGACCCACTACATCACCCAGCACTACATCATCGACGGGCTGGCCGACGAAAGTGACGATCCCGATCAGCGCGTGGAGGTGCCGGGCACCGTGGACAACATTTGGCTGACAGCTCAGAAACGTGTCGATCGTGACCTCGCGGCTTTCGGCGAGCTGAGCTATGACCTTACCGACAAGCTCACTCTCACCGCAGGCGGTCGCATCTATTACTATAAAAATTCGCTTGAGGGCTTTTTCGGATTCGCTGGGGCCGATTATGAAGGGCCTTCGACAGTAAGCGGCGCGCCCTACGACGTTTTTGACAAAGCCACGTCGGACACCGGCTTCATCCACAAGCTCAACGCCACTTACAAGATTACACCGGACGTCCTTGTCTATGCGACCTGGTCGCGCGGTTTCCGGCCGGGCGGGATCAACCGGCGCGGGACGTTGCCTCCGTATGGCCCGGACACGCTCGACAATTACGAGGTCGGCTGGAAGACCCAGTTCGGGCCGATCACCTTCAACGGTGCGATCTACCAAGAGGACTGGAAGCACATTCAGTTGTCCTTCCTCGGCGCCAACGGACTCACCGAAATCCGCGACGCGGGTATCGCGCGAATTCGCGGGATCGAGGGCGACCTAAGCTTCCACGAAGGCGGGCTGACCCTGGGGATCAGCGGCAGTTACAACGACGCCAAGATCACGCGCGATTTCTGTGAGATCGCCAATGCGGACTTCGACTGCACCACGCCGGGCAACTCGCTGCTCGCGCCCGCTGGCACGCAATTGCCCGTTACGCCTAAGATCAAGGGCAATGCGTTGGCGCGCTACGAATTCCCGATCGGCGACTGGAAGGGCCATATCCAGATGGCGATCAGCCACACCGGCAAACGCCGCAACGATCTGCGGCCGGACATCAATGCGATTGTGGGCAATCTGGCGGCCTATACCACGGCGGACTTCAGCCTTGGTTTCGATACCGGCGCCTATCGCGCGGAGATCTTCGCCACCAATCTGTTCGGCTCGAAGGGCGTGGTGAACAGCTCGACCCAATGCGATGAAACGATCTGCGGCGACGTCGGCGATTTCGCGCCGGGCGGCGGCGTGTTCTATGATACGCTGATCAAGCCGAGGCTTATCGGCATCAAGGTGGGCGCCGACTTCTAAGCGCGCCCCTGCAAGAGGGGTAGCCATGAAAGAGACGCAGCGGGCCGCGCAGAAGCAGCAGCTCGGCCTGCTGGCGGCTATCGCGCTGGTGATGGGCAACATGATCGGGTCGGGAGTGTTTCTGCTCCCAGCCACGCTCGCGCCCTACGGCTGGAACGCGGTGGTCGCCTGGGTCCTCACCGGATCGGGCGCGCTGGTGCTGGCCTATCTGCTCTCGCGGCTGACCCGGGCGCTGCCCCATGCGGGGGGATTGTCCGGTTTCGTCGATGCCGCCTTCGGGCCGATCGCGGCCTTTCTGATGGGGTGGATCTACCTCGTCTCGATCTGGACCGCGGTGGTGACCATCGCGGTGGCCGCCATCAGCCATCTCTCGGCGCTGTTCCCGGTCGTCTCGGCCGGCGAGTTCCGTCCGGCGATCGCGGCGGCGCTGCTGCTGTGGATCCTCACCGCGCTGAATCTGCGCGGGGCGAAGGCCGCCGGGCATTTCCAGATCGTGACCACGGTGCTGAAGGTCCTGCCGCTGATCGCGGTGGTGGTGCTGGCAGCGCTGGTGCTGGCGCGGGGGCGGGGCAGCGTTGCGCCGTTCGATCCCGTGCAGCTCCATCCCGGCTCGATCAACGCGGCCGCCGCATTGACGCTGTGGGCGCTGGTCGGGTTCGAAAGCGCCAGCGTGGCGGTGGAGAAGGTGAAGAATCCCGAGGTCAACGTCCCGCGCGCGACGCTGTGGGGCACCGGGCTGACGGCGCTGTTCTACGTGCTGGTGTGCTCTGCCATCGCGCTGATGCTACCGGCGGACGAGGTGGCCGGGTCGCCTGCGCCCTTCGCGACCTTCGTGAGCCATTTCTGGAGTTCGGGCTGGGCCGAGGTGATCACGCTGTTCGTGGTGATCAGCTGCGTCGGCGCGCTCAACGGCTGGGTGCTGCTGCAGGGCGAGATGCCGCGCGCGATGGCAGCCAAAGGCATATTGCCGCGCTGGCTGGCGCAGACCGACCGGGCCGGCACGCCGGTGCGCGCGCTGCTGGTTTCGGCGATGATTGCCACCGTGTTCGTGGTGATGAACGGTGCGCGCAGCATGCAGGGCCTGTTCGAATACATGCTGCTGCTGTCCACTTCGGCCAGCCTGTGGGTCTATCTCGCCTGCTCGCTCGCGGCGTTCAAGCTCAAGCTGGCGCGGCCGTTGGCGGTGCTGGGCGCGCTCTATTCGTTGTGGACCCTGTGGGGCGCGGGCGTCGAGGTGAGCGGCCTCAGCTTCCTGCTGATGGCCTCGGGCATCCCGATGCTGTGGTGGGCGCGGCGCACGGCCGCGGCGGTCGAGGAATTCGAGCACGCCCACGGGATCGAGGAAGCCTAACCCAGCAGCGCATCCAGCCATTTCTCCGCCAGCTGCCCGGCCTCCTCCGGCGTGAACGGCGCCTGGCCCAGGCTCAGTTCCAGCCACAGCCCGTCGATCAGCGCGGTCAGCGCGACCGAGGGCAGGCGGGGATCGGCCACGTCGGGGCGGTATTGCGCGATCAGTGCTTCCAGCCCGAGGCGGAAATCGCCGTAGACCTCGGCACGCACCGCAGCGATCGCCGGATCGCTGCGGGTCAGGCTCCAATAGGCGACATAGGTCGCGAGCAGTTCGGGCGAGGCGATCGGCGGCAGGAAGCTGGCGGTGAGATAGGCGAGCAGTCGGGCGCGTGGATCGCTGCCCGCCTGCGTCACCGCCGCTTCCAGCGCATCGCCGATGGTCTGCCCGGTCCAGCGGTAGGTCTCGGCGATCGCATCCGAAACGCCCGCGAAATAGTGGCGCAGCAGCCCGGGGGAGACGCCCGCCTCGGCGCAGATCGTCCGCACCGATACGCCGGCCGCGCCGCGCTCGGCCAGGCAGCGCGCGGTCGCCTCGATCAGGCTCTGCCGCCGATCGTCAGGCGCGCTGCGGGTGAAGGCTTGTCGGGCGGTCATCGGCTTGTTATACGAGTGTATAGCAAGGATTCGACCATGGCAACGCTGCTCCAACCCGCAGGACAGAACGAAGACCCCCTGGAGGGCTGGAGCCTGCCGGCCTGGACCTATTCGGACCCGGAATTCTTCGAAGCCGAGAAGGAGCTGGTGTTCGCGCCGAGCTGGCAGGTCGTCTGCCATGTCAGCGACATCGCCGAAGTCGGCGCGTGGCACACGCTCGACTATCTCGGCGAAAGCGTGATCGTGGTGCGCGGCCGCGACGGGGAGGTGCGCGCCTTCACCAATGTCTGCCGCCACCGCGGCTCGCGCATCGTCGACGGATCGAGCGGCTGCGCGAAGAAGCTGGTCTGCCCCTACCACGCCTGGACCTACGAGCTCGACGGGCGCCTCAGCGGCGTGCCCGACAGCGCTTCCTACCCGGCGCTCGAAAAGAGCATGCAGGCGCTCGCCCCGGTGAGCATGGAGATCTGGCGCGGCTTCGTCTTCGTCCGCCTGAAAGATCAGGGTCCTTCGGTCGCCAGCATGATGGCGCCCTATGAAAGCATGATCGAGCCCTACCGCTTCGAGGCGCTGAAGGCGCTCGGCCGGGTGACGATGCGCCCGCGCGATGTGAACTGGAAGAACGTCGGCGACAATTACTCCGACGGGCTGCACATCCCGGTCGCGCATCCGGGCCTCACCCGCCTGTTCGGCAAGAGCTACGGGGTCGAGGCGGAAGATCACGTCGACCGCATGTGGGGCGATCTGATCGACCAGCCGTCCGACAACTGGTCGGAGCGCCAGTACCAGAACCTGCTCCCTCCGGTGCCGCATCTGCCCGAGGCGAGCCAGCGCCACTGGCTCTATTTCAAGCTCTGGCCGAATGTCGCCTTCGACATCTATCCGGACCAGGTCGATTTCATGCAATGGCTCCCGGTCAGCCCGACAACCTGCATGATCCGCGAAATTTCCTACGTGCTCGACGATGAGCGCAGGGAAATGCGCGCCGCGCGCTATCTCAACTGGCGGATCAACCGGCAGGTGAATGCCGAGGACACCGAACTCATCACCCGCGTGCAGCAGGGCATGCAGTCGCGCAGCTTCTCGGTCGGGCCGCTGTCCGACAAGGAAGTCTGCCTGCGCCAGTTCTGCCGCAAGATGCGCGCGACGATACCCCAGGCGCGCGAGACCACGCCGCCCGCAGCCGGATGGAGCCGCAAGTGACCCAGAAATACGATGCCGTGATCATCGGCGGCGGCCACAATGGCCTCGTCTGCGCCTTCTACCTCGCGCAGGCCGGGCTCAAGGTCCGCATCCTCGAACGGCGCGACGTGGTCGGCGGCGCGGCGGTGACCGAGGAATTCCATCCCGGTTTCCGCAATTCGGTCGCGAGCTACACGGTCAGCCTGCTGCAGCCAAAGGTGATCGCCGACATGAAGCTGGCCGATCACGGCTATCGCGTGATCGAGCGGCCGATCTCGAACTTCCTCCCGCAGGAAGACGGGGGCTACCTGAAACTAGGCGGCGGGCTGGAGCGGACGCAGGCCGAATTCCGCAAGTTCTCCGCCCACGATGCGGAGGTGCTGCCGCAATATTACGAGGCGCTCGAAACCGTCGCCGAAGTGCTGCGCGGCCTTGCCCTCAAATCGCCGCCCAACCTCGGCGAAGGCTTCCGCACGCTGATCGACGGCGCGCTGCAGGGCAGGGGGCTGGCGAAGCTCTCGCTCTCGCAGAAGCGCGACGTGCTCGACCTGTTCACCAAGTCGGCGCGCAGCTTCCTCGACAGCTGGTTCGAAAGCGAGGCGGTCAAGGCGGCGTTCGGCTTCGACGCGGTGGTCGGTAATTACGCCTCACCCGATACGCCCAGCAGCGCCTACGTGCTGCTCCACCACGTGTTCGGTGAGGTCAACGGCAAGAAGGGCGCCTGGGGGCACTCGGTCGGCGGGATGGGCGCGATCACCCAGGTCATGGCCAAGGTCTGCGCCGAGGCCGGGGTCGAGATCAGCCTCGAGGCGCCGGTCAGGCAGGTGCTGGTGGACGGCGGCAAGGCGGTCGGCGTCAAGCTCGAAAGCGGCGAGGAGATCGCCGCCGCGCGCGTGATCGCCAATGTCGGGCCCAAGCTGCTCTACGACCGGATGATCGCCGAAAGCGATCTCAGCGAGGAATTCCGCCGCCGGATGCGCGGGTTCAAGGCCGGTTCGGGCACCTTCCGGATGAATGTCGCGCTCAGCGAACTGCCCAACTTCACCTGCCTCCCCGGGGAAGGCGAACACCACCAGTCGGGCATCATCCTCGCCCCGACGCTCGACTACATGGACGAAGCCTTCCTCGACGCGAAGCGCTACGGCTGGTCGAAGAAGCCGATCGTCGAGATGCTGATCCCCTCGACCGTCGACGACAGCCTCGCCCCTCCGGGCCAGCACGTCGCCAGCCTGTTCTGCCAGCAATTCGCCCCCGAACTGCCGGATGGCAGGAGCTGGGACGGCGAGCGCGAGCTCGCGGCCGATGCGATCATCGACACGGTCGAAGCCCATGCGCCGGGGTTCAAGAAAAGCGTGATCGCCCGCCAGATCCATTCGCCGCTCGACCTCGAACGCAAGTTCGGCCTGATCGGCGGCGACATCATGCACGGCAACATGAGCCTCGACCAGCTCTGGTCGGCCCGCCCGGTGCTCGGCCACGGCTCTTACCGGGGGCCGATCAAGGGGCTCTACATGTGCGGCGCCGGCACCCACCCCGGCGGCGGCGTGACCGGCGCGCCGGGGCACAATGCCGCGCGGGTGATCATCGCCGACCGGGGCGGGTATGGACGGTTTCGGTAACGGCGGCGGCCTGCTCCCCATACCGGCGTTGACTCTGTCCAGCGCCTCGCGCACCTTGCCGCCCTAAACGTGGCAAACCACGTGAAAACGGGAGAGGGTTCGACGTGGTTCGCACGCAAACACGGCTGTTGCTGGCTTCGCTCGTCGTCGCCGCATTCCTTGCGCTCGGGTGTGGTCCCGGGGCGCGCGCCGAGGAGATGCACGCCGGCATGCACATGGATGCACCGGCGCCTGCGGCTAGCGCGGCGGCGAAGCAGACGCGCTGGTCCGATCCCGCTTCCTGGCCCGACGGCAGGGTGCCGGTGGCCGGCGATGCGGTGACGATCGGGCGCGACCGCAACATCCTGCTCGACGTCAGTCCGCCGGCGCTGCGCAGCCTCACGGTCGCCGGCAGGCTGAGCTTTTCCGACACGCTCGACATCGACCTGAAGACCGACTGGATCTATCTCCCGGGCGGCGAGCTCGACATCGGGAGCGAGGGTGCGCCGTTCACCCGCAACGCGACGATCACCCTGACCGACACGGTGCCCGACGAGAACATCAACACGATGGGCGACCGCGGGATCATGATGCTCGGCGGAACGCTGAGCCTGCACGGCGACCGGACCAACAGCTGGAGCAAGCTGGTGAAGACCGCCGGTGCCGGCAGCGCGACGATCGAGGTCATGGATGCAGCGGGCTGGCGCAAGGGCGACCGGATCGTCCTGGCCTCGACCGACTTCGATCCGCACCAGGCCGAGGAGCGCACCATCGCCGCGATCAGCGGCAACACGCTCACGCTGGACCGGCCGCTCGAGTACATGCACTTCGGCGAGATCACCTTCGGCGTCGACGAGCGCGGCGAGGTCGGGCTGCTTACCCGCAACATCAGGATCCAGGCCTCGGACGATGCCGAGAAGTCCTATTTCGGCGGTCACATCATGGCGATGGCCGGGTCGAAGATGTATGTCTCTGGCGTCGAGCTGACCCGCATGGGCCAATACCTCCACCTCGCGCGCTATCCCATCCACTGGCACATCGAGGGCGAAGGGCAGGGGCAGTACATCCGCAATTCGTCGATCCACGATACCTACAGCCGCTGCGTGACGGTCCACGGCACCAACAATGTGCTGGTCGAAAACAACGTGACCTACAACACGGTCGGCCACTGCTATTTCCTCGAAGATGCGGTGGAGACCGGCAACCAGTTCGTCCACAACCTCGGCATCCTGACCAAGTGTCATCCCGACGGCAAAGCCTGCGCCCCGACCAACCTCGGACCGGGCGGAACGACCTCGGGGCCGGCCGGCCAGGCGGCCAAGGATATATTGATCCCGTCTGACAACACCGCGTCGATGTTCTGGATCACCAATCCGGACAACGTCTATCGCGACAACGTGGCCGCGGGCTCGGAGCAGACGGGCTTCTGGTTCGCCCTGCCCGAGCATCCGACGGGCGCATTCCTGGACAAGGAAGGGAGCGCGAACATCTGGCCCCGGCGAACCGCCGTGCGCGAGTTCAAGGGCAACACCGCCCATTCGAACTTCGACGGCTTCATGTTCGACCGCGGCCCCAAGCCCGATGGCACTTTCAGCGTCGGCGGCAGCAACTACCACTTCGCCTTCACCGATCCGGCCGATCCGAACAGCCCGCCGAAGGGCTCGGTATTCGAGAATTTCACCGGCTACAAGAACCGCCACGGCGCCGTCTGGGGCCGGGGCGAACTGCATCTGTTCAAGCACCTGCGGGTGGCGGACAATGCGATCGGCTTCACGCATGCGGCTTCCGCGGTCGGCCGCGCCGCCTATACCTCGAAGGTGATCGACTCGCTGTTCGTGGGCGAAACCGCCAATATCGGCACGCCCGTCACGCCGGCCGAACTGGCCTACGGCCGCAGCATGCCGAACGACATCCCGGATTTTCCGATCCGCGGCTACGAGTATTACGATCTCCGCCACGACGTGGTGAACACCACCTTCGAGAACTTCCAGCCCAACGCCACGCGCGACGCGGCGGCGATCTCGTACCTGATGTACACCAGCTTCGGGATGAGCACCGAGAACGCGATCGAGGGCGCGAAGTTCGTCAACGCCAAGCCGGTCGATTTCCCGCCGGTCGTGCGCCGGTGGTCGTCCGATTTCGGGCGGGGCAACGCCTGGCGCGGCGCGGCGATCCACGACCGCGACGGCTCGGTCGGCGGCGTGCCCGATTCCTACATCGTGCTGGACAACGGCATCGCTTCCGACGAACAGGCCTGCACGATCAGGCCGGACTGGCACGCCGCGGTATGCAAGGGCGATTTCGGCCACTTCAACGTCGGTGGCGATTTCGGCTTCGGCAATGCGCCGATCGCCGATCCGGTCATGCTCAGCCGCAACGGCCGGCGGTGGGAGTTCACCGGCCAGACCACGATCCGCAGCGGCGCCGAGGTGCGGGTGGAAACCGCCCGCAAGGCGCTGACCCTGACGTTGACGGAAATGGACAACGGGGCGTGGGTGATTTTCGAGCTTCCGGGCTTCGCCGCTGCCGCCGGGGGGAAGCAGGAGCCCAGCCTGGCCGCCCTGCGCGATGCGCGCGAGACCTCCTACTTTAGCGACAAGGGCACGCTGTGGGCCAAGCTCGTGGTCGATAATTCGGCGGGCCTCAACGTGACCATCGGCCGGCCCGGTGCCGGTGTGAGCACGGTCGGCACCGGTCCCGGCGGGGCGTTCCCGGCAGGAGCCCGCCTCGAGGTCAGCAAGGCGGGCGACGAGACCGGCCCGGTGGCAAAAGTCGCGGCGAACTAGTGCAAAGGGCGCGCCGGGCTGTGGGTGCCGCCCGCCCGAGCCGGCGCTGCAATCCGCGACAAACGCGGAATTGACTCTGTCCGGAGGCGCGAGCAGTTTCCGCGGGTAAATGGGAGAATGGGGCCAAAAGGTCCCGGATGAGGGGATAGACGTGGTGCGCACGCGAATTCGGCTGTTTGTTGTTTCGTTGCTTCTCGCGCTCGGCCTTGGGGCCGCGGCGAGGGCCGAGGAAGACCACTCCCACATGGACATGAGCGCGCACAGCGCTCCGGCCGCGGGGGTCAAGCAGACGCGCTGGTCCGATCCGGCCTCATGGCCCGACGGCAAGGTGCCGGGCGAAGGCGATGCGGTAACGATCGGGCGCGACCGGAACATCCTGCTCGATGTCAGCCCGCCGGCGCTGCGCAGCCTCACGCTCGATGGCAGGCTCAGCTTTTCGGACGAGGCCGACATCGACCTGAAGACCGAGTGGATCTACGTCCAGGGCGGCGAACTCGACATCGGCAGCGAGGGGGTGCCCCACACCCGCAACGCCACCATTACCCTGACCGACAATGTGCCCAACGAAGACGTCAACACGATGGGCGACCGCGGAATCATGCTGCTCGGCGGAACGCTGAGCCTGCACGGCAACCGCACCAACGCCTGGACCAAGCTGGCGGGCACCGCGAAGGCCGGCAGCAGCCGGATCGAGGTGCTCGATGCGCGCGGCTGGCGCAAGGGCGACACGATCGTTCTCGCCTCGACCGATTTCGACCCCCACCAGGCCGAGCAACGCACGATCGCGGCGATCGGCGGCAACACGCTCACGCTCGACCGGCCGCTCCAGTACATGCACTTCGGCGAGATCACCTTCGGAGTCGACGAGCGCGGCGAAGTCGGGCTGCTCACCCGCAACATCAAGATCCAGGCCTCGGACGACGCGGCGAAGACCTATTTCGGCGGCCACATCATGGCGATGGCGGGATCGAAGATGTACGTCTCGGGCGTCGAGCTCAATCGCATGGGCCAGAACATGCACCTCGCCCGCTACCCTATCCACTGGCACATCATCGGCGAGGGGCGGGGGCAATATATCGAAAACTCGTCGATCCACGACACCTACAGCCGCTGCGTGACCGTTCACGGGACCAACGACCTGCGGATCGAGAACAACGTGACCTACAACACGGTCGGCCACTGCTACTTCCTCGAAGATGCGGTCGAGACCGGCAACCAGTTCGTCCACAATCTCGGCATCCTGACCAAGTGCCATCCCGACGGCAGCCCTTGCGTGCCGACCAACCTCGGCCCGTTCATGACGGCCGACGGCAAGAACTTCCGCACCGACGGCCAGAACGCCAGGGACATCCTGATCCCCTCGGACAACAACGTGTCGACCTTCTGGATCACCAACCCCGACAATATCTACCGCGACAACGTCGCCGCGGGGTCCGAGCAGATCGGGTTCTGGTATGCCTTGCCCGAGCATCCGACAGGGGCGCACGAGGGCAAGGACCTCGACGTCTTCCCGCGCCGCACGGCCTATCGCGAGTTCAAGGGCAACACCGCCCATTCGAACTTCGACGGCTTCATGTCCGATCGCGGCCCGCAGGCGAATGGCCACTTTGCGGTTGGCGGGCACATCGCGCTGGCCGATCCGACCGACGCGAAGAGCGCGCAGGTGGAGACGGTGATCGAGGACTTCACCAGCTACAAGAACCGCAACGGCGGGATGTGGACCCGCGGCGAGATGGACCTGTTCAAGGGCCTGAAACTGGCGGACAATGCGATCGGCTACACCCACGCCTCGGCCAATTTCAACCACTCGCTCTACACCTCGAAGGTGGTTGACTCGCTGTTCGTCGGCGAGAGCGCGAATATCGGCAATCCGACCACGCCGGCCGAAGTGGCCTACGGCCGCAGCCTGCCCGAGCCGGCGCTCGCGGACTTCCCGATCCGCGGCTACGAGTTCTACGACTACCTGCATCACCTCGACAACGTCACCTTCGTGAACTTCCAGGACAACGCCACCCGCAAGACCGGGGCGATTTCCTACCTGCTGTTCACGAGCTTCGGGATGAGCACCAACAACACCGTCCAACGCGCGCATTTCGTCAACGCCAAGCCGGTCTATTTCCCGCCGATCGAGCACAAATGGAGCAACGACGATTACGGCAATGCGACCTACAAGACCTCGGTGTTCAAGGACGTCGACGGCTCGGTCGGCGGCGTGCCGAATTCCTTCATCCTGATCGACGACGCCAATGACGCGATCGCGATCGACGATGCCTGCGAGCGCAAGCCGAGCTGGAACGCCGCGGTGTGCAAGGGCGATGTCGGCCGCATGACCGTCGGCGGTGCGGTTGTCCCGCCCGGCTTCGAGAACTTCGGGCCCGGTGGCGGCGCCAAGGCCGCGGCGGGCCCGCCGCTGCCGGTCACGCTCACCCGCGACGGCAAGGATTTCCCCGCCGCAGGAGAAACCAACGTGCGCGCGGGCACCGAGTTCAAGGTGACCACCGCAAGGCAGGCGCTGACCCTCAACGTGAAGGAGCTGGACCGGGGCTCGTGGGTGATGTTCGAGCTGCCGGGCTTTACCGCGGCGGACACGGGGACCGAGCTGGGCAGCCTGGACGCGCTGCGTAATGCTACCGCTACCGCCTATTACAAGGGCAAGGACTCGCTCTGGGTCAAACTCGTCTCCACGGGCGACACGATGGGCAGCGGCCCCGCCAGCGGCCCCGGTGCCGGGATCACCCTCACTGCCAACCGCGGCGACGGCGAGGCGAAGGTGGCTGTGAACTAGCGGAGGCGTAACCGCCGCGCCGAGCCGCTGGATCGGAACGATCGGCCGTTTTCGTTCTTTCCTAACAGGAGAAAGGAAACACCGATGATCGACTATCGCAGTCCCGATGGCGGGGTAATGGAGTTCCACGTGTCCGGCAAAGTCACCAAGGACGAGATCGACGCGACCTGGACCAGGCTCAGGGCGGACCTTCCGGCCACCGGCAAGATTCGCGTGCTCGAGGTGATCGACCATCTCGAGGGGATCGAGCCCGCCGCGTTCTGGGAAGACCTCAGGCAGGGCCTGCCGATGTTCGGGCGGATCGAACGCGCGGCGGTGGTATCCGATCGTCGCTGGATCGAAGTTCTGTCCAGGATCGGCAATGTGTTCTCTTCCGGGGAAATCCGGACGTTCGAACCGGGCGAGATCGCCGCGGCGCGGGCGTGGCTGAAGGCGGCGTGAGCGCCCGGCCTATTTGTACTTCACGCCTTCCTTGATCACCCCCGCAACGCTTTCGAGCACGCGGATGTTCTGCAGCGGGTCGCCCGAAACCGCGATCATGTCGGCCGACTTGCCCGCCGTGATCGAGCCGAACTGGTCGTAGCGGCCGAGCACCGTCGCCCCTTCCACCGTCGCCGCGCGGATCGCCTGCAGCGGGGTCATGCCCCATTGGACCATATAGGCGAACTGGCGCGCGTTCATGCCGTGGGGATAGACCCCGGCATCGGTGCCGAAGGCCAGCTTGACGCCCATCTTCACCGCCTTCTCGAAGCGTTCGCGCTGGGCGAGGGTGGTGTCGCGGTTCTTCTGGAGCATTTCGGCGGGCCAGCCCGCGCGGGTGCCTTCCTCGTCGATCCAGTCGCCGTCGTAAATGTCCATCACCAGCCAGACGCCCTTGTCCTTGGCGAGTTGCAGCCCCTCGTCGTCGATCAGGCTGGCGTGTTCGATCGTGCGGACGCCGGCGCGGATCGCTTCCTTGATGCCCTCGGCGCCGTGGGCATGGGCGATCGCGAAGCTGCCGTGCTCCTTCGCGACGTCGACCGCGGCCTGCATCTGGGCCTGGGTCAGTTCGGTCTCGTTGACGTCGTTGTTGAGCGCCAGCACCGCCCCGGTGGCGATCAGCTTGAGGAAGTCCACTCCGTGGGCGAACAGGAATTCGGCGCGGTCGTGGGTTTCCTGCGGGGTCGAGGAGACGCCCAGGCGCATGTCGGGCGGAAGCTGGTCGTTGGGCATCACCCCGTTGACCTCGCCGCCGCCGCCCGGCTTGGTGATATAGGCGCCCGCAACATACATGCGCGGGCCGGGGATGATCCCGTTGTTGATCGCATTGCGCACGTCGACGTCGGTCAGCCCGCGATAGGTGCCGACGTCGCGCACGGTGGTGAAGCCGGCGTTCAGCGTGGTCCAGGCGTTGCGCACGCCGAGCAGCGCGGTGGCCTGGGGCGAGGTCTTGATCGGCTCGGCCACGTCCGCGCTCTCGCCGACATCGACCAGATGGGTGTGCAGGTCGATCAGGCCCGGCAGCACGGTGTAGCCGCTCCAGTCGATGTCCCGCGCGCCCGCCGGGGTAGCTCCGCAGGGCTCGATCCGCACGATCGCCTTGTCCTGCGTGAACACGCACTGGCCGGTAAGTTCCTCTCCGCTGTCGACGTCGAGCAGTCTGCCCGCATGGACGTAAAGCGCCTCGGCCGAGGCCGGTGCGGCGGCGAGGAGGGCGAGGGCGGAGGCGACCGCAAGCAGGGGTGTTTTCATGGAGGGGGAGGCTATCGCGAAGCACCGGCCGGCGCCAGCTATTTTACACTTGTCCAATAGCGCGCGGTTTTTCGGGACGGGGTTGTGTGATAGTCTGATGGAAACGAGGGGAAGGACATGACAGGGGAAGCAGGCATCAAGCCGCCGTGGCATTTGTGGGCGATCGGGATCGCGGCGTTGCTCTGGTACGCGGCGGGCACGGTGACGATCTTCATGGCGCAACTCGGGCACCTGGAGATGCGGCCGGACGAGGTCGCCTATTATTCCGCGCAGGCGCCGTGGTTCACGGTGGTTACCGACATCGCGGATTTCGCGGGCATTGCCGGCTCGGTGCTGCTGCTGATGCGCAATGCGAAGGCGCTGCGGGTGTTCGTCCTGTCGCTGGCCGCGATCGTCGTGACCCATGGCTACGACTACGCGATGGGCACCTCGCGCAGCTATGCGAACGCCGGGGCGGCGACGGTCAATGCGATCGTGGTGGTGATCGCGGTGCTGCTGGTCTGGTACGCGGCGGCGATGAAGCGGCGCGGGGTGTTGGGCTAGCGCCAGCCATAGGCCGCCGAAATTTCCGGCACGAGCGCCGCGCGCACGAAGCGCCGGGTGACCATCACGCGCGGATGCCGCGCCGCATTCGGCGATCCGGAATGGAGCACGCGCAGGTCCACCAGCCATGCGTCGCCCGGCCTGCCGGTCAGCTCGACCACCTCGAGCGCCACGTCGCCGATCGCGCCGAACGGCAGGGGCATCGCAGGATCGGCGAGGTCGAAGCGTTCGGCCGCCAGCCGGGCAAAGAAGGGCTCGCCGCGCAGGCCGCGGACGATGTCCCTGGTCTTCATCGCCCGGCCCTTGTCGAACAGGCGGTGCGATCCGGCCAGCGACAGCGTCGCGCCGCCGCGGGGGCCGACCTCCTCGAGAAAGGTGAAGATCTGCACGCCGGGGCTGCGGCCGCTTGGCAGGCGGGGACAGTCGACATGCCAGCTGTCCGGCAGCACCCACGGGCCGGCATTGGGCAGCGAGGCGAGCACCTGCGAGCCGGGGTGGATCGTGCGGTCGATCTCGGCGCTGCCGTTGAGCTGCTCGACCAGCGCCATCACTGCAGGTTCGGCGACCAGCGCATCGATCTCGGGATGCCGATGCCCGATGTCGCGCGCGGGCTTGATCCCGGCGGAGGGCCAATCGGGCAAGGCGTCGGGGATATTCCAGGCGCCGTCGCGCCACAGGCCGAGCTTTGCGAACTGCGCCAGCACCACGCTGCGGGCGCGGGCGACGCCCTCGGGCGAGAGCAGCCTGTCGAGCCGCAACATCCCGTCGCGGCGGAACTGTGCGAGCTGCTTGGGCGTAAGTGTGGGAACCGAAGGCATGGCCGTCTCCTGCTTGACGGCACCCCGCGGCAGACTGCACACCCCGGCACTGCCGGAGCGTTCAATCCACCACGGTACTGCTTTCCCGCGGCCACCGCGAGGCGCGGTGAACGATGGCCCCGGATTAGGCGCGGCGGAGCGGGCGGTCAAAGAAAAACGCCCCGAGGTTTCCCCCGGGGCGTTCCGCAATCCAGCGGGTGCTGCGGCGATCAGAAGATGCGCGCGGCGGTCTCGGCCGGGGCGGCGAGCAGCTTCTCGAGCTCGTCGTCCAGCTTGAGGATGGTCAGCGAGGCGCCGGCCATTTCCAGCGAGGTGCAATATTCGCCGACATAGTTGCGGACCACGGTGAAGCCGGCCTTTTCGGCCAGCTCGTGGGCCTTGGCGTAGATCACGTAGAGTTCGGTGATCGGGGTGCCGCCGAGGCCGTTGACCATGATCGCGACCCGGTCGCCCGACTTGAACGGGATGTCGCTCGAGACGGCTTCGAACAGTTCCTCGGTGATCGCGTCGGCGCTGTGGATCTTCTCGCGGCGGCGGCCCGGTTCGCCGTGGATGCCCACGCCGACTTCGATTTCGTCGTCGCCGAGTTCGAAGATCGGGGTGCCCTTGGCGGGCGGAATGCAGCTGGTCAGCGCGACGCCCATCGAACGGACGTTGTCGTTGACCTTTTTCGCCACCGCTTCGACCTCGTCGAGGCTCGCGCCGGCTTCGGCGGCGGCGCCGCAGGCCTTCATCACGAAGAAGTTGCCGGCCACGCCGCGGCGGCCGACGGTGTAGAGGCTGTCTTCCACCGCAACGTCGTCATTGATCCAGAACTGGCGGGCGTTGATGCCTTCGGCGGTCGCCATTTCGGTCGCCATGTCCCAGGCCATGCGGTCGCCCTGGTAGTTGTTGACCAGCACCAGCACGCCCGCGTCGGACGCGGCGGCCTTGATCGTTTCGTAGCAGGCATCGACCGGCGGGGCGGCGAACACCGCGCCCTGGCAGGCGGCGGTGAGCATGCCCGGGCCGACCGCCATGACGTGCGCGGGCTCGTGGCCCGAGCCCGAACCCTGGACGATCGAGACCTTGGAGCTGCTCGGCCCGCTCTTGCGGGTGACCATCTGGAACTCTTCGTTGAAGTCGAGCAGGTCGGGGTTCGCGAGCGCGATGCCCTTCATGAACTCGGGCACGAACTTGGCGGGATCGTTGACGAACTTCTTCATGGGTTTTCCTCTCTCCCAGGGATTCGAATGGTCAGGCGGGTTGGTTGACGACTTCGGCCACGGTCGGCGTGTTGGCGATGCCGAATTCCTTGCACCAGTCGTTCAGGATCACGGCGATCGAGACGATGCCGGGATCGGGGGTGTTCGCGCTGCGCTCGCCGACCTGGCTCGCACGGCCGCGGTGGGCGACGAGGGTGCGGGTCTCGTCGATCGCCTGTTCGGCGACGCCGGCGCAATCCTTGAGCGCGGCGGCCTTGTCGCCCGCGGCGCAGTGGCCCTTGAGCGTCTCGTGGACCGGGATCAGCGCGTCGAGCAGGGTCTTGTCGCCCAGCTTGGCGCCGCCGCGGGCCTGGATGCCCTCGATCGCCGCGCCGAGCATCTCGGCCAGCTCGTCCAGCGAGATCTCTTCCTTGCCGCGGGTCAGCATGGCGGCCTTCATGAAACCCGTGCCCCAGATCGGGCCCGAGCTGCCGCCGACGTGCTTGGAGACCAGCATCGAGATCTTGAGCAGCATCGCGCCGATGTTGCTCTTGTCGATTTCGCCCCATTCGTTGTCGATTACGCGGAAGCCGGTGGCGAGCGAGGTCCCGAAGTCGCCGTCGCCGGCCAGACCGTCGAGATCGGAGAAATAATGCTCGTTGCGAAGCACGGTGGCCGCGGTCGTGCGGATCGCGCGTTCGATGTCGGCCTGCGGAATTGCACTCATTGTGATAGGCTCCTTCAGACGGCCGCCTGGGCGGCCAGCGCGCCGAGATCCTCCAGGGTCACCTGGATGTTCGGCGTATCTCCCAATTCCGAGACGACCTTGTCCGCCTCGGCAAAATCCTCGTCAACCGTATAGGTGCTGGTGGTGATCAGCGTCGGGAAGCCCGCCCCCTTGGCGGCCAGCAATCCGTTGCGGCTGTCCTCGATAACCACGCAGTCGCCGGCCGGAAGGCCCAGCGTCTCGAGCGCCAGCAGGTAGATGTCGGGCGCCGGCTTCTTCTTCGCCACCACGTCGCCCGCATGGACGAAGTCGAACGCCGCCTTGCGCTCGGCCCCGAACAGGTCGAGCACCGCGTCGATGAACTTGGCGTTCGAGGTGGTGCAGACACCCAGCTTCACCCCCGCGGCGATCGCCTCGTCGATGATCCGCAGAATGCCGGGGCGCACCGGGAGGTCCGAGACGATGTTCGAGGTGATCTCGGTCTTCTTGAGGTGCAGGGCGAGGATCAGCTCGTCCTTCTGCTCGGCGCTGTCGGCACCCGCGGGCCAGCCGTATTCATCGAAATAGGCGCGCATCCGCTCCTTGCCGCCGGCGACCAGGAGGAGCTTGCCGTAGAGCTCGACGCTCCATTCCGCGTCGATGCCGAATTCCTTGAACGCGCGGTTGAAGCCGACGCGGTGCGCGTCGCGCTCGGTATCGACCAGAACGCCGTCGCAATCGAAAATCAGGGCCTTGATCATGGGGTGTCAGGCCGCCTTGGTCGAACTGGCGTCGAGTTTCGACAGGAAGCTGCTCCCGTGGCCCGCGCCGCCGAACTTCTCGATGAAGCCGTGGAACATCGCCTTGCACGCCTGATACTGGGCATCGCCCACCCGCAGCGGCTCGAAGTCCTTGGGATTGGCGAGGTGGTAGTCGACGAAGCTCTTGACCCACACGTGCTTGAGGTTGGTCGAGATGTTGATCTTCGATGCGCCGCGCGCGATCGCCTTGGCGAAGGTCTCGTCGGACAGGCCGGTGCCGCCGTGCAGCGCCATCGGGGTTTTGGTCAGTTCGTTGATCGCCTCGATGCGGTCGAAATCGACCACCGGATCTCCGTGGTAGAAGCCGTGGGCGGTGCCGACCGCGCAGGCGAAGGCCGACAGGTCGAGCGCATCGCAGAAGCGCTTCGCATCCTCGGGATCGGTCAGGATCGAATCCTCCTCGGCGACATGCTCGTCATCCTCGACGCCCATGATCTGGCCGAGCTCGGCTTCCATGCCGACGCCGTATTTCTCGGCGATCTCGCGCACCTTGAGGCTTTCGGCCAGGTTCTGCTCGAACGGCAGCTCCGACGCGTCGATCATGATCGAGGTCCAGCCCGCCTTGGCGCAGGCTTCGATCATCGGAATGTCCTTGCAGTGGTCCAGGTGCAGCACCACCGGAACCGGCGAATCCTCGGCCACGGTGCGGACCCAGCTGACGATTTCCTTGTGGCTGTAATACTTGATGGTCTTGGCGCTGGTCTGGCAGATCACCGGGGCGTTCAGCTCCTCGGCGGCCTTCACCATCGCCTTGGTGGTGTTGTAATCGACCAGGTTGAACGCGGCGACCGCGTAGCCATTGTCCATCGCATCGCGCAGCAACGGCTTCATGTTGACCAACGGCATCGAATATTCCCTTCAAACCATTTCGGCGCGGCCTTACCGCAGCGCCGATTCGCGCGGAACCCTAGCCCCAAAGCGCCCCAAAAGTAACGTGTCGCGCGCCAGTGGTTGATTGTGTCCGGTTTGTCCAGCCCCGCCGGGCAAAGTGAACCTTTGCGGGCTAACTATTGTTGCAGTGCGACGCCGACGCCGGTAGTCTGTCGGCATTTCCGAGCATACTTTTCCTGGAGGAGCACCATGGCCCGAACGGTCACCATCAACGGCAAGCCGCGCGAAGTGGACGTGCCCGACGAAATGCCGCTGCTGTGGGTGCTGCGCAACGAGCTGCACATGGTCGGCACCAAGTTCGGTTGCGGCAAGGCGCTGTGCGGCGCCTGCACCGTGCAGGTCGACGGAGTCGCGACCCGCTCCTGCGTGACCCCGGTCGGCTCGCTCGAAGGCAAGCAGGTCACCACGATCGAGGGCCTGGCAGACGAGCCGGTGGGCAAGGCGCTGCAGGATGCCTGGCTCGAGCATGACGTGATGCAGTGCGGCTATTGCCAGGCCGGCCAGCTGATGAACGCCAGCGCGCTGCTCAAGCGCAATCCCGAACCCGACGAACGCCAGGTCGAGGCGGCGATGAGCGGCAACATCTGCCGTTGCGCCTGCTACGGCCGGATCAAGACCGCGATCGCGGTCGCCTCGGCGGTCGCGAAGAAGGAGCAGGCCGATGTCTGAGATGGGAACCGTTTCGCGCCGCAGCTTCCTGCGCGCAGGCGCGCTTGCCGGCGGCGGGCTGATGCTGACGGCTGCCATCCCGATGGTCGCGCGCGCGGCGGTCGGCGGCGGCGATGCCGCCTCGGGCACGCTCAGCGCCTTCGTGACGATCGCGCCCGACGGGCTGATCACGATCACCGGCAAGAACCCGGAGATCGGGCAGGGCATCAAGACGATGCTGCCGATGCTGATCGCAGACGAACTCGACGCCGACTGGGATCGCATCAAGATCGTCCAGGCCGATACCGACGCAGCCAGGTACGGGCCGCAGATCGCGGGCGGCAGCTTCGCCACCCCGATGAACTGGATCCCGATGCGCCAGGTCGGCGCGGCCGCGCGCCAGATGCTGGTTGCCGCCGCGGCGGCGAAATGGGGCGTCGACGCCGCTTCGCTCAAGACCTCCAAGGGCGTGATCACCAATCCGGCGAACGGGCAGACGCTCGGTTACGGCGAGGTGGCCTCGGCCGCGGCGCTGCTTCCGGCACCCGATCCGAAGGCGCTGGTGCTCAAGGACCCGAAGGACTTCACGATCATCGGCCGTGCGATCGGCGGGATCGACAGCCCGCGGATCGTCCATGGCGAACCGATCTTCGGCGTCGATACGCTGCTGCCGGGGATGGTCTATGCGGCCTATGATCGCGCGCCCGTGTTCGGGGCGAAGTTCGTGTCGGCCGATCTCGATGCGGCCAAGGCCATGCCGGGCGTCATCGACGCCTTCGTGCTCAAGGGCACCGGCCAGGCCGACGAGCTGGTCGACGGCGTCGCGGTGATCGCCAAGAACTGGTGGCTGGCCCAGCAGGCCCGCGCCAAGCTCAACACCCAGTGGGACAACGGCGAATGGGCGAGCCATTCGACCAAGGGCTATGACGAGACGGCCCGCGCGCTGATGGCCGGCGGCAAGTCGGAAGAAACCTTCCGCACCGACGGCGATGTCGATGCGGCCTTCGCCTCGGCCGCCAAGGTGGTCGATGCCGAATACCACTATCCGTTCCTCGCCCACGTGCCGATGGAGCCGATGAACTGCACCTCGCTGTGCCATCCCGACGGCGCGATGGAGATGTGGGCGCCGACCCAGAACCCGCAGCCGGGCCAGGCGGGCGTTGCCAAGATGCTCGGCCTCTCGCCCGACAAGGTGAAGGTGCACATCACCCGTCTCGGCGGCGGCTTCGGCCGGCGCCTGACCAACGACTTCATGTATCAGTCGGCCGCGATCGCGGCCAAGATGCCCGGAACCCCGGTGCAGATGATCTGGAGCCGAGAAGACGACGTGCGGACCGATTTCTACCGGCCGGCCGGCTGGCACCGCCTGCGCGCGGCGCTCGATGCCAAGGGCAAGGTGATCGGCTTCGACGACCATTTCATCACCTTCGATATCGGCGGCGGGTCTTACAACCCGGCGGCGATGGGGCCGGACATCTTCCCGGCCGGGCATGTGCCCAACCTGCGCTATGCCCAGAGCAAGATGAAGACCGCGGTGCCGATGGGCGCGCTGCGGGCGCCCGGATCGAACGGCCTCGCCTTCGTGACCCAGAGCTTCCTCGACGAAGTCGCCGAGGCCGCGGGCACCGATCTGCCGACGCTGGTGATGGCGCTGGTCGAAGGCGCGCAGAAGGAACCCGACACCAAGGGGTTCGCGGGCACCACGGTCGGTTTCACCCCCGATCGCCTGCGCGGCGTGACGAAGAAGGCGGTCGAGATCAGCGGCTGGGGCAAGAAGAAGCTGCCCAAGGGCCACGCGATGGGCTTCGGCTATTACTACAGCCACCAGGGCTATTTCGCCGAGGTGGTCGAGGCCAGCATCGAGAACCAGCGCCCCGTGGTGCACAATGTGTGGGCGGCGGGCGACGTCGGCCGACACATCATCAACCCGTTCGGCGCGCTCAACCAGGTCAACGGCGCGATCATCGACGGCATCGGCCAGGCAATGGCGCTGGCGATCGAGATCGAGGGCGGGGCGGTCAAGCAGTCGAACTTCCACGACTATCCGCTGCCGCGCATGCCGGTGACGCCCCAGATCCATGTCGAATGGGTGCCGACCGACCACGATCCGACCGGGCTGGGCGAACCGGCGCTGCCGCCGGTGATCCCGGCGCTGGTCAATGCACTGCACAAGCTGACCGGCAAGCGCATCCGGAGCCTGCCGATCCGGCCGGAGGATCTGGCGTAGGCCAGACCCCCTCCCTATCCTCTCCCCCGGGTCGGAGGAGAGGATAGGGCAGTTTGCTCCGGAAGGAGCTAACGGGGCCTGGAGAGGGGTAGGCTGTCTAGGTCTGCGACGGTATCCACATCCCGCAGCTCGTCGGGCGCCACCTCGACCAGCGTCACCTGTGCATCGCGCAGCAGCGCCCCGGCGCCGCGATCGCCTTCAAGCGCTGCCAGCCTGGGGTACCAGCCCGGCGGGAAGCACGCCGGGATCCCGGGATGCCCGTCGGGGTGCAGCACCGCCGCCGGGCGAGTCCCTGTCGCCGCGACCAGCGCCGCGAGCGTCTCTGCCCGCACCAGCGGCATGTCGGCCGCCAGCAGCAACAGCGCGTCCGCGCCTGCGGCGGCCGCCTGCATCGCGGCCAGCGCCACCGATGTCGCCATCCCCTCGCCGGCACGTTTGTTCCTGAGCAGGGTCGCCTCGCCCAGCGCCAGCGCCTCGCTCGCGAAATCGGGGATCGGCTTCCCGACCACGATCTTGGGCCGGCCGAGCGCTTGCGCCGCCGCGACCGCATAATGCCCGAGCGGGCGCCCGTTCAAATCCGCGTCGAGCTTGCCGCCGCCGAAGCGCGATGCGCTGCCGGCGGCAAGGACCGCGATCGCCAGCCCGCCGCTCATCGGTGCGGGTGCAATGCTTCGTGCGCGCCGACCACCTCTGCCAGCACCGACAGCGCCAGCACCTGCGGATCGCGCGCCCGCGGGATCAGGCCGACCGGGCTGTTGATCCGCTCAAGCTGTTCATCCCCTAGGCCGCCCGCGCGCAGCCGCGTCAGCCGCTCGATCCGGGCCGGGGCGCCGCCCTGCGCGCCGATATAGAACGCCGGGGTCGAAAGCGCCCATTCGAGCAGCGCGTGCTCCCACTCGTGGTCGTGGAATAGCAGCAGCACCGCGGTCCAGGGATCGGCCGCGAGGTCTTCGGGCACCCGGTCCAGCGAGAGCCCGTTGCCCGCCTCGCGCCAGTCGACCGCGATCCCCTGGGCCTGGGCGAGCTTGACCAGCGCCGCGCATTCGGCCCCTGCGCCGAGCACCGCCAGCCGCACCGGGGGAATGTAGCGCCGCGTTGCGATGAAGTCCGAAGCGGGGAGCGCCAGCGCGGTCTCGCGCCGGGCGCCGATGTCCGCCACCGCTGCCCGCAGCGCCGCGCGATCGGGCTGGGGATCGATCACGATGTCCAGCCCGGATCCGCAGGGCAGGCGGAAATCGATAAAGGGCGATCCCTTGCCGTAGCGCAGCAGGCGTACCTCGCCCTCGGCCATCGCCTCCGCGCTCTGGTTCGCGAGTTCGGCGTTGAGGCAATTGTCGGCCAGGTCGCCCGCGACCCTCCCGTCGCGCGCTACCGCAAGTTGCGCGCCGACCCGGCGGGAGAAACTGCCGTCGATTCCGACGATGGTGCAAAGCGCGGCATCGCCTTCGGCCGCAAGGAACAGGGCATCGTGATCGGCGCTCATGGTCTAGCGAATAGTTTCTGCGGCGGCTTCCCGCCAGTTCGAATTCGCGTCCATGAAACGGCGTTGCGCTTCCGTCCGTCATCGCCATAGTGCGTTCCAAAATCAGGAGAGGAGCCTGCACCGATGTCCCAGAAAATCCGCAAGATCGCGACCGAGGAAGCCTGGTCGATCCCCGAGGTCGCGGCCGAGCTGAAGAAGGTGTGCCACGGGCCCTCGCAAAGCCTCGACAAGCTGCTGGTCGCGGGAATCTACGATCAGGAGGGCGGCGGTTCGCAATATGCGGGGGTCAACTTCCTCGACGGGCTGCTCGATGCGGAAGACACGCGGCTCAGCCAGATGGATGAATTGGGCGTCGACATGCACCTGCTCGCGCTCACTGCGCCGGGGGTGCAGATGTTCGATGCCGATACGGCGATGGAACTGGCGGTGCTCGCCAACGACGTGCTCGCCGGGCTGTGCCGTAAATACCCCACTCGCTTCGCCAGCCTCGCCAGCTTCGCGCCGCACAGTCCCAAGCGCGCGGCGAAGGAGATGGAGCGGGCGGTAAACGAGCTGGGCATGAACGGCTTCATGATCAACAGCCACACCTACGACGAATATCTCGACGATCCGAAGTTCTGGCCGATCCTCGAGGCGGCCGAAGCGCTGGATCGTTGCATCTACATCCACCCGCGCGCCGCGTCCTACGGCTTCAAGGGGCCGCTGCAGGACTACGGGATGGACAGCGCGATGTGGGGCTATGGCATGGAAGTCGGCACCCACGCGGTGCGGATGATGGCGGGCGGGGTGTTCGACGCCTTTCCCAAGCTCAAGATCTGCATCGGCCACATGGGCGAGGCGGTGCCGTTCTGGCTCTGGCGCCTGAACTTCATGAACAGCCGCGCGCAGAAGGCTGGCCGCTCGAAGAAGACCGAGCGCAGCATGGCCGAATATTTCCAGGACAATTTCGTGATCACCACCAGCGGCGTCGAGGACAATCTCGCGCTGCGTTACGCGATCGACAAGCTCGGCATCGACAAGGTGATGTGGGCGATCGATTACCCCTACCAGCCGATGAAGCCGGCGGTGGAGTTCATCGACAACTTCCCCTGCACCGAGGCGGAAATGCACGCGCTATGCCACGGAAATGCCGAGCGGATTTTCCATATTGCGCCGCTCTAGATTTCTTCTCCCGTTGACGGGAGAAGGATGGTGCAGCTTGCTCGCGCCAGCGAGTTAGCGAAACCTGGATGAGGGTTGATCTTACTAACCCTCACCCAACTCCGGCTAGCTCGCGGGGCGAGCAAGCCTTCGTATCCCTCTCCCGTCAGCGGGAGAGGAAAGGGAGTTCGCATGAGTCCGCTGCAGGGCATCAAGGTCGTCGAGCTGGCCCGCATTCTCGCGGGGCCGTGGGCCGGGCAGGTGCTGGCCGATCTCGGCGCGGAGGTGATCAAGGTCGAGAGCCCGGCGGGCGACGATACCCGCAAATGGGGGCCGCCCTTCTTCGAGAATGCCGACGGCTCGAAGGACGCGGCCTATTTCCACGCGACCAACCGCGGCAAGAGCTCGGTGGTGATCGATTTCACCACGCCGGAGGGCCAGGCGCAGGTGCGCGAGCTGGTGCGCGATGCCGATGTGGTGATCGAGAACTTCAAGCTCGGCGGGCTGTCGAAATACGGGCTCGATTACGCGAGCCTGGCCGAGCTCAACCCGCGGCTGATCTATTGCTCGATCACCGGCTTCGGGCAGGACGGGCCCTATGCCGCCCGCGCCGGCTACGATTTCATCGTCCAGGGGATGAGCGGGCTGATGGACATCACCGGCGAGCCCGACGGATCGCCGATGAAGATCGGGGTCGCCTATGCCGACATCCTCACCGGGCTCTACGCGGTGATCGGGATCGAGGCGGCGCTGCACCAGCGCGAGGCGACCGGGCGCGGGCAGCAGGTCGACATGGCGCTGTTCGACGTGATGGTGGGCACGCTCGCGAACCAGGCGATGAACTACCTCGTCTCGGGCACGGCGCCGAGGCGGCTCGGCAATGCGCATCCGAACATCGTGCCCTACGAAGCATTCCCGACCGCCGACGGCTGGGCGATCATCGCGGTTGGCAACGATGCGCAATTCGCGCGGCTGGTCGAACTGCTCGGCCTCGAAGCCAGGCCCGAATGGGCGACCAATGCGGGCCGGGTGACGGACCGGGCGGCGGTCTCCCCCGCGGTCGCCGAAAAGACGCGAAGCTGGCAGCGCGACGCTTTGCTCGCGGCGCTGGAGGAGCGCGGGATCCCGGCAGGGCCGATCAACACCGTCGCGGAGGCGTTGGGCGATCCGCAGATTGCCGCGCGCGGGATGGTGCTGGAGATGGAGGGCGGGATCAAAGGCCTGCGCACGCCGATCCGCTTCTCTGATGCGGAACTCGCGCTGGGCAAAGCATCACCGAAATTGGGAGAGAAGAAATGAGCAAGACCGGTCACCTCGTCGATCCCGAAATCGCGGCCATGCTGGAGATGCCGGATATCGAGATCACCGCGGAGACACTCGCCGATGTGCGAGCCAACCCGTTGTTTTCAGTCGAGGGTCTGCCGCCGCCACCATTCGCGGCGAGCGAGGCCTGGGCGAAGGTGCCGGATTCGCCCGACGTCAAGCTGGTCGTCATCAATCCGCCCTCGCAGCGCACCAGGCGCGCGGCGATCCTGCACATCCACGGCGGCGGGATGGTCGTTGGCACGGCCGACACCGCGGGCATGACCAAGCAGCCGCTGGCGCTTGAGCACGATTGCGTGATCGTGTCGGTCGATTACCGGCTTGCGCCCGAAACCCCGTTCCCGGGCCCCCAGGAAGACACTTACGCCGCGCTGCTGTGGCTGGCCGAGCAAGCGGAAGAACTCGGCGTCGATCCGGCGCGGATCGTGGTGATGGGCGAGAGCGCCGGGGGCGGGCTCGCGGCCAGCCTGGCGCTGATGGCGCGCGACAGGAACGGTCCCAGGCTCGCCGGGCAGGTGCTGATCTATCCGATGCTCGACTGGCGCACCGGCGGCCCGGACGACCAGTGGAACAACGCCCATACCGGCGAGTTCATCTGGACCCGCGACAAGAACCGCTTCGGCTGGGAAAGCCTGCGCGGCGACTACGCGCCGACGGACGGGCGCAAGGGTTGGTTCTCCCCTGCGCTGGCGGAGGATCTTGCCGGCCTGCCGCCGTGCTACATGATCACCGGGGCGCTCGATCTGTTCCTCGACGAGGACCTCGATTACGCCCGCCGCCTGATCGACGCGGGGGTGCAGACCGAACTGCACGTCTATCCGGGCGCGATCCATGCATTCGAGATGGTGCCCGACACCGCGCTGCAGGCGCAGGCGGCGATGGATTTGCGGCGCGGACTGGGCCGGCTGTTCGGCTAGGAGCCTAGGCCGAAGCCTCGGCCTCGCCGCGCCGCATCGGCACGATTTTCTCGCGTGCGGCGGCATCCCACAGTGCGCCGACCACTTCGTCTTCGAGCGGTTCGTCGAACATCACCCCGAGCGAGCCGGCCTTCGCCCATTTGAGTTGGCCCGCGATCGGCCCGACTTCGCCGAGCCACAGGGTCAGCCGTTCCGAGCGGGTCACCCCGACCGCGTCGCCCTGCAGGCTGCAGCCCTTGGGGCCAAGGTCGGTCACCAGGATGTCCGCGGCCGGGCGTTCGCCGATGCCGAGGCGGCCGGCGATGGACACGCGGTGGCGTGCGGCGGTGCGCGGCCTTTCGGCGCGCAGCAGTTGCGGTCGGTGTCCCCTGATCATGGGCGGGGGTTGTGCAGCAACGGGATTAAGATTGCATTGCGTTGCGGTGGTTAACGGCGCTCGGGATCGGGCGGATCGCCGTCATCTTCTTCGCCCTGCATGTTCGCACGCTTTTCGTTCTCGAGCGCGATCAATGCTGCCGTCGGGTCCTGGGCTTCCGCGAAACCGCTGAGGAAGGAGCCGGCGATCCCGCCGCGTCCCCGCATCGAATTGCCGTCGGTCCCGACCAGCAGAAACATGCCGCCGAGACCGGCAATCAGCACCGCTGCCGCGATGATCCATTGCATGGCGTTCTCCCCTCGCACCGGATGTAAGCGCGGCGGGAAAAGATGCTAGCTCCCGTTGATCCCGCCGCCGCGGATGATCCCGCCCTTGTCGTCCGCCTGCGGGCCGGGCAGGGCGCTGAGCGTGTGGACCGCCCGGATCTTGCCGTCGATGAAGCGGAAGCTGTGGACGTCGGGGCCGCCGGTCGAGCCGCCGAAGCGGCAGAACACGTTGATCACGCCCTTTTCCTCGTCGACCAGATAGTCGCGGTTGACGATGTAGAGCACGCCGGGCGGCAGGCCGATCTCGCAGCTCGCATGCGGATCGCCCTTGGCGTTGGTATAGGCGCCGCCTTCGAGCCGGGCGCAGGGCGTGCCCCAGGGAATGTCGGTGAACTTGTCGGCGAAGCCGTCGAGATAGGCGTTGGCGCCGCGCATCATCTCCTTGGGTTCGGTCTTCTGGTATTTGAACAGCTCTGACCAGTCCTCGGCCTTGGTGTATTTGTCATAGGCATTGGCGTTGAACAGCCAGTCGCCCGGCCTGGTCACGATGCTGTCGACGCGGATCACCTTGCCCTGGTGGAGGTAGAGCCGGGTGCCGATCACATAGGGCTTGCCGCCTCCCGTCACGACGATCTCGGTAAAGCTCTTGCAGCGCTTCGGATCGTGGAAGCTCATGTCGTGAGCGATCGGCAGGGCGGTGTTCCACAGCCCGGCGCCTTTCTCGACGTCCTTCATGTTCTCGAGGAAGTGCGCCTTGGGATCGAGCGGGAGCTTCGCGATGTCGCCGGTCTTCTGCGCCTCGACATAGGCGCTGCTGGCGGCCTTGAGCTCGTCCAGCGTGCAGCTCGGGTGATCCTGCAGCGGGGCATAGGGGCTGGGCGGCGGGCCGTTCTGGGCGAGGGCGGGGCTGGCGGCGCACAGCAGCGCGGCGGTCAGGAGCAGGTGCTTGATCACAGTTTTCATCCTCCCTTCTTCTCCCGTTGACGGGAGAAGGATGGTGGAGCTTGCTCGCTTGCGAGCTAGCGTAACCTGGATGAGGGTTGTTCTTGCTTAAAAAGGCAACCCTCACCCAACTTCAGCTAACCCGCTGCGCGGGCAAGCTTCCGTATCCCTCTCCCGTCAACGGGAGAGGAAGAACGTCCTACCTTTCATCCCGCGGCTGCTCGCTGCGGCACTGTTCGTAGGTGCTCCAGCCCGAGCAGACGCCATAGGGCCCGCGGATGAAGATCGCCTCGACCTGGGTGATCTGCTCGCCGTCGATCTTGAACAATTCGCCGAGCTGCCAGGTCCAGTCGATCGGGCGATGGTCGAAGAAGGCGAAGGCAAAGGCGATCCCGCGTTCGCGGTCGATCGCGACGAAGCGGCGGTCGCGGATGCTGGTGACCGCGCCGATCAGCGAGGTCTGGAGCTGCTGCTTGCACGCCTTGCGCTGCGGGAACTCGGGCGTCGGCGGGCCGGCGGTGACGATGCCGTTCTCGTGCCGCAGGCAATCGTCGCTGAAGGGATAGTAGTCGTGGCCGGTGTTCCGCTCCACCGCGTCGAAATAGTAATTGCCGATCCGGACCAGGTCGGCGCGGCTCTGGCGCCGGGCGGCCGGGATGTCGGCGAGGAAGATCGGCGCGGGCGCACCCATCTTCTCGACCGCCTCGCCCGTGGCGGGGAACGGGTTGCTGCTCGCATTGCCGGCGTTCGGGCCGAGCGGGCGATCGGGCCGCGCGGCGATCTGCTCCACCTCCGTGATCTTGCCGTCCACGATCCGCAGGCGCAGCGCGAGGCCGACCAGCTCGGGCGGGCGCTGCGGCCCGGTGGCGGAAGACGATGCCTGTTCCAGCACCGTGCCGAGGAAGGCGACGTTCTGCGTCTCGGTGTCGGGCACGTAGAGCTTGTATTGGCCCACCCCGCTCGCGGTGGCCCACAGGCCCTCGGTGCCGAAGGGGAGCCGGATCCCGTTCTCGGTGAAGCGCACCTCGGGCGCGAACAGCTTCGGGTCGACCGTGTGCGCGGCCATCGCGGCGAGGTACTTGTTCACGAAGCCTTCGAGGCATGCGCGCTGGCAGGCTTGCTGCACCGGCGCAGGTTGCGCCCAAGCGGTGCCGGACACGCCAAGCCCCGCCGCCATTGCCAACGCGGCCGCCGCCGCGCGCATCGATTTGCGCATGATACCCTCTCCCCTTGTCGTTGACTAAGTCTAACGACGGGGGCGGGGGCTAGTCCAGCGCTTTGAGCACGATGTGGCCGACCGCGGTGTTGGATGCCGGCACGTGGTAGAAGCGGTGCAGTTCCTCCACGCTCTTGCCCAGCGCGGCGCGCATCACCAGCCACATGATCAGCTCGATCCCCTCGGTCCCCGCCTGGCGGAGATATTCGAGCCGGGTGATGTGGCGCAGCGCGGTGGTGTGGCTGGTGAGATTGTCGAGGAAGGCGTTGTCGAACTCGGGGTTGATCAGCCCGGCCCGCGGGCCCTGCAGCTGGTGGCTCATGCCGCCGGTGCCCCACACCTGCACCGTGAGATCCTCTGGGAACGACCGCACCGCGTCGCGGATCGCCGCGCCCAGCTGCCAGCAGCGATCGCCCGAGGGGGTCGGGAACTGGGTGACGTTGATCGCCAGCGGGATCACCTTGCACGGCCATTCGCTCGGCTGGCCGAACATCAGGCTCAGCGGCACGGTCAGCCCGTGATCGACCTTGATGTCGTTCATGATGGTGATGTCGAATTCGTCGATCACCAATTGCTCGGCGATATGGCCGGCAAGGTCGGTGTCGTTGATCACCGTCGGCACCGGCCGCGCGCCCCAGCCTTCGTCGGCCGGTTCGAACTCTTCGGCGAAGCCGAGCGCGAAGGTCGGGACGATGTCGAGCATCATCGCGGAGGCGTGGTCGTTATAGACCAGGATCACCACGTCGGGCGTGTTGTCCCTGATCCATTCCTTGGTCCAGTCGTAGCCGGCGAAGACCGGGGCCCAATATTCGTCGCCGGTCTTGCCGTTGTCGATCGCCGCGCCGATCGCGGGGACGTGGCTGGTGGCGATGCCAGCGGTGATACGAGCCATTACTTCAGATTGTCCCTGATCGAGCGTTGTCCTTCGGGCGAGCGGCCGCCCGCGCGCATCATCGCGGCATATTCGTCGGCGGTCATCCCGGTCATCGAACCGACCGCCTTCTGCGTGCTCCAGCCGTCCGTATTGCTGAGCTTGACGAGGAAATAGATGTTCCCGCCGAGATCGATCAGCCGGCTGAAATCGCGATCGAGCACCGCCTGCTTCTGCTCCTCGCTCATCCGGAACCGGTCGAGATAGGCGCGCTCGTCCTGCTTGAACGCCTCGCGGTTGGCGGCATCCATCAGCGACATGCAGAACTTGTGCAGATGGTACGCCTGGCGCGAACGCTTGGCGGTGAACACGGTGGTGCCGGGGATGTCCTCGAGGTCTTCGAGCGGGTAGAGGCGGTGACGCATGGCGCGCTCCTTAGGGATTCAAGCCTAGCAGGGCCATACCCTATCCGCCAGGCATTTGGCGGAACAGGCGCCGCAGCAGGATCATCGCGAGCGGGAAGGTGACGCCCCAGGCGGAGGCGATCCAGATCAGTTGCGGCACGAACATCTGGAAGGCAAGAAACGGGAGCAGCAGCCCGTTGGCGACCATGGCCCGGTTGGCCGCATGCCGTGCCGGCACGTCGGGCAGGCCGAAGGCCGCAATCAGCGTCGCGGCGCTCATCAGCGCGTAGCCGTAGAGGTCGACCGCGAACAGGAACGAGCGGTAGGGCACGAACAGCAGCAGGCCGATGTCCGCCGTGGCGCCCGCCGCGATCCGCGGCGCGACGAAGGTCAGCTGCACGACATAGACCAGCCCGGTCAGCGTGGCGTACATCGCGGCGAAGGCGAGGCCGGCGAGCGTGAACACTCTGCGCGCTTCGGGAGCCGCAGCATGCAGCGCGGCCATCGTCACGACGAAGGCCGGACCCAGCAGCAGCGACGGGGTGAGCAGCAGGGCGATCCCGAGTGCTGTGCTCGCGGCGTTCGGGCCTCCCGCCGAGCCGAGCGCCCCGGTCCACTCCGCGAGCTGGGCTGCGACATAGGCAAGGCTCAACACCAGGCAGCAGAGCGCGGCGGCGCTTCCGGTCCGTGCTGCGGCCGAGGCTCCCATGCCGCCTGCTACACTTCCACGGTCCGCAGCCACGCCGGCCGCGCCAGCATGCGGGCGAGATAGGCGGCGAGATTGGGCGTCAGCAGATGGCCGAGCCGCACCGTTTCGAGCCGCATCAGCGGATAGGCGAGCGAGATGTCCGCGATGGTGAAGCGCTCGCCGGTCGCCCAGCTCCGCCCGTCGGCGAAATGGGTCTCGAGCCAGGCCAGGCGCTTGCCGAGCGAGGCAACGAGGAAATCGTAGGAAGGATTGGCCGGGTCGCCGTCCTTGACCGCCATCAGCGTGCGGAAGATCGCGCTGATCGGAGTGGCAAGGTCGGCCTCGCCGAAGTGGAGCAGTTGCAGGTGCTCGGCATAGGCGGCCGGATCGGGCAGCGGGCCGACGGTCAGCGCCTTCGCCGCCTCGTCGCCCGCGACCAGCCGGCGCCCGGTGAGATATTGCAGGATCGCGATCGAGCCGGTCATCACGATCCCGTCGTCGTCGATCGTCGGGACCAGCCCGGTCGGGCTGATCTTGAGATAGTCCTCGCCGACCGGCATCGAGAGACGCTCGATCCGGTATTCCTCGCCCAGTTCCTCCATCAGCCAGACGATCCGGACGGAGCGGGTGCGGGGGATGTGGTAGATGGTGATCATCGAGCTGCTCCTGTGGCCGCACACGGCGGCGGTTGCGGGCATCGCTCCCGCGCGATGCCGGCGCCGGTCTGCCATCCGCGAAGCCGGCCGGCCAGCGCGAAGTTGACGCGGTTGACGGTGTTCGGAGGCAAATTGCCCCAGAGTGTCGGCTTGCGACCCGGATGTGTCGCCTTGGCCCCGCAAACCGTCACCTTGCGGCTCCCGAAGTGTCGCCTTGCGCGGCAGAAAGCGCCGCCTTGCCGCATCGCCGCGCCCGCCCGGCGGCCTGCGCGCGCGGCCAGATTTCGGCCACCTGCGGCACCCGGTCCCGGAGCCGATAGGCCGACTGCCGCGTCATCCCCACGCTGCGCGCCGCAGCGGCGACTTTGCCGTGCCGCGCCAGCTCCTCGATGAAGGCGAGCGCCTTGGACGGGGTCCAGCGGTATTCGGCGGCGGGGCGCGGTGTGTGCGTTGCGGGCGGGAGGTGCGTCATCCGGCAGGATGAAGCAGATCAGGCGCGTGTAGGACAGGGGTTTTTGGGGTGCTTCATTTCTTCTCCCGTTGACGGGAGAAGGATGCGCAGGCTTGGCCGCTTGCGGCCTAGCCGGAGTTGGATAAGGGCTGCCTTCCTTAAAATCGCGAAGGCAAGGCGTTCGCTTCAGCGAGAATCTGCGCCAACACGCCATCGAGATTTTCGAGAACCCTGTTGCCCATCTCTGTGCCCAGGCTGATCACCTCGCCAGATCAATTCTCCCGATATTGGCTAAGGTCAATCTCTAAGTAACGCGGGAGCTATCGTCCGCAATAGGGGCATCAGCGGCCCCTAGCCCCCCGGCCGGTTCGCCAGCAAATCCTCCACCACCCCCGGATCCGCCAGCGTGCTCGTATCGCCGAGGTTCGCGGTGTCGTTCTCCGCGATCTTGCGCAGGATCCGCCGCATGATCTTGCCGCTGCGGGTCTTGGGCAGGCCCGGCGCGAACTGGATCACATCCGGCGTGGCGATCGGGCCGATTTCCTTGCGGACCCACTGGACCAGCTCCTTGCGCAGGGCCTCGCTCGGCTCGACCCCGGCGTTGAGCGTGACATAGGCGTAGATGCCCTGGCCCTTGATGTCGTGCGGCATGCCGACCACCGCGGCCTCCGCCACGTCGTGGTGCAGCACCAGCGCGCTTTCGACTTCGGCGGTGCCCATGCGGTGGCCGCTGACGTTGATCACGTCGTCGATCCGGCCGGTGATCCAGTAATAGCCGTCCTCGTCGCGGCGGGCGCCGTCGCCGGTGAAATAGCTGCCCGGATACTGGCTGAAATAGGTCTGGAAGAAGCGCTCGTGGTCGCCGTAGACGGTGCGCATCTGGCCCGGCCAGCTGTCGGCGATCACCAGCGCGCCCTCGGCCGCGCCTTCCAGCACATGCCCGTTCGCGGGATCGACCAGCGCCGGCCGGACCCCGAACATCGGTTTCGAAGCGCTGCCCGGCTTGAGCGCGGTGGCGCCGGGGAGGGGGGTGATCATGTGCCCGCCGGTCTCGGTCTGCCACCAGGTGTCGACGATCGGGCAACGGCCGTCGCCGACCACGTTGTAATACCATTCCCACGCTTCGGGATTGATCGGCTCGCCGACCGAACCCAGCACTTTCAGGCTCTTGCGGCTGGTCCTTTTCACCCACTCGTCGCCCTCGCGCATCAGCGCGCGCAGCGCGGTGGGGGCGGCGTAGAACTGGTTGACCCGGTACTTGTCGACCACCTGCCAGAAGCGGCTGAAATCGGGCCAGTTGGGCACGCCGCCGAACATCAGGCTGGTCGCCCCGTTCGCCAGCGGGCCGTAGACGATATAGGTGTGGCCGGTGACCCAGCCGATATCGGCCGCGCACCAGTAGATCTCGCCCGCCCGGTAGTCGAACACGTATTCGTGGGTCATGCTGGCCCACACCGCATAGCCGCCGGTGGTGTGCAGCACGCCCTTGGGCTTGCCGGTCGAGCCCGAGGTATAGAGGATGAACAGCGGGTCTTCCGCGTTCATCTCCTCGGGCGGGCACTCCGCGCTCTGGTCCGCCACCGCATCGTGCCACCACAGGTCGCGGCCTTCGACCATGGTCACCTCGGCGCCGGTCGTCTTGACCACCACCACCGTCTCCACGCCCTTCGCGTGGTGCTCCAGCGCCTCGTCGACATTGGCCTTGAGATCGGTGTGCCGGCCGCCGCGCAGCCCGCCGTCCGAGGTGATGACGAAGCTGCTCGCGCAATCGTCGATCCGGCTGCCCAGCGCTTCGGGGCTGAAGCCGCCGAACACCACCGAATGGATAGCGCCGATCCGGGCGCAGGCGAGCATCGCCACCGCCGCTTCCGGAATCATCGGCAGGTAGATCGTCACCCGGTCGCCCTTCTTCACGCCCAGGCCGCGCAGCGCATTGGCGAAGCGGCAGGTGTCCTCGTAGAGTTCGCGGTAGGTGATGTGCCGCCCGGGCGCCGCCGGATCGTCGGGCTCGAAGATCAGCGCGACCGTGTCGCCGCTCTTTTCCAGATGGCGGTCGAGGCAGTTGACGCTGAGGTTCAGCGTGCCGTCCTCGAACCATCTGATCCCGAAATCGGCCTGGTCGAAGCTGGTGTTCTTGACCTTGGTGAAGGGCTTGATCCAGTCGATCCGCTGCGCCTCGCCGCGCCAGAAGCCCTCCGGGTCCTCGAGCGAGAAGCGGTATTTCAGCGCATATCCCTCGGCGTCGATCAGCGCCTTTTCGGCCCATTCGGCGGGCACCGGGTGGAGGGACACTTCGGACATTGGCTGCTCCCAAATCGCTTCGGCTGCTGCCTAGGACCTGGCGGGGATCGCGGCAAGCGCCTCAACCTATCCTCTCCCGCAAGGGGCGCGGCGTAACTAGCGCCAGAGAGCGTCCAGCGCAGGCAAGAGGTGGGCGCGGTGTTCCGGGGGGACGCGTTCGATCAGCTCGGCTTCGAACCGCCGGATCGTGGTGCGCGCCGCGGCCGTTTTCTCGGTGCCGGCCGCGGTCAGGGCCAGTCCCTGCGACTTGCCGTCGATCGGGGTGCGTTCGATCAGTCCGGCATCCTCGAGCCGCTTGAGCAGCGGCACCATGTTGGCGCGCTGGATATCCAGGCTCGCGCCGATCCTGCTGGCGGTGACCTGGGGGTTCTCGGCGATCAGCATCATCACCGTCGCCTCGACCGTGCGCAGATCGAGCAGCGCAAGCCGTTCGGTGAGCAGCGCCGCCATCGCGCTCGAGGCGCGCCTGAGCGAATAGCCGGGGGAGGTTGCCAAGGGGTCGCGCATAGATGTTCGATCGGTAAGATTGTTGTTGCCCATAGCAATCTGGATCGCTATGGGCAATAGCAATCGCAACTAAGGGTTCCCACGGGGCCCTGCATTTCAACCTGAGGAGCCTGCCACATGGCCATGCCGTCGCAACCCGATCCGCGTCCCGAAGAGGATACCGTCCGCTTCGATATCGTGGAAGGCGTCGCCTGGGTCTATTTCAACCGTCCCGACAAGCGCAACTGCATGAGCCCCAAGCTCAACCGCCAGATGCTCAAGGTGCTGACCGACCTCGAATTCCGCGACGACGTGCAGGTGCTGGTGCTGACCGGCGAGGGCTCGGCCTGGTCGGCGGGCATGGACCTGCTCGAATATTTCCGCATGAGCGAGCAGGAAGGCCTCCACGCCACCCGCCGCTCGCAGCGCGAAGCCTACAGCTGGTGGGAACGCCTGCGCTGGTATGAGAAGCCGACCATCGGCATGATCAACGGCTGGTGCTTCGGCGGGGCCTATGGCCCGCTGTTCGCCTGCGACCTCGCGTTCTGCTCCGACGATGCGCAGTTCGGCCTGTCGGAAATCAACTGGGCGATCCTGCCCGGCGGCGGCGCCTCGAAGGTCGCGGCGGAGCTGCTCGGCTTCCGCGACGCGATGTACCACGCGATGATGGGCGAAAACCTCAGCGGCAAGGAAGCCGCGGCCAAGGGCATGGTCAACGAATCGCTCCCGGCCGACAAGCTCAAGGAGCGCGTCCAGCAGGTCGCAGACGTGCTCAAGAAGAAGGACAGCCACGCGCTGCGCGCCACCAAGTGGGCCGTCCGCCGCGTGCGCGAGATGACCTACGACAATGCCGAGGACTACCTGATCCGCGCGCAGGAAGCGCTGAACGATTTCGGCGGCTGGGAAACCCGCAAGGAAGCGACCAAGCAGTTCCTCGACGAGAAGACCTTCAAGCCCGGCCTCGGCGCGTTCGACAAGACCAAGGTGAAGGACTGACCGCGCCGGGCAGGGATCCCGCTTTCGCGGAACTGGATTCTTGCCTGTGCAGGCATGACCACGAGGGAGCGCGTTGCGCTCCCTCGACTCATTCAACTCAATCTGGCAACGCGCCGCCCGTAAATCGGACGAGGATACCCATGAGCACCAAGCGCTTCACCAACCAGCAGATCGACCGGCTGCTCCGCCCCAAGAGCGTCGCGGTGGTCGGGGCTTCGGACCGCCATGGCGCCCTCGGCGCGACGCTGCTCAACAACCTCGTGCAGTATGAATTCGCCGGCGACATCTATCCGGTGAACCCGAAGCGCGAGGAGATCGCCGGGCTCAAATGCTATCCGACGGTCGACGAACTGCCCGAAGGGATCGACTGCGCGGTGCTCGCGATTCCACGGCCCTTCGTGCTCGACACGGTGCGCAGCCTCGCCGCGCGCGGCTGCGGCGCGGTGGTGATCTATTCGGCGGGTTTCTCCGAAGCCGGCGAAGAAGGGTTGAAGGAACAGCTCGAGCTCGGCGCGATCGCCGCCGAGCACGGCATGGTGATCGAAGGCCCGAACTGCCTGGGCTGCACCAATTACGTCGACCGTGTGCCGCTGAGCTTCGTCGAGACCAATATGCTGACCCCGCCGGCCGGCGCGCGGGCTGTCGGCATCGCCAGCCAGTCGGGTGCGCTCGCCGCGGTGCTGGCGACCACGCTGCATCCGCGCGGCTGCTACGTCTCGACCTCGGTCTCGACCGGCAACGAAGCCGCCGCGGGGGTCGAGGATTTCGTCGAATGGCTGGTCGACGACGCGAACACCCACGTGATCGCGATGTATGTCGAAAGCCTGCGCCGCCCGGCCGCCTTCGTCGCCGCCGCGCGCCGCGCGCGGGCCGCGGGCAAGCCGATCGTGATGCTCCACCCGGGCAAGTCGAACCGCGCGCAGGAAAGCGCCGCGACCCACACCGGTGCGATGGCCGGCGACTATGCGCTGATGAAGACCAAGCTGGCGCGCGAAGGCGTGATCTTCGCCGACACGCTGGAAGAGCTGGCCGACATCACCGAGATCGCGCTGCGCTGCAAGGCGCTGCCGGGCGCCAACATGGTGGTGCTGGGCGAAAGCGGCGCGTTGCGCGGCCTGGCCTACGACATCGCCGAGGACATCGGGCTCGACCTGCTCGACCTCAACGACGACAACAGCCCGAAACTGCGCGCGCTGCTGCCCGATTTCGTGCCGGTGTCGAACCCGACCGACATCACCGCGCTCGGCCTCAGCGAGCCGGAAATCTACACCAAGCTGCTGACCGCGCTGCTCGAGGACGAGCGGGTCGGCTCGGTGGTCGCCTCGATCATCCAGTCGGATCCGATCACCTCGAAGATCAAGTTCCCGGCGATCATCAAGGTGCTCGAGGCCGGGACCTTCGCCAAGCCGCTGGTCTTCGCCGGGGTGGACGAGGGCGCGCGGGTGCCCGAGGAATATATCGAAGGCCTGCGCAAGGTCGGCATTCCCTGGTTCCCGTCGACCGAACGCGCCTATCGCGCGATCGCGCGGCTGGCCGATCTCGCCAAGCGCGACCTCAGCGACAATTCGCTTCCCCCCGTTGCGGTGCCGGGGCTCGACGAGGTTGCGGGCGTGGTGCCCGAATACCAGGCGAAAGAACTGCTCGCGCCGCTCGGCCTGCCGTTCCCGCAGAGCCGGTTCGCCGCCACGGCCGACGCCGCCGCCGCTGCGGCCGAGTCGATCGGCTTCCCGGTGGTGCTCAAGGCCCAGGCCGCCGCGCTCGGACACAAGAGCGATGCGGGCGGGGTGATCCTCAAGCTCAATTCGGCGGACGAGGTTCGCGCCGCCTTCGACAAGATCTTCAGCAATGTCTCCGCCTACGATGCCGCGATCCGCCTCGACGGCGTGCTGGTCGAGAAGATGGGCACGATGGGCGTCGAGATGATCGTCGGCGCCAAGTCCGATCCCGAATGGGGTCCGGTCGTGCTCGCGGGCTTCGGCGGCGTGACCGCCGAAATCCTCAAGGACGTGGTGCTGGTGACGCCCGATCTCAGCCAGGCGCAGGTGGAGGAAAAGCTGCTCGGCCTCAGGCAGGCCGCGCTGCTCAAGGGGTATCGCGGCTCGCCCGAGCTCGACGTGCCCGCGCTCGCCAAGCTGATCGTCGAAGTGGGCCGGATCATGGCCGGCAATCCCGCGATTCGCGAGATCGACCTCAATCCGGTGATCGTGCATTCGAAGGGTCAGGGAGTGGTCGCGCTCGACGCGCTGATGCTGGTCGAGCGCTGAGCCGAACCGCCGGCCGATCGTTGACTTTGTTCGGCCGGGACTTGCTGGGTTAAGACTTGCTGCCTAAGTGCGGCGGCGAAAAGGAATCGAAAATGACCCAGAACGTCCTCGAAAAGCTCGCCGCGACCAATCCCGATGCAGAAATCTGGTGGGACTCCTCGCCGCTGATCTATCCGAGCTGGAAGGCCGAGACGCTGGCCAAGGCGCCGGCCGGCAAGGAAGCCGACTGGGAAGCGCAGCTGACCCGCCTGTACGACGATGCGACGATCCAGCGCGAAGGGACGATGGGCTTCCGCGGCGTCACCACCAATCCGCCGCTGTCGCTGCAGGCGGTGAAGCTCGATCCGCAAGGCTGGACCCGCCGGGTGCAGAGCATCGCCAAGGCCGATCCGGCGCTCGACGTCGAAGGCGTCTACTGGTCCGCCTATCTCGAGCTGGTCAAGCTCGGCGCCGATGCGATCCTGCCGGTGTTCGAGAAGTCCGGCGGCAAGTACGGCTATCTCTCGGGCCAGGTCGATCCGCGCTTCGTGCGCGACGGTGAGAAGATGCTCGAACAGGGCCTGTCGATCTACGAGATGGGCGACAATGTGATGGTCAAGCTGCCCGGTTCGAAGGAGGGCTATGAGGTGCTCGAGGAACTGACCGCGCGCGGCATCAGCACCAACAACACCACCAGCTTCACCGTGCCGCAGTACATGCGCTGCATGGCCGCGGTCAGCGCGGGCCTGCTGCGCGCCAAGGCGGCGGGCGTGGACCTCAGCAAGTGGCGCTCGGTCATCACCCACATGTCGGCCCGCCTCGGCGAGCTGTCGGACTGGAAGATCGAAGCCAAGGCCCGCGGGATCGAGCTGACGCTGCCCGAAATCCGCGACGGCGAGGAAGCCGTGCTCAAGCGCGCCTATCACTTCGGCAAGAGCCAGAACCACCCGTCGAAGATGCTGCAGTGCTCGATGCGGGTCGAGAAGGACGAGCGCACCGGCAAGACCGTCAGCCGCCACATCCAGGATTATGCCGGCAGCGACATGGTCTACACCTGCCCGCCGGGCTACATCGCCGGGCTGATGGCGGCCGAGGACGAGCTGGAAGCCTTCGACGCCAATGCGATCGACCGCGAACCGAACAAGGCGAGCATCGAGAAGCTGCTCAAGCTCCCCAGCTTCCGCGCGGCCTACGAATACGACGGCATGACCCCCGACCAGTTCGCGCACTTCGGCTCGTTCAAGGCGACCGAAACCGAATTCGCCGCAGCCACCCGCCAGACGGTGGACTTCGCGGCGATGGTGATGGCGGGGTGATTTTCTGCCGGGCGGCGATCGCTTGTGGTGCAGCGCTGCTTGCAGGCAGCGTGGCAGCACAGGTGCCGCCGGACATCGTTGCGCAGGTTCGCGCAGGCGGCCAGACGCTCGATCCGATCGCTTCCGGCGCGCTTTATGCGCCGCTCTTTGCCGACGAGACCTATGCCGATCTTACGGTGACGCGCGACATCGCCTATGGCGAGGACCCGCTTCAGAAACTCGACGTCTATGAGCCGGCGAAAGCCGCTGCCGAGCGGCTGCCGGTGGTGGTCTTCATCCATGGCGGCGGGTTCACCCGCGGGGACAAGCACGGCCCCTACTACCCCGACAACCTTACCGCATGGGCCGCGCGCAACGGGATGATCGCGGTCAACGTGAACTATCGGCTTGCGCCCGCGACGGTCTTTCCGGGTGCGGTGCAGGATTTCGCCGCGGCGCTACGCTGGGTTCGCGCGAACATCGCCGCGCATGGCGGCGATCCGGACCGGATCGTTCTGTCGGGCCATTCCGCCGGCGCAAACCACGTGATCGACTATCTCGGCCACAAGGAGCTGCAGGGCGAGGAAGCCAAGGCAATCCGCGGCGCGATCCTGCTTTCGCCCAACTACGCGTCGGAAATGCCCGCGCAGCCGAACGTCTATTACGGCGCCGATGCCGACGCCCAGCTGGTCGGTACGGCCGCGGCGCGGCTGCACGCGTCGGGCGTGCCGGTGTTCCTCGGCTATGCGCAGTTCGATCCCGAACCGATGCGCAGCACCGCAAAGAACCTGATTGCCGTACTGTGCCGCTCGCCCGAGACGTGCCCGGCGGTGGTCGAGCTGCCGGATCACAACCACTACACCGAAGGCGACGCAGTGGGGACGGACGATACGTCGCTCACCGCTCCGCTGCTCGAATGGCTCCGTTCTGTCCGCTGAGGCGGCAAAGCAATAACGCCCGTTGCGCCCACACGCCAGGCAGGGCTGGCTGCCTATCGGTCGTAGGACGGCTTCTGGCGGATTTGGTAATCGATCCTGATCCGCACCCATTCGCCGTAAAGCTCGCGGCCCCCGAGCCGGGGCGGCCTGACCCTGAATTGCCAGGCTGCGGCCAGGACCGCACGCAGCATGTTGGAATGATCGGTCTCATCCAGGCCGACGCATTTCTCGACCCGGTATTCGGGCACGGTCTTGCACGCGATCAGGCCCCACGCCGGGCCTTGGGCGGTCGACAGATAGCCGGCAAGTTCCTGTTGGGTCGGCTCGCGATACCAGGTCGCCGCGTAGAGCGGCTTGCCGTCGGGCGCGGTGCCGACGCGCTTGGAATCCAGCGAATTGCCGGTAAAGGCCGGGCCGTAGGCCGGCGCCCCGGGCTTCGCGGGGGTGGCCTTGGGCAGGCTGCTGATATCGGCCTGCTCCAGCTGCTTGGGCGACAGCGGGATGAAGGCCGGAGCCGCCACCGCGGGCTTCTCGACCGGCGGGGCGGCCTGCGTCGGCGCGGGCACCGGCGCGACTTCCTGGGTCTTCTGCGGGGTGTCCTTCTTCTCGGTCTGCGGCTTGTCGACCGGCCGGTCCGGCGGCGGCTCCTTGATGTCGACCGTGGTCAGCACCTGCTGCTTGGGCTGGAACAGCTTGCTCGTCTGGCCGAGGCTGATGATTGCCAGCACGATCAGCGCTTCGAGCACCAGCGTGCCGACGATCGCGATCGTGCGACGCCCGAGCCGCATGCGCAACCGCTCGCTCAACGACAGGTTCTCGGCGTAATCCGGCTGGTACAAGCAGACCCCGACCTTGGAAAAGGCGGGTTGGGCCCGCTCGTGGAGCGCGCTCTATAGGGCCTTCGATGAACCGAGGCTTGCGGAAATTTGTGTCGGCTTGTTACCCGGCCGATGACGGCGCATGGTCGGCGATCACTGCGAGAAACGCGGCCCCATAGGCCTCGCGCTTGCGGGTGCCGATCCCGCCGATGTGCGAAAGCGCCTCGTCGTCGTGCGGGCGCCTGGCCGCGAGCTCGCGCAGCGTGCTGTCGTGGAAGATCACATAGGGAGGCACGCCGGCCTCGCTCGCCAGCTTGCGGCGCAGCTCGCGCAAGGCCTCGAACAGCGGATCGCCCACCGGGTTCGCCTCGCCGTTGCGGCCGCCTTTCGAGCGGCGCTGACGGGCCGGGGGCAGCACCAGCGACAGCGTCTCTTCGCCCTTGAGCAGCGCGCGCGCCGCGGGGCCGAACATCAGCCCGCCGTGCTCGTTGGTCTCCAGCGCGCCGTTGACCAGCAGCGCGCGCGAGACCGGCTTGATCAGATGCGCCTCTTCGGAAGAGACGATCCCGAACACCGAGAGCCGGTCGTGCCCGCGGCGCTCGATCTTCTCGTCGCCGCTCTTGCCGGTCAGCACCGCCTCGAGATGGCCGAGGCCGAAGCTCTGGCCGGTGCGGTAGACCGCCGAGAGCAGTTTCTGCGCGATCTGGGTGCCGTCGATCCCGGCGGGCGGGGAGAGGCAATTGTCGCAATTGCCGCAATTCGCCGGCGGATCTTCGCCGAAGTGCCTGAGCAGGATCGCGCGGCGGCAGCCGGCGGTCTCGACCAGCGCGCCCAGCGCGGCGATCCGCGCGCGCTCGCCCTGCTGTCGCTGCTGCTCGACCTCGGAAATCCGCTGGCGCGCGCGGACGAAATCCTCCGCGCCCCACAGCAGGATCGCCTGCGCCGGATCCCCGTCGCGCCCGGCGCGGCCGCTTTCCTGGTAATAGGACTCGATCGACTTGGGCAGGCCGGCGTGGACCACGAAGCGCACGTCGGGCTTGTCGATCCCCATGCCGAAGGCGACCGTCGCGACCATCACCATCTCCTCGCTGGCGATGAAGGCGGCCTGGTTGGCCGCGCGCTGCTGCGGCTCGAGCCCGGCGTGATAGGGCAACACCGGACGGGAGCCTTTTGCGCCGAGGCTTTCGGCAAGCCGCTCGGTCTGCGCGCGGGTCGGCGCGTAGACGATCCCGGGGCCGGGGTTGGCGGCAAGCACATCGCCGATCTGCCGCCCGATCCCGTCGCGCGGCTGCACGGTGTAGCGGATGTTCGGCCGGTCGAAGCCCGAGACGATCAACCCTTCCTGGGGGATCCCGAGCTGGGCGAGGATGTCCTCGCGCGTGTGGTGGTCGGCGGTGGCGGTCAGCGCCAGCCGCGGGACTTGCGGGAAATTGTCCAGAAGCGGGCGCAACAGGCGGTAATCGGGGCGGAAATCGTGACCCCATTCGCTGACGCAATGGGCTTCGTCGATCGCGAAGAGGCATATGTTCGAGCGTTCGAGCAAGGCCCGGAAGCCGTCGCCGCTCGCGCGTTCGGGGGCGACGTAGAGCAGGTCGAGCTCGCCTGCGACCAGCCGGTCCTGCGTTGCGCGCCAGTCGGCATCGGCCGAGGTCAGGCTCGCCGCGCGGATCCCCAGCGCGTTGGCGCTGCGCAGCTGGTCGTGCATCAGCGCGATCAGCGGCGAGACCACCACGCAGGTGCCGGGCAGGGCGACCGCCGGGAGCTGGTAGCACAGCGACTTGCCCGCGCCGGTCGGCATGATCGCGAGCGTGCCCTGGCCCGCGAGCACCCGGCCGACCACCTGCTCCTGCACCCCGCGGAAATGCTCGAAGCCGAAGACTTCGTGGAGCAGGGTGGCGGGATCGGCGAGCATCGGGGGGAGCTATAGGGAGCGCGGACCGCGATGCCTATACGGTGCGCTTCGGAAATGGGCGTTTCCGACAGCTGTATGGTGGGAGGGTGTGGTTACGCTCCACTCCCCGCGAAGGATCGGCTTTACAGGCCGACTGCCGGAACTACCGGCTTTACCCTCCCATCGGGACCGCGCGCAGCATGGCGCCGCCGCGTGACGGGGAGGGAAGCTGGTTTTCTGGAAAACCCGGTCGCTTGCCGCCCCTTCACGGGGCGAACGAAATCACCCCGTCAGCCGACGAGGTAATAATAAGAGCTGGCCGCAATCCTGTTCATGGCGGCGCGTTTAGGCGCGGGCGGGGGCGTTCGTCAAGCCGCTGCGAAGGGGGTAGGAACCATTTTCCTACACGCCCCGCGCTCGCTAGCCTCGCATCGGCTCTTTGCAATTGTTGGATTCGCGAACCCGGCCCGGCGGCCTGTGGAAACCCGTGCACGAGCCCGTCCACCGCATGTGTTTCATCAACGAACGCCGGCCGACTCGGAAAATCAGAACGCCGCGATCCCGGTGATCGCCCGTCCGAGGATCAACGCATGCACATCATGCGTGCCCTCGTAGGTGTTGACCGTCTCGAGGTTCACCATGTGGCGGATCACCTGGTATTCCTCGGAGATGCCGTTGCCGCCGTGCATGTCGCGCGCGGCGCGGGCGATGTCGAGCGCCTTGCCGCAATTGTTGCGCTTCATCATGCTGATCATCTCGGGCGCGAAGCGGCCTTCCTCGATCAGTCGGCCGACGCGGAGCGAGCCCTGCAGGCCAAGGGTGATGTCGGTCGCCATTTCGGCGAGCTTCTTCTGGTAGAGCTGGGTGCCGGCGAGCGGGCGGCCGAACTGCTTGCGGTCGAGCCCGTACTGCCGCGCGGCGTGATAGCAGAACTCGGCCGCGCCCATCGCGCCCCAGGAAATGCCGTAGCGCGCGCGGTTGAGGCAGCCGAACGGGCCTTTCAGCCCCTCGACATTGGGCAGCAGCGCGTCGCCGGGCAGCCTGACCTCGTCCATCATGATCATGCCGGTGGTGCTGGCGCGCAGCGAGATCTTGCCCTCGATCTTCGGCGCTTCGAGGCCCTTCATCCCCTTTTCGAGCACGAAGCCGCGGATCGCCCCGCCATGCGCCTCGCTTTTGGCCCAGACGACGAACACGTCGGAAAAGGGCGAGTTGCTGATCCAGGTCTTGGCGCCGGAGATGACGTAGCCGTCGCCGTCGGCCTTCGCATAGGTGCGCATCCCGCCGGGATCGGAGCCCGCGTCGGGCTCGGTCAGGCCGAAGCAGCCGATCAGCTCGCCGCTGGCTAGGCCGGGGAGATACTTCTGCCGCTGTTCCTCGGTGCCATAGGCGTGGATCGGGTACATCACCAGGCTCGACTGGACGCTGGCCATCGAGCGGTAGCCGGAATCGACCCGCTCGATCTCGCGCGCGACGAGGCCGTAGGACACATAGCCCGCGCCGGCGCAGCCGTATTCCTCGGGGATGGTGATGCCGAGCAGGCCGGCCTGGCCGAACAGCCGGAACAGTTCGGGGGCATCGAGTTCCTCGCGGAAGGCGTCGATCACGCGCGGTTGCAATTCGCTCTGTGCGAAGCCGCGCGCGGCGTCGCGGATCATCCGCTCTTCTTCGCTCAACTGGCTGTCGAGATCGAAAACGTCCGCCCAGTCGAAAGGAACCATCCCCGCCATGTCATCCGGTCTCCAATGAAACCGGGCAACTAGCGGGGGGAGGGTAGAGGAGCAACCCCCATCCTCCCCAGAATGGGGAGGGGGACCATGCGAAGCATGGTGGAGGGGCACTCTCGAAAAACACGGCGCTTCACGCCCGTGCCCCTCCACCACCCTGCGGGTGGTTCCCCTCCCCGTGCCGGGGAGGAATTCTACAAAGCCCCGAACTTCGCTTCGAAGCTGGCGATGTCGCCCGCCGCCAGCAGCTTCGCCTGCTCGACGAAATCGTCGCGCTCGATCCGCCCGGCGAAATTGCCGAGCTGGGGATCGATCCTGGCGATGTCGGCCGGGGTCCAGGCGGCGATCTGCGCGAAGCTGGTCACGCCGAGCTCCTTGAGCAGGCCCTCCATCTTCGGGCCGAGGCCCTTGATCTGGACCAGCGCGTCGGGCGTCACGGTCTTGGCCGCGCGCGCCGGCTTGGGCGCGGCGGCCTTGGGCTTCGCGGACGCCTTGGGCTTGGAGGCCGGTTTCGGGGCGGGCGCGGCCTTGGCCTTGGGTTCGGCCTTGGGTTTGGTCGCCGCCGGCTTGGGTTCGGCCTTCGGCTTGGGCGCAGCCTTGGCCGCCGGAGCCGCCTTGGCAGCCGGAGCGGTCTTGGGCTCGGCCGTGGGCTTCGCGGCAGCCTTGGCGGCCGGCTTCGGAGCCGCCTTCGGTTCCGCTTTCGGCTTCGGCGCGGCCTTGGGCTTTGCCGGGGCCTTGGCCTTGGCAGGCGCCTTGGGCTTCGGCTCGGGCTTCGCAGCCGGGGCGACCGGGGCGGGCGCCGGAGCCGGCGCCACGGCGGCCGGGGGCGGGGCGGGAACCGGGTCGGGCTTCGCGACCGGTTCCGGCTTGGGCGCAGTGCCGAGGACCGAGCCGGGCGATTTCGCCGCGCTCGGCGCGTCGATCAGCGCCTGGTTGCGCCTGGCCGGGGCGGCGCCCTCGTCGAGCACATCGGGCTTGGTGGTGATGACCCGCGTCTTGCGGTTGGCGACGAACAGCCACCAGGCGAGAACCAGCGCCAGCACGATGACCACCGCGATAATCCACGGGTTCGCAGCAAGAAATTCCGACATCTATCCGTTACTCCTCAACTTACGCTTCCTGGGGCGCGACGCCCTTGCGAAACAGCAGCCGGTCCTCGGGGCCGAAGCCGCGATTCCAGATCATCCAGCCGTAGATCCCGAGGATTGCCGGGACGCCGAACGCCAGCTCGGCCCATTCGGGCAGGTGGACCGCGATCCAGCCGACCATGATTGCCGGTGCCGCCGCCCATACCAGCGCCCAGCGCCAGTTGTTGATCGGCTGGTGCAGGATCTGCGACAGCAACCGGCTCTTGATCAGCGACGCCGTGCCGAGCGTCAGCATCAGCGCGCTTGCCGCGCCCGCCGAATACCACAGCTCGGGCTTGTGATACTGCTTGATCGCGAACATGATCGCCACAGTCAGGGCCGCCTGGAAAGAAATCGTGAACAGCGAGACCCACAGGTTCTTGATCCGCGCCATGTAGATCAGCGCCGCCTCGGATACGACCGCGGTGGCGGCCAGCACCTCGGCGACCAGCAGGAAGGCCAGCGCGCCGGTGCCGCCGACGAATTCCGGTCCGCCGAGCCCCATGATCGCCTCGCCCGGAATGCCCAGCGCCAGCGCGACCCCGGCCTGCATTGCGGTGATCCAGAAGCCGACCTGGCAGACCTGCCGGGCGATCGCCTGGTAGTTCTTCTCTTTCAGGTTGCGGGTGATCACCGGGCCCAGGATCGGCTCGAAGCTGGTCTTGAGCTTCTGCGGCAGGCTGGCCACCTGCTGCGCGAAATAATACACCCCGACCGCGGTGGGCGAGGCGAACACGGTCAGCATCGCGACGTCGATCCGGCGCGTGCCCCATTCGACCATGTCGGCCATCGCCAGCGGCGCGTTCTCCAGCGCCAGCCGCAAGGTCCGCCCGGGATGCGGCACCCAGCCGCGGGGCGCGCCATAGGCCTTGAACAGGATGAACACCGCGTAGATCCCGGTGCAGAAGATCGAGACGTTGTAGGCGAGCGTCAGCCCGCTGTGCGGCACGAAATACATCGCCGCCGCCGCCATGATCGACAGCGCCCAGGGTTCGACCAGCGAGCGCGCCTTGACGGTGGCGCCGACATCGAAGCGGAACGCCATTGCCGCCAGCGCGATGTCGGTCAGCGTGTAGGGGATGATCGACAGCGGGATCAGCAGGTCGAGCCGGGTCGGGACCGCCTTGGGGAAGATCAGCTCGGGAAACAGGAACAGGATCACGGTAAAGGCCGCGCCCAGCAGCGTGCTGAGCACCATCGCGTCGGCCACCGCGTGGGCGTCGTGCTGGTCGCCGCTGGCGAGCCGCACCGCGAGGCCGCGCTTCTGGCCGAAGGTCGCAAGCTGGCTCGCCAGCTCGATCGCGACCAGCGCCGAGGTCAGCTTGCCCATCTCTTCCGGGCCGTAGAACCGCGCGGCGATGAACAGGAACGGGATGCGCGCGGCGAGGCGCAGCAGGAAGCCGATGAAGTTGGTCCGCCCGCCCTTGGCGAGCGCGGCGATGTCTCCGCCTTCGGGCTGGGCGTTCATTCGCCCGCTCCCTCGGCGCGCAACGGGCGGGCGAGCAGTTCCTGCACGATCTCCTTGGCCGGGGCACCGGTCAGCAGCCGCCCGACCGCCTCTGCGATCGGCATGCGGATGCCCAGCTCGGCGGCCCGCTCGACCAGCACCGGGGCGGTGAAGGCGCCCTCGGCCACGGTGCGGCGGTTGGCCATCAGCTCTGCGGGCGAGCGCCCTTCGCCGAGCGCCTTGCCGAGCGAGAAGTTGCGGCTCGAGGTGGAGGAACAGGTCAGCACGAGATCGCCTAAACCACACAGGCCGGAAAGGGTTTCCCGCTGTCCGCCCAGCGCCTCGCCGAAGCGCTGCATTTCGGCATAGCCGCGCGCGATCAGCGCGGCGCGGGCGTTCTGGCCGAGGCCGAGCCCGTCGACCACCCCGCAGGCGATCGCGAGCACGTTCTTGACCGCGCCGCCGGTCTCGGCGCCGACGAGGTCGTCGGAGAAATAGGGCCGGAAGCTCGGCCGGGCGATCGCCGCGGACAGCCGCTCCCACTGGGCCTCGCCGCCCGAGCAGGCGAGGGTGACCGCGGTCGGCAGCCCGGCGGCGACTTCATGCGCGAAGGTCGGGCCCGAAAGCACCGCGATCGCGCTGGCCGGCGCGGCATCGCGGGCGACTTCGGCCATCAGCCGGCCGGTCCCGGCCTCGATCCCCTTGTTGCACAGCACCAGGTCGCGCGGGAAAGCCGGGAAGGTCGCGAGCACGCTGCCCATGTGCTGGGCCGGGGTGACCAGCAGCAGGATCTCGCAGGCGGCGGCTTCGGCGACCTCGCCGGTCGCGCGGATGGTCGGCGCGAGCGTGGCCGAGGGGAGGTACAGCCGGTTGCTGCGCTGCGTGTTGATCTCGTCGACCAGTTCTGGCTCGCGCGCCCACAGCAGCACCGGGCTCCCGTCCGACGCGAGCATCTGGGCGAGGGCGGTGCCCCACGCCCCCGCGCCGAGGACGCCGATGCTCACGCCTTCACTCCCGCCCCGCGCGCCGGTTCGGCCGTGGGATCGAGCGGCCAGCGCGGGCGGGCGGAAATGTCGAGCGGGTCGGACAGGCCGGGCGCGAAGCGTTCGAGCGCGGCCCAGGCGATCATCGCCGCATTGTCGGTGCACAGCGCGGGCGGCGGGGCGGAGAAGGGCAGGCCGAACTCGCCCGCAACGCATTCCAGCGCCGCGCGGACCCCGGCATTGGCCGCCACCCCGCCGGCGACGACCAGCGCGGTCACTTCATCCATTGTCTCAAGAGCGAGGCGCAAGCGGTCGGTCACGCAATCGATCGCCGCCTGCTGGAAGCTCGCCGCAAGATCGGCATCGGCATATTTCCCGCTCTCCTTCGCGCGCAGCACCGCGCTCTTGAGACCCGCGAAGGAGAAATGCGGTTCCCCGCTGCCGACCAGCGGGCGCGGCAGCGGGACCGCCCTGGGGTTGCCCTGCCTGGCCACCCGCTCCACCTGCGGCCCGCCGGGAAAGCCGAGACCGAGCAGCTTGGCGGTCTTGTCGAAGGCTTCGCCCAGCGCATCGTCGATCGTGGTCGCGAAGCGTTTGTAGCGCCCTACGCCCTCGACCCGCAGGATCTGGCAATGCCCGCCCGAAACCAGCAGCAGCGCATAGGGGAACCGAAGCGACACATCGGCCAAACGCGGCGACAGCGCGTGCCCTTCGAGATGGTTGATCGCATAGAGCGGCTTGCCGCCGGCCATCGCCAGCGCCTTGGCGGTGACGAGGCCGACCATCACCCCGCCGATCAGGCCGGGCCCGGCGGTGGCGGCGATCGCGTCGACCTCCGACAGGTCGAGCCCCGCGTCGTTCAGGGTCGCCTCGATCAGCGGCGCGAGTCGCTCGGAATGCGCGCGCGCGGCAATCTCGGGCACCACCCCGCCATAGGGGCGATGCGCGTCGTCCTGGCTCGCGATATGCTGGGCAAGAATCCGCCGGTCGGAAGTGACCAGCGCCGCGGCGGTTTCGTCGCAGCTGGATTCTATGCCTAGGATCGTCCCCATCCGGGGTTCCACTGGACGCAAATGCGGCTTAGGGCAAGCGCGCCCGTATGAGCAGCATTCCGCATATCCGCCTCGGCACACGCCGCTCCCCGCTCGCGATGGCGCAGGCCGAAGAGACGCGCGCGCGCCTGTGCGCCGCGCATGGCTGGGCGGAGGAGATGGTCGAACTGGTCCCGGTGCTCGCCAGCGGCGACAAGGTGCTCGATCGCCCGCTCGCCGACATCGGCGGCAAGGCGCTGTGGACCAAGGAACTCGACGCCTGGCTCGCGGAAGGGCTGATCGACGCGGCGGTGCATTCGCTCAAGGACGTCGAGACGCTGCGGCCGGAAAGCCTGGTGATCGCGGCAGTCCTGCCGCGCGCCGACGTGCGCGACGTGCTGGTCGGCGCCGCGAGCCTTGCCGATCTGCCCGAAGGCGCCCGGGTCGGCACCAGCGCCCCGCGCCGCGCCGCGCAGATCCTGCACCACCGGCCCGACTGCTCGGTGGTGTCGTTCCGCGGCAACGTCCAGACCCGGCTCGGCAAGCTTGCCGAGGGCGAGGCTGCCGCGACCCTGCTGGCCGCCGCCGGGCTCGAACGGCTCGGGATGATGGATGTCGGCACGCCGCTTGGCCTGCCCGACTGGCTTCCGGCGCCGTCGCAGGGCGCGATCGGGATCGAATGCAACGCGGACGACGGCGCCACGCGCGCGCTGCTCGCGCCGATCGACCACGCGCCCAGCCGGGCGCAGGTGATGGCCGAGCGTGCGCTGCTGGCCGGGCTCGGCGGCACTTGCCACAGCCCGATCGGAGTGCTGTGCGAGGGCGACGCGGAACTGACCCTGCGCGCCGCGCTGTTCAGCCCCGACGGGGCCGAGCGGGTCGACGGCGCAATCCGCTTCGCTGCCGGCGACGCCCAGGCGCCCAGAGCCCTCGCGGCCGAGCTGCTCGCGCGGGCGGGGCCGCCCATCCGGCAGCATTTCACCGGATGACCCGCGTCGTCGCGATCCGCCCGGAGCCGGGGCTCTCGGCGACGCTGGAGCGAGGGCAGGCGATGGGCCTCGACATGGCGGGCTGGCCGCTGTTCGAGATTCGCCCGGTCGCATGGGATCCGCCGGTGCCCGACACGATCGACGGAGTGCTGCTCGGCAGCGCCAATGCCCTGCGCCATGCCGGGCCGGGACTGGCCCGGTTCCGCGGCAAGCCGGCCTATGCGGTCGGCGCCGCGACCGCCGAAGCCGCGCGCGCGGCGGGCTTTGCGGTCCGGGTGGAAGGCAGCGGCGGGCTCCAGCAGGTGCTGGGCGGTCTGCCGCGGCCGCTCACCCTGCTGCGGCTGGCCGGCGCGAAGCGCATCCCGCTGGTGCCGCCGCTCGGGATCGTGCTCGACACGCGCGTAACCTATGAAAGCGCCGAGCTGCCGATGCCGCCCGACATGGCGGGGGAACTGCGCGATGGTGGGCTGGTGCTGCTCCATTCGGGCGAGGCCGCGCGGCATTTCGCGCAGGAAGTTTCCCGGCTCGGCCTCGATCGCGGGCGGATTGCGCTGGCGGCGCTCGGCCCGCGCATCGCGCAGGCGGCGGGCTCCGGCTGGCGCGAGGTGCGCACCGTGGACGCCCCCCGCGAGGCACCGCTACTGGCCTTGGCGCAGGACATGTGCCAATGATCGCGGCCTAGCCGAACAGCCGGGTCGACGAGGTTATGGCAGACGAGTATTTCAGCCGGCCCCAGGCCAGCCGCGTTCCGGAACGCAAGACCGGCCGCACCCGCATCCTGCTCGGCGCGATGCTGGTGGCGTTCCTGGTCGGCGTCGGCCTGACCGCGCTGGCCGTCGGCACCGGCACGTTCTATTCGGCCTGGAACAACACCGCGAAGATGGTCGAGCAGCAGACGGGGCAGAAACTCGCGCTGGCCGCGCCCCAGCAGGCTGCGCATGTGCCTTCGGTCGCGGCGGTCGCGGCGGTCGCGCAACAACAGGGCGGGCTCGAGCTGCGGGTTGCCGGACTGGAGCAGCGGCTGGCCCGGCTCGACGTCCAGTCGCAGGCCTCGGCCGGCAATGCAGCGCGCGCCGAGGGATTGCTGATCGCCTTCGCGGCGCGCCGCGCAATCGAGCGGGGCCAGCCGCTCGCCTATCTCCAGGGCCAGCTCAACCTGCGGTTCGGCGCGGCCCAGGGGCAATCGGTGCGCGACGTCATTGCGGCGTCGCGGAACCCGGTCACGGTCGAGCAATTGCTTGCGCGGCTCGACAATCTCGCGCCGCGCCTGGCGAGCGAGGACAGCGCCGGTTGGGCCTGGTTCGAGCGCGAGCTGAGCGAGCTGTTCATCGTCCGCAAGCAATCCTCGCCTTCGCCGCTCCCGGTCGATCGCATCGCGCGGGCGCGCCTGCGGCTGCAATCGGGCATGTATGACGAGGCGATCGGCGAGGTGGAAAAGCTTCCCGGCGGCGACACCGATGCGGCCAGGGCGTGGATCGCCGATGCGCGGCGCTATGCCAACGCGATGAAAGGGCTCGACCGGATCGAGCAGGCCGCGATCCTCGATCCGGGCAATTTGCGCGATGCCGGCGGCAGAAAGGTCGACCAGCCGGGACTTGCGCCGTCGCCGGCCCCCGCGCCGACGCCCCCCGCGCCGACGCCCTAGCCGCGCAGCAATTCGGGCAGTTTCCCGCTCATCCCGCGCGCTTCGTCCATGAAGAAGCGCTTGAGGAATGGCGTGCGCTGGACCCCGGCCATGCCGAAGCGGCGGATCGCCGATGCGGTGCGGCCCTTGACGCCGAACAGCCGGGTCAGCCCGTCGGTCGCGAAGGACACGGTGAAGGTGTCGAGCGCGCGCCAGTTCTCGTAGCGTTTGAGCAGTTGCGCATCGCCCGGATCGAGCCCGAGGCGCATGCCCTCCGCCAGCACCTCGACCAGCGCGCCGACGTCGCGCAGGCCCACGTTCAGTCCTTGTCCTGCGATCGGGTGCATCCCGTGCGCCGCGTCGCCGACCAGCGCGAGCCGGTCCGCCACGATCCGCGCCGTGTGCTGAAAGCTCAGCGGATAGGAGGTCCGCGGGCTGTTTAGCGCAACCGTGCCGAACAGGCCCTGCATCCGCTGCTCGACCTCGGCGACGAAGCCGCGGTCGGACAGCTTCAGCACGCCTTCCGCATCTTTCTCCGCCACCGTCCAGACCAAGGCGCTGCGATGCTGCCCGTCCGGCCCGTCGTTCATCGGCAGCAGCGCGAAGGGGCCGGCCGGATAGAATATCTCCCACGCGACGTTGTCGTGCGGCTTTTCGTGGTCGATCCCGGCGATGATCGCGCGGTGGCTGTAGTCCCAATGGGCGATCGGCAGGCCGGCTTCCTCGCGGGTGGGCGAGCGGCGCCCCTCGGCGGCGATCATCAGGCTGGCGTGCAGCGTGCGGCCGTCCTTCAGCGTGGCGGAGACGCCGTGTTCGCCGCGTTCGCGCGCCATGACTTCGACCGGCGCGTGCCAGGCGATCAGCGGTTCCTGCCGCGCAGCCTCGAACAGCGCGAGGCGCAGCTCGCGGTTGGAGAACATCCGCCCGAGCGAACCTTCATCCGGCTCGGGGGTGAAATCGATCCGGCCCGGGCGCATGGCATCGGTCACGGCAATGGAGGCGATCGGGCAGCCGTGCGGTTCGAGCCGATCGGCAAGGCCGACATTAGCGAACAGGTTCCAGCTTGCGGTCGAGATCGCGCTCGCGCGGCCGTCGAAGCCTTCGGCGGTCAGCTCGGCCGGATCGGCCCGGTCCACCACATGGCTGGCGATCCCCTTCTTCGCCGCGGCCAGCGCCAGCGTCATGCCGACGAGGCCGCCGCCGAGGATCAGCAATTCGCGCTTTTCGTTCATCGCGGCATTCCGTAGGACGGGTGCGTTCCGCCAGCAAGGCGCAAGAGAAGAAGGTTCGCGAGTAAATGCTTGGCCGCAAGCTGTTGGCGTCGATCGCACTGTTGCTGGCCGCACTGGTTGCCGCGCCCGCTCACGCCAATCACATGGCCGCCGAACTGGTCGCGCAGGGGCCGGTGGCGCCCGGCGGGCAGACCGAGTTGGCGATCGCGATGACGCCCGAGAAGGACTGGCACGGCTACTGGACCAATCCGGGCGATGCCGGCTTCGCCACCGCGCTCGACTGGTCGCTGCCGCCCGGGTGGAAGGCGGGCGAGCCCGACTATCCGGTGCCGCAGACCCTGCTGATCTCGGGCCTGATGAACCACGTCTACGAAGGCCCGTATGCTTTGCTGGTGCCGCTGTCGGTGCCGCAGGATGCGGTGCCAGGCTCGACCGTGCCGGTGACGGTGGAGGCACAGTGGCTGGTGTGCAATCCGCAGACCTGCGTGCCCGAACGCGCGACTCTGGCCACGACGGTGAAGATCGGGACCGGCGGCACCATCGATCCGCGCTTCGACAAGTGGCGCGCGGCGATCCCGCCGCTGCTCGACAGCAAGGCCGGGTTCGAACTCGCGGACGGCAAGCTGCGGATCGGGATCCCGCTGCCGGCCTCGCTCGACATCGCCGCGCCGCATGTGTTCCTCTCGACCCCCGAGCTGATCGACTACGCGGCGCCGCAAATATTCCGCAGGGACGGGAATTGGCTGATCGCCGAGCTGCCGCTCAAGGGCGCTCGCCCCGCGCCGGGCGAGGTTTCCGGCATCCTCAAGCTGAACGACCAGGGCGACGGTATCCGCTTCGTCGCCGTGGCGGGCACGGTGCCGAGCGGCGGAACCCCACTTGCCGGCGCGGCGGAACAGAAGCTGCCGCCGCTGTGGAGCCTGCTCGGGCTCGCGCTGCTCGGCGGGTTGCTGCTCAACATCATGCCCTGCGTGTTCCCGATCCTCAGCCTCAAGGCGCTGAGTCTTGCCCGTGCCGGCGAGAGCGAAGCGGATGCCCGGGCGGACGGCCTTGCCTATACCGGCGGCGTGATACTTGCCTGCCTGGCGCTCGGCGGGGTGATGCTGGCGCTGCGGGCGGCGGGGAACGAGATCGGCTGGGCCTTCCAGTTGCAGGAACCCGGCGTGGTGGTGTTCCTGCTGGTGCTGGCGACCGCGATCACCGCCAATTTCGCCGGGCTGTTCGAACTGCCGGGCCTGTCGTTCAGCGGCAGCGGCAAGCCGCTCGGCGCCTTCGCGACCGGCCTGCTCGCGGCCTTCGTCGCGACGCCCTGCACCGGGCCGTTCATGGCCGCGGCGATGGGCGCGGCGCTGCTGTTGCCGCCGGCCGAGGCGCTGCTGCTGTTCGCCGCGCTGGGGCTGGGGATCGCGCTGCCGTTCCTCGCGCTCGGCTTCGTCCCGCCGCTGCGCCGCCTGCTGCCGAAGCCGGGCCGGTGGATGGATATCTTCCGCAAGGCGATGGCGGTGCCGATGGGGCTGACCGCGCTGGCGCTGGTGTGGCTGTGCTGGCGGTTGGGCGGGCCCTGGTTTGTCTTGTTCGGACTGCTTCTGTCGGCTGCTGCGGTTCTGCCTCTCATCGGGTATCGCGGTCCCGTCCTCAAAGTCGCCGCGATGTTCGTGATGATGGCGGCGGTAGGACTGGGGGGGTGGCACCCTTACTCGTTCGATACCAGAGCCTCGGAAGAGACCGGCCTTATCCCCGCGAAACCTTTCACCGAGGCCGCGCTGGCCGAAGCGCGCAAGAGCGGCAAGCCGGTGTTCGTATGGTTCACCGCCGACTGGTGCCTGACCTGCAAGGTCAACGAGGGCGTGGCGATCGAGCGCGCGGAAACCAAGGCCGCCTTCGACAAGGCCGGCGTGGTCGCGCTCAAGGGCGACTGGACCCGCCGCGACCCGGCGATCACCCGCTTCCTCAACGCGCAGGGCGCAGCCGGGATTCCGCTCTATCTGTGGTACAGGCCCGGCGGCGAGGCGCAGCAATTGCCGCAGGTGCTCACGCCTTCGAGCCTGACCGATCTGGCGAAGGCGGGCTGATTTCCCGGCCATCGTCCGCCGGCAGCGGCGCCCCGTTCCGCCGGCACCACTGGATGAACTCGCGCGGCAGCGCGCTGCCGCCGATCCTGAGCATGCCCGCGCCGGGCAGGGTCGCCTCGATGTCGCGCTGGCCGGTGAACACGTCGAGCTCGGGCGCGTCGGCCGGGTAGGTTCCTTCCCAGATCCACCCTTCCTGCGCCAGCTTCGCATCGAGCTTCATCCGCGACACGACGCCGTTCCCCAGCACCGCGAACAGCGCCTTGGCGCCCGGCTCCGACAGCGCATGGCGGATCACGGCAAGCTGCGGCTTCTGCCCCTGCGCGATCACGCAATGCAGCGTCAGGAACGGCTTGCCCGCCGGGCGCGCGAGTTCGATGCCCTTGCCGTCGGCGGAGACATGCCATCGCGCGCCGAGGCTGTTGGGGAGGGGGGCGGGCGCGGGCTCCCCGGCATCGTCGGACGCGAGCTGTCCAACCTGCGGCTGCTTGCCGCAGGCGGCGAGGAGCATGAACGCGAGAAGGAGTGAACGGTGGCTGGCCATGACTTTTCCAGCTTTACGAAGAGGAATTCAGGTCCAGCGTTTCCGGCCACACCTCACGGGCTTTCGCAGCAAATTTGGCATCGGCCGTTATCAGCGGCCGGCCCATCTTCATCGCCAGATCGAGATAGATGCAATCCCTGAGCGGATGGCCCAGGGCGATTGCCAGATGGGCCGCGTCGATGACCTGGCCCGGCGGCGTTCGCTCGATCAGCAGCGCTTGCCTGTCGATCAGATCGATCAGGTGGAACAGTCCCGCTTCCCATTGATCCCGCGATGGCTTGTCTTCGTTGGCACGCCGCACGAGCGCGCCCGCAACCTCAACCACGAATTCGTCCGGAACGTGGAGGCCACCCTGCGCTGAATCAAGCAGATCGAGGGCAAGGAGGCTGTCCGGCTCGTCGACGAACCATTTGACCGCCACGCTGGCGTCGATCACGCTCATCAGGAATCGCGTTCCTCACGCAACAGATCGAGCGAGGTCGTGCCTGCTGGCAATTTGAGCCCGTTCTTGCGCTGAAATTCTCTCAGCCTTGCAACGGCTTCCTGGCTGCTGGAATTGCGACGATTTGCTTCCGCAATCATCTCCCTGACTTGCGCCGAAGTCGACCGATTGTTCTTCTGCGCGATGCGGCGCAGGTTTTCATAGTCGTCATCGTCAATGTCGCGCACGGTCAGGCTGGCCACGATCCTATCTCCAGATTGAACGACGGGTATGTACGCAAAATGCTTGCATTTTGCAAGCATCACCGCCCCCACTTCCGCTGCGTCTTGCCGTAGCGCATCTTGCGCGTGCCCGGCTTGCCCTCGTTGCTGCGCCCGACCACCGGCGCGCGCGGTTCCTCGCCGGCGAGGCCGAGTTCGTCCGCTTCCAGTTTCCTGATCTCGTCCCTCAGCCGCCCGGCTTCCTCGAATTCGAGGTCGGCTGCCGCCGCGCGCATCTTGCGTTCCAGCTCCTCGATATAGGCGCGCAGATTGTGGCCGACGAGGTTGTTGCGCCCGTCCTCGGCCTCGATCTCGACCAGCACGCCGTCGCGGCTGGCGGTGTGGGCGACAATGTCGTGGACGTCGCGGCGGATCGTCTCGGGGGTGATCCCGTGTTCTTCGTTATAGGCGCGCTGCTTCTCGCGGCGCCGGTCGGTCTCGGCCATCGCGCGCTCCATGCTGCCGGTGATGCGGTCGGCATAGAGGATCACCCGCCCGTCGACGTTGCGCGCGGCGCGGCCGATCGTCTGGACCAGGCTGGTCTCGGAGCGCAGGAACCCTTCCTTGTCCGCATCGAGGATGCAGACCAGCCCGCATTCGGGGATGTCGAGCCCTTCGCGGAGCAGGTTGATGCCCACCAGCACGTCGTAGACCCCCAGCCGCAGGTCGCGGATCAGCTCGATGCGTTCGAGCGTCTCGACGTCGGAGTGCATGTAGCGGACCCTCAGCCCCGCCTCGTGCATGAACTCGGTCAGGTCCTCGGCCATGCGCTTGGTCAGCGTGGTGACGAGGGTGCGATAGCCCTTCTCGGCAGTCAGGCGGCATTCGTTGATGCAGTCCTGCACCTGGTCTTCCACCGGCCGGATGGCGACCGGCGGGTCGATCAGCCCGGTCGGGCGGATCACCTGTTCGGCGAACACGCCGCCCGACTGTTCCATCTCCCAGGTCCCGGGCGTGGCCGAGACCGCGAAGGTCTGCGGGCGCATCGCGTCCCATTCGTTGAAGCGTAAGGGGCGGTTGTCGATGCAGCTCGGCAGGCGAAAGCCGTATTCGGCCAGGGTGATCTTGCGCCGGTGGTCGCCGCGCGCCATCGCGCCGATCTGCGGCACGGTCTGGTGGCTCTCGTCGACGAACAGCAGCGCGTTCTCGGGCAGATATTCGAACAGGGTCGGCGGCGGCTCGCCCGGCAGGCGGCCGGTGAGGAAGCGGCTGTAGTTCTCGATGCCGGCGCAGCTGCCGGTCGCGGCGATCATCTCGAGGTCGAAATTGGTGCGCTGCTCCAGCCTTTGGTGCTCGAGCAATTTGCCTTCGGCCTCAAGCTCCTTGAGCCGCTCGGTCAGCTCGAAGCGGATCGCCTCCATCGCCTGTTTCATCGTCGGGCCGGGGGTGACGTAGTGCGAATTGGCATAGACCCGCACCGTGTCGAGGCTTGCGCCCTTGGTCCCGGTCAAGGGATCGAATTCGCTGATCTCCTCGATCTCGTCGCCGAAGAAGCTGATCCGCCAGGCCATGTCCTCGTAGTGGCTGGGGAAGATCTCGAGATTGTCGCCGCGCACCCGGAAGCTGCCGCGCGCGAAGGCGGTGTCGTTGCGCTTGTATTGCAGCGCCACCAGCTTGCGGATGATCTCGCGCTGGTCCTGCGTCGCGCCCTTCTTGAGGTCGAAGATCATCGCCGAATAGGTCTCGACCGATCCGATCCCGTAGAGGCAGCTCACCGAGGCGACGATGATCACGTCGTCGCGCTCCAGCAGCGCCCGGGTGGCCGAATGGCGCATCCGGTCGATCGCCTCGTTCACCGAGCTTTCCTTCTCGATGTAGGTGTCGCTGCGGGGGACGTAGGCCTCGGGCTGGTAGTAGTCGTAATAGCTGACGAAATACTCGACCGCGTTCTCGGGGAAGAAGCTCTTGAACTCGCCGTAGAGCTGTGCCGCGAGGATCTTGTTCGGCGCCAGGATCAGCGCGGGGCGCTGCAGCGTCTCGATCACCTTGGCCATGGTGAAGGTCTTGCCGCTGCCGGTGACGCCCAGCAGCACCTGGGTCTTCTCGTCGAGCTCGGCGCCCGAAACCAGCTCGGCGATCGCGGAAGGCTGGTCGCCCGCCGGCTCGTAATCCGAGACCAGCTTGAACTTCCTGCCGCCGAGCGGCTTGTCCGGCCGCTCGGGCCGATGGGGGGTGAAGGTGCCGGAAGTGTCGGGCTCTTCCAGTCCGCGTCTGATCACCAGTTCGGCCATTGCGGACATATGGCTGTTCGCCTTGCGTTCTGCAATGGGGCGTTCCGCAACGGGGACGTTGGCAGCACGGCAAGGGCTTGATACGATCCCTCGCTTCGCGGCCGCCCTGCCGCACCTCTGAGGGGAGGAACCATGCATAGATCCGTTATCGTCGTGCCGTTCGCCGTCGCGCTTGCCCTGTCGGGCTGCGGCAAGAAGCAGGAGGCTTCGGCAAGCGGAGGGGGAGAGGCTGCCGGCGGCAACGTGGCGAGCGGCATGGCTGCGGCCGCGGTTATCCCCGATGCCGGACTTTACGAGATCAAGATGGACCTGATCGACATGTCGATGCCGGGGATGCCTGCGGGCATGGCCGAGCAGATGAAGAAGTCGATGGCGACGGCGCGCGTCACAAAAAGCTGCCTGACCGAGGCCGACCGGGCCGATGCGGTCAAGAAGATGACCAAGGGCGCCGAGAACGGGGCCTGCAAATACACCAAATACGACGTCATTGGCGGCAAGGTCGACGCCCGCATGGAATGCGACATGGGCGATCGGGGCACCGGGACCTACACGATGACCGGCACGATCACCCGCCAGGGCGTCGACATGACGATGCAGAGCGATCAGAAAAGCCCGCAGATGCCGGGGGGCGGTATGTCGATGAAGATGCACCTGACCTCGACCCGGGTCGGCGACTGCAAGGGCTGACCGCTCGGCGCCTTGCCGAAAATGAAACTTTTCCGACAGTTTGATGACGGGGGAAGTTTTGTTCAGGCTAGAATAAGTCAGTTCGGTTACAGTCGGCTCATGAGCGATATGAGTCGTACCGATCGCAGCCGCAGCCAGTCGCGGCATGCGCCGCAGGTTGCGGAACTGTTCGACGCGCTCAAGATGCGCGCGGCGCTGGTCGGCGAGACTCAGCCCAACGGGGTCCACGGGCCCGCGCTCAAGCATATGTTCGGCGAATTGCAGTTCGTGACCAGCGCCCTGCGCAGGGCGCGCCCGGTCACGGAGATCGAGCCGGCGCAGGCCCCGCGCGTGGTGATGCTGCTGCCCGGCTTCGGCACCCATCCGGCCCGGTTGAAGCGTATGGCGACCCACCTCGAAGCCGCGGGCCACACGGTGAAGCGCTGGGGGCAGGGCTTCAATTTCGGGCCGACGCCGGAGAATTTCGAACTCCTGACCAAGCGTGTGCTCGCGCTCCATCGCCGCTATGGCGAGAAGATCGTGCTGGTGGGTTGGAGCCTCGGCGGGATTTTCGCGCGCGAGGTTGCCAAGTGCCAGCCCGAGGCGGTGGCGAAAGTGGTGACGATGGGCTCGCCCTTCTCCGGCAGCCCGAAGGCGAACAATGTCTGGCGAATCTACCACCTGATCACCGGCCATTCGGTCGAGAATCCTCCGGTCGTGGGCAACATCTCGGAAAAGCCGCCGGTCCCGACGGTGGCGCTGTGGAGCGCCTGCGACGGGATCGTTTCGCCGCGGTCGTCCTGCGGCCGCGCCGGCGAGCGCGACAAAGCGGTCGCGCTGCGCTGCGGGCACCTCGGCTTCGCCTATTCGGACGAGGCGATCGACGCGGTTTTGCGCGAACTCGAAACCGTCTGATTTCCGGGCGTTCCGGCGCGCGTCCGAAACCCTTTTGCAACATCGCCGTTTCCGCTTGGCAGCGCTACGCTTCCATGCAACATGTTGCGCTGCAGCATGAGGGAAAATGAGCATAACGCCTGACCCCAAGTTCGATGAGATGCGCCAGGCCGATGGTTCCATCCGGCCGGCCTATCGCGATTACGTGACCTGGCTCGACGAACAGGACCAGTCGCTGATGCGGCGCAAGAACGGCGAGGCGGAAAGCTTCTTCCGCCGCACCGGGATCACCTTCAACGTCTATGGCGACGAGGATGGCGAGGAGCGCCTGATTCCCTTCGACATGGTCCCGCGGATCATCACCGGCAGCGAATGGCGCCGCCTGTCGCGCGGGATCGAGCAGCGGGTGCGGGCGCTCAACGCCTTCATGCACGATCTCTATCACCGGCAGGAGATCATCCGCTCGGGCCGGGTGCCGCAGCGCCTGTTCAGCAACAACGTCGCCTGGCTGCCGGAAATGGTCGGCTTCACTCCGCCGGGCGGGGTCTACACCCATATCGTCGGGATCGACCTGGTCCGCACCGGGCCGAACGATTTCATGGTGCTCGAAGACAACGCGCGCACGCCCAGCGGCGTGTCCTACATGCTCGAGAACCGCGAAACCATGATGGCGATGTTCCCCGAGCTGTTCAGCCGGATTCCGGTGCAGCCGGTGTCGGACTATCCGGCGCGGCTCGCCAAGAGCCTTGCCGCCTGCGCGCCGGCGAAAACCACCGGCAAGCCGGTGGTCGCGGTGCTGACGCCGGGGATCTACAATTCGGCCTATTTCGAGCACGCCTTCCTGGCCGACCAGATGGGGGCGGAACTGGTCGAGGGCGGCGACCTGAGGGTGGTCGACGGGCGGGTGCAGATGCGCACCACCGCCGGCTATCAGCCGATCGACGTGCTCTATCGCCGGGTCGACGACGAATTCCTCGATCCGCTGACCTTCAATCCCACCAGCATGCTCGGCGTGCCGGGGATCATGGATGTCTACCGCTCGGGCGGGATCACCATCGCCAACGCGCCGGGCACCGGCATTGCCGACGACAAGGCGATCTACAGCTTCATGCCCGAGATCGTGGAGTTCTACACCGGCGAGAAGCCGCTGCTGCCGAATGTGCCGACCTGGCGCTGCGCCGAGGCGGACAGCCTGGCCTATGTGCTGGACAACTTGGCCGAACTGGTGGTCAAGGAAGTGCATGGCTCGGGCGGCTACGGCATGCTGATCGGGCCGACCTCGTCGAAAAAGGAGATCGCGGCCTTCCGCGACAAGCTGGTGGCCAAGCCCGACAATTACATCGCCCAGCCCACGCTCGCGCTCTCGACCGTGCCGATCTTTACCCAGGCCGGGCTCGCGCCGCGCCATGTCGATTTGCGGCCCTTCGTGCTGGTTTCGCCCGACCGGGTGGACATCACCCCCGGCGGCCTGACCCGGGTCGCGCTCAAGAAGGGCTCGCTGGTGGTGAACTCTTCCCAGGGGGGCGGCACCAAGGATAGCTGGGTGCTGGACGACTGATGCCCGGGAATCCTTCATGCTAGGCCGCACTGCAAATTCGATCTTCTGGATGTTCCGCTATCTGGAGCGGGCGGAGAACACCGCGCGCCTGCTCGAGGCCGGATCGCGCATGGCGCTGACCCGCGGGCCCGACGCGGCGAACGAGGAATGGCGCTCGGTCATCACCACGCTCGGCGAGCGCCAGGCCTACGAGGCCTGCCACAGCGAATATTCGGGCACGTCGGTGTGCAATTTCGTGCTGCGCGAGAAGGAGAATCCGCAGAACGTGCTCGGCATGATCGAGGCCGCGCGCAGCAATGCCCGCAGCGCGCGCACCTCGATCACCGCGGAAGTGTGGGAATCGGTCAACGAGGCCTGGATGACCCTGCGCAGCGCGTTGCAGCGCCCGGTGCGCGAGGCGATTCTCGGCCCGGTGCTCACCGCAATCCGGCGCGAGGCGACCCATGTGCGCGGTGCGACCTACGGTTCGATGCTGCGCAACGAGATTTATCACTTTTCGCGCTGCGGCACCTATCTGGAGCGGGCGGACAACACCGCGCGCATCCTCGACGTGAAATACTATCTGCTGCTGCCGAGCCTCGCCTATGTCGGGTCGAGCCTCGACACGGGGCAGTGGGACACGGTGCTGCGCTCGCTTTCGGCCGAGCGCGCCTATCGCTGGCTCAACGCCGGGCACATGGATCCGCGCGGAATCGCCGAGTTCCTGATCCTCGACCACCGCTTCCCGCGCAGCCTGGCCTTCTGCTACGATGCGCTGCGCGGCAACCTCGCGGCGCTGGCGGAACTGCACGGCGACCGCGGCGAATGCCACGCGCTGATGCGCGATGCCGACCGGGCATTGAGCGAAGCGACCATCCAGTCGATCTTCGATGGCGGGCTGCACGAATTCCTGGTCGGCTTCATTGCCGGCAACCAGGGGATCGCGAATGCGATCGCCAGCGACTACCGCTTCATCGACTGACCCTTACCAGACCGGACCCGCCCAGACAGACGATGCGCCTTTCGATCCGCCACACCACCCACTACCGTTTCGCAGAGCCGGTTGCGCACGGGCTCCAGCGCCTGCGCCTCACGCCCAAGGCGACCCACGGGCAGGAAGTGCTCGAATGGCGGATGCGGTTCGAAGGGGCGAAGCTCGAACTGGAATACGACGACCAGAACTTCAACCATGTGACGCTCGTCTCGGTGCTGCCCGGCACGCAGGAGGTCACGATCGAGTGCGAAGGCCTGGTGGAGACGCGCGACAAGGCAGGGGTGATGGGCTGGCATTCGGGACATCTGCCGCTGTGGTCGTTCCTCAGCCAGACCCGGCAGACCCGGCCGGGGGCCAGGATGCGCTCGCTGATCGCTTCGGTGAAGCGGAGCGACGGCGACACGCTGGCCATGCTGCACGACCTTTCCGCCGCGATCCGCGAGACGGTGCGCTATCAGACCGGGGCGACGACGGTGGAGACCACCGCGGAGGAAGCGGTGACGGACGGTGTCGGGGTGTGCCAGGACCATGCGCATGTCTTCATCGGGGCGGCGCGCGCGCTCGACGTGCCGGCGCGTTATGTCTCCGGCTATCTGATGATGAACGACCGGATCGAGCAGGAAGCCACCCACGCCTGGGCCGAGGCGCATGTCGACGGGCTGGGCTGGGTCGGGTTCGACATCTCTAACGGGATCAGCCCCGACACGCGCTATGTCCGGGTCGCGACCGGGCGTGACTACGCCGAAGCGGCGCCGGTCACCGGGATCAGCTTCGGCGCGCGCCAGGCGGAATTGCGGGTCGCGCTGGCTGTGGAACAGCAGAGCGTGGAACAGTGAGGGCCTTGACCCGCATTGTGCATTTGCGAAAGGTCTTGCCCGAAAACGGGGCGAAGTGATTCTCGAATGACCTATTGTGTTGGAATGGCGCTCGACAAGGGGCTGGTGCTGATGAGCGACACCCGCACCAATTCGGGCGTCGACAATATCTCGACCTTCCGCAAGATGTTCCGCTGGCAGCAGCCTGACGAGCGCATCATCGTGCTGATGACCGCCGGCAATCTCGCCACCACCCAGGCGGTGATCAGCCAACTGGAAGAGCGCAACAAGGCCCCCGACCAGCGCCACAACACGCTGTTCGAAGCGCCGACCATGTTCCAGGTCGCGGTGGAGGTCGGACGCCTGCTGCGCGACACGATCCAGACCTCGCAATGCGACAACGGCCAGGAAGGAGAAGGGCGCTTCACCGCCTCGATGATCCTCGCCGGCCAGATCAAGGGCATGCAGCCGCGCCTGTTCATGCTCTATCCCGAAGGCAATTTCATCGAGGCCAGCCCCGACACCCCGTTCTTCCAGATCGGCGAGACCAAGTACGGCCGCCCGATCCTGCTGCGCGGCTACGAGCACGACATGGAGTTCGAGGACGCGGTCAAGCTGCTGATGGTCAGCTTCGATTCGACTCTCAAGGCCAATCTCTCGGTCGGCATGCCGCTCGACCTGCTGGTGATCGGCCGCGACCGGTTCGAGCCGCTGCACGAGAAGCGGATCGACAAGAACGATCTCTATTTCCAGGCGATCAGTTCGATGTGGGGGGATTCGCTCAAGGAAGCCGTGCACGCGCTGCCAGAATATTCCTTCGAAGATTAAGGTGATTCGCGGGTTTTTCCCTAGGCAAACCTCCGCAAGGACTTGCCCCTAAGGGTAACTCCTTAGATTCGTGTCCACTTCGGACATAAAAATCCGGCAATTTCGGTTGTTTCTTTCGTTAGGGCTTCGGTTATCCGTCCGGATTGGCTTATGCTTCCGCTGCAAGAGTGGGGGTATGCCCTATGTCGAGGGCCATGGGGCGCACATATACAATTCATTTCGTCGATCAGGATGTCAGATCGCGGGCGGAAGTCGCCCGGGAAGCGCTGGCGCTGGGGCATCACGCGGAAGTCTATGCGGAGCTTGAGGAATTGGCCAAGCATCCGCCGCGCGAAGGGATCGTGATTGCGCGCGAGGATGCCGCTCCGGGGGGCGTGAGTGATATCCTCGCCAAGCTTTACGCGATGGCGATCGCGCTGCCGCTGGTGATCGCGTCGGAGAACGCGACCGTCGGCAAGGTGGTCGAGGCGGTGCGCGCGGGGGCGCTCGATTATCTGCAGCTTCCGGTGGAGCAGGACCAACTCGCCGCGCTGATCGAGCGTGCATCCTCGCGCGCCACGGCCGAGACGAGCGCCAGCCGTCGTGTGATCGAGGCCCGCCAGCGGCTCGCGTCGCTATCCGACCGCGAGCGCGAAGTGCTGGAACTGCTGGTCGACGGCGGGTCCAACAAGCGAATCGCGCGCGAACTGTCGATCAGCCCGCGCACGGTCGAGATCCACCGCGCCAACATGATGCAGAAGCTCGATGCCAAGCATGTCGCCGATGCCGTGCGGTTGCACTGGGAAGCGCGGCTCTAGGACCGGCGGCGGGCGTCAGCGGCAGAACGACTTGCCGCCGCTTTCGAGATGGAAGTGGTCCTGGTGCGCGGCGTTATAGCCGGGGCCGAGCACCGTGCCGAAGCGCTTGCAGGCGCTGGTATGGACGATCCGCAGGAACTGCTTCTCCGCCGGCGTGCCTCCGGCCCAGTCGCCCTTCACACTGATCCGGCGTCCGTCGGCGAGGACGAAGGCGGAGACGTCGATCGCATTGGCGGTGGCGTGAGCCGAGCGCTTCGCGGAGCCGGCGACGTTGCGGCAGTTGTAGCTGCCCATGGTCTCGATCCGCACCAGGGGGCTGTCGAGCAGCTGGCGGGCGGCGCGATCGACCCCGTAGCGGGCCCAGCCGGCGAAGGTTTCGGCCAGCGGGCAGGCGACCGGGCCGAGGTTGGCGATCCCGAAGCTCCGGCTCGAATCGCCGCCGAGCGCGGACAGGCGGACGCTGTTGAGCGTCGAGCAGCCGGCACCGTAGAAGCGGTCGGGCACCGGGGTGAAGCTGGCATTGTCCGCGCCGAGCTTGCTCAGGCACTGGCGGCCGGCGGCGGTCGGCACATAGACCGGCTGGGCGGGGCGCATCGCCTGACGCTGCGAGCCTGCGCCGTCGCCGGGCAGCACCGAACAGCCGCCGAGGGCAAGGGTTAGCGCGAGTCCCGCGAGGGAAGGGGCAAGCGGCCGGAGCATGGCCCGATCCTGCCGCCCCGATGGTTAATCCCACGTAAACGGCGGCCCTTGGCGAGAGCGGCTCGTCCCTTGGCGCTTGACTTGCGTCGGTGCGCGACTAATTGCCGCGCCGGGCCACGCGGTCCCAACGCCGCGCGTGCTCTCTGTAAGGAGAGTCTTAAATGACTGAATCAGTGAAGCCGCAGGGCAAGCCTGCGCGTCCGTTCTTTTCTTCCGGTCCCTGCGCCAAGCCGCCGGGATATTCCCCCGCCAAACTCGCCACCGAATCGCTCGGCCGCTCGCATCGCGCGAAGATCGGCAAGGACCGGCTCGGTTACAGCATCCAGCTGATGCGCGAATTGCTGCAGCTGCCCGACACCCACCGCATCGGCATCGTGCCCGGTTCCGACACCGGCGCGTTCGAGATGGCGATGTGGACCATGCTCGGTGCGCGCGGCGTGACCGCGCTCGCCTGGGAAAGCTTCGGTGAAGGTTGGGTCACCGATGCGGTCAAGCAGCTCAAGATCGAAGCCAATGTGATGCGCGCCGATTACGGCCAGCTCCCGGATCTCGACAAGGTCGACTGGACCGACGACGTGCTGTTCACCTGGAACGGCACCACCTCGGGCGTGCGCGTGCCCGATGGCGAATGGATCCCCGACGACCGCGAGGGCCTCAGCTTCGCCGACGCGACCAGCGCGGTGTTCGCCTACGACATTCCGTGGGACAAGATCGATGTCGCGACCTTCTCGTGGCAGAAGGTGCTCGGCGGCGAGGGCGGCCACGGCGTGCTGATCCTCGGCCCCCGCGCGGTCCAGCGGCTGGAGGAATACACTCCCAGCTGGCCGCTGCCGAAGGTGTTCCGCCTGATGTCCAAGGGCGCGCTCGCAGAGGGCGTGTTCAAGGGCGAGACGATCAACACCCCGTCGATGCTCGCGGTCGAGGATGCGATCTGGGCGCTCGAATGGGCGAAGTCGGTCGGCGGCCTCGAAGGTCTCAAGGCGCGCAGCGACGCCAATGCCGCGGCGCTCGACAAGATCGTCGCCCACCGCGACTGGCTCGGCCATCTCGCCGAAGACAAGGGCATCCGCTCGCGCACCTCGGTCTGCCTGACCGTCGAAGGCGCCGACGCCGACTTCATCAAGAAGTTCGCTGGCCTGCTCGAGAAGGAAGGCGCGGCCTACGACGTCGCCGGATACCGCGATGCCCCTCCGGGCCTGCGCATCTGGTGCGGCGCCACGGTCGACACCGCCGACATCGAGGCGCTCGGCCCGTGGCTCGACTGGGCCTATGCCGAGACCAAGGCCGCGCTCGCGGCTGCGTAATTGAAAGCCCTCACCCCCTTCAGGGGGAGAGGGTTGGGAGAGGGGGCTACCCTCTCCGATTTCTACAAACATCAGGGCCGGGTGACGGCATTCCCCCTCTCCCCGGCCCTCTCCCCCTGAAGGGGGTGAGGGAGCAAGTCATGACCAAGCCCAAAGTCCTCATTTCGGACAAGATGGACCCCAATGCCGCCCGCATCTTCGAAGAGCGCGGCTGCGACGTCGACGTGATCACCGGCAAGACCCCGGAAGAGCTCAAGGAAATCATCGGCCAGTACGACGGCCTCGCGATCCGCAGCTCGACCAAGGTGACCAAGGAGATCCTCGACGCGGCGACCAATCTCAAGGTGATCGGCCGCGCCGGCATCGGCGTCGACAATGTCGACATTCCCTACGCCTCGTCGAAGGGCGTGGTGGTGATGAACACCCCGTTCGGCAACTCGATCACCACCGCCGAGCACGCGATCGCGCTGATGTTCGCGCTCGCCCGCCAGCTGCCCGAGGCCGACGCCTCGACCCAGGCCGGCAAGTGGGAAAAGAACCGCTTCATGGGCGTCGAGCTGACCGCCAAGACGCTTGGCCTGATCGGGGCCGGCAACATCGGCTCGATCGTCGCCGACCGCGCGCTCGGCCTCAAGATGAAGGTCGTCGCCTACGATCCGTTCCTCTCGCCGGAACGCGCGGTGGAATTGGGGATCGAGAAGGTCGAGCTCGACGAGCTCCTCGCCCGGGCGGACTTCATCACGCTGCACACCCCGCTGACCGACCAGACCCGCAACATCCTGTCGGCCGAGAACCTCGCCAAGACCAAGCAGGGGGTACGGATCATCAACTGCGCGCGCGGCGGGCTGATCGACGAGGCGGCGCTCAAGGAAGGCCTCGACAGCGGCCATATCGCGGGCGCGGCGCTCGACGTGTTCGTGACCGAGCCGGCGAAGGAATCGCCGCTGTTCGGCACCCCGAACTTCATCTCGACCCCGCACCTCGGCGCCTCGACCAACGAAGCGCAGGTCAACGTCGCGCTGCAGGTGGCCGAACAGCTTTCGGACTATCTCGTCACCGGCGGCGTGACCAACGCGCTCAACGTGCCGAGCCTCTCGGCCGAAGAAGCGCCGAAGCTGCGCCCCTACATGGACCTTGCCGAAAAGCTCGGCTCGCTGGTCGGCCAGCTGACCACCGGTTCGGTCCCGCGGATCTCGATCCATGCCGAAGGCGCTGCTGCCGAGCTGAACATCAAGCCGATGGTCGCCGCGGTGCTCTCGGGCTTCCTGCGGGTCCAGTCGGACAGCGTGAACATGGTCAACGCGCCGTTCCTGGCCAAGGAACGCGGCGTCGAAGTGCGCGAAGTGAAGACCGAGCGCACCGGCGACTACCACACGCTGGTGCGCGTCTCGGTGAAGACCGACGCCGGCGAGCGGTCGGTGGCCGGCACGCTGTTCAGCAATGCCGAGCCGCGGCTGGTCGAACTGTTCGGCATCAAGGTCGAGGCCGAGCTGGCCGGGCACATGCTCTACATCGTCAACGAGGACGCGCCGGGCTTTATCGGCCGCATCGGCACGCTGCTGGGCGAAAACGCGATCAACATCGGCACTTTCAACCTCGGCCGCCGCGAAGCGGGCGGGGAAGCGGTGCTGCTGCTCTCGGTCGACAGCCCGGTTCCGGCCGACGTGCTCGAAGCCGCCCGCGCCCTGCCGGGCGTGAAGCGGGTGATGGCGCTCGCGTTCTGACAACCGTCCTATCGTCATCCCGGCTTGCGCCGGGATGACGAACAGGGGATAGGGCCGCGCATGAACGATACCGACCGCGACCTGCTGCCCGTTGGGCTGGAAGACCGGCTGCCGCAGGGCGCGGGGGCCGCGACGCGCATCATGCGCGCGATCCTCGATGTGATGGACGCGCATGGCTACGACCGCGCCCGCCCGCCGCTGATCGAATTCGAACGCTCGCTCGCCGCGCGCATGGCCGGGATCCGGTCGCGGCGGATGTTCCGCTTCGTCGATCCGGGATCCTTGCGGATGCTGGCGCTGAGGAGCGACATCACCCCGCAGATCGGCCGGATCGCCGAAACCGGGCTGGCCGGCGCGCCGCGTCCGCTGCGGCTGGCCTATTCGGGGCAGGTGGTCACCATCGTCGCCGATGCGCTCGATCCGCGGCGCGAACGGCTGCAGGTGGGCGCCGAACTGATCGGCAGCGACAGCGTCGCCGCCGCGGGCGAGATCGTCAGCATGGCGATCGAGGCGGTCAAGGCCGCCGGGGCGACCGGAATCTCGGTCGATTTCACTTTGCCCGACCTGGTCGACACGCTGGCCGCAAAGGCGCTGCCGCTCGCGCCGGGCAGCATCGAGGCGGTGCGCCGCGAACTCGACGCGAAGGATGCGGGCGGGCTCAAGGATGCCGGCGGCGAGGCCTACCTGCCGCTGCTCTACGCCACCGGTCCGTTCGACGAGGCGATCGAAAAGCTCGCCGCGGTCGATGCCGGGGGCGCGCTCGCCAGCCGCATCGCGGGCCTGCGCGAAATCGCCGCCAAGGTGAACGGCGCCGCGCGGCTGACGCTCGACCCGTCCGAACGCCACGGCTTCGAGTACCAGAGCTGGTTCGGGTTCACGATCTATGCCGAGGGCGTGCGCGGCGCGCTCGGCCGCGGCGGCACCTATCACATCAGCGACGAGGCCTCGGGCGAGCCCGCGATCGGCTTCTCGCTCTACCCCGACCCGCTGATCGATGCCGCCAGCGCTTCCGAGGCGCGCGAGGCGGTGTTCCTGCCGCTGGGGCACGACGCGGCGGCGGCGGCGAAGCTGCGCGCGGAAGGCTGGCGCACGATCGCCGCGCTGTCCGAGGCGGACGATGCGGCTGCGCTTGGGTGTACACATATACTTGAGGGCGGGGCTGCCAAGGTGCTTTGACAGACCGGGCAATCAGCTTGCCCGTCAGGTGTAATCGTCGCCGGCCCGTGACATCACTCCGACAATGATTGGGGCATCCGGATTGCCTGTGTTGACGTAGGTAATCTTCTCGTCCTTGACCACTGCCGCCGCTTCTTTCCAGACGGTTTCGCCCGACGAGAATTCGAGCTCGTAAGTACCCAGTGGCAGGTGTTTTATCCTGTAGCGTCCCTTGCGATCCGTGGTTACCTCGTAGCGAGTGCCATCGGCGGCAATAGCGGTTACCCTTGTCTTGGGGTCGGCCGAATACACCATTCCGGCGATGACGCCTTCGGGGCCGGTCTTGGCAGCGATAGCCGCACTGCTCATCGCTATCATGCCGATTGACGCGCTTGCCGCGACGACGATCCGCCGCAGCTTCCCGTTACCGCTAGGGCGTAGGGCAACCGTGCGGTCGTTGCCCAGTTGCGCTCGGACGCAGACCGGTTCTGGCGATGACAACAAGGCCTCGGCTTCTTCGAAGGTGTAATTTGCAAAGTCGTGGATTGTCGTGGAGCATTGCGCGCAAAATCGGTTGCAGCCTTTGGGCGCCATATCGTCCCATTTCTCGGAACAAGGCTGCGGAAGGTTTACCAGCAGGTCGTGCATCCCCGTCTCCTTATTCACGCGAGTGAAGCCTACCACAAAATGCTACGCAAAAACCTTCTTCAGCCACGCATCGACCACCCCGGTCGCCGCATAGTCCGGATCGCCGAGCCGGCGGTTGATGGTCATGTGGCCGCGCAGGCCGGTGCCGGGGAAGCCCTCGATCTCGACCGGCGTGCCGCCCTTGCGCAAGGCCGCCGCAAGGGCTTCGCTCTGTTCGATCCCGTCGGGCCGCTGGACGTGGAGGATCAGGAACGCGGGCGCGTTGGGCGCGGCTGCCTGCAGCGTGGGCGAAAGCGCGCGCTGGCGGGCCGGATCGGTGCCGAAGGCGTTGCCGTACATGGTGCTGATCCACGGCCCCGCATGCGCCTGCATCTGCGCCGCGACATCGTAGGCGGCGCCGTCGATCGGGACGATCCCGGCGATGTCGCTCTCGCTCAGCCCGGCGGCCCTGAGGTAGCGCGGATCGGTGCCGACCAGCGCGACCAGATGCGCCCCGGCCGAATGGCCCATCAGCACGATCCGGTGGCGATCGATCCCCAGCGCATCGGCTCGCTTCACCAGCGAAGCCACCGCATCGGCGACGTCCTGCGCCTCCTGCTCGACCGTCGCGTCGGGCACGAGGCGATAGTTGATCGAGGCGAAATTATAGCCCTCGGCGGTATAGTGGGGCGCCTTGTCGCGGCCGGTTGCATTGTCCTTGCTGCCGCGCGTCCACCCGCCACCGTGGACGAACAGCACCAGCGGAGCCGGTCCCCGCGCCTTGTCGGCGCGCCAGAAGTCCAGGCTCTGGGCCCGGTCGCTGCCGTAGCCGAGGGTCTGCTTCTCACCTTCCGCGGCGCGCGCAATCTCGCTGCCGGCCGCCGCATCGGCGAAGGTCAGGGTCAGGCTCGAGGCGAACAGGAGGCTGGAGGCGAGGGCTACGAAATACATGGCTTCAAGTCCTTTCCCGCCCCCGGGTGTGTCCAGGATAGGCCTGCCCGGTCGCAAGGCCAGTCGCGAAACGTCGCACTTTGTCGCCCGTTTTGCCTTAACCCAGCCTTGCCCTCCCGCGCCGACACGCCTAGGGCCGCGCGGTTTGCATCGCGCCCGCGAAGAAGGAAATCTGCTTGGCCAACGTCACCGTGATCGGCGCCCAATGGGGCGATGAAGGCAAGGGCAAGATCGTCGACTGGCTGGCCAGCCGCGCCGACGCCGTGGTCCGCTTCCAGGGCGGGCACAACGCGGGCCATACGCTGGTGGTCGGCAACACCACCTACAAGCTCAGCCTGCTGCCCTCCGGCATCGTCACCGGCACGCTGTCGATCATCGGCAACGGCGTGGTGCTCGATCCCTGGGCGCTCAAGGCCGAGATCGAGAAGCTCGAAGGGCAGGGCGTCTCGATCACCAAGGACAATTTCGCGATCGCGGACAATTGCCCGCTGATCCTGCCGATCCACGGCCAGCTCGACGGGATGCGCGAAGCCGCCGCCGGCGCGGGCAAGATCGGCACGACCGGGCGCGGGATCGGCCCGGCCTACGAGGACAAGGTCGGCCGCCGCGCGATCCGGGTGTGCGATCTCGCCCATCTCGATGCGCTGGATGCGCAGCTCGACCGCCTGTGCGCGCATCACGATGCGCTGCGCGCCGGCTTCGGCGAAGCGCCGGTCGACCGGGCGGCGCTGGTCGCGGCGCTGAAGGACATCGCGCCCTTCGTGCTGCAATATGCCGAGCCGGTGTGGAGCCGGCTGAACAAGGTCAAGAAGGCCGGGGCGCGAATCCTGTTCGAAGGCGCGCAGGGCGTGCTGCTCGACGTCGATCACGGCACCTATCCCTTCGTCACCAGCTCGAACACGGTCAGCGGCACCGCCGCCTCGGGCTCGGGCCTCGGCCCCTCGGCCACCGGCTTCGTGCTCGGGATCGTCAAGGCCTATACCACCCGGGTCGGTTCGGGCCCGTTCCCGACCGAGCTGGAGGACGATACCGGCCAGCGGCTGGGCGAGCGCGGCCACGAGTTCGGCACCGTCACCGGGCGCAAGCGCCGCTGCGGCTGGTTCGATGCGGTGCTGGTGCGCCAGAGCTGCGCGATCTCGGGCGTCACCGGCATCGCGCTGACCAAGCTCGACGTGCTCGACGGGTTTGAGACGGTGAAGATCTGTACCGGCTACCGCCTCAACGGAAAGGTGCTCGACTACTTTCCGAGCCATGCCGGCGACCAGGCGCAGGTCGAGCCGATCTACGAGGAAATGGACGGCTGGAGCGGCACCACCGCGGGCGCGCGCAGCTGGGCCGATCTTCCGGCGCAGGCGATCAAGTACATCCAGCGGGTGCAGGAACTGATCGAGACGCCGGTGGCGCTGGTTTCCACCAGCCCCGAGCGCGACGACACGATTCTGGTGCGCGACCCCTTCGCGGACTGATCACCACATCGTATTCGGATTGTCGTTGGTCTTTTCGGGGACGGGCTGGGCGACGTCCCAGTGCTCGACGATCTTTCCGTTCACGACCCGGAAGGTGTCGACGAACACCGTGCCGCGGTCGTTCTTGTCCTGGAAGATGTGGTGCTGGGTGACGACGTATTCGCCGCTGCCGAAGCGGCGGTCGACCACGTCCCTCATCTCGGGGAAGGGGTTCGAGCCTTCGTCCCACCCGGCCTTGACCATATAGTCGAGCAGGCCCTCGCGGTTTCCGCCCTTCACGGTCGGATCGTGTTCGATGAAGTCCTCGGCGACGTATTTGGCGACCGCTTCGCGCGCCTTGTGCTGCATCACCGTGTTGTCGAACGCCTCGACGATCTTGACCGGGTCGTCTGCGGTAGGCTCCGTCGGCTGTGCCGTCTTGTCGCCGCCGCCGCTGCAGCCCGCCAGCGCCGCCAGCAGCGCGGCCGACATCACCGCCGCCAGCATCTTGCCGCATCCATGTCCCATGAGTTTCTCCGATTGTAGAAAGTTTTGGTATCTCAAATCACAGCGCGGACGCGGAGGCAAGCTTTGGCGGCAAAAGCTTGCTATCAGCGGCGGCGATGAAGCGCCTGCTCCACCTCCTTGTGCCCTCGCTCGTGCTGCTGTCCTGCGCGGGCAGGGGCGAGCCGCCCGAGGGGCAGGCGGATTTCGTGGTGGTCGACAAGTCGGAGCGCAGGCTGACGCTCTATCGCGAGGGCAGGCCGCTCAAGACCTATACCGGCATCCAGCTCGGCGGTGCGCCCGCGGGCGGCAAGCAGTTCGAGGGCGACCAGCGCACGCCCGAGGGCCGCTACACGATCGACGGGCACAAGCCGGACAGCGCCTACCACCTGGCGCTGCACCTGTCCTATCCGGACGAAGCCGACACCGCCTTCGCCGCGCGCTACGGCCGCAGCCCCGGCGGCGCGATCTTCATCCACGGCCAGCCCAACAGCCTGCCCTTCGGCCGGGTGCCGGGCGACTGGACCGCAGGCTGCATCGCGGTGTCGGACTCCGAAATCGAAGAATTGTGGCAGACAATTCCCGACGGAACTCCGATCGAAATCCGTCCATAATGGAAATATACTTGACCTGATCCCTGTTTGTTCTCATCCTGTTCGCGCATTTCTTCGGGAGTCGCGGAATGACGCAGGCGGAATATTCAGCAGACCGGGCCGCGAGCCAGAGCGCCGCGCGGCTGCGTCAGCCGGCGAACGATTTCGCCCGCGCGCCATTGGGGGTTTCGATCTTCGCCGACCGGCCGCATGTGCGCGCAGAAATCCGCGACGACGCGCTGGCGGCAGGGCTGCGGGTCGGGCAGTGCGGCGATCTGGCGGCCCTGTTGGAAGGCGATGCTATCGCGCTGGGCGATGTGGTGCTGGTCGATTGCCCGCAGGTCGATGCAGCGCGGCTTGCGGCGCTGGCGCGGCTCGACATGCGGGTGGCCGATGCCGCCGCGCAACTGGTGGTGGCGACCGGCGTCGATGCACTCGACGATGTGTTCGCCTGCCTCGACCAATCCGGCGCGCAGATTTTGGTCGAGGCCAGCCGGGCCGAACGCCTGGTCGCGCTCGGGCGGGCCGTCGGGCGCGGCGCGAACCTGCGCCTGCGCGAGCTTTCGGAGGAAGACCGGCTCCAACTGCTCCGCCTGACCGAGCAGGTCGAGGCGATCGCCAAGCGGCTCGACCGTTTCGGGCTCGGGCTTGGCGATACCTCTCGGGCCGGGGCGCCGCGGTTCGAATCGCCGTCGCCGGGCTTTCGCGGGGCCGGCGAAAGCGGGACCGGCGAGAGCGGGGCCAGCGAGAACATGGCCGGCGAGAGCGGGGAAGAGCGGATGCGCCGCGCAGTGCGTCCGCCGCTGCCCGATCCGCGGCTGGTGCGGCGGATCATTCGCCAGCGCCAGTTGCGCGCACGCTTCTTCGACGGCGACCTGTTCGCCGATCCGGCGTGGGACATGCTGCTCGATCTCACCGCCGCCCGCGCGGAGCACAAGCGCGTGTCGGTGACCTCGCTGTGCATCGCCTCGGCCGTGCCGCCGACCACCGCGCTGCGCTGGATCGGGCAGATGAGCGACGCCGGGCTGCTCGAGCGGGTGGAGGACGAGGCGGACCGCCGCCGCGCCTTCATCGCGCTGACCGACCGCGCGGCCGATGCGATCGCGCGCTATTTCGCCGAGCTCGGCAGGGGCGCCGCGCAGCTCGTGTGAAGCTGCGCGATCCCCGGCCGGCGCGCCATTCGCTTGACCTCGCGCGCGCAGGGCCTAAATGCGCGGCTCCGGAGCGCGGGCGGTTAGCTCAGTTGGTAGAGCATCTCGTTTACACCGAGAGGGTCGGGGGTTCGAGCCCCTCACCGCCCACCAGTCGCCGATTGGCTTATCCGCTCCACCCGGCTAACCCGCCCGGATGGCGGGGCTGGATATCGGGATTGCGGGATGCGGGATCGCCGGGCTGTCGGCGGCCCTGCTGCTCCACCGTCAGGGCCACCGCGTAACGCTCTACGACCGCTTCGAGGAGCCGCGTCCGCTCGGTGCCGGGCTGATGATCCAGCCGACCGGGCTGGCGGTGCTCGACCGGCTCGGTCTCGCGCGGCGCGTCGCCGCAGCCGGAGCGCCGATCGCGCGGTTGCACGGCCGCAACGCCCAGGGCCGGGTGGTGTTGGATGCACGCTATGCCGACATGCGCCAGGCCGGGGTGTTCGGGCTCGGGATCCATCGCGCGAGCCTGTTCGGCGCCCTTCACGAGGCGGTCTGCGCCGAGGGTATCGCGATCTGCACCGAAGCCGAGGTCGCAGGAACGGAACTGGACGGGGCAGGACGCCGCTTTCGCCTTGCCGACGGCACTCACTCGCCAGTGCACGAATTGATCGTCGACGCCTCGGGCCTCCACTCCGCGCTCGCCGCGCCCTGCGGCAAATGGCTCGGTTACGGCGCCTTGTGGACGACGCTCCACTGGCCGGAGGACGGCCCTTTCGACGCGACCGTGCTGGAACAGCGCTATCGCGCCGCGCGCCAGATGATCGGGGTGCTGCCGGTCGGGCAGGGGCGGCTGTGCCTGTTCTGGTCGCTGCGCGCAGACCGCTACGATGCGTGGCAGGAAGCCGGGCTTGCCGCGTGGAAGGACGAGGCCTGCCGGCTATGGCCGGCGTGCGAGGGCCTGCTCGGCCAGATTGCCGACCCCGGGCAGCTTACGTTCGCGCGCTATGCCCACCGCCTGCTGCCGCAGCCGCTCGGCGAGCGCATCGTGCACATCGGTGACGCGTGGCATTCGGCGAGCCCGCAGCTGGGCCAGGGCGCGAACATGGCGCTGCTGGATGCCTGGGCGCTCGCGCAAGGACTGGCGCAGCCGGGCCCGCTGGAACGCCGGCTCGGCCACGCGATCGCGCTGCGGCGCGGCCATGTGCGGCTCTACCAGTGGCTTACCGCGCTGTTTACGCCGCTCTACCAGTCCGATGCGGCATTGCCGGCCATCTTCCGCGACCGGATACTTGCACCCGTTTCGCGTATTCCCCCGGCCGACCGGATCCAGGGGCTGCTGGTTGGCGGGCTCGCCGGTTCGCCGCTGGACCGGCTGGGGCTGGCGATGCCCGACTATGCAGGCCTTGCGGACGATCAATGCGCCTCGACGGTCGCGGTGCCGTTGCGATAATGCGCGGTGACATAGGCGTTCCGGCACAGGTCGACATTCGACCAGATCGCGGTGCTGCCCTGGCCGAAGGTCAGCCGGATATCGTAGCGGCAGAGATCGCCCGGCTTGTCGAAGGCCACGCTGTCGCGCAGCCCGACGTTCAGCCCGGTGGCCGGGCGCGAATCGGCGAATCGTCCGGGGACCCAGCCGCTTCCGCCGGCCGGCCGCAGCTCCGCCGCCTTGATCGGAGCGCCGACGTCGTTGACCAGGATGAACTCCCAGTCTTCTGCCAGCGCGGGCGCGGCCTGCGCCGCCAGGGCGAATGCGGCGGCCGCCGCGCAGGCGCGGATCGGTGCCATCGCCTCAGCCCTTCAGCGCTTCCGCGATCAGCGCCTTCGCTTCCGCACCCTCCCAGTCGTAGGCACCGGTGATGCGCGCCACTTCCTTGCCCGCGGCGTTGTAGAGGATCGTGGTCGGCAGGTCCGCCGCGCCCATCTTGAAGCTGAGGTCGCTCTTGGTGTCGAGCCAGGGCTCGAGATGCTTGAACCCGGCCTGTTTGAAATAGGGCACCACCAGTTCGGCGCCCTTCATGTCCTGGCTGACCGTGACCAGCCGCAGCTTGCGGGCATTCTCGCCCGCGATGGTGTCGAGCAGCGGCATCTCGGCCTTGCACGGCGCGCACCAGGTCGCCCAGAGATTGAGCATCACCGGCTGGCCCTTCAGGCTTGCGAGGTCCAGTGTCTTACCCGCGGGATCGGTGGCGGTGAAGTCGGGCAGCGGCTCGCCCGCGTGCTGGCGGCTGACCGGCGCTTGCTTCGCCGGGGCGGGCGCAGCCGATTTTTCGGCCTGCGGTTGCGCCTTGGTGCCGCTTTCCCTATCGCACCCGGCCAGTGACAGGCCCAATGTCAGGGCCAGCCCGATCGCGGGCGCGAGCGTGATGGACGGCAGACGGAACATGGCAGACTCCAACCAGATGTGGGGCGGAAGATTCGCCGAAGGGCCGTCCGCAATCATGCGCGAAATTAACGCTTCGATTCCGTTCGACAAGGCATTGTGGAAGCAGGACATCGCCGCATCGAAGGCGCATGTGGCGATGCTGGGGGCGCAGGGCATCGTTTCGGCGGAGGATGCGGCGGCGATTTCGGCGGGTCTCGACACGGTCGCGGGCGAGTACGAAGCCAGCGGCGTGCCCGAGGACTGGAGCCTCGAAGACATTCACATGACCACCGAGAGCCGGCTGGCCGAGTTGATCGGTCCGGCGGCGGGGCGGCTCCACACCGCGCGCAGCCGCAACGATCAGGTCGCGACCGACTTCCGCCTGTGGGTGCGCGACGCGCTGGACGAGGCCGACGCCGGGCTCGCCGCGCTGCAGGCCGCGCTGGTGACCCGCGCGGGCGAGCACGCCGGCGCGATTATGCCGGGCTTCACCCATCTCCAGGTCGCCCAGCCGGTCACGCTCGGCCACCATCTGATGGCCTATTACGAGATGCTGCGGCGCGACCGGTCGCGCTTTTCCGATGCGCGGGCGCGGCTCAACGAATGCCCGCTTGGCTCGGCCGCGCTGGCCGGCACCGGTTTTGCGATCGACCGCGCGGCAACCGCGCAGGCGCTGGGCTTCGCGAAGCCGACCGACAACAGCCTCGATTCGGTCTCGGATCGCGATTTCGCGCTCGATTACCTGATGGCGGCCGCGCAATGCTCGCTGCATCTCTCGCGGCTGGCCGAGGAACTGATCGTCTGGGCCAGTCAGCCTTACGGCTTCGTCCGGATGCCCGACGCGCTCAGCACCGGCAGCTCGATCATGCCGCAGAAGAAGAACCCCGACGCGGCCGAGCTGGTGCGCGGCCATTCGGGCCGGATCGTCGGCTGCCTGACCGCGTTGATGGTCACGATGAAGGGACTGCCGCTCGCCTATTCGAAGGACATGCAGGACGACAAGCCGCCGGTGTTCGAGGCGGCCGGGCTGCTGACGCTGTCGCTCGCGGCGATGGAAGGGATGATCGCGCAGGCGGCTTTCAACACCGCGCGGATGCGGCAGGCGGCCGAGTTCGGCTATGCCACCGCGACCGACCTCGCCGACTGGCTGGTGCGGCAGGCGGGGATCCCGTTCCGCGAAGCCCATCACATCACCGGCGCGGCGGTCAAGCTGGCCGAAAGCAAGGGCCTGGCGCTCGAAGCGCTGTCGCTCGAGGAACTTCGGGCGATCGATCCGCGGATCGACGAAGGCGTGTTTCCGGCACTTTCGGTCGAAGCTTCGGTGGCCGCGCGCGCGAGCCATGGCGGAACCGCTCCATCCGAGGTAGAAAAGCGCGTTGCCGAAGCGCGCGCCGCGCTGGGAATGGACCGATGAAACGCCTGATCGCCGCCGCCAGCCTGATGTTCCTCCTCTCGGCCTGCGGCCAGACCGCGGACCTCAAACCCACCGCCGGCCGCACCTTGCCGGTGGCGCCCTATGGCCGCGCCGACCAGCCGGCCGCCGAGGAACTGCTCGAAGCGGGGCCGCAGGCCGTGCCCGAGCGCAGCGTCGAGCTGCTCACCCGTTCGCAGGAGCGCAAGGACGATCCTTTCGACCTTCCGCCCGAATAACGCAGGATTCATGGACCATTTTGAACTGAGGAACGGCGAGCTCTACGCCGAAGACGTGCCGCTGGCCCGCATCGCGGCAGAAGTCGGCACTCCCGTCTACGTCTATTCGCGCGCGACGCTGGAACGCCACGCGCGCGTGTTCCGCGAAGGCCTTTCGGGGCTGAAGCGGGTGCATCTGGCCTTCGCGGTCAAATCGAACCCCAATCTGGCGGTGCTGCGCGTGCTCCAGCGCGAAGGCTACGGCGCCGATGTCGTGTCGGGCGGCGAGCTCGAGCGCGCGCTGCGCTCGGGGATGCCGGCGGGCGACGTGGTGTTCTCGGGCGTGGGCAAGACCGCGCGCGAGCTCAAGCGCGGACTCGACGCCGGGGTCGGCCAGTTCAACATCGAATCCGAGGAAGAGGGGCGCGAGCTCGCGGCGATCGCGGCGGCGAACGGCCAGGTCGCGCATTGCGCGCTGCGGGTGAACCCCGATATCGACGCCGGCACGCACGAGAAGATCTCGACCGGCAAGAAGGACAACAAGTTCGGCGTCGCGATCGACGAGGCGCCGGGGATCTACGAACGGCTCTCGGCCCTCCCGGGCCTCGATATGCGCGGCGTCGCGGTGCATATCGGCAGCCAGCTGTCCGATCTGGCGCCGCTGGAGAAGGCCTTCACCCGGCTCGGGCAGCTGATCGCGGACCTGCGCGCCGCGGGCCTCACCGTGACCCATGCCGATCTCGGCGGCGGCCTGGGCGTGCCCTACAAGGCCGGCGAGGTCATGCCGAGCCCGGCCGAATACGGTGCGATGGTCGCGAAGGTGACCGCCGACTGGGACGTCACGCTGATGTTCGAGCCCGGCCGCGTGATCGCGGGCAATGCGGGCGTGCTGCTGACCACGGTGATCCGGGTGAAGCGCAACGGCAACCGCGATCCCTTCGTGATCGTCGACGCGGCGATGAACGATCTCGCGCGCCCAGCGCTCTACGGCTCTTGGCACGATTTCGACGCGGTCCGCCCCAAGGACCAGCGGATGACCGCCAATATCGTCGGCCCGATCTGCGAGACCGGCGATACCTTTGCGATGGGCCGCGACATCGAGGCGCTCGAAGCCGGCGAACTGGCTGTGTTCCGCACCGCGGGCGCCTATGGTGCGACGATGGCTTCCAGCTACAACAGCCGCGGCTTCGTGCCCGAAGTGCTGGTCGACGGCGACCGCTACGCGATCGTTGCCGACCGCATCGCCCCCGAAGCGATCACCGACGCGGAGCGGGTGCCGGACTGGCTCGCATGAAGGTGCTGCCCCTGTTCCACCGCATCGCCGGAACCCCGGTGATCGTGCTGGGAGAGGGGGCGGCGGCCGAAGCCAAGCGGCGGCTGGTCGAACGCGCGGGCGGCGAGGTGATCGCCACGCTCGAGGAAGGCTGGCAACGCGGCGCGCGGATCGCCTTCGTCGCGCTCGAAGGCGAGGGCAACGAAGAGGCCGCGCGGCGGCTCAAATTGCGCGGCGTGCTGGTCAATGTGGTCGACCGGCCCGAGCTGTGCGATTTCACCACGCCGAGCATCCTCGACCGCGACCCGGTGCTGGTCGCGATCGGCACCGGCGGGGTTTCCGCGGGGCTCGCCAAGCAGATCCGCCTGCGGCTCGACGCCTTCCTGCCGCCCTCGCTCGGCGCGCTGGCCGAGGCGCTGCACGCGGCGCGCGACCGGCTGCGCGAGCGCTGGCCCCATGCGGGCGAACGGCGCGGCGCGCTCGACAGCGCGCTCTCGGCGGGCGGGGTGCTCGATCCGCTGCGCGAAGGCAGCGCCGGGGCGGTCGAGGCCTGGCTTGCGGGCGAGGTGCCCGATCATGCCGCGGGGCTTGAGACGATCGAACTGCGCAGCGCCAATCCCGACGACCTGACCCTGCGCGAGGCGCGGCTGCTCGGCGCGGCGGATGTGCTGCTGGTCGGGCAGGGCATCCCGCAGGCGATTCTCGATCGCGCGCGGGCCGATGCGGTCAGGCGCCCGGCTCCGCACGACGGGCCGCTCCCGGCCGGCCTGGTGGTCGAACTGCGCCGGCGCTGAGAGTGCCGATAAGTTCGGACAATACAGTCTTTTAATTTCAACCCTTGAGACCGGTTCGGCATCTTCGCTCCGCCCGCATCCTGCGGCGCGGAGGGAAACGCGTGATGAGCCTGCCCAAGATCGACATTTCGACGCTGCCCGATCTCGATACGCCGACCGGCGTCCACGGCAGCCGTGTGGAACAGCGCACCGACGATCCGGTGCTGATCCTGATGACCTATGTCTACACGGTGCAGCACAGCGGCGGCTGAGCGCGGACGGTGCGGCGCGAGGCGTTGCTGGCCGCCCTGGGCGACGGCGGGCCTCTGGCCGATGCGCAGGGCGCGCTGCTCGCCGCGCGTGCAGCCTGGCGGGACGATCCTGCCGCGGCGGCGCTGTCTGGGGCGCTCGCTGACTACGGCGCCGGCGCGGCGGGCGATCCATTGGGGGACGGATCGCTCGCCCGCGCGGCGGTCGATGGGTTCGTCCGTAAGCTGCTTCCGGCGCTCGCCGCCAATCCGCTTGGCCACCTGCCGTTCCGGCACGGCTTCGATGCGAAGACCGGCAGCCTGCTGCTGGCACGCGCGGGCCGGGCCCTGCTATCGCTGATCGCGCGCGAGCCGGGACGATACGAGCGGCGCGCGATCGGCTTCGATGGCGGCGAGCGGCACGAACTCGTGCTGGCTGGGCGCGGACTTGGCCGGGTGGTGCGGCGCTGCGGCACGGCCTTGCGGTCTCACCCGCGCCCACTCGCGGAGGGAGTGTCGATCCGGCTGGGTCCGACGGATGAGGCGCTGCTGGTGGATCGGGTAGAGGTCCGGCTGGTCTCGCTGAGGCTCGACCGCCTGCCGGTGCGCCCGCCGCCGCTTCGCGAATATGCGCTGGCGTCGGGCGATCTGCTGCACCAGTCGGCAAGCGATCCCGATGAGAGCCGGGCGGAGCTGGCCTTCGCGGTCCTTGGTCGGATGGGGCGGGCGGATGCCGCGCCGGCCATGGCCGCGATCGCGCGCGACGGTGCAGGGAGCGATCATTTGCGCTGGCAGGCCCTCCGCGAATGCCTTGGGCTCGACACGCGCGCGGGGCTGGCGGCGCTGCGGGCGATTGCGGCGGGGGGAGGCGATCCGCTGCGCGGTCCGGCGCGCGCGCTGCTGGACAGGCTCTGCACCGAACATCCCGCGCTTGCCGCTTTCGAGCCCGCCTGATGCCGCGGCAAATATCCCTTGCCGAGCCGGCCGCGTGCTCGCTGGCGGAGTGCCTCGCGGCGCTGGGCGAAAGCGGGTTCGACCCCGCGGATGAGGACAGCCTGATGCATGCCGCCAGCTGGCTCCGGCGGCTAGGCAACGACCGCGCGTTTCTCGGCGATCTTCTGCTCGAACGGCTCGCGCGATCTCACCGCGATGCCGGGCAGGAGAGCGCCTATGGCCCGCAGGTGGTGATGCTCTCGCCGCCGGGGCCGGTGTTCCTGCGTGCGAACATCTGGCCGTCGCGCGCGGAGCGCTGCCTTCGCGCCAGCGGCGGCGAGAGCTTCGTCTACGAGCTGCCGCACGACCACAATTTCGACTTCCTCACCCTCGGCTATTTCGGGCCGGGCTACTGGAGCGACTATTGGGAGGAGGACTATGTGGCGCTCGACGGCTGGCGGGGGGAGCCGGCGGGGCTGCGTTATGTCGAGCGCTCGCGTCTGCACGAGGGCCGCCTGCTCCATTACCGCGCGCATCGCGACGTCCACAGCCAGCATCCGCCCGATGCGCTGTCGGTTTCGCTCAACGTGATGCACGCCTCGGCCGCGCAGGGCTGGCTGGACCAGTATCGCTTCGATGTCGAGACGGGGACGATCGCCGGCATTCTCAACGAAGGATCGAGCGAGGCCTTCCTGCGCATCGGGGTGGGGCTGGGGAGCGACGAGGCATTGACGCTGGCGGAAAGCTTCGCCCGCTCTCATCCGAGCGACCGGATGCGGCTGGCGGCGTGGGATGCATGGGCCGGGGCGCTCGATGCGGAAGCGCGGGACGATCTGTGGCGGCAGGCCGAGCTGTCGGGTTCGCGGATGGTGGCGATGGAGGCCAGGGCGCGGCGGGAGGAGTTGGAAATGGCATTCCCCTCTCGCCATCCGTCATCCTGAACTTGTTTCAGGATCCATTTCTCGGTTTGCCCTGATCGTCGTTCGGGGCGCCGCCTGTCCGCCGGCTTGGGGCCGGAGACCGCACAGCGGGGCTTCCAGGCAGGATGGATCCTGAAACAAGTTCAGGATGACGGGAATGGAACGGGGGAAGCGCAAAGGCTTCCTAAAACGCCGCCCCCGCCAGCGCATCGATCGCGCCCTGCAGGATCACCGCGGCGGCATGGCTGTCGATCCGTTCGGCGCGTTTGCCGCGGCTCATGTCCTGCGCGATCATGTCGCGCTCGGCGCTGGCGGTGGACCAGCGCTCGTCCCACAGCAGCACCGGCAGGCCGAGGGGGGCGAGGTTGCGGGCATAGGCCCGGCTCGCCTGCGCGCGGGGGCCTTCGCTGCCGTCCATGTTGAGCGGCAGGCCGATCACGATGCCCTTGACCGAGCGCTGGCGGACGAGGTCCTCGAGCTTGGCCTTGTCGGCGGTGAACTTGCCGCGGGGCAGGGTGGTGCCGGCGGTCGCGAAGCTCCAGCCGGCATCGCAGAAGGCGGTGCCGACCGTCTTGGTCCCGACGTCGAGCGCCATCAGCGCGCCGCCGCCCGGCAGCGCCTCGCGCAGTTCGGCCGCGCGGGTGGTGATCAATGCGCCTGCTTCGCCCATTCGCCTACCCGGTGGTTCACGTCGAGCTGCAGGTTCCGCCAGAACAGCGGGATGTCGTAGACGTGGTAATTGTTCCCCGGCAGCACCGCCGGACCCATCGCCGGCGGCGGTCCGATCAGCAGGATACCCCGCGGATCGCAGCGCGCGGGGACCAGCCCCGCCTGAACTTCGCCCGAGGTCAGCGTGGCGTTGGGCACCAGCGTGCCGCGGTTGTCCTTTGCCGGTGCCGCGCCGCCCGCCTGCCCGGTAATAGGGTTGGTGCAGAGGATCGGCCCGTCGCCGCGCGGACGGCCGTCGAGGCCGGGCGAGCCCCGGTAGCGGCGCAGCATCTGCTTGGTGTCGGCGGGCTCGGCGAAGCTGACCCAGCTCACGATGCAGCCCGCCGAATCGCGGGTCTGGCAAGCGGGGAGCCCCAATGTCGGCAGGTCGTGCTGGAGCGAAACCGGCCAGCCGATCGCATAGACCGCGGCGATCCGCCGGGCGTCGGGGGTTCCGGCGATATGGTCGGCCAGCAGGCGCAGCAGGTGCAGCGATCCCTGACTGTGGCCCGCGAGCACGATCGGCCGGTCCTTCGGCGTGTGCGCGAGGAAATAGGCGAAGGCCTGTTCGACATCGCGATAGGCCGCGTCGAGCGCTTCGTCCGCCGCGGGATCCTGCGACAGAAACGCGCCCACCGTCGCCTGGCGATAGCGCGGCTCCCACATCTCCGCCGCTCCGCCGAACGGGCTGGCCAGCCCCTTGAGGAACAGCCGCGCGCGGTCGTTGGCACTCGGGTCGTCGAGCGGGGCGTTCCATGCGGCCTTGTCGAGGTAGCTGGTCGGGTGGACGAAGAACACCGCATAGGGCGGCGGGGCAGGCTCGTCGGGCCCGGGCGTGGAGCCCGCGGCATAGGCCGGCTGCCACCGGGCCGGATCGGGCTTGGCCGAGCCGGGGCGGGCGAACCACATCGCCGGACCGTCATAGGCGTTGGCCGCGAGCGGCCGCTGCGCCTCGAACTTGGCCGAGGGGACGAAGGCGATTTCGGTCAGCCGGTCCGCGAACAGGTTCAGCGCCACGAACCCCGCGATCACCACGAAGGTCAGGAAGGCGATGACGAACAGGAAAATCCGGGCGGGTTTCATGCAGGAGTCATGCGGGTTTGGGTTTCCGGCGGATCGCCTTGGGCGGCGGCAATTTTCCGGCCGAGGGCTTGGCCAGCGCACCCTTGGGCGGTTGGCGCGGCTCTGGCGGCGGAGCGGCCTCGGCGAGCTTGCGCGCATCGCGCCGGGCGGAGCGGCGCTCGAGTGCGACCTTGGCCATCGCGACCAGCGGATCGGCCAGCGCGAGACCGATGATCCCGAACAGCACCCCCATCACCAGCTGCATGCCAAGCACCAGCGCGGGGGCGAGATCGACCGTCTTGCGCGCGATCAGCGGGACCACGACGTTGCCGTCGAGCGTCTGGACGAAGAAATAGACGAAGATCGTGTAGAACCCCATGTCGGTCCCGCCCGAGAAGCCGACCAGCACCATCAGCGCGCCCGAGATCGGCGCACCGACGTTGGGGATGAACGCGAGGCTGCCGGTGATGAGGCCCAGAAGCACCGCCATCGGCACGGCCTGCCCGTGGTTGACGAAGGCATAGCCGGCCAGCATCGCCCAGGTGAACACGCCTTCGAAGGCCATGCCGAACAGCCGCCCGGCGAGCAAGTGGCGCAGCTTGCGCGCCATCAGCGAGGTGGTGACGTAGAATTCCTCGCGCCGCTCCACCGGCAGCATCCAGGCGATCCCGCGCTCGTAGAGCCGCGGTTCGAGCGCGATGTAGATCCCGAGGAAGCCGATCAGCACCAGGCTCGCGAGCCCGCCGACCAGCCCGCTGAGCGCGCGGGTGACGGTGCCGACCCCGCTGGCGATCTGGCTGCCGAAGCTCTGCAGCGAAGAGATGTCGACATTGACCCCGCGGGCCTGCGCATAGATCGCCCACTGGTGGAGCTGCTGTTCTACGATCCCCGGGAAGGCGGCGGCTTCGCTGGCGATGGTGGTGCCGGCGTAATAGACCGAGCCGACCACGAACAGCACGCCGAAGGCCAGCGTGATCGCGATCCGCCAGCCGCGCCCGATCTTGAGCACCCGCCCGATCAGCCGGGCGCCGCCGTCGATCATCGCCGCGAACACCATCCCGCCGAAGATCACCAGCAGCGAGCGGGCCATGAACACCGCCAGCACAGCCGCGCCGGCGACGCAGACCCACATGAAGGCGCGCTTGGCCTCCCAGGCGAGCCGGGGATCCTCGATATGGGTCGGGTTCGACCCTACGTCGTCGGTGATCGTCGCAGTCTTACTTGGCTGAGCCATCCCCGGTCCCCGTCTCGACATGTGCCGGACGCAGGCTAGTCCAGGCGCGGCCGCCACGGAAGGCCCCCCACCACGTCAGCGGGTTCCAGCTCATCGTGCCGTCGAGCGAGAAGGTGATGAATTCGGCGCGGCCGCCCACGCTCGAAAGCGGGACCGGGCCGCCAAGGCCGCGGCGATAGACCGGGGCGCGGCTGTCGGCCGAATGGTCGCGGTTGTCGCCCATCAGGAACACATGCCCGTCGGGCACGGTGATCTCGTCGTAATTGTCGAGATCCTGCTGCATGTGGTCGATCACGGTGTAGGTCGCGCCGTTGGGCAGGGTCTCGCGATAGGCCTGCAGTTCGCAGACCAGCTTGCCCGAAGGCAGGCGCACCTGGGCCTGCGGGCCGTAATCCTCGGGATCGCAGGTCGCGTTCGCATCGATCGGGATCTGCACCGGCGGAATCGCCTCGCGCGGGATGTACTTGCCGTTCAGCCGCACGCGCCCGTCGACCAGCGCGATCCGGTCGCCGGGAAGGGCGATGACGCGCTTGATGTAGTCTTCCGAATCGTTGGGCGGCACCGCGATCACGATGTCGCCGTACTGCGGGGTCTTGCCGGCGATGCGCCAGTTGCTGCGCGGCAGCAGGTGGAAGCTCGCCGAGACCCAGCTCCAGCCATAGGGATATTTGCTCACCACCAGCCGGTCGCCCACCAGCAGGTTCGGCATCATCGATTCGCTCGGAATGTAGAACGGCTTGGCGATCAGGCTGTGGAAGCCGAGCACCGCGATGAGCATGATCGCAAGCCCGCGAATCTCCGCGATCCAGTTGACCTTGTCGGCCTTCTTGCCCGTCGTCGGTGCGGCGGCGGGCGGCGTTTCGGCCGCGGTGTTGGTGGTATCGGTCATGCCGCTTTCATTCTCGCTTTCGGACATCACAATTTGCGCGCCTCTAACACGACAAACGCCTGGGCCCATGGGTGGTCGTCGGTGAGCGTCAGGTGAACGATCACCTCATGCCCTTCGGGGACCAATGCATCGAGCCGGGCCTTCGCCCCTCCGGTCAGCGCCAGGGTCGGCGCGCCCGAGGGGGCGTTTACCACGCCGATGTCCTTGTGGAAGACCCCGTTCGAGAAGCCGGTGCCGACCGCCTTGGTAAAGGCCTCCTTGGCGGCGAAGCGCTTCGCATAGGTTCCGGCGCGGGTATAGGGGCGGCGGGCGGCCTTGGCCTGCTCGACCTCGGTGAACACCCGCCGCTCGAACTTCTCGCCCCAGCGGTCGAGCGAATTCTGGATCCGCTCGATGTTGCACAGGTCGGAGCCCATTCCGATGATCACCGCGCCGAACTCATCTTGCTTCGTCCATCAACTCGCGCATCCGCCGCACCGCCGCCTCCAACCCGGTAAAGATCGCCTCGCCCACCAGATAGTGACCGATGTTGAGCTCTGCCAGTTGCGGAATCGCGGCGATCGGCTGGACGTTCTCATAGGTGAGGCCGTGTCCGGCGTGGGGCTCGATCCCGTTCTTGGCGGCGAGGGCGGCCATGTCGGCCACCTTGCGCAGCTCCACCGCGCGCTCGTCGCCGGTCGCATGGGCATATTCGCCGGTGTGCAGCTCGACCACCGGCACGCCGAGCCGCAGCGCGGCCTCGATCTGGCGCGGGTCGGGGGCGATGAACAGGCTCACCCGGATGCCGGCGTCGAGCAGTCGCCCGACCACCGGGGCGAGGTGGTTGTGCTGCCCGGCGGCGTCCAGCCCGCCCTCGGTCGTGCGTTCCTCGCGCTTCTCGGGCACGATGCAGGCCGCGTGCGGCTTGTGGCGCAGCGCGATCTCCAGCATCTCGTCGGTCGCCGCCATCTCGAGGTTGAGCGGCAGGTCGGTCGCCGCCTGGATTCGGGCGAGGTCGTCGTCGCGAATGTGCCGGCGATCCTCGCGCAGGTGCGCGGTGATCCCGTCGCCGCCGACCGCCGCGACGATCTGTGCCGCGCGCACCGGATCGGGATGGTCGCCGCCGCGGGCGTTACGGATCGTCGCGACGTGATCGATGTTGACGCCGAGGCGGAGCCGGCCGGGAACGAGAGCGCTCACCGCCTCAGTCCTTGCGGCTGCCGGGCTTTTCGACCGGCAGTGCGGCAAGCTCGGCGGGAATTTCGTCTTCGGCGTAGGTCGGGATCGAAAGCTCGACCAGCGGATAGAACGGCACGCCGAAATCGACGGCGCCGCCAGAGCGGTCGACCAGCGCCGCGGTCGCGATCACTTCGCCGCCCGCGGCCTCGATCGCCTTGATCGCCTCGCGGCTCGAAAGCCCGGTGGTGACCACGTCTTCCACCATCAGCACCTTGTCGCCCGGCTTGAGCGCGAAGCCGCGGCGCAGTTCGAACGTGCCGGTCGGGCGTTCGACGAACAGCGCCTCGACCCCCAGCGCGCGGCCCATTTCATGGCCGATGATGACCCCGCCCATCGCCGGGGAGACGACCTTGGTGATCTGCTGCCTGAGGTCGCGCGGCATCTTGGCGGCGATCGCCGAGGCCAGGCGCGAGGCGCGCATCGGGTCCATCAGCACCCTTGCGCATTGCAGGTAGTGCGAGCTGTGGCGCCCCGAGGAAAGCTTGAAATGCCCCTCGAGCAGCGCCTCGCTGGCGCGGAACTCTGAGAGGACCTCGTCTTCGGTCATAATGGTCTTTCTAATGCCCAGTTTCGGTTCAGGTAGGACTGCCGCTCGCCGCTTGCCGGCGGGGCTGTCGAAAATTATCCCTAGAAGCGCTTGAGGCAGGGGGCAAGCGCGCGTATAGGCCCGGCAAAACCAGCCCCATTCGGGGCGTCAACGGGCCTCTCGCGCCCCTATTCAATGAGCGGAAAGCGTCAGACAGATGATCTTCGGCGAGACCCTTCGCAACAGACTGAGCGTTCTGAAGGCCCTTACTACCGGCCTCCCCCTTGCCCTCCTGTCAAGCGCGGCTTTCGCCCAGGATACAGCTACTCCCGCCGCGGCGGCATCTAGCGCTCCGGCCGCGGTTGCCAGCGGCGCGGCGACCTACGTTCCGATGGGCCCGGACATGATCAAGGGCCAGCCGCATCCGGGTGCGATGTGGTTCCAGACCCAGTATTCGCCGATCGGCCACCAGGCGCTGTGGATGAACGACTACGTTCTCACCCCGGTGATCATCGGCATCGTGCTGATCGTGCTGGTGCTGCTGATCTACGTGATGCTGCGCTTCAACAAGCGCGCCAATCCGGTGCCGTCGAAGACCAGCCACAACACGCTGCTCGAGGTTCTGTGGACCGGGATTCCGGTGCTGATCCTGGTGATCATCGCGGTTCCCTCGCTCAACTTGCTGGCGCACCAGTACAAGAGCCCGCCGAAGGATGCGGTCACCGTCAAGGCGACCGGCTACCAGTGGTACTGGGGCTATACCTATCCCGACAACGGCGGGTTCGAGGTGATCTCGAACATGCTGCCGGAAGAAAAGGCCAAGGCCGAGGGCTTCCCCTCGCACCTCGAGGCCGACAAGCGCATGGTCGTCCCGGTCGGCGTGCCGATCCGCCTGCAGACCACCGGCGCCGACGTGATCCACGCCTTCGCCGTGCCCTCGCTGTGGTTCAAGCTCGACGCGGTCCCCGGCAAGATCAACGAGCGCCTGCTGCAGATCGATCAGCCCGGCATCTATTACGGCCAGTGCTCCGAACTGTGCGGCGCGCGTCACGGCTACATGCCGATCGAGGTCGAAGCGGTGCCGATGGACGTGTTCAAGGCCTGGGTGCGGATGCAGCCGGGCGGCACGATCCCGGGCGAGGCGCCCGCAGCTGCCCCGGCGGCTGCCGCTGCCCCGGCTGCCGCTGCCTCCGCGGCTCCGGTCGCGGCCGCTTCCGCTGCCCCTGCCGCCGCTCCCGCCGCCTGATTGAAGATTCCAGAAGGTCGAAAGTAACACCATGGCTACCACCGCCGATACCTTCCAAGCCCACACGGAAGATCACCACCACGATCACGATGCCGATCACAAGCCGGCGTTCTTCGCCCGCTGGTTCATGTCGACGAACCACAAGGACATCGGCACGCTCTATCTGATCTTCGCGATCGTCGCGGGGATCATCGGCGGCGGCATTTCGGGCCTGATGCGCGAAGAGCTGAAAGAGCCGGGCATCCAGATCCTCGGCAAGGTGGCGATGTTCCTCAACCACGGTTCGGCCGTGGGGATGGACCAGCAGCTCCACCTGTGGAACGTGCTGATCACCGCGCACGGCCTGATCATGGTGTTCTTCATGGTGATGCCGGCGATGATCGGCGGGTTCGGCAACTGGTTCGTGCCGCTGATGATCGGCGCGCCCGACATGGCCTTCCCGCGGATGAACAACATCTCGTTCTGGCTGACCGTGGCGGGCTTCTGCTCGCTGATGATCTCGCCCTTCATGCCCGGCGGCACCGGCAACGGCGCGGGCGTGGGCTGGACGGTCTATGCGCCGCTTTCGACCACCGGCTCGCCGGGGCCGGCGATGGACTTCGCGATCTTCTCGCTGCACCTTGCGGGCGCGGCCTCGATCATGGGCGCGATCAACTTCATCACCACCATCTTCAACATGCGCGCGCCGGGCATGACCCTGCACAAGATGCCGCTGTTCGTGTGGTCGGTGCTGGTCACCGCCTTCCTGCTGCTGCTGGCGCTGCCGGTGCTCGCCGCGGCGATCACCATGCTGCTGACCGACCGCAACTTCGGAACGACCTTTTTCGATCCGGCCGGCGGCGGCGACCCGATCCTGTACCAGCACCTGTTCTGGTTCTTCGGCCACCCCGAGGTCTACATCATGATCCTGCCGGGCTTCGGCATGATCAGCCAGATCATCTCGACCTTCTCGAAGAAGCCGGTGTTCGGCTATCTCGGCATGGCCTATGCGATGGTCGCGATCGGCGTGGTCGGCTTCGTCGTGTGGGCGCACCACATGTACACCACCGGCCTCAGCGAAGACGTGAAGATGTACTTCACCGCCGCGACGATGGTGATCGCGGTGCCGACCGGCATCAAGATCTTCTCGTGGATCGCGACGATGTGGGGCGGCTCGATCGAGTTCAAGAGCCCGATGGTCTGGGCGATCGGCTTCATCTTCCTGTTCACCGTCGGCGGCGTGACCGGCGTGGTGCTCGCCAACGGCGGCATCGACGACAACCTGCAGGACACCTATTACGTCGTGGGTCACTTCCACTACGTGCTGTCGCTGGGTGCGGTGACCTCGCTGTTCGCGGGCTTCTACTACTGGTTCCCGAAGATGAGCGGAAAGATGCACAGCGAGCTGCTGGCGCATGTCCATTTCTGGATCTTCTTCGTCGGCGTGAACATGATCTTCTTCCCGATGCACTTCCTCGGGATGAATGGCATGCCGCGCCGCTATCCGGACTACACCCCGGCCTTCGAGCACTGGAACCATCTGGCGACGCTCGGCTATTATGTGATGGCCGCGTCGATGGTGGTGTTCTTCGCGAACATCATCTACTCGCTGATCGCAGGCAAGAAGGCCGCCGACAACTACTGGGGTGAAGGCGCCACCACGCTCGAATGGACCCTGTCGAGCCCGCCGCCGTACCACCAGTTCGAGACCCTGCCGGTGATCGAGGACAACGGTCATCATTGATGGCCATCTGCTACCCTGCGCCGGGCTGCGACCTGGCTACAGGGTGGTGCGATGAGCCGCGAGCCTGAGTCCAAGCTAGCGAATGCGCAGTTCGCCAATGCCCGGCTGGGCATGGAAAATGTATCGGTTGTATTCAAGACCGCGGAGATTGTCGGGTTACCGGGAGGCGCAAGAATCCTGTCTACCGTTTCTTCGGTGTTGGAGGCATTTTCGCGGCATTACGGCGGGCTCTGGGTCGGCGGAAAGGTGACGCTTTACGATGACCGTTTCGTATTCGAGCCAAACGCGATGAACCAGTTTGTTCACCAGAACGGCGAGGCATTGTGTTTCGACGTCCCGCTTCGAGAAATCGAGACGGTCAAAACGCGGCCAGGCCTGTTGACGGACATCATCGATATCGAAGTCTCGGAGACACAAGTCAGTGTCCGCTGCTTTGGCGCAAAGAAGTTCGCCGAGAGAATTCGAACGGCTATGATGGAGGCAGCCTCGGCCTAGCCGCTGCTGATGATCGTTTTGGAATGGTAGCAGCCACACCGACATTACCCGCCGACTGGCGCGACTTCTTCGCGCTGACCAAGCCGCGCGTGATGAGCCTGGTGGTGTTCACCGGCCTGTGCGGCCTGCTGGCCGCGCCGGGCCACATCCACCCCGTGCTCGGCTTTACCGCGGTGCTGTGCATCGCGATGGGCGCGGGCGGGGCGGGCGCGCTCAACCAGTGGTGGGAAGCCGATATCGACGCGGGGATGAAGCGCACCGCCAAGCGCCCGCTGCCGCAGGGCCGGATGGACCCGACCAGCGCACGCGATTTCGGGGTCGCGCTGGCGGTCGCCTCGGTGCTGCTGATGGGGCTTGCGGTCGGCTGGCTGCCGGCGGCAATCCTGGCGCTGTCGATTTTCTATTACGCGGTGATCTACACCATCTGGCTGAAGCCGCGCACGCCGCAGAACATCGTTATCGGCGGGGCGGCGGGCGCGTTTCCGCCGCTGATCGGCTGGATCGCGGTGACCGGCCAGATCACGCTGATGCCGATCGTGCTGTTCGCGATCATCTTCATGTGGACCCCGCCGCATTTCTGGGCGCTCGCCCTGTTCGTGAAGACCGATTATGCCAAGGTCGGCATTCCGATGATGCCGGTGGTCGCGGGCGAGGAATCGACCCGCCGCCAGATCCTCGCCTACAGCGTGCTGCTGCTGCCGCTCTCGGCGGTGCCGTGGTTCATCGGCGGGGCGGGGGCCTTCTACGGGATCGTCGCGCTGGCGCTGTCGGCCACCTTCCTCGCGCTGGCGCTGCCGGTCGCGTTCCGCAAGCGCGGCGAGGCCGACACGATGGCTCCGGAAAAGCGCCTGTTCGGCTTTTCGGTGCTGTATCTTTTCGCATTGTTCGCCGCGCTGGTTGCGGACCGGGTGCTTTGGGTGCAGGGGATCGCGTCATGACTCCCGAAGAACAGGTCGAACTCGAACGCCGCCGCCGCGGCCGCAATCTGGTGCTGGGGGCGCTGCTGCTGGCCTTCGTGGTGCTGTTCTTCTTCATCACCATCGCGCGGATCAGCGGGCAGCATCACTGATGAGCGTGCAGAAGAAGAATCGCCGGATCGGGCTCTATGCGCTGGGCGCTGCGGTGATGATGCTCGGTTTCGGATACGCCTCGGTTCCGCTCTACCGCCTGTTCTGCCAGACCACCGGCTATGGCGGCACGCCGCAGATCGCGAGCGAGGCCAAGGCCGCGACCGTGGGGACCAGCGACCAGACCGTTTCGGTGCGCTTCGACAGCAACAAGGACGCGGACGTGCCCTGGACCTTCCGCCCCGAAAAGACCACGATGACGGTCAAGCTGGGCGAGCGCTACATGGCCTATTTCATCGCCAGGAACAATTCGGACCAGCCGGTCACCGGCCAGGCGAGCTACAACATCGAGCCCGAGCAGACCGCGCTCTATTTCAACAAGATCCAGTGCTTCTGCTTCACCCGGCAGACGCTCAAGCCGCACGAGGAAGTGCGCATGCCGGTGACCTTCTACGTCGATCCGAAGATGCTCGACGACGAGAACTCGAAGGACGTCGAGCAGATCACTTTGAGCTACACGTTCCACAAGTTGAAAGACCCGGCCTAGTATCCCTCTAGACCGGGCGCCAAGGCCGCATTAAGGGGCCTCTATCCGCTCGTTTCGGGCATTCGCGAACGACCAATCAGGAAGCGATCCATGGCCGGTGCCAAGAACCACGACTACCACATCCTTCCGCCCGACATCTGGCCGCTGACCGGCGCGTTCTCGGGCCTCGTGTTCACCTCGGGCATGGTGCTGTTCATGCACAAGATGCCGCACTGGCCGATCGTGCTGGGGCTGGGCGTCGCCGGGCTGATCGCGACCTTCTTCAGCTGGTTCTCGAACATCATCAAGGAAGGCCGCGAGGGCTATCATACCCCGGTGGTGCAGCTGCACCTGCGCTACGGCATGATCCTGTTCATCGCTTCGGAGGTGATGTTCTTCGTCGGCTGGTTCTGGGCGTTCTTCGATTTCTCGCTGTTCCCCAGCACTCTGGCCGAGGTCGTCGGCGGGCAATTCCCGCCCAAGGCGATCAAGATGGTGATGGATCCCTTCGCCCTGCCGCTGCTCAACACGCTGATCCTGCTGTGCTCGGGCACCACGGTCACCTGGGCGCACCATTCGCTGATCCACGGCGACCGCGACGGGCTCAAGAAGGGCCTGATCTGCACCGTGCTGCTGGGCATGCTGTTCACCAGCATCCAGGCCTACGAATACGCGCACGCGCCGTTCCCCTTCGGCCAGAACACCTATGGTTCGGCATTCTACATGGCGACCGGGTTCCACGGCTTCCACGTGCTGGTCGGCACGATCTTCCTGCTGGTCTGCCTGATCCGCTCGTACAAGGGCGACTTCACCCCGAAGGAGCACTTCGGCTTCGAGGCGGCCGCCTGGTACTGGCACTTCGTCGACGTGGTGTGGCTGTTCCTGTTCGTGGTCGTCTACATCTGGGGCGGCTGGGGCGCCGAATACCACTGATCGGAAAAGCGGGCCGATGGCTCACGATGAACCGGACACAGAAGGGCAGCCTGCCGCCGCGCAGGCTGCCCTTCTCGGTTTGTGCCCGCAGTGCGGGGCGAAGACGCTGTTCGGCGGGCTGGTGAAATTCGCGCCGCGCTGCCGCGTGTGCGGGCTCGACTTCGACCAGTTCAACGTCGGCGACGGCCCCGCCGCATTCCTGACGCTGGTGATCGGGGCGCTGGTGGTGGTGATGGCGCTGGTGCTCGAATTCAAGGTCCACCCGCCGCTGTGGGTCCATGCGCTGGTGTGGCTGCCGGTGATCTTCGGCGCGACCATCTGGGGCTTGCGCGTGACCAAGGCTTGGCTGCTGCAGGCCGAATACTGGCGCAAGGCGAAGGAAGTCGTGCAGTCCGACGTGAGGAAGGATCCATGACCCGCCGATTGCCGATCGTGGCGACGATCGTGGTGCTGCTTGCAGTGGGGACGATGATCGGCCTCGGCGTGTGGCAGCTCCAGCGGCTGCACTGGAAAGAGGCGCTGCTGGCGCACTACCGGCAGGCGCTGACCATCTCGGCCGATGTGGAATGGCCGCGCACTCCGGCCGAGGTCGAGGATGCCCTCTACCGTCACGCGACCATCGCCTGCACCCGCGTGCTGAGCCTCGGTGCCGAGGCGGGGCACAATGCGAAGGGCGAAGCGGGCTGGGCGCATACCGCGCGCTGCGCGATCGACGGCGCGGGAGAGGCCGACGTGGTGCTCGGCTGGTCGCGCGAGCCGGGCGAAACCCTGTGGAACGGCGGCACGCTGCACGGGGTGGTCGGCCCCGGCCGCCGGGGCGAAGCGCGGCTGATCGCCGCACCGCAGCTCGGCAGCCTCGATCCCAATGCACTGCCCGATCCGAAGGACATTCCGAACAACCACTTCTCCTACGCGATCCAGTGGTTCCTGTTCGCCGCCACCGCGCTGGTGATCTACGCGCTGGCGCTCAGGAAGAAGTGGCTCGGCAAATAGGCGTTCGGGGATCCGGCCGAGATTATTTATACATCCCCTCGCGCAGGTTGATCCCGTGCTCGAGCCACATCTTCAGCGCGCAGAGCATCTGGCTCCAGCCCTGGCAATTGCCGTAGCTCGCCTTGAGCGCGCCGTCGGTGAAGCGCCAGCCTTCCTCGGCGATCTCGACCAGCGTGCGTCCATCGCCGAGGTCCTTGAAGCTCATGGTGACGGTGGTGTTGTAGGCGAGCGCGGATAGCTCGCCGCCTTCGACATTCGGCGGCTCGCCCTCGTTGGCCTGCCATTCGAGCACGATCCGCTCGTCGGGCACCACCTCCACCACCTGGACCGGGAAGGCGCCGGGGAAGTCGGCGAAGTCCCACATCACCGTCGCGCCGGTCTCGAGCCGGCCCTGCGCTCCGCCGGTGGTGAAATAGTGCGAAAGCTGGTCCGGATCGGCGACCGCCTCGAACACGTCGTGCACCGGCTTTGCGATCCGTGCCGCGACCCTGAACTTCAGCTCCATTGCATGCATCCTTTCGCTTGAGTCGCCGGGAATTATGTTATAAAAATATAACATGTCAACCGAAGCCCAGCTCGACCTTGTGTTCCGCGCGCTCGGCAATGCCACGCGCCGGTCGATCTGCGACGCGCTGAAAGATCGCCCGCTGACCACCGGGCAGCTGTGCGACCTGTTCCCCGACCTCGATCGCTGTACGGTGATGCAGCACCTGCGCGTGCTCGAGGGGGCCGGGCTGGTGGTCGCGGCAAGGAAGGGGCGCGAGCGGTTCAACCATCTCGATGCGATGCCGATCGCCGAAATCCACCGGCGCTGGATCGGCCCGCATGCGGCCGGGGCGGCGGCGGGTCTGCTGGCGCTGAAGGAAGGGTTGGAACGGGAAGTGCCAGCGGACGCTTAAGTCGCCATCCCAGCCTGCGCCGGGAGGACGGATCGAGGGCGACGAGCGGGAGGATAGCATTTTCCTACACCCCTTGCGCTGTGCGATGACTTGTCCTGCCCGAAACGCCCGTCTCGAAGGGAATCCAAGGATGACTTCCGCAAAGTCACACATGCTATCCCGCAATGCTTCCCAAACCACGGGCCGCGCTCGCAAATTCCGGGAAGGTCACACAGTTTCGGCGGCCGTTCTGCGTCACCGCAAAGGTCACACCCCGCGCGCACTTCCCTTCGCGGGCCAAGGCCGCTAGGGCGCGCGCCATGCTTTACGTCTCCACCCGCGGCAGTGCCCCGGCGCTCGATTTCGAGGGCGTGACCCTCGCCGGCCTCGCTTCCGATGGCGGGCTCTACGTGCCTGCCGAATGGCCCGGCTTCACGCCTGACGAGATCGCGGCGATGAAGGGCCTGCCCTACGCCGAGCTGGCGGTGAAGATCATGGCGCCCTTCGTCGGCGACAGCCTGAGCGAGGACAAGCTGCTCGGCCTGTGCCGCGAGGCTTACGGCACTTTCGCGCACGATGCGGTGACGCCGCTGGTCCAGTTCGACGAGCAGCACTGGCTGCTCGAGCTGTTCCACGGGCCGACGCTGGCGTTCAAGGACGTGGCGCTGCAGCTGCTCGGCCGGCTGTTCGAGACCTTCCTCGGCCGTCACGACGATCATCTGACGATCGTCGGCGCGACCTCGGGCGATACCGGCTCGGCGGCGATCGACGCGGTTGCCGGGCGCGAGAAGGTCGATATCTTCATGCTCCACCCGAAGGGCCGGGTCAGCGACGTCCAGCGCCGGCAGATGACCACGGTGCTGGCGCCCAACGTCTACAACATCGCGATCGACGGCAGCTTCGACGATGCCCAGGCGATGGTGAAGCGGATGTTCGGCGACACGGCGATGACCGGGCGCTTCCACATCAGCGCGGTCAATTCGATCAACTGGGCGCGCCTGATGGCGCAGGTGGTCTATTACTTCGCCGCCGCGCTGCAGCTCGGCGCGCCGCAGCGCAAGGTCGCCTTCTCGGTCCCGACCGGCAATTTCGGCGATGTCTTCGCCGGCTATGTCGCGGCGAAGATGGGCCTGCCGATCGAGCGGCTGATCGTCGCGACCAACGTCAACGACATCCTCCACCGCGCGCTCGGCGACGGCGACTATTCGGCCGGCACGGTCACGCCCACCGCCGCCCCGTCGATGGACATCCAGGTCAGCTCGAACTTCGAACGCCTGCTGTTCGATTGCGGCGGGCGCGACGGTGCCGCGCTGGCCGAGCAGATGCGCGGCTTCGAGGCGTCGAAGGCGATGCGCCTGACCAACGCCCAGCGCGAGGGCGCCGCGGCGCTGTTCACCAGCGCCCGCGCCGATGCGGACGACATGGCGCAGGCGATGCGCTGGGCGCACGAGCATTGCGGCGAAACGATCGACCCGCACACCGCGATCGGGCTACACGCCGCGCGCGCCGCGGGCATCGATCCGGCGATCCCGGTGGTCACTCTGGCGACCGCGCATCCGGCCAAGTTCCCCGATGCGGTCGAGCGCGCGATCGGCTCGCGCCCCTCGCTTCCGGCGCGGGTCGGCGATCTGTTCGAGCGCGAGGAGCGCTACGTCGAGCTGCCCGGCGACTACGACGCGATCGCGGCCTATGTCGCCGAACATGCGACGCCCAATGGCTGAGCTCGCGCTCGATCCGCTGGTGATGGCGGGCGAGGGCTGGGCCGATTACGGCCTGATCGACAGCGGCCACGGCCGCAAGCTCGAACGCTACGGCGTGTTCCACTTCATCCGCCCCGAGCCGCAGGCGATGTGGTCGCCGCGGCTCGCCGAATGGGATGCGGACGGCGAATTCGTTCCCGGATCGGACGAGGACGGCGGCGGGCGCTGGCAGTTCTTCCGCCCGGTTCCGCGCGAAGGCTGGCCGCTGGCCTGGCACGAAGTCGGCTTCACCGCTCACTGCACCCCGTTCCGCCATCTCGGCTTCTTCCCCGACATGGCCCCGGTGTGGGACTGGATGCGCGGGCAGCTGGAAGGGCGGGGCGATGCGTCCACGCTCAACCTGTTCGGCTATACCGGGGTCGGCACGCTGGCGCTCAGCCGGTGCGGTCCGGTCACCCATGTCGATGCGAGCAAGAAATCGGTAGCCCAGGCGCGCGAGAACGCCGGCCTGTCGGAAATGCAGGACCGCCCGATCCGCTGGCTGGTCGACGATGCGGCCAAGTTCGCCGCGCGCGAAGTGCGGCGCGGCAAGCGCTACGACGGGATCATCCTCGATCCGCCCAAGTTCGGGCGCGGGCCCGAGGGCGAGGTATGGCGGCTCGAGGAGAGCCTGCCCGGACTGATCGCGGATTGCCGCGCGCTGCTCGACGGCGACAGCAGGTTCCTGTTCCTCACCGTCTATGCGGTGCGGATGAGCAGCCTCGCGCTCGCCGGCCTGCTGGCCGAGCATTTCGCCGATCTGCCCGGAACGATCGAGCACGGCGACCTGGCAGTGCGCGAGGACGGGCAGGGGGCCGATCGGCCCGGGCGCCTGCTCCCGACCGCGATCTTCGCGCGCTGGACTTCACAAGCTTAGCAAGTAGAGCAAACCAATGTCCGACAGCCTCTATCTCGAAGTTGCCGATTTCGAGCACGACGTCCTCACCGGGATCTATTCCGAGGAAACCGGCAAGCCCCAGCCGCTGCGCTTCAGCCTGCGGGTGAAGCTCAAGGCGGCCGAGCGCTACGAGCCCGAGACCCATCTCGACGCCAGCCTCAACTACATGGACCTGAAGTTCGCCGCCTCCGAGGCGCTCGGGACCACGACCCATTACAAGCTGATCGAGGCGGTCGCCGAGCATATCTGCGACACGCTGTTCCTGCGCGACGAGCGGGTGGAGGAAGTTGCGGTGAAAATCGTCAAGCTGGCGCTGAGCGAGGCGGACGAGAAGATCGGCATCACCCTCACGCGGCAGCGCAGGTGACGCAGGCGGTGCTGCGCATCGCGGGGCTGCCGGTCTCGGCGCTCGACGCGGCGGCCGCGTTCCATCGCGACCATTTGCCGCGTGTCCGTGCCGAGCTGGCCCGAACCGATGCGCTTGCGCTGGTCTTTCCCGAGGCGCCCTACGACCATGCCGGTTGGCGCAGGGCTGCGGTCGCCGATCTGGCGCGCGAGGCGGCTCCGCGGCGGGTGAACGGGGTGACCGGGGAGGACGAGTCCGCGATCACGGCCACGCTCGCCTGGTTGGCACAGGCACCGGGCATCACAGGGCAGCTTTTGCCGGTGCAAGCAAGCAGTGCGGGCATTTCCGGCAAATAGTGCTATATGACAGGCAAATGAGCACTCCTCTCGCCCCCCTGGTCGACGCCTTCAACCGGCGGATCACCTATCTCCGCCTGTCGGTGACAGACCGGTGCGACCTGCGCTGCAGCTATTGCATGCCCGAGAAGATGGAGTTCCTCCCGCGCAAGGATGTGCTCAGCCTCGAAGAACTGCACAAGCTCGCGCTCGGATTCATCGACCGCGGGATCAGGAAGATCCGCCTGACCGGAGGCGAGCCGCTGGTGCGGCGCGACATCATCGAGCTGGTCCGCGCGCTTGGGCGCAAGCTGGGCGACGGGCTCGAAGAGCTGACGCTGACCACCAACGGTACCCAGCTCGAACATTTCGCCGACGATCTCGCGGCGGCCGGCATCCGGCGGATCAACGTCTCGCTCGATACGATGGATGCCGCTCTGTTCCAGCAGCTCTCGCGCCGCGACCGGCTGTCGAACGTGCTGCGCGGAATCGCCGCGGCGCGCGAGGCGGGGCTGAAGGTCAAGCTCAACACGGTCGCGCTCAAGGGGCTGAACGAGGCGGAAATCCCGTTCCTGATCGAATGGGCCCATACCCACGGCCACGAGCTGACCCTGATCGAGGTGATGCCGCTGGGCGTGGTGGACGAAGACCGCACCGACCATTTCCTGCCGCTCACCGCGGTGCGCGAGTCGCTGGAGCAGCGCTGGACCCTGACCCCGAGCGAGGTTCGCAGCGGCGGTCCCGCGCGCTATGTCGAGGTGGCGGAGACCGGCGGGCGGGTCGGCTTCATCACCCCGCTGACCAACAATTTCTGCGACGGCTGCAACCGCATCCGGGTGACCGCGACCGGCCAGCTCTACGCCTGCCTCGGCGGGGCGGAGAAGGTCGATCTGCGGGCCGCGCTGCGCTCGGACGATCCGGCGGCGCGGCTTGCCGAAGGGCTCGACCTGGCGATGCGGATCAAGCCCGAGCGGCACCACTTCAAGATCGAACGCGGCGCCGCACCGGCCCAGCCGCGCCACATGTCGCTGACCGGCGGCTGAGCCCCCGATGGCGGTAAAGCTCGTGTTCCTCGGCAAGCTTGCCGATCTCGCCGGCGCTCCCGAGCGCGAGGCGGCCGCGCCGCTCGACTGGGGCGGGTTGCTCAAGGCGCTCGAACCGGCGCTGGCGGCGCAGGTCTCCAGCGAGAAGGTGCGAATCGCGCTCAACGGGGGCTTGCTGTCCGACAAGTCCGCGCTGGCTGCGCGCGAGGGCGACGAGGTTGCGCTGCTTCCGCCGGTGAGCGGGGGCTGAGCATGGCGAAGGACGTTCGCCTGCTGACCGAGCCGTTCGTTCCCGGCGCGCTGGTCGGCCCGTTCACCGATGCCCATCCCGGGCTTGGCGGGGTCTGCACCTTCGTCGGCGAAGTCCGTGGCGACGACGCGGTCGAGGCGCTCGAGCTTTCGCATTACGAGCGACTGACCCTGCCGGGGATGGAGTCGCTGGCCGACGAGACCCTGGCGCGCTTCGAGTTGATGGGCCTGTTGATCGTCCACCGGGTCGGGGCGATGCTGCCGGGCGAGCCGATCGTGCTGGTATCGGCCTGCGCGCGCCACCGCCGCCCGGCGATCCAGGCGGTCGATTTCGCGATGGACAACCTCAAGAGCAACGCCTGGTTCTGGAAGCGCGAGAAGCGCGGCGGCGAATGGAGCTGGATCGAGCCGCGGCCGGAGGACCATGCGGATCTGGCGCGCTGGAAATAATCGGCCGCGTTTGACCGGCGTCAAACCAAACGGGTGCGGGCCGGCGCACAAAGCCTCCATTCAAGGAGGCAGAGATGGCCGAGAAACTCAACCGCAGCGAAGTCGCCGTCAAGGCGATCATCCATCCCGAACCCGTGGCCACCCTGCCGGGCCAGGCCAATTTCGGGCGGGTTGATCGCAGTTTCGAACTGCCGACCGCGCTGTACGCGCTCACGGTGGGGCTGTTTCTCGCCTATCTCGGCGTGATGTGCATCGGCTTCGCCAACCCGGAGATCGCGCTGCCGATGGCGGCGTTCGTGATCTCGATCGTCGCCGGCTTCGGGGTCCCCGCGCTGTGGGTGCGGATGAAGCCCGACAATGCCCAGCGCCCGCTCAGCTGGAGCCGCTTCATGAGCGAGGGCGTCGAAACGCTTTCGGGCAGGCTCGACGGCAAGTCGGCCGCAGCGCAGGTGCTGGTCCTGCCCGCATTGATCTTCCTGTGGGGTGTCGTCACGGTCACGATCGCGGCGGCTGTCCGGGGGTAGCAGGCACACAACCCCGGACCAGGAGGAAGGGGCACGCCGCTGCGTGCCCCTTTTTTTGTCAGGCGGCGCCGGCCATCTCGGCCAGTCCCGAAGCATCGAGCAATTCGATCCCGCGCGTGCCCTTGCGGCGAATCAGCCCGTCCTTTTCCAGCCGGGTCAGGCTGCGGCTGACGGTTTCGATCGTCAGATTGAGCAGGTCGGCGATTTCCTGGCGGCTGAGCGGGAGCTGGAAGCTCTGCGCGGCATGGCAGGGCGAATGGCTCGCGGCGTCGGCCAGGCCCATCAGCAGTCCGGCGACGCGCTCGCTGGCGCTCCGGCGCGAGGTGAGGGCGATCAGTTGCCGGGTCTCGTGCAGATCTTCCTGCGAGCGGCGCAGCAGGGCGCGGGCCAGCTTCGGATGGCGGGTCAGCGCGGCATCGAGATCGCCGCGCCCGAACACGCACAGGCGGCTGTCGGCCAGGGCGATCACGTCGTGATGCGCGAAGGGCGAGAACAACTCCCCGACGAAGCCCGCCGGATGGATCAGCGCGAGAATGCGCTCGTTGCCGTCTTCGTCCACCGCCGAAACCTTGAGCGCCCCTTCGACCAGCGTCGCGCAGGCGGTGTTCTCGTCCCCGGCGGCGAACAGCAGCTCGCCCTTCCTGATCTTGCGCATCCGCCCGACGCGGGCGAGATCCTCGCGCTCATGCGTTTCCAACGCCGAACAGGCGGCGCTGTCGCGGACCGGGCAGAGATCGCAGTGAAGGCTCATTCGGGCAGGCTCATAAGGGGTACGCTAGAACGAATCGACAATCTTGTTTTCGGCCGCGATCCAGCCGCCGATCTCGCTGCGCGCCTGCTCGAGCTCGCTCACGTCCTCGCCATCGTTCTGGGCCGAGACGTACAGCGTGTCGAGCTCGGCCAGCGGGGCCATGGTCGCGCTGCGCGCGGTCGCCAGGCCAGCCAGCGCGACCTGGGCGGTGGCCCAGCTGTCGCTGCCGACTTCGGCGTTGCGGCCCGCTGCGGCCGCGCGAATCTGGTCGGCCACTGCGAGGAAGTGCGTGTGCGCCGCCTGCGCATCAGCACGCAGCCGCGCGACCTGGCCCAGCGTCTCGCTTGGCGGCGGAGTGGGGACGAAGGGATTCGCCGGCGCCGGCTCGAAGCTGCCCTTGACGCGCTCGGCGTCGCGGATCGACAGCGAGGGATATTCCTGCTTGTCCTTGGCACAGGCCGGCAGCGCCAGGGCGGCGACGGCGATGGCAGGCAGCAGGGCTAGGCGGCGGGGCATATCTGCGCCATAGCACGGCCGTCGAAGCTTTCCAGTCTGCCTTTCCCGCAGGTTGCGAAAAGCGGCGCTGCGGCGTTGACAGGAACGGGCGCTTCCACTAACGGCACCCATCTTTCCGGGGCCTCGCAAGAGGCGCTCGGCGCGCCGCCCGCAGGTTCGCAAGAATCGAGGCGGGGCGGCACAGCAGTAGAATGGATACAGGTACCATGTTCGCAGTAGTGCGCACGGGCGGCAAACAGTATCGGGTTGCCGCCGGAGACAAGATCGCGGTCGAAAAGCTCGCTGGCGAAGCCGGCGACACGATCACGCTGGGCGACGTCCTCCTGGCCGGCGACGGCGGGGATCTCTCCGACGCGGGCAAGATCACGGTTTCGGCCGAGATCATCGCCCAGGCGAAGAGCGAGAAGGTGTTCGTCTTCAAGAAGCGCCGCCGCCACAATTATCGCCGCCGCGCGGGACACCGCCAGCAGATGACCCTGCTGCGCATCCTCTCGGTGGGCGAGGGCAAGGCCCCCGCCAAGAAGGCGGAAGCCGCACCCAAGGCCGAAGCTGCCCCGGCAGCCAAGGAAGCCGCGCCCAAGGCTGAAAAGCCTGCCGCGGAAAAGAAGGCGCCGGCCAAGAAGCCCGCCGCCCAGAAGCCGGAGTAAGACGAAATGGCACATAAGAAAGCAGGCGGTTCCTCGCGTAACGGTCGCGATTCTGCCGGTCGTCGTCTCGGCGTGAAGAAGTTCGGCGGCCAGGAAGTGGTCGGCGGCAACATCATCATCCGTCAGCGCGGGACCAAGGTGTACCCGGGCGCCAACGTCGGCATGGGCAAGGATCACACCCTGTTCGCGCTCGCCGAAGGCCGCGTGCGATTCCACGACGGCAAGCTCGGCCGCAAGTACGTATCGGTCGATATGGCGGTCGCCGCCGAGTAGACGGACGGTTCCGATAACAGGGCCGTCCCACGGGATGGCCCCGCCGGAGCTGGTGCTCCGGCCGTCAGAGGGAGAGGGGCCCGGCCCGTCTCCCTCTTTTCACGTCTCCCTCGTAACGTCTGGCCGAAAAGCGGATGCTTTCGGCAATCACCGTGTCACGTTCGCGGTCCATCAGGGACACGGACGGGGCGTGGCGGCTTGAGAGGAGAAAGCCATGTTCCATCGGAGCGAAAGATTATTGCTGAGGCCCGGCTGGCATGAAGATGCCGGCGAATTGGCCGTGCGGATCTCGGACGAGGGAATCGTCCGCAATCTTTCGCGCGTGCCTTGGCCCTATACCGAGGCGCATGCGGCGGATTGGCTCGCTCTGCCGAAGGAGGCGCGCTATCCGCGCCTGCTGCTGACGCTCCCGGGTGCGCCCGGGCAGCCGATCATCGGCGCCTGCGGACTGCACCGGAGCGATTCCGGGGCCGAGATCGGCTACTGGATCGCGCGCGAACACTGGGGACAGGGCTATGCCACCGAGGCTGCGCGTGCGGTGCTCTCGATCGCCCGTTCGCTCGGCCACCGGCGGGTGTTCAGCCATCATGCGGTCGACAATCCGGCTTCGGGCAAGGTGCTGCGCAAGGCCGGGTTCAAGCCCACCGGTCGGATCGTCGCAATGCACAGCCTTGGACGCGGGATGGAAATCGCCGCGCCCGAATATGTCACCGATCTGGGTGCCTCGCTCGGCGACGGTGGTCCGATGGTACCGATGCCGCGCGCGGCCTGACCCCCTGCCGGAACAGCGAGGGTGTCAGGCCGCGTCCGGTTCCGGTTCGCTGGCCCTGCTCATCACCGCATCGATGAACTGACTGTCGTAGAGCTGGATCAGGGCGCGGTCGTCGCGGTTCCAGGGGTGGAAGCCGGGCAGGAAGAACGCGAAGGCGGCCGGGGCGATCTTGCGCAGCACCCCGGGGTAGATCGTGAGATAATGCGCGAGGCGCAGCTTCCATTTCCACCCGGTGAGGCCGTCCTGCTCGAGCAGGTCGAGCGCATCGCCGATTCGGCCACTCACGAAATTGCGTCCGGCCACCAGCATCATCAGCGCTTTGACCTTCCAGCGCTTCCACCGGCTCCAGTCGCGGGTCGCGTGCAGCCAGGTGTCGTAGGCGACGCCCTTGTGCTCGATCTCCTCGACCATGTGCCACCGCCACATCGCGCCCGCGTCGCCCTCCGCGCCGCGATAGTGCTCCTCGTGGCACAGCGTGTGCCGGGCGATCAGCGCGGTGAGATGCTCGAGCGCCATCGAGGCGCCGAGGTTCACGATCTCGGGCCGGCCTCGGGTGATCGACAGCTTGCCGGCCAGCCGCCGCTCGATGCCGGAAACGTCGTAGCCCGCCTCGGTCACCGCGCGGTTGAAGGCGATATGCTCGCGGGTGTGGTTGATTTCCTGCTTCACGAAGGCGCGGATCTCGCGCTCCAGCTTGGGCGGCGCGCCATCGCGGTGTGCCTTGACATGCTCGATGAAGAAGGCCTCGCCGATCGGGAAGGATACCGACAGCCCGTTGTGCCATGCAGTCGCCACGGGATCGTGATTCAGCCACCACCGCCCCGGCTTGTTCTCGCGGCCGAATCGGCGGTCGCGCGGGACGATCGACAGATCGCCCGGGGTGGGCGTATCCTTGCCGAGAGGCGTGGCAGCCTCTAGGTCGAATTTGAACGGAGCCGACATGGCGCCCGTATGGCCGAAACAGCTTACTTTTATGTCAACACGCAAGCGTCTCTCACCCGAAGAAAGCCGGCTCGCCGCGCTCGAGGCGGCACGCGCCCAGCTGATCGAGGCGGGGCCGCAAAGCGTGACGCTGAAGGCGGTCGCCGGGCGAGTGGGGCGCACCCATGCGAACCTGCTGCATCATTTCGGCTCGGCCGCGGGATTGCAGCGCGAATTGGGCGCCTATCTCGCGGCGACGGTGTGCGACACGATCGCCAAGGCGTTTCGCCAGACGCGGGGCGAGGAAGGCTATCCGCGCGACATCGTCGACCTGACCTTCGATGCATTCGACACCGGCGGCGGCGGCGCGCTGGTGAGCTGGATGCTCGCCTCGGGGAACGAGGATGCGCTCGATCCGGTGGTCGAGACGATCCACTCCCTGATCGACGAACTGAGCACGGTGCCCGATTCGATGGGCGATCCCAAGGCGATGGGCGAGTCGACGCTTACGCTGGTGCTGATGGCCTTCGGCGATGCGTTGATCGGCGAGCGGCTGGCCGCCTCGCTGGGCCTTCCGCGCGGTCTTGCCCGCGACCGGGCGGAGCGGGTGATGCTCGACGATCTCGCCCGTCACACCTCCGAACGGATAGGTTAGTCGCCGCCTTCGCCCGTTTCTGCGGGGGTGACCAGCGAGCGGCGCTGCCACTCGGGCAGCGCGGCCAGCTCGATATCCTCCACCCGCAGCAGGTCGACCGCCTTGCCCAGCGCCGGATAGGCCGCCTTGCGGCGCTTCTCGTCGCTGCGGTCGAGCGGGACGACCACCAGCCGGCGGTTGACCTTCTGCCGCCAATTCATTCGCGCGGTATTCTCCTGCCCGACATAGCAGCCCTTGTCGAAGCTCACCCCGTGCAGCTCGGCGGCATTGGTTTCGAGCCACAGCACGTCGCCGAGTTCGGTCCTGCCCTCGGGCACGCCGAGCGCGAGACGGTGGGCCAGCCAGGCGTCGTCCGCGCTCGCATCGTCTTCGGAAACGGGTGCGAGCCAGCGCTGGCCGAGCGCGAGCATCCGCGGATCGGCCGCGCCGCCGTCACCCGGCTCGGGCTGCCAATGGACGCCGTGGCTGTCGTCGCGCGCAATCGCGATCCGGCGCCGCAGGCGGTAGAGCGACAGGCGCTTCACCAGCTCGTCGGCGGCCTCGGCCTCGCAATCGAGCGCCAGTCCGGCGCCGTCGGGCCAGACGAGGAAATCGAACAGCGCCTTGCCCTGCGCGGTCAGCAATCCGGCCCATACCGGGAGTACGCCGGTGACGTCGCTGGTGACGAGGCCCTGGAGAAAGCCGGCGACGTCCTCGTCGGGAGTTTCTGGCGACAGGCGCACGATCGCGCGCGTGAACAGGCGGGTGGCGGGCATGGGTTGTAATTGGCGCAAAATCCGCGCGTTTCAATCCCCGGCGGAAATGTGTTCGTCCGGTTCGAGTACGGGAAAGGCCGGATCTTTCAGCACGGCGGAAATCAAGAAGTCTTCCGCCTCGCGGCGGCGCGGATCGCTCTCGCGCGGATTGCGGTAGAAGGCGAGCCGCCAGTCTTCCAGCCGGTAGAGCAGGGCGACGTTGCGGTGTTCGCTGCGCACGATCGGCTCGAGCGTGACCCCGACCGCCTCGCTGCGATCGAACATCGCCGACATCACGTCGAAATATTGCGACCGTCCGCTGATCGTGCGCGGCTTGATGCCGTTGCGTGCAAGCATCGCGAGGATCAGGTTCTCGTAGGGTGTGCCGGCAGGAGGGAGCAGGAAGGGCAGTTCGCCGACCTGTTCGACGCTCAGCAGTGCGTTGCCGGCGCCCAGATGGCTGCGGTTGCCGTAGACGCCGCACCGGATCCGCGCGAGCTCGCGGATCCCGTCGCCGAGCGGCCGACCCGCCGGCTCGTGAAACAGGCCGAGGTCGTAGCTCTCGCGCGCGAGCATCTCGTGGGGTTCTTCCGAGATGCTGGGGGAGGTGAAATCGAGCTGCGTTTCGGGATGCAGTTCCAGAAACCGGTCGAGCTTGGGCCGGATGTGGTCGCGCAGAAGATAGTTACCGACCAGCAGCTTCAGGTGAAGCGCAGCCGCACCGGCCGGCGCCGCGTCCCGGCGATGCGCGGCGAGCGCCTCCGCGGCGCGCCAGAACTCGCCGAGGTCGGCGAGGAAGGCCGCTCCCTCGCGCGTCAGTTGCGGGCGGCGCCCCGATTCTCGCCGCAGCAGCCTTACGCCGAGCTGCCGTTCGAGAGCTTTTAGCTGATTGCTGACCGAAGCCTGTGAAATCCCCAGCTTTTCACTGGCACGACGAAAGCTCTGCAAGTCGCAGAGAAGCTCGAAAATCTCGAGCTGCCGCAGGGTGAAAGGTAGGCCCGCCATGCCCCCTCGGTCGATTGCCTCTGGCGTTAGGTTATAACTTTTGGATAATGACTTGTCATTACCTTGGCATACATTGCTTCGTTTCCCGGGAACCAATAGGCGCGCCGGGACTTTCAATCGAACGATTAAATTCGACGAGGTGAGATGGCGGATCAAGGCCCCATTGAAGAAGACGAACTGTCGGCCGAACGCCGCCGGGACAATCGCACCACTGCGGTCTACCGGCCGGTGCTGCTTGAGAGCGAGGGTTTCACGGGGTTCTGCCTGCTGCGCAACCTCTCGCCCAGCGGCATGATGGGCATTGCCTATGCCGCCTTTGCCGAAGGCGAGGCGGTGAGTGTGCAGTTCATGCCGGGGCATGTCGTAACCGGTCACGTCATCTGGTCCAGGGACGGGCGGATCGGCGTCCAGTTCGATCACGAGATCGACCTTGCGGCCTCGCTCAAGAGCATGGGCAGCACCTATGTCGAAAGCGGGCTCAACCGCGCGCCGCGCCTGCAGATCGATTGCGAGGGCGAAGCGCTGATGGGCGATTCCCGGTGGAAGATCCGTATCCAGGACATTTCCCAGCGCGGGATCAAGACCACGTTGCGCGGCGCGCGCCCGGGCGACGAAGTCACGGTCATGCTGCCCGGGATGGAGCCGCGCAAGGCCGTGGTCCGCTGGGCGCGCAACGACCAGGTCGGGCTCAACTTCATCCGTCCGATCGCTTTCGAGGAGCTTGCCCGTTGGGCGATCTACCAGCAGTCGGGCGGCGACGACCGCCTGAATGCGGCGGCCGGCTGCGGCTAACACGCGCGCAAGGCAGATTCTGCCGGACTCCGTCTCAACCCGATAGCGGGAGCCAGCGATCGAAGGTCGCGGCCTGCCCGCGGATGGCGCCTTTCGGGTCGACAAGGGTCCAGACAGTCGCCCGCTCGATCCGGAACCCCCGTCCGGATCGGGCGGTGCGCACTCCGGCATAATCGTCGATGAAGCCCTGGGCGGCGACCTGCGCCAGCATCCGCGCGCGCTCCTCGCGCGCCAGCGGAACCGCCGAAAGCCGCGAGGGCAGGCGGATGAACTCCTCGGCGGTGAATTCGAACAGCGCCAGCGCCGCGCGGTTGGCGTAAAAGAAGATGGGGTCGCACTCGGTGCCGTGGGCCACGACGACCGCCGGCAACGTCCACAGACTTTCCCCTTCGGGCACGAGCGGCAGGCCGGTGAGGCGGGCATGGCTCTGCGTGATCAGGGCGATCCGCTCGGGCCCGGCGTGCGCTTCGATGATACCGCGCTGGTCGATCATGCGATCGGTGCTAGCGGGGCCGGGCGCGAGAGGATAGGGGGACCGCATGTCCGATACGCTGACCATCCGCCGCCCCGACGACTGGCATGTCCATTTGCGCGACGGCAACGTGATGCGGGGCGTGCTGCCCTATACCGCGCGGCAGTTCGCCCGTGCGATCGTGATGCCCAACCTTTCGCCCCCGGTGGTGAAAGCCGCGGACGCACAGGCCTATCGCGAGCGGATTCTCGCCGCGCTGCCCGAGGGGCTCGATTTTATCCCGCTGATGACCGCTTATCTGACCGACCATTCGGATCCGGACGATCTGGCGCGCGGGCACGCCGAGGGCGTATTCACCGCGGCCAAGCTCTATCCCGCGCATGCGACCACCGGCTCTGCGCATGGCGTGACCGACATCGCCAACATCTACCCGGCTCTCGAGCGGATGCAGGCGATCGGCATGCCGCTGCTGGTGCATGGCGAGGTGACCGATCCCGAGGTCGACATCTTCGACCGCGAGGCGGTGTTCATCGAGCGGCACATGGCCAGGCTGGTGCGCGATTTTCCCGCGCTGAAGATCGTGTTCGAGCATGTCACCACCGCCGATGCGGTCGCCTTCGTCGATGCGTCCGGTCCGAATGTCGCGGCGACGATCACTCCGCAGCATCTCCATATCAACCGCAATGCGATGCTGGTCGGCGGAATCCGTCCGCATGCCTATTGTCTGCCCGTCGCCAAGCGCGAGAAGCACCGGCTCGCGCTACGCAAGGCGGCCACCTCGGGCTCGCGCAAATATTTCCTCGGCACCGACAGCGCGCCGCATGCGAAGCACCTCAAGGAACACGCTTGCGGCTGCGCGGGCATCTTCAACGCGCCGTTCGCGCTGGAGAGCTATCTGGCGGTGTTCGACGAGGAGGGAGCGTTGCCGCGGTTCGAGGCCTTCGCTTCTGAAAATGGCCCCGATTTCTATGGTTTACCGCGCAACACCGGAACGGTTGCGCTGGCGCGAGGCCCGGTTCTCGTGCCCGAGGTCGCCGACGCCGGCGGCACGCCGATCGTGCCGTTCCACGCGGGCGCAGAGCTAGCCTGGCGCTTCCTCGGCTAGGCCCGGCGCGGGACGCGCGCGGAACAGGTCCCACACGAACAGCGCCAACGCGGCCCAGATCGCGGCGAAGCACACGAGTTGCGCCGGCTTGAGCGTTTCGTGGAACCACAGCAGGCCGAGCAGGAACACGATCGTCGGCGACAGGAACTGGAGGAAGCCGATCACGGTGTAGTCCATCCGCCGCGCGGCCGCGGCGAACATGATCAGCGGGATCGCGGTCATCGGCCCGCCCAGCGCAATCGCCGCGGCCAGGCCCCAGCCAAGCGCGATCGACGAGCCGCCCGGCTGGAGCGCGAACCAGGCGAGCGTGCCGAGCGCGACCGGATAGAGCAGCAGCGTCTCGACCGTCATCCCGGCAAGCGGGCCGACATGGACCAGCTTGCGCACCAGGCCGTAGCCGCCGAAGGTCAGCGCCATGGCGAGGCTGAACAGCAGGGTCTGGAGCGCACCGGCCGCCAGTGCCGCGACCCCCGCCGCCGCCAGCGCGACCGCGACCCACTGGAAGCGCGTCAGCCGTTCCTTCAGCACTGCCAGTCCCATCAGCATCATCACCAGCGGCAGGATGTAGTAGCCCAGGCTGGCCGCGTAGACGTGGCCGGTCTGGATCGCGACGACATAGAGCACCCAGTTGACCGCGATCATCGCCGCGCTGCCGAGCAGCGCCAGTACCGCGCGCCGGTCGCCCAGGGCCTGTCGTACCTCACCCCATTGCCCGGTACGGGCAAGGAACAGCAGGCACAGCGGCAGGGTGAAGGCGATCCGCCAGGCCACGAACTCGACCGGCGGCACCGCGTGCACCAGCAGCAGATACAGCGGCATCGCACCCCAGATCGCGTGGGTCGCGAGCGCATAGGGCAGGCCGTCGAGGCGGGCGCGCGCGGGGCCGGGGCGGGTGGACATCGGGCGAGGGTAGGGGCGACCGGCGCGGGCGGCAATTGCCGCCGTATGTCGTGCCGGAAAAACCCGCGCCGCGGACCGGCAAAATAGCGCCACGCCGTTGCCGCCCGTTCAGAATCGGAGGCGTATCAATGTCGGGTCGGATGGTTCTGCCATCCCCCGGGCCGGACGTCTCCCCGTTCCTGGCCGGCCCGAAACCCCCCGGGGGTTCCCCTCACCCCCGTAGGGCAGTCGAGAGAGGCGCCCGCCCGGTACGCATGAGCCGCGACGGGCGCCTTTCCCGAATTCCCCGCCCGGCGGTCTTGCAATCCATCCCTTAACCAATCGCCTTGCGCGCTTCCCGATGCGGGACAGGCGCCGGAATCCCGCAGATCGGCGCCGGGAAACAGGCTAAATCCGCCTTTAACCCAAATCGCGGAGAATGGCCCGATGCGCCGCAAGATCACCTCAGTTGCCCTGGCCCCGATTGCCCTGGCGCTCGCGCCCGCGCTGCTGCTGGGCGGCTGCGGCGGGGCGAAGGACAAGCCGGCCGCCAAGGCCGGCGCCGATGGCGAGCTCGGTGCCGCGCTGGGCGACGAGATCATGGTCGATCCCGACCTCGCGGGCCAGAACCAGGACAATGCGGCGGTTACGGTCGGGCAGGGCGACGGCACCCTGCCGCCCGCGATGCTGAGCCCCGAGGCGGTCGATCGCGCGCGCTCGGCCGCGCTCGAGCTGGTCGGCGGCGCGATGAAGAAGGCCCCCGCCGCGATCGCGGTCTCGGGCACGCTGCCGCCCGAAGCGGCACTGGCCGCGGCGAGCCGCGCGGCGGCCGCCCCCGGCGGCAACGGCAATTGCGCCGACAAGGCCGGCTATACCATGCAATGGGCGGCGAAGCTGCCTGCGGCCTTCCCGGTCTATCCCCAGGGCGCGGTGCAGGAAGCTGCCGGCACCGACGAGGGCGGCTGCGCGCTGCGCGTGGTCAACTACCTCACCGCCATGCCGCTCGACGAGGTCATCGATTTCTACTTCACCCGCGCGACCGGGGCCGGCTTCTCCGCCCAGCGGGTGAAGCAGGACGGCGACGACGTGCTCGGCGGGGTCAAGGGCACCGCGTCCTACATCGTCTATGCGCGCAAGAACGCGGGCGGGGGCACCTCGGTCGATCTGGTGACCCACGGAAGCTGAGCGCTTCCGCAGCCGGTCCGGTCAGGCGCTGAAGCCCACGCCCACGCTGGCGCGGGGCTGGTCCATCTCGCTGCTGGCGACCGGATAGGCGCAGTAATCCGCCGCGTAGAAGGCCGCCGGGCGATGGTTGCCCGAAAGCCCGATCCCGCCGAAGGGCGCATCGGACGAAGCACCGTTGGTCGGGCGGTTCCAGTTGACGATCCCGGCGCGAATGTTCGCCCAGAAGCGGTTGTAATCTTGCGGCGTGCCCCCGATCAGCGAGGCCGAGAGGCCGAAGCGGGTGTTGTTCGCCTCGGCGATCGCCTCGTCGAAATCGTCGACCTTCACGATCTGCAGCAGCGGGCCGAACAATTCGACGTCGGGCCGCTCGGCCATGCTGGTCACGTCGATGATCGCGGGGGTGAGAAACGGCAAATCGTCGCTCTTGCGGCGCATGTGGCGGATCGGCCGCCCGCCTTGCGACATCAGGTAGAGGAAGCTCTCGGTCAGCTGGTCGGCGGTGGCGTTGTCGATCACCGGGCCGTGGAACGGCGCCGGATCGTCGAACGGCGCACCGACGATAATGCGGTCGGTCAGCCGCACGATCCGGTCGACCGCCTCGTCGTAGAGCGAGGATTTCACGATCAGCCGCCGCGCCGCGGTGCAGCGCTGGCCGGCGGTGGTGAAGGCGGATTGCACGGTCAGCACCGCCGCATCGTCGAGCAGCGGCGTGTCCCACAGCACGATCGGGTTGTTGCCGCCCATCTCGAGCGCGACGATCTTGCCCGGATTGGCCGCGAGCTTGCGGTTGATCGCGATCCCGGCATTGGCCGATCCGGTGAACAGCACGCCGTCGATCCCCGGGTGGGCGACCAGCGCCTTGCCTTCCTCCGGCCCGCCGATCAGCAACTGGACCACATCGGGCGCAATCCCGGCACGGTGGAAGCACGCGACCAGCAGCTCGCCCACCGCGGGGGTCTTCTCGCTCGGCTTGAACACCACCGCATTGCCCGCGATCAGCGCGGGCACGATATGGCCGTTGGGAAGATGCGCGGGGAAATTGTAGGGCCCGAGCACCGCCATCACCCCGTGCGGCTTATGGCGCACCGCCGAATTGCCCTGCAGCGCGCTGTCGTGCTTGCGCTGCCCGGTGCGGTCGGCATAGGCGCGGACCGAAATCTCGACCTTGTTGATCACCGCCTCGACCTCGGTGCGGGCTTCCCACAGCGGCTTGCCGGTCTCGCGCGCGATCAGCTCGGCGAAGGCGTCGCCCGCGCGGCGCACCTCGTTGGCGAAGCGGCGCAGCGCCTCGATCCGATTGGCCAGGGGGAGAGCGGCCCAGCCGTGCCACGCCTTGCGGGCGCGGGCCACGCTTTCGTCGACATCGCCGGGGACGCCCTGCCACAACTCCTTGCCGGTGGCGGGCTCGAGCGAGATAATCGCTTCACTGCTCACGCGATCGAATTCCGTCCAGATATCATAGCCGACCCGAACGGTGCCCAGGCGGCGCGTTGCACGCCATTTGGGGCAGCGCGCGGGAATATACAAGCGCAGCTCCCGGGAGCCCGGCGGAGCCCGCGCGGGCAGGGCCGCAATCGGTAGTCGATTCAATACTTTCATTTCTGTCAGTATGCGAATCGGTAACCTATTCGAAACCGAGTCGATCTGCTTTGGGTTAACAATATTCGGCGGCCGGACGCGCGCGACCGGCAGGATAAATAGTGCGCAAGAAATTCGGAATGTCCCGGAACGGGCGCCGCGCGACTTCGAAAACGGCTGGAATCTGTGTCCTTTGAAGATTGCCTGTAACGAAAGTTATAGGGGAAACCCGGATGCATTCTGCGTTGCAGCAGATGCATCCGGTGGTGTAGAAAACAGGTTATCTGGGTGTTCATATTTTGCGCCTGGCCCGGTTCGGGGATCGATCCGGGAGAGGCATACTGGGGGTACACAATGAAGAGCGAAGTTCTGGTCGGCGCCACGGTTGCGTCGGGTAACAAGTCGGTGCGCGGCCGGAAGGCTCTGCGGACGAGTTCGGCGGTTGCCGCGCTCGCAGTGGCGACCTTCATTTCGCCTTCGGCAATTAATCCGGCGTTTGCTGCCGATGGCAACGAGTGCGGAGGCGGAAGCACCGTCAACAACGTAACCACAGTTACCTGCACTGGAACGTTTCTTCCCGGAACTCCCAGCGGGAACACCAACGGCGGGATCGAGTATAATCCGTCCAAGGATTTCGTTTTCAACCTCAACGCGACCGGCACGCCGACACCCACGTCGATCACGGTCGTCAATAATTCAAACTCCCGGCCGGACGACGGTATTTCGATCGGCAACAACAATGGCAACCTCGCGTCCGTCGATCACGACGTTACCGTAAATACCCAGGCTGGCACCTCGATTTCCGCACCGGGGAACGGCGTTCAGGTTTGGACCGACGGTTCGGACAATTCGATCAACATCAACACGGCTGGTAATATTACCGCTGGCGGTTCCGGCATTCTCGCTCAGACGGGCGATGCCGGTAATCCGAAGGGCGCCGGTAGTATCGATATCACCAACAGCGGTCACATCCAGACCAACGGTTCTGCTCCCGGGATTGTTGCTTGGGTGAATCCCCGTGTGACATTGCCGATCGTCGGCGAAATTTCCGGCGGCACCAACGACGTCACGATCAACAACACCGGCAATGGCACGATCGAAGGCGCCGGCGATGGGATCTATATCGGTAATCCCAACGCGATCGCGGGTACCCTGATCGGGTCCAGCGGCAATGGCACGGTCAACAATGACGCGACGATCGACGTCGGCGGAAATGGCATTTTCGTCAACGTCACTGGCGTTGCGACCGTCAACAACCAGGAAGACGGTTCGATCACCTCCGGGCTTGACGGCATCCACGTCGGCAGCATGCTGCTGGGGCAGCAGGCGCCGATCGCGGGCAGCGCCGTGGTTACCAACGATGGCGAAATCGATGCCGGCGGCAACGGCATCTACGTCAACACCACCGGCAACGCCCAGGTGACCAATAGCGAAACCGGCGAGATCACCTCGGTGCTCGACGGTATCCACGTCGGTGGATCGACCACGCTGATCGGCGACACCCCGATTCTCGGCAACGCCACTGTGGTTAATGACGGCAGCATCGATGCCGGCGGCAACGGCATCTCCGTCTTTGCCACCAACGGCGGCACGATCACGAATGACGATGATGGCACGATCAACGCCGGGAACGACGGCATCAAGGTCGGCGGCACGTTGTTAGGCAGCATCCCCACCCCGAGCCTTGGCAGCTACACCATCAACAACCATGGCGAGATCGGCGATGAAACCGACGGCGCGGTGGGCAATATTGGCATCAACGCCTTCACCGTTGGCGGCCAGACGATCGTCAATGATGGCTCGATCCTCGCCACCAACGGCGGAATCAACTCGACCTCGGTCGGTGGCAATATCGACATTTCGGGCGGCGATGGCGATTTTGGGTCGGTCGATACGGTCAACGGCACCGGCGTCCAAGCCCTAGCGCTCGGCGGTACGGTCAATATCGACACCACCGGCGGCACGGTCAATTCGGACAACGGATCGGGCATCATCGGCGCGGCCACCGGCAACGTCACTATCGATGCAGGCGAAGTCACCGCCGGTTCGGGCGGCATGACCCTGCCGGGCGGGCTGAGCGGCATCACCGTTCCGCTCGGCGGCGGCGTGGTCGCGGCCAGCCTCGGCGGCAACGCGACCGTCAATGCGCATGACGACATCTCGGTCGACGGCGGCACCTTCGGCGCCGCGGCGATCTCGATGAACGGCGAAGCGACGGTCAATGTCGACGAAGGCGTGAAGATCGATCCGCCGGTGATCGGCGCCGCGGCGCTGGTGCTGGGCGGTTCGTCCGATGCCACCGTCAATGCGGACAACACCACGATCGACGCGACGGGCGTCGGCGCGCTCGCCCTCAACCTCGGTTCGGGCGATGCCAACGTCAACGTCGAGGATGCCAAGATCGGCCAGAACGGCACGCCTCCGGCACTCGGGGTCGGCGCCTTCGCGCTCAGCGGCGGCGATGCGGATATCGAGGCCGAAGGTTCGAAGGTGGCCGGCGGCGCCGGCATCATCGGCCTCGCGGCCGGCGGCGGCGACGTCTATATCGACAGCGGCAAGGTGGATGCCACCGGCGGCACCCTCGGGATCGGCGTGCTCGGCGTCGCGACCGGCGGCGGCAGCGTCGATATCGATACCCATGGCAAGACGACCGCTTCGGGCCTGATCGGCGTGGGCGGCATCGCCGACAGCGGGGGCGATGTCGATATCGACCTGCTCGGCAACAAGGTCGATGCGCAGAATGGCGTCGGTGTGGTGGGCGTCGCGATGGGCGGCGGCGACGTCGACATCGAAGGCGACGGGTCGAATGTCGATGCGATGGTCGGCATTGTCGGGTTCGCGGATACCGGCGATGTCTATATCGACAGCGGCAAGGTCAATGCCGATGGCGGCGGCGCGTTGAGCGTTGGCGTGGTCGGCGCGGCGCTGGGCGGCGACGTCGACATCGACACCCATGCGAACACCACGGCCGAAGGCCTGATCGGGGTCGGCGGCTTCGCGTCGGGCGACGTCGGAATCGACCTGCTCGGCAACAAGGTCGACGCGCAGAACGGCGCGGGCGTGCTGGCGATCGCCGGCGGCAAGGTCGACATCGAAGGCGAAGGCTCGAACGTCGATGCGGCGATGGGCATCACCGGCATTTCGACCGGCGGCAACGTCTATATCGACAGCGGCAAGGTCAATGCGGACGGCGCGGGCGCTCTGAGCACCGGCGTGGTCGGCGTTGCGCTGGGCGGCGACGTCGACATCGACACCCATGCGAACACCACTGCCGAAGGCCTGATCGGGGTCGGCGGCTTCGCGTCGGGCGACGTCGGGATCGACCTGCTGGGCAACAAGGTCGACGCGCAGAACGGTGCGGGCGTGCTGGCGATCGCCGGCGGCAAGGTCGACATCGAAGGCGAAGGCTCGAACGTCGATGCGGCGATGGGCATCACCGGCATTTCGACCGGCGGCAACGTCTATATCGACAGCGGCAAGGTCAAGGCGGACGGCGCGGGCGCTCTGAGCACCGGCGTGGTCGGCGTGGCGCTGGGCGGTAACGTCGATATCGATACCCATGCGAACACCACTGCCGAAGGCCTGGTCGGGGTCGGCGGCTTCGCCTCGGGCGACGTCGGGATCGACCTCCTCGGCAACAAGGTCGATGCGCAGAACGGCGCGGGCGTGCTGGCGATCGCCGGCGGCAAGGTCGACATCGAGGGCGAAGGCTCGAATGTCGATGCGGCGATGGGCATCACCGGCATCTCGACCGGCGGCAACGTCTATATCGACAGCGGCAAGGTCAATGCGGACGGCGCCGGCGCTCTGAGCACCGGCGTGGTCGGCGTGGCGCTGGGCGGCGACGTCGACATCGACACCCATGCGAACACCACTGCCGAAGGCCTGGTCGGGGTCGGCGGGTTCGCCTCGGGCGACGTCGGGATCGACCTCCTCGGCAACAAGGTCGATGCGCAGAACGGTGCGGGCGTGCTGGCGATCGCGGGCGGCAATGTCGATATCGATGGCGAGGGCTCGAAGGTCGATGCGCTGATGGGCATCACCGGCGTTGCGCTGGGCGGCAACTCGACGATCGATAGCGGCCGGGTGATCGCCGACGGCGGCGGCCTGCTCAGCACGGGCGTGGTTGCGGTTGCCGTGGGCGGCGACGCCACGGTCAATGCGCATGACGAGATTTCGGCCGAGGGCCTGTTCGGCGCGGCGGCGATCTCCACCGGCGGCGCGGCAACGGTCAACCTCAACGGCAACACGATCGACCCGCCGGTTGTCGGCGCGGCGGCGATCGTGCTCGGCGGTTCTTCGGATGCGGTGGTCAACGGCGACGACTCGACCGTCGATGCGACCGCGGTCGGCATGATGGCGCTGAACATCGGCGCGGGCGATGCAGATGTGAATGCGGAAGGTGCGACGATCGGCGGCACCACGCCTCCCTCGCTCGGCATCGGCGCCTTCGCGATCGGCGGCGGCAAGGCCGACATCGAGGCGGAAGGCTCGGATATTACCGCGGAAACCGGCATCGTCGGCTTTGCCGCGACCGGCAACGTCTACATCGACAGCGGCACGGTCGATGCGACCGGCACCCCGCTGCTCGGCGGGATCGGCGTGGCGGGCATCTCGCTCGGCGGTAACGTCGATATCGATACCCACGGTACAACCGACGCCAACGGCCTGTTCGGCGTGCTCGGCACCGCGGTTGGCGGCAATGTCGATATCACCACCGGCGGCAACGTCACCGCGCTCAACGGCGCGGGCGTGAGCGGCATCGCGGTGGGTGGCGACGTTACCATCGACACCACCGAAGATGCGGTGAACTCGCAGTTCGTCGGCGTCGGCGCCTTGGCGCTCGACGGCGGGGTCGATATCGACACGGGTCCGGTCCACACCACCGGCAGCGGCTTCGAAGGCAGCGGCATCGTCGGCATCGCGGTCGATCTCGGCGCGGGCTCGGGCGACGTGGACATCACCGCCAACGATGAAGTTGCGGTCGACAACGGCCTGTTCGGCGTGCTCGGCGTGGCGGTCGGCGGCAATGCCTCGATCGACACCAACAACGATGTGCGTGCCTATAACGGCTCGGGCGTCAATGCGATCGCCCTTGGCGGCGACGCGACGGTCGATACGGTCGGCGGCGAAGTCGCTTCGGCCTACATGGGCGCAGGCGCCCTGGCGGTCGGCGGCGATGCGACGATCTACACCGATGCGGTCACCACCACCGGCACCGGCTTCGAAGGCACTGCGGTCGCAGCGATCGCGCTGGGCGGCGATGCCGAGGTCAACACCTACGGCCACATCGACTCGAGCGGCACCTTCGGCGTGCTGAGCAGCGCGGTGGGCGGCGACGCCACCGCCAACATCGGCACCTACACTTCGGTGGAAGCGCTGAACGGCGCGGGCGTCTCGGCGATCGCGGTCGGCGGCAATGCGCTGATCAACGCGGGCGACGCGACGGTCACTTCGCAATATGTCGGCGTCGGCGGCCTCGCGATCGGCGGCGACAGCGAAGTCCACGCGGGCACGACCCACACCACCGCCTCCGGTTTCGAGGGGAGCGGCGTGATGTCGGTTGCCCTCGGCGGCAATGCCACCGCCACGGCCGACGGCAAGACCACGGTCGACAACGGTCTGTTCGGCGTTGCGGCGATCGCAGTCGGCGGCAATTCGAGCGTGACCATCAGCGGGGACGTCGATCCGCCGCTGGTTGGCGGTGCCTCGGTTGCGATCGGCGGCAATGCCGATCTCGCGGTTGCCGATGGCGTGACGGTCGAAGCCCACAACCTCGGCCTCGGCGCGCTCTCGATCGGTGGCGACACCACGATCGCGGCCGGCGGTTCGGCCGTCAGCGTCGATGACGGTGCCGGCGTGGTCGGCATCGCGCTCGGCTCGGGCAGCGACACTTCGATCGAGACCGGCACGGTAACCGCGCTCGGTGCCGGCGGCTGGAGCCTCGGCATCGTCGGGGTCGCGGCGGACGGCAATGTCGACATCACCACCCATGGCGTCACCACCGCGGACGGCGCGATCGGCATCTCGGCCGGAGCGTTCAACAACGCCGCGATCACTCTTGCCGGCGACGGCGAGGATGACGCCGGCAAGGTCGTCGATGCGGCCAACGGCATCGGCATTATGGCGGTCGCCGGCAACAACATCGACATCGTCGCGACCGGCGCGACGATCGATGCCGGCCTCGGCGGCATCGTCGCTCTCGGCGGCGACGACACCACGATGGACCTGACCGATGCCGACATCACGACGGCGGCGGGCAACGGGATCTTCTCGCTCGCAGGCGGCTACGTCGACATCGACAACACCGGCGGCACCATCGTCTCGGACGACACCGGCATCGTGGCGACCTCGGTCGCGAGCTATGTCGATGTCGATACGGGCGCGATCACCTCGGCCAATGGCTCGGGCGTGATCGCCTTCGCCGGTGCGGGCGATGCGACCATCACCACCCACGACACGATCACCGCCGACAACGGCCTGTTCGGCGCCTTCGCCACCTCGATCGGCGGCAATGCCACGGTCACGGTGAATGGGGACATCGATCCGCCGCAGGTCGGCGCGGCTGCGCTGGCCATCGGGGCGGGCAACGCGACGGTCACCAACAACGCCGATGTCGAAGCCGACGTGCTCGGCCTAGGCGCCGGTTCGTTCGGCGACGGCGGCTATGTGCTGGTGGACAACTACGGCACGGTCGGCGACGGGCTCAACCCGGCACCGACGGTCGGCATCGGTACCGTGAAGCTCGGCTCGGGTTCGACCACGATCAACAACTACACCGACGCTGTGGTCACCGCGCAGGGTCCGGCGATCGCCGCCGTGACCTACGACCCCGGCGTGGGCGAGAACGACATCGCGATCTACAACGACGGTTCGCTGAGCGGCGGGGGCGATTTCGACTCCCTCACCAGCACCATCGTTGCGGCCGCCGACGGTTCGATCTCGATCCACAACGACGTCAACGGCAGCATCGGCAATGCCGTGGGCATCGGTGGCAGCTCGATCGCGGCCTATGCCAATGAGACGATCCTGGTCCAGAACGACGGCCATCTCGAAGGCAACGTGTTCCTCGATGCGCAGGGCGCCGACGAGAACGGGGTGAGCCTTGTCTTCAACAACACCAGCAACAACAGCTGGGTGTTCGATGGCGACAACTACTTCATCGCGTCCGACGACATTCAGTTCAGCAACAGCGGAACTGTCACTGCGGGTCCGGCTTCGAACACCTACTTCCAGTCGACCAATGGCGACGTGACGTTCGACAACAGCGGCACGTTCAACTCGAACGGCGAGAACTACGTCTACTTCGACACTCCGAACGGGACGAGCGTGCTGAACAACACCGGCACGATCAACCGCAACGGCATCCTCGAATTCGTCGGTCTGGACCAGCTCAACAACTCGCAGCTGGTCGAAATGAAGGACGATGCCGCGGACGATCTCATCCGGACCACCGGAAACTACAGCGCGTCCGCCGCGGCCGCGACGTTGAAGATCGATGCCGAGCTGAAGCCTAACGGAGCGTCGGACCTTCTGGTCATCGACGGCAACGTGACCGGCACCACCCATCTGACCGTGAACGACATCTCGGGTCTGCCGGGCAGCTATGTCAGCCCGGCCAACGGGATCCTGTTCGCCCAGGTCGGCGGCACCACCGATGGCAGCAACTTCACCACCGACGGCGGGATCGACAAGGGGCTGTTCCGCTTCGATGCCTATCTCCGCGACACGGCGGTGGTCGATCCGGTCGACTATCCGAACGAGTGGATCCTGGCGAGCACGCTGGATCGCGAGGCTTTCGACCTCTCGACTCTCGGCTACGGCGCGCAGAACCTGTGGAACCTCACCACCGGCACCTGGCTCGACCGGACGGCGGACCTGCGCACGGCGTTCTCGGACAACGGTTCGAGCAACATCACCCCGGGTGTGTGGGGCCGTGCCTTCGGCGCCCACACCGAGCGCGACATGTCGAACACCGTCGACACGCCTGCCGGCGTCATCGGCGGCAGCGGGCCGATCACCTATGACGACAAGGTCGTGCAGAGCATGCTCGGCTTCCAGGTCGGCTTCGACTTCGGTTCCGAGAGCGTCTCCGCCAGCGGCCACAACCAGGCTTGGCTGTTCGGCCTGACCGGCGGCTACGCCTCGTCCGATCTCGACTTCGATGTGTCGAGTTCCCACACCGACTACCGCCAGTGGTCGGTCGGTGCCTATGCGACCCGTCTCGACGGTCCGTTCTTCGCCGACCTGTTGGTCAAGGCCGACTTCGGCGATGCCCGCTTCCACCTGAACGATCCGGTCGCGCCCGACAGCTTCAAGACGAACTACACCACCTACGGTGCGCAGCTCGATCTCGGCTACAAGCTGGCGCTCGGCGGGGGCGGGGCGTTCTTGGAGCCGAAGGGCACGGTCCGCTACGGCAAGACCAAGTTCGACAACGATCTGCCGGAACTGGATGGCACCCCGATCGACGTTCAGGATTCGGAGAGCTTCCGCACCCGCCTCGGCGGCCGTCTGGGCCTGACCTTGGGCGACACGGGCGCAACCAAGATCGAGCCCTACGTCGAAGGCAACTGGTGGCACGAGTTCGAGGGCGGTTACACCACCGACCTGATCAGCAGCGGCACGGCGCTGCCGGTGACCTACGACACCAAGGGCGACTTTGGCGAAGCGGTGCTCGGCATCAGCGTGGCGAGCGCGAACACCGGATGGAGCTTCTTCGTCCGCGGGGACTACCAGTTCGGCGAAGACAGCTACAGCAGCTACGGCGCCAGCCTCGGCGTGCGGAAGGCGTTCGGCAAGTCGGCTCCGCCGCCCCCGCCGCCGCCGCCCCCGCCGCCGCCTCCCCCGCCGCCTCCGCCGCCTCCGCCGCCGCCCCCTCCGCCGCCGCCTCCGCCGGTGTGCAACAAGGGCCCGTACATCGTGTTCTTCGACTGGGATAAGTCGGACATCACGCCGGAGGCCGCGACCACCCTCGACAGCGCCGTGGCTGCCTACGGAAACTGCGAGAGCGTTCCGATCATGCTGGCGGGCTATGCCGACCGTTCGGGCTCGACGACCTACAACGTGGGCCTGTCGAACCGCCGCAACGCTTCGGTCCAGTCCTATCTGACGGGCAAGGGCATCCCGGCCTCGGCGATCACCGCCAAAGGCTTCGGCGAAAGCAACCCGCGGGTCCCGACCGCCGACGGCGTGCGCGAACTGCAGAACCGCCGCGTCGAGATCACCTATGGGCCGGGTTCGGGCATGTAAGCCCGGTCGGTCCGCAGGGGCTCAATAGAAAAGGCCCGGAGGGAAACCTCCGGGCCTTTTGCTTTTTCGTGGCCTGGTAGCGCGGGCTCAGGAATGGCCGGCGGCGAGGGGCGGCTCGCCCAGCGCATCGCCCATCCGCCGCAGGGCCACGATCTTGGCGTCGAGCGGGGTCCAGTCGTCGCCTTCGGCGATCGCGGCCCAGATCGCCTCGACTTCCTCGATCAACATGGTCTGCGGGGCCTCTTCCGACCAATAGGGATGGTCGGAGGCCACCGGGGTATAGTCCGCCAGCAGGCCCGTCGCGTTCCTGCCGCTGCGATGGGCGAAGAAATAGGCGTCCGGGCCGATCCCGGCACCTTTCATCTCCAACTCGGCCTCGGCGATCAGCCGCATGTCCGTATCGGGATCCCTGCTCTCGACCCCGAGCCGCCAGCAGAACCGCCGCGCCATCGCCGCGTGATAGAGCCCGGGGAAGCGCTCGAGCGCGGCGACCAGCGGCGGCGCCTCGGCCAGCAGCCGCAGCGCGATCGCCAGCTGCGCGCAGTTCCAGTGGATCGCCTCCGCCTGCCGCCCGAAGGCATAAAGGCCCTGCTCGTCGAAATAGGCGGCGGTGAAACCCGGCTCCCACCGCGGCAGCCAGCGCCACGGGCCGTAATCGAAGCTTTCGCCGGTTACGTTCATATTGTCGGTATTCAGCACACCGTGGACGAACCCCGACACCATGTAGGACGCTGCGAGATCGGCCAGCCGCTCGACCACCTGGTGAAACAGGATCACCGCCGGTTCGTCCGACCCGGGCGCGTCTTCCGGCGGGAACGGGCCGGGGAATTCCGCCAGGCAATAGGCGACAAGTTGCTCCATCTCCGCCTTGAGCTGGTGCGCTGCGAGCCGCTGGAAGGTGCCGATCCGGATATGGCCGTGGCTGAGGCGCGCAAGCACCGCCGAGCGCGTGGGCGAGGGCTCGTCGCCGCGAACCAGTGCCTCCCCGGTCTCGATCACCGAGAAGGTCTTGGAGGTATAGGCGCCGAGCGCTTCGAGCATTTCGGTCGCGAGGATCTCGCGCACCGCGCCCTTCAGCGTCAGGCGGCCGTCCGCGGTGCGGCTCCACGGGGTCAGGCCCGAGCCCTTGGTGCCGAGATCCAGCAGTCGCCCGCTCTGGCCGTAATTGAGGCCATCGCGCAGTTGCGCGAAGGTGAAGCCGCGCCCGTCTCCGAGATCGGGGTTGTATACCCGGAACTGGTGCCCGTGATAGCGCAGCGCCAGCGGCGTCGGCAAGTTGCCGGGCAGCGGTTCGAAGCACCCGAAATGTGCGACCCATTGTTCATCGCTGAGCCCGTCCAGGCCGACCGCACGGCCCCAGCGCCGGTTGCGGAAGCGCAGCTCCGTGCGCGGAAACTCCGCCGCGGAAACCGGATCGCCCAGCCACTCGCCGAGCTTGAGGATTTGCGGGTCGGGCGTATAGGGATGGGCAGGCGGTTCGGCTCGCATGCCGCATCTGTGGCCCTCCGCCGGGCGTGACGCAAGCTGTTGGGGTTCGATCGGGCATGAGCGCAGGCGGGTTCGAAAACCGGTTCTGGACATCGCCCGACGGTCTCAAGCTCCATTATCGCTATTATCCCGGCCCGGCTGGCAAACTGCCGCTGCTGTGCATCCCCGGCCTGACCCGCAATGCGCGCGATTTCGAACCGCTCGCAGAAAAGCTCGCCGGAAAATGGCCGATGCTCTGCGTCGAGCTGCGCGGGCGGGGCGAGAGCGACTATGCGAAGGATCCGGCGACCTACATGCCGCTGACCTATCTAGCGGATCTCGAGGCGCTGCTCGACCAGACGCAGATCGCGCGCTTCGTCGCGATCGGCACCTCGCTCGGCGGAGTGCTGACCATGCTGCTGGCGGCAGGCGGGGCGGAGCGGATCGCGGCAGCGGTGCTCAATGATATCGGCCCGGCGATCGAGCCCGAGGGGATCGAGCGGATCCGCGAATATGTCGGCCAGGGGCGCGCCTTCCCGACCTGGATGCACGCGGCACGCGCGCTGCGCGAGCAGAGCGGCAGCCTGTTCCCGGATTACGCGATCTCCGACTGGATCGCGATGGCCAAGCGGCTGATGACGGTGTCGGGCAACGGCCGCATCGTGTTCGATTACGACATGAAGATCGCCGAGCCGTTCAACGCGCCCGCCGATCCGGCCGCGCCGGCGGTGGACATGTGGCCTGCCTGGCGCGCGCTGCGGGGGCGCCCGCTGCTGGCGGTGCGCGGCGCGCTGTCGGACATACTCTCGGCCAAGACCCTGAAGAAGATGGCCAAGGAGGTCGAGGGCTGCGAGGCGCTGACCCTTCCGCGCATCGGCCACACGCCGACGCTCGGGGAGCCCGAGGCCGCGGAGGCGATCGTGCGGCTGCTGGCGAAGCTCTCCTGATGGCGAAACGCATTCTGCATCTCCAGTCGAGCTTCGGCGCGGGCGGCAAGGAGTTGCGTGCGGTCCGGCTGATGAACGCCTTCGGACGCGAGTTCGAGCATACGGTGGTCTCGGCCGAGCCGGGCGCGATGAAGGCAGCGGATCACGTTTCGCGAAATGTTTCAGTTGCCTACCCGCAGGACTTTCCATCGCTTACCGGCTTCCCGGGGCTCGGCCGGATGAAGCGGCTGGCCGAGGCGATGCGCGGCTACGATCTGGTGCTCAGCTACAATTGGGGCGCGATGGACGGGGTGCTGGCGCACACGCTCTATGCCGAGGCTTTCGGCCTGCCGCCGCTGATCCACCACGAGGACGGGTTCAACGCCGACGAGGCGGTCAAGCTCAAGCCCAAGCGCAATTTCTATCGACGGATCGCGCTGGGCCGGGCCGCCGCCCTGGTGGTGCCTTCGCGCGGGCTCGAGGAGATCGCGCTCGAGGTCTGGCACCAGCCGCGCGGCCGGGTCCACCGGATCGCCAACGGCATCCCTACCGCGGCCTATGCCAAGCAGCCCCTGCGCGACGTCCTCCCCAATCTGGTCAAGCGCAACGACGAGTTCTGGATCGGCACGCTCGCCGGCCTGCGCGCGGTGAAGGACCTGCCGGCGATGGTCCGCGCCTTCGCGACCCTGCCGCCCGAATGGCAGCTGGTGATCCTCGGCGAAGGGCCGGAGCGCGCGGCGATCGAGGCCGAGGCGGCCGGGCTCAAGATCGCCCACCGGGTGCACCTGCCGGGTTTCTGCGCCGACCCGGCCAAGGTAGTCGGCCTGTTCGACATCTTCGCCCTGTCGTCGCGGAGCGAGCAGTTTCCGATCTCGGTGGTCGAGGCGATGGCGGCGGGCCTGCCGGTGGTTTCTCCCGCCGTGGGCGACGTCGCCGAAATGGTCGCCTCCGCGAATGCCGAATTCATCGTCCCGCCGGGGGACGAGGGTGCGCTCGGCTGGGCGATGGGCAGCCTCTCCGCAAACCCGGCACTGCGTCGCGAAGTCGGCCGCGCGAATCGCGCGAAAGCGCAGGAATCCTACGATGAGAAGCGGATGATCGCGCGCTACCGGGCGCTTTACGGCGCAGTGATCGAGGGCCGTCCGCCGACCTGACCGGCGCGCAGGCAAAGGCCCCTTCATTCGGCGTTCACAGCGCGGGCTACAGGGCTTATTGCTCTATCCGCCCGACGTCCCTAAACAGCGCGCAAATTCGGCGAAACCAAAGCAAAAGGCCCCCGCGTGGCTCTTCCACCCAGCGATATCACTCCCGAAGCCGCCAAGCGCATGGATCGCGATTCCCGGCAGCAGGACGCCCTGCTGCGCGAGGTCGACGACGCCTATCGCCAGGACCAGCTCACCACCTTCGCGAAGAATCACGGGCTCAAGCTCGGGATCGTGGTGCTCGCCGGGCTGGCGCTGTTCGGCGGCTATCTCGCCTGGCAGAGCTATCGCGAAAAAGGCCGGGACGAGACCTCCGAGGAAATCGTCAAGGCGATGGATCAGATCGAGGCCGGCAATCTTGCGACCGCGACGACCCAGTTGACCGCGATCGAGAAGAAGGGTTCGGACGGCGCGGTGGCGGTTGCCAAGCTTTCGCGCGCCGCGGTGGCTATGCAGCAGGGGCGCCCGGCCGATGCCGCGCGCATCTATGGCGAAGTCGCGGCGAGCGGCGATACGCCGCAGCCCTACCGCGACATTGCGCTGATTCGTCAGGTTTCGGTCAATTACGCCTCGATGAAGCCCAGCGAGGTGGTCGAGAAGATGAAACCGCTCGCGAAGCCGGGCGAGCCCTATTTCGGCAGCGCTGGCGAATTGCTCGGCGCCGCCTATCTCGACCTTGGCAAGCCCACGCTGGCAGGCCCGCTGTTCGCCGAGATCGCCAAGGACGAAAACGTGCCGAGTTCGCTGCGCTCGCGCGCGCGCCAGCTCGCGGGCCTGATGGGCTACGATGCGATCGTCGACGTCGATCAGACGCTCAAGGACATGCGCAAGGACGAGCAGCAACAGCAGGCTGCCGGAGCGCAGTGATTTTGCGAGAGTTATGCCCATGAACCGCACTGCAATCCGGCGCTTCGGCGCGATTTCCACGGCCGCCCTTCTCGCCGTCGCGCTCTCGGGCTGCGGCATCTTCCACGGCAAGGGCGGGCCGAAGACCCCGACCGTCGGCAATCGCGTGCCGATCCTCTCGCGGATCGAGGCGGGCACCACGGTCGATGCCTCGCTCTCCGCGGTCACGGTGGTGGTTCCGCCGCCGCAGGTCAACGCCGACTGGAGCCAAGCCGGCGGCACCGCTTCGAAGAGCTACGGCCATCTCGCGCTCGGCGATCATCCGGGCGAGCTGTGGCACGCGCAGATCGCCGGGTCGGGCAAGAAGCGCCGTCTCGCCGCGGCACCGGTGGTCGGCAACGGCACATTGTTCGTGATGGACACCGACGGCGTTGTCGATGCCTTCGACGCCGCGACCGGTTCGGCCAAATGGCATTACAAGATGCCGGTGCCCGGCCGGATCGAGGCCTCGGCCTTCGGCGGCGGGGTCAGCTATTCCAACGGCCGGGTCTATGCGACCAACGGCGTGGGCGACATCGCCGCGCTCGAGGCGGCGGACGGCAAGGTCGTGTGGTCCACCAAGACCCCGGGGCCGCTGCGCGGCGCGCCGACGATCGCGTTCAACGCGGTCTTCGCGATGACCCAGGACAACCAGGTGATCTCGCTCAACGCGGCCGACGGATCGGTGCTGTGGACCAAGGCGGGCTCGGCCGGCCAGACCGGAATCTTCGGCGTCGCCGCCGCGGCGGCCGGGCAGGGCTCGGTGGTTGCCGGCTACAGCACCGGTGAAGTCGCGGCCTATCGCTACGAGAATGGCCGCGAATTGTGGCTCGACGCGTTGGCGCGGACCAATATCTCGACCGAGGTCGGCGCGCTGACCGACGTCGACGCCGATCCGATCATCGACAACGGCAGCGTCTATGCGCTGGGCCAGGGCGGGCGCATGGCCGCCTACGAGCTCAACACCGGCCAGCGTATCTGGGAACTCAACCTGGCGGGGATTTCGACCCCGGCGGTCGCCGGCGACTGGATCTTCACGCTGACCGACGACGCACGGCTGATGGCGATCGCCCGCAACACCGGCAAGGTCCGCTGGCTGAACCAGCTCGCGGCGTTCAAGAAGCCGAAGAAGCGCACCGGCGCGATCTTCTGGACCGGCCCGGTGCTGGCGGGCAACCGCCTGTGGATCGCGAACTCGCGCGGCGAGGTCTATTCGGCCGATGTGCAGACCGGACAGACCACGCTGTTCCGCGATCTCAACAAGCCGATCTCGCTCGCGCCCATCGTCGCCAACCAGACGCTGTACATTCTCGACGACAACGGCACGATTCACGCGTTCAGATAGCCGGCGGGCAGGGGCCATTACCGGCCCCTTAACCCTTTTCGGCTAGGCGCGCTGGCTATGAGCGTGAAGCACGAGCCTGTCGCAATCGGCGCGCGGCCGCCTGCCAGCGATGTGTCGCCGCGGGTCGGGCTGGTCGGGCTGGCCACGCTGTTCGGCTGGATCCTGGTCTGCCGCAACTGGCCGGCGATCGTCGATGCCTTCGCGCTGCCGGGCCCGCACGAGCGGCTGGCCGGGCCCTATGCCGCTTTGCTCTCGATGGTGCTGGTCGGGCTGGCGATGGCTGCCTGGTCGGTGCTGGTCGAAAAGGTTCACCGTCGCCCGACCACCGGCATCGCATGGGACGATCCGCGGCCGCTGGCGGGCGTGGTGGAAATTTCGGTGACCAAGATCGCAGGCCTGTGGGCGACCTGGGCGGCGATCGCCTGCCTCTATTGCCTCGGCCGCTGGTACTGGGACGGGCAGTACCTGTTCGCGATGGAAGTGTTCAAGGCGGCGGCGATCCCGCTGGTCGCCCTCTCGATCCCCTATGTGTTGTGGCTGGATCGCTGCTTGGTCGAGCCGCGCGATTCCGCGTGGCATTTCGGCGCGCTGCTGATCGGACGCGACGGCTGGTCGGCGGCCGAGGTCAAGAAGCACTGGCGCGCTTGGATCATCAAGGGCTTCTTCGGGGCCTTCATGATCTCGATCCTGCCGGGTGGCTTCGCCAATGTCGTCAATGCGGACATCCCGGCGATCATCCACAACCCGGGCTGGCTCGGCGGCAGCCTGTTCGAACTGCTGTTCGTGATCGACGTGCAGATCGGTGCGGTCGGGTACCTGCTCACCCTGCGCCCGTTCGATGCGCAGATCCGCAGCGGCAATCCATTCCTCGCCGGCTGGCTCGCCGCGCTGATGTGCTACCCGCCGTTCGTCTACGGGATCATCTCCAACGACGGGGTGATCGGCTACGAATACAACACGGCGGACTGGGCCTTCTGGTTCCAGTGGCACCAGGCGCTGATGTGGGCCTGGATGGTGCTGCTCGCGCTGCTGACCGCCTTCTACGCCTGGGCCACGGTTGCCTTCGGAATCCGCTTCTCGAACCTGACCTATCGCGGGGTGATCACCAACGGGCCCTATCGCTTCACCCGGCATCCGGCCTATCTGTCGAAGAACCTGTTCTGGTGGGGCTCGACCCTGCCGTTCTTCGTCACCAGCCACTCGCTGGTCGATGCGGTGCGCAACACCTTCTTCCTCGGCTGTGTGAGCGCGATCTATTACTGGCGCGCGCGCACCGAGGAGGCGCATTTGCTGGGCGAGGATGCGAAGTACCGCGAATACCATGCATGGATGGCCGAGCACGGGCTGATCACCAGCCGGATGCGCAAGGCGTTCAGCAGGGTAGGGCGGTGGCGCCGTCCGGCAGGCCCGCTTCTGCAGCCCGCCGAGTAGCGCGCGCTCAGAAGGTCTCTTCGCGCGCCACTTCGTACATCGTCAGCGCCCGCCCGCTGAGGCCGAGCGCGGCGCGCTGTTCGGCCCACAGGGTCATATGCGGCGTCTTGAGGTGCGCGGCGAGTCGCTCGCGGCTGTCCCACACTTCGGATACCCGAATCAGGCCGGGATCGAGCACGTCTTCGGCGTAGCTGTACTCGATGCAGCCTGCTTCGGAGCGGGTCGCCTCCGTCACCTGTGCCATCATCGGGCGGGCAGCGGGCATCGCGTCGGGCGGCAGGCGGAACTGGCCGATCACCGCGATCCTGGCCATCAGAAGCTCTCTTCGTAGACCCGCGAAATATCGCCGCCCCATTCGCCGTTGTAGAGGTCGAGCAGCCGTTGGGCGGGAACGATCCCGCTTTCGACGATCTCGTCTAGCGGAGCGAGGAAGCCGGTCTCGTTGTCGCCGCTCTCGTTGAGCTTGCCGCGTGCGGCGAGGCCCGAGCGTGCGATGTCGAGCACTTGGCCGGCGATGTCGCGCAGTTTCCCGCCGCCGGGCAGGGGAGCATCGAGCGCCAGCCTGGGCACCGCGTCGCGCAGCGCCTCGCGCTCGTCCATGCTCCAGCCCTTGACCAGTTCCCATGCCGCGTCGAGCGCCGCATCGTCGTAGAGCAGGCCGACCCACAGCGCCGGGAGGGCGCAGATCTTGTTCCAGGGGCCGCCGTCGGCGCCGCGCATCTCGAGGAAGCTTTTCAGGCGGACTTCGGGGAAGGCGGTCGAGAGGTGGTCGATCCAGTCGCTCTCGCGGGGCAGTTCGCCGGGAAGGACCGAGAGCTTGCCGGCCATGAAATCGCGGAAGCTGAGGCCGGCGGCGTCGATATATTTGCCGTCGCGGTAGACGAAGTACATCGGCACATCGAGCATGTAGTCGACGTAGCGTTCGTAGCCGAAGCCGTCCTCGAACACAAAGGGCAGCATGCCGGTGCGCTGCGGATCGGTGTCCGACCAGATGTGGCTGCGATAGGAAAGATAGCCGTTGGGCTTGCCCTCGGTGAACGGCGAATTGGCGAACAGCGCGGTCGCGAGCGGCTGGAGTGCAAGGCTGACGCGGAACTTCTTCGCCATGTCAGCCTCGCTCGCATAGTCGAGGTTGGTCTGGATGGTGCAGGTCCGCAACATCATGTCGAGCCCGAGGCTGCCGACCCGCGGCATGTGCCGCATCATGATCTCGTAGCGGCCCTTGGGCATGATCGGCAGTTCGGCGCGGGCCTTGTCGGGCCACATGCCGAGCCCCAGGAAACCGATGCCGAAGCGCTCGCCGATCGCCTTCACCTGGGTCAGGTGGCGGCCGGTCTCGGCGCAGGTCTGGTGGAGGTTCTCGAGCGGGGCGCCGGAAAGCTCGAACTGGCCGGCCGGCTCAAGGCTGATCGCGCCGTCGGTGCCTTTCAGCGCGATGACCTTGCCGCCTTCCTCGATCGGGCTCCAGCCGAACTCTTCGAGTCCCTTGAGCAGGTCGCGGATGCCGCCCGGCTCGTCGTAGGACGGGGCGTGGAAGTCCTTGCGCGAATAGACGATCTTCTCGTGCTCGGTGCCGATTCGCCACGCGTCGCGCGGCTTCTCGCCCGCCGCCATCGGCTCGACGAGATCATCGCGGCTTTCGATCAGCCGCTCCTCTCCTGCGGACGCCTCGCGCGTGCTCATGGCGGTGCCATTAGGTTGCTAAATGCCACTGCGCCAGCGCAAAATTAGGCGATCTGCGACCAATCGCCGGCCGCCGCCATCCACACCGCGATTGCCGCAATCGCGGCGGTTTCGCCGCGCAGGATTCGTGGGCCGAGGGTGATCGCGGAGGCAGCCGGAAGCGCGCGGATTGCCGCGCGTTCGGCATCGTCGAACCCGCCTTCGGGCCCCACCAGCAGCGCGGCCGGGGCGGGGTGCGCGGCGAACGCATCGCGCGCCGGCGCGCCGCCGTTCTCGTCGGCGAAGAACAGCGCGCGGTCCGCGCTCCACGACTTGAGCAGCGCCTCGAGCTTCACCGGCTCGGCCAGCTCGGGCAGCGCGGTGCGCGCGCATTGTTCGGCCGCTTCGACGATCGTCGCCCGGGCGCGATCGAGATTGAGCTTGTCGGCCACGCAGCGGCGGGTGAGCACCGGCTGGATCCGGCGCACGCCCAGCTCGGTCGCCTTTTCGAGCACCAGGTCGAACCGGTCCTTCTTCAGCAGTGCCGCGCAGAGCGTGAAATCGGGCACCTCTTCGCGCTGGCGCAGCCGTTCGACGAGTTCGACCGTCACGTCGCGCTTGCCGCTTGTCACGACCCGCGCGGCCCATTCGCCGGTAACGTCGTCGCACAGCACCACCGCGTCGCCCTCGGCCACGCGCATCACCCGGGCGAGGTAATGCGCCTGCGGCCCGTCGAGCGCGAGCCGGGCACCCGCGGCGAGCGGGCCGGGCACGAACAGACGCGGTGCGCTTTTGGGCGGCCATGCGGGAGTAGCGGGCATGGCGCGACGCCTAGGCTATTTCAGCAGGGTTTTCAGCACGGTTTCCCACTGCTTTACGCCGGGATCGATCGTCGCCAGCGGCAGGCGCTCGTTGAGCCCGTGCGAGAAATCGTCGTCGGGCCGCATGAAGGTCGCCGCGACACCGTAGGCCGGGATGCCGAGCGCGCGGAAATACATCGAATCGCTGGCTCCTGCGCTCATCGACGGCACCACCGCCAGGCCGGGAATCCGCTGGTGGACCGCGACCCCGATCGCCTTCATCACGTCGTCGCGCAGCGGGCTTTCGGGTGCCTCGATCGAGCCGTCGTCGGCCAGTTCGACCGTGATGTGCGGATCGTCGATCACGCCCGCGATGATGTCGCGCGCCTGCATGCGGGTGGTGCCGGGGAAGATCCGGCAGTTGATATTGGCGGTGACCGACTGCGGCAGCGCATTGGCGGCATGGCCGCCGTTGACCATGGTCGGGACGCAGGTGGTGCGCACCAGCCCGACGTATTCGGGGCGCGACGACAGCGTCTCGATCGCCCCGAGGTTCTTCGGATCGGCGGCATAGGCGCGCATCGCCTGGGCGACCTCTTCCGGCGCATGCGGCGCGGTGCCTTCCCAATAGGCCTTGGTCAGCGGGCTGATCTGCGGCGGAAACTTGTAGGCATCGACCTTGGCCAGCGCGCGCGCCATCGCGCCGATCGCGTTGAGCGAGCCCGGCCGGCTCGAATGCCCGCCCGGATCGGTGATCGACAGCTTGAGGTCCGCATAGGTCTTCTCGCCCGCCTGGACGCTGTAGACGATCGGGGTGAAATCGTTCGCCAGCTCGCCGCCGCCGCCGTCGGCATTGAGCACCAGCTCGGCGTTCTTGAGCGATTCCGCCAGCGCGGCGGTCGAGCGCATCAGCGTCTCCTCGTCGCCCGAGGCGCCGAGGATCACGTCGCGCGAGGGGACCCAGCCCTGGCGCTTGAGGTCGATCAGCGCCGCGACCACCATCGAGAGGTCCCCCTTGTCGTCGGCCGAGCCGCGGCCGTAGATATAGCCGTTCTCGATCACCGGGGTGAAGGGATCGCGCTCCCAGTCCTTCGCGTCGGCCGCGACCACGTCCATGTGCGGGTTGATCACCACCGGCTTCAGCTTGGGATCGCGCCCGCGATAGCGCGCGGTGAGATAGCCGGTTTCGCCCACCGGCGTGAACACCACGTCCTCGGACGCGAAGCCGCCCGCGATCAGCCGCTGGCGCAGCACCTCGGCCACCTTGGGCACGTTGCCATGGCCCATCACACTCGGGATCGCGACGATCTGCTTGAGGATGTCGAGCGCCTCCTTGCCCGGCCGGGTCACCGGCACGTCCTGCTGCGCGAAGGCGGCCTGGGGCAGGGTGAGGGCGGTCGCGGCCGCGAGGGCGAGCAGGGGGAGGCGCATCCGAAATTCCTTGGTAACCGATGAGGCCTTCTTGCGCGGGTGGCGGGATTGCGCAAGTCACGCGAAGGATTGCCGCTTTCGCTCGGTCATCTGCGCGGTTAGGTGAGCGGCATGACCACCGCCCAGATCGTCCCCGACAGCGAGCACAAGGGCCTCGTCGCGCGGCTGCCGCTGCCCTGGCGCGACTATGCGTTGCTTGCCCGGTTCGACCGGCCGATCGGCTGGTGGCTGCTGTTCTGGCCCTGCGCCTGGGGCGTGTGGCTGACCGGGGCGGGGGTGCAGTGGCGCCTGCTGCTGTGGCTGCTGCTCGGCTCGATCGCGATGCGCGGGGCGGGCTGCGTCTATAACGACATCGTCGATGCCGATCTCGACCGCCAGGTCGCGCGCACCGCATCGCGCCCGGTCGCGAGCGGGCGGGTGAGCGGCAAGGCGGCGTGGGCGTGGCTGCTGGGGTTGTGCACGATCGGGCTGGTCGTGCTGGTGCAGCTGCGGTTCGCGGCGCAGCTCGTCGCGCTCGGCAGCCTCGCGCTGGTCGCCGCCTATCCGTTCATGAAGCGGATCACCTGGTGGCCGCAGGCGTGGCTGGGGCTGGTGTTCACCTGGGGCGCCCCGGTCGGCTGGGTGGCGCTGCGGGGCGACCGGATCGAGGTGCTCGCGGCGCTCTACGGCGGCGCGATCCTGTGGTGCATCGGTTACGACACGATCTACGCGCTGCAGGACCGCGAGGACGATTCGATCGTCGGAATCAAGAGCTCCGCGCTGCGGCTCGGCAGCCATGTGAAGGGCGGGGTCGCCGCGTTCTTCGGCGGGGCTGTGGGGCTGTGGGCGCTTTCGATCTGGCTGTTGCGGCCCGATCCTGTCGCGCTGCTCGCGCTGCTGCCGGCGGCGGCGCATTTCGCGTGGCAGGTGGTCACGCTCGACCCCGAGGACGGCGCCAACGCGCTCGCGCGGTTCCGCTCGAACCGCTTCGCCGGGCTGCTGGTCGCGGCGGCGTGCTTTGTGGCGGGGAACGCCTGAGCGCGGCTGAACCGGCCTTCACTGATAGCTCACGACCTCGAACTCGATCCCGTCCCAGTCGAAGAAGTAGAACCGCCGACCCGGATCGTAATCGTCGTGGTTGAACGGCTCGAGCCCGGCTTCCGCCACCACGCGCTCGGCCGCGTCGAGATCGTCGACCAGCAGGCCGACGTGGTTGAACGGCACACCCTTGGCGAAGCGATCGCGCGGCCTACGGTCGCTGTAGAGCGCCAGGTAGTCCGCCTCGTCGCCGACATGGATCGTCCAGCCTCCGGCCATCGCATCGCCGCGCCAGCGTTCGTGCCAGCCGAGCAGGTTCTGCAGCAGGGTCGAGAGGCGTTCGGGGTCCGAAACCGTCAGGTTGACGTGTTCCAGCCGTCCTTTCGTGGCGCCGTTAGACATTTGGTTACTCCTTCATCCAATTGTCTTGCTGCGCCGTTAGGCAAATAACCTTCGCGAATCGGCGCACTTGTGGGTTGTGCAACCTCAAGCTAAATTGAGGTCAAGCACTGATTCGCATGCAAACCGAGGATGGGGGTCCTACTGGCATGGGTAACGACGGCTTTATTCCTATCGGCACTTTGGCCCGCCGCACCGGCGTGGCCGTTTCGGCGATCCGCTTTTACGAATCGAAGGGTCTGATCGCGTCGCTGCGCACCGGCGGCAACCAGCGGCGCTTCCTGCGCTCGGACATCCGCCGGGTCAGCTTCATCCTGATCGCGCAGAAGCTGGGCCTCGGCCTGGCCGAGATCGAGGCCGAACTGGCGCTGCTGCCGCAGGGCCGCACGCCCACCTTGGGCGACTGGCAGCGGATCAGCCGCTCGATGCGGGTCGCGATCGACGAGAAGATCAAGCTCCTCACCCGGACCCGCAACCAGCTCGACCAGTGCATCGGCTGCGGCTGCCTGAGCCTGCAGAAATGCCAGCTCTACAACAAGGACGACCGCATGGCGGCGCGGGGCACCGGGCCGCAGCTGGTTTTGAACTGAGTTAGCCGGCCTTCCCCGCAGTGAGGCGGGCGGAGAGCTACTCCGCCGCCAGCAGCTCCTCGGCTCCGCCAAGGTCCACGCTGACCAGCCGGCTCACGCCCTTTTCGACCATCGTCACGCCGAACAGGCGGTGCATGCGGCTCATCGTCACCGCATTGTGGGTCACGATCAGGTAGCGGGTGTCGGTTTCCTTCGCCATTGCGTCGAGCAGGTCGCAGAAGCGGTCGATGTTCGCATCGTCGAGCGGGGCGTCGACCTCGTCGAGCACGCAGATCGGTGCGGGGTTGGTCAGGAACAGGCCGAAGATCAGCGCCACCGCGGTCAGCGCCTGCTCGCCGCCCGAGAGCAGGGTGAGCGATTGCAGCCGCTTGCCCGGCGGCTGCGCGTAGATCTCCAGTCCCGCTTCGAGTGGGTCGTCGCTGTCGATCAGCGCCAGATGCGCCGCGCCGCCTTCGAACAGGCGGGTGAACAGGCGCTGGAAATGCTCGTTGACCTCCTCGAACGCCGCGCGCAGCCGTTCGCGGCCCTCGCGGTTGAGATTGCCGATCGATCCGCGCAGGCGGCTCACCGCTTCGGCCAGCTCGCCCTGTTCGGCGGCATTGGCGCCATGCTCTTCCTCGATCCGGGCGAGTTCCTCGGCCGCGACAAGGTTGACCGGGCCGATCCGTTCGCGGTCGGCGGTCAGGCGGTCCATGTCGGCGCCTTCTTCGGTCGAGCCGGCGACCTGCTCGGGATCGAATTCGAACCTTCCGGCCAGCAGCGGCGGGGGACATTGGAAGCGCTCGCCCGACTGGCGCGCCATGTCCTCGCGGCGCTGTTCCTCGTTCTCCGCCCGGGCGACCGCCCCGGCGCGGGCCTCGCGCGCGGTCGAAAGCGCCTCGGTGAGATCGGCCAGCCGCTTGTCGGCCGCCTGAGCATCGCCGGCGACCGCGTTGACCGCGGCCTCGGCAGCCGCGAGCTCGGCGCCCAGCCGCGCGCGCACTTCGTCGCCGCGCTCGATTTCGGCCACCAGCGAGGCCGGCTTGGCCGCGATCACCGCGCGTTCCTGCGCGATTTCCTCGAACCGCGTCTCCATGTCGGCGAGGCGGCGGCTGGCATCGCCCGCGCGGGCCTCCCAACCCCTGATGTCGGCGGCGCGCGCCGACTTGCGCTCGCGTGCGACGGCGAGCGCCTGATCGTGCGCGGCCAGTTCGGCCATCGCCGCCTGCAATGCGGAGCGCGAGGCTTCGTGCCTGGCCTGGGCGGCATTGAGCGATGCGCGGCCGCTTTCGGGATCGGGCAGGGCGAGGCGCCTGTCCTGCGCAAGCTTGAGCTCGGCCTCGGCCGTGGCGCGCTGTTCCGCGAGGTCGGTCTGGGCGGCCTCGAGTTCGGCAAGCCGGGCCGCGTGGCGCTCGCGCGCGGCCTCCGCCTGGTCGAGCGCGCGCAGCGCGGCGCGCTCCGCCTCCGAGGCCTGCGCGATATCGCGTTCGGCTGCGATCAGCGCCTGCTGCAAGGCGGCGAGCTCGGCTTGCGCGGCCTGCTGGCGGCGTTCCGCTTCCTCGGCCGCGGCGCGGCGGCCGGGCAATTCGGTTTCGAGTTCGCCGAAGCGGTTCTCGGCTTCGAGGCGCGCCGCTTCCGACGCGCCTTCGCCGCGGGCGAGGAATCCGTCCCAGCGGCGCAGCGCGCCACCCTTGGTGACCAGCCATTCGCCCGGCTTGAGCGCGCGCCCGTCGTCGGCATCGACCACATGGACCAGCGCGAGCCGCGCGGCGAGTTCGGGCGGGCAGCCCGGAACCTGCGTTGCCAGGCTTTCGGCAACCGCGGCGGGCGCGTCGCTGCCCGCCCAGAAGCGGCCTTCGGTATCGCCCGCGGGCTTGCCGAGCGGCGCCTTGGCATCGCGCCCGAGCACCGCCGCCAGCGCGCGTTCGTAGCCCGGCGCGGCGCGGACCCGGTCGAGCGCTGCGGGGAGGCCATGCTTGTTCGCGGCCTGTTTCGCCCGCGCCTCACGATCCCGCTGCAAGGCATTGAATTCGCGTTCGATCCCGGCGAGCTCGGCTTTCGTGCCTGCGAGGGCCGCGGCGGCCTCGTCGCGTGCCGCGGAGAGCGCATCCTTCTGCACCTGCTTCCCGGCGAGCGCCTCGCGCAGGGTGGCGATCCGGGCGGTCGCGGCTTCGGCCGCAGCCCTGGCCGATGCGACCGCGGCGTCCATATCGCCCGCGGCGTTTGCCGCCGCCCGGGCCTCGTCCTGTCGCCGCGCCTCGTTGTCGAGCCGGGCAAGCCGCGCCTCCGCCTGCGACACCTCGGCTTCGGCTACCCGCCATTCGGCCTCGACCCCGGCGTGTTCGGCGGTCGCGCGGGCGAGATCGAGCTCGGCGGTGCGGCTGGCGCTCTCGGTGCGCTCGACCGCCAGCGCGATCGACGGGCGGCGCGCCTCGTCCGCTGCCAGCGACTGCTCGGCCGCCTGCAATTCGCTTTCGAGCCGCTGGAGCGCCTCGGCGGCGTCCTTGGTCAGCCGATCGGCATCGCCGCGGTCGGCTTCGAGCCGGGCCTTCTGCCGGTCGAGATCGGCCAGCCGCTGCTCGGCCGCCTCGAGCTGGGTAGTCAGCGCGGCCATGCGGTGGCCGTGCGCCTGCGCATCGTCGCGCCGGTCGGCGAGCTCGTCGCGGGCTTCGGCGAGTTTGGCGGCGAGTTCGGCCTGGGCCGTCTGCGCCTCCTTCGTCTGCGCCTGCGCCTCGGCCACCAGCGTATCGGCACCCTGCGCGGCCTTGCGCGCCTCGGCGGCGGCCGCCGCGGCGTCGCGCCAGCGCGCGAACAGCACCCGCGCCTCGGCGAGATGGATCTTCGCCGACAGCGCCTTGTAGCGTTCGGCCTGCTTCGCCTGGCGCCTGAGCGACGCCATCTGCGTGTCGAGCCCGGCCATGATATCCTCGAGCCGGGCGAGGTTGGTCTCGGTCTGCCTGAGCTTGCTCTCGGCGTCGCGGCGGCGGACGTGGAGCCCCGAGATCCCGGCGGCCTCTTCCAGCATCGAGCGGCGCTCCGCCGGCTTGGCGGCGATCACCGCGGCGATCTTGCCCTGGCTGACCAGCGCGGGGCTGTGCGCGCCGGTCGCGGCGTCGGCGAACACCAGCGACACGTCCTTCGCGCGCACATCCTTGCCGTTGACGCGATAGGCGCTGCCCGCGCCGCGCTCGATCCGGCGGACGACCTCCAGGTCCTCCGCCTCATCGGTCTCCGCGTGCAGCACGACTTCGGCGAAGGCGCGCGGCGGGCGTTGAGCGGTGCCGGCGAAGATCACATCCTCCATCCCGCCCGAGCGCATCGATTTGGGCGAATTCTCGCCCATCACCCAGCGGATCGCCTCGAGCAGGTTGGACTTGCCGCAGCCGTTGGGGCCGACGACGCCGGTCAGCCCCTCTTCGATGCGCAGTTCGGCGGGCTCGACGAAGCTCTTGAAACCGGAAAGCTTGAGTTTCCTGATCCGCATCGAGCCCCGCCGTCAGCCTCAGCGCGCGCCGGCGTTCTGCAGGATCGGCTCGACCACTTCCCAGGTCGTTCCTTCGAACCGCTTGCCGTTGAGGAAGAAGGTCGGCGTGCCGGTCAGCTGCTTGTCGTTCGAATCCTTGTCGGACTTCTCGACGATCGCGGTGATCTTCTTGGTGTCCGCAAGGCAGGCCATCGCCTGTTCCTTGCTCAGCCCGCGGGCGGCGAAGAAATTGAACAGGTCGCCCGCTTCGGCGAGACCCTGGAAGCGCGCCGCGCCGGTCTTGTCCATCGCCGCCTTATAGGCATCCTGGTTCTTGTTCAGCGTATCGAACAGGGGCGACAGGTTCGCCCAGACCTGGTCGGCCAGCGGGTGGAATGCCGCCGGGCCGTTGCAGCGGGCGAGGGTAGCGATGGTCAGGTCGACGGGATCGCGGATGAGGTTGCGGATCTCGTAGCTGACCACGCCGGAAGCAACGTATTTGTCGCGCAGCGGGCCGCTGCCCTTGATCGAGAATTCGGCGCAGTGCGAGCATGTGTGCGAAGCGTATTCGACCAGCTTGAGCGGCGCATTGGGATTGCCGATCACGAAGCCGCCGTCGGGCGTTTCGGACGCCACATCGGCCCACTGCTGGCCTGCCGGCGGAGCGATCGCGGCGATCGGCGCGCCGGTCGGCGGTCCGTCGCTTTCGTCGGCCGATTTGCTGCCGCAGCCCGCCAGCGCGAGCGCGACGGGCACCGCAAGCGCCAGCGCGAGGAAACGTCGGAGGATGGTCATCGGGTCTTTCGGCATCTTCATATCCTCGAAATGGCTAGCTCAAGGCGCATCGCGAAAGAAAGGCGGCGCGCCCGTTCAAGCCCTGTTTTGCACAGCTTACCCCACCGATTCCGCGTTACAAGCGGGCCTCGATCTGCGGGCGGAGCATATCCCATTCGGCCGTCCAGTTGAGCAGCAGGCCGTTGAGCACGAAGGTGGGGGTCCCGGCGAAGTCGGGATAGGCCTTCTCGGCGTCGGCGCGCTGGTTGGCGATCTTGTCCGCCAGCGCCTGGTTGTTGAGGCATTTGTCGGCCTGCACCCGGCTGAGCCCGATCGGCGCCATCAGCGCATAGAAGCCGAAATCGTTCGCGATGTTGCGTCGGCCGGCCGCGCGGTCCTTCACGCTCCAGCGGTCGCGCTGGGCCTTGTTCGCAGTGCCGAGCAGCCCGATCCACTTGTCGTAATTGACGAAGAACTGGCGGTGCGCGTCGAAGAAGCGGTTGGGTGCGACGCATTCGGTGAGCATCGCGGCAGTCAAATCCACCGGATCGCGCACGAAGTGGCGCACCTCCAGGCTCATCTTGCCCGGCTGGATATAGGCGATGCGCATAGCCCCGCCGGCTTCCTTCTCGAAATTGGCGCAGTGCGGGCACGTGTAGCTCTCATAGGCGATCAGCTTGACCTTCGCGTCGGGATTGCCGAGCCGGTGGCCTTGCGGCGTGGCCGCGACGGTGCCCAGCCAGGCGGGTCCGGCGCCGATCGAAAACCATGCCGCCGCCATTGCCGCCGCCACCCGGAACACGTTCTTCATCATTTCCCTTCCTGTTTTCCGCCCAGACTGCGCGCCAGCGATTCCAGCACCGTGCGCAGTTCCGGATCGCCGATGTCGCGCAGGCTCTCGCCCAGTTCCATCGGGATCGGCTTGAGCACCGGCGCCGCCGATCCGCCGGCCGGCGGACTAGGATCGGGCGCCTTAACCTCGCCTTGCCGCAATTTCACCCGCGCCACCGCGTTGTAGCCGAAGAACCGGTTCACCCGCTCGATGATCTCGGGAATAACGTGCTGGATCAACGGCGCGTGCGCCGGAGTTACCACCAGTTGCAGGATTCCGCCGCTCTTCTCGCCGGGTGGGAAGCGGATCGATTCCGGGGCACAGTTCTGCGCATGGCGCTGGCCGACGATCTCGGGCCAGCGGGTCACCACCGAGGACTGGATGAAGCCGAACCGGCGGAAGGCGCTGCGTCCGATATCGGGCATCAGGTCCGAGATCGCGCGCGCCGGGCCGCCGCGTGGCCGCTCGTAGCGCTTCGCCGATCCTTTCCCCGCAGGCTTTTTGCGATCCCGTTCCATCGTGGATGCGGCCATGCCATAGGCTCCGCATGAGCGCCAGCGGGACGATTTCTGAGCACCTCCTCGACTGGTACCGCAGCCATGCCCGCAGCCTGCCCTGGCGTGCCCCGCCGGGGACTCCCGCGCCGGAGCCCTATCGCGTGTGGCTGAGCGAGGTGATGCTGCAGCAGACCACGGTCGCGGCGGTGATCCCCTATTACGCGAAGTTCCTGCAACTCTGGCCGACGGTGCGGGATCTCGCCGCGGCGCCCGAGGCCGAGGTGATGGCCGCCTGGGCGGGGCTGGGCTATTACAGCCGCGCGCGCAACCTCGTCGCCTGCGCCCGCGCGGTGGCCGAGCTGGGCGCGTTTCCCGACACCGAGGACCGGCTGCGGGCGCTGCCCGGGCTGGGCGCCTACACCGCGGCGGCGGTCGCGGCGATCGCCTTCGGGCGGCGCGCGGTGGTGGTCGATGCCAATGTCGAGCGGGTGGTCGCCCGGCTGTTCGCGATCGCCGAGCCGCTGCCCGGCGGCAAGGCGGCGATCCGCGCGGCGGCCGACGCGATCACGCCCGCCGCCGACGCCGGCGATTTCGCCCAGGCGATGATGGACCTCGGCACCGCGATCTGCACCCCGCGCGATCCGAAATGCCTGCTGTGCCCGCTCTCCGCCGATTGCGCGGGCCGGGCCAGCGGCGATCCGGCACGCTTTCCGGCCAAGGCACCCAAGAAGCCCAAGCCCGAGCGGGTCGGGACCGCCTTCTGGATCGAGCGCGGCGGCCAGGTGTGGCTCGTGACTCGGCCGCCCAGCGGGATGCTGGGCGGGATGCGCGCGCTGCCCGACGACGGCTGGTCGGCGCGCGGCGACGGGTCGGGCGAGGCGCCGCTGGCAGGGGAATGGCGCGAGGCGGGGGCGATCAGGCACAGCTTCACCCATTTCTACCTGACCTTGCGGGTATGGGCAGCCGAGGGAGAACCAGAGGGAGAGGGGGAGTGGTGGCCGGTCGAGGACATCGAGAACGCGGGGCTGCCGACGGTGTTTCTGAAAGCGGCGCGGTTGGGCTTGAACTTCTTCTCCCGTTGACGGGAGCAGAAGCGCGGCGACAAATAGATTCGCGCGATGTCGGAGAGAGTCTCGATGGAAGCCGAAAAGGCCGCTTCACCCATGCTTCTCAGGATGGATGATCCGTCGTCGCGTGCGGAGCAGGCTGCGCGCTATCGCGCAATGCGGCGGGAGCGCGGACGGGACGGCTATGGCAGGTGGCTATTGCTGATAAAGGAACTTCGCGTCAGTCACAGGGTCAGCGTCCTCGAAGCCGAGCGCATCGCCTTGGCGAATCCCCATCGCCGGCGATGGGTCGAGAAACAGATAAACACCCGGCAGCGTTGCCGAAAATATGCGCTTGCGCATATCCGCCATAATGGCGACGCCGCCCTGATCGAACGCACGGGCGCGACGTTCGATTTCACGATCCCGTGACGGTCCGGACTCACGATCTCTGCGCCTGTTTGCGGATCAGATCATAAACCCAGCGCGGTTCTTCGATTCTGAAAAGCTGTGTGCCCCGGCCGAGCGCAGGCGTCCAGGTGCCCATCCCCTGGCGGCGGTAGAAGAATGGCAAAGCCGAATCGTCTCCCTCAAGTTCGATCGTTCCGGTCCCGTCGCGATGTTCCGACAGCTGGAGTTTGGGTAGCCAATGGACGTCGAGCGAACTCAGCCTGTTTGCCAGCAGGCCGCTTAGTACCAGGATGCGTTGGTCAGTGACGGCGTAAGCCATTTGGCGGCGTAGCAGCAGGTCGTGTAGGAACCGCCCCAAGATCATATACAGGCCGACGACAAGGAAAGGCAGACCCCAAAGCCGCATGAACCAGTCGATGCTCTGCCCGGTGGCCGGGAAAGTCCATACGCCGATGTTCCAGAAGATTGCAAAGCCGCCCCATAGCAGGCTGAACGGGATCAGCAGGGCATCTGCCCCCCGCAGTACAAGGCCCTGCTTGGGCCGCCCGGACCACAGGATCCGTTCGCCTGGCAGAAGATAGGGTTGGAACGGGTTGGCGAAACGAATGGCGTCCATGCGGCCGAATACCCCCAACACCGCTCGAGCGGCCCACCGCGTCGCCGAGTTTCCCGAAACTTTACGCCGCTTCTGCATTTAGGATTATGTGCCGTTCTCGCCAAGGCCAATCGGAAAAGGTCTGCCACATGCGCCTCCCGGCAATCGCCCTTGTGGGCTTGTCCGTCTCCACCGCTGCTCACGCCGAGGTGTCGATCCCCTTCGCCGACATCCCCCCGGCCGCTGTCGCATATTACGACGTCACCGGCACCACCCCGGCCGAGATCCGCGCGTCGATCGACGCCGCCCGTCCGCGCGATCCGAACGACCGCAAGGGGGTGGATGGCCTGACGAGCTGGGAGTTCAACGTGGTCTGGAAGGTCGACGAAAAGGGCCGCTGCGTGACCACGCTCGCCGATCTGAACTTCCACGCGACCGTGCGGGTGCCGCGGCTGGTCGATGGCGACGCGCCCCCGGAGATGCGCGCGCGCTTCGAGCGCTATCTCCAGTCGCTGCTCGAGCATGAGGACGGCCATGTCCGCTATGCGTGGGACCACCGGGCCGACGTCGCGGCGGCGATCAACAAGGCGGGCTGCACCGGCGCGGCCCGCGCCGCCCAGCGCGCGACCGACGCGATCGCCGCCCACGACATCGCCTACGACAAGGCGACCGACCACGGCGCGACCACCATCGTGCCGTTCTGACGGGTCGCGCCGCAGCCGCGCTCAGTGCGGGACGGCGCCGATCTCAACCCCGGTCTTGTCGTGCAGCGCGAAGCGGTCGACGATGTCGGCGCTGGCGCGGTTGTAGCCGGCGATCTCCACCTTGCGCCCCTCGCGGCGCAGGCGCGAGACGATCTTGTCGAGCGCGCCGACCGCCGAGATATCCCAGAAATGCGCCGCCGATACGTCGATCAGCACCTGCGCGGCCTCTGCATCCTGCTGGAACGCGCGGGTGAAGCGGTCGACCGAGGCGAAGAAGATCTGGCCGCTCACGCGGTAGGTGGCGCGGGCCCCGTCCGGAGATACCTCGCGCTCCACCGCGAACATGCGCTGCACCTTGCCGGCAAAGAACACGCCCGACAGCAGCACTCCGGCGAGCACGCCGAGCGACAGGTCGCGGGTGGCGACCACCACCGCCACCGTCACCAGCATCACCGCCGACGAGGTCGGCGGATGACGGCGCAGATTGGCGATCGAGTTCCAGCTGAAGGTGCCGATCGAGACCATCACCATCACCGCGACCAGCGCCGGCATCGGCACCCGCCCGACATAGGGGCCGAGCACCGCGAGCAGGAACAGCAGGAAGGCGCCCGCGACGAGGGTCGAGAGCCGCCCGCGCCCGCCCGAGGTGACGTTGATCACCGACTGGCCGATCATCGCGCAGCCGCCCATGCCGCCGAACAGCGCGGCGACGATGTTCGCGCCGCCTTGGCCTGCGCATTCGCGGCGCTTGTCGCTGTCGGTGTCGGTCATGTCGTCGACGATCTGCGCGGTCAGCAGGCTTTCGAGCAGGCCGACCGCAGCCATCGTCGCCGCATAGGGCAGCACGATCCGCAGCGTCTCCCAGGTCAACGGCACATGCGGGAAGGCGAAGCTCGGCAGGCCCTCGGGCAGCTTGCCCATGTCGCCCACCGTGTTGACCGGCAGCCCGAAGCCGACGCTGACCGCGGTCAGCGCGAGGATCGCGACCAGCGGCGAGGGGACCACCTTGCTCAGCCGCGGGAACAGGTAGATGATCGCGAGCCCGGCCGCGACCATCGCATAGGTCTGCCAGCCGACATGGGTGAGTTGCGGCAGCTGCGCGACGAAGATCAGGATCGCGAGCGCGTTGACGAAGCCGGTGATGACCGAGCGCGAGACGAACAGCATCGCGAGGTCGAGCCGCAGCAGGCCGGCGAGGATCTGGATGATCCCCATGACCACGGTCGCGGCGAAGAGATACTCGACCCCGTGATCGCGCACCAGCGGGCCGACCAGCACCGCGACCGAGGCGGTGGCGGCGGAGATCATCGCCGAGCGGCCGCCGGTGAAGGCGATCACGATCGCGATCGCGACCGAGGCATAGAGGCCCACGCGCGGATCGACCCCGGCGATGATCGAGAAGCCGATCGCCTCGGGGATCAGCGCCAGCGCGACGACGATGCCGGCGAGGATCTCGCGCCGGAGGGAAGTGCCGTCGGTGAACCACTCGCGGCGATAGGCGGAAAGGGAGAAGGGCATAGTTAGTCCACAGCAAGGCACGGCGCGCCTATGGGAGCGCGTTCGAATTTCGGGTGATGCGTGCTGTTGTCCGGCGGATCGGCGGCCGGAATAGCCACCCGGAATTTCACCGGGTCCTTGCGAATGGCGTGCGCCTAGCCGGGCGGCGCCACGCACGCAAGCGGTTGAAACCGGGCGGACCGGCTGGCAGGGGCGCTTGCGATGGACTGCATCGTCTTCGACCTCGACGGAACGCTGGTCGACAGCGAGCAAGCCTGCAACCGGGCCTTGCTCGACCTGCTGCCCGATCTGACCGACGATCTCGCCGCGATGACCGAGCGCAACCGCGGGCGCCGGTTCGCGCTGATCCGGGCCGAGATCGAGACGCGGCTCGGCCGCACGCTGCCCGCGGATTTCGAGCCGGCCTATCGCGCGCGGCTGGCGGAAATCTTCGGGCAGGAGCTGCGCGCCATGCCGGGCGCGCATGAGATGCTCGCCGCCCTCGAGCTACCCATTTGCGTGGCCTCAAGCGGTCCGTCGGCCAAGATTCGCCACGCGCTGGAGCTGACCGGACTCGCGGGCTTCTTCGGCGAGCGCCTGTTCAGTTCCTACGACATCGGCTCGTGGAAGCCCGATCCCGGCCTGTTTCTCCATGCGGCGGAGCGGATGGGCTTCGCGCCGGCCGGCTGCCTGGTGGTCGAGGATAGCGCGGTGGGCGTGGCTGCGGGAATGGCGGCCGGGATGCGGGTGGTCCACTACCTGCCGGCCGGAGGCGAGGCCGCTCCCGGCGCGACGGCGATCGGCGATTTGCGCGAACTGGTGGGGCTGGTGTCGGCGACCGCGGATCGGCCGCAGAGACCAGCATGAGATATTGCCTATTGCGATATTTCGGGTAAAGTAGAAATATGGAATCGAAAGCTGCAGTCGCCGCGCTCTCCGCGCTCGCGCATGAATCCCGTCTCTCGGTCTTTCGCATGCTGGTTCAGGCCGGGCGTGAGGGGATTGCGGCGGGGGAGATCGCGCGGCGGCAGCAAGTGCTGCCCAACACGCTTTCGGCCAATCTCAACATCCTCTCGCATGCGGGGCTTGTCGAGAGCCGGCGCGAAGGACGCACGGTGATCTACACCGCGCGCTACAACCGCATGACCGAGCTGCTCGAATTCCTGATGGAGGATTGCTGTTCGGGCCAGCCCGAGATTTGCGCTCCGCTCGCGGATGCGGTCCTGCGCAGCCAGTGCTTGCCCGGCGGCAGCGCATGAGCAAGCCGTTCGACGTGCTGTTCCTGTGCACCGGCAATTCCGCCCGCAGCATCCTTGCCGAAAGCGCGATGAACAAGCTCGGCGCGGGTCGCTTCCGGGCCTGGTCGGCCGGCAGCGAGCCCAAGGGCGCCGTCCATCCGGCCGCGCTCGGTCTGCTCGAGACGCTCGGCTTTCCGACCGCGGAGCTGCGTTCGAAGAGCTGGGACGAATTCGCCCGGCCCGGAGCGCCCGAGTTCGATTTCATCTTCACCGTGTGCGACAACGCGGCGGGCGAGAGCTGCCCGGTCTGGCCCGGCCGTCCGATAACCGCGCATTGGGGGATCGACGATCCGGCCGCCGTCGAGGGCGACGGCCAGGCCGAAGCCTTCCGGCAGGCGCTCCGCTATCTCACCAACCGCATTTCGCTGTTCCTCGCCCTGCCGCAGGAAACCCACGACAGCATGTCGCTGCTGGGCAAGCTGCGCGAAATCGGCGGGACGGAAGGCGCAACCTCGAAAGCCAGGAACGATGTCCGCTGAAACCGTAATCTACCACAATCCCGCCTGCGCCACGTCCCGCAATACGCTGGCGATGATCCGCGCGACCGGCATCGAGCCGACCGTGATCGAGTATCTTAAGACGCCGCCCGATCGCGCCACGCTGGAACGCCTGATCGGCGCGGCGGGCCTGACCCCGCGCGCGCTGCTGCGGGAGAAGGGAACTCCATTCGCGGAGCTCGGCCTCGCCGATGAGAGCCTGGCCGACGATGCACTGATCGATGCGATGCTCGCGCATCCGATTCTGATCAATCGCCCGCTGGTCGAGACGAGCCTCGGGGTCCGCCTGTGCCGCCCTTCGGAAGTGGTGCTCGAAATCCTTCCCGCCCCGCTTGCCGAGGATTTCGTGAAAGAGGACGGCGAGGTCATCCGCGCATGACGGACTTGCCGAATGTCGATCCGGCCTTCCTGGCTCCGCCGACGACGGAGCAACTCGGCATTGCGCCGCAGTTCGCGCACGCGCCGCGCATCCTGCTGCTCTACGGCTCGCTGCGCGAGCGGTCCTACAGCAGGCTGCTGATCCTCGAGGCGGAGCGGCTTCTGCGCGCCTTCGGGTGCGAGACGCGGGTGTTCGATCCGGCCGGCCTGCCGCTTCCCGACAGCGTCGGGAGCGAGCATCCCAAGGTGGCGGAGCTGCGCGAACTGGCGTTGTGGTCCGAAGGGCAGGTCTGGTGCTCGCCCGAACGGCACGGCGCGATCACCGGGATCATGAAGGCGCAGATCGACTGGATTCCGCTAGAAGAAGCCGGCGTCCGGCCCACGCAGGGACGGACCCTGGCGGTGATGCAGGTATCCGGGGGAAGCCAGTCGTTCAACGCGGTCAACACCTTGCGCCTGCTGGGGCGGTGGATGCGCATGATCACCATTCCCAACCAGTCGAGCGTGCCGAAGGCCTATACCGAGTTCGACGACGAGGGCCGGATGAAGCCCGGACCGCTTTACGACCGGGTGGTCGACGTGATGGAGGAACTGGTGAAGTTCACCCTCCTGACGCGCGACCGCGCCGCCTATCTGACCGACCGCTATTCGGAGCGGAAGGCGGAAGGCCGGCTGCCGGCCGGGGCGGAGCACCTCGCCGCGATCGCCGCGCCGGCGGAGCCCTGCCGATGATGGCGCCGCGCTGGCGCAGGCTGCTTGCCGAGGGCATCGGCTCGGCCATGCTCTTCGCAACGGTGATCGGCTCGGGGATCATGGCGGAGCGGCTGGCAGGCGGAAACCTTGCGGTGGCGTTGCTGGGCAATACGGTGGCGACCGGCGCGATGCTGTTCGTGCTCGTCGCGATGTTCGGGCCGGTCTCGGGGGCGCATTTCAATCCCGCGGTCAGCGTGGTGGCGGCGGCGAGGAACGACCTCGGCTGGGGGGATGCGGGCCTGTATGCCGTCGTGCAGCTGGGGTGCGGGATCGTCGGCGTGTGGATCGCGCACGCGATGTTCGGCGAGCCGATCCTCCAGATTTCGACCCACGCGCGGACCGGGATCGGGCAGTGGACCGGCGAGGCGGTTGCGACCTTCGGCCTGGTGCTGACGATCCTCGGCACGGTCCGCCACCGCCCGGAATGGGTACCCGCGGGCGTCGCGCTCTATATCGTGGCGGCCTACTGGTTCACTTCCTCGACCAGTTTCGCGAATCCCGCGATTACCGTTGCGCGCAGTCTCTCGAACAGCTTTGCCGGGATCCGCCCTGCCGACGTGGTGCCCTTTGTGCTGGCCCAATTTGCCGGGGCCGGCTTTGGGGCGCTGGCGGGCGGCCTGCTGTTCGGACCGCATCCTTCGGACATGCGCTCGGCCTGAGCGCGTCTGTCTGCATCCGCCAATCCGGATTTTGCGCGTTTCGCGTTCGCCTGCGTCGAGTCGCAGGCGTTCCCGCGCATGTATTTCGGCGACTGGCACAGATTGGCGCAAGGCTTGCCTTGCGCCGGCACCGTCCGCTGCCTAGTCAGGCTCGCACCCCCCGAGGCTTTGGGAGAAGCCGCATGATTGCCTCGCACCGCCTGCCGCTTTCGCGCCGCGGATTGCTCCGCAGCGTCGCCGTGCTGGGCGCCGCCGTGGTTTTTCCGCGACCCTTGCGGGCCCAGGAGCCCGAGCATTGGCCGAACCTGCGCAAGCTCTGCCAGGACTATGTTTCCCGGAACAGGGTCGCCGACATGGTCGCCTTCATGGGGTTCGGCGACCGCGATCCGGCGACGATTGCCGAGGGCCGCGACACGATGGGCGGGGCGCGCAAGAGCGACGGAGACAGCCTCTACCGGCTCTATTCGATGACCAAGCCGATCACCGGAATGGCCGCGATGATGCTGGTGGACGAGGGCAAATTGTCGCTCGACCAGCCGCTCGCCGATATCCTCCCGGCCTTCGCGAGAATGCAGGTGCAGAAGCAGTACGACGGCTCGATCGGGCCCGAGAATCTCGAGCCGGCCGCGCGCCCGATCCTGCTCCGCCATCTGCTGACCCATACCGCCGGGCTGTCCTACGGGATCATCCAGAGCGGTCCGATCACCGAGCGGGCGACCGAGATCGGCGTGGTCAGCGGGCAGGTCAGCCGGATCCCGGTGCCGGGGTTCGAGCGGGGCAAGCCGGTCGCCACACTGGCCGAATTCGCCGACCGGCTGGCAACCCTGCCGCTGGTGTATCAGCCGGGCACGCACTGGTCCTATTCGACCGGGCTCGACCTGATGGGCCGGGTGATCGAGGTGGTTTCCGGGCAGAGCTTCGACAGCTTCGTGCAGGATCGCATCCTCGGCCCCTGCGGCATGCCCAGCACCGGCTTCCGGGTCGTGCCGGGGGCGGCGGACCGCCTGACCACCAATTACGGCGTGGTCGACGGGATGCTGCTGCCGATCGATCCGGCGCAGAGCTCGGTCTATCTCGACCCGCCGGCGTTTCCGTTCGGCGGCTCGGGACTGGTGGGATCCCCACGCGATTACGACCGCTTCCTCAAGATGATCGGCAATTACGGCATGCTCGACGGCCAGCGGGTGATGAGCGAGGCGGCGGTGCGGCTCGGCACTTCGAACCTGCTGCCCGAAGGCGTGTCGACCAAGGGCACGCTGATCGACGGCTACGGCTTCGGCGCGGGCGGAAGGCAGGGCGGGCCGCACGGCAACACCTATGGCTGGGCCGGGGCGGCCGGGACGATCGGCTTCGTCAGCATGGCGAGCGGCCTGCGCAGCGGGCTTTACACCCAATATATGCCGTCGAGCGCCTATCCGCTCAACCGGGAGTTCGAAACCGCGGTGCTGGCCGACGTCCGCCAATTGCTGCGGGGCGGCGCATGAGCTGCTGCAGCGTCGCCTTCGCCGGGTCGGAACTCGACCGCGCAGACCATATCCGCTCCGATCCCGAGCGGCTGGAGGTGCTCAAAAGCCCGCAGGCGAGCCTGCTGCTGCTCGACGGACTTGCGCCCAAGCTCGACGGCAGCAACGGGCTGAAGTGGGGCCGCCTGAAAGATGCGCCGGAGGGGGCGGAGCTGGTGTTTCTGGGCATGCGGCTCGGCTTCGGCTGCTTCGCGGCGGTCCCGGCCGAAGGCAGCACCGACCCGGCCTATTCGCCGCAGGAGACGATGCGCCGGACCTGGGCCGCGATCGGGCTGATGAGCGCGGAGGACCTTGCGATCTACGGCGGCGCGCGCAGCCTGGTCGACTGGCACGCGCGGCACACGTTCTGCGCCAAATGCGGTTCGCCCACCGTGCTCGCCAAGGGCGGGTGGCAGCGCAGCTGCACCAACGAGGCGTGCAAGGCGGAGCATTTCCCGCGCGTCGATCCGGTCACGATCATGCTGGTGGAGCACGAGGGCAGACTGCTGCTCGGGCGCCAGCCGCGCTTTCCGCCGCGGCGGTTTTCGGCGCTGGCCGGGTTCGTCGAGCCCGGCGAGTCGGTCGAGGAGGCGGTCGCGCGCGAGGTGCTCGAGGAAGCCGGGGTGAAGGTGCGCGACGTGAGCTATATCGCCAGCCAGCCGTGGCCGTTCCCGTCGCAACTGATGCTCGGCTGCCATGCCTTCGCCGAAAGCGCCGGGCTGCTGATCGATACGACCGAGCTCGAGGAGGCTCACTGGTTTACTCGCGACGAGATTGCTGCTGCTATGGCGGGCGACGAGACCCAGCGATTGCTGACCCCGCCCCCGGTCGCGATCGCGCATCACCTGCTGAAATGGTGGCTGGATCAATGAGCGAAGAACTACCCAAGGTTGCGGTCGACATCTGGTCCGACGTGATGTGCCCGTGGTGCGCGATCGGCTACACCCAGTTCGCCAAGGCGCTGAAGGAGCTCGAGGGCGAGATCGACGTCGAGGTCCGCTGGATGCCGTTCGAGCTCAACCCCGACATGCCGCCGGAAGGGCGCAGCCAGGCCGAGCATCTTGCGGCGGTTTACGAGCGCTCGCCCGACGAGGTCGCCGGGATGCGCGCGCAACTGCTGGAAGTGGCGCAGGCGGCGGGCTTTCCGATGGATTACGAGGGCGAGGGGGAAGGCCCCGAGCCGATGATGTGGAACACGTTCGATGCGCACAAGCTGCTGCGCTGGGCGCTGACGGTGGAGGGGATGGAGGCGCAGACCGCGCTCAAGCTCGCGCTGTTCCGCGCGCATTTCCAGCAGCGCCGCCAGATCGGCAGACGCTCGGTGCTGCTCGACGTGGCCGAGAACCTCGGCTTCGACCGCACGGCGATGGAAGAGGCACTCGACGAGGAGGCGCTCGGCATTGCGGTGCGGATGGAGGAACAGCGCGCGCGCGAGGCCAACATCAACTCGGTCCCGAGCTTTATCCTCAACGGCCGCTACCTGATCCCCGGGGCGCAGGAGCCCGAGGTCTACAGCGAGACCCTGCGCAAGGTGGTGGAGCTGGCGCGGGCTGGTTAGCCCGCCAGTCCTTCCAGCACTTCGACCACCTTGCTTTCGCGCATCTCGCGCTCGACGGCGGCGCCGAGCTTGTCGGCGGCCGCGGCGTAAGACGGATCGCCGAGGAGTTGCTCGACCGCGCCGGCGATCGTCGCCGCGTCGGCACCCGGTGGCAGGGCGAGGCCGGCGCCGTGGGCGACCAGGCGCTCGGCATTGCCGTACTGGTCGCGGCCCTGCGGCATCGCCAGGATCGGCAATTTGTGCGACAGCGCGCGGGTCAGCGTGCCGTAACCGCCGTGGGTGATCACCAGGCTCGCCACCGGCATGATCTGGTTGTGCGGCGCGCTCGAGACGACCTGGACGTTATCGGCGGCATTGAGTTCGCCGGGCTCGATCGAAGGGCCGAGGGTCACCAGCGCGCGGACCGGGAGCGACGAGAGCGCGTCGATCACCGCCTGCAGCACGCCGGCGTGGTCCTGGAAGGTGGTCGAGAAGCCGACCAGCACCAGCGGCCGGGTGTCGCCGGCGGGGAAGGGCGATCGCCACGGCGCGGCCCAGGCGGGGTCGTCGAGCTGCGGGCCGATATAGGTCAGACCCGGCTGGTCGCCTGGCGCCATGTCGAAGCTGGGGCTGACTGCGGCGAGGATCATGCTGACCGCGCGGAACTGGTCGAGCAACTGCCCGATCGGTTCGAGCCCGAGCGCCTCGCGGGTCGCGTTGAGCGGCGGCACCGCGCGCTTCAGCGCATCGCCCATCGCCGCGGCGATCCCGGCCATGCGGGCTTCCTGCTCGCTGGCGGGCGGAGCGCTGCTGGCGGCGGCCTTTTCGAGCGCGGCCTTGATCGTGATGATCATCGAATTCGACGGCAGCAGCGCGACCTTCTGCCCGCGCTTCTCGCAGGCGGCGACCACGCCCATCAGCAATTCGGCCGAGACGACCAGGTCGGCGGGTTCGCGGTCGAGTTCGTCGATCGTGTCGAGCGCGTAGCGCAGCGAGGGGCCGACCACGATTCCGCCGATCACGCGGGCGAAGCCGTCCATCATGTCGGTCGCTTCCCAGTCGCGATGCAGGTCGGTTTCCTTCGAGCGGTCGCTGCGGTTGGGCGCGCGGTTCCAGTGGATGAAGCGCGCCCCGGTCGCCTCGGCCTCGGGCCGGTTGACCTCGTCGCTCATCACCCGCACGTCGTGCCCGGCCTCGACCAGCTTGCGCGCCACGGTCAGCGCAGGCCCCACGGCGCCGCCGCCTTCGAGCGTGGTGATGAGGAACTTGCGCGGGTTGGCAGCCATGGCTTGAGGTCTCCTGCGATATACCGAATACGCAGGCGCCTTTAGAGCGGTAAGGTTAACAAGCGCGCACCGGCGGGGACCGCTACACCAGCCCCAGCTTCGCCAGATCCTTGACCAGCCGCCCCGGCAGGATGTCTCCCTCCAGTTCCGCGCCCGAGAGGTCGCGCGGGGCGCTGGCGTCCTCGAGATAGCGCCAGCCCTGGTGCGCGCGCTTGGCGCGGGGTTCGACCGGGATCAGTTTCGGCGCGAGGCGGATCGTCCAGCGTCCGTCCTCGCGCTGTTCGAAGCCGAGGATTTCGGAGCGCGCGACGATCGCGTGCTCGAAAATCCAGTAGAGCGATCCGCCGACCATCTCTTCGTGGCGCTTGGGCAGGTAGCGCGTGGTCATATGCGCTTCCGGGCCGCGTTCGACCCATTCGCGCAAGTCCTCCACGCTGGTGGCGGAATAGGCGATCTTGGTCATGTGGAGGGGCATGGCCCAGAGATAGGCGGTCCGCCAGCGGCGGCAAGCCATGCCCGCTCAAAGCTTGCGGATGGTTTCCTCCATCGTCGCGAACACGATCCCGAACTTGCGGATCTTCATCGCATTGTGGACGCTGCGCCCGTCGGGCGCCATCGTCAGCACCTGCGACACCGACATGCCGCCGTCCTTCATCTTGTACTGTATGTGGAGCTGGTTGCCGGCGACGGCGGCGGTGACCGGACCCTTGGCGTCGCTGATCGTGCCCGAATAATTGCCCGGCTTGACCTCGTGCAATTGCCAGCGGCGCGCCTGGGTCTTCTCGCCGTCGATCTTCACCACCTGGTCGATGATCAGGTGCCCGTCGACGCGCAGCGTGCCGGTGCCGGTGACATAGGTGTTCTGTTTGGCCGACAGGGCCTTCTTGAGCACGCCGCGGCCTTCGGTCTGGCCGCTGAAGAAAGCCACCGGATCGAACACCCGTGCGGGCGGAGGAGCGGCCTCGAGCGGCTGCTGCGCAACGGCGAACAGTGCGGCGAGGCCGGCGGCGAACGCAAGCAGCAAGGCCGGCACGAGCCGGAGCGTACGAATTGGCATGAGTAGCGACCCTCTTCCCTTGTGCTCAACCAGTGCCTTGCCAACGGGGCGAAGGCAAGGCGGTTCCGCCGTCAGGCGGCGGCGCTCAGTTGGCGAGGCCGCTCAGGGTCGCGAGGCCGAGGAAGCTGAAGAAGCCCATCACATCGGTCGCCATGGTGACGAACACGGCGGAGGATACCGCCGGATCGACCCGGAAGCGTTCGAGCGTCAGCGGGACAAGGATTCCGGCGGAGCCGGCCACCAGATTGTTGATCAGCATTGCCGAGGCGATCACCACCCCGAGCAGCACGTTTCCGAACACCAACGCCACGCCGGTGCCGATCAGGGCCCCGAGCGCAAGACCGTTGGCGGTTGCGATCGCGAATTCGCGCCCGATCATGCGCCAGGTGTTGCTGGCGGTGAGCTGGTTGGTGGCCAGCGCGCGGACCACCACCGCCAGGGTCTGCGTGCCGGCGTTGCCGCCCATGCCCGAGACGATCGGCATCAGCACCGCGAGCAGGGCGAACTTGGCGATCACCCCCTGGAACAGGCCGACCACGCTCGAGGCGACCATTGCCGTGCCGAGATTGACCACCAGCCACACCAGGCGGGTGCGGATGGTCAGCCGGATCGGTTCGTTGATGTCGCCGTCGCCCGCGCCCGAGAGCAGCAGCACGTCCTCGCCGGCTTCTTCCTGGATGATGTGGACGATGTCGTCGACGGTCAGCTGCCCGACCAGCCGCCCTACCTCATCCACCACCGCGGCCGAGATCAGCGCATATTTCTGGAACAGCAGCGCGACTTCTTCCTGGTCCATCGACACGGGAATCAGCGTCTGGTCGCGCTTCATCACGTCGGTCAGCGCGACATGGCGCGGCGCGCGCAGGATCCACGAGAGCGCACAGGTGCCCACCGGGCGGTGGGTCGGATCGACGATGAACACTTCCCAGAACTCGGTGGTCAGTTCCTCGTTCTCGCGCAGATAGTCGATCAGCTGGCCGACATTCATGTGCTCGGGCACCGCGATCAGCTCGCGCTGCATCAGGCGCCCGGCGGTTTCCTCGGGATAGGACAGCGCGCTTTCGATCGCGGCGCGGTCTTCCGGGTCCATCTCGGCGAGGACGGCTTCCTGGTCCTCCTTGTCGAGATCCTCGATCAGCTGGACCGCATCGTCGGTTTCGAGCTGCTCGGCAATTTCGGCGACGGCTTCCGGCGCGAGCTCCTCGACCATGCTTTCGCGCACGTGGTCGTTGAGCTCGGCGAAGACTTCGCTGCTCATCAGATCGGTGATCGCGGCGGCCAGCTTGCCGCGCTCGCCGCGCTCGATCAGTTCGAACAGATCGGCGATGTCGGCCGGGTGGAGCGGCTCCACCAGCTCGTAGACCCGCCCTTCGTCGCCGTCGTCGAGCGCGTCGGAAACCTCGCGGATGAAATCGGCCTTGAGCCGGTTTTCCTCGTCGAACTGTTCGCGCTTGTCCTCGGCCCCCTGCTGGTCCGCGCGTTCCAGGTCTTCGAGTTCCTCGGGCGACATGCCCACCCCATATTCCCGCAGCGCACAAAAGCAATGGCAATGGGTCGACTTATCTGCCGCCGTGCCTATATCGGCGGCGACTTCGCCGCGTTCGCGGGCCGATCGCGCAAATTTCAGGAGAGAGATCCTACATGGCCGAAAAACTGACCCTCACGCTGCCGACCGGCGATGTCGTGATCAAGCTGCGCCCCGATGTCGCCCCCGGCCACGTCGCCCGCATCACCGAGCTCGCCAGCGAAGGCTTCTACGACGGCGTGGTGTTCCACCGCGTGATCGACGGCTTCATGGCGCAGGGCGGCGACCCGACCGGCACCGGCATGGGCGGTTCGCCCAAGCCCGATCTGGCGGCCGAATTCAACGATGTGCCGCACGTGCGCGGCGTGTGCTCGATGGCCCGGTCGCAGAACCCGAACAGCGCCAACAGCCAGTTCTTCATCTGCTTCGACGACGCGCGCTTCCTCGACAAGCAATACACCGTGTGGGGCGAGGTCGAGAGCGGCATGGAGCATGTCGATGCGTTGCCCAAGGGCGAGCCGCCGCGCGAGCCGGGCAAGATCGTCAAGGCGACCGTCAGCTAAACCGCCGCCGGAGCGAAAAATGGAAAGGGCGCCCGATCGGGCGCCCTTTTCGTATGCGTCAGTAATAGACCCCCAGGGTAAAGCCGATCGCGCGACCGCAGAAGGGGATCACGATCCAGAGCGCGAGCGAGAGCAGCCCCGCGATCTTCGCGGCTGCCGGTGCCGTTGCACCAGGCGCATCCCATTGCGCGATGTCCTTCGACAACACCCGGTGGAAGAGCGCCATGTTTACCCCGGCGAGCAGCATCAGCCCCATCTTCCACAGGAAATAGGGGTTGGCCATGTAGCTGGTCGCCTTGCTGACGAACAGCAGGATCCCGGTGATCACCGCGAGGGCGAAGCCGATCCAGGTGAGCGGAACCGTGTCGCGCTCGACCGCCTGCACCGTCCGCCCGCGCGACGCGAGGCCGAGCAGCCGCAGGTCCATGATCGCGATCGTGCCGATCACCGTGACGATCGCGAAGACGTGAATCGTCTCGATCGCGGGAAACATCCATTCCGAGCCGGCGATCGCCGAGCCGAAGGCGGAATTCTCGATATTGCTGAAGATTACGCTGTGCATTGTCCCATCCCCTCAGTTCGGCGCGTAGGCGATCCAGCGGCCGCCGACCATGACCACCAGCCACAGCACGATCAGCAGCACCGCGCCGGCTCGGATCGACGCATGGCCGGCCGGCGACACTTCCCACAGCTCCATCCGCGAGCGGACCGCATGCTGGAACCACAGGCTGACGATAACGGTCGCCAGCAGCGCGCACATCTTCAGCCAGAACACCGAATTGACCATGTTGCGCACCGGTTCGCTGATCAGCAGCACGATCCCGCTGGCGACCAGGCACGCGAGGGCGCCCCAGATCCACGGCTGGTACCGCGCGAAGGTGGCGGCGAGCGTCTGGTCGCGCCCGGACAGGCCGAGCACCCGCAGATTGAGCATCAGGGTCGACCCGAACAGCACTGCGATCGAGAGAATGTGCAGGGTCTGGAACCCCGGAATCGCGTAGAAATGGCTCTGCAGCCAGATCGCGAACGGCCAGTCGGTGACCCAGAGCGAGATTTCGACGAGCCGCGTCGTCCTGATCAGTTCCGTAAGATGGAACAGGAAATTCAAAACCGAATCCATTCAGACTGCCTCCCTGTTGACCGCCGCGCAGCGCGTGCTGCGAAACGGTCCGTTAGTCGGACAGGCAATCACGACAGCGGCGTGCCGCCGCATTGATGCGGATCAAAAGGTTGACTTTGTCCGGCTCAGCGGTGGAGCGTGACGAGCATCCACAAGCCGAGCGCGACGAACAGCGCCGCGGCCACCATGCGGATATATTTGAGCGAGATCTTCTGGACCAGCCGGTCGCCGAGGAACACCGCCGGCACGTTCGCCGCCAGCATGCCGAGCGTGGTGCCGGTGGTGACCGCCAGCACATCGTGATAGCGCGCGCCGAGAGCGATGGTGGCCACCTGGGTCTTGTCGCCGATCTCGACCAGGAAGAACGCGATCAGCGTGGTCAGGAAGGGGCCGAAGCGTTCCTGCGGCTTGTCCTCCTCCTCGAACTTGTCGGGCACCAGCGTCCACAGGCCCATCGCGACGAAGCCGAGCGCGACCGCCAGGCGGAACCAGTAGCCGTCGAACCAGGCGGCGGCTTCCGCCCCCGCGAAGCTGGCTACCGCGTGGTTGGCGAGGGTTGCGAACAGGATGCCGCCGACGATCGGAACCGGCTTGCGGAACCGTGCCGCCAGCACGATGGCGAGCAGCATGGTCTTGTCGCCGATCTCCGCGAGGGCGACGACCGCGAAACTTGTCGCGATGGCTTCGAGCACTGGAAACGCTTTCTAAGGGCCGGGCGGCCCGCAGCGACTAGAGACCGATCTCGATCATCCAGTCATGGAACAGTTTGACCGGCCGTTGGTCGAGCGATTTCGGCCGGCAGACGAACCAGTAGGAATAGGGGCTCTCGACGTCAACGTCGTAAAGCCGCGCCAGCTTCTTGTCCGAGGCGCGCCGGAAATGGTCGTCGTGCATGATCGCGATGCCGAGGCCCTGCGACGCGGCCTCCAGCATCAGCTGGCCCGAATCGTAATGGTCGATCGCCGCCGGCTGCAATTTCTCGAGTCCCAGTGCGTTCTTCCACGCGGCGAAGCTGTCGGGCAGGTCGCTATGGATCAGGAAGGTCTGCTTGGAGAGAGTGTCGATATCCGGCGCATGGCCGATCTCGTCGGCGAGTTGCTGGCTGCAGATCGCGTGGACCCGGTTGTGGTCGAGCCGCACCGAATAGAACCCCTCGTCCGGCTCGGCGGTGACGATGATCGCCGCATCCAGCGTGTCGCCGATGCGCGGGATCAGGTTGGGTCCGGTGTCGATGTCGATATGCAGCCGCGGGTGCAGCTTGCGCAGCGCCGGCAGGTGGGGGAACAGCCGCTGGCTGCCGAACAGCGGCGAGACGCCCAGATGCAGGCGCAGCAGCTGGAGGTTCTCCGACTGCCCCTCGATCGCCATGGCGAGCGCTTCCAGGTGCGGGTTCACCGCGTCGTAGAAGGCGCGCCCATCGTCGGTCAGCTTCATCGCCTGGTGCGCCCGGGTGAACAGCTTCTTGCCGACGAAATCCTCAAGGCTGGTGACGCGGCGCGACAGGGCAGAGGGGCTCAGGCCGAGCTCGTTCGCTGCCGCACGGGCCGATCCCATGCGGACGATGCGCACAAAGGCTTCGAGTGCGCGGAGGGGAGGTAAGCGACGGGTCGCCATGCGTTCAGTAGTCCAGATAAAGGGATTCGTGTCGAGCGGTTATTTCGCAAGTGCGAAATATTGCATATTTTGCACGTTTCAACCAGTCCGGCGCTTATTCTTCGTCTTCCTCGCGCTTCGGCGGGGGGCGGTGGAGCCGCAGGCGCGTGACATGGGTGTCGTCGGCGGCGGTCACTTCCATGCACCAGCCGCTCGGGTGCCTGAGCACGGCGCCGACCTCGGGAACCTGCCCCGCGAGCACGAAGGCGAGGCCGCCGAGCGTATCCACCGCTTCCTCGACCTCGGCGATCCGCTCGTCGCCGACCGCTTCGGCGACGTCCTCCAGCTCGGCCCGGGCATCGACGTCCCACATCCCCTCGGACAGCGGCACGATCAGCTGCTCGGGCTCCTCGTCGTGCTCGTCCTCGATCTCGCCGATGATCTCCTCGACCAGGTCCTCGATCGTCACGATCCCGTCGACGCCGGAATATTCGTCGACCACCACCGCCAGGTGAACCCGTCTGGCGCGCATGTCGGCCAGCAGATCGAGCGCGTTGCGCGACTGCGGCACGTAGAGCGGCTGGCGCATCAGCACGGTCCAGTCGGCCGGCGGCGTTTCGCCCTTCGCGACGATGGTGAAGACGTCCTTGATGTGGATCATCCCGATCACTTCGTCGAGCGTCTCGCGGTAAACCGGCATGCGCGAATGGCCGTGCTCGATGAACACGCCAACCATGTCTTCCCAGCTCGCCTCGGCCGAAACCGCGACGATCTCCCCCCGCGGGATCGCGACGTCGTCCGCGTCGTGCTCGCTGAAATGGAGCAGGTTGCGCAGCATGGTGACTTCGACCGGCGAAAGATCGCCCTTCGCCGGGACGGAATCGCCTTCGTGCTGATCGTCCTCGTGCTCGGCGATCGCTTCCTCGATCTGCTCGCGCAGCGAGGTCTCTCCGTTGTCGCCATCGAAGAAGCGGCGGATGGTGCCCCACAGGCTGCCGCTACTGTCCGCGTCTCCCTTGTCGGATTCGCCGAACTTGTCCGTGTCGGACACTGTGCCAGTTCCTTCTCTTAAACCCCGGCCCCATATGGGTCCGCGATCCCGATCAACGCAAGCGCCTTTGTTTCGAGCGCTTCCATCGCATCGGCATCCGCGGGGGAAATCTCGTGGTCGTAGCCCGCCAGGTGGAGCAGGCCGTGGACTACCAGGTGGGTGGCGTGATCTTCCAGCGAGGCGCCCTTTTCGGTGGCCTCGCGCGCGCAGGTTTCGTGCGCCAGCGCGATGTCGCCCAGCAGTTCGGGCGGTCCCTCGGCTGCCAGCGCGAGCAGTTCCTCGCGCTCGAGCATCGGGAAGGACAGGACGTTGGTCGGCTTGTCCTTATCGCGCCAGTCGCGGTTGAGCGCGCGGATCTCGGCATCCGAGGTGAACAGGATGCTGACGCTCAGGCGCGGGTTGGCCAGCGCGGGATCGACGTTATGCGCGGCGCGCAACGCCCGCCTCGACAAGGCTTCCCAGTCCGTCCGGCTGTCCCACTCCGGGTCGACCTCGCACTCCACTTCGGGTTCGCGGTCGGGAACACGCAAGGTCACCCGCTTGCATCCTTGCCTTCATAGGCCTCGACGATCCGCCCGACGATCGGGTGGCGGACCACGTCGCCGGCGGTGAAGCGCGAGACCGCGATTCCCTCGACCCCTTCGAGCCGCTCGACCGCGTCGTTGAGCCCGCTCATCTTCGGGCCGCCGGGGATATCGACCTGCTTCGGGTCGCCGCACACCACCATCCGGCTGTTCTGGCCGAAACGGGTGAGGAACATCTTCATCTGCTCGCGCGTGGTGTTCTGCGCCTCGTCGAGGATCACGAAGGCGTCGGCCAGCGTGCGCCCGCGCATGAAGGCGATCGGGGCGATCTCGATTTCGCCCGAGGCCAGCCGGCGTTCGACCTGCTCCGGCGGCATGCAGTCGTAGAGCGCGTCGTAGAGCGGGCGGAGATAGGGATCGACCTTCTCCTTCATGTCGCCGGGCAGGAAACCGAGCCGTTCGCCGGCTTCGACCGCCGGGCGCGACAGGATCAGGCGCTGGACGCTGCCGGTCATCAGCTGGCTGACCGCCTGGGCGACCGCGAGATAGGTCTTGCCGGTGCCTGCGGGGCCGAGCGCGAAGATGATGTCGTCCCGTGCCAGCGCGCGCATGTATTCGATCTGCGCAGCCGAGCGCGGCACGATCGTCTTCTTGCGGGTGCGGATCATGATCGGCGGGCGCTCGGCGTCGCCCGAGATGATCCCTTCGAGGGTCGGCTCGCTGGACATGGCGATCAGCGATTCGATCATCCCGGCATCGAGCGCCTGGCCTTGCAACAGCCGCTGATGCATGCCCTTCAACACTTCGCGGGCCCGCGCGACCGAATCTTCCGGGCCTTCGATCTGCACGCGGTTGCCGCGGGCCCCGATATAGACCCCGAGGCGGTTCTCGAGCTGCACCAGATTGGCGTCGAATTCCCCGAAAAGCGCGCCGAGCACCGTCTGCTCGTCGAACTCCACTTCGGCCCTTGCGCGGCGCGAATGGTCGCGGCGGTCTTCGGGGTGGGCGAGTGCCGCATAATCGGCACGGGTAGCTTTGCGGGCCATGCGCTCCTTTCGCTGAGGATTACGAAGATAATGCGACAGCGAAGGAGGGCAAGCGGGGCGGTTCGCGATGGCGGTGGAAAAAGGGTCCGACCGGCGCGGCCGACGCCTTCAGCGGCGGCAGATTCGCCAGGGCGCGGCGTAGCCGATCGCCACGGCGACTTCGGACGGCGCGAGAAGGGTCCGCCAGAACTGGCGCAGCAGACCGGGTTCCTTGGTCACTTGGGTCATCGCAGGTCCTCCATGTTCGCGCCGGCTTGGACGCCGCCGCGATATAGCGACCGCGCATCAGCCATTGGCGCCGATTTTGGTTGTCGGCACGCGCAGAGTTCGCAAAATATCGGTAGATATGACGAAAATCACCGATCTCGACGAATTCGACCGCCGGCTGATCGAGCTGGTACGGGTCGACAATCTCCAACCCGCCCGGACGCTTGCGGGCAAGGTCGGCCTGTCGATCTCGGCCGTATTGCGACGGCTGCGGCGGCTGCGCGACGAGAAGGTGATCGTGGCCGACATCGCAGTGGTCGATCCGGCGCTGACCGGATCGGCGCTCACCATGCATGTGCTGGTGCGAATGCGGGAGGCGGGGCGGCGGCCGCTCGACGAGTTCTCGCGCTACATCGCCCGCCGCCGCGAGGTCACCGGCGCCTGGGAAGTCACCGGCGAGGACGATTTCGTGCTCAAGGTCCAGGTCGCCTCGATGGAGGAATACGACGCCTTCACCCGGACCGCGCTGAGCGACGAGAACGGCATCCTCACCTTCAAGACCTACATCTCGATCCGGCGGATCGTCGAAGGCGACGCCTCCACACGGCCCCTGCTTCGGGACTGATCCGCAAGGGGCTTTCGCCCCGATGAACGCCCTCTTTCCGTCCGGCATTCATGCACGGCTCATCGCTAGTCGGGGAAACCGGATCACCCAGACCCCGTTTTTCCCGCGAGGTGCCGGATCGGGCATCTGCAAGGAGATTAGAGATGCGAAAGATTTTGACAGCAGCCATCGCAGCCACGCTGCTCGTTCCGGCGGCAGCCTATGCCCAGAGCGCCGGCGAAGTGCGCCACGATCAGCGCGAGGTCCGCAAGGACCAGCGCGAAGTGAAGCGCGACCTGGCGCGCGGCAATTACAAGGAAGCGCGCGAGGATGCCCGCGAAACCCGCGAAGACCGCAAGGAAATGCGCGAGGACTGGCGCGACTATCGCAACAGCCATCGCAACACCTTCCACCGCTCGGCCTATGTCGCTCCGCGCGGAATGCACTATCGCCCAGTCGCCGTCGGCGCGAATCTGAACCGCGCCTTCTTCGGCCGGCCTTACTGGGTTACCAACTATTCGGCCTATCGCCTGCCGCGTCCGGGCGCGGGCCGGACCTATGTCCGCTACGGCAACGATGTGCTGCTGGTGAACACTCGCACCGGCCGCGTGATCCGCGTCTACGACCGGTTCTTCTGGTAAAGACTTACGCCGGGGCGCGCTCGACCAGCCGCCCGGCCAGCGAATTCGGCCCGGCTTCGGCGAGATCGACCGTAACGATCTCGCCGAACCGGCTTTCTCCTTCGAAATGGACCGATTGCAGCCAGGGCGACTTGCCGATCCACTGGCCGGGATGACGGCCTTTCCGTTCGACCAGAATGTCGCAGGTCTTGCCGACGCTCGCCCGGTTGAACGCCAGGGAATCCCGTGAGAGTGCTGCCTGCAGGCGCTGCAGGCGATCGTCCATCACCTCCATCGCAACTTGCCCCTCCATCGTCGCCGCCGGCGTGCCGGGGCGGGGCGAATATTTGAAGCTGAATGCGGCCGCATAGCCGACCGCGTCGATCAGCGAGAGCGTTTCCGCGAATTCCGCCTCGGTCTCGCCGGGGAAGCCGACGATGAAATCGCCCGACAGCGCGATGTCGGGCCGCGCCGTCCGGACCCGCTCAAGTACCTTGAGGTAGCTTTCGACCGTGTGGCTCCGGTTCATCGCCTTGAGCACCCGGTCCGACCCCGCCTGCACCGGCAGGTGGAGATAGGGCATCAGCTTCCCGACCTCGCCATGCGCGGCGATCAGCCCCTCGGTCATGTCGTTGGGATGGCTGGTGGTGTAGCGAATTCGCTGCAAATCCGGCAGCTTGGCCAGCTCCCTTATCAGCCCATCGAGACCCAGCGCGCGGCCTTTCGAATCCTCGCCGGTCCAGGCGTTGACGTTCTGGCCGAGCAGGGTGATCTCGCGCGCGCCGGCATCGACAAGCCGCGCCGCCTCGTCGATCAGGTCGGCGTAGGGCCGCGAGATTTCTGCGCCGCGGGTATAGGGCACCACGCAATAGGTGCAGAACTTGTCGCAGCCTTCCTGCACCGTGAGGAAAGCGGTCGGGCCCGAGCGGCGCCCGCCTTTTCCTCTTGGCGGGAGGGCGGCGAACTTCGCGTCGGCCGGCATGTCGGTATCGGTCGCGCGTTCGCCTTTCGTCGCGCGGTCGAGCATTTCGGGCAGGCGATGGTAGGCCTGCGGGCCGACCACCATCGAGACCGACGGCGCGCGCGCCATGATCTCGTCGCCCTCGGCCTGGGCGACGCAGCCGGCGACGGCGATCAGCGGGCTCGAACCGTCCTCGCGCCGCAGCCGGCCGATGTCCGAATAGACCTTCTCGGCCGCCTTCTCGCGAATGTGGCAGGTGTTGAGCACGACCAGGTCGGCGTCCTCGCCCTCGGGGGCGACGCTAAGGCCCCGCTCGGCGAGCAGCTCGCCCATGCGCTCGCCGTCGTAGACGTTCATCTGGCAGCCGAAGCTCTTGACCCTGTAGGTCCTCGGGGGCGCAACCTGTCGCATGGGAAGCGGCCGATACGCGAAACCGGCGCGGAATTGAAGCCTAGGCGGACATCGCCCGCAAGATCGCCTCGCGCGCCGCGGCGGCCATGGTCTTGCGGTTCGCCAATTCGGCACCCTGAAGCACCGGCAGGAAGTGGATCGTCAGGTGCAGCGGGCGCCCGCGGGCGAGGATACGCTTGAAATTGTCGAGCCCGTGTTCCTCGCCGACCCAGGCCATGCCCGGCGCCTCGGCATAGTCGAGCAGCACGGGCTGGATCGGCACGCCTTCGGGCAGGTCTTCCACTGCGGAGAGCAGCGAGCTCTTGAACGGCAGCAGGCCGGTGCCGTCGCTGGTGGTGCCTTCGGGAAAGAAGGTCAGCGCACCGGTTTCGGCGATCGCCTTGCGCACCTGTTCCACCTGGCCGGCCACGCTGCCGCGATCGTGCCTGGCGATGAACACCGTGTCGTTCATCGCGCACAGCGTCTTGAGCAGCTTGATCGAGGCGAGCCCCGAATGGCCGACAAAGGCGCTGCCGGTGGCCCAGGCGATCGCCGGAATGTCGAGCCAGCTGACGTGGTTCGACAGCAGCAGCGCATGTTTGGCGGGGCGGCCCCGGATGGTGATGTCGAGCCCGGCGATGACGCCGACCCCGCCGAGGAACACGCGCGGCCAGAAGCGCCCGAGGCCAAGCAGCTTCCAGAGGTAATAGAGCGGCGCACAGATCAGCAGCAGCGCGAACATCAGCAACAGCCGCAGCGCGATCAGCGCCCAGCCGAGCGGAGCGATCCGGGTCTGTTCGAGGGCGAGCGTGCCACCCATCCGGGTCAGCCGTCCCGCGGTTCCCGGTCGAGCCGGACGCCATAGAGTTCCATGCGGTGATCGACCAGCCGGTAGCCGAGCCGCTCCGCGATGACCTTCTGCAGCGCCTCGAGCTCGGGATCGACGAATTCGACGACCTTGCCGCTCTCGACGTCGATCAGATGGTCGTGATGCGCCTCGGGTGCGGCTTCGTAGCGCGCGCGCCCGTCGCCGAAATCGTGGCGGTCGAGAATCCCGGCCTCCTCGAACAGGCGCACGGTACGATAGACGGTGGCGATCGAGATCTTCGGATCGATCGCGCTGGCGCGCTCGTGCAGCAGCTCGACGTCGGGATGGTCTTCGCTCTCCGACAGCACGCGGGCGATGATCCGCCGCTGCTCGGTGATGCGCAGCCCGCGCTCGGCGCAAAGCTGCTCAATGTCGATCGGTTGATGCACTACGCGGTTCCCAACAGGCACAAATTGAAACGCCCGGCGGGTATGAAACCTGCCGGGCGTTTTTTCAACCGTGACGGGTCGTCAGGATCAGGCGGCGACCTTCTTCCGGCGGCCGCGCTTCTGGCCGGGCTTGCGCCCGAGGCCGATCGATTTGGCGAGTTCGCGGCGCTTTTCCGCGTAGTTCGGGGCGACCAGCGGATAGTCGGCGGGGAGATTCCAGCGCAGGCGGTAATCGTCGGTAGACATGCCGTGATCGGTGGAAAGATGGCGCTTGAGCATCTTCATCTTCTTGCCGCACTCGAGGCAGGTGACGCTGTCGGGCTTGACCGACGAGCGGATCGAGACAGCGGGTTCGGGCGGAGCGGTAACGATTTCCGTTTTCTTGCCCAGGCCGGCAAGCGCGCCGTAAATATTCTGAATCAACGTGGGCACTTCTTCCACCGCGACGTTGTTGTTGCTGACATGCGCCGCGACTATGTCCGAGGTGAGCGTGATCAGCGTCTCGGCCATGTCCGATTCCGTTGTGTCCATAATATCCTCAATTGTCTGGCGATGGGGGGTCGCGGATAGGGGTTTATCCGGATCAAAACCGGGTGGTTCGCCATTGCCTCAATCACCCGGCCGTTTCAAGTGCAACGGTTAGCTTTGTGAAGAATCTCGTCCGATCCGGAACGATTGCTTTTACCGTTTCTACAGTTCCAGCGCAAAACTGATCGCGTCGATCCCCGAAATCGTGCCGCGGTTGTAGTAGTTCTTGCGCCGGCCGACCGGTTCGAATTCGAACTTGCGGTACAGAGCTTCGGCCGGATTGCCTTCGCGCATTTCCAGGAACAGGCGGGCGATGCCGCGGGCCTGCGCCTCGGCGATGAAGCGTGCCATCAGCGCGGCGCCCACACCGCGGCCGCGGCATCCCGGCCGCACGCCGATCAGCAACAGTTCCTCCTCGTCGGCGGCGGCGCGGGACAGGACGAAACCGGCCGCGTCCGCCGTGCCCGCCCGCGGCCTGCCTCCCGCATCCTGCAGCAGTGCGCGGCAATTGCCGACGACCAGCGCGTCGGATACCTGGCGCCGGGTCCAGGCCTCGCCCCAGGCGGGGTCGAAGGCTTCGCCCATCACTTCCATGATGTGATCGATCTCGTCGCGCATCGTCATGCCTGCGCGGTCCCCAGTGGCAGGCGGGCGTCGGGCGCACGGCCATAGAGCGGAGCGAGATCGCGGGTCAGCAGGGTTTCGGGCAGCAGGCCGAAGCGCCGTGCGTCCGGGGAAAGGGGCAGGGCGGTGCCGCGCCCGCTTGCGGCGACCAGCGCCTCGGCCTGCGTGCCGGCAACCGTCGCGTGCGCCGCGACGACCTGCGCCGGGGGAAGCGACCGCAGCGCATCCTCGGGCGATCCGTCGGGGGCGAAATCCTGCACGAACCATTCGCCGTGCCCACCGGACATGCACACGCTCACCGGCCCGGGCAATTCGCTGCGGGCCATCGCGGCCACGAGCGCGAGCGTGGGATAGCCGAGCACTTCGACCCGCCAGGCGAGCCCCAGCGCGCGCGCCGCCGCGAGCCCGATGCGGACCCCGGTGAAGCTGCCGGGGCCGAGCGAAACACAGATCCGGTCCGCGCGGCCACGGTCGGGCAGCGCGGCGATCATCGGCACCAGCTGTTCGGCATGGCCGCGCCCGAGCAGGCGCAATTCGCCGGCGACGAGGGCATTCCCGTCGAACAGGGCGACCGAGCAGGCCTCGGTCGCGCTATCGATGACCAGCGTTTTCATCCCGACGACCGCTAGCGGGTTACAGAACCCGGTTGAAGACCTCGAACTCGGGGCGCGGGCTGCGCCCGAAGATCGTCGCCGGGTCGCCATAGCCGAGGGTCGAGATGAAATTGCTCTTCCAGTTCGGCTCGGCGGCGAAGAACTCGGCATCGACCGCCGCATTGTCGAACCCCGACATCGGCCCGGTGTCGAGCCCCAGCGCGCGCGCCGCCATGATGAAATAGGCGCCCTGCAGGGTCGAGTTGCGGAACGCGGAAGCCTTGCGCAAGGCCTCCTTCTCCTCGCCGAGGAACCAGGCGCGCGCATCGGTATGCGGGAACAGCCACGGCAGGTGCTCGTGGAAATCCTCGTCCATCGCGATCACCACGCTGACCGGCGCCTTGCGGATCTTGTCGCCGTTGCCGCCCGCGTGCTGCGCCAGCCGTCCCTTCGCCTCGGGCGTGGTCAGCCACAGGATGCGTGCCGGCATCTGGTTGGCCGAGGTCGGGCCGAACTTCATCAGGTCCCAGATCGCGTGGAGCTGCTCCGCGCTGACCGGGCGGTCGAGATAGCCGTTGTAGGTGCGGGCGGTCCGGAACAGCTGGTCGAGCGCCGCGTACGGCAGCGGTTCGCCCGCCACTTCAGGCGGCCCGCACTTCGGTGACTTCGGGGACGTAGTGCTTGAGCAGGCCCTCGATCCCGTGCTTGAGGGTGGCGGTGGAGGACGGGCAGCCCGAACAGGCGCCCTGCATGGTCAGATAGACCACGCCTTCGCGAAAACCGCGGTACTGGATGTCGCCGCCGTCGCCAGCCACCGCCGGGCGGATGCGGGTCTCGAGCAGTTCGCGGATCTGCGCGACGATGTCGGCGTCGGCCGGATCGTCGTCCACCTCGTCTTCGGCCGGTACCGCAATACCCGCGGCGGTCCCGGGGGCGAACAGCGGCGCCTGGCTGACGAAATGGTCGAGCAGGATCGCGACCACCTGCGGCTTGAGCGCCGACCAGTCGGCACCGGGCGCGGCGGTGACCGAAACGAAGTCGCGCCCGTAGAACACATTGGTGACCTCGCCCGTGTCGAAGATCGCTTCGGCGAGCGCGGAGGCCTCGGCCGCTTCGGGCGAGGCGAATTCGCGGGTGCCCGCGTCCATCACGGCCTGGCCGGGCAGGAACTTGAGGGTGAGCGGGTTGGGCGTGGCTTCGGTTTCGATGAACATGGAACGAATGTAGGGCGCCGGGGGTTTACGGGCAAGCAAGCGGTTGTTGTTTGCCATTCACTATCCCTTCATCCCTCGGGCGACTAATACCACGCATATGACGATCCCTTTCCGCGCCGCGCGGTTGCTCTCGCCCGTCCTTGCCTTGTCCCTGCTCGCGGTTCCTCCGGTCGAGGCGCAGGAGGCCCGGCCTCCTGCACCGGTGCTGGTGCCGGCAGTGCCGGAGCAGCCGCCGGTTCCGGCCGCGACCCTGCCGCCGCCGACCACCCTCAAGCCCGACGATCCGTGGATCTATCGCGGAACCGACATTCCGCACGATCAGGGCTGGCTGTTCGGCGAACTCCCGAACGGGCTGCGCTATGCGGTGCGCAACAACCAGGTCCCGCCGGGGCAGGTCTCGATCCGGGTGCGGATCGACGCGGGCTCGCTCAACGAGAAGGACAGCGAGCGCGGCTACGCCCATCTGATCGAGCACCTGACCTTCCGCGAATCCAAGTATCTCGCCAATGCCCAGGCGATCCCGACCTGGCAGCGCCTCGGCGCGCGGCTCGGGGCCGACACCAACGCGATCACCTCGGCGACCGAGACAGTGTTCAAGCTCGACTTGCCCAACACCGATCCGGCCAAGCTCGACGAGAGCATGAAGCTGCTCTCGGGCATGATCCGCGAACCGACCCTGAGCAGCGCCAACATCGCCACCGAACTGCCGATCGTGCTGGCAGAGAAGCGCGACAACGGCGGCCCGGGCCGCCGGGTGACCGATGCGACCAACGCGCTGTTCTACAAGGGGCAACTGCTGGCGGACCGCACTCCGATCGGCACCGACGCGACGCTCGACGCGGCGACCAGCGAAACGGTCAAGGCGTTCCACGATGCCTGGTACCGGCCCGAGAATGCGGTGATCGTGATCGCCGGCGACGGCAATCCGCAGGATTTCGCGGCCGAGATCGAACGCTGGTTCGGCGACTGGCGGGGCAAGGGCCCGCATGTCGCGCCGCCCGACTTCGGCCAGCCGCAGGCGCCCGCCGGCGCCGACCCGGCCAATCCGGTCGGCGACACTACCGTGCTGGTCGAGCCGGACCTGCCGCGCCAGGTGATGATCGGCACGCTGCGAAAATGGACCAAGCCGCCCGACAATCTCGAGCTGAACCGCCTGCGCAGCATCGACCAGGTCGCGCTGGCGATCGTCAACCGGCGGCTGGAGCAGCGCGCAAGGGCCGGCGGATCCTATGTCCTTGCCAATGTCGGCCAGCAGGAAATCAGCCGTTCGGCCGAAGGCACATTCGTCAACATCACGCCGCTGGGCAAGGACTGGCTGGCCGCGGTGAAAGACGTGCGCGCAGTGATCGCCGATGCGCTGGCGAGCCCGCCGACCCAGGCCGAGATCGACCGCGAGGTCGCGGAGATCGACGTCAATTACGAGAATTACTACCAGCAGCGGATCAACCAGCCGGGCAGCGCGCTGGCCGACGATCTGGTCGGCGCGGTCGACATAAGGGAATCGGTCGCCTCGCCCGAAACCTTCCTGTCGATCTTCCGCGGGATGCGCGATCGCTTTACCCCTGCGGCGGTGTTCGATCACACCAAGTCGCTGTTTACCGGGATCGTCACCCGCGCCTTCCTGCTGACTCCCGACCCGGCCGAGGCCGGCGATGCGGACAAGCTGCGGCAGGCGCTGCTTGCGCCGCCCGCCGCGGCCGGCAACACGCGGATCGCGGCGCAGGCGATCTCGTTCGACAAGCTGCCGCCGATCGGCAAGCCGCAGGAGCCGGTCGAGCGCCACTCGCTCGGCGTGCTCGATATCAAGCAGGAGGATTTCGCCAACGGGGTCCACGCACTGCTCTGGCGGACGGAGAACGAGCCTGGCCGGGTGACGGTGCAGGTCCGCTTCGGCAGCGGCTATCGCGGCTTCAGCCAGGCCGACGCGCCCTATATCTCGCTCGGCCAGTCGGCGCTGGTCGCCTCCGGGCTCGGGTCGCTCGACGCCAACGATCTCGACGTGGTCGCCACGGGCCGCAAGCTCGGCTTCGATTTCAAGATCGACGACGGCGTGTTCACCCTCTCGGCCGATACCCGCAAGGAGGATCTCGCCGATCAGCTCTACCTGTTCGCGGCCAAGCTCGCGAAGCCGCGCTGGGATGCCGCGCCGGTGGAGCGGGCCAAGGCGCTGGCGCAGCTCGGCTACGACAGCCTCAGCGCCGATCCGACGGGGGTGATCAACCGCGATCTCGAATATGTGGTCAGCAACGGCGACCAGCGGTTCCACACGCCGACCCCGGCCGAGATCGCCAAGACCACGCCCGAAGGCTTCCGCAAGGTGTGGGAGCCGCTGCTGAAGCAGGGGCCGGTCGAGGTGATGGTGTTCGGCGACATCGACCCGGCGGCCACCGACGCGGCGCTGGCGAAGACCTTCGGCGCGCTGCCCAGGCGCGATCCGATCCCGGCCGACGCGCTGGCGCGCGGGGTCGCCTTCGCGCCGATCCCGGCCCAGCCGATCGTGCTCTATCACCACGGCGAGTCCGATCAGGCCGCGGCGGTGGTGGCATGGAAGCTCGGCGGCGGGGTCGCAGGCCTGCCGGTATCGCGCGAGCTGGAAGTGCTGGGCGAGGTCTTCTCCAACCGCCTGCTCGACGCGCTGCGCGAGGCGGCCGGGGCGAGCTACACGCCCTTCGTCACCTCGAGCTGGCCGGCCGATATCGACAGCGGCGGGCGCATGATCGCGGTCGCCCAGCTCAAGCCGGAGATGGTCCCGACCTTCTTCGCCGTCGCCGACAAGATCGCGACCGACCTTGCCGCGACCGGGCCGAGCGCCGACGAACTGGAACGCGTGACCGAGCCGTTCAAGCAGTTGCTGAACCGCGTGGTAAACGGCCACCAGTTCTGGATGAACGTGGTCGAGGGCGCGAGCGTCGATCAGCGGCGGCTCGACCAGATCCCGAGCCTGATGGCGGACTACACCGAGACCACGCCCGAACGGATGCGCGATCTCGCGCGGACCTACCTGCCCGCCGGGCAGGCGCTGCGGATCGCGGTGATCCCGCAGGGCCAGCAGCTGGCGACCGCGCTCCCGCCGTCGCTCCCGGCCGGGGTGGCCGCGGCGGCGCCGCGCCCGGCCGCGACTCCCGCGGCGGTTACGGAGGGCCGCTGAGCGCTTTTCGCGATCAGACTAGTTGAGAGAGTAACCTTTGCAATTGCGGGGCAGTGCGCCTATTTGCGCCGCCTTCCGCAATTGTAGAGACGCGAAGTGGCGACGAACTGGATACCCGAGAGCTGGCAGGGCTTCGAAGCGAAGCATCTGCCGGTATACGAAGACGCAACGGCACTGGATGGGGCGGTCAAGACCCTTTCCAGCTATCCGCCGCTGGTCTTTGCGGGCGAGGCGCGCGCCCTCAAGGCGGAACTGGCCGAAGTCAGCCACGGCCGCGGTTTCCTGCTGCAGGGCGGGGACTGTGCCGAAAGCTTCGCCGAATTCCACCCCAACAATATCCGCGACACCTTCCGGGTGCTGTTGCAGATGGCCGCGGTGATGATCTTCGCCTCGAAGCAGCCGGTGGTGAAGGTCGGCCGCATGGCCGGGCAGTTCGCCAAGCCGCGCAGCGCCCCGACCGAGACCGTCGGCGGCGTCGAGCTGCCGAGCTATCTCGGCGACATCATCAACGGGATCGAATTCGAAGAGGCGACCCGTCGCAACGATCCGGAGCGGATGATCCGCGCCTACAGCCAGTCGGCCGCGACGCTGAACCTGCTGCGCGCCTTCGCCGGCGGCGGCTATGCGAATTTGCGCCAGGTCCACCGCTGGACGCTCGATTTCATGGGCCGCAGCCCCTGGGCCGACAAGTTCCGCGACATCGCCGACCGGATCGGCGAGGCGCTGGACTTCATGGAGGCCTGCGGGATCGATCCCGAGCACGCGCCGCAGCTCAAGAGCGCGAGCTTCTACACCAGCCACGAGGCGCTGCTGCTCCCCTATGAGGAGGCGCTGACCCGGCAGGATTCGCTGACCGGCGACTGGTACGACACCAGCGCGCACATGCTGTGGATCGGCGACCGCACCCGCTTCGACGGCTCGGCGCATGTCGAATTCCTCCGCGGCGTCGGCAATCCGATCGGGATGAAGTGCGGCCCGAGCCTCGAGCCCGACGCGCTGCTGCGGATGCTCGACACGCTCAATCCGGGCCGCGAGGCCGGGCGGATGACGCTGATCGCCCGCTTCGGCGACGACAAGGTCGAGGCCGGGTTGCCCCGGCTGGTGCGCGCGGTGCAGCGCGAAGGCCATCCGGTGGTGTGGAGCTGCGATCCGATGCACGGCAACGTGATCAAGACCAATACCGGCTTCAAGACCCGGCCGTTCGACCGGATTCTGAACGAGGTGAAGGGCTTCTTCGCGGTCCACCGCGCCGAAGGCACGCATGCCGGCGGGATTCACATCGAAATGACCGGGCAGGATGTCACCGAATGCACCGGCGGTGCGGTAGCGATCACCAATGAACGGCTGGCCGATCGCTATCACACCCATTGCGATCCGCGGCTCAACGCGGCGCAGTCGCTCGAACTGGCCTTCCTGCTGGCCGAGATGCTCAATCTCGAGGCCCAGCAGCGCCAGGCCGACGCCGCCTGACGCCGCCGTTTGCTCCTCTCCGGCGCGGGGGGGGAGCAAACGCGGTATCTGGACCCCACCTCGCCCGGGGGCGGTAACCGGACGGAGTAAACCGTTCGGCGCAGCCGGTTTACCATAGCTTCACCCCTGCCTGTTACCGCTCGCGGATCGTAATGCGAGGGGAAGGCGTGGCACTTCCGAAGGGGAAAGGGTTCGCGGCCGCGGTCGCGCTGATGTGGGTGGCAAGCGCGATGGCTTCCTTCGCGCTGCGCGAGGGCATGGGTGCCGTTCTCCTGATGTGGTTCCCCAGCGCGATCGCGGTGACCGCCCTGTTCCTTGCGCGCAAGGGCGAACGGGCGCCCGTGCTGGTGGCGCTGGCTTTGGCCAATATCGCGATCAACGCATGGTTCCATCTCAGTCCGCTGCGTTCGGCTGGCTACGCGCTGGCGAATCTCAGCGAGGCGCTGGTCGTGGTCGCGGTCGCCAAGGGCGTGGTCGGGCGGCGCGGGATCAACATGCTGCGCCTGGGCGACATGATCGCGATGTTTCTCGGGGTGGTTGCCGGGTCGCTGGTCGGAGCGATGATATCGCACCCGTTCCGCCCGCACCAGGACATGGTGCAGTTCGTGTGGTGGGTGCTGGCGACCATGCTCGGCACCACCGTCGGCGCTCCGATCCTGCTGTATCTGAACGACCGTCTGCAAAAATTCCGCCGCCGGGAGCCGGGCGCGGTCGCGGTGCGCAAATCGTTCTTCCTCGCGCTTGCCGGCCTGTTCGCGCTCTCGTGGATCACGCTCGATACGGCGCAGGTGCCGGTCGTCTCGCTGGTGCTGATGGCGCTGGTGTTCCTGGTCACCCGCTATGGGCAGATCGGCGCGTCCTGCGGCGTGTTCGTCTTCGGGCTGGGGGGTACGCTCCATTCGATCGGCCACGGTTCGCCGGCCGCCTACCTGTCCCATCTGCCGCCGTTTCAGGCCGGGATCGTGCTCCAGGTGTTCATGCTGGTGATGATGGCCACCTCGCTTCCCCTGGCCGCGCTGCTGATGCGCAACGATCGGCTTGCGCTGCGGCTGAAGGCGCGCAACGCGCGGATGCGCGAGAACCTGCTGCTGCTCAACATGGCGGAAGAAGTCGCGCGGATCGGCCGGTGGCGCTACGATCCCCGCAACGGCGAGCAGGACTGGTCGCGCCAGATGTTCCTGATCAACGGGCTCGATCCGGCGCTGGGGCCGGATCCGGGCGACATCAAGGCGATGCTGCCCGACGGCGGCGACGAATTGTTCGGCCAGCTTGCGCATCATTCGAGCGACAAGGGCCGCTACAGCTTCGAATACCGCGTCCGCCCCCCGCATGGCGACGAGCGCATTCTCAAGATGTATGCGACCAACCATTTCGCCCCCGACGGCGGCCTCGCCCAGATGTTCGGTGTGGTGGTGGACGTGACCGAGCATCACCAGCGGCAGGAAGCGCTGGACAAGGAACGCACCCGGGCGATGCGGCTTGCGGCCGAGGCGCAGTATCTCGCCCATACCGATCCGCTGACCGGGCTGGCCAATCGCCGCCGCACGATCACCCAGATCGAGAAATGCGTGCGCAAGTCGGTGCAGGACGGACGCCCGATGGCGCTGATCTCGTTCGACATCGACCATTTCAAGCAGGTCAACGACACCCGCGGCCATCAGACCGGCGACGATGTGCTGATGCGCATCGCCGACATCGCTCGCGCGCAGGCGCGTGCGAGCGATCTGATCGGGCGGATGGGCGGCGAGGAATTCGTCTGGCTGCTGCCCGGCGCCGGCCCGGAAGAGGCCAGGATGGCGGCCGAGCGTCTGCGCCAAGCGATCGAGCAGGAAAGCGCCGACGGGGGCCTGCCGCAGGTTACCGCCAGCATCGGCTATGCTCTGTGGCGCGAGGGCGACGAGGCGAGCGCGCTGCTCGCGCGGGTCGACAAGGCGCTGTACGAAGCGAAACAGGCCGGGCGCAACACGGTGCAGAAGGCCGCCTGAGCCCTTCATCCATTCATGGAACCGCGATGCCCGAGCCCCTATATCGGGTGCATGGATTTCGCGCAGCTCTGGCACGATCTTGCCGCCTTCGTCGCCGGGACGCCGCGCCACGGCCTGTTGCTGGCGACGCTGGCTGCCGTGGTGCTGGGCATGGCCGGGGGTCTGGTCGGGCGGATTTCGCCGCCGCTCGGGCGGCTGGTGCGGCTCGGCTCGACCCTGGTGCTCGGCGGGATCTTCGTGCTGGTGGTGCTGCAGCTTGCGCGCTTCGATCCCCACTTCGACATGGCCTTGCCCGGCATCGGCCTGCCCGAGCAAAGGGTCGCGGGCGGTGAGACCCACATTCCCTTGTCCGACGACGGCCATTTCTGGGTCCGCGCGCGGGTCAACGGCGTTCCCGCGAGTTTCCTCGTCGATACCGGCGCGACGCTGACCACGCTCAATGCCGAGACCGCGCGCAAGGCCGGGCTGGAGCCGCGCGAGGGCGGGCTGCCGGTGATGATGCAGACCGCCAACGGCCCGGTCTCCGCCCAGATCGGCACGATCGGGGAACTCAGCTTCGGCAGCGTGACCGCGCGCGGGCTCGACGCGGCGATCGCGCCCAATATCGGCCCGGCCAACGTGCTCGGCATGAACCTGCTGTCGCGGCTGCGCGGCTGGCGGGTCGAGAACAATGTGATGATCCTCGAGCCGCATCACCCCCAATCGAAAGAAAGCGCGGCGCCAGCCGATTGACGCCGGCGCGCCGCACCGCCACTCTCCCGCAAAACGGGGCGCAAGGCCCCGGTGGGAGGATATTCATGGCCGATACCGCCGCCGCGCCCGCGACGCGCTTCGACGTCGAGGCATTCATCGACAACCGCCGGATCGGCTGGCGCGAGATCGTGATGCTGATCGTCTGCTCGCTGGTGCTCTTCATCGACGGTTTCGACATGTATTTCTTCGGCAAGATTCTCCCGGCGATCGCGCACGGGCTGAATGCCGAGCCGGCGGATATGCGGCAGGTGGTCCAGTGGACCTATATCGGCATGGCGGTGGGCGCGTTCCTGATGCCGCCGCTGGCCGACAAAATCGGCCGCAAGCCGGTGCTGGCGCTGTGCGCGGGCGGGTTCGGCATCTTGTCGGTCGCCGCGGTGTGGTCGACCACCGTGACCCATATGGCGGTTCTGCGCGGGCTTTCGGGGATCTTCTTCTCGGCGATGCTGCCGGTGGGGCTGTCGCTGCTGTCCGAAATGACCCCGCGCAAGTGGCGCGCGGGCTTCATGGCGGCGGCGCTGGTGCTGTTCTCCGCCGGCAATGCGGCGAGCGGGGTGATCGCGCTGATCTACAAGACCTATGGCTGGCAGATCGGCTTCTGGGTCGGCGGCGTGCTCGGCTTCATCGCGCTGCCGCTGCTGCTGCTGGTGCCGGAATCGCTCGCCTTCCGCACCCGCCGCAACGCGGCCGATCCCAAGATCCCGGCGACCGTCCGCGCGCTCGATGCCGCGGTTCCGGTGCACGGCGGGGAGGCGTTCCATTTCGGCGAGGCAAAGCCGGCGCAGAAGGGGCTCGGTCCTCTGGCACTGCTGCAGAAGCGCTATCTCCTGCAGACGATCCTGCTGTGGCTCGCGTGCTTCCTGTCGCTCGGCAGCATCGCGATCCTGACCAACTGGATGGCGACCTTCTTCCAGGAACTCGGCGGCATTCCGCTGGAGAAATTCGCGGTCTCGGCGATGATCTCGTTCCTCGGCGGCGCGACCGGCACGCTGATCATGGGCTTCCTGATGGACCGGGTGAATCCCTACTGGCTGATCGCGCTGTTCTTCGCGGTCGAGGCGGTGGCGCTCTACCTGCTCGGGCAGGTGCCGTTCACCAGCGGAGTGTTCCTGGGCGCGCTGATCGCGTGGAACTTCACCCAGGTCGGCGGGCAGACCGGGATCAACAATCTCGCGACCCTGTCCTACCCGCCCGAGATGCGCTCGAGCGGGATCGGCTGGGCCGGGGGCTGGGGGCGCATCTCGGGGATCGTGGTCGCGCCGATGGGGGCGATCGCGCTCGACATGAAGCTCCCGCTCGGCACGGTGATGGCGGCGGTCGCCTCGCTGGCGGTGGGGGTGGCGATCCTGATCGCGATCCTCGGCCTGGTTGCGCCCGAGCTCGCGCCGCGCAAGCGGGGCGAGGTCACCGCGGCGCACTGAGCCGCCGGCGCGGCCTCAGTCGATCGTGGCCGGGCTGGTGTTGAAATGGTCGGCCAGCTGCTTGCCGGTGAAACCGTAGCTCGCCGCCTTGGGATCGTAGAGCATGCCCTTGTTCCATTCGGCGAAGGCGGCTTCCAGTTCGGCGAATTTGGCCGGTTCGCGCTCCTTCAGATTGGCCCGCTCGAGCGGGTCGGCGAAGACGTCGAACAGGAAGCTGTTGCCGCCGATCTCGAGATATTTCCACCGGCCCCTGAGCGCGGCCTTCTGGTTGCGGTTGTTGAAGCGCCAGAACAGCGTGCGCTCCGGCAGCGCGCCGCCGGCGATCACGCCGCGGATGTCGGTCCCGTCGCTGGGGAAGGCCGGATCCTGCGGGGCACCGGCCGCCGCGACGAAGGTCGGCAGCCAGTCCATCGAGACGATTTCGGCTTCGCTCACCGCGCCCGGCGTGGTGACGCCCGGCCAGCGCACGATCGCCGGGATGCGCAATCCGCCTTCGAGCAGTTCGGTCTTCTTGCCGGTGAAGGGCCAGGTGTTGGAAAAGCGCTCGCCGCCGTTGTCGCTGGTGAACACCACCACCGTGTTGCGGTCCATCCCCAGCGCCCTGAGCCGGTCGAGCACCCGGCCGACGTTGGCGTCGAGCGAGAGCATCATCTTCTTGTAGGTTTCCATCGAGCCCGAATCGTAGCCGAAGGCGTTGTCGATCGCGCCCGGCGCGGCGACGCGCTCGGATTCGGCGCGCCCTTCGTCGTCATTGCCTTCCCACGGCCAGTGCGGCGCGGTGAAGTTGAGCGAGAGGAAGAACGGCTGCCCGTCCGCCGCCCGGCGTTCCAAGGTCGCGATCGCGGCGTCGCCGAGCAGGTCGGTCATATAGCCGGTGCGCTCGATCGGCGTGTCGCCGTCCCAGAGATCCTTGGCCTTGCCGAAGCCGTGGCGGAAATAGTCGACCCCGCCGCCGCGGCAACCCCAGAATTCGTCGAAGCCGCTTTGCAGCGGCCCGTATTTGGGCAGGCTGCCCATGTGCCACTTGCCGACCAGCGTGGTCTTGTAGCCGGCCTTGCGCAGCAGCGAGGCGATCGTCGGATGCTCGGGCGGCAGGCCGATATCGGCCTGGCCGAGCGGCTCCTGCAGCCCGATCGGCAGGCGGTACTGATAGCGCCCGGTGTTCAGCGCGACGCGGCTGGCGGTGCAGACCGCGCTGTTGGCATAGGCATGGGTGAAGCGGATGCCCTCGCGCGCGAGCCCGTCGAGCACCGCGGTCTCGTATTCCTGCCGACCGTAGCACGAGAGGTCCGCGTAACCGAGATCGTCGGCCATGATGTAGAGGAAGTTGGACCTGGCCGTTGCCGCTCCGGCCGCCGCCGCGCGTCCTGGAAGGAGGGCGAGCGCGGCGGCCCCCGCGATGCCGGCAACGGCGGTGCGGCGGGTGATGGCCCCGGTGGTGTTGTCGGTCATGGCTGATCCTCTTCCCGTGGTTTGCCCTTGCGCGGGCGGCGCAGGCGGGCGATCCTGATAATATATGAATACGGATTCACATTTGTCCGTCAAGCGTCCGGTGGCAGCCGGGGCGCGCGATCTGCCGGCGCCGAGGCAGGAACGCAGCCGCGCGACCGCTGACCGCTTCGTCGAGGCGGCGATCGCGCTGCTGGGCGCGAAGACCTGGGCGGAATTGTCGGTGGCCGAGCTGGCGCGCGCGGCGGGGCGCTCGGTCGGGGTGTTCTACCAGCGCTTCGCCAGCAAGGACGATTTTCTCGCGGTGCTGCTGACCGCCTATTTCGACCGCTCGCTGGCGCTTCACGAGGCGGTTGCGATCGAGGGCGGGGCCGAAGCGGTCTATCGGCGATCCTTGCGCGCCGGGTTCGACCGGCTGATGGCCCATCGTAATCTGTGGCACGCGGCGCTCGAACGCTCGGCCGCCGATCCGGGCTTCTGGCAGAGCTACGCGCCGGTGCGCCTCGCCATCGGCGGGATCATCGCGGGCAAGATCGAGGCGGCGCTGGGCCGGGCGCTGGCCCCGCAGGAGGCGCGCAACCTCGCGTTGGCCGGGCAGGTGTTCAATTCCGTGATCAACAACCAGATCATCAACGCGCCGGGGCCATTGAAGCTGGAGGACGCGGATTTCTACCCCGAGCTGGAGACGATCGCGCTGGGGATCGCGAAACTGCCCTAGGCGCTACCCGGCGTTCTGCTGCACCAGTTCCACCTCGTGCCCGTCGGGGTCGAGGAAGATGCCGACCTTGACCGGGCCGAGATCGAACACCGGCACGATCGGGTTGGCGCCCGCGGCCACCGCCTTGGCGAACAGCGCGTCGATGTCGTCGGTCATGAAGCCGACCGGCCCGTGGCCCGGCCCGACCGGCACTTCGCGCCCGTCCTTGTATTCGACCAGGATCAGGCTCGGCCCGGCTTCCTGACCCGGCAGGCCCATGATGTGCTCGAGGAACTGGTCCTCGTCGAAGGTGGCGGTCACCGCGAAGCCGAACACCGTGCCGTAAAAGGCCAGCGCTTTCTGCATGTCCGGCACATTGAGCTTGAAGAAGGCGAGGCTGACGGTGGGGGTAGACATTGGGCGGCTCCTCCGGGGCTGACTTTCCCCCTCGTTAGACTCCCCGGCGGGGCGGGGGAAGGCGGCGCGCCGTCGGTCTTGACACATTAGAACATTATAAATATCTAATGCAAAGACAGGAGTGAGCCATGCCCCAAACCGTTGCCAATGCCGATTTCGCGGTCCGCTCCGCGAGCGCCCAGATCGCGCGCGCGTTGAGCGATCCGTCGCTTCGCCCGGTGGTGAAGGGCTTCTTCGATCCGGCCACGTTCACGATCAGCTATGTCGTGCACGATCCCGCGACGCGCGAGGCGGCGGTGATCGATTCGGTGCTCGACTACGATCCGGAGTCAGGCCGCACGTCGCACGCCTCGGCCGATGCGATCGTCGCCTACGTCCGCCTCGAGGAACTGACGGTCACCTGGCTGATCGAGACGCATGCCCATGCGGACCATCTTTCCGCCGCGCCCTATCTCCAGCAGCGCCTCGGCGGAAAGCTGGCGATCGGCGAGCATATCGTCGCCGTCCAGCAGACCTTCGGCAGCCTGTTCAACGCGGGCCCGGAATTCGCCCGCGACGGATCGCAGTTCGACCGCCTGTTCGCCGACGGCGAAACCTTCCGCCTGGGCAAGCTCGAGGGGATCGTGCTCCACGTTCCCGGCCACACGCCGGCCGACATGGCCTATGTGATCGGCGATGCCGGCTTCGCCGGAGACACGCTGTTCATGCCGGACTACGGCACGGCGCGTGCGGATTTCCCGGGCGGCGACGCGGCGACCCTCTATCGCTCGATCCGGCGGCTGCTCTCGCTGCCGCGCAGCACGCGGCTGTTCATGTGCCACGACTACCTGCCCCGGGGACGGGAGCATTATGAATGGGAGACCACCGTCGGGGCGGAGCGGGATGCCAACATCCACGCCCACGACGGGGTGAGCGAGGCCGAATTCGTAGCGATGCGCACCGCGCGCGACGCGACCCTGGCGGTGCCGCGGCTGATCCTGCCCTCGGTGCAGGTCAACATGCGCGGCGGCCACCTGCCCGAGCCGGAAGCGAACGGGGTCAGCTACATCAAGATTCCGGTCGACGCGATCTGACCATGACCGCGCATTTCCTCCCCTCGCTGCTGCAAGGCGCCATGCCGCTCCAGGGTGTGCTCGGCGGCATGCTGATCGGTCTGGCGGCGGCGCTGATGCTGCTCGGTGCAGGACGGATCGCGGGCGTCAGCGGGCTGGCCGCACGGGCGCTGTCGCTGACCCGCGGCGACACGCCGCTGCCGCTTGCCGCGGCATTCGTTTTCGGGCTCCCGCTGGGAGCGCTGCTGTTCCAGTCGGGTGCCGGGCCGATCGTGGCGCGGTATCCCCCGACCGTTTGGCTGCTGGCCCTCGGCGGCCTGCTGGTCGGTTTCGGTACCCGGCTGGGCAGCGGTTGCACCAGCGGCCACGGCGTGTGCGGGATGGCGCGCTTCTCGCGCCGGTCGCTGGTTGCCACGCTGACCTTCATCGTTGCGGGCGCGGCAACCGTCGCGGCAACCAATGCAGTGGGATGGGGGTGGCGATGAAAAGCCTGGTCGGCCTCGTTTCGGGCATGCTGTTCGGCGTCGGCCTGGCGCTGTCGGGCATGACCGACCCGGCGCGGGTGCGCGGGTTCCTCGACTTTTTCGGGCATTGGGACCCGACGCTGGCCTTCGTGATGGGCGGCGCGCTGGCGGTGATGAGCGTCGCCTGGGCGATCCAGCGGCGGATCGAGCGCCCGCTGGCGGACGGGCGGTTTCACCTGCCCGGCACGGTGCTGATCGATTGGCGGCTGGTCGCGGGCGCCGCACTGTTCGGGATCGGCTGGGGCCTCGCCGGCCTGTGCCCGGGCCCCGCGATCGCCTCGCTGGCGATCAACCCGGGCCCGGCGGCGATCTTCGTCGCCGCGATGGTGGCCGGCATGGGCCTGTTCCGCCTGTTCGACCGGTTTGGAGCGGGCCAATGATCGGGCCGCTGCAGATGCTGCTCGCGGGCCTCAGCGGCACCGGCGTCGGCTTCACGCTGGGACTGGTCGGCGGGGGCGGCTCGATCCTCGCGGTTCCGCTGATGGTCTACGTCGTCGGGGTTCGCAATCCGCATGTGGCGATCGGCACCAGCGCGCTGGCCGTGGCGGTGAATGCGCTGGCCGGGCTCGCCAGCCACGCGCGCATCGGCAATGTGAACTGGCGCTGCGGCGGGGTGTTCGCCGCGGCCGGGGTGATCGGCGCGCTCGCCGGCTCGACCCTGGGCAAGGCGATCGATGGGCAGAAGCTGCTGCTGTTGTTCGCCTTGCTGATGCTCGTCGTAGCCGCCGCCATGTACCGCAACCGCGCGGGCGAGGGATCGGACGCGGTGACCTGCAACCGCGACAATATCGCCAAGGTGCTGGGCTTCGGCTTCGGTACCGGCTCGCTGTCGGGCTTCTTCGGGATCGGCGGGGGGTTCCTGATCGTGCCGTCGCTGACCGCTTCGACCGCGATGGGCATCCATCGCGCGATCGGCACCTCGCTCGTCGCGGTCAGCGCCTTCGGCCTCGCGACCGCAGCCAATTATGCGTTTTCCGGACTGATCGACTGGCCGGTCGCCGGGGCCTTCATCGGCGGCGGGGTGCTCGGCAGCCTTGCCGGAACCGCCGCTTCGCGCCGCCTCGCGGCGAGCAAGGGCGTGTTGAACCGGCTGTTCGCCGGATTGATCCTGGTGGTGGCGCTCTACATGATCGCGCGCGGCTTTCTCGCGCTTTGACGATGCGCCGACCTAGGCATTTGCGCCGAGACCCTCTATCGGAACCGCGAAGCGAGTCCCGGCGCAGAGGAGGCAGGCAGTGAAGACCGACATGCCGCTCGGCCTGCTGCGCGCGAATTCGGACACGATGGCCGCGCGGCTCAAGATCCTCGCCCATCCGGAACGGCTGATGATGCTGTGCCGGATCGCCGACGAAGAGGTCACCGTGGGCGAGTTGGTCGAGCTCACCGGCCTCTCGCAATCGGCCGTCTCGCAGCACCTCGGCAAGTTCCGCGACCTCGGGCTGGTAAGCGTGCGGCGCGACGGGCAGGCGAAATTCTACCGCCTGGTCGACGAGGAAGTGAAGCAGATCATCGGCGCCCTGTGGGACATCTGTCAGGCACGCGTCGCAAAATAGCCCGGAAGGGCACAGGAAGGAGCACACCGGAGCCATGGATTTCGCCGACCCGCTGATGCTGGCGCGCCTGCAGTTCGCCTTCACGGTCAGCTTCCATTTCATCTTCCCGAGCTTCTCGATCGGGCTCGCGAGCTATCTCGCGGTGCTCGAGGGCTTGTGGCTGAAGACCGGCAAGCCGCTCTATCTCGATTTGTTCAAGTACTGGCTGAAGATCTTCGCGGTCGCCTTCGCGATGGGCGTCGTATCGGGCATCGTGATGTCCTACCAGTTCGGCACCAACTGGGCGGTGTTCTCCGACAAGGCGGGCCCGGTGATCGGGCCGCTGATGGCCTATGAGGTGCTGACCGCCTTCTTCCTCGAGGCCGGCTTCCTCGGGGTGATGCTGTTCGGGATGAACCGGGTGGGGCGCAAGCTGCACTTCGTCGCGACGCTGATGGTCGCGGCGGGGACGGCGGTCTCGGCCTTCTGGATCCTCAGCGTCAACAGCTGGATGCAGACGCCCGCCGGCTACGAACTGGGCGCCAACGGCCAGTTCCTGCCCGGGCCGAGCTGGGCGGCGGTGATCTTCAATCCCAGCTTCCCCTATCGCCTGGTCCACACGGTGATCGCCGCCTATCTGACCACCGCCTTCGCGGTCGGCGGGGTGGGGGCGTGGCACCTGCTGAAGGACCGCGACAATGCCCATGCGCGGAAAATGTTCTCGATGGCGATGTGGATGGCCGCGCTGGTCGCGCCGGTGCAGATTCTCGCCGGCGACCAGCACGGGCTCAACACGCTCGAGCACCAGCCGGTCAAGATCATGGCGATGGAAGGCCATTTCGAAAGCCACCCCGACGGCGCGCCGCTCTATCTGTTCGGCCTGCCGAACCAGCGTGAGAAGCGGGTCGATTACGCCATCGCGATCCCGCATCTCGGCTCGCTGATCCTGAAGCACGATCCGCACGCGCCGATGGCGGGGCTCGACACGGTGCCCGCGCAGGACGTGCCGCCGGTGGCGGTGGTGTTCTGGTCGTTCCGGATCATGGTCGGGCTCGGCTTCGCGATGCTCGGGGTCGGGCTGTGGAGTCTGCTGGCGCGCTGGCGCGGGCGGCTCTACCGATGGCCCTGGCTGCACCGCGCAGCGCTGGCGATGGGCCCCTCGGGCTTCGTCGCGGTGATCGCGGGCTGGGTGACGACCGAGGTCGGCCGCCAGCCATTCACCGTCTACGGGCTGCTGCGCACCGCCGCTTCGGCCTCGCCGCTCCAGGCGCCGGCGCTCGCGGCCTCGCTGCTGGCCTTCGTGCTGGTCTATTTCGCGGTTTTCGGGATCGGCACCTGGTACATCCTCAAGCTGATGAGCGGATCGCCGCATCCGGGCGAGAAGGGCGTCGCGGCAACCGAGGAAGGGCCGATCCGCACCGCCGGCATCGTCCCCGGTCCGGCGCAACGGGTTGGCGAGGAGGACGGACAATGAGCATCGATCTGACCATCGTCTGGGCCTTCATCATCGCCATCGCGGTCTTCGCCTATGTGGTGATGGACGGGTTCGACCTCGGCATCGGGATCCTGTTCCCCGCGCTCAAGGTGGGCGAGGGGCGCAACCGCGCGATGAACTCGATCGCGCCGGTGTGGGACGGCAACGAGACCTGGCTGGTGATGGGCGGGGGCGGGCTGCTCGCGGCGTTCCCGCTCGCCTATGCGATCATCCTGCCCGCGACCTATCCGCTCGTCATCGCGATGCTGCTCGGGCTGGTGTTCCGCGGTGTGGCGTTCGAATTCCGCTGGCGCGACCCGCGCCACCGCGCCTTCTGGGATCTCGCCTTCAGCGGCGGATCGCTGGTCGCGGCGCTCAGCCAGGGCATGATCCTCGGCGCGATCCTGCAGGGCATCGAGGTCTCGAACCGCGCCTATGCCGGGAGCTGGTGGGACTGGCTGACGCCCTATACGCTGCTGACCGGGCTCGGCACGGTCGCCGGCTACGCGCTGCTCGGCGCCTGCTGGCTGGTGTGGAAGCTCGAGGGCGAGGTGCAGGCCAAGGCCTATCGCCTCGCCACGCGCGCCGGGATTGCCACCCTGGTGCTGATGGCGGCGGTAAGCTTCTACAACCTTGCGCTGTTCGCCGACTACCGCGCGCGCTGGCTGGAGATGCCCAACATCCTCTTCGCCAGCCAGGTGCCGCTGCTGACCGCGATCATCGCCTTCCTGCTGTTCTACGGCCTGCGCAAACGCTGGGAGATGGCGCCGTTCCTGCTCGCGCTGGCGCTGTTCCTGCTCGGCATGGCGGGGCTCGGGCTGACGATCTGGCCCAACGTGGTTCCGCCATCGGTGACGATCTGGGATGCGGCCGCGCCCCACCGCAGCCAGGTGTTCATGCTGATCGGCGCGGTGCCGATCCTGCCGCTGATCCTCGCCTATACCGGCTGGTCCTATTACGTGTTCCGCGGCAAGGTCGGGGCGGAGGGCTATCACTGATGCCGCGCATCCCGGCCGACGACGCCCCGCTGTGGCGGCGGCTGGCGTGGATGGCGGGAATCTGGGCGGCGAGCGTCGCCGCGCTGGCCGTGGTCGCCTACGGAATCCGATTGTGGCTTAAACAATGAACGCGCGGATGGCCTGCCGTTTGTGATCCATAGCGCGCGCAATCTTAGGATTTCGGCGAGAAACTTCCCATTTCGATACGCCCCTGCATCGGGCGGCCGGGTTATTGGAAATTAACCACAGCTGTTTCGCAGCCGCTTACCCTGTGCGCGCTAGATTCCGTATCGCCCGGTTGTTCGGGTGCAGGGGTCGGTGGTGGAGGTACGGTACGGGATGGGCCAGCATTCCGGCGGGGCACGCACATTCTTCGGCCGTCTGGCCGCCGATCGCCGCGGCAACACGCTGGCGATCGCGGCCGCCGCGCTGCTGCCGATGATGGCGCTGATCGGTGGCGGGGTCGACGTAAGCCGGGCCTACATGGCCAAGACCCAGCTCCAGTCCGCCTGCGACGCCGGGGTGCTCGCAGGCCGCAAGGCGCTGAGCAAGTCGGGCGAATACGGCGACAGCGAGAAGGCCAAGGCCGACAAGATGTTCGACTTCAACTTCGATGCGAAGAGCCTCGACGTCGAAGACGTGACCTACTCGACCGACGACAACGACGATGGCCAGGTGCTCGGCACCGCCTCCGCGACCATGCCCACGCTGGTGATGAAGATCTTCAAGAAGAACGACATCGACCTCACCGTGAACTGCATGGCGGAACTGCAGATCGGCAATGCCGATATCATGTTCGTGCTCGACACCACCGGATCGATGGCGCAGTCGATCTCTTACGGCGATCCGGCCAAGATCGACGGCCTGCGATCGGCGGTGGAGGATTTCCACAAGACCATCAACCAGGCGGTGAACGACAACCGCACGCGCATCCGCTACGGTTTCGTGCCCTATTCGATGACGGTGAATGCCAAGGGGCTGATCCGCGACAGCGGCATGCCGACCGACTATTTCTCGGACGAGCATCGCTACCAGACCCGCCTTGCGCGCTTCCACACGCCCGTCAACGTGGTCGATAATGTGGAGGATCTGGGCTACACCTACGAGACCTATTCGTCGCAGATCAGTTCGTCCAACTGCAACAAATACGGCAACAACACCTATCCCTCGTCCAACGGCGCCAATCCGGTCAAGACCGGCACCGCACCCAACCCGGTGACGAGCAAGGAATACGATTTCTACTCCTGGACCAGGGCCAAGAGCGGCAACAACGGCACCTGCGTGCGCCGCATCTGGACGACCCGCACCAATTACGACGTGGAATACCAGTTCACCAACTGGATCTACCAGGAAGCGCCGGTCGACACCTCGACCTTCAAGACCGGCGTGGCGACCACCTATGTCTCGTCGTCGGGCATCACCAGCACCTCGGATCCGACGACCTCGTCGCGCACCGAGGAAGACGGCGCATGGGATCCGGTGGCGCTGGCGAAGAAGGTCGCCAACGGCACCGCGCACAGCGTCGGCACCACCACATCGACCTGGAACGGCTGCATCGAGGAGCGCAACAGCGAGGAGCCCGATACGACCTACGACTTCGACCCGGTCTCCGACGAAGCCTACGATCTCAACCTGAGCCTCGCACCCGATAACGACGACACGGCATGGAAGCCGAAGTGGGACGCGATGGAGCTGACCCGCAGCAATCAGGTCTCCAATTCCTATTATCTCAAGCCCGACGGCAACGGCAGATATTACACGAGCAGCAGCTACAGCACCCAGGCGTCGCTGCCCGGCACGCCCTCGACCGCATGCCCCTCCGAAATGATGCTGTTCCGCACCGTGACGCTGTCGGACAATGCGAACGACGTGCCCAGCTGGCTGCACACCTATCTCAACAACCTCGTCGCAACCGGCAATACCTATCACGACGTCGGGATGATCTGGGGCGGCCGCCTGACCAACCCCAACGGAATCTTCGCGTCGAACGTCAATCTCGACGCCGACAAGATCAGCGTCAGCAAGCACATCGTGTTCATGACCGACGGCATCATGGAGCCGACCGCCTCGGGCTATTCGGCCTACGGCATCGAGAATCTCGATCACCGGATCGCGCCCCTTGGCTATGAAGGCACCATCACCGCGCGGCACAACGCCCGCTTCGCCGCGATGTGCGATGCGGTGAAGGCGCAGGGCGTGACGATCTGGGTGGTGGCCTTCGGCACCAGCATGACCACCGAGCTGCAGAACTGCGCCAGCGACGGCCGCGCCTATTATTCCAGCAACACCACCGCGCTGCGCAACACCTTCAAGTTCATCGCCGCGCAGGTGGCCGACCTGCGGCTCGGCGCATGAGCCATCGCAAGCGTCCGTTCGCTGCGCTGGCCGGCGATGCCCGGGGGGCGACGCTTCCCGAGTTCGGCTTCGTGCTGCCGATCTTCCTGCTGCTGCTGTTCGGCATCTTCGACGTCGGGCAGCAGATCTACGTCCAGTCGGTGCTGCAGGGCGCGATCCAGGATGCCGCGCGCGATTCCGGCCTCGAGAGCGGCGCGGACCAGATGAGCGCGATCGACCAGATCGTGAAGGACCAGATGAAGCCGGTCGCGATCACCAATCCGAGCTACACGATCAAGCGCGAGAACTATTCGAACTTCAACGACGTCGGCCAGCCGGAGGACTTCGTCGACAAGAACCACAACGACCAATACGACGAAGGCGAGTGCTTCACCGACGAGAACGGCAACGGCATCTGGGACGACGATCTGGGCAAGAACGGGCTCGGCGGTGCGAACGACGTGGTGCTCTACACCATCACCCTCAGCTACGACCGCATCTTCCCGCTGTGGCGGATGCTCGGCCAGAGCCAGCGCACCACGATCGAAGCCTCCACCACCCTGCGCAACCAGCCCTTCGGCAAGCAGGCGGCGCGCGTCGCTACCCAGGTGTGCCCCACATGAGCCCCCGGTTCGCCGCCGCCCTGCGCCATCTGCGCACCCTCCGCCGCGACGACAGCGCGGTTGCGCTGATCGAGTTCGCCTATTCGCTGCCGTTCCTGATGATCCTCGGCCTGGGCGGGGTCGAGACCGCCAATTACTCGGTGACCCACATGCGGGTGAGCGCACTGGCGGTGTCGCTGGCGGACAACGCCAGCCGCGCGAAGCAGGAGATCGTCTCGGGCGTGCCGCATATGCGCGAATACGACGTCAACGAGGCGTTCCATGCGGCCGAACTGCAATCGGCCGGGCTCGATATCGACAAGAACGGCCGGATGATCCTCTCGAGCCTCGAGACCAACAGCGCCGGCGGCCAGTGGATTCACTGGCAGCGCTGCTACGGCGACAAGGTCAAGTACAAGTCCACCTACGGCAAGCAGGGCGACGGTGCGACCGGCACCAGCGTCAAGGGCATGGGCCCGAAAGACCGCATGATCGCCGCCGATTCCGGCTTCGCGGTGATGTTCGTCGAGGTCTATTACGACTATACGCCGCTGATCTTCGACCGCTTCATCCCCGACGTGCCGATCCACAAGACCGCCGCGATGTACGTCCGCGACGACCGCGATCTCAGCCAGATCTACAATCCGTCGCCCGCGGCGCCGGTGAATTCCTGTCCCGCCTGAGCGGAAAAACGCTGGCTGGGGCGGCAGGATTCGAACCTGCGAATGCCGGTACCAAAAACCGGTGCCTTACCACTTGGCGACGCCCCAGCATCGTCAGCGAGGCGTCCCTATAGCGAACCGCCCGGTGAAGGGAAGGGCGAGTTGCCGTCCCTTCACCGGCAGCCGGTCACAGCACGTCGGGCCGCTTGCGCACCGGATCGAACAGGCTGCGGTCCTCGACCGCGTCGAAGTCCGCCGCCGAGTGGCGTTCGGGCATCGCCTGGGTGTTGACCAGCCGCCCGCGGATCGCGGCCGGGCGCTTGTCGATCGTCTTCACCCAGCGGCCGACGTTCTCGTATTCGTCGAGGCCGAGGAAGATGTCGCAGCGGTTGTAGGCGCCGTGGTAGAGATTGCCGAGCCAGGTGTAGGCGGCGATGTCGGCGATCGTGTAGTCCGCCCCGGCGAGATATTCGGTCTGGCCGAGCTGGCGGTTCGCGACGTCGAACAGGCGCTTGGTTTCCATCGCGTAGCGGTCGATCGGATATTTGTAGCGCTCTGGGGCGTAGACGTAGAAATGCCCGAAGCCGCCGCCCATGAAGGGGGCGCTGCCCATCTGCCACATCAGCCAGCTGAAGGTCTCGGCGCGGGCCTTGGGGTCCTTCGGGAGCAGATAGTCGAACTTCTCGGCCAGGTGGACCAGCATCGCCCCGCTTTCGAAGATGCGGAACGGCTCGGACCCGCTGCGGTCGAGCAGCGCGGGGATCTTGCTATTGGGATTGAGCTCGACGAAGCCCGACCAGAACTGCTCGCCGGCGAAGATCTTGATCATCCAGGCGTCGTATTCGGCCCCGGAAAAGCCCTTCTCGAGCAGTTCCTCGAACATGATCGTCGCCTTAACCCCGTTGGGCGTGCCGAGCGAGTAGAGCTGGAACGGATGGTCGCCCAGCGGCAGCTCGTGCTCCTCGCGCGGGCCCGCGGTCGGGCGGTTGATCCCGGCGAACTGGCCGCCGTTCTCGGGATCGAAGGTCCAGACCTTGGGCGGGGTGTAGACGTCGTCGGACATGCAAGTCTCTCCTCGGGGGTAAGCGTCAGCGCGCACTCAACATGGGAGGCGAAGCGCGGCAAGCAAGCGAATATTTTGCGCCGACGAAGATGGATTTGCCCACCCCCTACCCCCTCCCGCAAGCGGGAGGGGAGCGAGGCCTGGCCACGCAGTGGCTTGGTTGCAGCGGGGTGGGCCTAAGCCTTGAGCGCGCGGGTGAGCGTGCCGAGCGCGACGCCCTGCGCGCCCTGGGTCGCCATTTCGACCAGCGCGCGATAGGCCTCGCGCACCTGCTGGCCTTTCTCGGTGAGCCTGGCGCCGGCCTGCTGCCCGCCGCCCGGATGGGTCTCGACCAGCGGTTCGGTGAAGCAGCGGTTCATCGCATCGACCAGCAGCCAGGCGCGACGATAGCTCATGCCCATCTGCCGCGCGGCGCCCGAGATCGAGCCGGTCGCCTCGATCGCGTCGAGCAGGTCGGCCTTGCCCGGGCCCATGGCGATGTCCTCGCCGCACATCAGCCGCAATTTGAGATCGAGCGTCGCGATGGGTACCTCCCCTTCTTCCAGGGGCGAGAGTAGCCGAATGCGCGGCGATTTGAAGCCGTCCGGTTGCGGCGGGGCTTGCTTTCCGCCCGTGATATATACACGGGGGTATAGCTCTGCTCGAAAGGCTCCCGATGTTCCGCGCGCTGTCCCGCTTCCTGCCGCTGCTTGCCGCCATGGCGCTGGCCGCCTGCTCGGGGGCGGAGAAGGCTCCGGGCGGCCCGGCTCCGACCGTGCTGGCCGCGGCGAGCCTGCAGGGCGCGCTGGACGAGGCGGCCGCCGCCTGGGCGAAGCAGGGCCATCCCAAGCCGGTGCTGGTCTATGCCGCTTCCTCGGCGCTCGCCCGGCAGGCGGAAAGCGGCGCGCCCGCCGACCTGTTCATCTCGGCCGACGAGGACTGGATGGACACGCTGGAGAAGGCGGGGCTGGTCGATTCGGCCACGCGCGACGACCTGCTCGGCAACACGCTGGTGCTGATCGCCCCGGCGAAGACTGCGGCCAACATCGACCTTGCAGACCGCAGCGCCTTCTTCACCGCGCTGGGCAAGGGCCCGCTGTCGATCGCCGATCCGGCCGCGGTGCCGGCGGGCAAATACGGCAAGGCGGCGTTGCTCAACCTGCGGCTGTGGGAATTCGCCGAAGACCGGCTTGCTCCGGGCGAGAACGTCCGTGCCGCCCTGGCACTGGTCGAGCGGGGGGAGGCCCCGCTCGGGATCGTCTACGGCAGCGACGCCGAGGCGAGCGATAAGGTGCGGGTGGTCGCGACCTTTCCCGACAGCAGCCATCCGCCGATCCTCTATCCGGCTGCGGTGCTGAAGGCGGCCAAGAGCGCGGACGCGCAGCCGTTCCTCGAATTCCTCCATGGCGAGGCGGCGCAGGCGATTTTCGCGCGGCACGGATTCTCGCAGCCGCTATGAGCCGGCAGCCGCCATGCTGACCGCCGGCGAATGGGCGATCGTCGGCCTGTCGTTGAAGGTCAGCCTGGTGGCGATGGCGCTGACCCTGCCGCTGGCCTATGCGCTGGCCTGGGTGCTGGCCCGGCGGCGCTTCCCCGGGATGCTGCTGCTCGACGCGGCGGTGCACCTGCCGCTGGTGCTGCCGCCGGTGGTGACCGGCTGGGTGCTGCTGATCCTGTTCGGGCGCAACGGGCCGGTCGGCGGATGGCTGGAAAGCTGGTTCGGGGTCTCGCTGGTGTTCCGCTGGACCGGGGCGGCGCTGGCGGCCGGGGTGATGGCGCTGCCGTTGATGGTGCGGGCGATGCGCCTGTCGATCGAGACGGTCGACCGGCGGCTGGTGGAGGCCGCGCGCACGCTGGGGGCGGGGCGGTTCCATGCCTTCCGCACGATCACCCTGCCGCTGTCGATGCCCGGCATACTGGCCGGCGCGGTGCTCGGCTTTGCCCGCTCGATCGGCGAATTCGGGGCGACCATCACCTTCGCCTCGAACATTCCGGGCGAGACGCGGACACTGCCGCTGGCGATCTACACCGGGCTGCAGGTGCCGGGGAGCGAGGGGGCGGTGGCGCGCCTCGCGGCGATCTCGGTGGTGCTCTCGCTGGGCGCCTTGATCGCGAGCGAGGCGCTGGCGCGGCGATCGGGTACGAGGCACGGTCATGTCCTTTGAGATTGCGCTGCGGCACCGGATCGGAGACCGCGCGATCGCGCTCGACGCGCGCAGCGATGCGCCGCTGACCGCGCTGGTCGGTCCCTCGGGGGTGGGCAAGACCACCACGCTCAACTGCATCGCCGGGCTGATCCGGCCCGACAGCGGGCGGATCGCGGTGGGGGGCACGGTGCTGTTCGATTCCGCCGCCGGGATCGACCTCGAGCCCGAAGCCCGGCGCGCGGGCTATGTGTTCCAGTCGGGCCGGCTGTTCCCGCATCTCAAGGTTGCCGCAAACCTTGCCTATGGCGCAAAACTGCATCCGCCCGAGGAACGCTGGATCGGGCAGGGCGAGGCGGTCGCGTTCCTCGGCATCGCCCATCTGCTCGACCGGATGCCGGGCACGCTTTCGGGCGGCGAGGCGCGGCGGGTCGCGATCGGCCGCGCGTTGCTCTCGGCGCCGAAATTCCTGCTGATGGACGAACCGCTGACCTCGCTCGACGCCGCGCGCGCGGACGACATCCTGCAGGTGGTCGAACGCATCCGGGACGAGCTGGCACTGCCGGTGCTCTACGTCAGCCACGACATGGGCGAGGTGGAGCGCTTGACGCGGAGTGTGATTGCGCTCGATCCTTTCCCACCGTCATCCTGAACTTGTTTCAGGATCCATCGTGCGACCGAGACCGCTCGCCTGAATGGCGAAATAGATCCTGAAACAAGTTCAGGATGACGGGACAGAGCGCAACGTCTACCGCGCCCCGATGCCCGAACCATTCGACGCGATCGTGCTGGGAGCCGGCGCCGCCGGGCTGATGGCTGCCGCCACCGCCGGTCAGCGCGGCAAGCGCGTGCTGGTGCTGGAAAAGGCCGCGGCGCCGGGGAAGAAGATCCTGATCTCGGGCGGCGGGCGGTGCAATTTCACCAATCTCCACACCGCGGCGGACCGCTACCTGTCGCAGAACCCGCATTTCGCGAAATCGGCGCTCGGGCGCTATTCGCCGCAGGATTTCCTCGCGCTGGTCGAGGCCTACGGGATCGCGTGGCACGAGAAGACGCTGGGACAATTGTTCTGCGACGGCCCGGCGCGGCAGATCGTCGATATGCTGCTGGAGGAATGCGCGAAGGGCGGCGTCGAGCTGCGCTGCGGCGTGGATACCGGCGCGGTCTCGCATTCCGACGGGCTGTTCCATGTCGCCGGGGCCAGCGCCCCGGCGCTGGTGATCGCGACCGGCGGCCCCTCGATCCCCAAGATGGGCGCGACCGGCTTCGCCTACGACCTCGCCCGCCGGTTCGGCCTCAAGCTGGTCGAGCCGCGCCCGGCGCTGGTGCCGCTGACGCTCGGCGGGGACGAGGTGCTGTTCCGCGAGCTTTCGGGGGTCGCGGCGGAGGTGGTCGCGCGTTGCGGCAAGGCACGCTTCCGCGAGGCGGCGCTGTTCACCCACCGCGGCCTGTCGGGCCCGGCGATCCTGCAGGTCTCGTCCTACTGGCGCCGGGGCGAGCAGGTCGGGATCGACTTCCTGCCCGATGCGGCGCGCGGCTGGCTGATCGAAGCCAAGCGCAATCGCCCGCGCGCGACCCTGCGCGGCGTGCTGGGCGAGTTCCTTCCCGACCGGCTGGCCGCGACGCTGGCCGAGCAGCTCGGGCTGGAGCGCGAATTGTCCAACCTGTCCGACAAGGCGCTGGCCGGGGCTGAAGCGCGGCTGGCCGACTGGCGCTTCACTCCCAACGGCAGCGAGGGGCTGGCCAAGGCCGAGGTGACCGCGGGGGGGATCGACACCGGCGAGCTGTCGTCGAGGACGATGGAAGCGAAGAAGGTTCCGGGGCTTTACGCGGTGGGCGAGGCGGTGGACGTCACCGGCTGGCTCGGCGGCTACAATTTCCAGTGGGCCTGGGCGAGCGGCCGCGCGGCGGGCGAGGCGCTCTAGCCGAACTTCGCCCCGACATGCGCCTCGCCGCGTTCCCCGGCGAGGGTTTCCTGCCGCTGACGCTCGGCATAGCCGGCGCGCTGGCCGTCGCTGCGCTCGGCGTGGCAGGCGGGGCAGCTGACGCCCTCGGCATAGAGGTCTGAGGCCTTGTCCGCTGCGCTCACCGGGCGGCGGCAGGCGTGGCACAGATCGTAGCTGCCGGGCGCGAGACCGTGGGCGACCGTCACGCGCTGGTCGAACACGAAGCATTCGCCGTCCCACAGGCTCTCGGCCGCCGGTACCTCCTCGAGATACTTCAGGATGCCGCCCTTGAGATGGAACACATCCTCGATCCCCTCGGCCTTGAGAAAGGCGGTCGCCTTCTCGCAGCGGATCCCGCCGGTGCAGTACATGGCGACTTTGGGGGCATCACCTGGCCCGAGCAGCCGCTCGCGCTCGCCGCGGAACCACGCGGGGAAGTCGCGGAAGCTGGCGGTCTCGGGATCGATCGCGCCCCTGAACCTGCCCACCGCGACCTCGTAGTCGTTGCGGGTGTCGATCACGATCGTGGCGGGATCGGCGATCAGCGCGTTCCAGTCCTGCGGCGCGACATAGGTGCCGGCGCTGGCGAGCGGATCGATGTCGGGCTGGCCCATGGTCACGATCTCGCGCTTGAGCCGCACCTTCATCCGGTGGAACGGCATTGCGGGAGCGCGCGAGTATTTGACCTCCAGCTCGCCGCAGCCCGGCAGCATGCGGATATGCCCGACGAGCGCGGCAATCGCTTCATCCATACCGGCAACGGTGCCGTTGATCCCCTCGCGCGCCAGCAGCAGCGTGCCCCTGATCCCCTGCGCCTCGCACAGATCGAGCAGCGGCCCGCGCAGCGCGGCGGGATCGGGGAAGGGCGCGAACTGGTAGAGGGCTGCAACGCAGACCGGCAGGTCCATCACGCGATCCGGGTCACCCAGCCGTGGGTGTCGGGCACGGTGCCGCGCTGGATGCCGACCAGCTTCTCGCGCAATTTGGTGGTCAGCTGGCCGGGGCCGCCCGAGCCGATCGTGAACTCGCCGTCGTGCCCGGCGACATGGCCGACCGGGGTGACCACCGCGGCGGTGCCGCAGGCGAAGGTCTCGACCAGCTTGCCGCTGCGCGCGTCGTCGCGCCACTGATCGATCGAATACAGCTGCTCGTGCACCGACAGACCTTCCTCGCGGGCGAGGGTCATCAGGCTGTCGCGGGTGATCCCGGGCAGGATCGTGCCGCCGAGCGGGGGCGTGATCATCGTGCCGTCGTCGAACACGAAGAACAGGTTCATCCCGCCCAGTTCCTCGATCCACTTGCGCTCGGCGGTGTCGAGGAACACGACCTGGTCGTGCCCATGCGCGATCGCCTCTGCCTGGGGGACCAGGCTGGCGGCGTAATTGCCGCCGCACTTGGCCGCACCGGTGCCCCCGGGGCCTGCGCGGTTGTAATCCTGCGAAACCCAGATCGAGACCGCCGGGGCGCCCGACTTGAAGTAGTTGCCCGCCGGGCTGGCGATCACCAGGAACTTGTATTCCTTGGCCGGGCGGACGCCGAGGAAGGCTTCCGAAGCGAACATGAACGGGCGCAGGTAGAGCGAGCCGCCCTCGACGTTCGGGAACCAGTCGCGGTCTGCCAGCACCAGCTCGCGCACCGCGCCGATGAAGGTCTCTTCGGGCAGGTGCGGCATCGCCAGCCGCTCGGCCGAGGAATTGAAGCGATGCGCGTTGCGATCGGGGCGGAACAGCGAGATGCCGCCGTCGGCCAGGCGATAGGCCTTGAGCCCCTCGAAGATCTCCTGCGCATAATGCAGCACGGCCGCGGCCGGATCGAGCACCAGCGGCTTGCGCGGGCCGACCTGGGCGTTGTGCCAGCCGATCCCCTCGTGCCAGTCGATCGACACCATGTGGTCGGAAAACACCTTGCCGAAGCCCGGATTGGCGAGGACGGCCTCGCGCTCCGCATTGGCGGTGGGCGCCGGATGCTGCTCCCGGGTGAATTCTGCGGCGGGGAAATCGGCCATGACACTTCGCTCACTAACGTTAAGCCGAGCGGTTAAACCGAAAATTGCAACTTAGGCAAGTGCCCGTGAAGTTGCGTCTGTGACGGTTGCAAATGTTAGGATTTCTGCGGATTTGCGGCCCGCGTGCCGGCCGGCGCGGCCTTCTTCGCAACAATGAGGATTTCAGAAATGTGAAAGGCCGCCCCGGCTAACCGGGAACGGCCTTTCGCATGGTCAGCGGCCGGAAAGGGACCGCTCACGAAACCTTTATCGTCGATTTAGAACTGACGATAATGCTCCGTGCGGAACTGTACCGACCTCCCTGCTGAACCATGAGACATCGGTCACCTCCTTTCGCGCTGTTGAAGCCAAGTCGCCGTTTAGAGCGGCTGACCAATATGTGAGTCATGATGCGCCGCAACACAAGTCTTGCAAAAATGTTTTTCCCCGTCAGAATCGAATGCTTCGGGCCTGCGCCAAGCGCGGGCCTTTTTCCTGTCTTTCGCCGGCGCCCCGAAAGGGCCTTCAAACAGACAAGCCCGCGCCTTGGGAGCGCGGGCTTGCAGGGACCGGGAGGGGGCAGCCGCCCGGACGCAGGGATGAGATCCCGCTCGAAAAAGCGGGTCAGGAGCCCGATGGGGCGGGAGCCGGGGTCTCGGTCGGGGTTTCCGTCGGAGTCGGGGTCGGCGTGGGGGTTGCGGTCGGCGCCGGTGCGGGGGCTTCCTGCGCCTGCGCCATGCCCAGCGCGAAGGGTGCGGCCAGCGCAAGAGCGGCAGTGCCGGCAGTGAGGTGCTTCAAGGTCAGTCCCATGGTAAAATCCTTTGGTGAGATACTATCGTAAGGTAACAAACGCCCCCTCTGTTCTGGCCGGTCCGGGCGGTCCGCGCCAAAGCGCCTGCGGCGGTGCGCGCGGTATTTGCGGTAAAGGGAAAGAACCAAGCGAATGGGCGTGGATAGCGCACGTTTCGTGGAAATCGGGCGAACTGGAGAAGTCCGGTTCGTCGGTGCCGAGCGGCTGGTGCGCGAATCGCGAAGGGCGATTGCGGCCCCTCCGGAATACTATCGTTAGTTAACGGCAATCCTCGATCACGCGGCTGACCTCGGGCCAGCTCGGGACGTATAGCGGGGTCTCGCCCGCGGCTTCCACGGCGAAACGCCCCTTGCTCAGCGCCATCGCGTCCAGCAGCGGGTCGCGCGCGGCGAGATCGACCGCCAGCAGCGTTTCGATCGAGCCCTGGCGCGGCACGGCGGTGAGGGTCCGCTCGGCGGTTTCGGTGCGGATGCGCAGCGGGCGCGCCGCGGCCTGCGCGCTGACCCGGCCGAGCGCGATCGTGCGGGCGGCAAGGTCGCAGCGCATCACGAACACGAAATCGCGGTCGCTGGCGCCGTAGACCGCGTAGGTCGCGTTCCCCATCCGCTTGTAGAACCAGTCGCCGGGCGTGCGCGGCGCATCCATCCAGTTGGCATAGCTCGGCGGCGGGGCGGGCGCCGGAGTCGGCGTCGGCAAGGGAGCCGGCGCAGGCGCGGGGATCGGGCGGGGCGCGGGCGGCGGCGGAGCGGCCTTGGGCACGCAGGCGCCGAGCGCGGCGGTGAGCAGCAATGCGGGAAGCAGACGATACGGCATCGCCCCCGTATGGCGGCAAGCCGGTGCTGGCTCAACCCGCTCCGCGTCGCTATCGCCACTCCTCATGGGTAAAAAGCAACGCATCGACCAAATGCTGGTGGAGCGGGGGCTCGCCGAGAGCCGCACCCGCGCGCAGGCGCTGGTGATGGCCGGGCTGGTGTTTGCAGGCGAGACCAAGATCGCCAAGCCGGGCCAGACGGTCGCCGAGGATGCCGCCATAGAAGTGCGCGGGCGCGATCATCCCTGGGTGAGCCGCGGGGGGATCAAGCTGGCGCATGCGATCGAGCATTTCGGGCTCGATCCCGCAGGGGCGACCGCGATGGACATCGGCAGTTCGACCGGGGGCTTCACCGATGTGCTGCTGAGCAAGGGCGCGGCCCATGTGTTCGCGGTCGATTCCGGGACCAACCAGCTCGCCTGGAAACTGCGCCAGGATCCGCGCGTGACCGTGCTCGAACAGACCAGCGCGCGGCTGCTCACGCCCGAGCTGATCGACCGGCCGTGCGGCTGGGTGGTATGCGATGCGAGCTTCATTTCCCTGCGCAAGGTGCTGGAAGTGCCGCTCCGGCTCGCGGCGCCGCAATGCCGGGTGGTCGCGCTGATCAAGCCGCAGTTCGAGGTCGGCAAGGGCGAAGTCGGCAAGGGCGGGGTGGTGCGCGATCCGGCGCTGCACCGGCGCGTGTGCGACGAGGTGGAGGCCTGGCTGACGGGCGCCGACAAGGATTTGGGAGGCTGGGCGGTTCAGGGGATCGTCGAAAGCCCGATCACCGGGCCCGAAGGCAATGTGGAATTCCTGATTTCCGCAAAGCGGGGGTGATCTTTCCCATTTCGGGAGAGGAAAAGCCGCGCGCGCCGTTGCCCGGCCCCGCAACCGCCGCCAATATCCGCCCGACCGAATCGGAGAGTGCATGACAGTCCTCGCGTCGCGTGCCCAGCTCAGGGCTAGTTTCATCCGCTGGGCGCTGTTCATCGTGCCGGTGGTCGTGCTGTTCGGCTTCCTGTCGGGCATGGTTTCCAATTCCGGCCCCGACAATCCGTGGTTCGCGAGCCTGCTCAAGCCGGATTTCTATCCCCCTCCGCAGACCTTCGGGATCGTCTGGTCGATCCTCTATGCGATGATCGGACTCGCCGCGGCGCTGGTCGCGGCCGCCTGGGGCGCGCGGGGGCGCGGGCCGGCGCTGGCGGTGTTCGTGGTGCAGTTCCTCGTCAATCTGGCCTGGTCGCCGGTGTTCTTCGCGCTGCGCCGGATTTCGGGCGCGCTCTACGTGATCGCCGCGCTCGATGTGCTGGTGCTGCTGACGCTCGCGCTGTTCTGGCGGGTGCGCTGGCAGGCGGGGGCGCTGCTGGTGCCCTATTTCCTGTGGATCTGCTTCGCCACCGCGCTCAACTGGCAGTTGCTCCAGCTCAACCGCGATGCGGACGGCAGCAGCTATTCCGGCGCGGTCCAGCGGATTGAACTTCATTCCTGACCGGACCATATAGGCACCATGCAAAGCGACAATCCGATGGTCTCCGACTTCGTCAAGCTGATGAACAGCGCCGCCGGCACCTTCGCGGGGATGACCCGCGAGGCGCGCGAGGCGGCGCGCGAGCGGATGAAGGGCGCGTTCGGCGGGCTCGATTTCGTGACCCGCGAGGAATTCGACGCGGTCAAGGAAATGGCCGCCAAGGCGCGCGAGGAGAACGAGAAGCTGGCCGAGCGGCTGGCCGCGCTCGAGGGCAAGCCGAAGAAGTAGCGGCTTTCTCGCCAACTCAGGTTAAACCGCTGGAACCGCTCGCCCGCACTGCCCGTTTGGGCACGCGAAAGGTGGTTTCCCATGTTCACCCAGCTCAATCCCCCGATCCCGCTCCACGTGCTCGGCAAGGGCGACGGTTATGCGATCGGCATGATCGATTACGGCCAGGAGCATAACCTCATGTGGGTCACCGCGATCGACGCGACCGGCGAAATCTGGTGCGCGCCCAATCCCAAGGTGCGGATGCAGCGGAACTGGAGCATGGGCCGCAAGGAGAACCCCCTGGTCGCCGCCGGCAAGCGTCCCGCAGCGGAATTGTGCAGCGACTGCAGCGAGGCGGTTTCCGCCTAGCGCGCGCCGCCAAAGCGGGGCACATGCCCTCCACCACACGGGAGGGTCTTCCATGCAATTCACGATCTACGATTCGGCGGCACCGGTGTTCGTCGCCACGCTGCGCAACATGCGCGCCTGGCTCGACAAGGCGGCGGCGGAGCGGAACGAGGCGGCGCTGATGGGCGCGCGGCTGGCCGAGGACATGCATCCGCTGCCGCGCCAGTTCCAGTTCGCCTCCGATTCGGCGAAATTCGCCGTCGCGCGGCTGACCGGGACCGAGGCCCCGGTGATGGAGGACACGGAAAGCACCTTCGCCGAGCTGCAGGCGCGGATGGACAAGACCGTCGCCTTCGTCGAGAGCGTGGGCCCCGATGCCTATGCCGGCGCCGAGGACCGCGAAGTCGCGATCAAGTTCCCCAACGGCATGGGCTACCGCTTTAGCGGGGCCGACTATCTGCGCAATTTCGCGCTGCCGAACTTCTATTTCCACGCCACCGCGGCCTATGCGATCCTGCGCGCCAACGGCGTGTCGCTCGGCAAGCCGGACTTCCTCGCGCATCTCGGCATGCCGGTGCAGATGTAAGGACGCATGCAGCTCCGCTCCCCCGCGATCCTCTGTTCGGCCCGGCCGCACGGCGAGACCGCGGTGATCGCGCGGCTGCTGACCGAGGATCACGGGCTCGTCGCCGGCTATGTCGCGGGGGGCAGGGGCCGACAATTGCGGCCGGTGGTGATCCCCGGCAACCTGGTCGAGGCGGAGCTGCGCTCGAAATCCGACAGCCAGCTCCCCTTCGCCCGGCTCGAACTGCTCGAAAGCCGCGGCCCGTGGCTGGGCGAGCCGCTGCCGGCGGCGGCGATCCAGTGGGCCTGCGCGCTCACCGCCACCGCGCTGCCCGAACGCCATCCCTATCCGGCGCTCTACCAGGCGCTGAAGGCGCTGCTCGATGCGGTCTGCCATGCCCCGTCGGCGCGCGGCTGGGCCGGCGCGATGGTGACCTACGAGGCGCTGGTGCTGCGCGAGCTGGGTTATGGCGGCGGGGGAAGGCCGAAGGGCCCCGAACTGGCCGACGCCCTGTCCGCATTCGACGCACTTTCGGCCCCGCTCGAGCGCTACCTCCTTGCCGACCGGCGCGGCGATGTTATGGGCGCGCGAGCGATTCTCCGGGACAGGCTTGGGCGGATAGATTGATGAAGATTGCAGTTCTGGCCGGCGACGGCATCGGTCCCGAGATCATGGAGCAGGCACTGGCCGTGCTCGACGCGCTGGCGCTGCCCGGGGTGGAACTGGCGCATGGCGATGTCGGCGGCACCGGGTACAGGAAGCACGGCCACCCGCTGCCGCCCGAAACGCTCGCCATCGCGAAGGCCGCCGATGCGGTGCTGTTCGGCGCGGTCGGCGATCCTTCGTGCGACGCTCTCGAACGCCACCTGCGCCCCGAACAGGCGATCCTCGGCCTGCGCCAGGCGCTCACCCTGTTCGCCAATTTGCGCCCGGCGACGCTGTTCCCCGGCCTCGAGGACCTCAGCGGCCTGCGCCCCGAGATCGCCCGCGAGATCGACCTGCTGATCGTGCGCGAGCTCAACGGCGACGTCTATTTCGGCGAAAAGGGCATCCGCACGCTCGAAGACGGGCGCCGCCAGGGCTTCGATTTCATGTCCTACGACGAGAACGAGGTCCGCCGGATCGCCCATGTGGGTTTCAAGGCCGCGCAGGGCCGCGGCAAGCGCCTGTGCAGCGTCGACAAGGCCAATGTGCTCGAGACCAGCCAGCTGTGGCGCGACGTGGTGATCGAGACCGCGAAGGAATACCCCGACGTCGAGCTCACCCACATGTATGTCGACAATGCCGCGATGCAGCTGGTCAAGGCGCCCGGCCAGTTCGACGTGGTGGTGACCGGCAATCTGTTCGGCGACATTCTTTCGGACCAGGCCAGCATGTGCGTCGGCTCGATCGGCCTGCTCGCCAGCGCCTCGCTGGGCGAGACCCAGACGCAATACGGCACCAAGGGCCTCTACGAGCCGATCCACGGCTCCGCGCCCGATATCGCCGGGCAGGGCAAGGCCAACCCGATGGCGATGGTGCTCAGCCTCGCGATGATGCTGCGCCATTCCTTCGGCCGCGAAGCCGAGGCCGCGCGGGTCGAGGCGGCAGTGGCGAAAACCCTGGCCGACGGGATCAAGGGCGGCGATCTCGGCGGCAGCGCCGGGACCGCGGAAATCGGCGCCGCGATCGTCGAGCGGCTCTGAGTTTTCCCGACCATGAGCCTGCGCCTCGCGATCATCCTGCCGACCTATAACGAGCGCAAGAATCTGCGCCCGCTGGTCGCGAAGCTCGACGCCGCACTCAAGGGCATCGAGTGGGAAGCGGTGATCGTCGACGACAACAGCCCCGACGGCACCGCCGACGAGGCGCGCGCGATCAGCCTCGACGATCCGCGGGTGCGGGTGATCGAGCGGATCGGCCGCCGCGGGCTGGCCTCGGCCGCGATCGAAGGCATGTGCGCCACCGCCGCGCCGATGGTCGCGGTGATGGACGCCGACCACCAGCACGATCCGGCCTTGCTGCCGCAGATGCTCGCCGCGCTCGAAAGCGGCGATTACGACGTCGCCTACGGCTCGCGCTTCGCCGAGGGCGCCAGCGCCGCCGGGCTTTCGAGCAAGGGGCGCGAAAAGGGCTCGCAGCTCGCCAACAAGCTCGCGCGCAAGGTCACCGGCATGGAGCTGAGCGACCCGATGAGCGGCTATTTCATGCTCCCCGCCCGCATCCTGCGCGCCGACGCGCACCGCCTGTCGGGCGTCGGCTTCAAGATCCTGCTCGATATCCTCGCCACCGTGGAGGGACCGCTCCGAGTGAAAGAATTGCCCCTGACCTTCGCCCAGCGCGCCGAAGGCGAAAGCAAGCTCGACCGCACCGTGGTGTTCGAATTCCTGATCGGCCTTTACGACAAGTGGCTCGGCCGGATCATCCCGACGCGCTTCGCGCTGTTCGGCACGATCGGCGCAGCGGGCGTCGTGGTCCACATGGCGGTGCTGACCACCGTGCTGCGGCTCAACGGCGGCGACGGCTTCGTGTTCGGCCGCTGGATCACCGAATTCGATGTCGGCCAGTCGATCGCCGCGGTGGTCGCGATGACCTTCAACTTCGTGCTCAACAACGCGCTGACCTATGCCGACAAGCGCCTGGCGGGCTTCGGCCCGCTGATGCGCGGCTGGCTGCGCTTCGCGGTGACCTGTTCGGTCGGGATGCTGTCGAACATCGGCGTCGCCGCGATCCTGGTGCGCTCGGGCTTCCACCCCTATCCCTCGGCAATCGTCGGGATCGTGATCGGCTCGGTGTGGAACTACGCGCTGTCGAGCCGCTTCGTGTGGGGCAAGTACAAGTAGCGCAGCTTGGATGAGGGGTGTCTTCGCCCTTCCTGCAGCCCGCGAGCATCGGCAGAACCAGTTCGGACGCGCGCAACCTGCGCCGCCTCAGCTGATCGTCGAAGCAGGCAGCCCTCATCCAACTGCGGCTAGGCCGCAAGCGGCCAAGCCTGCGTATCCTTCTCCCGTCAACGGGAGAAGAACGGACACTTTCGCGTTCGACTTCCTCCAGCCGTTGCCGCCTTGCGCCCAGCCGGGGAACGGCTTGCCGCGCGCTTGCGTAGTAATGCGGGGGCCAACGCAAAGGTGGCCAAGATGACGTTTCTTCTTACCTTCCTCATCCTCCTGCTCGACTTCTGGGCAATCGTGAACGTCGCGCAGAGCGCGGCATCCACCGGCATGAAGATCGGCTGGGCGGCGGTGATCGTGCTGTTTCCGTTTGCCGGGCTGCTGGTGTGGTACCTGCTCGGACCGAAGGCGCGGATCGGCTTCGCCTGAGCCCTATTTCCAGCTGTTCAGCCACATCCAGTGCTGGAAGGAATAGGGCCCCTCGAGATGGGCCGCGCTGATGATCGGATAGAAGATCGCGAACAGCACCACGCTGGCGATTACCGATCCCAGCGCGGTCTTGTGCCAGCCTTCCTTCCATAGCTGGTCCAGCGTGACCGCCAGCGCGCCCAGCAGGAAGCAGCTCGGCAGGAAATAGTGGTAGTAGAACTGCACCGGCTTGGGCGCGACGATCCACATCCCGATGGTCACCGCATAGAGCCCGAAGAACACCAGCGCAGGGCGGTTCCGCTCCATGAAGCCGGCCCAGCCGCACCACGCGACCGCGGCCAGCCCGACGATCATCGTGAAGGGGTTGCCGATCAGCAGCACGCCGCGCTGCGCGCCGTCGACCCGTTCGTAGAGATACCAGATCGGGCGCCAGTCGATCACCCATTCGTACCACCGGCTCATATAGGGGTGGGGCTTCACGACCTGCTCCTGCAGCTCGTACATCTTCTTGTGGTATTCCCAGTAGCCGCCGATCGTCAGCGGGTTCTTGGCGTAGAAGAACACCGGCCAGAAGGTCGCGAGATAGACCACGACCGGCAGCACGCCGAGCCACACGCCGGCTTCGATCAGGCTGATGCCGGGGATCGGGCCGCAATCGCGCCGGGTGAGGAAGCGCGGACCGGCCTCCCTGATCCGCAGCACCAGGAAGGTCAGGCCGGGCAGCACCGCCAGCGGCGCCGCGTTCCACTTGCTGCCGAGCGCGAGGCCCATCGCGATCCCCGCGGCCGCCAGCCGCCAGCGCGCCTGCCCGGGCAGGCGCACCGCCGCCGCCACCATCCACAGCCCGATCATCGTGAAGCAGGCCATGAAGATGTCCAGCATCGCGATGCGCGCCTGCACGAACAGCACGAAGCCGGTCGCCAGCAGCACGCCGCCGGCGATCGTCGCGAAACGCGAGAGGGTGGTGAACCACATCAGCCGGATGAAGGCGATCAGCGTCAGGATCCCGGCGATCACCGGGAACACCCGCCACGCAACCGGCTTGTCGCCGAACCAGGTGAGTGCCAGGGCGAGGATTTCCTTGCCCACCAGCGGATGCTCGCGGTTGGTGATATGGTCGAACTGCAGCAGCACCCGCGCGGCGGGAATGTAGTGGACCTCGTCGAAATAGAACCGGCTCGGGGTGCCGAGACGAATGCAGACGAGCACGGCGAAGATCGCGACGATCAGCGCGCTCCAGCCACGGGGATCGCGAACGGTCGAAAGCGACTGGGTCATCGCGGCGGGAGATAGCAGAGCGGTTCGGCGGTGCAAGGCTTGCCCCTCGCTTCGCCCGGTCCTAAGGCCCCGACCCATGAAAAACTCCACCGGAACCGACCGCACCATCACCGCCAAATGGCGCCCCGCGACGCAGGCGGTGCGCGCGGGCACCTGGCGCAGCGAGCAGGGCGAGACGAGCGAAGCGCTGTTCCTCACCTCGGGCTACACCTACGACAGCGCCGAGACCGTCGCCGCGCGCTTCGCCGGCGAAGCCACCGGGATGCAGTATTCGCGGTTCCAGAACCCGACCGTGGCGATGCTCGAAGAGCGGATCGCGGCGATGGAGGGGGCCGAGGCGTGCAAGGTGCAGGCGAGCGGCATGGCCGCGATGACCAGCGCGCTGCTGTGCATGCTCTCGGCCGGCGACCATGTGGTGATGGGCCGCGCGGCCTTCGGCTCGTGCCGCTGGATCATGAACAACGTGCTCAACCGCTTCGGGATCACCCACACGGCGATCGACGGGCGCGACAACGATGCCTGGGAACGCGCGATCCAGCCGAACACCAAGGTGTTCTTCTTCGAGACCCCGGCCAACCCGACGATGGACATCGTCGATATGGAGCACGTCGCCAAGCTCGCGCAGGCGCACGGGATCACCACCATCGTCGACAATGCCTTCGCGACCTCGGTGCTGCAGCGCCCGCTGGAATTCGGGATCGACATCGTCGCCTATTCGGCCACCAAGCTGATGGACGGGCAGGGCAGGGTGCTCGCCGGGGCGATCTGCGGCAGCGACGCCTGGATCAACGGCGTGCTTTCGCCGTTCCAGCGCAACACCGGGCCGATCTGTTCGCCGTTCAACGCCTGGGTGGTGCTGAAGGGGCTCGAGACCCTCGACCTGCGCGCCCATCGCCAGAGCGAGAACGCGCTCAAGGTCGGCGCTTTCGTCGAGGGGCGGGTGGCGCAGGTCCTCCACCCCGGCCTGCCCAGCTTCGCCCAGCACAACCTGGCCGCGAAGCAGATGGACGCCTTCGGCCCGATCTTCAGCTTCGTGGTCGACGGCGGGCGCGAGAAGGCCTTCGCGGTGCTCAACGCGCTCGAACTGATCGACATCTCGAACAACATCGGCGATTCCAAGAGCCTCGCGTGCCACCCGGCTTCGACCACCCACAACAACATGGGCCCCGAAGGCCGTGCCGAGATGGGGATCGGGGAAGGTATGATCCGGCTCAACGTCGGGCTGGAAGACCCGCAGGACCTGATCGAGGATCTCGACCGGGCGTTTGCGAAGGCGGGGCTCTGAGGTTGCAGCCAACCAAATCGTAACCCCTCGCTGCTAGACCGGCCCCGGCTGAAGCGGGGGCTGGCTATGCGGGAAGTGGTTTTCGGAATGGCGCTGGTCGCCGCGGCGGGAGCGGGGGTGTACTTCCTGCCGATGCGCGCGGCGTCCGGGCCGGACTATCCGTTGACGGTGAAGGAGGCCAAGGCGCTGCTCGCGCAGGCCGATCTGCGCAAGGGGCGCGAGCCGTTCGGGCGGCTTGAGGTGCAGCTCACCTCGCCGAGCGAGAACGAGGTCCGCTATGCCGCCGTCGGCACGTTCGCCGCGATCGACTGCCGGGCGAAGCTGACCGCGGTCGGCGACCGGGGCATCGACGTGGCCACCGACTGCAAGCGCGCCGCGCCGAGCGACGGGGCGGCCGCCGCCACCGGCCAGCAGATCACCGGGATCGCCTTTGCCGAATATGTCGCCTCGGTCCTCGGCAAGCGCGCATTCGACGAGAACAAGGTGCGCAACGCCAGCGCCGGCGCGGTGCTGCACAATCTCGGCGACATGCAGCGCGACGCACTCAAGATGCAGCGCGACATGCACAAGGGGATCGACCAGGGGAATGCCGCCGCAGCGGGCGAGGAGCCGGTCGATTCCGCGGCGGGCGACAGCACCGAGCCCGACGCCGCGGCCGATTCCCAGGACGGGGCGGGCGAAAACTAGGCCCGCGCCAGCTCCCATTCCTCCAGCGCGCGGCCGAACACCGCGGCGGCGGAGAGCGGCTCGCACACGCAGGGGCTGCCCGAGAGCCGGGCGAGCAGGTCCTCCGCCAGCGCCGGCTCGTGCGCGGCGAGTCGCAGCGCCTCGAGCAGCCGGCCTTCGTCCTCGGTCATGCGGAGCGAGCAGCACGGCGCGATCTTGATCGAGCGCAGCGAGGCGCGTGCGAAATCGAGCATGAAGGCGCGCAGCAGCACCAGCGGGCGGCGGAAGCGCGCGCCGAACAGGTCGAGCATGACCATCGCGGCATGGGCATCCCGGATCCCGTGCGCGGCCATCCGCCGCATCGCGACCAGCACCATGCGGTCGGCGCGGCTTTCCGGCAGCGGGAAGGGCAGGAGGTTGGCGGTGCTGGGGCGGTCGCTCATCGCAAAACGGACTCCGTCGTTGGACGAGTCGTTTATCGCTAATGCGAGTCGTTCGCAAGAAAGATGTGCGACATCCCTCAGTCGGGCGGGTCGTTCTTGGCGAGGAAGGCGATCAGGGCATCGTACCAGCGCTGTTCGTCCTCGGCGGTGTCGAAGCCGTGGCCTTCCTTGTCGAACACCAGATAGTCCGCCTTGGCGAACTTCGCCTTGTCGAGCGCGGCCTTGAGCTTCTCGAACTGGCTGAAGGGCACGTTGCCGTCGATCTTGCCGTGCGCGATCAGCACCGGCCGGGTCAGCGTGGCGGCCTTGCGCGCGGGCGAGACGGTGTCGAGATCGAACTTGCGGTCTTCCCCGCGGATCCGCGTGCGCCAGCTCTTGCGGCCCTTGGCGGTGAAGAAGTCGGCGTCGTAGCGGAGCTGGCTGTCCCAGTCGGTCACCCCGGCGAAGCTCGCGGCGCAGCGATAGCGCTCGGGATTGCGCATCACCGCCCACAGCGCGGCGTAGCCGCCATAGCTCGAGCCGTCGACGCAGACCCGCTTCGGATCGGCGATCCCCTGCGCCACCGCCCAGTCCATCGCATCGTCGAGATCGTCCTGCATCGTCCGCCCGATCTGCCCGTCGCCGAGCTTCTCGAATGTCTCGCCATAGCCGCCCGAGCCGCGGTAGTTCGGCTGCAGCACCGCATAGCCGCGGCTGGCGAGCAGCTGGACCTCGTCGTTGTATTCGAGCTTGTCGCGGACCCCGTAAGGTCCGCCGTGCGGCAGCAGGATCAGCGGCAGGCCGGTGGCCGGGCGGCCCGGCGGAAGGGTCAGGTAGGCGTGGATCGCGGTCCCGTCGCGCGCGGTGTAGGACACCGGCTTGACCGGGGCTAGCAGCCCGGGGGCGAGGCCGGGGCGGGCTTCGCCGAAGATGTCGAGCTTGTGGGTCTTGGCGTCGTAGAGGAACGCCGCGCCGGGATCGGTCGGCCCGCCGGACCACACGATCATCTGCGTATCGTCCTTCGAGCGCGATCCGATCCACACGTCGGGGCTGTCCAGCGCCTTCTGGAGCGCCTTCTGGAGCTTCTCCACCTTCGGATCGAGCCACACCACATGGTCGCGGTCGTCGGTGTAATAGACCGCCACCGGCTTGCCGTCGTCGTCGAGGTCGAAATCGGTCACGTCCCAGTCGGGGTTCTCGTAGACCACTTCGCCGGTCTGCCGCGTCGCATAGTTGAACTTGCGCAGCGCGACATGGCCGTGATCGCCGTCGTCGAGCATGTAGCCCTCGTCGCTGCCGCCGATGATCCGCAGCACGTCCCACAATTCGTCCTTGCTGTCGGCGTCGCGGCTGAGCCGGCCGATGATCTTGAAACCGTCGTCCGCGCTGCGGCGATAGCGCACGACCAGCCGCGTGCCCGACCAGCCGAGCCCGATCCGCACCGTGCCGTCGTCGTCGGCGATCCATTGCCAGACGTTGGCCTGGCTGCCCAGGATCCGCTCCGGCTTGTCGGGCCCGCCGGTATCGAGCGGGAAGCGCCAGACCTCGGGCTCGGTGAAGATGTCGCGCGAATAGGACAGCAGCACGTATTTGCCCGCGGGATCGGTATAGAGCACGTCGTCGCCCTCGATCCCGAGGCGCTTGGGCCCGAGGAAGTGGAGCGCCTTATCCGCCACGTCGAGCGCGAACAGCCGGGTGACCCGCACATCGACGTCGTAGATCTTGTCCTGCGTCCCGACCGACACCAGCAGGCGGTCGTTTCCGGCCCAGGCGAACCAGTCGATCTCGTGGGTCGCGTCCATCTCGGCCATGTAGAGGATCTTCTTGGTCGCAAGATCCATCGCGGCGACGTTCTGCTCGCCCTTGACCGTCAGCCGCAGCGCGATCTTGCTGCCGTCGGGCGAGATCAGCGGGCTGCCGAACTGGCTGCGCTCGGCGAACAGCGAGGTCGGGATCTGCTTGCGGGCGCCGCCGTCTGCGGGAGCAGCCTGCGGTGCCGCAACCGGCGGGGAAGGGGAGGCAGCGTCGGAAGGAGCGTCCCCCGCGAAGCCTGCCGCCGGGCGCAGCGCCAGCAGCCCCGCGGCCGCGCCCCACGCGCACCGCCGCACAAAGGTTCCGCCACGCCCCATCGATGCCCCCGCATTCGCCTGTTCGACCCGCGCACGAGATTATCGCACGCGGGCGCGGTGGCAATCGGGCATTTCACGCAGTGGCGAACGGATTTGGATTCGCACGGATCGGCAAGTTGGCGTAGGCTGCGCGCCTTCCCGGCGACGCCTGCCGCCGAACCAACCTGCAGAACCGGATGAAAGCACAGGATCACTTCTACGCCGCGCTGGTCGAATCCTCGGACGATGCGATCGTCGCGAAGGATCTCAACTCCACCGTGGTCAGCTGGAACCCGGCGGCGCAGCGGCTGTTCGGCTAGTCGGCCGAGGAAATGATCGGGGAATCGGTCCGCAAGCTGATCCCGTTCGAGCGCCAGCGCGAAGAGGACGATATCCTCGCCAAGATCACCGGCGGCGAACGGGTGCCCCAGTTCGTCACCGAACGGCGGCGCAAGGACGGCAGCCTGATCCATGTCTTCGTCACGGTTTCCCCGGTGCTCGACAGCCACGGCAATATCGTCGGCGCGTGCAAGATGGCGCGCGACGCCACCGGATACCTCGCATCCCAGAAGCGGATCGAGGAAAGCGAGAAGCTGTTCCGCGCGCTGGCCGACAACATTTCGCAGATCGCCTGGGTTGCCGATCCGGCGGGCAAGGTCGGCTGGGTCAACCGCCGGCTGGAGGAATACACCGGCCTCACGGCCGCGCAGCTCGAGGACGGCGGCCGCGAAAGCATTCACCATCCGGACCACCTGAGCCAGGTGCTGGCGCGCTATTACGAGTCGATGGAAACCGGCGCCGAGTGGGAGGACATCTTCCCGCTGAAGGGCCGCGACGGCCAGTATCGCTGGTTTCTGGCGCGGGCCCATCCGGTGCGCGGGGCCGACGGCGGGATCACCCACTGGGTGGGCACCCATACCGACATCCACGACCAGCGCGAGCAGACCGACAAGGTCCGCCTGATGCTGCACGAGGTCAACCACCGGACCAAGAACCTGATCGCGACGGTGCAGGCGCTCGCCCGCCGGACGGCGCGGGGCGAGGGGGACGATGCCTTCGTCGAACGCTTCGAGGTACGGGTGAACGGCCTCGCGACCAACCAGGACCTGCTGGTGCGGGGCGATTGGCGCGAGGTCGACCTGGACGAACTGGTGCGCCGCCAGCTCGGCTTCCTCGGCGAGGATCTGGGGCAGTTCGAGATCTGCGGGCCTTCGGCGGCGCTGTCCGCCCCGGCCGCCGAGGCGATCGGCATGGCGGTGCACGAACTGGCGACAAATTCGCTCAAATACGGCGCGCTTTCCGTTCCGGCGGGCACGGTCACGATCGGCTGGGAGATCGACCGGCCGGCCGCCGGGCTGCATCTGTGGTGGCGCGAAAGCGGCGGGCCCAGCGTGCGGCAGCCCGAAAGCCGCGGCTTCGGCACGACGCTGATCGCGGAGCTTCCGCGCCGCAGGCTGAACGCCGAGGTGGTGCTCGATTATGCACCCCGCGGGCTGCAATGGGCGCTGCGCGGCGACGGCCTGCTGGTGGAAGAGGAAGCCGCCGTTCCGGCGCAATAAGCGCCCGGCGTTTCCACCCTTGCGGTGCAATTCGCCGCATCCGCACTTGAAGGCGCGGGGAATCCCGTTAGCTTCCCGACTCGTGAAAGAACTGTTCCAGCATGCCGCGATGACGCAGGGCATCACCGTCAGGGTGGCGGTGAACTTCATGCCCGACCAGTCGCGGGTCGAGGCCGGCAAGTGGTTCTGGGTCTATCACATCCGGCTCGAGAACCATTCGGGCGAAACCGTCCAGCTGCTCAGCCGCCACTGGCGGATCACCGACGGACGCGGCGCGATCAACATCGTCAATGGCGAAGGCGTGGTCGGCGAAACCCCGGTGCTCGCCCCCGGGCAGAGCCACGACTACGTGTCCGGCTGCCCGCTCACCACGCCGCACGGCAGCATGGAAGGCTTCTACACCTTCCGCCGGCTCGACGGCGGGCGCGAAGGCGAAAGCTTCGAGGTGGCGATCCCGTTCTTCCCGCTGGCGGCGCCCGCGACCGCCGATTGATCGCGCGCCCGGCGGCCGACCGGCGCGGATGATCCATCTCCCCACCGCACCCTGGGCGCATTATGCCGGCGATCTTGCCGCGTGGAGCTCGGCCGCGCTCGCCGCGCGCTGGCAGCACCGCCGCTGGCCGGCAGAGGCCGGGCGGCTGGCGGCGATCTCGACCCCGTCCTATTTCGTATCGCTCGCGCTCGGGGCGCTGGCCGGGGCCTGGCTGTTCGGTTCGGCCAATTCGCTGCGCAGCATCGCGGCGGCACCATCGCATTCGATCGCCGGCGCGCTCGCGGGCGGGATCGTGGCGGTCGAGCTATGGAAATGGCGCCATGGCATCCGCGTCTCGACCGGGGGCGGCTTCGCGCTGCCGCTCGGCGTCGGGATCGCGGTCGGGCGGATGGGCTGCCTGTTCTCCGGCCTGGCCGACTATACCTACGGCACGCCGACATCGCTGCCCTGGGCGGTCGATCTCGGCGACGGGGTCGGGCGCCATCCGGTGGCGCTGTACGAGGCGCTGGCGATGGGCCTGTTCGCGCTGGTCTGTGCGCGGGCGCGGGTCGCGGGGCAGGGCTGGGCGCTGCACCACGCTTTCCACGCGCTGGTAATCGTCTATGCTGCGCAGCGGTTCGTGTGGGAGCTCCTCAAGCCCTATCCGCCGCTGGTGGGGCCGTTCAACCTGTTCCATTTCCTGATGCTGGGGCTGATCGTCTATGGAATCACCTGGTGGCGACGCGCTGACCGCGGACCGGGCTGAAGCGCCCGGACGCAAGGCTGCGCCCTATGTCTTCCACGGGCAGACCACCAGCCTGTGCGAGACCTGCCTCGAACCGGTCGCGACGAAGATCGTCATCGAGGACGATTGCGTCTTCTACCTCAAGCGCTGCCTCAGCCACGGGGTGCAGAAGACGCTGATCAGCGACGATGTGGAGTACTGGCGCCAGCAGAAACTGTGGATCAAGCCGGGCGACCGGCCGCTGGAAGCGCAGACCCGGACCGAGGCCGGCTGTCCGTTCGACTGCGGCCTGTGCCCCGATCACGAGCAGCACAGCTGCCTTGCGCTGATCGAGGTCAACCGGGCGTGCAATCTCGCCTGCCCGGTGTGCTTCGCCGACGCCGCCGACATGAACGGATCGCACCGCCCGCTGGCGGAGATCGAGGCGATGCTGGATGCGCTGGTGCGCAGCGAGGGCGAGCCCGACCTGGTCCAGTTCTCGGGCGGCGAGCCGACCATCCACCCGGAATTCTTCGCAATCCTCGATGCGGCCAAGGCGCGCCCGATCCGCCATGTGATGATCAACACCAACGGGGTGCGGATCGCGCAGGATCCGGAGTTCGTCGCGCGGCTGGCAAGTTACACGCCGCGGCTGGAGGTCTATCTCCAGTTCGACGCGCTCGACGACGAGGCGTTGATGGATCTGCGCGGCGCGCGCCTCAGCCGCATCCGGCGCGAAGCGCTCGAGGCGCTCGAACGGCACAATATCTCGACCACGCTGGTGGCGGTGGTGAAGCGCGGGGTCAATGACGGCGAAATCGCCGCGATCGTGCGCCATGCGCTCGAGTGGCGCTGCGTGCGCGGGGTCACCTTCCAGCCGGTGCAGGACGCGGGGCGCAACGAGGGCTTCGATCCCAAGGCCAACCGCATGGTGCTGAGCCAGATCCGCCGCGCGGTCGCCGAAGCCGGGGTGTTCGGGCTGGAAGACCTGATCCCGCTGCCGTGCAATCCCGACCAGATCTGCATCGGCTACGGGCTGCGCTCCGGGCGCAGCGTGACCCCGATCACCGCGCTGCTGCCGCGCGAGATGATCCTCTCGGGGCCCAACACGATCAGCTACGAAGCGCATCCGGCGCTGCGCGAGGCGGTGCTCGACCTGTTCTCGCTCGCGACCGCGCAGGCCGATACCAGCGAGAAGCTCGCCGGGCTGCTGTGCTGCCTCCCGCAGGCGCTGGTGCCCGAGGAGCTGACCTATGCCGACAGCTTCCGGGTGGTGATCCTGCAGTTCCTCGACCGCTACAATTTCGATCTCGGCACGGTGAAGCGCAGCTGCGTGCATTTCGTGACGGAGGAGGGGCAGATCGTCCCCTTCGACACCTACAACACCTTCTACCGCGCGGGGGCGGAGGGCGCCGCAGTGCTCGCCCGCCACCGCGCGCTGGCGAAAGCGGGGACGCGATGAAAGGCTTCTTGGGGGGAATGATGCTGGCCACCGGCATCTTGATCGCCGGGCTGAGCGGGCTGTGCACCGGGGTGGTGCTGATCGGCGGTCTGGTCGGCGGCGGCGGCGAGGAGTTCGCCTCGATCGCCCCGCTGGCGCTGGTCTTCGGCGGCGTCCCCTTCGCGATCGGGCTGGGACTGTTCTTCGGCGGGCGCAGCCTGCTGCGCGGCGCACAATCGCCGAAGGTCGATCCTGCGGATTTCGAATAGCCGGCGAACCGAAAGCTGTTTTCCCGCAAACGCCGCCATGCGATAGCACGGGGCAGGGCACGCCGTATTGCGCCATGCATAGCGGCGACCATTCGGATGGAGCCGCGGCATCGAATGGTCGCGGAGGCCCCATGAAATCCGATTCATTGGTCGCGCTTGGCAGGCGGTTGCGCCGCGCGAGCCGCTTGTATAGTTTTCCACGCACCGGGGCCGTGCAGCCTCCCGGTCAAGCGCAGCCTGCGCTCAAGCGTTTGCTTCCTTTCGCCGGTTCTTCCGGCGTGGAGTTGCGCTTGATGACTATCCGCTTCCTGCCCCTGATTGCCCTTGCGCTGCCCTGTGCCGCCGGGGCCGAAACCCCGTCGCTCCAGTCCGCGATCGGCGATCCGTCCGATTTCAAGCTCTCGGCCAGCGTCCGCCTGCGCTACGAGACGCTCGACGGTCAGCCGCGCGCCGATCTGCCGCCAAGCGACCGACAGCTCGATTCCCGCGCGACGCTGTTCGCCGAATACGATCCCGGCGTGGTTCGGTTCGGGGCCGAGCTCTACGACAGCCGCGCGTGGCTCAACCGGCCCGGCGATTCGCTCGACACCACCCAGGTCAACACGCTCGAACTGGTGCAGGCCTATGTCGCGGCCGATTTCGACGCGCCGTTCGGGGCGGGAAGCAAGGCCGGCCTGCAGGCCGGACGGTTCAAGCTCGATCTCGGCTCGCGGCGCCTGTTCGCGGACGACGATTTCCGCAACACCACAACCGGCTTCACCGGGCTGCGGGCGAACCTGCGCACCGCGGGCGGGCTTGCCGCGACCGCGTTCTACGTGCTGCCGCAGGTCCGGCTGCCCGACGACCGGGCTGGGCTGGCCGGCCAGAGTCCCGAATGGGACCGCGAGAGTTTCGCGCTGCAGGCCTGGGGCGCGCTGCTCGCGCGGCCGGAAACGCTCGCGGGGGCCACGGCCGAACTCGGCTATTTCGGCCTGCGCGAGCGCGACTGGGCCGGGCATCCGACCCGCAACCGGGATCTCGATACCTTCAGCGCCCGGGTGATCCGCGATCCCCGGCCCGGTGCGATCGATTTCGAGCTCGAGGGGTTCTACCAATCCGGCACCATCCGCACCGGTACTGCGCCCGACGCGCCGGTGCAGGCGGTCGGCGCCTGGGCGATGCATGCCGATGCCGGGCGGCTGTTTCCGGGCAGGGCGAAGCTGCGCCTTTCGCTCGAATTCGACCGGGTCGGCGGCGACAAGGCGGGCGGCCGCTACGGCCGGTTCGACACGCTCTACGGCATGCGGCGGGCGGATTTCGGGCCGGCCGGAATCTACAACGACATCGGCCGCGCCAATATCGAGAGCTTCGGCCTGCGCGCCGAGATTGCGCCGTCGCCGCGCTTCGACGCCTTCGCGACCTGGCACGCGCTGTGGCTGGCGGAGAAGACCGACGCCTTCTCGACCACCGGCGTGCGCGACCCGACCGGCGCCTCGGGCAGTTTTGCCGGCCACCAGTTCGACCTGCGGATCCGCTACTGGCTGGTGCCGAAATTCCTGCGGGCGGAGGCCAATGCGGTGTGGCTTGCCAAGGGGCGCTTCCTGCACGACGCGCCGAATGCGCCGGACGCCGGCAATACGCATTATCTCGCAGGCTCGCTGACCGCGAGCTTCTAGCGGTGCCGGCAAGGTTGCGGGCGCGGGCGGGGCCTACTAAAGCCCGCTGACCATGAAGCGCACGCATCTGCCCCTCAACGCGCTCCGCGTGTTCGACGCCGCCGCGCGGCACCTCTCGTTTACCCGCGCCGCCGACGAGCTGGCGGTGACCCCGGCGGCGGTCGGCCAGCAGATTCGCGCGCTGGAAGATGTGCTCGGGGTGGTGCTGTTCCGCCGCACCAGCAAGGGGCTGGAACTGACAGACGAGGCCGTGGCCGGGCTCGAGCCGCTGCGCGAGGGCTTCCTGCGGTTCGAGGAGGCGGTGCAGGCGATGCAGGCCGGCCAGTCGAGCTACAGCTACGCGATCGCCGCGCCGCACGAATTCTGGGCGACCTGGCTCGCCCCGCGGCTGGCCGCCTTCCGCGCCGAGAACCCCGAGATCCGCTACCAGCTGGTGGCCGGGGAGGAGGTCGACTTCACCGAGGCCAATCTCGATCTCGCGGTGCGCCTGGCAGAGGGGCCGGGCGATTTCGAGGGCGTCCAGCTCGCCCCGGCGATGCGGGTGGTGGTGCGCCGCGACGAGGCGCCCGACGACTGGATCGCCTGGCCCGGCGCGCCGATGCCCGACGGGGCCGAGCCGGTGCTGCAGGTCGGCAACGCCGCCCAGGCGCTCGCCAGCGTGCGCGCGGGGCTGGGCAAGGCGATGCTGCCGCTGCTGCTGGTCGAGAGCGACCTGGCCGACGGGCGGCTGACCGCGGTGGTCGGGCCCGAGCAGGGCCACCGCTCCTACTGGCTGGTCGCGCCGCGCCCGCAATGGCGCCAGAAGAAGGTCCGGGCGCTGGTCGATTTCCTCACCGCGTGAGCCGGCGGGGGAAGGATTCGCCCGCGGCCCGCGTTGGATCCTTCGAGCAGTTCATCCACCGTTCACCCCAGGAAAGCGAGCAGCCCATGCAGATCGACAAGCAACGAACAGGTCGCCCGATGCGCAGGATTATGGGGGTTTTCGGAGTCGCCGCACTGGCGCTGGGCGGCGCCGCGCAGGCGCAGGACATCGACCCCGGCGGCGATGCCGACACCCATATCCAGCCCGCCGCGCCGCGCCCGCCCAAGCCGATCGAGCGCAAGAAGCTCGACGAGGCGGTGGCCAAGGTCTTCGCCGAGGCCGACACCAACCATGACGGGCTGCTGACGCTCGACGAGTTCAACGCCAACATCGCCGCGCGCAAGGCGGTGGCGATCCGCGACCGCTTCGACCGGATCGACACCGACCGCAACCAGCAGCTCAGCCTCGCCGAGTTCACCGCCTGGCAGCTCTCGCTCGGCACGCTCGCGCTGAGCGACCAGCAGGGCGGCACCCAGGTGGCCGAGGCGCTGCCGGTCCACCTCGGCAAGGACCGCGAGGCCGAGGTGCTCGAGCATCTGATCCGCCCGGTCAGCGCGACCACCATCGTCGAGTGCAACACCGACTACGACGCCGGCTGCTCGCTGGCCGAGCTGACCGAATACGAGCACAAGGATTTCGACGCGGGCGATCTCAACCACGACGGCTGGCTGACCTACGACGAGGTGAACCTGCTCGAGGAAACCTGGGGCCGGCGCGCGGCCGGCGGGCCTGGCGCTCCGGGCGGCGAACCGCGCGGCCCGGGCGGCGGCCGGCACGGCGGCATGGGCGGCGGTATGGGCGGCGGCAGGGGAGAATCGGGCGAATGACGCCGCGCCGCATCGCCCCGGTCTCCGCGCTGCTGCTCGCCGCGCTCGCACCCGCCGCCCCGGCGCAGGCCGCGGCCGCCGAACAGCCCGCTGGCACCGGCCTGCCGCAGGACGCCAAGTGGCTGAACGAACAGCAGTCCGCGCTCGCCAGCCGCCAGGCGAAGGACGGGTGGAGCTGGCTGCAGGGCGGGCTGCTGTGGCGCCGGATCAAGGGCGACGGCAGCGGGCCGCACCCGACCGTGCGCGACACGGTGACGCTGCATTATGCCGGCACGCTGACCGACGGGACCACGTTCGACAGCTCCTACGGCGGCGATCCGGCGACCTTCCCGCTCTACCAGCTGATCCCCGCGTGGCAGCTCGCGGTGCCGCAGATGGGGGTGGGCGACACGATCGAGATCGCGGTGCCCGCCAGCCTCGGCTACGGGCTGCGCGGCGCCGGCCCGATCCCGCCCAGCGCCACGCTGCTGTTCAAGATCGAGCTGCTCGGAATCGAGGGCAAGTAAGCCCCCGCACACGATCGCGGGGGGCAGGTCGCCCCCGCCGCGGAAGCCCCGCGAAATGAATCCCGCCGGCCGCCCACCCAGGGAAATACGGATTGTGGCGGCTCGCGATAGTGAAGCTGTTGTTAAGCCTCTTATTCGGTTCTATGACGGAACCGGGACTCGGGGGCCTATGACTATAATTCTTGCCCTTATTGGCGGGCTACTTCTCTTGTGCGTGATAACGTTGGTTATCCTGCTTTTGCGGACCCGTCCGGGGTTCGAAGACGAGGATGGCTTCCACGAAGGCGTGCCCGACGAGAGCGCGCCGGCCAGGCCCGAGCTCCGGGTGGTGGAGCCGGACGACGAGCGGCGCACCGGCTAGGGCGCGGCGCAACCGCTGTCGGAACGGTCCCGGGGGAAGCTCCGGTCACAGATGCCCGCTGCAATAGGCCAGCAACAGCAGCAGCGGCAGGGGGACGCCGAGCGCCCAGAGCACGATGGTTCGCATGAGGTTTCTCTCCTTCGGGAGAGTGAACGTGCGGGCGGAAATTTCGTTTCGCGCCCCCGTTTCGTGCGGGGGGGGGGGGGGGGAGGGG